>NZ_JBHTFL010000001.1:0-618746 GCF_042666175.1 Nocardioides sp. GCM10028917
CGGACCGACAACCTCGCGGCCCTGTGCCGCTTCCACCACCGGCTCAAGACCCACACCGCCTGGCACTACCGCATGACCGAGCCCGGGGTGTTCGAGTGGACCTCACCCCACGGCCACCACTACCGCCGCGACCGCCACGGCACCACCGCGATCGACCAGGCCGAGCCACCCGACCCGCCCGACCCGCCCGGCATCCCGCGCCCACGCCGACCATGACCCCGCCCCACACCCCGCCACCCATGGACGGCGGGGCCAGAAGCACGACCTGACTTCCTCATCCGTCGTCTCGCTGCTCGTGGCCGGCCTACGGCGATCGCGTCCGCCAGCATGCCGGTCCGTGATCGGGATCAGGTGACCACGTCTGACGGAGGAACTCATGGGGGCAGTGAAGTCCTACCCGAGCCGGGAGCTGACGCGACTGCGCCGCGAGTGGCTGCGGAGCAAGCAGCGCTACGTCGTGCCATGGCTGCGTTCTACGTCGCAGTCAGCATCGCCCTGCAGTCCGCCGACCTGGATCACGTCGTCGTGACCCGCGAAGGCGGAGTGGTGGTGATCGACTCGAAGTTCCACACCGATCTGACCAGTACGCAGGTCGCCGACATGGTCCGTGCAGCTGCGCGCGCTCGCAGCAGGGCTGAGGCTCTGGGCGGGCCGTGCTGAAGTCAGAGCCCGCCGGTCGGCGCCAGACGTCACGGACCTCGGTCACCAGGCTCACGGACTGGCGGGACCGTCTCGGCGCAGCACACGCCTGACCACTCGGTCATCCGGCCGATCCGATCGGCCGCCGCGGGGCACTAGCGTGCACCCGTGCTCGCGCAGATCCGCTCCGTCGCGCTGTCCGTCTGGCGCCTTCCCGCGCCGCCCGACGCGCGGCCCGCCGGACGCCTCGACTACGCCGGCGTGGGGGTCGCCGCGGTCCTTGCGGTCATCGAGGTGGCCGTGCTGCGACCGGACCTGCCGTTCCGCTGGCTGTCTCTGGCGGGGTTCCTGGTCTGGCTGCCGACGCTCTTGGTCCGACGGACCAGGCCCACGCTCACCGTGACGGTCTTCGGGGCCGTGATCCTCGCCCTCCTGGTGGTCTCGTGGGTGACCGACGGGCCTCCACCGGGCGACCTCAACACGTCCGTCGTGGCGCTCCTCATCCCCTACTCCCTGGCGCGCTGGGCCCGCGGGAAGGACGCCGTCGGGGGCCTCGTCCTCTTCTTCGTCATCGCCGGCAGCTCGCTGGTGTCCCAGCACGTGCCGGTCGCGGACCGCATCGGCGGTACCGCGGTGGTCGTGGCTGCGGTCGCGCTGGGTGCGGTGGTCCGCGCGCAGTCGATGCTGCGGACGCGGCAGCTCGACGACGTACGACGTGGCGAGCGGGAGCGCCTCGCCCGCGACCTGCACGACACGGTCGCCCACCACCTCACGGCCATCGCGATCACCGCCCAGGCGGGCCTCGCGGTCGCCGGACGCGAGCCGGCAGCCGCGACGGACGCGCTGCGCCGCATCGACGAGGAGGCGACGCGCACGCTGGCCGAGACCCGCAAGGTGCTGCGCGTGCTGCGCACCGACGAGGAGGCGCCCGAGCGGCCGTTGGCGGACATCCGCGGGCTGGCGAGCAGCGGGCCCGGTCCCGTGGTGACGGTCGCGGTCGACGACGACCTCGACGACCTGTCCCCGACCGTCGCGGCCGCGCTGCAGCGCATCGCGCAGGAGGCGGTCGTCAACTCCCGGCGCCACGCCCGCGACGCCACCTCGGTGCAGGTCCGGGTCACTCGCGAGGAGGACGGCGTGCAGCTCGTCGTGACCGACAACGGACGGGGCTCGACGGGCACCGGGGACGGCTTCGGCATCGTCGGCATGACCGAACGGGCCGTGCTGCTCGGCGGCCGCCTCGAGGCCCGGTCGCTCGCTCCCCTCGCGGGCTGGCGGGTCACTGCGACACTTCCGCTCGAGGAGGCACGATGACGCTGCGCGTGCTGGTCGCCGACGACCAGGAGATCGTCCGCACCGGGCTCGCCATGATCCTCGGTGCGCAGGACGGCATCGAGGTGGTCGCGACGGCCGTCGACGGGCAGGACGCCGTCGAGCAGGCCCGCCAGCTGCGGCCCGACGTCTGCCTGCTCGACATCCGCATGCCCCGCCTCAACGGCATCGAGGCGACCCGAGCGCTCGCCGGGCCCGACGTCGCGGACCCCATGGCGGTCGTCGTCGTGACCACGTTCGACCTCGACGAGTACGTCTACGGTGCGCTGCTGGCCGGCGCTCGGGGCTTCCTGCTCAAGGACTGCGGCCCCGATCTGCTCACCCACGCCGTACGTGCTGCCGCCGACGGCGGATCGCTGATCGCGCCGACGGTCACGACCCGCCTGCTGAAGAGGTTCGCAGCCAGGGACACGCCGCCGCAGCCGACCTCACCGCTGACCGAGCGTGAGGAGCAGGTGCTGGTCGCGGTCGCCCGCGGGCTGACCAACCACGAAGTCGCCGCCGAGCTCTACATCTCGCTCAGCACGGTGAAGACGCACCTCGGCTCCCTCATGGGCAAGCTCGGCGTCCGCAACCGGGTCGAGCTCGCGCTCTGGGCCTACCAGACCCGCCGGCTCGACTGACGCGCCTGCGACCGCCGCACCAGCCACTCCGCCACGGCGAGGTTCAGGACCCACGCGAAGCCCATCCCCGCGGCCTTGAGCCCACCGCCGGGCTGGTCGACGAACAGCACCATCGGGCCGAGCACCAACGCCTGCGTGCCGGCACCCTGCGCGACGGCGTACGCCCTCGCCATCCACCGCTGGTGCGCGCGCACGTCCCGGGCGCGGATCGCGGCGAGGCCCAGCACCAGCCCGACCGCCATCAGCGTGCCGAAGAGCAGGCGTAGCCACATCAGGGCGGTGTTGTCGTGGGCCGGCAGCCGGTCGGACACGGCCATCACCAGTCCGCTCACCGCGGCCGCGAGGCCGGCCGGGACGAGGACGCGACCGCTCCAGCGGTGCCAGCGCGGACGGCGTCGGCGGAACGAGGGCATGAACTGGAACGCCCCGAGGACGCAGTACGTCGTCGCCCCGAGGATGTGCACCACGACGGGGACGGGGAGGTCGAAGAAGCGCGCGTTCTCGGCCGTCCGACCCGACGAGAGGTCGACGAGCCGCGCGGCGCCGGCTGCCACGGGCACGAAGGTGAGCGCCAGCAGGCTCGCCGGGATCCACCACTCGCGGCGCGGACGGGGTGGTGCGTCGCGTCGGGCCGCTCGGGCGGCAGTCGTGGTCATGCCGACGAGCCTCCCGGCGCGGCGCGTACGACGCATCGGCTCGCAGGCCGGCGCGGGTCAGCCGATCGGCCGAGGCACCGCCTGCGACGACTCGAGCGCCTCGATCAGGGTCCGGGCGTCGTGGGGGCCGATGTGGCGGGTCTCGCCGACGAAGAAGGTCGGGGTGCCCCGCACCCCGCTCTCCTCGGCCGAGGCGACGTCCTCGGCGACGTGGCGGGCCAGGTCGTCGTCGTCGAAGGATCGGAGGAACTCCTCCACGTCGAGGTCGAGCCCGGCGGCATAGCCGACGAGGTCCTCGAGCTCGAGCTCGTCCTGGTGCGCGAAGAGCACGTCGTGCATGTCCCAGTAGCGGCCCTGCCGGGCCGCCGCCTCGGCGCCCAGCGCGGCCAGCTCGGCGTGCGGGTGGACCGGCAGCGGCAGGTGGCGGGTGACGTAGCGGAGCCGGTCGCCGAAGTGCGCGCGGAGCTCCTTGCCGACCCCGCTCACGCGGGCGCAGAAGGGGCACTCGAAGTCGAGGTACTCCACCAGCGTCAGCGGCGCGTCGACCGGTCCGGTGATGTGGTCGCGCGCCGGGTCGACCGGGCGGCTGAGGTGCGTCGGGAGGGCAGCGTCGCGCTGGCCGAGGAACCGGGCGGCGAAGCGGAAGGCGAGCCAGCCGGCGAGGCTCGCCAGCGCGGCGGCCACCAGGACGCCGACGCGCGCCTCGTCCTGCAGCCGCGACGACTCGAAGGCGAGGCTGATGATCAGCAACGAGACCGTGAAGCCGATGCCCGAGAGCGCACCTCCGGCCAGGGTGTGGCCCAGGCCGACGCCCTGCGGCAGCCGCCCCCAGCCCAGGCGCACGCTCGTCCACGCGCCCAGGAAGATGCCGAGGGCCTTGCCGACGACGAGGCCGAGCACGATGCCCCACATCAGCCGCGACCCGAAGGCGTCGCCGAGGACGCCGTCGCGCAGGTCCACACCGGCGTTGGCCAGGGCGAAGACGGGTACGACGACGTGGCTCGTCGGGGAGTGCAACGCCTCCTGCAGGCGCTCGTTCACGGAGATGGCACGGGTCAGCGACCGGCGTGCCGCGCGCTGCACGCCCGGCATCGGCGACTGCCGGAAGGCGCGGAAGCTGCGCGCCGCGTCCTCGACGTCGGACCGTCGCGGGTCGAGGGCCGGAACCAGCAGGCCGCTCAGCATGCCGGCGATCGAGGCGTGCACGCCGGACTCCAGGGTGGCGAACCACATCACCAGCACGACCAGCACGTAGGGCGCCGCCTGCCAGACGCCGGCCCGGTCGAGGCCGACGAGCACGAGCAGGCAGAGGGCGGCGACCGCCAGGGCCCCGAGCGACAGTGCGTCGGAGTAGACGACGCCGATCACGCTGACGGCGACGATGTCGTCGATGACGGTGAGCGTCAGCAGGAAGATCCGCAGCTGGGTGGAGACCGCAGGGCCCACCAGCGCCATCACGCCGAGCAGGAACGCGGTGTCGGTGCCGATGACCGCACCCCACCCGGCCGCCGCCTCGCCGGACGGGTTGAGCGCCAGGAAGATCGCGGCCGGCACGAGCATGCCCATGACGCCCGCGACCAGCGGCACGACCACGCGACTGCGGTCGACGAGCTCGCCGATGGCGAACTCCTTGCGGACCTCGAGGCCGATGACGAAGAAGAACACGACCATCAGGCCGTCGTTGATCCAGTGGTGCAGGTCCATCGTCAGGCCGCCGTCGCCGAACCTGATCGACAGCTCGGTGTGCCACAGGTCGACGTAGGACTGCGACCAGGGCGAGTTCGCCCACACCAGGGCGATGAGCGCCGCCATGACGAGCAGGCCGGCGGAGCCGGACTCGGTGCGGATGAAGTCGCGCAGCGAGCGCGAGCTCTGCGCCTCGAACGCCGCGGACCCCGTGCAGGCGGACTGGTCCGTGCTCACACGACGCGGTGCATCCAGCCGAAGGTGTCCTCCGCGCGCCCGAACTGCATCCCGACCAGCGCCTCGCGGATCTGCATGGTCAGCTCGGTGCTGGACGGCGCGGGCGTGACGCCCTCCGGCGAGCGGAGCTCGCCGACCGGGGTGACGACCGCTGCCGTGCCGCACGCGAAGACCTCGGTGATTTCACCCGAGGCGACGCCCTCGCGCCACTCGTCGATGGAGACCTTCCGTTCCTCGACTGCGTGGCCCAGCTTGCCGGCGAGCTCGATGATCGAGGCACGGGTGATGCCCTCGAGGATGGTGCCGGTCTCGGGGGTGACGACGCGGCCGTCGGCGTGGACGAAGAAGAGGTTCATCCCGCCCAGCTCCTCGATGTAGCGGAACTCCTGGTCGTCGAGGAACACGACCTGGTCGCAGCCCTGCTCGATCGCCTCGCGCTGGGCGGCGAGGGATGCGGCGTAGTTGCCGCCGGTCTTGGCCGCGCCCATGCCGCCGCGACCGGCGCGGGTGAAGGTCTCCGACAGCCAGAGGTTGACCGGCTTGATGCCGCCCTTGAAGTAGGCGCCCGCCGGCGACGCGATCACCATGAAGGTGACGTGCTGGGCCGGCCGGACGCCGAGGAACGTCTCGGAGGCGAACATGAACGGGCGCAGGTAGAGCGACTTCTCGCCACCCCCGGAGTTATCCGGCACCCACCGCTGGTCGACCTCGACCAGCGCGTCGACGTAGGCGACGAAGTCCTCGACCGGGAGCTCGGGGAACGCGAGCCGCTGCGACGAGCGAATCATGCGGGCGGCGTTCTGCTCGGGACGGAACGTCCACACCGACCCGTCGTCGTGCCGGTAGGCCTTCATCCCCTCGAAGGTCTCCTGCGCGTAGTGCAGCACCGCCGTCGCCGGGTCGAGCGTCAACGGACCGTAGGGCTGGATCCGGGCGTCGTGCCACCCCGCGTCGGGCGTCCACTCGACCAGCAGCATGTGGTCGGTGAAGTGCTGCCCGAAACCGGGGTTCGCGTGGATCGCCTCGAGCCGGGCGAGGTCGACGGGCGCGGGGTTGGCGGTGGTGCTGATCTGCATGGGGTCAACCTATTCCAGAGGCCTCGAGGGCGCTCAGAGACGGGCGGCGATGGCGTCCCCGACCTCGCTCGTACGACGGCTCGTGCCGGGGTCGCGCTCGGTGAGGTCGGCCAGCACGGCCGCCTCGATCGCGGCGGCCGCCTCGGCATGGCCGAGGTGGTCGAGCAGGAGCGCGCCGGAGAGGATCGCGGCGGTCGGGTCGGCCTTCTGCTGCCCGGCGATGTCGGGGGCCGAGCCGTGGACGGGCTCGAACATGGACGGGGCGGTCCGGTCGGGGTTGACGTTGCCGGAGGCGGCCAGCCCGATGCCGCCGGTGATGGCGGCGGCGAGGTCGGTGATGATGTCGCCGAAGAGGTTGTCGGTGACGATCACGTCGAAGCGGGCGGGGTCGGTGGCCATGAAGATCATGGCCGCGTCGATGTGGATGTAGTCGGTCGTGACGTCGGGGTGCTCGGCGGCCACCTGCTCGAACAGCCGCCACCAGAGGGAGCCGGCGTTCACCAGGACGTTGGTCTTGTGGACCAGCGTGAGCCTCTTCCTCGGCCGCTTCTGCGCGCGGGCGAAGGCGTCACGGACCACGCGCTCGACGCCGTACGCGGTGTTGACCGAGACCTCGGTCGCGACCTCCGCCGGGGTCCCGACCCGGAGCGCGCCGCCGTTGCCCGTGTAGGGGCCCTCGGTGCCCTCGCGCACCACCACGAAGTCGACCTCGCCCTTGTCGAGGACGTTCCCGGCCAGCGGCGAGACGGAGCCCGGGAGGAGTCGCGACGGCCGCAGGTTGACGTAGTGATCGAGCTCGAAGCGCAGCCTGAGGAGCAGGCCGCGCTCGAGGATGCCCGGAGGCAGGTTCGGGTCGTTGGGCCTGCCACCGACGGCACCGAGCAGGATCGCGTCGTGCCCGCGGATCTCCGCGAGCACCGAGTCGGGCAGCACCTCGCCGGTCGCGAGGTAGCGCTCGGCGCCGAGGTCGTAGCGCGTCGACTCGAACTTCACCGGTGCGGCGACCTCGAGGACCTTGAGGGCCTCGGCGGTCACCTCGGGGCCGATCCCGTCGCCGGGGATGACGGCGAGGGTCGGGCTCCCGGTGTCGCGGGCGGCGGCGGGCTGGTCGGTGTCAGGCATGCGGCGAACGTTAGTTGTCGTCCGGACGCTGGCCGCCGCCGTCTCGCAGGTCAAGCGCGGTCTGGACGGCGGCCGTCGTGTTCTCCGCGCTGCGCGGGTTCTCCGGGTCGTGGGCCGCGGGGCCCCAGGTGTCGGGATACATCTGGTACATCGATCTCACTCCTACGTGCGTGACGGTTGGGTGAGCCCGAAGCCGCCGACACCGCGGCGGGTAGGGAAGCAGGACGGCGGGGATCGCCCGGGCCCGGCTGCCGGCCGACGAGCGTGCGGGTCGCGCAGGACTGCGGAGGACCCGCCGCGAAGGCGGTGGCTTCGAGCTCTGCCGAGCAGACGCTCGGCGGAGGGGCGAAAGGCCGGGTGGCGGAACCTCGTCAACGCCGAACACCGCGACGAGGTGGCCCTTCTGTCAGGCCTCGCCGCGGCAGTCGATGAGTACGAAGACGCTCCGCATGGTTCGACGACTGTACGACTGCTGGACGGGCCGCCGCACGGGGTTTCCCGGAACGTGTCAGATCGTGAGATGTCGGCCCGTCCAGTGGGATCGCGCGCGAGGAGTGACAGACTCGGCGACCTCATGTCTGCTCCTCCGGAACTCCCCGAGATCGTCCAGCGCGCCTTCGACGTCTGCCGCCAGGCCGGCTACGTCGCGTTCTGCCGCAACGAGACCGGTCGCCTCCTCGCCACCCTCGCTGCGACCAGGGGAGGCACGATGGCCGAGTTCGGCACCGGTTGCGGGGTCGGCACCGCTTGGCTGCGCAGCGGCGTGCGCAACGGGGCGCGCATCCTCACCGCCGAGCTCGACGAGTCGCTGGCCGGTGCCGCGTCCAAGATCTTCGACGACGACGCCAAGGTCGAGGTGCTCGCCGCCGACTGGAGCGTGCTGCGCGAGCACGGACCCTTCTCGCTGCTGTTCCTCGACTCCGGCACCCCGTCCGAGGTGGGCGTCGACGCCGTCATCGACCTCGTCGAGCCCGGCGGCATCGTGGTGCTCGACGACTTCGCGCCGTGCGAGTCGTGGCCGCCGATCACCTACGGGCGCGTCGACACGCTGCGGGAGCAGTGGCTCACCGACGAGCGGTTCACCGCGGTCGAGGTGATGGTGGCCGCCGACGCGTCCGCCGTCATCGCCACCCGGCGCTGAGCACCCGCGACCGGTCCCCCGTGAGACCCCTCGCCGTCGCGGCCCCGAGCCGCGAGGCCGCGGACGCCGCCGAGGCGATCGCACGCGCGGGAGGCTCCGCCGTGGACGCCGCGATCGCGGCCGCCCTGGTGGCGATGGTCACCGAGGTGGGCCTCGTCTCGCTCAGCTCCGGCGGCTTCGTCACCGTGCAACCCGCCACCGGGTCGGCGTACACCGTGGACGGGTGGATGGACCGACCCGGCATCGGGCGCGCCCCGGACGCGCCCGCGTCCGAGACGTGGGACGTCTCGACCGAGTACGGCGGCGGGGTCGAGATCACGATCGGCGCGGGGTCGGTGGCGACGCACGGCTCCCTCGCCGCCTTCGGCGAGGCGCACGCGCGCGACGGCCGCCTCCCCTGGGCCGAGCTCGTCGGCCCGGCGACCGACGTGGCGCGCGGCGGCTTCGCCCTGGGCTCGGCGTCGCGCTACTACCTGCGCCACGTGCACGAGTCGATCTTCGGGTGGGACCAGGCGAGCCACGCCGCGCTGCACGACGCGTCGGGTCGGCTCACCGAGGACCGGGTCGTGGTGGCCGACCTGGCAGCGACGCTGGAGCAGATCGCCACCGACGGTCCGCGCGCGCTCCACGAGGGCGACCTCGCCGACGCGATCGCGGCCGACCTCTCCGCCCGCGGCGGCCTGCTCGGGTGCGCGGACCTGGCGGCGTACGCGCCCGTCGTCCGTGAGCCGCTGACCACGCGCGTCGCCGGCTGGAGCCTGGCGACGACGACGCCCCCGTCGGTGGGCGGGGTGGTCCTCGCGGCCATGCTGCGGCTCCTCGAGGACCGACCGCGGGGGTGGTGGGACGCCGACGACGTCGAGCACCTGGTCCGGGTGCAGCGCGCCGTCCTCGGCCACCGGCGCGAGGTCCTGGAGGTGGCCGCCGACCTCCCGGCCGTGTCGCGCGGGTGGCTCGACCGAGTCGACGCCGACCACCGGGCGGTCCTCGAGTCGGGCTCGACTGCGCACGTGTCCGTCACCGACGCCGACGGCGCCGCGTGCTCGCTCACGGTGTCGTCGGGCTACGGCGCCGGGATGATCGCCGCCGGCACCGGCATCTGGCTCAACAACTGCCTCGGCGAGCAGGAGCTCAACCCGCCCGGGCGCGACGTGGCCCCGGGCTCGCGCCTGCTGTCCAACATGGCGCCGGTCGTCGGGCGCCACGACGACGGATCGACCCTGGCGATCGGCTCGCCGGGTGCCGACCGCATCACGACGGCGGTCGTCTGCGCCCTGGCCGGGTTCGTCAACGGCGGGCTCGACCTCGACGACGCCGTGGCCCACCCCCGCGTCCACGTCCACCGCGCGGGGCTTCCGGACGAGGACGTCCGCCGTGAGGACGAGCTGACGATGTACTTCGGTGGGGTCGGCGCGGCGCTGACCCGCGCCGACGGATCGCTCGAGGCCGTCGCCGACCCCCGCCGCGAGGGGGTCGCCCGGGTGGTCCGTCCGACCTGACACCACCCGATCGGACTACGTGTCAATGCCCTTCGGACCAGTTTTTACCTTGCGACGGATTTCTTTACCTACGGTTCCTACCGTGTGAACGCACGCAGTGCCGGGCGGACCGACCCATCGGATGACCGCCCCGACCACCACCAAATTCTCGGTTAGGACCCACCTCATGAACAAGCCGTCCCGTCGCGCCCAGAAGATCATGGCCGCGGCCACCACTCCCGTCGCGGTGATCGCCGCCGGCGCCCTGGTCTACCAGGCGTCGTACGCCGCGTTCACCGGCCAGACCCGCAACTCGGGCAACGAGTGGTCGACCGGCTCGGTCTCCCTCACCGACGACGACAACGGCCAGGCCCGCTTCCGCGTCACCAACATGCTCCCCGGCCAGACCGAGTCGAAGTGCATCACCGTGACGGCCAACGCCAGCGTCCCGAGCACCGTCAAGGGCTTCGCCATCAACCCGGTGACCTCGGTCCAGGGACTCGAGAACCGCATCCTCATGTCGATCCAGGCCGGCTCCGACGGCAGCTTCGCCGACTGCACCGGCTTCAAGCCGCTCCAGGACGCTGCCAACGGCGTGATCGTGGCCGACGCGCCGCTGTCCGGCATCGCGCAGAAGAACACCTTCGAGACGGCCATGGGTGGCTGGGAGGTGCCCAAGGGCACCAACTCGCGCACCTACAAGCTCACCTGGAAGTTCGACACCACCGGGATGACCCAGTCGCAGATCGACCAGCTGCAGGGCGCCAAGACCGGCGTCGACATGCAGTGGGAGATGCGGACCGCCGAGCCCACCTCCTGAGTCCGCCTCCTCACCTATCGGGAGCAGCGCGTGAGCGACGTGCACGACGACGACGCAGCCGGGTCCGGATGGATCCGGCTGCTCGTCGTGCTCGCCTGCCGCGCCTACCGGGCGGTGCTGCTCGTCCTCGCCGCGACCGCGGTGCTGCCCGTCGTCGCCGGGTGGGGGTCGTACGTCGTGTCGTCGGACTCGATGCGCCCCTCGATCGCGGTGGGCGACGTGGTCCTCGCACTTCACACCCCGGCCGACCACCGCGTGCGCGTCGGGCGGGTCTACGTCTTCGACGACCCGGCGCGCGAGGGCCGGCTGCTGGTGCACCGCATCGTCGAACGGCGTGACGACGGCGACTTCACCACGGCCGGCGACGCCAACGACGTCACCGACCTCGCTCCCCTCGCGAGCTCGGGGATCCGGGCGCAGGCCGTCCTGCTCGCGCCCTCCGTCGGGCTGCCCGTCCACTGGGCCCGTAGCGGCGCGTGGGGCCGCCTCGGCGTCTGGCTGGCCCTCAGCTGCGCGGCGTTCGCGATCGCGACCACCCGGGTCGACGGGGAGCGGCCGTCCCGGCGCGGTCGCCGACGAGTGGCGGGGGCGACGGCCGTCGCTGTCGTCGCCGTCGCCGCCGGGACCAGCGGTGCGGCAGGCGCCTCGTTCACCGCGCGCACCGTCTCGTCGGGGTGGACGTGGACGGCCGGCGCCTGGGTCCAGCCCTACGTCGGCGCGGTGCTGGCGGACCAGCCCTACGGCCTGTGGCTGCTCGACGAGCCCGCCGGCCGGCAGTACGCCACCGACCGCTCGGGCAACAACCGCACCGGGGAGTACCTCGGATCGCTGACGGCGGGGGCCGCGGGCGGCCTGCCGAGGAACCCGGGGACCTCGGTCCGCACCACCGGCGGTCGCGTCGTGCTCGGCACGCAGGAGGTCGCCGCGCCGTCGGCGTACTCCATCGAGCTGTGGTTCCGCACGACCGCCACCACCCGGAGCTACCTCGCGGGCTTCGAGGACGACCGCGACGCCGGCTACTCGCTGCTGGGCTCGGACGCCGACCGCTCGGTGACCATGGAGCCCACCGGGCGCCTCACCTTCGGCAGCTGGCCGTGGCAGAGCACGTCGCTCACCACGCCCCGCGCCTACAACGACGGCGCCTGGCACCACCTCGTCGTCACCAGCACCACGGCGCGCGCCACGACCATCTACGTCGACGGCACCGCGGTGGCCACCGGTACGACCTCGGCTGTCGGGAGCTACACCGGCTTCTGGCGGGTCGGTCAGGGCAGCATCGGGTGGCTGAACACCCCGGCGTTCACCGGCGACCTCGACAACGTCGCGATCTACCACTCCCCGCTGCCCGCCGCGCGCGTCGCGGCGCACTGGGCGGCCCGGTAGGTCAGTCCGCCGGCGGTGCCACCAGGTCGACGGTGAACCACGGCAGCATCAGCTGCGTGAGCGGACCGATCGCCAGCGCGTAGACGACGGTCCCGACGCCGAGGACGCCCCCGAGGAGCAGTCCGATGACGACCACGGCCACCTCGAGGCCGGTGCGGACGAGCCGCAGCGAGAGCCCGGTGCGCCGCGACAGGCCGGTCATCAGGCCGTCGCGCGGCCCGCGGCCGAGCTGCGCGCCGATGTAGAGCGCGCTCGCCAGCCCGCAGAGCAGGACGCCCCCGACCATCAGGCCGAGCCGCCCCGCCATCGCCTCCGGGCGGTCGAGGACGGCCAGCGTCGCGTCGGCGGAGAGGCCCACGACGATCGCGTTGCTGATCGTGCCGAGGCCCGGCATCTCCCGCAGCGGGATCCACAGCACCAGCACCACGAAGCTGAACAGCACGACGGCCTGGCCGAGCGTCATCGGGACGTGGCGGATGAAGCCGGAGTGGAGCACGTCCCACGGCGCGAGGCCGAGCGCGCCGCGGACCATCAGCGCCAGCGAGACGCCGTAGAGGAAGAGTCCGACGTAGAGCTGCGGCAGGCGTCGCGCCAGCCGTCCGGCGCGCAGCTGGGCGACAGGTCCCAGGTCGACGAGGACGCCGCGGGGCGCGTGGACGGTTCCGGTGGGGGTCGTGCTGGTCATGGCTCCATCCTGCACAGCAAGTGGCCTTGTCGGACATAGCCAATCGTGGAAGAGTGGCCTGCATGAGCCGCGTCATCAGCGCCCAGCGCGTAGCCACCCTCGTCGGCGACTTCCCACGGTCCCCCGCCTACCTCGGCTTGGCCGAGAGTCTGCGCGTGCTCATCGGGGACGGACGGATCGGCATCGAGGTGCGGTTGCCCAGCGAGCGCGACCTCACCGCGTCGCTCGACGTCTCGCGCACGACCGTGACCCGTGCCTACGAGGTGCTGCGCGAGTCGGGGTACGCCGAGGCGCGCCGCGGGTCGGGCACGTTCACCACGGTGCCGGGCGGGCAGCGCCGCGCCCACGACCGGTCGCTGATGCCGGGCACCGGCGGCGAGGACGTCATCGACCTCAACTGCGCGGCGCACTCCGCA
The DNA here is from genome assembly GCF_042666175.1 of Nocardioides sp. GCM10028917. NCBI lineage: Bacteria > Bacillati > Actinomycetota > Actinomycetes > Propionibacteriales > Nocardioidaceae > Nocardioides > Nocardioides sp. GCM10028917. The sequence continues at coordinate 13,295 of NZ_JBHTFL010000001.1, forward strand.
CCGCCCGGCCTGGTCGAGGCGTACCAGCGCGCCACCGAGCAGTTGCCGGCCTACCTCAGCGGTCCCGGCTACTTCCCGCTCGGGGTGCCCACCCTCCAGACGCGGATCGCGGCGGCCTACGAGGCGCGGGGCCTGCCGACCGTGCCCGAGCAGATCATGGTCACCGCAGGTGCGCTGGCAGCCGCGTCGCTGGTGGCGCAGGCGTTCACCGCTGCGGGCGAGCGCGTCGTCGTCGAGTCGCCGACGTACCCCAAACGCGACCCAGGCGGTGCGCCACGCGGGCGCCCGGCTCGTCCCCGCCACGGTCGACCCCGACGGCTGGGACCTCGACGCGCTGGCCGCCACCCTGCGCCAGACCTCGCCCCGGCTCGCCTACCTGATCCCGGACTTCCAGAACCCCACCGGGCACCTGATGAGCGACAGCCAGCGCGACGAGCTCGCCCATGCGCTCGCCCGCACCCGCACGACCGTCGTCGCCGACGAGGCCCACCAGGCGCTCGCGCTCGCACCCGGGCTGGCCGACGACATGCCGCGTCCGCTCGCGGCCCACGCCCACGACGCGATCACGATCGGCAGCGCGAGCAAGTCGTTCTGGGGCGGGCTCCGTCTGGGCTGGGTGCGCGCCCCGCTCAAGGACATGGACCGGCTGCTGCAGGCCCGCATCGGCCTCGACCTCGGAGCGCCGGTCTTCGAGCAGCTGGTGCTGGCCGACCTGCTCGACCGCGCCGACGAGGTGCTCCCGCGCCACCGCGAACGACTGCTCACGGGCCGCGACGCCCTCGTCGCGGCCGTGCAGGAGCACCTCCCGTCGTGGCGCTTCCGCGTGCCCGACGGCGGGCTGGCCCTGTGGTGCGAGCTGCCCGAGGCGCTCGGCACCGCGACGACGGCCGAGGCCGAGCGTCGGGGCGTCGTCGTCGCCCCCGGTCCCGTGTTCGCGGTGGAGGGCGGCCTCGACCGCTTCGTGCGGATCCCCTGGACCGCCTCCCCCGACGTCCTCACCGAAGCGGTACGACGCCTCGCCGCCGCGTGGGAGCACGTGACCACCATCTCGGGGCTGGACGCAGCCCGGCCGGCAGCGCGTCGCGCTGCCGGCCGGGTGATGGTCGCCTAGGGGCGATCTATCGAGCGTTGGTCAGGACAGGTCCACCGCGCGCACCGAGGAGGCCTGCATCGCGGCCTCGATCTCGGTGAGGGTGTCGGCGGGGATCGCCGAGTCGACGCTGAGGGCGACGAGCGCTGCGCCGCCCTTGTCCTGGCGCGAGACCTGCATGCCGGCGATGTTGACGTCGGCGTCGCCGAGGATGCCTCCGATGACGCCGACCATCCCCGGACGGTCCTCGTAGGTGAAGAACGCCAGGTGGGTCGTGGGCTCGATGTCGACGTCGAAGCCGTTGACCTCGACCAGCCGCTCCTTCTGCGCGAGCCCCACGAGCGTCCCGCTCACCGACACCTGGGTGCCGTCGGCGAGGGTCCCCCGCAGCGTGATCAGGTTGCGGTGGTCGGGGCTCTCCGCCTCGGTCACCAGGCGCACCTCGGTGCCGCGCTCGGCGGCGAGGAGCGGCGCGTTCACGTAGGAGACCTGCTCCTCGACGATGTCGGCGAAGACGCCCTTGAGCGCGGCCAGCTCGAGCACCTTGACGTCGTACTCGGTGATCTCGCCGCGGACCTCGACGTCGAGCTGCTGCGCGACCTCGCCGGCCAGGGAGGTGAACACCCGGCCGAGCTTCTCGGTGAGCGGGATGCCGGGACGCACGTCCTCGGCGATGACGCCGCCCTGCACGTTGACGGCGTCGGGCACCAGCTCGCCGCTCAGGGCGAGCCGGACCGAGCGGGCCACGGCGACGCCGGCCTTCTCCTGCGCCTCGTCGGTCGAGGCACCGAGGTGGGGCGTGGCGACGACGTTCTCGAGCTCGAAGAGCGGGCTGTCGGTGCACGGCTCGCTCGCGAAGACGTCGAGCCCGGCGGCGGCGATCTGGCCGGTCTTGAGGGCGTCGTAGAGCGCGGCCTCGTCGACGATCCCGCCGCGGGCGGCGTTGACGAGGACCAGGCTCGACTTCGCGCGGGCCAGCTGGTCGGCGCCGATCAGTCCGACCGTCTCCGGGGTCTTGGGCAGGTGGACGCTCATGAAGTCGGACTCGGCGAGCAGCGTGTCCAGGTCCACGAGGCGGACGCCCATCTGCGCGGCACGGCCGGCCTGCACGTAGGGGTCGTAGGCGATGACCTTCATGCCGAACGCGCTGAGGCGCTGTGCGACCAGGACGCCGATGCGGCCGAGGCCGACGATGCCGACCGTCTTCTCGTAGAGCTCGATGCCGGTGTACTTCGAGCGCTTCCACTCACCGCCGCGGAGGGCGGCGTGGGCCGGACTGATGTGGCGGGCCGCGGCGAGCATGAGGGCGACGGCGAGCTCCGCGGCGCTGACGATGTTCGAGGTCGGCGCGTTGACGACCATGACGCCTGCCTGGGTGGCGGCCCTCACGTCGACGTTGTCGAGACCGACGCCCGCGCGCGCGATGACCTTCAGCCGGCGTGCGGCGGCGAGCGCCTCGGCGTCGACCTTGGTCGCCGAGCGGACCAGGATCGCGTCGACGTCGGCGATCGCCGGGATGAGCTCGGCGCGGTCGGCGCCGTTGCAGCTGCGGATCTCGAAGTCCGGGCCGAGCGCCTCGATGGTGGCGGGGCTCAGCTCTTCGGCGATGAGTACGACAGGCTTCGCGGGTGCGTTCACAGCGGGGTCCTCGGCTGATCAATGGTGTGTTCGGGGACTGCACGACGCTGTGCCCGGCTCACATTACCTGCGAGTGCGACACGAGTCCCATCGCCCCAGCATCCGGACGTCGTACCCGGCGCCTACCATCCAGGCATGGGCGCGATGGACGACGCGGAGCGGCTCGAGCTGACGACCGTCGAGGAGTGGAGCGCGTGGCTGCGCGACCACCACCCGCAGCCGCAGGGCGTCTGGTTGGTCAGCCCCCGCAAGGCCGCCGAGCGGGCCTTCTCCTACGAGGAGGCCGTCCTGGAGGCGCTGCGCTACGGCTGGGTCGACTCCACCGTCAAGCCCCTCGACGAGCGCCGTTCGATGCAGTGGTTCGCTCCTCGCCGCCGGAGCAGCATGTGGACGCGCATCAACAAGGGCCGCGTCGCCCGCCTCGAGGAGGCCGGCCTGATGGAGCCCGCCGGCGCGGCCGCCATCGCGACCGCCAAGGAGACGGGCATGTGGGCGCTGATGGACGACGTCGAGGACTGCATCGTGCCGGAGGACCTGGCCGCTGCCTTCGACCGCAACCCGGGCGCGCGCGAGCACTGGGAGTCGTGGTCCGCCTCGGCGCAGAAGCTGATCCTGTCGTGGATCGTGCTCGCGAAGAGGCCGGAGACCCGCGCCGTGCGGGTCGCCACGACGGCGGAGAAGGCCGCCCAGGGGATCAAGTCGCAGTAGCCGCGGGCGTCAGATGGCGCAGCCGTCCGGGCCGCACTCCTGCCCGTCGGCACCTGTCGCCACGACCTCGATCGCCGGGCGGGAGTCCGACCACGCCCGCTCGAGCACCTGCGTGAACACCTCGGTCGGCTGCGCCCCGGAGACGCCGTACTTCTGGTCGACGACGAAGAACGGGACGCCGCTGGCGCCGTAGGCCTGCGCCTGTGCGACATCGGCGTGCACGTCGGCCTCGAACTCGCGGGAACCGAGCACCTCCTCGACCCGGGCGGCGTCGAGGCCCGCGGCCTGCGCGACGTCACGCAGCACGGCGTGGTCCGCGACGTTGCGGCCGTCGGTGAAGTAGGCAGCGAGCAGCGCCTCCTTGACCCGTCCCTGGAGCTCGTTGCCACCCTGCGCGTGGGCGAGGTGGATCAGGCGGTGCGCGTCGACGGTGTTGAGGTGCAGCGTCTGCGAGAGCCGGTAGACCAGGCCCTCCTCGGCGGCGACCGCCTCGACGCGGTCCTGCATCTGCTGGGCGCCCTCGGGCGACTGGCCGTACTTCCGGGCCAGCATCGTCGTCGTGCTCTCGGTCGGCTCGGTCGGCGCACCGGGGTCGAGCTGGTAGGAGCGCCAGTGCACCTCCACCTCGTCGGCGTGCTCGAACTCGGCCAGGGCGTTCTCGATGCGCCGCTTGCCGATGTAGCACCACGGGCAGACGACGTCGGACCAGATCTCGATCTTCACGTCGTCCCCAACCCGCCGTCTGACCTGCGTGTTCCCGCGCGCACTGTGCAGTGAGTCTCCAGGAGACTCAACGCGCAGCCCGGGCGTGTCGGGCTCAGGACTCCTGGCGGCGCACCTTCGCGCGCCGGGCGACGTACGTCACGGCGAAGCCGAGGACCAGCGCGAGGAGCACCCCGAGGTTGGCGTAGGGCCAGTTGCCCTCCCAGTAGGGGCCGGCCGGGTCGTCGACGTACGTGCCGAGGCCGAGCGGCTCGATCAGGAAGCCCTGCCAGTTGTTCCAGGCAGCGTCGGAGGCGAAGTTGTTGACGACCAGGCCCCAGCCGACGATCGAGGCGCCGACCATCGTGGCGATCGCAGGCACGTCGACCGAGCCGTAGCGGCCCGCCGCGTCGAAGAGCGCTTCCTCGTCGTAGTCGCGCTTGCGCAGCGCGATGTCGGCGATCATGATCCCCGCCCACGCGGCCAGCGGGACGCCGAGGGTGATCAGGAAGCTCTGGAACGGGCCGAGGAAGTCCTCGGCGAAGAAGACGACCCAGATCGTTCCGAGGGTGAGGATCACACCGTCGATGAACGCCGCCGCCGGCCGCGGGATGCGCACGCCCAGCGAGAGCAGCGTCAGGCCCGAGGAGTAGATGCCGAGCACCGCGCCGCTGACGAGGGCGAGGATCGCGGTGATGAGGAACGGGACGAGGAACCACGTCGGCAGCAGCGTGCCGAGCGTGCCGATGGGGTCGGCGGCGATGTCCGCGGACAGGGTGTCCGACGAGCCGGCGAGCAGCAGTCCGAAGACCACCAGCAGCACGGGCGCGACCGCGCCACCGAACGTGTTCCAGCCGACGATGGCGGCGCCCGGAGCGTCGCGGTGCTGGTAGCGCGACCAGTCGGCGGCGATGTTGATCCAGCCCAGCCCGAAGCCGGTCATGACCATGACGAGCGCGCCGACCATCTGCTGGGCGCTGCCGGCGGGGATGTCGCTCACGGCGGACCAGTCGACCTCGTCCAGCGTGAGGACCACGTAGACGAGGGTGGCGACGCCGGTGATCCAGGTCAGCACCGACTGCATCCGCATGATCACGTGGTAGCCGGCGACGCTGGCCGAGACGATCAGGAGCGCGACGACGCCGGTGGCGACGACCTGCGTCGTGGTCCCGCCCGACCAGCCGAGCTGGTCGAAGATCGTGGCCGTGGCAAGGACGGCGAGGATCGCCAGGAACGTCTCCCAGCCGATGGAGACCAGCCACGAGACGACGCCGGGCACCTTCTGCCCGTTGACGCCGAACGCGGCTCGGCTCAGCACCATCGTGGGCGCCGAGCCGCGCTTGCCGGCGATCGCGATGACGCCGCAGAGCGCGAACGACACGACGATGCCGACGACCGTGACGACGACCGCCTGGACGAAGGAGATGCCGAAGCCCAGCACGAACGAGCCGTAGCTGATGCCGAACACCGACACGTTGGCCGCGAACCACGGCCAGAACAGGTCTCTGGGCTGCGCGGTGCGCGCGGACTCCTCGATGATCTCGATGCCCGTCGTCTCGACGCCGAGGCGGCGAGTCTGCTCCAGGCCCGAGCCGGTGGTCGTTGTGTGACTCATGGGTGAATCGTCGCTCACCCGGGGCTCAGGAGCCAGCACCACCCGCCTGGTCGGGCGGTGCGAGCAGCCGCGCGTCGAGGTCGACGCCGGCCACGTCGAAGTGGTCGACGTGGAGGTCCTTCTCCGCGAGCAGGGTGTCGTCCCCCGGGTAGAAGACCGCCCGCTCCGGCTCGTCGCCGGCGAAGCGTCGTACGTCGTCCATGGACCGCCACAGCGACACCGCCTCCACCTCGACCAGGCCGTCGTCGCGCTGCCGGCTGAGGACAAGCGCGCCGAGGTTTCCCTGGGTCGCGCGGTAGTCGCGCACACCGGTCTCGTCCTGGTGGCGCAGGTACGCCTCGGCGTCCGCGGCGCGAACCGCTCCTCGCCATCTGCGCAGGATCATCCTCTGCCTCCCACTCGTCGTGTCCCCCGACGCTAGCGGGACCGGTCCGTCGCCGGGAGACGCCGACGGCGCGCCGGTGACCGGTGCGGTCGTCCGGCGCGCCGTACGGACGCGAGGTGCTGGGGAGTCAGCGGGCGGAGCTGCCCTCGACGTAGTCGGAGTCGTGGGACTTCACCCAGGCCATGAGCTTGCGGAGCTCGCGGCCGGTCTGCTCGATCGGGTGGCTCTCGGCCTTCTTGCGGAACTCGGTGAACTCCGGCGAGCCGTTGTCCATGTCGGTGATGAAGCGGTCGGCGAACGCGCCGTTCTTGATGTCGGCGAGCACGTCCTCCATGTTCTTCTTCACCTCGGGCGTGATCACCCGGGGGCCGGAGACGTAGTCCCCGAACTCGGCGGTGTCGGAGACCGACCAGCGCTGCTTGGCGATGCCGCCCTCGTACATCAGGTCGACGATGAGCTTGAGCTCGTGGAGGCACTCGAAGTAGGCGACCTCGGGCTGGTAGCCGGCCTCGGTCAGCACCTCGAAGCCGTACTGCACGAGCTGGGAGGCGCCACCGCAGAGCACCGCCTGCTCACCGAACAGGTCGGTCTCGGTCTCCTCGGTGAAGGTGGTCCTGATGCCGCCGGCGCGCAGGCCGCCGATCGCCTTGGCGTAGGAGAGCGCGAGGTCCCAGGCCTTGCCGGACTCGTCCTTCTCCACCGCGACGAGGACGGGCACGCCGCGCCCGTCGACGTACTCGCGACGCACCAGGTGGCCCGGGCCCTTGGGGGCGACCATGAAGACGTCGACGCCCTCGGGCGGGGTGATGTAGCCGAAGCGGATGTTGAAGCCGTGGCCGAAGACGAGGGTGTCGCCGGGGGTCAGCGCCGGCTCGATCTCCTCGGCGTAGAGCTTCCGCTGGTGCTGGTCGGGGGCGAGGATCACGATCAGGTCGGACTCCTCCGCCGCCTCGCGCGGGGTGAGGACGCGCAGGCCCTCGGCCTCGGCCTTGTCGCGGCTCTTGGAGCCGGGCTGCAGGCCGATCCGGACGTCGACGCCGGAGTCGCGCAGGGACAGCGCGTGGGCGTGGCCCTGGCTGCCGTAGCCGATCACCGCGACGTTCTTGCCCTGGATCAGGCTCAGGTCGGCGTCGTCGTCGTAGAACATCTCAGCCACTGGGGGCTCTCCTTCGGTTGGGATTTCACTCGGTGATCGAGTAGCCGCGAGGAACGAGCGGCGTATCGAGATCTGGGTCAGTTGGCGATTGCGGAAACAGGGGCGGGCACGGCGACCGGGCGGTGGGTGCGCTCGCTGATCGAGCGCGACCCGCGACCGATCGCGACCATGCCCGACTGAACGAGCTCGCGGATGCCGAAGGGCTCGAGCACGCGCAGCAGGTCGGCGAGCTTGTCGGCGTTGCCCACGGCCTGCACGGTCACCGCGTCGGGTGCGACGTCGACGACCTTCGCCCGGAAGAGCTGGACGGCGTCGAGGACCGCGCCACGGGTGGTGGCGTCGGCGCGGACCTTGACGAGGAGCAGCTCGCGGTTGACCGACCCGGCGCCGTCGAGCTCGACGATCTTGATGACCTCGACGAGCTTGTTGAGCTGCTTGGTGACCTGCTCGAGCGGGGACTCGTCGACGTTGACCACGATGGTCATCCGCGAGACCTCGGGGTGCTCGGTCGGGCCGACGGCGAGGCTGTCGATGTTGTAGCCGCGGCGCGAGAACAGGCTCGCGATGCGGGCCAGGACGCCGGGCTTGTTCTCGACCAGCACGCTCAGCGTGTGCTTGTTCGTCATCAGATGTCGTCCTCGTCGAACTGGGGCGCCAGGTCGCGCGCGTACTTGATCTCGTCGTTGCTGGTGCCGGCAGCCACCATCGGCCACACCATCGCGTCGCGGTGCACGCGGAAGTCGACCACGACGGGCTGGTCGTCGATCGCCATGGCCTTCTCGATGGTGGCGTCGACCTCGTCGGGCGACTCGCAGGCCAGGCCGACGCAGCCGTAGGCATCGGCGAGCTTGACGAAGTCGGGGATCCGCTTGGAGTGGAGGTCGGTGTTGGAGTAGCGCTCGTTGTAGAAGAGCGTCTGCCACTGCCGCACCATGCCGAGCGACTCGTTGTTGATGATCGCGACCTTGATCGGGATGTCGTTGATCGCGCAGGTCGCGAGCTCCTGGTTGGTCATCTGGAAGCAGCCGTCGCCGTCGATGGCCCAGACCGTGCTGTCGGGCCGGCCGACCTTGGCGCCCATGGCTGCCGGCACCGCGTAGCCCATCGTGCCGAGGCCACCGGAGTTGATCCACGTGTTGGGGTTCTCGTATCCGACGTAGTGCGCCGCCCACATCTGGTGCTGACCGACACCGGAGGCGTAGATCGCCTCGGGCCCGGCGATCGCGCCGAGCCGCTCGATGACGTATTGCGGGGCGAGCGAGCCGTCGGCCGGGGTGTCGTAGCCGAGCGGGTAGCGCGACTTCAGTCCGGCGAGGAAGGCCACCCAGCCCTCGTAGTCACCGTCGGCGCCCTCGGTCGTGAGCAGCGCGACCAGCTGGGCGAGGACCTCCTTGCAGTCGCCCACGATCGGCACGTCGGCGTGACGGTTCTTCCCGATCTCGGCGGGGTCGATGTCGGCGTGGATGACGAGCGCGTTCGGCGCGAACGAGTCGAGGTTGCCGGTCACGCGGTCGTCGAAGCGGGCACCCAGGCTGATGATCAGGTCGCTCTTCTGCAGGCCGGCGACCGCGGCGACGGTGCCGTGCATGCCCGGCATGCCGAGGTGCTGCGGGTGGCTGTCGGGGAACGCCCCGCGCGCCATCAGGGTCGTGACGACCGGGATGCCCGTCAGCGCGGCCAGCTGCGCCAGCTCGCGCGACGCGCGGGCGCGGATGACACCGCCGCCGACGTAGAGCACGGGGCGCCGGGCCTCGCGGATCAGCCGGACGGCCTCCTTGATCTGCTTGGCGTGCGGCGTCGTCACCGGGCGGTAGCCGGGCAGGTGCAGCTCCTCGGGCCAGGCGAAGGTCGTCTGCGCCTGCAGGGCCGACTTGGCCACGTCGACGAGCACCGGTCCGGGACGGCCGGTCGAGGCGATGTGGAAGGCCTCGGCGATCGTGTGCGGGATGTCGGCGGGGTCGGTGACCAGGAAGTTGTGCTTGGTGATCGGCATCGTGATGCCGCGGATGTCCGCCTCCTGGAATGCGTCGGTGCCGATCATCGAGGCGCCGACCTGCCCGGTCACGGCCACCATCGGCACCGAGTCCATGTGGGCGTCGGCCAGTGGCGTGACGAGGTTGGTCGCGCCGGGGCCGGAGGTCGCCATGCAGACGCCCACCCGCCCGGTGGCAGCGGCGTAGCCCTGGGCGGCGTGCCCGGCACCCTGCTCGTGGCGGACCAGGATGTGGCGGATCCGCGTGGAGTCCATCAGCGGGTCGTAGGCCGGGAGGATCGCGCCTCCGGGGATGCCGAAGATGTCGGTGACACCGGCCGCCTCGAGGGACGTCACCAGGCTCTGCGCACCTGTGACCGACGTGCTTCCCTGTGCGACCTGCTGTGTCATGTCCTTCTCTCCTGCGTGTGCGGTGTCTGGGGATGAGCCCATAAAAAAGCCCCTCGGCCCGGTGGGCGACGAGGGGTGACGCGCGTGCGTTGGCCGACTGGCCTCAGCTCACGCGTCGCGTGCGTACAAGAATCTCGGTGCGCATGCGACAACCGTCGTCGCCGGGGCGGCCCGGCGTCAAGCAAGTGTGACAGCCGTCCCAGTATCTGGAACGCGAGTCTCGCGATGTGGCGCGAGGCGCTCCGGTGTGGCCGGTCCGGTTCAGCCGCGGTCGAGCGGCGTGCAGATGCACGAGCGGTTGCCGTCGGGGTCCTCCACCACCCAGTACGACGGCGCCTCGGCGTCGCTCACCAGCCTTCCGCCGGCGGCGAGGACGGCCTCCAGCCGTCGCTCGCCCTCGTCGTGGGGCACCCACACGTCGAAGTGCCAGCGCTGCTCGGGGTCCTGAGGAGGGAGACCAGAGCCGCCGTCCTCACCGGGCTCCTGGAACCACACGCCGGGCACCTGTCCGCTCGGGTCGACGAGCCCGCCCGGCCCGGACTCGCCGCCCAGGAGCGCGGCGTAGAAGGCGCCGAGCCGCTCGGCCGCGCCGGTGTCGAGCCCCGGCTCGAGCTCGGTCAGCCCCGACGTGTCGGCGCTCGCGCCGAGCTCGGCCGCGAACCCGCTGATCCGTCGGGCGAGGTCGACGTCGCGGCTGGTGATGCCGCCGACGTCGTGGCTGCTGAGCGTGACGATGACCTCGGGGTAGGTCAGCGAGACGTCCGGGTGGTGGTCGGCCTCGTCGGCGGCCGCCCCGATGCGGTCGACGAGGGCGACGCCGGTCGCGAAGTCACCGGTGCGGAAGCGGGCCCGCAGCCGGTTGAGCACCTTGCGCCAGTCGTCGAGACCGGCCGCGAGGATCTCGTCGTGGCTCAGGCGCGCCTTCGGGTCCGTGGTCGCATCGCTCATGGCACCGACCCTGCCACCGTCCACCGACAGCGACCAGCCCCCGTCTCCGGCGTCGCGCCGACGTCAGGCGATCGACTGGGTGATCTCCCGGGTGTCGCCGTCGACGACGACCCGGGCGAGCGCTCCGTTGATGAGCGGCAGGTGCGGCGGCACGTGCCCGATCTCGAGGTCCCACACGATCGGGACGTCCAGCCGGCCCAGTGCGTCGAGCACCGCCTCGCGCTGCGTCAGGTCCTCGTGGTCGGGCGCGTTGGTCCGGCCGACCAGCACGGCGGCCGCCCGGTCGAACCAGCCCGCCAGCCGCAGGGAGTGCAGGTAGCGGCAGATGTTGATGGCGTGCTCCTCGCACGCCTCGACGTAGACGATCGTGGGCTCGTCGAGGTCGTCGGCCCACGCGCGCACGTCGCCGTACGGCGTGCCGGCGAGGTTGGCGATCGTCTCGGCGCAGCCGCCCACCAGCCGACCGGTGACGTCCAGGCGACCGCCGCCCTCCACCTCCCAGCGGCCCTGGCCGACGTGCGTCCACTCGGTGGCCCGCGCGTCCTCCTCGAAGCGCACCCACGTGGCGACCAGGCCGGCGTCGCGCTGCACGAACGGCCCCGGCTCACCGGCCAGGTCGAGCCAGTGCAGCAAGCCGTCGGGGACGGCGTACGGCGTGTCCGCGAGGTTGTCGCCGTGGAGCGTGGCCCAGCCGAGGCGGGTGGTGACGGGCACGAGGAGGGTGGACAGGTCGGAGTATCCGACGAGCCACGTGGGCTCGGCCTCGGCGAGCGCGTCCCAGTCGAGCAGGTCGACCATGTCGATGGCGGTCTCGCCGCCCCACGGGGGCACGACGCAGTGGATGTCGGGGTCGGCGAGCATGCGGGTCAGCTCGGCCGCGCGCTCCTCCGCGGGTGCGGAGGTGAGGCCGTCGCCGTACAGGCACTCCCCCACCACGACGTCGTACCCGCGACCGCGCAGCCAGTCCAGGCAGAAGTCGATCCGCGCAGCCGACGCGCCCGTGACGCCGGCGGACGGGGCAGTCACGGCGATGCGGTCACCGGGTCGCAGGGAGCGGGGGAAGCGGATCGGAGGGGCCATGCACCGATTCTGACAGTCTGTGTCCATGGGTTTCGGCGACGTCGTGCAGCAGGCCATCCACGCGGGCACCGGGGTGCCGCGGCTCTACGCAGCGGCGACCCGAGCGGGGCTCGGACCGTCCGGTGCGTTCGAGGTGCTGCGCATCTCCCAGGCTGCGCTGCGCGCCGCAGCTTCGCATGGTCGTGGCGTCACCGGGCGCACCAACGCGATGCGCCACTTCATGTGGCAGGCCACGCTGACCGCGCGCTTCGGGGTCGAGGTCGCCCGCTCGATCGCCGCCGCGCAGGAGGCCGGCACCCCCAGCCGTCGCGACTCCCGCGTCGACGACCACAACAACGCGGCCGGCCAGGCCTACGGGACCGAGCACGCCGAGGACCTCGCCGGGCTCACGCCGTCCGAGGCGATGACCAGCCTGGTCCCCGTCGCGCTGGGCATGTGGGAGGCGGGCGAGCTGGTCTGGGTCAGGCCCAGGCCGTGAGGCCCTCGCGGTCGTGCTCGCCGTCGGGCCAGACGGCCCTGATCACGCCGGCAGCCGCCAGCGCCTTGCGGCAGCCCGGGCACGGCGGGTCCGTGATGTACGCCGTCGCACCCTTGGTGTCGCGGGTCGCGAACAGCAGGGCGTTGACCTCGGCGTGGATGGCGATGCAGAAGCCCGCCGTTCCCGGCCGGTCGTAGTCACCGAGCCCGGGCACGACGTCGTACCCGAGCTGCCCGCGCGGGCACGCTCCTGCCAGGCAGTCGTCCTCGCCGGGCGCCGCGCCGTTGTAGCCGGTGGCGATGATGCGGTGGTCGATCGTGAGGACGGCGCCCACCCGTCGGCGCGTGCACTTCGCCCGGGCGGCCACGGCATCGGCGATGCCGAGGAAGTAATCGTCCCACCCGGGAACTGCGTGTCCGGTGCTCCCGGCGCTGGCGGTGGTCACGGGAGCACAGACTGCCCGATCTCGCCCGGGTTGTAGGCCACTTCCCAGCGGAAGCCGTCGGGATCGGCGAAGTAGCCCGAGTAGCCACCCCAGTCGCGCTCGCTCGCCTCGCCGACCTGCGACGCTCCGGCGGCACGCGCCTGCTCGAGGACCGTGTCGACGCCCTCGGTGGTGGCGAGGTTGTGGGACAGCGTGATCGGGGGTACGCCGCCGCGCGTCGGCGCCTGGCCGACCTCGGCGACGAAGCCGCTCTCGGTCCACAGGCTCAGCACGACCTTGTCGGCGACCGTGAACATCAGCACCTCCCCCGGCACGTGGACCGCGGGCTCCCAGCCCAGGCCGTCGACGTAGAAGCGCCGGGTGGCGTCGAGGTCGGTCACGACGAGGGTGATGAAGCTGACGCGCTGGTCCACCTCAGGCCTCCTGCTGGTCGGGTCGCGGCGCCCGGGCGGCCAGGCGGGTGCGCTGGCGACTCATGTCGTCGAAGTTGTCGTCGTCGAGCCAGGCGTCGAGCGCTGCGCGCACGCGCGGCCACTCGCCGTCGGTGATCGAGAACCAGTCGGTGTCACGGTTGCGGCCCTTGTAGACCACCGCGTTGCGAAACCGGCCCTCCCAGATGAAGCCCAGCCGGAGCGCGGCGCGCCGCGACGGCGCGTTGAGGCTGTCGCACTTCCACTCGTAGCGCCGGTAGCCGAGGTCGTCGAAGACGTGGCGCATCAACAGGGCATGCAGCTCCGTCGCAGCGCGGCTGCGCTGGAGCTGGCGGCCGAAGGCGATCCCGCCCACCTCGATCGAGCCCATCTGGGGGTCGATGCGCATGAGCGAGCAGAAGCCGGCCGCTCGGCCGGTCTCGGTCGGGACGATTGCGTACCTCACCTGGGCGGGATCCGCGGCGCCGTGCTCGACGATCGCCGCGAGCTCGTCGCGGTCACGCGGGCGTTCCCAGGCCAGGTAGGTCCAGATCGGCTCGTCGTCCGCGCGGCACAGAGCGGCGTAGAGGTCGTCGACGTGCTGCGGCCCAGCCGGCTCCAGGCGGACCCCCCGCCCCTCGAGGACCACGTCCTCCGCGGGCGCGATCGCTCCCGTCCACTCGACCTGACGGCCCAGCGGCTGACCGTGGTCGTTGGTCGCCCGGGTCCTTGTCGCGGACAGCCGCACCCCCACCGGCCCGGTCATCGCAGCGCCTCGGCCACTGCGGCGATGCCGCGCTCGACCTCGTCGAACGACGTCGACAGCGGCGAGAGCCCCAGCCGCAGGCCGCCCGGGTCGCGGTAGTCCGGGATCACGTCCTGCTCCCACAGGAGCGCGGTGACCTCGCGCATCCGGTCGTGGTGGAGCGTCACGTGGCCACCACGCCGGGCCGGGTCGCGCGGCGAGGCGAGGGTGACGTCGGGCAGCGTCGCGTCGGCGAGCTCGACGGCGTACGACGTCAGCGCGACCGACTTGGCACGGATCGCCTCGATGCCCGCCTCCTCGACCAGCGCCAGCATGTCCTGCATGGCGACCATGCCGAGGATCGGCGGGGTCCCGGAGATGAACCTCCGCATGCCCGGCGCCGGCGTGTACCCCGGCCCCATCAGGAACGGGTCGGCGTGGCCCATCCAGCCCTGGATCGGCTGCGTGAGCCGGTCCTGCAGACGCGCGTTGACGTAGCCGAAGGCCGGGGACCCGGGGCCGCCGTTGAGGTACTTGTAGGTGCACCCGACCGCGACGTCGGCGTCCCACTCGTCCAGGGCGACGGGCACCGAGCCCGCGGAGTGGCACAGGTCCCAGAGGACCAGGGCGCCGGCGTCCTGGCTGATCCGGGTGAGCTCCGGAGCGTCGGCGAGCCAGGCCGAGCGGTAGGCGACGTGGTTGAGCACGACGAGCGCGGTGCGCTCGCCGACCGCCTCGCGGAGCTGGTCGGCGGTGACGCCCTCAGAGGTGTCGACCTCGATCCACCGCAGCGTCAGGCCGCGCTCGGCGGCGATGCCCTCGGCGACGTAGCGGTCGGTGGGGAAGTTGTCGGTGTCGATGACGATCTCGGTGCGGCCCGGATCCGTGCGCACGGCGTGGTCGACGGCGGCGCGCATCAGCTTGTAGAGCCAGACGGTGGTCGAGTCGCCGACGGCAGTCTGGCCTGCGGCGGCACCGAGGCAGATGCGGGCCAGGTCGTCGCCGAGCGTCGTCGGCAGCTCCATCCACTGCTCGTCCCACCCGCGGATCAGGCGGCCGCCCCAGTCCTGCTCGACGAACGCACCGAGCCGGTCCGCCGTCGCGGCGACAGGGCGGCCGAGCGAGTTGCCGTCGAAGTAGACGAGGTCGCTCGCGGCCCCGACGAAGCGGTCGCGAAAGCGGGCGAGGGGGTCGGCGGCGTCGAGCTCGGCTGCGCCCTGCTGGATCAGGTTGGTCACCACGGCAACCTATCCGCCGCCCGGACGGGCGGCTGGGCTCGGCCGTACGTCAGTAGCACACCGCACCGTGGGCGGCGCTCTGGACGACCTTGCGGTACTTGCCGAGCACGCCACGGGTGTACTTCGGCGGCAGCGGCTCCCAGCCCTCCGCGCGTGCGGCCAGCTCCGCCTCGTCCACGTGCACGTCGAGGGTCATGTTGGCCACGTCGAGGGTGATCTGGTCGCCGTCGCGCAGGAACGCGATGGGACCGCCGTCGCTCGCCTCGGGGGCGATGTGGCCCACGCAGAGACCGGTGGTGCCGCCGGAGAAGCGGCCGTCGGTGATCAGCAGGACGTCCTTGCCGAGGCCGGCGCCCTTGATCGCCCCGGTGATGGCGAGCATCTCGCGCATTCCCGGGCCGCCCTTCGGGCCCTCGTAGCGGATGACGACGACGTCGCCGGCGGTGATGGCGCCGTCGGCCAGGGCGTCGAGGGCCTTGCGCTCGCCGTCGAAGACCCGCGCGGTGCCGGTGAAGGTGGAGTCGTCGAAGCCGGCGCTCTTGACCACGGCCCCCTCCGGAGCGAGCGTGCCCTTGAGGATGGTGAGTCCGCCGGTGGCGTGGATTGGCCGGTCGAGCTGGCGGAGGATCTCGCCGTCGAGCGGCTTGGGGTCGAGGTCCGCGAGGTTCTCGGCCATCGTCTTGCCGGTGCAGGTGAGCACGTCGCCGTGCAGGTGGCCGGCGTCGAGCAGGGCGCGCAGCAGCACCGGGATGCCGCCGACGCGGTCGAAGTCGGTCCAGACGAAGCGACCGAACGGCTTCATGTCGGCCAGGTGCGGGACGGTGCGACCGATCCGCGTGAAGTCGTCGAGGGTCAGGTCGACCTCCGCCTCGCGAGCGATGGCCAGCAGGTGGAGGACGGCGTTGGTCGAGCCGCCGAGCGCCATCGCCATCGCGATCGCGTTCTCGAAGGCGGGGCGGGTCATGATCTGGCGGGCGGTGATGCCCTGGCGCAGCATGTTGACGACCGCCTCGCCCGACTTGTGCGCGAAGCCGTCGCGGCGGCGGTCGACCGCCGGCGGGCTGGAGCTGCCCGGCAGGGACATGCCGAGTGCCTCGGCGACGCTGGCCATCGTGTTGGCGGTGTAGGCCCCACCGCAGGCACCCTCACCCGGACAGATCGCGCGCTCGATCTCGTCGACCTTCTCGCGGGTGATCTTGCCGGCCAGGCAGGCACCGACGGCCTCGAAGGCGTCGATGATCGTGACGTCCTTGCCGTCGACCTGTCCGGGCATGATCGTCCCGGCGTAGAGGAAGACGCTGGCCAGGTCGAGCCGCGCGGCGGCCATGAGCATCCCCGGCAGCGACTTGTCGCACCCGGCGAGGAGCACCGAACCGTCGAGGCGCTCGGCCATCATGACTGTCTCGACCGAGTCGGCGATGACCTCGCGGCTGACGAGCGAGAAGTGCATGCCCTCGTGGCCCATCGAGATGCCGTCGGAGACCGAGATCGTGCCGAACTCCAACGGAAAGCCACCGCCCGCGTGCACGCCGTTCTTGACTGCTTTGGCGAGCCGGTCGAGGGACAGGTTGCAGGGGGTGATCTCGTTCCAGCTCGACGCGACGCCGATCTGGGGCTTCTCCCAGTCGTCGTCTCCCATGCCGACCGCACGCAGCATGCCCCGTGCCGCAGCCTTCTCGAGCCCGTCCGTCACGTCGCGGCTGCGGGGCTTGATGTCGGGTCCATCGGCTGCGTGCGTCATGCCTGCAGGCTAGTGGGAGCGTCCCGCGTCCCGGTGCGGTGTCTCATCCCGATCCCGCGGTCCGTCAGGCTGCTCGCGGCACGCGCCGCTCCTCCCGTCGCTCGTCCAGGAACCGCACCTCGGCGACGAGCTGGTACAGCGCCGGATGATCGTCCGGAGTGCCGTGCAACCGCCGCTCGATCCCCTTCCAGAACGGCGAGAGGCGGTAGCGGACCGCAGGATCCCCGACCCGTCGGGACCGGTCACGCCAGGCGTACGCCTCGATGGACGTCATCGCCCGCAACCTCCGCGGGACCCACCACCCGGTCGCGCGCAGGTCGACATGCGCTGGGAAGCGGCTTCCGCCGTGGGTCCGAGCTCCATCGGCACGCATAGGCCCGACCTCCCGATCGTCCTCGTCGCGGACGGTGACGCGCAGCCGGGCGAGCCGCAGCAGCCGCTCGACCACGGACGCCCGCGGGCTCGTACGCCCGGTCTCCCACCGCGCCACCACGGACTGCGACACCTCCAGGATCGCGGCGAGCCCGCGCTGGGACACGTCCAGGATCCGTCTGATGCGGCGGACCATGCCGGGAGTCCCGCCGTCGAACGGACCCATGAACCAGTAGTCCCGCTCCGCCTGCGTCCAGTTCGCCAGACAGTCCCAGCTCGACCCGTCGACCTCGGCCGTACCGTCCTGCGTCTCCTCGTCCTCGCCACTCACCCGATCCACGGCCCCACCTCTCGTACCGGCACCCGCGGTCGGGCGCCTCGTGCTCCCAGCAGACGGGTAGGCACCCACAGCGGTCGACGCTCGTCCACAGCCCGGCCCCAGGACCGGGTCATCCGGCCACCTGTGGACGATTCGTGGCCCCACCGACCGCCGGCCGGGCGCGCTGGGCCCCTGGTTCGCCGGCCCCTTTCGCCTCCCCTTGCCGGTGAGTCGCTCAGAGACTCACGGGCAAGTGCCGAAGGCAGGCGGAACGGGCGAGGGCTCAAACAACACTTGAGTCGCTGAGAGACTCACCGGCAAGTGCGGGTGGTCAGGCGCCGCGCTCGGCCTGCGTCTTGAGGTCGGCGAGGCCGCGGTCGAAGTCCTTGCCGATCGCCTTGTCGAAGAAGAGCTTGCCCGCCGCCGACATGATCGCGCTGCGGTTGCCGGTCATCGTCCAGGTGACATCGGTGGCGTCCCCGGCCGGGGCGAGGTCGAAGCGGGTGACGTTGGTGGCCTTGAAGGGCTTGAGGAAGACCAGGTCGACGACGACCGAGGTCGGCGTGGACTCGGTGATGGCCATCTCGCCCTCGCCGGCCTTCTTGTTGCCGGCCCAGTGGTACGTCGACCCGACGCCGTGGTCGGGGCCGGAGTACTCCCGGTGCAGGTCGGGGTCCAGACCCTCCCAGGGCGACCACTTCTGCCACTCGCGGAAGTCGTCCAGCAGGGCGTGGACGCGGTCCGGGGATGCCTGGATCCGGGTGCTGCGCGACAGCGAGAAGTCCGCCATGTCAGATCCGCGCGGCACGGACCACGAGGACGTCCGGCAGGTCCTTGTGGATCTCCTGCCACGACGCACCCTCGTCGGGCGAGGCCCAGACGCCGCCGTTGCGGCCGCCGAAGTAGAGGCCCGGCTGGTCGTGGTCGTCGGCGCAGAGGGCGTCGCGCATGACGGCGGTGTAGTAGCCGTCGGGCAGGATCCCCTCCCCGAGCGGCTCCCAGGACGAGCCGGCGTCGGTGGTGCGGTAGACCCGGGCCTTACCGTCGACGGGCCAGCGCGCCTCGGCACCGGTGATCGGGAAGTTGTACGCCGTGTCCGCCCGGTGCGGGTGGGCCACCATGGCGAAGCCGAACTCGGTCGGCAGCCCCGGGGCGATGTCCTGCCAGGAGGCACCGCCGTCGTCGGAGCGGTAGACACCGCCGTGGTTCTGCAGGTAGAGCCGCTCGGGATCAGCGGCGTCGCGGGCGACCTTGTGCACGCACTGGCCGAACTCCGGGTAGTTGCGCTCGCCGGGGAAGAACTCCGCCTTCACCCCGGTGTTCGACGCGTTCCACGTCGAGCCGCCGTCCTCGGTGACGTACACCCCGCCCGTGGACAGCGCCGCGAGCACGCGTGAGGGGTCGGAGGGGTGCGGCAGGATCGTGTGGAAGGCCTGCCCGCCGAAGCCCGCGTTCCACTCCGATCGGTGCGGGTGGTCCCAGAGGCCGCGGACGAGCGAGAACGTCTCGCCCCGATCCTCCGACCGGAAGACCGCGCCCGGCTCGGTGCCCGCCCAGACGACGCCGTCGCCGCCGTCGGCCGAGGTGCCGGGCTGCAGCTGCCACACCCGGGCCAGCGCGACGCCCGTGTCCTCGGGGAAGCGGGCCGCGCCGTTGGGCGTCCCGTCCCACGTCGCTCCGAGGTCGTCGGAACGCCAGACCTGCGGGCCGAGCCAGCTCGACGAGGCGCCCGCCAGCAGCCGCGGCGTGCTGCCGCGGGTGTCCACCATGACGGAGTAGACCTCCTCCATCGGGAAGTGCGGGCCGGTCCAGTCCCACGCGGTGCGGGACTCGTCCGAGGTCCCGAGCCACATGCCCTTGCGGGTTCCGACCATGAGCAGGGTGCGCGACATCTGGGCCTCCGCGACGGCGAGATTGTGACTATTCCGATTAGGAACACTACTCTCGGAGGGCGATGAGTCAAGACGTCCCGGTGACGGGGTACGCGATCCTCGGCCTCCTCACCTTCGGCGACGAGCTGACGGGGTACGAGATCAAGCAGCGCGCCGACGTCACACTCCGCTTCTACTGGGTCTCTCCCGCCATGAGCCAGATCTACACCGAGCTGCGACGCCTCACCGGGCTCGGACTGGTGCGGGCGGACGCGCGACCGGACGACGGCCGCGAGGTGACGACGTACGCCATCACCGAGGCGGGCCAGCAGGCGCTGAGGGACTGGATGGACCAGACGCCGGCCGGGTTCCCCGTCCTCAAGCACCCCGTGCTGCTGCGGTTGCTCATCGCCCACGCGAGCGAGCCCGGGCAGACCCGTCGCATGCTGGTGGACTACCTCGACGAGCTGGAGCGAGCCACGACCGACCTCGCCGAGGTACGGGAGGCGTTGCGGGGAGCGGACCGTCCGGGAGAGCCGTTCCGCTTCCCCGCGCTGGTCGCCGACTGGGGACTCGACTACTTCGCCGCCGAGGGTCGCCACGCCCGCCGTGCGCTGGACAGCCTCGAGGGCGACGCACCGGGCTGAATAGGCTTGCCCGGTGACCCAGCGACCGAGCCCGACCGTGCTCGGGCCGGTCGGCCTGGTGATGGTCGGGATCCTCTCGGTGCAGCTCGGCGCGGCGATCGCCAAGGGCCTGTTCGGGGAGATCTCCCCCACCGCGATGGTGTGGCTGCGCCTGGTGACCAGCGCGCTGGTGCTCGCCGCCGTCGCTCGACCGCGGTTCACCGGCCGGACGCAGCGCGACTGGCTCGTCGTGGTCGGCTTCGGCGCCAGCCTCGCGACGATGAACTGGGCGATCTACCAGTCCTTCTCGCGCATCCCGCTCGGCATCGCCGTGACGATCGAGTTCATCGGCCCGTTGTCCCTGGCGCTCCTCGGCTCGCGGCGCGCCCGCGACCTCGTGTGGGTGCTGCTGGCCGCGATCGGGGTCGCCCTCCTCGGCTTCCAGCGGACCGGGCTCGACCTCGTCGGTGTCGCGTACGCCCTCCTCGCCGGGGCCGCGTGGGCGGCGTACATCCTCCTGAGCGCGAGCACCGGGCGGCGGTGGGCAGGGTTCGACGGTCTCGCCGTGGCGAGCCTCATCGCCGCGGGAGCGATGACCCTGCCCGCAGTGCTGAGCGCGGGTGCGTCGCTGTGGGACGGCCGCGTGCTGCTGATCGGTGCGCTCGTCGGGCTGCTCAGCTCGGTCATCCCCTACAGCTGCGAGCTCGTCGCGCTGCGCACCCTGCGGCCCGCGGTGTTCGGCATCTTGATGAGCCTCGAGCCGGCCGCGGCGGCGCTCGCCGCGATCGTGGTGCTGCAGGAGCACCTGTCCCCCGTCCAGTGGCTGGCCATCGGCTGCGTCGTCGCCGCATCGATCGGGGCGACCCGCTCCGGGTCGGCGCCCGGGGAGCACCCCGGCCACCGTGGCGAGGAGCATTCGGCCGCACCCGGCACACTGGCGACATGAGATCGCGACTGGCCGTCGGTTCGCTGGTCCTCTCGCTCGGTGCTGTCGCTGGGTGCTCGGGCACCGACGCCGAGCCGATCCCGCGCGTCACCCAGCCCACCGACCTGCCGAGCCAGCCCACCCCCACCGACACCCCCACCGACAGCGAGTCCGGGGCGGGGGCACCGTCCGGGTCTCCCGGCGGTCCGCCCGAGGTGGTCGACACGCTCGTCGAAGGACTCGAGGTGCCGTGGGGCGTGGACTTCCTGCCGGACGGCCAGGCCGTGGTCACCGAGCGGATCTCCGGGCGCGTGGACCGCATCGGCACCGACGGCGAGGTGTCGCCGCTCGGCACGGTCGCCGAGGCCGCACCTCAGGGTGAGGCCGGCCTCCTCGGCGTCGCCGTGTCCCCGGACTTCGAGACCGACCGGACGCTGTTCCTCTACCTGACCACCGACACGGACAACCGGGTCGTCCGCGCCGAGCTCGACGGCGCTCGGCTCGGACGCACGACGGTCGTCCTGGACGGCATCCCGGCCGGCTTCATCCACGACGGCGGGCGCATCGCCTTCGGCCCCGACGGCCACCTCTACGTCACGACCGGCGAGACCGGCGACCCGGAGCTGGCCCAGGACCCGCGCAGCCTGGCCGGGAAGATCCTCCGGATCACCCCGGACGGGGACCCCGCGCCCGGCAACCCGGACCCCGACTCGCCGGTGTGGTCCCTGGGCCACCGCAACGTGCAGGGCCTCGCGTGGGACGACGACGGGCGCCTGTGGGCCTCGGAGTTCGGCGACTCGGAGTGGGACGAGCTCAACCTCGTCGAGAAGGGCGGCAACTACGGCTGGCCGCAGGTCGAGGGCGCCGGCGGCGGCGAGTCGTACATCGACCCGCAGCTCGTGTGGCCGGTCGACCAGGCCTCGCCGAGCGGCCTGGCCTTCACCGACGGCCACCTGTGGATGGCGGGCCTGCGTGGGCAGCGCCTGTGGCGCATCGCGGTCTCCGACGGGAAGGCGTCGAAGCCGCGGGCGTTCTTCGGCGAGGAGTACGGGCGGCTGCGCACCGTGGCCGTCGCTCCCGACGGGCTGCTCTGGCTGACCACCTCCAACCGCGACGGGCGCGGCGAGCCTAGGCCGGCCGACGACCGAATCCTCCGCGTCCAGCCCTGACCAAGGCGGGTGCGGACGCCGCGGACGTCAGCCGGGTCGTACGACGGCGCGCCGCGCCGCCCGGCGCAGCGTGGTGAGGATCGCCGGGCCGAGCACGGCGATCGCGATGCCCGTGGTGATCGCGCGCCCGGTGTCCCAGCCGCCGGTCGAGGTCAGCAGGGTGTAGATGAGGAACCGGTGGGCGTTCTCCAGCACCGGCGCCCCGGCGACGTACGCCAGCGCGCCCTCGTGGCCGGGAACCACGATGCCGAGGGTGAACGGCCAGAAGCTGAGGTTCATCAGCATGCCGTAGAGGTAAGACGCGACCACGGCGTAGGCGACCAGCATGCCGATCTCGGCGCGGCCGCTCACCCGCCGCGGCAGCAGGCCCGCGCCCATGCCGACCCAGGCCGCGCAGATCATCTGGAACGGCAGCCACGGACCGACGCCCGCGGTCAGCAGGGCGGAGGCGAACAACGACGTACAGCCCAGGACGAAGCCGAAGCCGGCCCCGAACACGCGACCACCCAGCACGAGGAGGAAGAACACCAGCTCGATGCCGGCCGTCCCGGCGCCCAGCCCGCGCATCACCGCGTTGATCGCCGAGAGGACTCCCAGGACGGCGAGCACGCGTGAGTCCATGCCGCCCTCCCCCATCTCGGCGAGCACGACGACCATCACGAGCGGGAGCAGCGCGAGGAACATGAAGGGCGGCTCGACCCGGTCCCCGGGCTGGGCCACCAGCAGCAGCGGCCAGCACAGCATCATCAGGCCGACGACGGAGGCGAGGACCAGCACCGCGGCCGTCCGCGGTCCGATCGGCAGCGCGACCTCCGGCGAGGTCGTCGTACGGGTGCGCTCGAGGATGCTCATGCGCGTCCCGCCCCCGCCCGCGCCAGCGCCGCCGCGACCTCCTCGACGACCAGCCACGGCGGTCCGAGGACCTTGGTGACCTGCGGGGCGAACGACGGCGACTCGGCGAGCACCCGCCGCGGCGTGCCGTGCGACACGATCTCGCCCTCGGCCATCACGACGACCTCGTCGGCGACGTGGGCGGCGAACTCGACGTCGTGGGTGGCCAGGAGGACGGCGTGTTCGTCAGCGGCGAGGTCGGCGACGATGCGCGCCAGCTCCGCCTTGCCGGCGTAGTCGAGGCCGCGGGTCGGTTCGTCCAGCAGCACCACCGGCGGCCGGGCGGTGAGGACGATGGACAGCGCGAGCGCGAGCCGCTGTCCCTCGGAGAGGTCGCGCGGGTGGATGGCGTCGTCGACACCGGGGGCGAGCCGGTCGAGCAGGCCGCGGCAGGTCCCGGGCCCGGCGGCGGCGCCGAGGTCGGCCGCGGCGCACTCGTCGGCGACCGTCTCGAGGTAGAGCAGGTCGGCGGCGGTCTGCGGGACCAGCCCGACGTGCGTACGCCGCTCGGCGGGCGCGAGATCGGCCGGGTCGTCGCCGGCCACGTCGATCGTCCCCGACCGTCTCCTGCCCGAGCCCTGCAGCGCCCAGATCAGGCTGGACTTGCCAGAGCCGTTGCGGCCCATGAGGACCGTGACCCGTCCGGGGGACAGCGTGAGGTCGAGCTGGCGGACGGCGACGTGCGAGCCGTGCACCACCGTCACCCCCCGCGCGACCAGGAGCGGGGCGGTCGCCAGAGGCGACTGCGGCTCGGGCGGGGCCATCGCGGGCAGCGAGCGGGCCTGGCGCCGGGCGTCACGGACGGTGAGGGGCAGCGGGTCCCATCGGGCGAGGCGGCCCAGCTCGACGAGCGGCGGGGCGACCGGCGAGTCGACCAGGATCTCGCGGGGGTCGTCGACCCGGATGCCGCCGTCACCGGTGACGAGGCAGATCCGGTCGGCGAACGGGACCACGCGCTCGAGCCGGTGCTCCGCGAGGATCACCGTCAGGCCGAGGTCGTGGACCAGCCGGGTGATGGTCGCGAGGACCTCCTCGGCCGCCGTCGGGTCGAGGGCTGAGGTGGGCTCGTCGAGCACCAGCACGCGGGGGTGCGTGGTCAGCACCGCCCCGATCGCGACGCGCTGCTGCTGGCCGCCCGAGAGGGTGCGCAGGTCGCGCGAGCGCAGGTCGGCGATGCCCAGCAGGTCGAGCGTCTCCTCGACCCGGCGGCGCATCGTCTCCGGAGCGGTGCCCAGCTGCTCCATGCCGTAGGCGAGCTCCTCCTCGACCGTGTCGGCGACGAAGCCGGCGAGCGGGTCCTGACCGACGTACCCGACGAGGTGCGCCCGCTCGCGCGGCGGCTGGTCGACGATGCTGCGCCCGTCGAGCAGGACGTCGCCGGTGAGGACCCCGCCGGTGAAGCGCGGCACCAGGCCGGTGACGATGCCGAGGAGCGTGGACTTGCCGACTCCGGTCCGGCCCGAGACGACGACCAGCTCGCCCTCCTCGAGGACGAGGTCGACGCCGTCCAGCACCTGGTGCTGGGCGTAGCGGAAGCCGATGTCGCGCAGCTCGATCACGCCCTGGCCGCTCACTCCCTGGCCGTTCACGCCGTCACCTCACGTCGGACGGGAGCAGTGGCGGGGACCGGGGTCGCGACGGCCGGCAGCGCGCCGAGCACGCCGAGCGCGAGGGCGAGCGGTGACAGGTACGGCGCGACGGTCACGCCGGGGTAGGCGACGACGAGCTGCGTGTGGCTGAGGTAGTAGCCCAGCACCGCGACAGCGATGCCGACACCGACGGTGAACAGCTCGGCCCCGCGCCACGGGTCGGGCCGGTAGCGGGTGCGCTGCACGCGCCGTCCGGCGCTGATCAGCCCGAGGACCGCGACCGCGACCCCCGCACCGAGCATGGGCAGCGCGAGGACCTGGGGGGCGGTGGGGTCGAGCCAGGCGTACGTCCCCACGCAGATGCCGGTGAGGGCGAGGAGCAGCAGCGACCCGGTCACCCACCGCTCGCGCACGGTCGCGCCGCCGGAGCGACCGTAGCCGCGGGTGTCCATGCCGGCCGCCAAGGCCAGGGAGCGCTCGAGAGCGTCCTCGAGGACCGGCACCAGGAAGCGCTGGAGTCGTCCGACACCGCTGGTCGCGCCGCCGCGCAGCGCCTGCGCGGCCCGGACCCGTCGGGCGCTGTCGGCGAGCTGCGGGAAGATCGTCACCGCGACGACGAGGGCGGTGCCGATCTCGTAGAGCGCCGGCGGCACGGAGGCGAGCACGCGCTTGGGGTTGGCCAGCGAGTTGGCGGCACCCACGCAGATGATGATCGCGGCGAGCCGGAGCCCGTCGTACAAGCCGGCCAGAAGCGCCTCGCTGGTCACCGGGCCGAGCAGCCGGATCCCGGCTGCCCAGTCCGGCAGCGGGATCTCGGGCAGGTCCAGGAGGACGTGGCCGATCTCCTGGCCGCCGAAGATCAGCCGGAACACCACCCGCATCACCACGGTGAACAGCGCCAGGAGCACGTAGAGCCGGAACGACCGGCCGAAGGGGTGACCGGACCGACGGGCCATCACCACCACCGTCGCCGACCCCATGATGAGGAGCAGCAACAGCGGGTTGGTGGTGAAGGACGCTGCCGTGGCCAACCCGATCGCCCACGCCCACCAGGCGAGCGGGTGCAGGTCACGCGGCAGGGCCGTCGGTCCGGTCACGGCGCGTCAGACCCCCCGTCTGCGACGCGCCAGGACCGCACTCCCCGCGATGGCGACCACGAGAAGCCCGATCACGCCCCAGGTGAGGGCGGCCGGCACCCGGGCGGGACTGTCCGCCTGCGGGTCGGTCGCCTCCGAGGACGCGCTCGGCACTGAGTCCCCCGGAGACTCAGAGGCGGAGCCGGAGGGGTCGCCCCCGGCGCTGGTGGGTGAGTCGCTGGGAGACTCACCGCCGTCGGAGCCCTTCTCGGACCCCGTGTCGGAGCCCTTGCCGGGCCCCTTCCCGGAGTCGTTGCCGCCCTTCGTGCCGGCCTCGCCCGGGCCGGCACTGCGCTGTGAGTCTCCTGGAGACTCACTGGGCATCGGCGACTGGGAGGGCGTCCCCGACGAGGAGGGCGACGCGGAGGGCGACGAGGAGGGCGACGAGGACGTCGACGGGCTGGACGGGCTCGACGAGGGGCTGGAGCCCCAGCCGCCGGAGCCACCCGAGCCACCGGTCGGCGAGGACGGGCTGCTGGGCTGGGACGCACCGCCCGAGCCGCTGCCCGAGCCGCTGCCCGAGCCCGTCCCGCTGCCGCTCCCTGACCCGCCGCCCGTGCTGGGCGAGGGACTCGGGGACGACGGCTGGGACGGGGAGGACGTCGGCGTGGGCGAGGGCGTCGACGTGGGCGTCGCCGTCTTCGTCACGGGCGGCGCGACACCGGGAGGCACGCTGCTCCCGGCTGCGCGGTCCTGCTGCCACGACCAGGCGACCGAGCCGCCGGCCGGGACGGTCAGCGAGCCGACGCCGTAGGACGAGTACGTCCAGGACGCCTTGGAGCCGTCGGCCCACCACAGGCCCCAGTAGGCGTTGGACGGCGAGGTGTTGACGCACGGGTCGCTGGTGGGGACACCGTTGACGCGGCACACGAACCCGGGCTGGCGGGTCGCGTAGGTGATGTCGACACCGACGGAGGCGAAGACCGCCGCGGCGCTCTTGCCGCCGCCGTCGGCCGAGCAGGCGGTGACGGTGCCGCCGCCGAGCTCGCGGTAGTCGACCACGACGCTGACGCCGCCCGAGGTCGCGCACGTGGCGGCGCTCGCCGCGGGGGCCGACCCGAGGACGAGCCCCGGGGCGGCCACCAGCAGGAGCGCGATGAGCACACGGCGCACGGCGTACGTCGTCATCGCAGCGTCACGCTCGTGGAGCCGGAGCGCAGGGCGGGGAACTGGCCCGCGGCGCGCACGCGCACCTTGGCCCGGCCGTCCGGCAGGGCGACGCGGGTGAGGAACCGGCCCTTGGCGTTGGCGCGTCCCTTGGCGAGCGTGCGTCCGGCGATGATCACCTTGACCTTCTCCCGGGCGGCGAGGCGCCGGACCAGCACGCGGGTGCGGGGACCGTCACTGGCGCGTGTGGAGACCTTGAGCGTGCGCCTGCCGAGCACGCGGGCGTTGTCGCCGACCTGGCCGTCGGACCCGACGAGCACGTAGGCCGCGGTCGTCGTGGTCTTCGGAAGGGTGACGACGCGGGTCAGCACACCGTCCGAGGCTGCCACGACCGTGGTGTCCGCGAGGCCGGGGCCGCGGAGGACGAAGCGGGCGCCGGGCGCGGCGCCGACGACCTCGAGGGCGACCTTGCTGCCGGCCTTGCGGAAGCCCGCGGGGCCGACGAGGCGCACCCCGGCGACCGAGCCCCGGGCGGCGTCGGGCTGCACGGCGACGGTGTGGGTGGTAGCGCCGTCGCGGCCGGTGAGGGCGTACGTCGCCGCGCCGGACGCGGCGGGCAGGACGACCTTGCTCGTCAGCGTGCGGTCGGAGCCGACCACGACGGTGCGGCTGCCCTGGATGCCGGGGCCGGTGAGGCAGAACCGGTCACCGACGGCACCACCGGTCGCGGTGAGGGTCGCGGTGCTGCCGGGCGCGGTGCCGGACGACGTCACGGTGAGCGCCTTGGCGGCCCCGCGGGCGTGCGTCAGGCCGGCGACGGCCTGGACGGTCGCGCGCCACCACTGGTCACGGCCGGCACCGATGCCGCCGACGGCGGCGCTGTCCATCGCAGCCTTGTCGTAGGCGAGGGCGCCCTCCTCGCCGGCCAGCGGCGAGCCGGCGGGCTGAGCACCGACCTGGAGCGAGCTGACCCACTCGGCTGCGCGGCCGGCCTGCTCGCAGGTCCCGGCCGCCGCGAGCGCGCTGGCGGCGAGCCCGGTGCTGTTGGTGTTGGGGTCGGGCGTGAAGGTGCTGCCGACGAACGAGCCGTCGGCCTTCTGGGTGGCCGCGAGCCAGGCGACCGCCTTGGCGATCGCGGCGTCCACGGCTGCGGAGCGCGGCGAGGTGGCGGCCAGCTGGTTGACGACGAACGCGGTGGTGTCGGTGTCGGTGGGGTCGGTGCCCTCGACGCACGACTGGTCGGCCGCTGCCGCGTCGGTGGTGAAGAAGACCCGGAAGTAGCCCGACGAGCACTGCTGCTTCAGCATGAAGTCGGTCGCTGCGGCGGCCTTCGCGGAGCCGGCCACCGACAGGCCGCGCACGGCGAGCGCCTGGCCGAAGCTGTTGGCGTAGTCGCCGTAGGCGGAGAGGTCGGCGAGACGACCGGCGCTCGGACCGCTGCCGGTCACCCGCGCCTCCGTCTCCGCGACGAGGTCGAGCCCGCCGTAGGTCCGCGGGTCGGCGCCGGAGACCTGGGCGAAGACGAGCGACTTGGCCAGCGAGCCGGAGTAGCGCTCCGTCGCGGACGGCGCGGCGTACTCCTTGATCCGCGTGGAGAGCGCCGAGCGGATCTGGCGGACCATGGCCTGGTCACCACCGACCTCGTCCAGGCTGAGCCCGATGTCCATCGTCATGCCGAGGTCGTCGAAGTCGAAGGTGTCGTTGTGGATGACACCGTTGGTGAGCTGGGTGGCGAGCCACCCGGTGCCGGCGCGCGCGGCGCTGGTGGCCGGGACGTCCGTCGCGGCCTGGGCCGCGGGAGCGAGCAGGGGCTGCGCCAGCGCGGTGGCGGCGACCGTGAGAGCGAGACCCGACAGGGCGGTCCTCGACGCGGAGAACTTCATGGTTCCTTCCTCGCTGCGACAACGAGGGAGGCGGAATGCACCGGCTCGCCCCGCTGCATTCCTCGACAGCGATGGTGATAAAGACGCGTCGAGGTGGGTGTTCCGGCTCGCACGGGATCGCTCCCGTGCCCACGGTTGCGGGTCAGCGCCGGTTTCGGACCGGCTTTCCCCGCCTCGGGCGTGTGTGGTGCCGACCCGGGCGGGTGCGGCGTGCGAAGCGTAACCCCCGTCGGTCCGCGGACGCACCTCGGCCCGGCGCCACGAGATCAGTTCTGTGGACGCCGGGCCGAGGGGGTGGTGCTGGTGGTGGGTGGAGCGCTGATCAGCTACGCGTCAGTTGCGCACGCGCAGCGACGTACGGGCCTCGTCGTCCGAGGTCTTCACGAGCGCGACCCTCCGCTGGTTGCCGGCAGGCAGCTGCAGCTTGCGCACGATCTTGTCGCCCGACTTCTTGCCCTTCACCCGGACGAAGTCGCCCTTGACCTGCAGGCAGGCGCTCTCGCTGGGCGCCAGGCCGTACACGCGGAACTGCACGCTGTCCCCCGCACGCGCCTCACGTCGCGCCGACACGATCCGCAGCTCGTCCTTGCTGGCCGGGGCGAACTGCAGGCCGAGGATCGCCTGGGCGGTGGCGCGGCGCCACTCGTCACGACCGTCGGCGGGGATGCCGGTGGTCTTGGCCTCGGTGGCCTTCTCCTTGCGGTAGGCCACCGCTCCGGTGTCCTTCGTCAGCGCCGTGCGGCACTTGTACTTGTCGACCGGCTGGTTCTTGCGCACCCACAGGGCGGCCTTGAGGGCTGCGCCGCGGTTCTTGAGCAGCCCCATGGCGTAGCCGCCGAGGGCGGTGGAGTTGGTGTTGATCTGCGCCGTCCCGGTGCCACCGCGGATCGCACCGCTGCCACGTTGGCGCGCGGCCAGCCAGCCACCCGCCTTGGCGAGGGCCTCCTTGACCGCCGGGCTGTTGTCGCGCGACTCGACCAGGTTGATCACCGCGAGCGACGTGGCGTCGGGGTCGGCCTCGCTCCCGGCCACACCCTCGGCGCACGACTGGCTCGGGGTCGCCGGCTTGTCGAAGTCCAGCCGGAAGTAGCCCGAGGCGCACTGCTGCTTGAGCAGGAAGTCGCGCGCGGCGCCCGCCTCCTGCGAGTTGGCCAGCGACAGCGCGCGCACGGCGTAGGACTGGCCGATCACGTTGGCGAAGTCGCCGAACTCGGACTTGTCCGAGATGCGACCCGCGAGCGGGTTGGGCGTCGTGTTCGGCGCCGTGCCGGTGGTGGCGTCCGCGGTGCGGGCCTCCAGCTCCGCGATCAGGTTGCGCCCGCCGTAGCTGGTGGGGTTCTTCTTCGCCGTACGCGCGAACGCGGCGGCCTTGGCGGTCGCGCCGGCGTACGACTCCTTGGTGCCGTCACCGACGTACTCGGCGATGCGCGGCTCGAGGGCGTTGTTGATCGCCGTGACCGTGCCGCCCTGGCCGGCGACGGTCGCGAGGGCCATCCCGGTGTCGATGGTGAGTCCGAAGTCGGGTCCGAGCTTGCCGACGACCAGCCCGTTGGTGAGCTCGCCTGCGATCCACTCCGCGGCGATCGTGGAGGGCGTGCTGTCAGTGGCAGGGGCGGCAGCCCTGGCCGCGCGCAGGGCGGGCGTCGGCTCCGCTGAGGCAGGCGGAGCGGCGAGGACCCCGGCCGTGAGGGCCGCGGTCGACAGGGCGACGGCAGCGCTCCGGATGGGCTTGAGGGAATGGTGCATGACTTCCTTCCCGCTCGCGGGAACCCCACGACGGCACGCAGCCGTCAGTCCCCGTGGTGCGAGCGTTGGTTGGTGATGTGACCAATGTGACTCGCGAGGACCCTAACAAGTTGTCTAGACAGCAGGGAAAGTGCGGGGGCTCCCCAGATCGGGTCAGGAGAGCTTCTCCAGGATCAGCTCGCGGACCCGGCCGGCGTCGGCCTGACCGCGCATCTCCTTCATCACCGCGCCGATGAGGGCCCCCGCGGCGGCGACCTTGCCGTCGCGGATCTTGTCCGCCACGTCGGGGTTGGCGGCGATCGCGTTGTCCACCGCGGCACCGAGCGCGCCGTCGTCGGACACCACGGCCAGGCCGCGCTTCTCCACGACCTCGTCCGGGGTCCCCTCGCCCGCGAGCACGCCCTCGAAGACCTGACGGGCGAGCTTGTCGTTGACGACCTTCTCGTCCACCAGCGCCTGGATGCGGGCCACGTCGGCCGGGGTGATCGGCAGGTCGACGATGTCGACGCCGTCCTCGTTGCTGCGGCGGGCGAGCTCGCCGAGCCACCACTTGCGGGCGGCCTGCGGGGCCGCCCCCTCCGCGATGGTCTCCTCGACCAGCCCGAGCGCGCCGGCACCGACGGTGTCGCGCATCTCGAGGTCGCTGAAGCCCCACTCGGCCTGCAGCCGTGCGCGACGCACGGTCGGGTTCTCCGGCAGCGTCCCGCGCAGCTCGTCGACCCACTCGCGGCTCGGGGCCACGGGTACGAGGTCGGGCTCGGGGAAGTAGCGGTAGTCCTCGGCGTCGGACTTCTCCCGGCCGCTCGTGGTGATGCCGGTGTCCTCGTGCCAGTGGCGGGTCTCCTGCAGGATCGAGCCGCCGCCGCTGAGGATCGCCCCGTGGCGCTGCATCTCGTAGCGCACGGCGCGCTCGACCGACCGGAACGAGTTGACGTTCTTCGTCTCGGTCCGGGTGCCGAGGGTGCCGCTGCCCTTCGGGGAGAGCGAGAGGTTGACGTCGGCGCGCAGGTTGCCCTGGTCCATCCGGGCCTGGGAGACGCCGAGCGCCACGATCAGCTCGCGCAGCTGCGCGACGTACGCCTTGGCGACCTCGGGTGCCTTCTCCCCCGCGCCCAGGATCGGGCGGGTGACGATCTCGATGAGGGGGATGCCGGCGCGGTTGTAGTCGACCAGTGAGTAGTCGGCGCCGTGGATGCGGCCGGTGGAGCCGCCGACGTGCAGCGACTTGCCGGTGTCCTCCTCCATGTGGGCGCGCTCGATCTCGACGCGGTACGTCTCGGTCTCTCCGGCGTCGTTCTGGATGTCGACGTCCATGAAGCCGTCGAAGCAGATCGGCTCGTCGTACTGGGACGTCTGGAAGTTCTTCGGCATGTCCGGATAGAAGTAGTTCTTCCGGGCGAACCGGCACCACTCGGCGATGTCGCAGTTGAGCGCGAGGCCGATGCGGATGGCCGACTCCACCGCCTTGCCGTTGACGACCGGCATGGCACCGGGCAGTCCCAGGCAGGTCGGGCAGGTGCCCGCGTTGGGCTCGCCACCGAAGACGGCGGGGCACCCGCAGAACATCTTCGATGCGGTGTTGAGCTCGACGTGGACCTCGAGGCCGAGGGCGGGGTCGTAGGCCGCGAGGACGTCGTCGAAGGGCATCAGGGTCTCGGTCACGTCAGTTCACCTCGGCGGTCGCGGCGCCGGCCAGGGCGGGTGCCTTGTCGAGCAGGGGGCCGCCCCACTGGTCGGCGTACATGGCCTCGAGCGCCGCGCCGACGCGGTAGACGCGGTCGTCGGCCAGGGCGGGGGCGAGCACCTGGAACCCGCTGGGCAGGCCGTCCTCCTCGGCGAGGCCGTTGGGGACCGAGATCCCCGGGACCCCGGCGAGGTTGGCGGGGATGGTGGCGAGGTCGTTGAGGTACATCGCCATCGGGTCGTCGAGCTTCTCCCCCAGCCTGAACGCCGTGGTGGGGGCGGTCGGCGACACGAGCACGTCGACGTCGGCGAACGCGGCGTCGAAGTCGCGGCTGATGAGGGTGCGGATCTTCTGGGCCTGGCCGTAGTAGGCGTCGTAGTAGCCGCTGGACAGCGCGTACGTGCCGAGGATGATGCGGCGCTTGACCTCGTCGCCGAAGCCGGCGTCACGGGTCGCGCGCATCACCTCCTCGGCGCTCGGGTTACCCTCGGGGGTCACCCGCAGGCCATAGCGCATCGCGTCGAACTTCGCGAGGTTGCTGGACGCCTCGGCGGGGAGGATCAGGTAGTACGTGGCGAGGGCGTGCACGAACGACGGGCACGACACCTCGACGACCTCGGCGCCGGCCTCGACCAGCAGGTCGACCGACTCCTGGAAGCGCGCCATGACACCGGCCTGCCAGCCCTCGCCGGCCAGCTCGGTGATGACGCCGACCTTCACACCGCTCATGTCGCCGGCCGAGCCGGCCCTCGCCGCCTCGGTGAAGGAGGGCCACTCCTGCCGGATCGACGTGGAGTCGCGCGGGTCGTGGCCGCCGATCACGTCGTGGAGCATCGCCGCGTCGAGCACGGTGCGGGTGACCGGACCGGCCTGGTCGAGGCTGTTGGCCAGGGCCACGAGGCCGTAGCGGGAGACGCCGCCGTAGGTCGGCTTCACGCCGACGGTGCCGGTGACGGCGCCGGGCTGGCGGATGGAGCCGCCGGTGTCGGTGCCGATGGCGAGCGGCGCCTCGAAGGCGGCGACGGCGGCCGCGGAGCCGCCGCCGGAGCCGCCCGGGATGCGGTCGAGGTCCCACGGGTTGCGGGTGGGGCCGTAGGCGGAGTGCTCGGTCGAGGAGCCCATCGCGAACTCGTCCATGTTGGTCTTGCCCAGGATCGGCAGGCCGGCGTCGCGCAGCCGCGAGACGACGGTGGCGTCGTAGGGCGGGACCCATCCCTCGAGGATCCTCGAGCCGCAGGTGGTCGGCAGACCGCGGGTGGCGAGGACGTCCTTCACCGCGACCGGTACGCCGTCGAGCGGACCGCGTGCCTCGCCGCGGGCCCGGCGGGCGTCGGAGTCGGCGGCATCTGCGAGGGCGCCGTCACGGTCGACGTGCAGGAAGGCGTGGACGGATCCGTCCACGGCGTCGATCCGGTCGAGGTGGGCCTCGGTGAGCTCGACGGAGGTCACCTCGCCTGCGGCGAGGCCGTCGGCGAGCGCGGCAGCCGTGCTGCGGGTCAGGTCGCTCATCACGCCTCCTCGCCGAGGATCCGCGGGACGGAGAACCGCTGGTCCTCGACGGCCGGGGCGCCGGACAGCGCCTCCTCGGCCGTCAGGCCCGGGACCACGACGTCCTCGCGGAACACGTTGGTCAGCGGGAGGGCGTGCGAGGTGGGCGGCACGTCGTCACCCGCGACCCCGTTGATCGAGGCCACCGACTCGAGGATGACGCTCAGCTGGGGCGCCAGGTGGTCGAGCTCGGCGTCGGAGAGGTCGATGCGGGCGAGCATGGCCAGGTGGGCCACCTCGTCCCGGGAGATCTCAGGCATGGGGTTGATCCTAGGTCCCCGCCCCCTGGCTCCGGCGCCCGGTCGGGACCGCGGTCCTGATCGTCCCGACCTCCCGGGATCGCCGCCCCATGTGCCGGGAGGTGCCTCCGGACGAACGTCGTCCTCACGGCGACGGGACCCTCCGACGCCACGGCCGAGGAGATGGCGATGCGGACACGGTGGGCGACGGTCGTGGTGGCGGTCCTGGTGCTGGGGACCGGGTGCGCCTCGGCCGAGCGAGCGGGCAGGGACGTGGGCAGTGACGCGGGCAGTGACGCCGGCGGGGACGGCGGCGGGGACGGAGGGGCGGCGATCGGCCTCCCGCGGGCGCAGGCGGACACCGAGGCGACCGAGCAGGCGGAGCCGGAGCCCGCCCCCGAGCCGCGCGGCTCGGAGGACTGGCGGGTGAGCCGGACCTCCTTCCACGGCGAGCTCGCGGCCTACACCACGCGCGCCAGCGGCGTCCCGGGCACGCGGGTGGGCCTGAAGTTGTCCACCACCGAGGGTGGCTGGGAGGCGGCGGCGTTCCGGATCGGGTCCTACGAGGGCGGCACCGGTCTGTTCGTGTGGGAGTCCGGCTTCCGGCGGGGCCGGCAGCAGTCGGCGCCGCGCTACTCGTCGTACGAGCGGCGGACGGTGGTCGCGCCCTGGGACCGCGACCTCACCGTCGACACCTCGACGTGGACGCCCGGCTTCTACGTCTTCCGGCTGCGCACCGACACCGGGTGGGAGACCCAGGTGCCGTACGTGGTGACCTCCGAGTCGGCGAAGGGCACCGTCGCGCTGGTCGCGCCCGTCACCACGTGGCAGGCCTACAACGAGTGGGGCGGCTACAGCCTGTACGCCGGCGCCAACGGCGACGCCCCGAGCCACGCGGTGAGCTTCGACCGGCCCTACAACGGCGCGACCGGTGCCAACGACTACCGCACGGCCGCCATCCCGGTCGTCGTGCGGGCGGAGAGCACCGGGGTGCCCCTGTCCTACTTCACGAACGTCGACCTGCACACGACGCCGACGGCACTCGAGGGCGCCCGCGGCTACGTCTCGATGGGGCACGACGAGTACTGGACCAACACCATGCGCGACGTCGTCCTCGGGGCCCGCGACGCCGGGACCAACCTGGCCTTCCTGGGCGCCAACACGATGTACTGGCGGATCCGCCTCGAGCCCGGCACGGAGGGTCCGGCCCGGGTGGTCGTCGGCTACCGGCACTCCGCGCACCTCGACCCGCTCTACGCGCAGGGGTCCGTCGAGGCGACGGCGATGTTCCGTGAGCCGCCCGTGCCGCGCCCCGAGCACGACCTGCTGGGGATGCAGTACGAGTGCTACCCCGTCGACACCGACTACGTCGTCGCCAGCCCGGGCTGGTGGGGGTTCCGCGGCACGGGCGTCCGCCGGGGCGACCACGTGCACGGCCTGGTCGGGCCCGAGGCCGACCGGGTCTACCCGGACGGCCGGCTGCCGCGGCCGCTGCAGGTCCTCAGCCACTCGCCGTACTCCTGCCGGGGCGTCACCACCACGACCCAGTCGGTCTACTACACGGCCGGCTCGGGGGCCGGGGTGTTCAACGCCGGCACGCTCCGCTGGGGCTGCGCGATGGTCGACCGGTGCGAGCGCCCGCTCGGCGCCGCCACGCAGGAGTTCACCCGGACGGTGACCGGCACCCTGGTCACGGAGTTCGCCCGCGGCCCCGTCGGCTCCCGGCACCCGGCCCGGGACAACGTGGAGGAGTTCGACCTTTCCACGGTCAACACGGTCCCGGCGAGCTGAGACAGGTCAGGCTGCGTCGGTCATGATGATCGCCATGGGCTCCCCTCGACGCCGCGCCGGCTGGATCGTCCGCGCCGGCGTCGCGGTCCTCGCGGCGCTCGCCGCGGGCTGCTCGACGGGCAGCCCGCCCGACGACGAGCCGAGCCCGACGGCCGAGTCCGCGGCGCTGCGCGTGCAGACGGTCACCGGTGCCGAGCGCCTCGACGAGCAGACCCGCACCGAGGTCGAGGGGGCCGTCGGTGACGTCCTCTCCGACTACGTGGTGGCCGCCTTCCTCGGCGAGTTCCCCCGTCAGGAGTTCGTCCAGGCCTTCGAGCCCTTCACCAGCGTGGCCGCGCGCAAGGCGACCCGCGACATCGACAAGCTCACCGCGGCCACGGCGCGCGACGCGACCGCCGTGCGCGCCACCGACCTCGACGCCCGGCTCTCGTTCCTGACCCAGGCGGGCGACGTGCTCGGCGGGACGGCCGAGGTGCACTTCGCCTTCGACGCGACGATGGAGGACGGCACGACGCGACCTCTGGTGCTCGACGGGCGCTTCATGCTCGTGGCCGACGACGACTCCTGGTCCATCTTCGGCTACGACGTCAGGTTCGACGACGGCGGCGAGACACCCGCCGAGGCGGAGTCGGGAGGCGGGGCATGAGAGGGAGCGCGAGGTGGTTGCGACGCGTCACCACGCTGGTGGCTGTCCTCACCGGTGCCGCGCTCGTCGTGCCGGCCGCCTCGGTGCACCCGACGAGCATCAGCCTGACGACCATCGGCACCGCCAAGGCCGTCGACGCGGGCGACGGCATCGTCTGGGTCCTGGCCCTCGGCTCCGAGGCAGCCGCCGGCGACGACGTGATGACCGGCCTGACGGACGCGATCCAGCTCATCGGCGTGCACCTCGACACGGGCCGGGCCGTCGCCATCGGCCTCCCCCGTGACCTCTACGTCGAGATGAGCGACGGCCGTGCCCGCCTCAACACCGCGCTGCGCGACGAGGGGCCGGAGGGGGTCGCGCGCGAGGTGGACGACCTGCTCGGGATCGAGCCGGACGTCGTCGTGGTGACCGGCTTCGAGGGCTTCCTGTCGATGATGGGCGCCGTGGGCGACGTCCGGGTGGACTCGCCGCTGGCCTTCACCACCGAGGAGGGCGACGTGCAGGTGCGTCGTGGCCCCAACACCTTCGACCCCGACGAAGCGCTCTACTACGCCCGGACCCGCGAGACGCTCCCCGACGGCAGCGACTTCGAGCGTGCGGCCAACCACCAGCGCCTGCTCCTCGGTGTGCTCGAGCGGCTGCGCGACGCTGAGGACGAGGCCGGCTTCATGGAGGCGGTCACGCTGTCCGCCCTGGGCGGGCTGCAGACCGACATGTCGCCCGCGCAGGTCTATCGGCTCGTGCAGGCGTTGACGACGGTCGACCCGGGTCGCACGGACGCCTGCATCATCGTCGGCACGTTCGGGGTGGAGAACGGCGCCTCGGTGGTCTACCCCGACACCGACCAGGCGCGGGCGGTCGGGCAGGACGCCCAGGACGACGCGCGGCTCCAGGGCGGCTGCCGCGACGGGGCCGGCTGACCCGGCGCGTCCGGGCGGCGCTCAGCCCAGGCCAGCCTCGCGTGCCTTGACGATCGCCTGCGCACGGTGCGCCACCTGCAGCTTGGCGAAGATGTTGCTGGCGTGGTTGCGGACCGTCTTGACCGACAGCCCGAGCTGTCGCGCGATCTCGCCGTTCTCCTTGCCCTCCGCGATCAGGCCGAGCACGACGCGCTCGCGCTCGGTCAGGTCGGGGAAGGCGTCGGCGACCGGCCGGTTGCGCACGCCCAGGAAGTAGTCCATCACCCGGTCGGCGACACCGGGGGCGAAGATCACCTCCCCGGCACCCACGGCCTGCACGGCACGCAGGATCTCGCCCCGGCGCGCGCCCTTGAGGAGGTATCCCCGGGCGCCGGCCCTCATCGCGGCGAAGACCGATTCCTCGTCCTCCATCATCGTCAGCACGAGCACCCCGATGTGGGGTGAGGAGGCGACGATCTGCGCGGTCGCGTCGATGCCGTTGACCCGCGGCATGTGCAGGTCCATCAGCACCACGTCGGGCTGGAGGTCGAGGGCCAGCGCGATCGCCATCGCGCCGTCCGAGGCGGTGCCCACCACCTCCACGTCAGGCGTCGCGGCCAGCAGGGCCTCCAGGCCGCGTCGGAACTCGTCGTGGTCGTCGGCGATCAACACCCGGTGGCCGTCCATCGGCTCCTCCTTGCTCTGCTCACGCTTGCTCTGCTCACGCTTGCTCTGCTCACGCTGGTGGTCCCTGGTCGAGCGGCAGCCGCACCTGGACCACGGTGCCGCCGCCGGGGCGGTCACCCGCCTCGAAGGATCCGCCGAGCTCCTCGGCGCGCTCCCGCATCGAGGACAGGCCTACACCCGGGCGGCGGTCGGGAGCCAGCCCCGATCCCGTGTCGAAGACGTCGATGTGCAGGTCGCCGTCCTCGCGCGCCAGGCGTACGACGCACCGGTCGGCGCCGCTGTGACGCTGCACGTTGGTCACCGCCTCGACGACGATGCGGTAGGCGGCGACCTCGACCGCGGCGGGAAGCGGCTCGATGTCGTCGGCGGCCTCCACGGTCCAAGGCACCCCGGCCCCGGCGGAGCCGTGCTCGGCGGCCCGGTGGCGCAGCGCCGAGACCAGCCCGAGCTGGTCCAGCGCCGGTGGTCGCAGTCCCTCCACGAGCCGTCGTACCTCCCCGATGCCCTCGCGGGCCTGGTCGGAGAGTCGTGACACCAGGTTCGACGCCTGCTCGGGGTCGTCGTCGATGAGATCGGAGGCCGCCTCCAGGCGCATCGCGAGCGAGGCGAGCGAGGGGCCGAGGCCGTCGTGCAGGTCGCGCCGCAGCCGCCGCCGCTCCTCCTCCCGCGCCGCGACCAGCCGTTGCCGCGAGACCTGGAGCTCACGGTTGGCGGTGACCGCCTGCACGAGGGCGCCGACCTGGGTCCCCACGTCCTCCAACAGCCGCCGGTCCCCCGGTCCGAACGGGTCGTGGCCGGCGTCGACC
Source organism: Nocardioides sp. GCM10028917 (assembly GCF_042666175.1). Classification (NCBI taxonomy): domain Bacteria; kingdom Bacillati; phylum Actinomycetota; class Actinomycetes; order Propionibacteriales; family Nocardioidaceae; genus Nocardioides; species Nocardioides sp. GCM10028917. The sequence goes on from NZ_JBHTFL010000001.1 coordinate 51,991, forward strand.
TCGACCCGGAGGTGTCCCACCGTGGTCCCACCGACCGAGAGGTCGACGGTCGCGGGCGTGCCCGTCGGGGTGCCGACCGCGGCGGCGATCGGTCCGGAGGTCGGCGTGGCCAGCACGTCGACGGCCGCGTAGGACAGGTGGAGGCGACGGGCGAGGAGCTCGAGGGCCTCCCCCAGCGCGTCCTCGGGAGCGGTCAGCGCGTCGAGCCGGCGCAGCTCCGACACCACCCGGTCCGGGAACTCCCGGTCGCCGTAGACCACCCTCCGCACGGTCCGCTGGACCGCGACGCCCGCGGGCAGGAGCAGCAGCGCCAGCAGCCCACCGGCCAGCATCGAGCCGGCGGAGATGTCCGCCGCGGCGTCCACCGCCCGCACCGCGCCGGCGAACGCGGCTCCCACGACGACCAGCACCAGCGCCTGGACGAGCCCGCGGCGGACCCGCGGCTCGATCTCGCCGAGGTGGTAGCGCCCCGCGGCCACCGCGACACAGGCGACGGCGAGCCCGCCACCGAACAGGACGAGAACGTCCTCGCTCAGCAACGGCGCGCCGCTGAGGGCGTCGGGGACGGGGCCGAGCACCAGCCCCGCGCCGACACCCGCGCCGACACCGAGGAGGGCGAGCCTGGTGGCCAGCACGTCGGACCGCCCGCGGGCCCGCAGGTGGGCGAGCGTCGCGATCACGAGCAGCGCCGGGACCGCCGCCCACAGCGCCGGCGCCCAGACGGTCGCCAGCACCCACTGCCGCTCCAGCGCCGAATCGGCCCCGTCGGAGAGCGCGGCCACCCAGACGGCGTACCCCACGGCGGGCGCGGCGAGCAGCGCTGCCGTCACCCACCGGCCGCGGCCTTCCGGCCGGGTCAGGAGCGCGACAGCGAGCATCAGCGCCACGAGGCCGAGGGTGGCCATCGCCTCGCCGACGACCGCTGGCCAGGTGCCACGGGCACCAGCGAGATCGACGACGCCGAGGCCCAGCGGAGTGGACGTCAGGGTCGCGGGCAGCAGTGCGGCAGCGACGAGGAACGCCCACGCAGGCGCTGCCGACGGCCTCGACCAGAAGACGAGCGAGCCGAGCACGAGCAGCAGGACCGGCAGGAGCACGACCTGGGGTGCGGCCCGCACCGCCGCGGCGAACGGGTAGCGGTGCAGCGTCACGTCGACCTGCTGGATCAGGTCGAGTCCCGCCCCGGGACGGCGGACCTCGTAGCGGACGACGTCGCCCACCTCGCGTCGTACGCCGGCGAGGTCGCCGGTGTCGTCCGCCCAGTCGTCCAGCGCGCGGCCGTCGACGGCCTGGACCTCGTCCCCCGGTCGCAGCGCTGTCTCGCCGTAGGTGGCCCGCACGCGGACCGTGTCGTCCCAGCGCGCGCCCGCCGTCGGGAGCAGCTTCGAGGAGAGGCTGGTGCCGTCGGACGGCCCAGCCAGCAGCGCGAGGACGGTCCAGCAGACCGGCACCGCCCAGGCCACTGCGAGCACGAGCAGCCTGCTGGTGCGCGCCATGGAGGCATCGTGCCCCCGCGTACGCCCGCGGGGAAGCGGACGCGCTGGTCGGGCGTCAGCGGCGCCTCAGCAGCTTGAGCGCTTCTCGGCCGCCTTGCAGGTGTCGTTGCCTCCGCGTCCCCGCGCGATGTCGAAGCCCCTGCCACCGTCGAGGCGGTCGGGCTCGTCGGAGCCGGTGAGCACGTCGGCGCCGCCGCGGCCGTAGAGCTTGACGCGGTAGTCGGGGTTGGCGGTGACGATCTCGGAGTCGTTGCTGCCCTTGAAGATCGACAACGCCCGGGCCGGCAGGACCACGTCGCTGAAGCCGGTGACCTTGCCCTCGAGCGTGAAGGGCTGCACGCCGCGGATGGTCGTCCTCCTCAGCTGGTCGATGCGCAGGGTCGGCTTGAGGGCGGGGTTGGAGCCGGCGACGACGCGCAGCTTGTCCTGCCCGCCGTAGCCCTTGGCGACGAACCCGGACTCGGCCGGGATCGGGAACGTCATCGTGTCGCTGCCGCTGCCGCCCCGCCAGACCTGGTGGCTCTCCGACGTCGTCGACAGCCCGTCGCCGCCGCTGCCCCCCACGAAGGTGTCGACGCCCACGGTCCCCACGAGCTGGTCGTCGCCGGCGTCGCCGTAGAGCCGGTCGTTGCCGAGGGTGCCCGAGGCGTCGGCGAGGATCGTGTCGTCGCCGCCCCGACCGAAGATCGTGTCGTCACCGCCGCGCGCGGCGATCACGTCGGCGGAGTTGGTGCCCTTGACGGTGTCACCGAACGGCGACGCCACGAGCCGGATGCCGCCGTCGAACCCGGTGACGGTGTCGTTGCCGTCGGCGGCGATCGGGACGGTGCGGGCGGCGCGGAGGTCGACCACCACCGGCGCCGGCGCATTGACGTAGGTCACCCCGTCGAGCACGACGGTGGTGCCCTCGCCGGCGGGGCGCGGGTCGTAGCCGAGGTCGATCGTGTCGTCGCCGGTGCCTCCGGAGACGGTGTCGCCCTTCTTGACCACCCGGCCGAACTGGTCGAGGCGCACCAGGTCGGTCTCGCCGTGGAGCCGGTCGTCACCCTCGCCGCCGAGGATCGTGTCGGCGCCGTCACCCCCGCAGATCACGTCGTTGCCGGCGAGGCCGCGGATCGTGTCGTTCCCACCCCGGGCGACCACCACATCCCGCCGGGGCGTGCCGGTGATCGCGTTGGCCCTGTCGTTGCCCACGATCGTCGCCTTGAGGCCGGCGCAGCCCGGAGCGGCGCTCGCGGTCGGCGTGACCGCGAGCGGTGCAGCGAGGACGGCCGCCGTGAGGACGGCAGGGACGAGCTGACGGACAAGGCGCATGCTGACTCCCGGGACGTGGTTCGTTGCAGGGTTGATGACCCCGGACGCCGGACCTCAAACCTCCCGGGCGCCGCGGACGCTCAGGCCAGGGCGTCAGGCCCCTTCTCCAGCAGCAGCGTGAACTGGTCCTCGTCGAGCACCGGGACGCCGAGCTGCTCGGCCTTGTCGGCCTTGGAACCGGCGTTGTCCCCGACGACGACGTAGTCGGTCTTCTTCGACACCGACCCCGCTGCCTTGCCGCCGCGGCTGATGATCGCCTCCTTCACCGAGTCGCGGGTGTAGTGCTCCAGCGAGCCGGTCGCCACGATCGTGAGGCCCTCGAGCGTGCGGGCGATCGACGCGTCTCGCTCGTCGGCCATCGACACGCCGTCGGCTTCCCAGGCGTCGACGATCGCGCGGTGCCAGTCGACCTCGAACCAGGCGATCACGGCCTCGGCGATCGTCGGGCCCACCCCCTCGGCGGCCGCGAGCTCCTCCTCTGTGGCGGCGCGGATGGCGGCCATCGACGCGAACTCCTGGGCCAGCGCCCGGGCCGCGGTGGGGCCGACGTGGCGGATCGACAGCGCGACCAGAACCCGCCACAGCGGCACCTGCCTGGCCTTGTCGAGGTTGGCGGCCAGTCGCTCGCCGTTGGCGGAGAGCTGTGGGCCGTCCTCGCCCTTCCTGGGCGCCCTGGTGAACAGCGGCGTCCGGACCAGCTGGTCGCGGGTCAGGGAGAACAGGTCGCCCTCGTCGGTGATCACCCCGGCGTCGATGAGGGCCGAGGCCGCCTCGTAGCCCAGGCCCTCGATGTCGAAGGCTCCACGGCCGGCCACGTGGAAGACCCGCTCGCGGACCTGCGCCGGGCAGTGCTGGTGGTTGGGGCAGCGGAGGTCCTTGTCGCCCTCCTTCTGCTCGGCCAGGCGCGTGCCGCAGGACGGGCAGTCCTCCGGCATCACCCACTTCTCGAGCCCCTCGGGCCGCAGCCCCAGCACCGGCCCGACGATCTCGGGGATCACGTCACCCGCCTTGCGCAGCACCACGGTGTCGCCAGGACGGACGTCCTTGCGCTCGACCTCGTGGCGGTTGTGGAGGGTGGCGTTCTCGACGGTGGACCCGGCCACCTTCGTCGGCTCCATGACGCCGTAGGGGGTGACCCGCCCGGTGCGACCGACGTTGACCCGGATGTCGAGCAGCCTGGCGTTGACCTCCTCGGGCGGGTACTTGAAGGCGATGGCCCAGCGCGGGGCACGCGAGGTGGAGCCCATGCGCCGCTGCAGGGAGACGTCGTCCACCTTCACCACGACGCCGTCGATCTCGTAGGGGACGATCGAGTGGCGCCGCTCCCCGGCGTGCTCGATGTAGGCCTCGACATCGGCCAGCGACGGCACCACCCGCACCTGGTCGGAGGTGGGCAGGCCCCACGCGGCGAGCGCCTCGTAGGCGTGGGACTGCGCCTTCGGCTCGAAGCCGCGACGCTCGCCGATGCCGTGGCAGACCATCCCGAGCGCGCGGCTGGCCGTGACCCGCGGGTCCTTCTGCCGCAGCGACCCGGCCGCCGCGTTGCGCGGGTTGGCGAAGGCGGGACGGCCCGCCTCCGTCATCGACACGTTGAGCCGCTCGAACGCCTCGACGGGCAGGAACACCTCGCCGCGCACCTCGAGCAGCCCGGGCACCGGGAACCCGTCCGCGGCCGTCAGTCGGTGGGGCACGGAGTCGATCGTCTTGACGTTGGGCGTGACGTCCTCGCCGGTGCGGCCGTCACCGCGGGTGAGGGCGCGCACCAGCCGGCCGTCCTCGTAGAGGAGGTTGATCGCGAGGCCGTCGACCTTGAGCTCGCACAGCAGCTCAGGCGCGTCGAGGCCCTCGCGCTGCAGGCGGGCGTACCACCCCTCGAGCTCGTCGTAGGTGAACGCGTTGTCGAGGCTCTCCATCCGCTGGAGGTGGTCGACCGCGGTGAACTCGGTGGACACCGCTCCACCGACCTTCTGCGTCGGCGAGTCGGGGGTGCGGAGCTCGGGGAACCGGTCCTCCAACGCCTCGAGCTCGCGCAGCCGCACGTCGAACTCGGCGTCGGAGAGCGTCGGGTCGTCGAGCACGTAGTAGCGCCAGCGGGCGTCGTCGACCTGCTCGCTGATCTCCCGGTGACGCTCGCGCGCCTCGGGCGGGGCGGACTCCACCGTGGCGTTGGTGGCCTCGAGGTCGGGCTGCTCGGACGTGCTCATGGGGACAGTCTGCCGGTCGGCGCCGACACCCGCCGCCGGCCTGTGGTCTGGACCGGATGAAACAACGTTGTTCCATCGGAATGGATCTGCCTACCCTGACGTTGTGGAACGAAACCGTTCCGTTTCATCATCTGCACTGTGAACTGAGGAGCAACATTGACCCCCGCCGAGACCGGCACCCGCCCGCGTGTCGAGGGCGAGCGCGAGCAGGAGATCCTGGCGGCGACCCTCGAGGTGCTCGCCGAGGTCGGCTACGACCTGCTCACGATGGACGCCGTCGCCACCCGCGCGAAGGCGTCGAAGGCCACGCTCTACCGGCGGTGGCGGGGCAAGCCCGAGCTCGTCGTCGCCGCGGTGATGTGCCACCACAGCGCCACCGCGACCGTGCCTGACACCGGCACCCTCCGCGGCGACCTGCTCGCCGCCTACTGCGGCCACGGCGGCATCTCCGACCCGCAGGCCCAGTCGGTGCTCTCCGCCGTCGTCACCGCGATGGGGCGCGACCCGGAGTTCGCCGAGGTCTACCGGCGCGACTTCATCGGTCCCAAGGTCGAGGCCTCGCGCTGCATCTACGAACGCGCCCGCGAGCGTGGCGAGGTCCACCCCGACGTCGACCTGGCCATCGTCGCCCCGGCGCTGGCCGGGATCGTCCTGCACCGCGCCTTCCTCCTGGGCGAGGCGGTCACTCCCGAGCTCGTCGGTCGTGTGCTCGACGAGGTCATCCTGCCGGCCGCGCTCCACGGGCCGGTCCCGCCAGCCAGCTCCTGACCCACTGTCAGACCCACCTGCTCCACTCGACCCTGAACCCTGCCGAAGGAACCCCATGACCGACACCACCAGCACCACCCCGCCGCCCGGGGCGGTGACACCGCCCCAGCGTGAGCTCAACCTGACGTGGGCCCTCGTCCTGATCTCGATCGCGCAGCTGATGGTCGTGCTCGACGCGAGCATCGCCAACATCGCGCTTCCCTACATCCAGACCGACCTCGGCATCAGCAACGCCAACCTGCCCTGGATCGTCACCGGCTACGCCCTGGCCTTCGGCAGCCTCCTGCTGCTCGGCGGACGCCTGGCCGACCTCTACGGGCGCCGACGCATCTTCATCATCGGCCTCGTCGTCTTCGCCGTGGCCTCGCTCCTCGGCGGTCTCGCCACCAACGAGCCGCTGCTGCTCGCAGCGCGTGGCCTCCAGGGTCTCGGTGCGGCGCTCGCCTCGCCCGCCGCCCTGGCGCTCATCACCACGACCTTCCCCGCCGGCCCGGCGCGCAACCGCGCGTTCGCCGTCTACGCCGCCATGTCGGGAGCCGGCGCCGCCGTCGGCCTGATCCTCGGTGGCTGGCTCACCGGCACGTCGCCGGAGATCTTCGGCATCGTCGTCGACGGCTGGCGCCTCACCTTCCTCATCAACGTGCCCATCGGCATCGTGGCGGCCCTGCTGGCGCCCCGGTTCCTCAACGAGTCCGAGTCCCACCCCGGCCAGCTCGACCTCCCCGGTGCCGTGACCGGCACCCTCGGCCTCCTCGGCGTGGTCTACGGCCTCTCGCGGGCCGGCACGGAGGGCTGGTCCGACACCTACACCATCGCCAGCCTGGCGGTCGGCGCGGTGCTGCTGGTCGTCTTCGGCTTCGTCGAGAGCCGCGTCGCCCACCCGCTGCTGCCGTTCCGCATCTTCACCAGCCGCACGCGTGCCTCGAGCTTCGTGGCGATGTTCCTCGCACCGGCCGCGATGTTCGCGATGTTCTACTTCCTCAGCCAGTACATCCAGAACGTCATGGGCTACAGCCCGCTCAAGGCCGGCGTGGCGTTCCTGCCCTTCACGGTCGGCATCGTCGTCGGCGCGGGGATGGCGTCCAACCTGGTCAACCGGATCAACCCGCGCTACATCGCCGGCGTGGGCACCCTGATCGCCGCGGGCGCGCTCTACGGCTTCTCGACCCTGCCCTACGACACGTCCTTCCCGCCCAGCGACCTCGTCGGCACCTACGTCGCCGACATCCTGCCGTTCGTCGTCATGATGGCCTTCGGCATGGGTCTGACGTTCGTGCCCGTGACGCTGACGGCCGTCCACCACCTCCGGCCGGAGGAGTCCGGCATCGGGTCCGGCGTGCTCAACACCGCCCAGCAGGTCGGTGGAGCGCTGGGGCTCGCCGTCCTCGCAACGGTCGCGACGCAGACCTTCACCGACCGGGCCAAGGAGTTCGCCGCGGCGGCCGCGGGTGGCCCGCAGCCGTCGCCCGAGCAGGCGAAGGTGTTCGCCGAGATCGCGCAGCAGCAGATCTTCACCGAGGGATCGACCAACGCGTTCCTGGTCGGCTCGATCCTGATGCTGGCCGCGTCGGCAGTGATCTGGATCTTCCTCGACGTCAAGCACGAGGAGCTGGCGACCGACGGCCCGGAAGGCGTCGTCGCCCACTGATCGGCTGCCCTGCACCAGCCCGCCCGAGGGGGGATCTCCGTCCAGGAGGTCCTCCGTCGGCAGCATCCCGGCATCCGCACCCCGGTGCGGCTCCGAAGGAGCTACGTGACCGACCCGCACCTCACGGCGTACGACGCCCCCGCAGGCGCACGAGCCATGGTCCTGTTGCTGCACGGCGGGAAGCCCCACTCGCGCCAGCCGATCGACGGGCGAAGCGCGTCGTGGCGCCGGGCGCTCTGGCTGCAGCGCAGCATCGCCGCGCGCTCCCACGAGGCCGGGGTCGGGGTGTGGCTCCTGCGCTACCGCCACCGGGGATGGACCGGCGGGGCGAACCCGACCGACGACGCCCGGTGGGCGCTCGACCGGCTCCGCGAGGCGCACGGCGACCTGCCCGTGGTGCTCCTCGGCCACTCGATGGGCGCCCGGGTGGCTGTGCACGTGGCCGACGACCCCTCGGTCGTCGGCGTCGTCGGTCTGGCCCCGTGGTGGTCCGCGGACGACCCGGTCGCCACGCTGGCGGGTCGCGCGCTCCGCGCCGCCCACGGGCGCCGCGACCGGATCACGTCGTTCCGCGAGACCAGCCGCTACGTCGACCGCGCGCGAACCGTCGCCGCCAGCGTCGAGCTCCACGACCTGGGTGGCCTCGGCCACTACATGCTCGTCGGCTCGCGGGAGTGGCACGACGTGGCGCTCTCGTCGGTGCTCGAGGTGATCGCAGCCCAGGTCCCTCCCGCCGGCCGCTGACCGCGCCCCGGAGGCGTCAGAGGTTCCGGGCCACGGCCGCCGAGAGCCTGACGGCCCGGCCCGCCCACTCCGCCGACGCACCGGCCAGACCGCAGGTCGGCGTGACCAGCAGGTGCTCCCCCACGCCGTCGGGGTCCAGGCCGAGCATGTCGAGCCAGCGCTGGACCCGCTCAGTGGTGCGCACCTCGGCCACCTCGGCGGCCGGGTCTGTGGACGGCACGACACCGAGGGCGGCCGTGCGGCCCGCCTCCAGCGCCTCCGCGAACGTGTCGAGGTCGGCCGGCCTGAGCATGTCGAGGTCGGCGGACAGCCCCTGGGCCCCGGTCCCGGCGACGAGCGACCACGGGGTCTGTGGTGCACAGGAGTGGACCCACGCCTCGCCGCCCGCGTCGGAGATCGCGGCGACGACCCACTCCAGGTGTGCCGACGCCTCGGGCAGGTCGACGCGGCGGTGCCGGCCGAAGCCGCTGGCCGTCGGCACCCGGCCGGCCACGACGGCGGCCAGCGCCGGCTCGTCGACCTGCACGATCCAGCGGTCGACACCGCGCACGCGCCGACGCAGGTCGGAGAGGTGGGTGCGCACGCCCTCGGCGAGCGCCTGCGCGAGCTCGCGGCGGGCGCCGTGGTCGGCGAGCACCTTGTCGCCGCGTGGCCTCTCGACGGTGGCGGCGAGCGTCCACGGACCGGCGACCTGGGTCTTGAAAGCGCCTCGGTAGTCCTGCGCCAGCTCCTCGACCGTGTCGAGGTCCTGCGCGAGCAGGGACTGCGCCCGTCGGTGGTCGACCCCGCTCGCGTCGGTGAGCCGCCAGCCGGCGGGTTGAAGGTCGGCGCCGAGGCCCTCGACGACCGCGAGCCCGCGGCCCGTCATGGCAGCCGTGACACCGCGGCCGGGCACCTCCGGCACGTGGGGCAGGTCGGGCAGCTCGCCCAGGACGAGACGCGTCGCCTCGACATGGTCGGCATCGGTCGTGCCGGGCATCGAGCCCACGCCCGTGGCCCGCGTCACGCGTGGACCTCGACGGGGCGGGTCGAGGCGATGGTCGCCGAGCCGACCACCCGGGTGCCGTCGTAGATCACCGCGGCCTGACCGGGTGCGATCCCCTCGGCCGGGTCGAGGAGGTCGATCCCGACCCGGTCCCCGGACACGACGACGACCGCCCGGTGCTCCGCACCGTGGGCGCGCATCTGGACGGTGCCCTCGACCCGCTCGGGGACCGTGCCGCACCAGCGCGGGCGCACCCCCTCGACGCGGTCGACGGCCAGGCGCTCGCGAGGACCGACCGTGACGGTGCCGCTGACCGGCTCGATGTCGAGCACGAACCGCGGCTTGCCGTCGGCGGCGGGCACGCCGAGGTGGAGACCGCGACGCTGGCCGATGGTGAAGCCGTACGTGCCGGTGTGGCTGCCGACCGTCTCGCCGGTCGTGGCGTCGACGATGTCGCCGCCGTGGTTGGGCGCCCGGTCGCCGAGCTTCTCGCGCAGCCAGCCGGCGTTGTCGCCGTCGGCGACGAAGCAGATGTCGTGGGAGTCGGGCTTGTCGGCCACCAGCAGGCCGCGCGACGCGGCTTCACGGCGCACGAGCGTCTTGTCGGTGTCGCCGAGCGGGAAGAGGGAGTGCCGCAGCTGCTGCTGGTCAAGCACGCCGAGGACGTAGGACTGGTCCTTGGCGTGGTCGGTGGCGCGGTGCATCTCGATGAGCCCGTCGGCCCCGGTGCGCAGCTGCGCGTAGTGCCCGGTCGCCACCGCGTCGAAGCCCAGGGCGAGCGCGCGGTCCAGGACGGCGGCGAACTTGATCTTCTCGTTGCACCGCAGGCACGGGTTGGGCGTGCGCCCGGCGGCGTACTCGTCCATGAAGTCCTCCACGACGTCCTCGTGGAAGCGGTCGGACAGGTCCCAGACGTAGAACGGGATGCCGATGACGTCGGCCGCGCGGCGCGCGTCGTTGCTGTCCTCGATGGTGCAGCACCCACGCGCGCCGGAGCGGTACGACGCCGGGTTGCGGCTCAGGGCGAGGTGCACACCGGTCACCTCGTGCCCGGCCTCGACGGCGCGGGCGGCGGCGACCGCGGAGTCCACCCCGCCCGACATGGCGGCGACGACCTTCATCCCTGGCTCGACCGCCCTCAACGTGCCTTCGCGGCCCGGGCGCGCTCCACCACGGGGCCGATCGCCTCGACGAGGACGTCGATGTCGCCCGGCGTGGTGGTGTGTCCGAGCGAGAAGCGGAGGGAGTGCCGCGCCTGGTCCTCGTCGCAGCCCATCGCGAGCAGGACGTGCGAGGGCTGCGGGACCCCCGCGGAGCAGGCGGACCCGGTGGAGCACTCGATGCCGCGGGCATCGAGCAGCATCAGCAGCGAGTCGCCCTCGCAGCCGGGGAAGCCGAGGTGGGCGTTGCCCGGGAGCCGCTGGGGCCCGGCCGGCGCACCGTGCAGGTGGGCGTCGGGCACGACCTCGATGACGCGCCGCACCAGGTCGTCACGCAGGGCGGCGATGCGCACGGCGTGCTCGTGCTGGTGCTTGACCGACTCCTCGACGGCGGCCGCGAGGCTGGCGATGGCCGGCACGTCGAGCGTGCCACTGCGGATGTCGCGCTCCTGCCCGCCCCCGTGCACCAGGGCGCTGACGGCCAGGTCACGACGTACGACGAGCGCACCCACGCCGTAGGGGCCGCCCACCTTGTGGCCGGTGAAGGTCAGCGCGTCGACGCCGGAGGCGGCGAAGTCGACCGGCACCTGCCCGAGGGCCTGGACCGCGTCGGTGTGCACGGGGATGCCGTGCTCGGCGGCGATCGCGACGACCTCGTCGACCGGCTGCAGGGAGCCGACCTCGTTGTTGGCCCACATCACCGAGATCAGCGCCACCGAGCCCGGGTCCCTGGCGACCGAGGCCCTCAGCGACTCGAGGTCCAGCACGCCCTCCTGCGACACGGGCAGCAGCTCGACGTCGGCGGCGTCGCTCGCGGAGAGCCAGTGGAGCGGGTCGAGGACCGCGTGGTGCTCGATGGCGGTCGAGAGGATGCGCGTGCGGCGCGGGTCCTCGGCGCGGCGGGCCCAGAAGATGCCCTTGAGCGCGAGGTTGTCGGACTCGGTGCCGCCGGAGGTGAAGACGACGTCCCCCGGCCGGGCGCCGATCACCCCGGCGATGGTCTCGCGGGACTCCTCGACCACCCGTCTGGCACCGCGGCCGGAGGCGTGCAGGGAGCTCGCGTTGCCCACGCCGGTGAGCTGGCGCGTCATCGCCTCGATCGCGGCCGGCAGCATCGGCGTGGTCGCGGCGTGGTCGAGGTAGACGAGCGACTGGTTCATGACCTGCCAAGCCTACGGGGCAGACCTGCGCCAACCTGCCCCGCGTGGCCACGTTCACACCTAGGCTCCCTCCGTGCGCGCGTCCCGGGCCCTGCTCGCCTGTCTCCTCCTGCTGCCGACCCTCGCGTGCCAGGCGGGCGGCCAGCCGCCCGTCGACTCCCCCGCGCCGGACCGCCCGGAGCGGTCCGCGGCGCCGGACGGGAAGGACGAGTCGCTCCGGGAGGAGGCCCTCGCGCTCCTCGACGAGCGCGAGCGCGCGCTGGCGGCCGGTGACCGCGAGGCGTTCCTCGCCACCGTCGACCCCGACGAGCTCGGCTTCTCCGCGACCCAGGCCCGCTGGTTCGACAACCTGGCACGGCTGCCGGTGAGCGGCGTGTCCTACGAGCTGGGCGACGAGGACGCGCTGGCCGAGGTCGCCGGCAGGGGCGACCTGCAGCTCCCCGTCGAGTTCACGATGCGGCTGCGCGGCTTCGACCGCCGACCCGTCACCCAGCAGACGGCCTGGACGTTCGTGCGCAGCGGCGACGACGTCCTGCTCGCCGACGACCGTGACCGCGCGGTCGACGAGGAGACCGGGTGGATCCCGGCTCCCTGGGACCTCGCCCACATCGAGGTGCGCCGCGCCGGCGGGATCCTCGGGGTCTTCGACGAGGACACCAGCGAGCACGCCACCTACGTCATGTCCGACCTCGCCGACGCCACGGCGGTGGTGAAGCGCCACCTCCCGGCCTGGTCGGGCCGCTACGTCGCCTACGGGACCTCCGACACCACCGCCATCGGCGCGATGAGCGCGATGAGCGTCGACGACACGGCCGGGGTGGCCTTCCCCGTCCTGGCTCGCGAAGGTGGCCCGGTGGCCGCCTACCGCTTCGCCGTCACCCCGACCGTCGTCGGCGACGTCATCTCCCGCGGCCTGGTGTTCCGCCACGAGCTCGTGCACGTGGCGCTCGCGAGCACCGACGACCGCTCCCCCGTCTGGCTGGCGGAGGGCGTGGCCGAGTACGTCGCCCGCTCGACCATGCCCGTCGACGAGCGCCGCCGGATCGCCGCCTTCCAGCTCAGCACCGCGACCGGCCGCACGCTCGAGCCGAGCCGGCGCTTCTACACCCGCGACCCCGCCCTCAGCTACAACCTGGCGGCGCTGGTGTGCGACTACCTCGCCACGACCCGCGGCGAGGCCGTGCTCTGGGACCTCGTCCGCACGTTCCGCACGGCCCGCTCCTCGTCCTCGGCCGGCACCGAGGAGGTCGTACGTCGTCAGCTCGGGCTGTCGACCGATGAGCTGACCGCGCAGGCGCTCGCCTGGGCGCGGGCCGCCTGACTCAGGCCATGCGCTCCAGCCAGGGGTGGTCCGGGTACAGCCGACCCACCGCCTCGCTCAGCCAGGCGCGCGACTCCCTCTCCAGCAGCGGCCAGATGACGGCGAGGTCGCGGTCGTCCTTGGGCCGGTGGAGCGCGGCCTTGTAGAGCAGGGTGATCTCGGGCCGCAGGTAGCGCACGCCGTCGTCCGCCACCCAGGTCACCTCCTCGAGCGGTGCGACGTGGTCGGGGTCGCGCTTGCTCGTCCAGAGGCCGTCGCGGTCGGGCGTGATGACCAGGTCGATGATCCACGGGTCGGCAGCGCTGCGCCGGACCCACACCTGGCTCCGGACGTCGAGCACCTCCGGGTGGCGGTCGTTGAAGGGCCGGAGCGTGCCGCCGTGGTTGCTCCACAGGTTCCAGTCGTCTCCGACGTGCTCGCGGAACGCGGTCAGGTCGCAGGCGAGCATCGAGAGGTCCACGTCCTCGTGCTCGCGGGCGTGGCCGGTGAACGCCTCGACGGACCACCCACCGACGATCCACCACGGGCGCTCGAAGCCCGCCATGAACCGGACCAGGTCCGGCGGGTCGAGCGGCGCCCACGCGCCGTACCAGCGGAAGAACTCCTCGTCCTCCGCGACGTCCTCGGGCGTCCGCCGCAGCGGCTCACGCTTGGCGGCCATGGCTGCGACGCTACCCGTGGCAGCGTGTGCCCATGCACACCCACGAGCCCGTCGGCCACGCCGTCTGGGACCTGACCCAGCAGCTCGCGGTCGCGATGCGGACGTCGTACGACTGCGACGGGGTGTCGACGCGGCAGCACAACGAGCCGGCCGGCGACCAGGACGTGTGGCACCTCCACGTGCATGTCCTGCCGCGCCACCACGGCGACCGGCTCTACGAGCGTCACCCCGAGCGAGCGTGGGTGCCGCCGACCGCGCGCGACCCGTACGTCGAGAGGCTCGCCGCCGCGCTCGACCGGCCACGCGTCTTCGACTGAGCCCGGTTGCGGCAGGATCACCGCATGGAGTTCGAGGAGATGCAGCAGCGGGCACGCGCGGTGCGGAGCAGGTACGCCGAGGTGGAGGCCTCGGCCTACGGCCGGTCGTGGACGACCGAGGAGATCATGCTCGGCTTCCTCGGCGACGTCGGCGATCTCGCCAAGCTCGTGCAGGGCAAGGCGGGCGTGCGTCCGCGCGACGACCTCGACGAGGCGCTGGCCCACGAGCTCGCCGACTGCCTGTGGAGCGTCTTGACCCTCGCCGACGCGTACGACGTCGACCTCGCTGCTGCCTTCGCGAGCACGATGGACGAGCTCGACGAAGCGCTGGCCGAGGACTGACCGCCTAGAGCAGGACGAGGTCGTCGCGGTGGATGACCTCGCGCTCGTACGCCGCCCCGAGGGCCTCCTTGAGCTCGCTGGTCGAGCGGCCGAGGAGGGCGGGCAGCTCGTCGGCGTCGAAGTTGACGAGCCCGCGGCCCACCACGGCGCCGTCCGGGTCGAGCAGGTCGACGGCATCCCCTGCGACGAACGCGCCGTCGACGGCGGTCACGCCGGCCGCGAGCAACGAGGCGCGACGCTCGACGACGGCGCGGACGGCGCCGCCGTCGAGGGACAGCGTCCCCTGCCCGGACGTGGCGTGGGCCAGCCACAGCAGGCGGGTGGGGCGGCGCTTGCCGGTCGCCTCGAAGTGGGTCCCGACCTCGGCGCCTGACAGCGCGGCAGCGGCCTGCTCGGCGGAGGTCAGCAGGACGTCGATGCCGGCACCGGTCGCGATGCGGGCCGCGTCGACCTTGGTGGTCATGCCACCCGTGCCCACGCCGGCGGCGCCGGTCGACCCGACGGTCACCGCGGCCAGGTCTTCCTCGGACCGCACGACCGGGACCAGTCGCGCGCCGGGGCGCGACGGCGGGCCGTCGTACAGGCCGTCGACGTCGGAGAGCAGGACCAGCAGGTCGGCGTGCACGAGGTGGGCCACCAGCGCGGCCAGCCTGTCGTTGTCGCCGAAGCGGATCTCGGACGTGGCGACCGTGTCGTTCTCGTTGACGATCGGGACGACCCCGAGCTCGAGAAGCTTGGCGAAGGTCTGGTGCGCGTTGCGGTAGTGCGCGCGCCGGGTGACGTCGTCGACCGTGAGGAGCACCTGGCCCGTGACGATCCCGTGCCGGGCGAACTCCTCCTGGTAGCGGTGCGCCAGCAGCCCCTGTCCCACGGACGCGGCCGCCTGCTGCGCGGCGAGGCCGCGCGGGCGCTTCGTCAGCCCGAGCGGGGCCAGTCCGGCGGCGATGGCGCCGCTCGAGACCAGGACGACCTCCGCGCCGCCGCCGCGGGCGGCGGCGAGCACCTCCACCAGCTGTCGTACGCGTACCGGGTCGATGCCGCCGGCGGCCGTGGTCAGCGACGACGAGCCGACCTTGACGACGATGCGTCGGGCACCGGCCACCAGGCTCAGTCGGGCGGCCGAGCGGTCAGTCGTCACTGCCGTCCCAGTCGGGGTCGTCCTTGCTGCCGATCTCGTAGGCCATCGGGCCCACGCCGGAGCTGCCGGAGCTGCGGTTGGGGCCCTTCTTCCGGCGTTCCTCGTCGAGGCGGCGGGCGACGTCGGCGCGCGCCTCCTCCTCGGCCTTGGTCTCCATCCCCTCCGCGATGTCGCGACGGCGGTCGCGGGCGGGGCGTGCCTCGCGCAGCCGCTCGTCCTCACCACGACGGCCGAGCATCTCGGCACCGGCCTCGACGCTGGGCTTGAAGTCGAAGACGACCGAGTTGTCGTCGGCGCCGATGAGGACCGTGTCGCCCTCCTCGGCACCCATCTGCGCGAGCTTGACCTCGACCCCGAGCCGGTTCAGGCGGTCGGCGAGGAAGCCCACGGCCTCCTCGTTGCTGAAGTCGGTCTGCCGCACCCAACGCTCGGGCTTGGTGCCCCGCACCCGCCAGCCCTCGTCGGTGGCGACGACCTCGAAGTCGTCCCCGCCGTCGACCGCCTTCGGCCGGAGCACGATCCGCTCGGGCTCGGCAGCGGGCGCGACCTCGCGGGACGCGACGACGATCTCGGCCATGGCGAACGTCAGCTCACGCAGGCCGGCACCGGACGCGGCGCTGACCTCGAAGACGCGCAGGCCGCGACCTCGCAGCTCCTCGACCACCATGTCGGCGATGTCCTGGCCGTCCGGGACGTCGACCTTGTTGAGGGCGACCAGCCGGGGCCGGTCCTCGAGGCCGCCGTAGCGGGCCAGCTCGCCCTCGATGACCTCCAGGTCGTCGAGGGGGTTGCGGCCGGGCTCGATGGAGGCCGTGTCGACGACGTGGACCAGGGCGGCGCAGCGCTCGATGTGGCGGAGGAAGTCGTGGCCGAGGCCACGGCCCTCGGCAGCACCCTCGATCAGCCCCGGCACGTCGGCGACCACGAAGGTCGTCTCGCCGGCGGTGACCACGCCGAGGTTGGGGATGAGCGTGGTGAACGGGTAGTCGGCGATCTTGGGTCGCGCCCGCGAGATCGCGGCGATCAGCGACGACTTGCCGGCGCTCGGGAAGCCGACCAGGCCGATGTCGGCCACGACCTTGAGCTCGAGGCGTACGACGAGCTCGTCGCCGGGCTCACCCAGCAGCGCGAACCCGGGGGCCTTGCGCTTGGACGAGGCGAGGGCGGCGTTGCCGAGGCCGCCGCGGCCGCCGGCGGCGATCACCAGGGTGGTCCCGTGGCCGACGAGGTCGGCCAGCGGCGTGCCGTCCTCGGCCTTGACGAGCGTCCCGTCGGGGACGGTCAGGACAAGGTCCTTGCCGTTGCCGCCGTTCTTGTGGTCACCGGCGCCCTGCCCACCGTTGTCGGCGCGGCGCTTCGGGCTGTGGTGGTAGTCGACGAGGGTCGTGACGCTCGTGTCGACCTGGAGGATGATCGACCCGCCCTGGCCGCCGTTGCCGCCGTCGGGCCCACCGAGCGGCTTGAACTTCTCCCGCTTGACCGAGGCCACGCCGTTGCCACCTCGTCCGGCCGCGAGGTGCAGCGTGACCTGGTCGACGAACGTGGGGATGGCCATGGGGATTCCTGTCAGCTGTGCAGCGGGGTGCGAATGCGCGAAGGGCGCCCCCAGACAGGGACGCCCTTCGCAGAAGTGCTCAGTGTCGCGGTGACGTCACTCGCCGGGGACGATGTTGACGACCTTGCGACCACGGCGGGTGCCGAACTCGACGGCGCCGGCCTGCAGGGCGAAGAGGGTGTCGTCGCCGCCGCGACCCACGCCGGTGCCCGGGTGGAAGTGCGTGCCGCGCTGGCGGACGATGATCTCGCCAGCGCCGACGACCTGGCCGCCGAAGCGCTTCACGCCGAGGCGCTGGGCGTTGGAGTCACGACCGTTCTTGGTGCTCGCAGCACCCTTCTTGTGAGCCATTGTTCAGTCCTTTGGAGGAAAGTTTCCGTGTGAGTGGTCGACCTCGGGCAGGCCCGAGGAGGGGTGCTCAGAGGGAGATGTCGGTGACCTTGACCTGGGTGTACTTCTGGCGGTGACCCTGGCGCTTCTTGTAGCCGGTCTTGTTCTTGTACTTCTGGATGATGATCTTCGGGCCCTTGGTGCGGCCGGTGACCTCGACGGTCACGCTGGCCTTGTCGAGGCCGGTCGCGGTGACCTTGTCGCCGTCGACGACCATCACCACGGGAAGGGTGAGGGTGTCACCGGCGGCAGCCAGTGCGTCGATCTCGATGACGTCGCCCACGGCAACCTTCTGCTGCTTGCTGCCACTGCGCACGACTGCGTACACGGCGAGTCACTCTCCTCGATACGAACTACTGGTCTCAGAACTGGGGGTCTGCGCACGACACCGCCTGGAACTTCGGGCGAGTACGCCGCGTGGCGGGCGCGCAGGGATGGTGTGTCGAACACCGAGGGTCAAGACTACGGGATCGGGTGCCGACCGGGCAAAACGAGGTCGGCCACCCTCCTCCCGAGGGCTCATCGCTTGCGCGAGCCCTTCTTCTTGATCGGGACGTGCTCGACCACGGGCGACTCGCCGGGACCGCCCGAGGACGGGTCGGACGGGCTGTCCGAGCCGCCGTCGGCTGCGTCGGACGCAGCAGGAGCGGCCACGCCCACCGGCGTGACGCCCGACGGCGGACCAGCGGGGCGGCTGGCGGACCGGCGACGCGTCCGCGTCACCACCCTGGGCTTCTCGGGCTCGGCCGGCGGCGCCTCGGCCGCCTGCTCGACAACCTTGTCGGCAACCGTCTCGGCGAGCTTGTCGTCAGCCGGTTCGGTCGACCGGTCCCTGGCAGCCGGCGGCGCCTCGGCGCGGGGTGCGTCGGCGACCTTCTCCGCAGCGGGCTCGGTCGACCGGGCGTCGCCCGACGGCTCCGACGACACCTCGGACGCGTCCGGCGACGCCTCCTCGACCGCGCGGTCGTGGCGTGCCATCGCGGCGACGTCCTTGGGAGACGGGGCGGAGGCGTGGGCGTGGTGCGCGTCGCCGGTCCTCGCGTCCGCGCCGCGGCCCGTGTTGCCGTTGTCGGCGTCGTCGTTGCCGGCGCCGCGACGACCGCGGCGCTTGCTGCTGCGACGCCCCTCGCCGTCGTCGGAGCGGGCGTCCGGGTCCACGGGCTGGTCCTTGATGACCACGCCGCGGCCGTGGCAGTGCTCGCAGTTCTCGCTGAACGCCTCGACCAACCCGGTGCCGATCCGCTTGCGGGTCATCTGCACCAGGCCGAGCGAGGTCACCTCGGCGACCTGGTGGCGGGTGCGGTCGCGACCCAGGCACTCGACGAGCCGTCGGACCACGAGGTCGCGATTCGACTCGAGCACCATGTCGATGAAGTCGACCACGATGATGCCGCCGATGTCGCGCAGGCGGAGCTGGCGCACGATCTCCTCGGCGGCCTCGAGGTTGTTCTTGGTGACCGTCTCCTCGAGGTTGCCTCCGGAGCCGGTGAACTTGCCGGTGTTGACGTCGACCACTGTCATCGCCTCGGTGCGGTCGATGATCAGCGAGCCACCCGACGGCAGCCAGACCTTGCGGTCCAGTCCCTTCTGGATCTGCTCGTCGATCCGGTACGTCGCGAACACGTCGCCGCCCGTCGCGCCGCGCTCGAACCTCTCGAGGCGCCCGGCGAGGTCCGGGGCGACCGACTCCACGTAGCCGTGGACCGTGTCCCAGGCGTCGTCGCCCTCGATGACGAGCTTGGCGAAGTCCTCGGTGAACAGGTCACGCACGACCTTCAGGGTCAGGTCGGGCTCCCCGTAGAGCAGCTGCGGACCCGAACCCTTGTGGGTCGCCTTCTTCTCGATGTCCTCCCAGCGGGCCTTGAGGCGCTCGACGTCACGCGTCAGCTCGTCCTCGCTGGCGCCCTCGGCCGCGGTGCGCACGATGACGCCGGCCGTGTCGGGGACGATCTCCTTCAGGAGGGTCTTGAGGCGACTGCGCTCGGTGTCGGGCAGCTTGCGCGAGATGCCGGAGGTGGTGCCGTCCGGGACGTAGACGAGGAAGCGACCGGCGAGGCTGACCTGGCTGGTCAGGCGGGCGCCCTTGTGGCCGACCGGGTCCTTGGTGACCTGCACGAGGACCATCTGGCCGCTCGAGAGCACCGACTCGATCTTGCGGGGCTGGCCCTCCTTGTGGCCGAGCGACTGCCAGTTGACCTCGCCGGCGTACAGGACCGCGTTGCGGCCCTTGCCGATGTCGATGAAGGCGGCCTCCATCGACGGGAGCACGTTCTGGACGCGGCCGAGGTAGACGTTGCCGATGAGCGAGGTCTGGGACTCGCGGGCGACGTAGTGCTCGACGAGGACCTTGTCCTCGAGCACGCCGATCTGGATCAGGTCCTGGCGCTGGCGGATCACCATGACCCGCTCCACCGACTCGCGACGGGCGAGGAACTCGGCCTCGCTCACGATCGGTGCCCGGCGGCGACCGGCCTCGCGGCCCTCGCGGCGGCGCTGCTTCTTCGCCTCAAGGCGGGTCGAGCCCTGGACCGAGGTGATCTGGTCCTCGGCGGAGCGGGTCTTGCGGACCCGGGTCACGGTGTTCGGCTCGGCGTCGTCGGAGGAGCCCTCGTCGCCCGCACGGCGACGACGTCGACGGCGGCGCGAGGTGCCCTCGCCGGTGCCGTCGGTCGCGTCGGAGTCGCCCTCCGCCGGGGCGGGTCCCGCGGTGCCTTCGGTGGAGTCGTCGGCGGTGTCGGCAGAACCGGGCTCGGGCGCGCTGCCCTCGCCGTCGCCCTCCCCGGACTTGCGGCGACGGCGGCCGCCACGGCGGCGACGACGTCGGCCGGCCCCGCCCTCACCGTCACCCTCGGTGTCGTCAGCGGACTCGGCGTCGCTCTCGGTGTCGGCAACGGGGCTGGCCTCGGTGCTGGCCTCGGTGTCGACCGCGGCCTCTGTGCCCTCAGCGTCCTCGGTGGGCTCGGCGTCCGCGAGAGCTGCGGCGGCGTCCTCGTCCTCGTCGACGGCAGACGCGTCCGCGGCAGCGGCGGCCTTCTTGCCGGACCGCTTCCTGGCCGGCCTGTCAGCGGTGGACTTCTTCGCAGCCGACTTCTTGGCGGCCGACTTCTTGGCGGTCGCCGGAGCCGCTGCCTCCGTGGCCTCGGTGGCCTCACCGGCCTGGGCGGCCTGGGTGGCGTCGCCGTCGACCGTCTCGACCGGGGCGGGCGCGGCCTTCTTGCGCGTGCGGCGGGTGGTCGTCGTGACGACGGGTGCCTGGAACAGCACCGCGGTGGCGGCCTCGGCGGCCGGCGCCTCGGCGGTCGCGGCTGCCTCCTCGGCAGTCTCCTGGGCGGCCGGCTCGGGCGCGGCTGCGGCCTTCTTGGCGGTGCGCTTGGCTGCGGTCTTCCTGGCCGGCGCCTTGGCAGCGGACTTCTTGGCAGCCGTCCTCGCGGCGGGGGCGTCGTCGACCGGGTCGGCCTCGGACGGCACCGCAGCAGCGTCGGGCTCGGGGGTTGCGGCGGTCTTCTTCGCGGCGCTCTTGCGAGCCGGGGCCTTCTTGGCAGGCGCCCGGCGCGAGGTCGTCTTCCGCACGACCGGGGCGTCGGTGTCGCCGGCCTCGGGCGCGGCGTCCGACGACGCGTCGCTGGTCGCGTCGCCCGGCGTGTCTCCCGTGGACGGGGCGGGCGCTGCGGCCGACTTCTTGGCGGGCGCCTTGCGCGTACGACGGGTCACGACGGGCGTGGCCGGCGCGGCTGCCTCGGCGGGCTGGCCCGCTCCCGGCGTCGGGGTCTCCGACTCGGTGCG
Source organism: Nocardioides sp. GCM10028917 (assembly GCF_042666175.1). Taxonomy (NCBI): domain Bacteria; kingdom Bacillati; phylum Actinomycetota; class Actinomycetes; order Propionibacteriales; family Nocardioidaceae; genus Nocardioides; species Nocardioides sp. GCM10028917. Next base: position 72,977 of record NZ_JBHTFL010000001.1, read on the forward strand.
CTCGGGCTGGTCGTTCTGGTCATCACTGAGCATGTGGTGCTCCTCGGGCACCGTGACGGTGCCGGTACGGCGTCCGCCCCTCTCGCAGGGCGATCGGCGGGGACGCAAAGCTTCTGTGGCGGCGACCCCCTCCGCGGGTGCGTCTCCGAGCGACCGGTGCGCCACCCGCCGCGGTCGCCGGGCCACCGAGTCGCTGTCACCGACTCCTGTGGCCGCGTCGCGGTCCGGTGACGTCCACCCACTCGGGGTGCCGACCGCTGGTGCGGCCGGCGAGAACGTCGTCGGCTCGACGGATCCCGACGGTGGTCAGGGCGTCGAACGTGGCGAGTATCGCACACCGGCCCCCGCGTGGCGCTATGCCCGATCCGCCAGCGGGTCGCCGACCTGGCCCGACCCGAGGAGCGGGCCCTGCGCAAGCCGGGTCATGAGCGGCGCCTCGTCCACAGGCAGGCCTGCCGCGGCCTCGAGCCCGCGGAGGACGTCGTCGGGGCGCACGGCCGGCGTTCCGTGCCGCAGCACCACGTCCATCGACGTACGTCCGGGCGTGGCCGCGTCGGCCGGGTCGACCACCAGCGAGAGGACCGCCCCACGAGCGTCGAACTCGCGCATCCCCTTCTTCGTCATCCGCTCCACGAGCACCTCGTCCGCCGCCAGGAACCGCGTCACGGCGTCCGTGACCGCGGCGTGGTCGGCGGTCAGCGCGATCCGCCAGCGGCTGGCCTCGAGCAGGTCGGCCAACGATCCACCGGGCGACTCGACGACCTCGAGGACGTCCAGTCCGAGCGGGAGCGCCTCGTCGAGCATCGCGTGGACACTGGCGGGGACGACGACCTCGGCCAGGGCCAGCTCCAGGTACTCCGCCTCGCTCGCCGACCCCGTCGGGGCCGCCCCGGCGTAGGAGATGCGCGGGTGCGGGTTGAAGCCCGAGGAGTAGGCCATGGGCACCCGCGCGCGGAAGACGGCCCGCTCGAAGGCGCGGCTGAAGTCCCGGTGACTCGTGAAGCGCATGCGCCCGCGCTTGGCGTATCGCACGCGGAGTCGTTGGACGGGAGGGGCCTGTTGCTCGGGCTGCTGCTGGGGCACGGCCGACGAGACTATCTCTCGGGGCGCGGTGGACCGACGCGCCGGAGGTCGCCGACGGGTGCCGTCACCGCCGCGCGGGCTTGCGCGCGACGAGGCAGAACTCGTTGTAGGGGAAGACGCGTCCGGCGATCCTCGGGAACGGGAAGCTGTAGTTCTTCTCCACCTCGAGGCCGACGCGCCTGGCCAGGTCCGCCATCTGCGCGCCGTCGGTGAAGTGCACGTGCGTGCTGTCCGTGGTGTAGCCCTTCTCCTGCGGGCAGATCATCATCACCCGCCCACCGGGCTTGAGGTAGGGCAGGTAGGCCGTCACGAGGCCCTCCCAGTGCTCGGGATGGACGTGCTCGAGGACGTGGGCGACGAGCATGCCCTCGAACGACTCGGGGACTGCGACGACGGGGCCCGACTGCCACTCCTCGGTCGTGTAGGCCTCGAGACCGCGTGCCCGGCACTCCGCGACGGACTCGGCGTTGTGGTCCACCCCGACGGAGTCGTGCCCGAGGTTCACCAGGTTGCGGCCGATGCCACATCCCACGTCGAGGGTGCGTCCCAGACCCTGGCGGTGGAGGTTCCACCGGTACGGGCGCTGGACGTCGAGGAGCTCCTTCCACCGAGCTCCGCTCAGGTCGCGGAGCCGGTCGGCGTACTCGTGCGACCGGGTGTCCGGCACGTGGGGTTCGGGGAGTTCAGCCGAGGAGCCGTTCATGCGCGGCACCCTACCGCCACCGTTCGTCGGGAACCGGGCCGTGATCGGAGCCCAGCCGCGGCGAATTCATGGGCACCCTGCCGCTTGGTTAGGGTCCCCTCCCATGAGCGCAGAAGCCGACGCGGTGGCTCCGTCGGAACCGAGAACACCGTGGTGGCGACGGCGCGGCGACCTCGTCGCCGTCCTGGCGCTGATCGTGGCGTCGTTCGTCTTCACGACCGACCAGGTCACCGAGCACGAGATGATGTCCCCCATCGACGAGTACCAGTACGTCGGCTACTACGCGAAGGTCGCTGACCACGGCATCGTGAGGCGCGGGGAGGCGATGCCGTTCTTCGCCCGCAAGTACGTGGTCTGCCACGGGGTGCGCAACATCCCCGAGATGCCGCGCAACCCAGCGGCCTGTCGCAAGCCCAACAGCGTGGGGTACCCGATCGGGGGCGGGACCACCGCCGACCTCTACACCCCGTTGTACTTCGGCGCGACCCGGGTGCTCGCCCAGCCCCTCATCTGGGCGGGCGTCGACTTCGTCAGCGCGGGCCGCCTCGTCGGTGGCTTCTGGCTCGCGCTCGGCGCCGTGTTCCTCTACCTCGCCATGCGCCGTGCCAGGGTGCCGATCCCGATCGCAGTGGGCTTCAACCTGGTGATGGTGGGCTCGCTCGCTGCCTACTGGGGCAACACCTACATCTCGACCGACGCCACCGCACTCGCGTCCGGAGGCCTTGCCGCACTGCTGACGATGCAGGCGCTCGACGGAGGGCGGCGACCGCTGCTCCTCCTCCCCGCGGCGGCGGCGCTGGCCACCTTGTTCAAGCTGCAGAACTTCATCGCGTTCGTCGCAGCGGCGCTCGTGCTCGTGCTCGCAGCGGCGTACGGCGCCTCGCAGCAGGCCGGCGGGGCGAGGCCCCGGGTGCGCGCGTTCCTCACCGACCGCCGCACCATCTCAGCTGCGGCGACCCTCGTCGCCTCCATCGTCGCCCAGGGCTGCTGGATCGCGCTGCGGTCGGCGCTGGCGGTCGGCGAGCAGCCCAAGTTCGGCTTCGGGGCACCGCTCGAGGGCAAGAACCTCGTCGTCGAGCTGGGCAACTTCCTGCCGGCCCTCGGCGGTGGCGCGCTGGCGCCCTATGCGACCGGCTCGGCCACGCTGCCCGTGTACACCGTGGCCAGCGCGCTCGCGATCGGCGGCTCCGTCGGCCTCGCGCTGTCCGCCGGGCTGCCGCCGCTGCGCCGCTTCGTCGGAGCCAGCACCGTGCTGGTGGCCGTGGTGTCTGCCCCGGCCCTGGCGATCGTCGTGGGCATCGTCGAGAACATCTACGTCCCGCTTCCGAGCCGCTACGCGCACTCGCTGCTGCCATGGGCGCTGCTGTCGGCCGCCCTGCTCGTCGGCAGGCCGCGCCCGTGGCTGCGCTACACCCTGCTCGCCCTCGGAGTCGTCACGTGGGGCTTGGCGCTGATGATGGGCGAGGCCTGATGGGGCCTGATCGACACCCTCCGGTTGATAGCATCGCGCGGGTGTCGAAAGGACCGCACGGTCTCCGAGTTCTCGTCATCGTGCCAGCGTGGAACGAGCAGGCGAGCATCGCCGCGACCCTGCATGAGATCCACTCGTGTGTCCCCTGGGCGGACCTGCTGGTCGTCGACGACGGCTCCGCCGACCGCACCGCCGAGGTGGCGGTGGCGGCCGGGGCCACGGTGTGCCGGCTGCCGTTCAACCTCGGCGTGGGCGGTGCCATGCGGACCGGCTACCGCTACGCCCTGCGGCACGGCTACGACGTCGCCGTGCAGATCGATGCCGACGGGCAGCACGATCCCCGCTTCCTGGCCGCCCTCGTCGATCGGCTCGACGGTGCCGACGTGGTGATCGGCGCCCGCTTCGCCAAGGCGGACGACCCCTACGTCGTCCGGGGCCCGCGTCGCTGGGCCATGGTGCTGCTCGCGTGGGTCCTCTCGCGCCTGGCGCGGACCCGGCTCACCGACGTCACCTCGGGGTTCCGGGTCTCCAACCGCCGGGCGATCGCGCTCTTCGCCAAGCACTACCCGGCCGAGTACCTCGGTGACACCGTCGAGTCCCTCGTGATCGCGGCACGCGCGGGCTGCCGGATCACCCAGGAACCCGTGACGATGCGGGCACGCACCGCCGGCCGCGCCTCGCACTCCCCCGTGAAGGCAGCGATCTACCTCTGCCGTGCCGTGGTCGCACTGCTGCTCGCCCTGGTCCGCGACTGGCCCGCGCAGTTCGAGGACGAGGCGGAGGTCCGCACGTCGACCACCGAGCCGACCACCGAGCCGACCACGGAGCCGACGTCCGAATCCACCGTCGAGCCCACCACCGACGCCCCGCGCTCCGTCGCGCACCCGGAGGCACGACCATGAGCGGCAGCACGATCCTGGGGATCGCGGGCTCCGCGGTCATCCTCCTGACGTTGTTCGAGATGATGCGCCGGCACCGGCTGCGCGAGAAGTACGCGCTGATCTGGGCGCTCGTCGCCGTCGCGGTCATCACGGTGGCGCTGTTCCCGATCCTGCTCTACGAGGCCTCCGACGCCGTCGGGCTCGCGGTCCCGACCAACCTCCTCTTCTTCTGCGCGGCGATCGTGATCCTCGTCCTGACGCTCCAGCACAGCTCCGAGCTGAGCCGGCTCGAGGAGCGGACGCGGACCCTCGCCGAGGAGCTGGCGCTGGTACGGCTGGAGATCGAGCGAGGCCGCGAGTCCCAGCAGCCGCCGGCGGCCTCCCACGACGAGTCGACGAGTTGACCGCCCCAGTCGCTGCCCCACTGGAGATCTTCGTCCCCTACTGGGGCGATCCCGACCTCCTGATGACGACAGTCGACAGCGTGCGCGCACAGCGCGATCCGCGCTGGACCTTGACGATCGTCGACGACTGCTACCCCGATCCGGCCGTCGCCGGGCTGTTCGCCCGCGAGAGCGACCAGCGCATCCACTACCGGCGCAACGAGGAGAACCTCGGCATCGCGGCCAACTTCCAGCGGTGCCTCGACCTCGCCTCCGGGGAGGCCGTGGTGTTCCTCGGGTGCGACGATGTCATGCTCCCCGACTACGTCGCTCGGGCGCAGGAGCTCCTGGCCGCCTTCCCCGACGCGGACATCTTCCAGCCCGGGGTGCAGGTCATCGACTCCGCCGGCAGGCAGGTGGTGCCGCTCGGCGACCGGGTCAAGTCATGGGTGAGGCCGCGCACCCGCGGTCCCCTGGTCCTCTCGGGCGAGGAGCTCGCCGCCAGCCTGCTCCGCGGCAACTGGCTCTACTGGCCCTCGCTGGTGTTCCGCACGAACAAGGTCCAGCGCCACGCCTTCCGGCAGGACCTGCCGATCATCCTCGACCTCGCCCTCGTCCTCGACATGGTCGCCGACGGCTCAGCCCTCGTGCTGGACCCCGACGTGACCTTCGCCTACCGACGTCACGCCACCAGCCTGTCGGGCACCACCCTGAGCGACGGCAGCAGGTTCGCCCAGGATCGGCGCTACTTCGCCGATGCGGCCGCACAGATGCGCGAGAAGGGCTGGCACGGCGCTGAGCGCGAGGCTCGACGCCGGTGGACGTCGCGGCTGCACGCGCTCACCCTCCTGCCGGGGGCCCTGCGCTCGCGTGAGGACAGGACCGGGGCCGTACGACAGGTGCTGAGGCACGCCGTCGGCTGACGCGCCCTTCCTCGTCACCGAGGCAGCCGGGAGGTCCGTGTGCCGCCGGCTGCTCCACGCACCAGTCCCCACCCCACGTGCACGGCGATGCCCACCGCGGGACCAGCCGCCAGGGAGACGAGGACCCGGCTCTCGAGGCTGCCGGGCACCATCAGGACGAGCCACGACGCTGCCGTGGCCGCCAGCCACCCGGCGAGGTAGACGGCGTGACGGTCGAGCGCGACCGTGGCCGCACCGGTGAGGGTCAGCGCGGCGACCAGGCCCGCGGCCAGCACCAGACCGGCGAACACGCCCCCTGACACGTCGTACGTCGGGTTGATCACGTGCAGGAGCCACGGCCCCACCCACCAGGCGAGCAGGCTGCCGACGGCGGTGAGCACGACCAGGCCGCCGACGATCGGGCGGAGCACGCGGAGCCCGTCGCGGATCACCCGCGTGACGAGGACGTTCTGGTAGATGCCCAGCGGTACCAGCAGCGGCGCCCGGGACAGGGAGACCGACAGGACGATGGGCGCGGCCCCCGCGAAGACCTCGGCCGGCGTGGTGACCCTCAGCAGGACGGGGTAGCCGACGAGGAGGAGTGCGGACGCTCCCGTTGCCGAGCAGGCCACGAGCATGCGCCGCACCAGCCCCGAGACCGTGCCGGAGACCCGGACGTGCACGAGGACGCGGTGGTCGCGACGCAGCAGCAGCCAGACCACCCACGTGCCGCACGCCAGCGCGACGGCCCATGCCAGGCCGAGCAGCTGTCCCCCGGCCACCACCACCAGCGCGCACAGGACCAGGCGCATCACGGCCTCGGACCCCACGAAGAGGCTGTACGCGTTCCACGCGGAGGTCCCGGCCGCGGCCCCGTTGAGGCCCTGCTGCAGGCCGAACAGCACGATGCCCACCACCATCGCAGCGAGCAGGCCCGGCCAGCGATCGCCGAACAGCAGCGGGGCCCACGCCAGCCCCGAGGCCGCCACCGCCAACGCGACCGAGCCCGCCAGTCCCAGCACAGCGGGAAGGACCGCGGTGGATCCCTGTCCCTGGGACGAGAAGACCGCGCGCGTGGTCTCGGTCGTCAGGCCGACGAGGGCACCGAAGACGGCGAACATCGCCCCCCAGAACACGAGGAACGCTGCGTTCGTCGCCGGGTCGAGGACCCGCGCGGCCAGCACCAGCACCACGTAGCCGGCGACACCGCTCGTCCCCGCCGCGGCCAGCACGGGTACCAAGGACCCGGATCTGGCGGGCGACTCGCTCGAGGACACGAGATGCGATCCTAGGTGGCGACCCCGTCGGCACCGACGGCGGTCAGGCGCGCCCCTTCGTACGGCCGCGGTTGGCGCCGTTGCGAGCGCCGGCGCCCTTCCCGGTGGGCCTGGTGCGCCTCAGCCCCGGCACGTAGGGGTCGTCGAGCGGGATCCCCCAACGGCCGCGCACCAGGTTGCGCTCCCAGTCGTGGACCGCACGCTCGCGGCTGCGCGACTCGAAGTGGTAGAGCTCGACGGAGGCGACGTAGACGATGCGCTGCCCTGCCTGACGCACCTTGTAGCAGAGGTCGACGTCGTTGAAGTTGGCCGGAAGCGCCTCCGAGAAGCCTCCGATCTCGACGAAGGTGTCACGACGCATCGCCGCGCAGGCTGCGGTCACGCCGCTGGCCTCACGATTGATGATGAGGGCGCCGAACGGCCCGTAGGAGTCCCGCGGCAGGTCCCGGAACGGGTGCAGGTAGTGGCCGCCGGCGTAGGCGTGCCCGGCGTGCTGGACGGTCGCGTCGCTGAAGTAGAGGCGAGCGCCGGTGAGTCCGACGTCCGGCTCGTCGAGCGGCGCGACCAGCTGCTCGAGCCACCCCTGCGAGATCACCTCGACGTCGTCGTTGAGGAAGACCAGTCGCTCCCCGGACGCCCGGAGGCACCCGACGTTCATCTTCTCGCTGTAGTTGAAGGGGCGGGTGAACAGCTCGAGGGTCAGCTTGTCGCCGGCCACCTCCCGGAGCTCTGCCAGCACCTCCGGCGGCGTGGGTTCGTCGTAGACCACGACGATCTCGAGGTTGTCGTGCGCGGTACGGTGCAGGAGCGTCCGCACCGCTTCCACGACCATCACGCGTCGCGATCCCCAGATGAGGTCGGACTGCCCGATGGTCGGAATGACGATCGACACCCGCAGCGCGGGGTCGAGCCGGCGGGTGATCCGGTAGTGACCAGGAACCGGTCCCTGACCGACATCGGCGGCGAGCCCCACACGGTCCATGTGGTCCTGCACGGCTTTGGCGCCTGCGATCGTGGCGTAGGGCTTGGCGTTGATGTCGGCCGACGCCGACCCCACGACGGCTCGCCAGTGGTAGAGCACCTCGGGGATGTGGACGACCCGACGTGCCACCTCGCCCACGCGAAGCGCGAGGTCGTGGTCCTGGGAGCCGTCGTAGCCTTCGCGGAACCCGCCGACGCGGCGAACGACGTCGGTGCGCATCACCGACAGGTGCGAGGTGTACATCTGACCGCGCAGGCGCTCGGGGGACCACTCGGGCTTGCGGAACTCGTCGTAGAGGTTGCCCTCGTCGTCGACCTTGTCCTCGTCCGAGTAGAGGTAGTCGACGTCGTCGTGCTCCGCGACCTGCCGAGCGTTGGCGGACAGCGCGCCCGGCGTCAGCAGGTCATCGTGGTCGAGCAGCACGATGAACTCGCCTCGGGCGGCGTCGATGCCGTCGTTGGAAGCCGCGACGATGTGGCCGTTGGTCTCACGCTCCACCAGCCGGATGCGCGGGTCCCTGGCCGCGTGCTCACGGATCAGCTCCCGGACCGCCTCGGTCGGTGAGCAGTCGTCGACCAGGATCCACTCCCAGCTCTCGAAGTCCTGCGCGAGGACCGAGGCGATCGTGTCGCCGAGCACGTCCACCGGCGGTTCGTAGACCGGTGTGACGATGGAGAAGAGTGGTGGGTTCACCGGGATCCGCCCAGCAGCTTCCGTCCCGCGCGGCGCACGAGCGACGGCCGCGGCGGCGGGTGTGCGGCCTGGTCGGTGAGACGCCGGTTCTCCCGGACGAGACGGCCGGTGCGCTGCCGAGCCTCCTCGAGGCGTCCGCGTACGTTGACGAGCTGCTTGCGCGCCTTCCTGAGCTGCCCGCGCAGCTGCGCGTTGTCGCGGGTGAGCTGCGCCACCTGAGCCTCGGTCCCCACGATGTGGTCACGAGTCGTCAGCAGCTGGTGGCGAGCAGCCAGGACCTCTGCGCGCCACTCCTCGGCCTGCGCGGCCTGCTCGGCGACCTTCGTCGACGTGCCGGCCTCCAGCTGCTCGTTGAGGGAGCTGACGCGCCGGTGCGAGTCGAGCAGCGCCTGCCGCTTCTGCACCAGCTCGGCGTTGACCGCGGCGAGCTGCTGCTCGTAGCGCTGGGCGAGCGTGTGGAGGGTCAGCTCGGCCCGCTCGAACAGCACAGCCCACGGGGAGATGGACGAGAGGTCGACGTCAGTGCGGCGGAAGAAGCCTCGCTCGGCGAACCATGCCGCCCACTGCGCCGTGGGGCGCGTGTTGACGTGGGTGGGCTCGTCGTGGTCGGCGGGGCTGGAGGAGAACAGGACGAGGTCGGTGGCGGCAGTGATGCTGTCGATGGCCTTCTGCGCGTCGCCCGGAGCCATGTGCTCGAGCACCTCGATGCAGGTGACGAGGTCGTAGGGTCCGCCCAGCGGCTCGGTGGCCGACTCGACGCGGAGGCGGTCGCGCACGTCCTCGTGCGCCGTCTGGACGGCGTGCGCCGAGATGTCGATCCCCACGGCATCGACGTTCTTGCTGGCCAGCGCCTGCACCAGGAGCCCGCGTGCACTTCCCACGTCGAGGACCGTGCGAGGGTTCACCGCCCCGACGATGCGGTCAGCGACGGAGAGGAAGAACGTGCGCCACTCGTCGTTGTCCCAGGTGTAGTGGTCGTAGCCGCCCAGGTGTGCGTCGTTGTAATAGGTGCTCGAGTAGTCCTCCGAGCGCGTTCCCTCGCTCACGTGAGCGTCCCCTGTCTGACGGCGGGCGATGTGCGGGGTCAGGCTATACGTGTCAGACGGTCGGCACGATGCCGCTCCGGCCCTGCCACGCGCCGTGCTCGGAGACGGGCCGGAACCGGAAGGTCGCGAACTCGTGGTGGAAGTCGCGACGGTCGCGCTCGGCCATCGCGTCGGCGTGCCGGCGCGGGTCCGGCACGGCGGCGCGCCCGTGCACCATGTCCTCCATCTCCTGCACCGTGCGCCAGACCGAGAAGGTGGAGATGGTGTGCGGCGGGCGCAGGGCGGCGGCGGCGAGGGTGACGCCCGGGTGGTCGCGCACGAGCCGCTCCACGGGCTTGCCGCTGCGCAGGAAGCGCGGCACCTCCCCCAGCCGCATCCGGGCCAGCGTCACCGCCACGACGGGCTCGTCCTGCCGCCACGTGACGGCGCGGACGGGCAACCCCGGGAGGGCGGCGATGGTCGACCAGCGACGCAGGAACTCGAGCCGCACGTGCCAGCCACCGGCGAGCTCACGCCCCAGGGGGTCACGGGCCAGGAAGCGCTCGAGCGCCGCCTCGTCGCGCCACTGCGCGAAGACGGCGAGCCGCCCGACCTGCAGCCGGTCCGGCGACACGGTGGGAGCGCCGAGCCGCATCAGCGACAGGCACTCGGCGTGGTCGAGCCCGGGCGTGGCCGCGGCGGGCCGGCGGAGGAGCGCCCGCACGCCCACCCGGCGGGGCACCTCGGCGAGGTGGAAGGAGTGGAGGGTCACGCGACCCGCTCGAGCTTGTAGTGCAGGCGGACGGCCGACGCCGCCCAGAGCCGCAGCTCGTGGTCGGTCCGCAGCACGCCGTCCGCATCGACGTACAGGTGGAAGGTCTCGTGCAGCGGGACGCGCGCGGCGTGGGCGCGACGGTCGCGGACGACGACGTACGCCCCGTCCTGGCCGAACCTGCCGGTCGGTGACTCCAGCAGCAGCCCGCCGTCGTCGGTCACCGTGGGACGGAGGAACACCTGGACGTTGCCCGACTCGAGCGGGAACGCGACGTGCACGCTCGGCCGGTCGGCGCCGGGCAGCGTGCGCGCCGAGTAGGCGCCGCTGAACACCGGCCTGCCGCTGCCGCGCAGGGTGCGGTTCCACGCGGCGGCGACCTGGTCGCCGTGCCGGTCGCGGATCGGGGTGACCCGGCTGTCCATGCCGCGGGCGACCTCGAGCGGGCGCATCGGCAGGGCGAGCTGCTCGACGCGCCGCCCCCAGAGCCGGGACACCAGCTCCCCCGCGGGCCAGAAGACGGGCGACCAGCCCGACCAGACCTCCATCTGCCACGCCGCGGTGTGCTCGTAGAAGTCGCGGACCTCCGGGCGCAGCCGCCCGGAGTCGAAGCCCGGGCCGTCGAGGACCGCCATCGACGGCAGCAGGCCCGCGTCCGGCTCGTCAGCGCCGAGCACGCCTCCGTGGCGGGCGGCCTCGGCGGCGAGCCACTCCTCGCTCACCCGCGGCGACCGGCTGACGGGTGCGTCCAGCCATCGCTCGCGACCCTCGAGGTCGACCTGACGACCGGTGAGCTGCCAGAACTTCCGGGAACCGAGGTCCAGCACGTGGGGCACGAGCCGGAATCATGCCAGTGTCAGACGACGCTGAGCGGCAACAGCTTCTGGCCCGTCGGGCCGACCTGGATCTCGGTGCCCATCTGGGGGCAGACGCCGCAGTCGTAGCACGGCGTCCAGCGGCAGTCCTCGATCTCGTTGTCGGCGCCGTCGGCGGTCGCCAGGGCGTCCTCCCAGTCGCCCCAGAGCCAGTCCTTGTCGAGGCCGGAGTCGAGGTGCTCCCAGGGCAGCACCTCGTCGTAGTCGCGCTCGCGGGTGGTGTACCAGTCGACGTCGACGCCGGTGCCGGCGAGCGCCTTCTCCGCCGACGACATCCAGCGGTCGTAGGAGAAGTGCTCGCTCCAGCCGTCGAAGCGGCCGCCGTCGCGCCAGACCTCCTCGATGAGGCGGCCGACGCGTCGGTCGCCGCGGGACAGCAGTCCCTCGACGATGCCGGGCTTGCCGTCGTGGTAGCGGAAGCCGATCGCGCGGGCGTACTTCTTGTCCTCGCGGACCACCTCGCGCAGCAGCCGGAGCCGCTCGTCGGTGGCCTCGTGGTCGAGCTGCGCGGCCCACTGGAACGGCGTGTGCGGCTTCGGCACGAACCCGCCGATGGAGACCGTGCACCGGATGTCGTTGCGGCCCGAGACCTCGCGGCCGGTCTTGATCACGCGCTTGGCGAGGTCGGCGATGGCGAGCACGTCCTCGTCGGTCTCCCGCGGGAGGCCGCACATGAAGTAGAGCTTCACCTGGCGCCAGCCGTGGGAGTACGCCGCCGCGACGGTGCGGATCAGGTCGTCCTCGCTGACCATCTTGTTGATCACCTTGCGCATCCGCTCCGAGCCGCCCTCCGGCGCGAAGGTCAGCCCCGAGCGGCGACCGTTGCGGGAGAACTCGTTGGCCAGGGTGATGTTGAAGGCGTCGACGCGCGTGCTGGGCAGCGACAGGGAGACGTTCGAGCCCTCGTAGCGGTCGGCCAGGCCCTTGGCGACCTCGCCGATCTCGGTGTGGTCCGCGCTCGAGAGCGACAGCAGGCCGACCTCCTCGAAGCCGGACTTGCGGATGCCGTTCTCCACCATGTCGCCGATGGTCTTGATGGACCGCTCGCGCACCGGTCGGGTGATCATGCCGGCCTGGCAGAACCGGCAGCCGCGCGTGCAGCCTCGGAAGATCTCGACGGAGAACCGCTCGTGCACGGTCTCGGCGAGCGGCACCAGCGGGTTGGCCGGGTACGGCCACTGGTCGAGGTCCATCAGGGTGTGCTTGCGGACCCGGAAGGGGATGCCCGGCCGGTTGGGCACGACCGCCTCGATGGAGCCGTCGGCGGCGTAGGTCACGTCGTAGAACCGGGGGACGTAGATGTTGCCGGTGACCGCGAGCCGGCGCAGCAGCTCGTCGCGACCGCCCGGTCGGCCCTCGGTCTTCCACTCGCGCACCACCTCGGAGATCGCGAGCACGACCTCCTCACCGTCACCGAGCACCGCCGCGTCGACGAAGTCGGAGATGGGCTCGGGGTTGAACGCGGCGTGGCCTCCGGCGATCACCACGGGGTCGTCCTCGCCGCGATCGACCGCGTGGAGCGGGATCCCGGCCAGGTCCAAGGCGTTCAGCATGTTGGTGTAGCCGAGCTCGGTGGAGAAGCTCAGGCCGAAGAGGTCGAAGGCACCGACGGGGCGGTGGCTGTCGACGGTGAACTGCGGGATCGGGCCCTGCTCGTCACCGTCGCGCATCACCTGCTCCATGTCGGGCCACACCGAGTAGGTGCGCTCGGCGATGATCCAGTCGCGCTCGTTGAGCACCTCGTAGAGGATCTGGACGCCCTGGTTGGGCAGGCCCACCTCGTAGGCGTCGGGGTACATCAGCGCCCACCGGACCGTCGGGCCGCCGGAACCGGACGTCGTGGCACAGTCCCAGTCCTTGACGACCGAGTTGAGCTCGCCGCCGACGTACTGGATGGGCTTCTGCACCGAGGGAAGCCTCGCCTCCAGGCGCGGGAAGACCGACGCGACGGACATGCAGCACCACCTCGAACGGGGATCGGGATCAGGGAAGGGCGGCGCAGCGGACGCGCCGACCCTCAAGGTTACGTCCCGGTCGGTCGTGCGGCCTACTCAGCGCCGGACCGGACCGGCCGACCTGAGGTGGATGTTCTGCAGCAGGCCGAGCGCCAGCATCCCGGCGAACAGCGAGCTGCCGCCGTAGGACACGAACGGCAGCGGCACACCGGTGACGGGCATGATGCCGAGGCACATGCCGATGTTCTGGAAGGCCTGGAAGCCCCACCAGCAGGCGATGCCGGCGGCCGCGACACGGCCGAACAGGTCGCCGGCCTGGGCCGAGATGGCCAGCGCACGCCAGATCAGCACGGCCACGAGCAGGATCAGCACGCCGGCCCCCACGAGGCCGAGCTCCTCGCCGGCGACGGTGAAGATGAAGTCGGTGTGCTGCTCGGGCACGAAGCCGGAGCGGGTCTGCGAGCCGTCGAAGAGTCCTTGGCCGAAGAGACCGCCGTTGCCGACGGCGATGCGCGCCTGCTCGGTGTTGTAGCCGGCGCCCCTCGGGTCGAGCCCGGGGTTGGTGAAGGCGAGGAAGCGGTCGACCTGGTAGGGCTTGAGCACCCCCATCGACACCGCGGCGACTGCGCCGGCGACCGCCCCGACCGTCAGGCCCGCCAGCCACAGGCGGCCCGCGCCGGCCACCGCGAGGACACCGAAGACCGTCGCGGAGAGCACGAGCATCGTGCCGAGGTCGGGCTGCAGCAGGATCAGCGCCGCGGGGACCCCGGCGATCGCGAGCATGACGACCACCTCGATGCTGCCGACGCGCCGTCCCCACCGCCGTTCGGTGCGCTCGGCCACGACGAGCGCCATGCCGATGACGACGGCCAGCTTCGCGAACTCCGCGGGCTGGATGGACATGCCACCGAGCTGGATCCACGAGCGGGACCCGTTGATCGTGCTGCCGGCCACGAGCACCATGACGAGCCCGCCGACGCTGGCGAGGTAGGCCAGGGGCGCGAGGATGCGCACCCACCGGTGGTCGGTGGCGAGGACGGCGACCATCAGCACCAAGCCGATGGCGATGTTGACGAGCTGCTTGCGCAGGTAGGCGTTGGGGTCGCCGCCGGTGAGGTCGGCGCGGGTCGAGGTGGCCGACCAGACGAGCAGGGTGCCCAGCGTGACGAGCGCGAGGGCGGCGAGCATCAGCAGCCAGTCGAGCCCCGGGGCGCGCAGGCTGGAGCCCGCGCGCAGGGGCCGGGAGGACGGACGGGAGGACGGTCGGGGGCTGGGACGGGTGGACAGGACGGTCATCGCACTCACTCCCCTGCCTTGTCGGGGACGGGCGGCATGATCGACCCGTCCTCGAGGAACTGCGGCAGCTCGGCGGGCGGCACGGTGCCGGGGGTCGCCGCGCGCGCCGGGCGCACGGTCTCGCCCTCGATGCCGTACAGCGCCTCCCAGATCGCGCGGATGCCCTCACCGGTCGACCCCGAGCCGGTGCCGCCCTGGCTGATCATCATCACCACGACGTAGTCCTTGGAGTAGGACGCGACCCACCCGGTCGACTGCTTGCCGTAGACCTCCGCGGAGCCGGTCTTGGCGCGGATGGTGACGTCGTCGATCGGGAAGCCGACGAGCTTCCAGGCCATCGTGCCGACCCGGGCGACGTTCTCCAGGGCGCTGTCGATGTAGTCGAGGTACTTCTCGGGCACGTCGACCTTGCCGACCTTGCGCGGCGCGATGCGACGCAGCACCTTGCCCTCGGGGCTGACGATCGCCTTGGCGACGGTCGGCGCCCAGAGGGTCCCGCCGTTGCTCAGCGCGGCGTAGCCGCGGGCGAGCTGCAGCGGGGTGACGATCGTGTCGCCCTGGCCGATGGAGAAGTTCACGGCGTCACCGGCACGGTAGAGGTTGCCCTCGAGGCAGAACTCGTGGGCGAACTTGTAGACGAAGTCGCTGGTGTCCGGGGTCTGCGGCTTGCCGCTGAGCTCGCAGTAGTAGTCCTTCTGCGACTCGTAGTAGGCCTGCTTCCAGTGGCGGTCGGCGATCCGGCCGGGCGCCTCACCGGGCAGGTCGATGCCGGTGCGGGAGCCGAAGCCGAACTCCTTGGCCTCCTCGACCAGCGGGTCCTTGGCGTCGATGTCGGCGGGGTCGCTTCCGAAGCGCTGCCAGAAGTCGTAGCCGACGCGGTAGAAGAACGTGTTGCAGGAGACCTCGAGGGCCTTGGCGAAGCCGATGTTGCCGTAGGCGCCGGACTCGTAGTTCTTGAAGACCCGGTTGCCGACCTGGAAGCCCGAGGAGCACGGCAGCGTGGTGTCCATGGAGTAGCCGTTGGTCAGGGCGCCGGCGGTCATGAACGGCTTCCACGTCGAGCCCGGGGCGAACTGGCCCTGGGTGGCTCGCGAGAGCAGCGGCGTGCCGGCCTTCTCCGAGTAGAGCCGGTTCAGCTGGTCCTCGCTGATGCCGCCGGTCCACACGTCGGGGTCGTACGTCGGCTGGCTGGCCATCGCGACCACCCGACCGGTCTTCGCGTCGAGGACGACGGCGGCGCCGGAGTCGGCGGCGTACCTGCGGCCGGTCACCGTGTCGAGCTGGGTGCGTTGGAACGCGATCCGCTCGGCGAGCTGGCGCTCGACGACCGACTGCACCTTGGCGTCGATCGAGGTGACGAGGGTGTCACCGGGGGTGCTCTCGACGAGCGAGTCGTCGCCCAGCACCCGGCCCATCGAGTCCACCGCCACCCGCCGGTAGCCGGGCAGGCCGCGCAGCCACTCGTCGTACTGCTTCTCCACGCCGGCGCGGCCGACGACCGAGGCACCGTTGAGGGAGCGGTCGTCGCGCTCGGCGGCGAGGTCGTACTCGTCCTCGGTGACGGGGCTGAGGTAGCCCAGCACGTGGGCGAGGTTGATGCCGAAGGGCCGTGGGTAGGAGCGGACGTTCTGCTGCTCGGCGAGCACGCCCGGATAGTCCTCGGGCTGCTCGAGCACCTGCAGGGCGACGCTCTTGGGCACGTCGGTGGCCACCGGCACGGGCTGGTAGGGCGAGCCGTTCCAGCAGACGTCGCGGACGCTGCCGGGGTCGCCGCAAGTCACGAGGCGGGCCTCGACGTCCGCCGGCTCGGCGTCGACGACGACCGCGACGCGCCGGACCAGCTCGGTGCGCTGGCCCTCCTCCAGCTTGCCGAGGAGCGTGCGGTCCATCGAGATGACCCACGACGTGCGGTTGGCCACGAGCGGGCGGCCCTGGCTGTCCACGATCAGGCCGCGCTGGGGCTGGACGACGATGTCGCGCACCGACTGGTCGGCGGCCTGCGCCTGGTAGGACTCCCCGCCGATGACCTGGAGGTAGTAGAGCCGGACGAACAGGGTGGCGAACAGCGAGAAGACCAGGGCCTGCACGACCACCAGTCGCAGACGGCTCTTGTCGCTCCTGGGGGTGGTCGCTCCCCTCACGACGCGGCCCACTGCGGGCTGAACCGTGCGAAGAGCCTCATCAGCGGCGGGAGCACGAACGGGGTCAGCAGCACGTCCCACACGACGGCGACCAGGACGACCTCGAGGAGGCCGGCGACCGACATGTCGGGGTCCTGGAGCAGCACGCCGGAGAGCGCGAAGACCGACGTGGCCACGAACGACGCGGCCGCAACGGTGCCGACGACGGCGAGCGCGGTGGGCTTCTGGTCCTGGCGCACGCGGGCCGCGAGGAACGCCGCGATCGTCAGGGCCAGCGCCCAGCGGCCGGCGACGTGGTCGGCCGGCGGCGCGAGGTCGAGGGTGAGGCCGGCGGTGAAGCCCAGCACCAGCGCGAACGGCGCCTCGACGGTGAGCGCGGCCGCGACCACGA
The DNA here is from genome assembly GCF_042666175.1 of Nocardioides sp. GCM10028917. Taxonomy (NCBI): domain Bacteria; kingdom Bacillati; phylum Actinomycetota; class Actinomycetes; order Propionibacteriales; family Nocardioidaceae; genus Nocardioides; species Nocardioides sp. GCM10028917. Next base: position 89,807 of record NZ_JBHTFL010000001.1, read on the forward strand.
CCAGCAGGCAGAGGTTGGGCACGATGCCGTGCCAGGCGACGTGCGGGAAGAGCGTGACCTGCACGACGAGCGCGACGACGACGGCGGCGACGGCCATCAGCACCCTGAGCCCCTTCATCGCAGGCTCCCGTCCGCCTCGATCACGGCACGGTCGCTGCCGGAGCCGCTCGGCACCATCACGCCGACCACGTCGAGGGCGGAGAAGTCCACGAACGGCTTGACGACCGCGCGCTGGGAGGCCTCGCGCAGCGAGCTGTAGACCTCGGTGATGGTGCCGATCGGGACGCCCGGCGCGTAGGGCCCGGTCGAGCTGCCCCACGTCACGACGGTGTCGTCGCGGGCCGGCACGGAGGCGTCGTCGACCAGCCGGAGGTCGAGCCCCGACTTCTGGTCGAGCGAGCCGCTGCCGGTGACGAAGCCGATCTCCATGCTCGAGCCGACCCGGCCGCCCACGGTCGAGTCCGGGTCGATGACGAGCAGCACGGTGGCCGTGCTGCGGGTGACCCGGAGGACCCGGCCGACGAGGCCGTCGTTGTTGACGACCGTCATGTCCGGGCCGACCCCGGCCTCGGAGCCGGCATCGATGGTGACGGTGAAGCTCTGCGACTGGCGCGAGCCCAGCGCGACCACGCGGGCCGGGACGAGGGCCGATCCCAGGTCCTCGGCGGCCGTGGTGAGTCCGTCGTACTGCTCGAGGCGGTTGCGGTCGAAGCCGGCGAGCTGCACCTTGCCCTTCAGCTCGGCGTTGCTGGCCTCGAGGTCGCGGACCTGGTCGGCGAGGTCCCCCTTGCTGCGGAACCAGGTGGGCACGGCGGTGAAGGGGCGCACGGCCGCGGCGACGCCGGCCTCGGCGGGACCGAAGGCCTCCCCGACCACGCGCCGCGCCGGCTCGAGCGGCGAGCTGCCGCCACCGGACACGTCCAGGGTGATGAGGGTGACGCTCGCGAGGACCAGCGCGACCAGCAACGAGCGGGGCGGGCGGTTGCGCGACTCGAGCTTGTCGAGCCCTGTCCAGCGTCGCTCCCGGCCCTCGTGCCCCCCGAAGGCCCCCATCAGAAGCGCCTCGGGTCGGAGACGAGCACCTGCTGGAGCGCCTCGAACTCCTCCACGCACTTGCCGGCGCCGTAGGCCACCGAGGACAGCGGGTCCTCCGCGAGGTGGACGGGCATGCCGGTCTCGTGCCGCAACCGCTCGTCGAGGCCGCGCAGCATCGCGCCACCGCCGGTGAGGACGATGCCGCGGTCCATGATGTCGCCGGCCAGCTCGGGCGGCGTCTGGTCGAGAGTGGTGCGGACGGCGTCGATGATGTTGTGCAGCGGCTCCTCGAGCGCCTGGCGCAGCTCGGAGCTGGAGACGACGACCGTGCGGGGCAGGCCGGAGACCATGTCGCGGCCGCGGATCTCGGCGTCGGGCTCGCTGGGCAGCGGGAAGGCCGAGCCGAGGGTCATCTTCATCTCCTCGGCGGTGCGCTCCCCCAGCATCAGGGAGTACTCCTTCTTCATCCACGCGATGATCGCCTGGTCGAGGTCGTCGCCCGCGGTGCGCACCGACAGGCTGGTGACGATGCCGCCGAGGCTGATGACGGCGACCTCGGTGGTGCCGCCGCCGACGTCGACGACCATGTTGCCGGTGGCCTCGTGGACGGGGAGCCCGGCGCCGATCGCGGCCGCCATCGGCTCCTCGACGATGTAGACCCGGCGGGCACCGGCCTGGTAGCCGGCCTCCTTGACCGCGCGCTGCTCGACCGCGGTGATGCCGCTGGGGACACAGATGACCATGCGGGGCTTGGCGAAGTAGCGCCGGCGGTGCACCTGGTGGATGAAGTAGCGCAGCATCTGCTCGGTGGCCTCGAAGTCGGCGATCACGCCGTCCTTGAGCGGCCGGATGGCGGCGATGCTGTCGGGGGTGCGGCCGATCATCCGCTTGGCCTCGTGGCCGACCGCGAGCACCTCACCGGTGGTGGTGTTCATCGCGACGACGGACGGCTCGTCGAGCACGACACCCTTGCCGCGGACATAGACCAGCGTGTTGGCGGTGCCGAGGTCGACGGCCATGTCTCGGCCGATGAAGCTGTTTGCCATGCCGCTGCTGCCCTCGCAGATCGGGTCGTACCGGGAAGAGGAGTCAGCGAGGCTGCCGACCCACGCTCAGGTTAAGGAGCGGGACAGCGTCTTCCCGGGAGGACACGCGCGAGGCGTGTGGCCCGTGTGACGGGCGTTGCGGCGTACGCCCTCCAGCCGGCGGGTTGACGTAACGGCGGACTGGGAGGGCGAGTCCGACACTTGGAGGGGGTTGCAACGGCCTCCAGGTGACGGATTCCCCGCTCGAGCGGGGAATCCGTCACGCACCGCGAGCGAGCTTGCGCCCTGACCGCGACATGGTCGCGGGCTGGGGTCAAGGATGCCTCGCTCGCGGGCTGATCGCGAGCGAGCTCGCGTCAGTCCGCGAGCTCGGGGAACCAGATGCCGATCTCGCGGGCGGCCGACTCCTCGGAGTCCGAGCCGTGGACGAGGTTCTGCTGGACGGCCAGGCCCCAGTCGCGGCCGAGGTCCCCGCGGATGGTGCCGGGGGCGGCGACGGTGGGGTCGGTGGCGCCGGCGAGGGAGCGGAAGCCCTCGATGCAGCGCTGGCCCTCGATCACGACCGCGAGCACGGCGCCCGACAGCATGAACTCCACGAGGGGGCCGTAGAACGGCTTGCCCTCGTGCTCGGCGTAGTGCTCGGCGAGGATCTCGGGGGTCGCGGTGCGCAGCTCGACGGCCGCGAGCGTGTAGCCCTTGGCCTCGATCCGGCGCAGGACCTCGCCGGAGAGGCCGCGGCGCACGCCGTCGGGCTTGACGAGGACGAGGGAACGCTGGACGTCGGTCATGCCGGGGAGCCTAGCGAGGAGGCTCAGCCCTGATCCATCGGGCGCCGCCGTCGCGAGCGCCATCAGGCGGGCGTGATGGCAAGGCGGAGGGCCGAAGGCGGGCCGCTAGGCCCGTCGAGTGCCTGACAACGCAGCCAGCGCGCCCGCATGGTGGTGCGCAGCAGGCGAGAGACCGTGGATCCGGGCTAGCCCTGCTCCGCGCGGTACGCCGCCCACGCGGCGGCACGCTCGCGCTCGATCTTGCGACCGAGCAGGTCCGCACCCGTCCAGAGCGCGGCGAAGACGAGGCCGAGGCCGAACATCACGGGGACGACGAACCCCAGACCGATGGCGGCGACCTGCACGAGGTAGCCCGCGACGTAGGCCCACTCGGCCCGCAGCATGCCGGCCAGCAGCAGGCACACCACCGCGAGCCCGAGGCCGACTGCCACCGCGGTTCCGGCCGGGACGTCGGCGATGGTGATCATCACCGGCGTGGTCAGGCCGAGGGTGATCGCCTCGAGGCTCAGGACGGCGGCGGCCATGCCACGCCGCGGCGAGCGCTCGGTGTTGGTCGGCACCGGGTCGTCGGCGGGCCGCGGGGCCCGGTCGCTCATCGGCGACCCTTCAGCAGGGAGCGGGCCTCGCCCACGGTGACGACCGAGCCGGTGACGAGCACTGCACCGGCGCCGATCGAGACGTTGATGGCCTCCCCCGCCTCGGCCAGCGTCGCGGCCCGGTCGATCGCGTCGGCCAGGTCGGGGACGACGCTGACGCGGTCCTCGCCGAAGACCTCCACGGCGGCCCGGCCGAGCGCGGCGGCCGACAGGGAGCGCGGGGTGGAGTTCTGGGTGCACACGAGGTGCTCGAGGTACGGCTCGAAGGCGGCGAGAAGGCCCTCGTGGTCCTTGTCCTCCATCACGCCCATCACCCCGACCAGCGGGCTGAACGAGAAGGAGTCCTCCAGCGCCGCCGCCGCGGCCTCGGCCCCGTGGGGATTGTGCGCGGCGTCGAGCAGGATCGTGGGGCTGCGCCGGATGATCTCCAGGCGTCCTGGCGAGGTGACCTCGGCGAACGCCGCGCGCACCACGTCGTCGTCGAGCACGCCCGTCCCGGCGAACGCCTCGACCGCGGCGAGCGCCACGGCGGCGTTCTGGGCCTGGTGGGCGCCGTAGAGCGGCAGGAACACGTCGTCGTACCGCGCGCGCAGGCCCTGGAGCGAGACGACCTGGCCACCGACGGCGGGGGTGCGTGCAACCACCCCGAACTCCATGCCCTCCCGGGTGACGGTCGCGCCGGTCTCGGCGGCCCGCTCGAGCAGCACCGCGGCGACCTCGGGCGTCTGCTCGGCGAGCACGACGATCGACCCGGGCTTGATGATCCCGGCCTTCTCGGCCGCGATGGTCACGGCGTCGTCGCCGAGGTACTTGGCGTGGTCGACGGCGATCGGCAGCACCACGGCGACATCGGCGTCGATGACGTTGGTGGCGTCCCAGCTGCCGCCCATCCCGACCTCGACCACGGCGACGTCGACGGGAGCGTCCGCGAAGGCAGCGTAGGCCATCCCGACGATCGTCTCGAAGAAGCTGAGCGGGTGGTCCTGCTCGGCGTCGACGAGGTGGGTGTAGGGCGCGACGTCGTTGAAGGCGCGGACGAACGCCTCGTCGTCCAGCGGCTCGCCGTCGATGCTGATCCGCTCGCTCATCCGCTCCAGGTGCGGGGAGGTGAAGCGCCCGGTGCGCAGGTCGAGGGCGCGCAGCAGCGTCTCGATCATCCGGCTGGTGCTGGTCTTGCCGTTGGTGCCGGTGAGGTGGATCGAGCGGAAGGAGCGCTGCGGCTCGCCGAGCAGCTCGATGAACGCCTCGATCCGGTCGAGGCTGGGCTCGAGCTTGGTCTCGGGCCAGCGGGACAGGAGGGCGTCCTCGACCTCGTCGAAGGTCTCGGCGAGGCGCGGGGCTTCAGGGGCATCAGTCATGGCGTCCCGAGTCTATTGACCGGGTCAGCAGGTGACGACCCGCCGCCACGGCTTCACGACCTCGAGCGCCTTGCCGTCGACCGGTCGCGTGCGGAGCTGGTCGAGCGCGTCGGCCCAGCGCGGGTCGGAGGTCCCGGTCACGAACATCGACGAGCCCTGGTCCGCGAGGACCAGGCCGTACGTCTTCATCGCCACCACGATCGTGCGGGCGACGCCGGTGTAGCGCCGGGCCGGGAAGGACCTCGGGAGCCGGAAGCGGAGGCCGTACGCCGGCAGGTCGCGCGCCGTGTTGCTCCTCGGACCGCAGTGGCGGGCCGGCCAGGTGTACGCGGAGCGAGCGGACGGGAGCGTGAACCGCAGGGCGTGGGTGATCCGCCCGGAGGCCGCCTCCTCGTAGGACAGCAGCCCGGGGAGGATCGGCAGGCCGGCGGCATCGGCCGAGGTCCAGCCGGCGGGGCGCAGCCGGTTGGACGAGAGGTCCCAGCGGGCGGCCGACGCGGCCCGCCAGGCGACGACCTCGCCAGAGGCGTCGCGCACCCGCTCGGCGGCGTACAGCTCGATGAGGTCGCAGGTGCCGCGGCGGACCGTGACCACGTGGCGGTCGCCCTCGTCCGGGTCGGGGTCGCCGGCGCTGCCGCCCTCGATCGCAGCATCGGCCGGCACGAAGACCGGGCCGCGGTCGCTCTTGTCGCGGTAGTCCTCGCCGTCGGTGCCGAACCGCAACGGCAGCAGCGGCTGGTCCTCGTCGACGACGGTGACCGGGATGCCGTAGTGGTCCTCGGTGGTGCCGAGGTCGAGGTGGAGGTCGTGGCCGGCCGCCTGCCTCCGCACGATCGCCGACGACCACCTCCACACCGGCCGCCGGTCGATGCGCCTGTTCCACGGGCTGTCGGCCGGGAAGAGCTCGCAGCCGCCGACGGCGTGGACCCGTGCCGTGCGATCGGTCGCCGGCACCGCGGGCGCCGAGCGGGCCGGCACCGGCGAGGAGGAGGCAGCGGCGACGACGACCAGGGACACGATGAGTGCCAGGGTCCGCCGCATCCGCCGAGACTAGGGCGTCGTGGGAACGGTGACGAGGTGCTCCGCCATGTCGACGGTCGGCTCGTATCCCAGCCCCGCGTAGATCTTGTTGGAGGTCGGGTTCGCCCGGTCGGTGAACAGACACATCCGGTGCCCGGCCTCGAGGCCGCGACGCGTGAGCTCCCCGACGACGTACGACGCGATGCCGCGGCCGCGGAACTCCTTGGGCGTGTAGACCGGCCCGATCCGGCTGACGCCGTAGGCCGGCAGCCCCGAGCCGGTCAGGTGGGCGATCGTGCCGTCGGGGAGCTCCCACAGCCACTCGACGCCCTCGCGGATGCGCACCAGCACGCTGTCGAGCGTGTTGTGCTCGCCCGACGCCGGGTCCGGCTCGCGGCCGGCCTGCTCGTCGGCCTCGGCATGGAACGCCTCGAACCACGCCAGCACCAGCGCGGCGTCGTCCTCCGTCGCCCGGCGCAGCCGGCCCTCGGGGGCGGGCGGCACGTCGACGGACGTGGCCTCCCAGAGGCGGGTCGCCTTGTCGGCGACGACCTCTCCGCCGAGCAGGTCGGCCGCCGACCGGGCGAGGACGGCAGCGCCCGGAAGGGCACCGTTGGCCCCGCCCAGGACCTCCCCGCGCTCGTGGAGGGCGGCCGCGAGCGCACGGGCGGCGGGGTCGGGAAGCGGCATCGAGAAGGACGGGTAGGGCTTGAAGGGCGCCGTCCGCATCACCGCACTGACGACCTCGCCGGACGCGTCGCGGACCACCACCCACCACCGCTGGAAGGGCGCGTCCACCTCGGCCCACGAGTCCCGGCCGTCCGCGAGCTCACGGGCGGTCCGCTGGCTCACGCTCGCGATGACGCTCCCCAGCACGGGGTCGGCCGCGAGCAGCTCGCCGGCGGCGTCGAGGAAGGGCTGCGGGGTGTCGAAGAACTCCAGCGTGAGGTCTGTGTCCATGGCCGCACGCTAGGTCCACCGCGCCCTGCGTCGATACTCGTTTTCGCAGGCCGGAGGCCCGTCAATAGACTCGGCGCATGACTGAGAACTCCAGCACCCAGGCCCCGGAGGCCGGCCCGACGACACCGAGCACCGACACGCGTGCCGTCGTCGTACCGGAGCGACCGGCGCTGGAGGGCCTGGAGGAGAAGTGGTCGCGGGCGTGGGCCGACAACGACACCTACGCCTTCGACCGCACCCAGCCGCGGGAGAACGTCTACTCCATCGACACGCCCCCGCCGACCGTCAGCGGCTCGTTGCACGTCGGCCACGTCTACTCCTACAGCCACACGGACCTCATCGCGCGCTACCAGCGCATGCAGGGCAAGGCGGTCTTCTACCCGATCGGCTGGGACGACAACGGCCTGCCGACCGAGCGCCGCGTGCAGAACTACTTCGGCGTGCGCTGCGACCCGACGTTGCCCTACGAGGCCGACTTCACCCCGCCGGAGAAGCCGGACCCCAAGCGACAGGTCGCCATCAGCCGGCCCAACTTCATCGAGCTGTGCGAGCAGCTCGTCGTCGAGGACGAGAAGGCCTTCGAGGCGCTGTGGCGCCAGCTCGGCCTGTCGGTCCAGTGGAACCCGACGTACACGACCATCGGTGACCACTCGCGCACGGTCAGCCAGCGGGCGTTCCTGCGCAACTTCGCCCGCGGCGAGGCCTACCTCTCCGAGGCGCCGACGCTGTGGGACGTCACGTTCCAGACCGCCGTCGCGCAGGCCGAGCTCGAGGCGCGCGACTACCCGGGTGCCTACCACCGGGTGGCCTTCCACCAGCCGGACGGCAGCCCGATCCACATCGAGACCACGCGTCCCGAGCTGATCCCGAGCGTGGTCGCGTTGATCGCGCACCCGGACGACGAGCGCTACCAGGACGTCTTCGGCACGACGGTCACGTCGCCGGTCTTCGGGGTCGAGATCCCGGTCCTCGCCCACCCCGCCGCGGAGCCCGAGAAGGGCGCCGGCATCGCGATGTGCTGCACGTTCGGCGACCTCACCGACGTCATGTGGTGGCGCGAGCTCGACCTGCCGGTCCGCACGGTCGTCGGTCGCGACGGACGCCTGGTCCGCGAGACGCCCGAGTGGCTCGCCGCCGAGCCCGCCGCGACGGCGTACGCCGAGATGGCCGGCAAGACGACGTTCAGCGCCCGCGAGGCGATCGTCGCCCTGCTCCGCGAGTCGGGCGACCTCGACGGCGAGCCCAAGGCGACCCAGCGCATGGCGAACTTCTACGAGAAGGGCGACAAGCCGCTCGAGATCATCGCCACCCGCCAGTGGTACATCAAGAACGGCGGTCGCGACGCGGCGCTGCGCAAGGAGATGCTGGTCCGCGGCGAGGAGATCACCTGGATCCCCGCCCACATGAAGCACCGCTACGACAACTGGGTCGGCGGCCTCAACGGCGACTGGCTCGTCTCACGGCAGAGGTTCTTCGGCATCCCGTTCCCGGTCTGGTACCCCCTCGACGCCGACGGTGAACCCGACCACGACCACCCCCTGATGCCGAGCGAGGACCAACTGCCGGTCGACCCGTCGACGCAGGCGCCCGGCGGCTACACCGAGGACCAGCGGGGCAAGCCCGGCGGCTTCATCGGCGACCCCGACGTGATGGACACGTGGGCGACGTCCTCGCTGAGCCCTCAGATCGCGGGCATGTGGGAGGTCGACGCCGACCTCTTCTCGCGGGTCTTCCCCTACGACCTTGCCACCCAGGCGCACGACATCATCCGCACCTGGTTGTTCTCTCGCGTCGTCCGTGCCGACTTCGAGCACGGCGTCGTCCCGTGGTCGCACGCGATGATCTCCGGCTTCATCGTCGACCCCGACCGCAAGAAGATGTCGAAGTCCAAGGGCAACGTCGTCGTGCCGACCGACATCCTCGACAAGTACGGCGCCGACGCCGTCCGCTGGCGCGCCGCCATCGGCCGTCCCGGCATGGACTCCCCCTTCGACGAGTCGCAGATGAAGGTCGGTCGTCGTCTGGCGATGAAGGTCCTCAACGCGTCGAAGTTCGTCCTCGGCAACGTCGGCGCCACCGAGCTCAGCCCGGCCGTCGTCAGCGCCCCCGTCGACTGCGCCCTGCTGGGCCGGCTCGAGGTCGTCGTCCGCCGCGCGACCGAGGCCTTCGACGCCTACGACTACACGACCGCGCTCGAGGTCACCGAGAAGTTCTTCTGGGAGTTCTGCGACGACTACCTCGAGCTGGTCAAGGAGCGCGCGTACGACGTCGAGGGCGGCGCCGGCACCGACTCCGCGCGCGCCACGCTGGCCATCGCGCTGCACGTCCAGCTCCGGCTGCTCGCGCCGTTCCTGCCCTACGCCACCGAGGAGGTCTGGTCGTGGTGGCAGGACGGCTCCATCCACCACGCGTCGTGGCCCACCGCCGCCGACCTCGGCTCGGCTGCTGCGTCGCAGCCGCTCGTCCTCGACGCCGTGGCCGCCGCGCTGACCGGCATCCGGGGCGCCAAGTCGCAGGCGAAGGCCAAGATGCGCGCCCCGCTCTCCCGCGTCGAGATCACCGGCCCGGCGTCCCTGGTGGAGGCCGCCCAGCAGGCGCAGGACGACCTGCGTGCCGTCGGCACCATCGTCGGTGACCTGGACTTCGTCACCGACGAGTCCGCCACCGAGCTGCGGGTGACCGCCGCCGAGCTGGCGCCCACCGAGGACTGAGGCAGCCGATCCCCCTCACGCGCCGTTCAGCGGTGCGTGAGGGGGATTCGTGCGTCCGGGCCGTGAACCGGCGCTCAGCGGTGACTGAGACATGTTCTGGCGGCCCAGAACCTGCGTCACTCACCGCTCGGCGCGGCGGTCGGGAGCCTCAGCCCTTGCCGTTGCCGTTGTTGCCGTTGCCGGCGTTGCCGCTGTTGCCGGGGGCGCTGCCCGCGTGCATGGCGGCCTGGGCGGCCGCCTGCTCGGCGTCGCGCTGGGCCTTCGCCGCGTCCCGCTCGGCGTCGCGTTGCGCCTTCGCCGCGTCCCGCTCCGCGTCACGCTGGGCCTTCGCCGCGTCCCGCTCCGCGTCACGCTGGGCCTTCGCCGCCTCCCGCTGCGCCACGCGCTGGGCCTTCGCTGCGGTCCGCTCAGCCTCACGCTGGATCTTGGCCGCGTCCCGCTCAGCCTTGCGCTGCGCCTTCACCGCGTCCCGCTCCTCCTTGGCCGCCTCGCGCTCAGCCTTGCGCTGCATCTTGGCTGCCTCGCGCTCAGCCTTCCGCTGGGCCTTGGCCGCCTCGCGCTCAGCCTTCCGCTCGGCCTTCGCTGCCTCGCGCTCAGCCTGCCGCTGGGCCTTGGCCGCGTCGTGGTCGGTCGTCGTGGCGTCGTCGTCATCCGTGGTGCCGGGGTCGGTGCCCTGGTCGTCGACGGTCTCGTCGTCAGCGTCGTCGGCAGCGTCCTGGGAGTCGGTCGCCGAGGCGCCCGAGGCGGACGACCCGGACCCACCGGAGGCGGCCGCAGCAGAGGTCTCGGACCCCGTGGTGGAGACCTTCTCGGCGGAGGCAGCGACGACGGCGGCAAGCGGTGGGGCGCTCAGCTCGGCGGGAATGACGACGGGGACGTCCTGCCGGACGGCGCCGGCGGGAGGCGCGGCCGGGGTGCGCTCGACCGGCGCGGCGATGGGCTTGCCGGGTCGGACGAAGTCGCTGAGCCCGAACCCGCGCCCGACGGAGAGGAACATGAGGACGGCACAGAGCACCGCCACGAGAGCGAAACCGACGAGCGGTCGCTTCTGGTCAACCCCCACGGGGTCCCCTTCCCACATACTGACGAGACGCCAGTCTCTCCGGGCCATGACGCATGTCCTGCGTCGATGGCCCGGAATGGTCCGAAATGACTAGACCGTCATGGTCATTTCGGACTACAGGTCAGGCTGACTTCTTCTTGCGGCCCTCGGCCTCACGCGGGATGAGGGTCGGAGCGACGTCGTCCTCCACGACCTCCCTGGTGACGATCACCTTGGCGACGTCGCCCCGCGACGGGACGTCGTACATCACGTAGAGGAGGACCTCCTCGATGATCGCGCGCAGGCCGCGCGCACCGGTGCCGCGCTCGAGGGCCGCCTCGGCGATCGAGTCGATGGCGTCATCGGTGAACTCGAGCTCGACGCCGTCGAGGTCGAAGAGCTTCTGGTACTGCTTGACGAGCGCGTTGCGCGGCTCCGTGAGGATCTGGACGAGCGCCTCGCGGTCCAGCTTGCTCACGCTGGCGATCAGCGGCAGGCGGCCGATGAACTCGGGGATCAGGCCGAACTTGGTGAGGTCCTCGGGACGGACCTGGGCGAGCAGGTCGTCGGCCTCCCGCTCGGCGGCGCCGCGCACGTCGGCGGTGAAGCCCAGCGACTTCTTGCCGACGCGCTGCTCGATGATCTGCTCGAGGCCGGCGAACGCGCCGCCCACGATGAACAGGATGTTGGTGGTGTCGATCTGGATGAACTCCTGGTGCGGGTGCTTGCGCCCGCCCTGCGGCGGCACCGACGCGGTGGTGCCCTCCAGCATCTTCAGGAGCGCCTGCTGCACACCTTCACCCGACACGTCGCGCGTGATCGAGGGGTTCTCCGCCTTGCGGGCCACCTTGTCGATCTCGTCGATGTAGATGATGCCCGTCTCGGCCTTCTTGACGTCGTAGTCGGCGGCCTGGATGAGCTTGAGGAGGATGTTCTCCACGTCCTCACCGACGTAGCCGGCCTCGGTGAGCGCCGTGGCGTCGGCGATCGCGAAGGGGACGTTGAGCATCCGCGCGAGGGTCTGCGCGAGGTAGGTCTTGCCACAACCCGTCGGCCCGATCACCAGGATGTTGGACTTGGCGACCTCGACGACGTCGTCCTTCGCCTTGCCGCTGACGGGCTGGAGGCCGGCCTGGACGCGCTTGTAGTGGTTGTAGACCGCGACGGCGAGGGACTTCTTGGCGTGCTCCTGGCCGATCACGTAGGAGTTGAGGAACTCGAAGATCTCGCGAGGCTTGGGAAGCTCCTCGAGGCTGACCTCGGCGCCCTCGGCCAGCTCCTCCTCGATGATCTCGTTGCACAGCTCGATGCACTCATCGCAGATGTAGACGTTGGGCCCAGCGATGAGCTTCTTGACCTGCTTCTGGCTCTTTCCGCAGAAGTTGCACTTGAGCAGGTCTCCGCCGTCACCGATACGTGCCACGAGTCGTGTCCTCCAGTCTCGCCGGGAAAGGGTCCCGACACTCAACACCTTGCGCTGTGCGGTCTTGCAGTGAGCCGTACGACGGTACCCCGCGCCGGCCCCGGACGGGGGCCGGACACGAGATGTCGTCGACCATCATTTCGCGGTCTCGGCTCACCGACCCGCGAGGGCCGGGGCACCCTTGCGGGACTCGATGACCGCGTCGATCAGGCCGTACTCGACGGCCTGCTCGGCGGTCAGGATCTTGTCCCGCTCGATGTCGGCGCTGACCTGCTCGATGGACTTGCCCGAGGAGTCGGCGATCATCTGCTCGAGCAGCTCGCGCATGCGCAGGATCTCGTTGGCCTGGATCTCGATGTCGGAGGTCTGGCCGAAGGTGCCCTCGGTGTAGGGCTGGTGGATCAGGATCCGGCTGTTGGGCAGCGCCATCCGCTTGCCCTTGGCGCCGGCGCCGAGCAGGATCGCGGCGGCCGAGGCAGCCTGCCCCAGGCAGACCGTCTGCACGTCGGGCTTGATGAAGCGCATCGTGTCGTAGATCGCGGTGAGCGCGGTGAACGAGCCACCGGGGCTGTTGATGTAGATGCTGATGTCGGTGTCGGGGTTCATCGTCTCCAGGCACATCAGCTGGGCGATGACCGCGTTGGCCACGTCGTCGCTGATCGGCGTGCCGAGGTAGATGATGCGCTCCTCGAACAGCTTGGCGTAGGGGTCGATGCGGCGGAAACCGTAGGAGGTCCGCTCTTCCCACTGCGGGATGTAGTAGTTCATGTCGTCAGTCCTTGGTCCGGGCCGGGCGGCCCTCGTCGGCGGCTTCGCGGGCACTGGTGATGACCTGGTCGACGAGTCCGTACTCGACGGCCTGGTCCGAGGTGAACCACCGGTCACGGTCGGCGTCGGCGACGACCTGCTCGACGGTCTGGCCGGTGTGCTCGGCGATCAGGTCGAGCAGCACCTTCTTGATGTGCAACGACTGCTGGGCCTGGATCTTGATGTCGGAGGCCGAGCCGCCCATGCCCGAGGAGGGCTGGTGCATCATGATGCGGGCGTGGGGCAGGGCGTAGCGCTTGCCCTTGGTGCCGGCGCAGAGCAGGAACTGGCCCATCGAGGCCGCCAGTCCCATGCCGACGGTCGCCACGTCGTTGGGGATGTAGTTCATCGTGTCGTAGATCGCCATGCCGGCGTCGACCGAGCCGCCGGGGCTGTTGATGTGGAGGAAGATGTCGGCCTCCGGGTCCTCCGCGGAGAGCAGGAGGAGCTGCGCGCAGATCGCGTTGGCGTTCTGGTCGCGCACCTCCGAGCCGAGGAAGACGATGCGCTCACGGAGGAGGCGCTGGTAGATGTGGTCGTCGAGGCCATACATCCCACCGGCGCCGTTCATCTCGGGCGAGAGGGCTGGGCTGGAGTTCTGGTTCACGCTGGCGACACTAGCCGGAAGGACGGACACTTCCACGCGCTGACCCACCCTGTTCGCCCACAGCGGATTCGGGCTCGGCACGCTCAGTCGAGCGCGACCTCCTCCAGCACCTCGCGGAACACCCGCCACCGCTCCGGGCCCACCTGCGCGGCCCACGCCTCGTCGCAGGCAGCCAGCACCGCCGCGGAGCGGGCGAGGGCGTCGCGCCCGGTGGCGGTGGTGCGTACGACGCGGGCGCGGGCGTCGTGGTCGGCCACCGACACCTCCACCATGCCGAGCGCCTCGAGCTGGCGCACGAACTGCCCGCACCCCTGCGTCGTCATCTCGGCGCACTCGGCGAGCTCGCTGATGGTCAACCCGTCCGCCGGGAGCCACTCCAGGACGCGCAGCTGGGAGGGCCGCAGGTCCGGCGCCTCCACGGCCAGGCGTTCCCGCAGCCGGGAGAACACCATGCCCATCAGCATCGGAAGGTGCGGCCGGGCGGCCGGGAGCCTCTTGACGCGGGTCATGAAAGTAACTTACCTTCTATGACCATGAAAGCAACTTTCACGCTGTCGCCCGGGGTCGACCGGCGTGAGGTGCTCGGGGCCGACGACGTCACCGACGCCGAGCTCGAGGCGATGGTCGCCGACCTGTGGGACGTGCCGACGGTGCGGTTGCACGACTCCACGGCCGAGCCCGTCGCCTACGACGTCCCGTCGATCCTCACCGGCGCCCGGACGTGGGTCCGGGGCCGCGCCACCGCCGGCGCGGACAGCGAGGACCGGGAGGAGGACCGGGAGTTCACGCTGTTCGTCAAGCGGGTGCACAACTGGCGGCACTCCCCCGCCTTCGCCGGCGTACCTCCCGAGATCGGCGAGTGGGCGGCGGCCTCGCTCCCGTGGCGCGCCGAGCCGCTGGTCTACGGCTCCGACCTGCGCGAGCGGCTTCCTGAGGGGTTCTCGATGCCCCGCGGCCTGCGGGTCGAGGAGCGCCCCGACGACACCGCCGTCATCTGGATGGAGGCCGTCGACGCGGACCCGGTGCCGTGGGGACCCGACGACAGCGTCCGCGCGGCGCGCCTGCTCGGGCGCCTCTCCGCCAGCCGGGAGGTCGCCGCGCTGGCCGACATCGACCCGCAGCCCTGGCACATCGACAGCTTCGTCGCCGGCCGGTTGGCCTACACCGTGCTCCCCGGGCTCCACGACGAGGGCACCTGGCTGCATCCCGTCGTCGCCGAGCATTTCGGCTGCCTCCGCGACGGCCTCCTGACGGCGGCGCGCCACCTCGACGTCCTGGCCCACGAGTTCGCCACCTCGCGGCACCTGGCCTCGCACGGCGACGCCTGCCCCAACAACCTGCTGCGCCGGGCCGGCCAGCCGGGCTTCACGCTGATCGACTTCGGGTTCTGGCGGTCCCAGCCCGTCGGCTTCGACCTGTCCCAGCTGCTGGTGGGCGACATCCAGATCGGGCGGCAGGACGCCGACGACCTGCGCGAGCGCGCGGCCGCGTGCGTGGCGTCGTACGCCGCCGGGCTCGCCGACGAGGGGCTCGAGGTCCCGGTGGACGAGGTCAGGCGCGGCCACGCGGTGAGCCTGATGCTCTTCAACGGCCTGCCGAGCCTGCCGCTCGAGCGGCTCGACGAGCCGGACACCGACGCCCTCGACCACTGGTCGCGCCAGCGGGCGGCGATCGCCCGTTACTCCCTCGACGTGCTCGCCGACACCGAGCCGGGCTGAGGGGGGCTCACCGGACGCCGCATCGGAGATGCGACCGGCGCCCACCCGGGAGGGGTGGGCGCCGGTCGTGGAGCGGAGCGGGTCAGGCCTGCTCGGACTCCTCGGGCTGCTCGTCGGTGCTCTCGTCCGCGCTCGCGTCGGTGCCCTCGACGGTGCTCTCCTCGACGGGCTCACCGATGGTCCCGTCGGGACGCAGGTTCTTCAGCTCGACGACGTTGCCGGACGCGTCCTTGACGGTCGCCGCCTCGACGATCGTCGCCAGCGCCTTGCCGCGCATGATCTCCTGCACGAGCTCGGGGATGTGGTTGTGCTCGAACATGTGGTTGGCGAACTCCTGCGGGTCCTGGCCGGACTGCTGGGCGCGCCGCACGAGGTGCTCGGAGAGCTCGGCCTGGTCGATGCCGAACTCCTCCTCCTTGGCGATCTTGTCGAGGATGAACTGGGCGGCGACGGCGTCGCGGACCCGGCGGTCGAGGTCGGCCTCGAACTCCTCCTGGGTCTGGCCCTCGTCCTCGAGGTACTTCTCCATGGTGATGCCGGCCATGGCGAGCTGCTGCTCGACGTTCGCACGACGGGCGTTGAGCTCGTCGGTGACCATCACCTCGGGGAGCGGGATGGAGACCTTCTCCAGCAGGGCCTCGAGGACCGCGTCGCGGGCGGCGGCGGCCTGCTCGAGGCGCTTGCCGCGACCCAGGCGCTCGCGCACGTCGGCGGTGAGCTCCTCGACGGTGTCGAACTCGGAGGCGAGCTGGGCGAACTCGTCGTCGTACTCCGGGAGCTGCTGCTCCTGCACGGCCGTCACCGTGACGGTCACCTGGACGGGCTCGCCCACCAGGTCGCCACCGGCGAGCTCGGAGTCGAACGTCGCGTCCTCGCCTGCCGAGAGGCCGACGAGGGCCTCGTCGAGGCCGTCGATCATGCCGCCGCGGCCGACCTTGTAGGACATGCCGGTGACCTCGCCGCCCTCGACGGTCTCGCCGTCCTTGGAGGCGACCAGGTCGATGGTCACGAAGTCGCCGTCGGCAGCGGCGCGCTCGACGGGGACCAGCGTGCCGAAGCGCTCCCGCAGCGCCTCGACCTGCTCGTCGACGTCGGCGTCGCTGATCTCCACGTCGTCGACGCTCGCCTCGAGGCCGTCGTAGGCGGGCACCTCGAAGTCGGGCTTGACGTCGACCTCGGCGGTGAACTCGAGGGACTCGTTGTCCTCGAACTTCGTCACCTCGATCTCCGGCTGGGCGAGCGGCTCGAGGTCGTGCTCCTGCAGCGCAGCCATGTACTGCTGCGGGACGACGGCGTTGATCGCCTCGTCGAGGACCGGACCGCGGCCGACCTGCCGGTCGATGACCGCCGGCGGGACCTTGCCGCGGCGGAAGCCGGGGACGTTGATCTGCTTCGCGATCTTCTGGTACGCCGCGTCGAGGCTCGGCTTGAGCTCCTCGAAGGGCACCTCGACGGTCAGCTTGGCCCGGGTGGGGCTCAAGGTCTCGACGGCGCTCTTCACAAATGTCTCCTGATGCTGAAGGTCTGTGGGTGGACCACACGGGGAAAGGAGCGGCGCTGCCAGGGCACGGGGCCCGGCGACCGCAAACCGCGCCAGTCTATCGAGGGCAGGGGCACAGGCCGAATCACGCCCGGACCACCCGTGGGAGGCGCGGGGACCACGTGACGGGTGGGGCCAGAGGGTCGGGGCGACAGGACTCGAACCTGCGATCTCCTGCTCCCAAAGCAGGCGCGCTAGCCACTACGCTACGCCCCGCCAAGCGGGCTCCGACGGCCCCTTGTGGGGGGCTCTCGCAGCCTGCTTGGAGCGGATGACGGGAATCGAACCCGCGTAGCCAGTTTGGAAGACTGGGGCTCTACCATTGAGCTACATCCGCGCGCGTCCCGGCGAGGTCGTACCGCCGGTGCGGGAGTCATGGTGCCACACGCGCGAGCGTGCGCCCCAACCCGGCTCAGCGCCGGTGCACCAGGAGCAGCGCGCGGTCGTCGTTGCGGGAGCCGAGCGCCTCGACGAGCCGGGTCGCGCCGCCCTCGAACTCGCCCCGGAGCAGTCGTTCGGCCTGCCCGAGCATCTTGTCGATGCCGAGGGCGATGTCGCGGTTGCGGGTCTCGACCATGCCGTCGGTGTAGAGCAGGAGCGCGTCGCCGCGGCGGATCTCCCCGGAGACGGCGGCGAAGGTGGCCCCGTCGACGAGACCCAGGATGGGTCCCTCGGACTCGAGCACCTCCCACCGGCCCGACCCGGCGTGACGCAGGGCTGCCGGCGGGTGGCCGGCGCTGCGGATGTCGTAGTGGCCGGTCGTGAGGTCGAGCGAGAGGTGGATCGCGGTTGCGAACCCCTCGTCCCAGTCCTGCTGCAGCAGGAACCGGTTGGCCCCGTCGAGGAACTCGCTCGGCGGCAGCGCGCTCAGCAGCCCACCCAGGGCCCCGCACAGCAGCAGGGCGCGGGTGCCGGCCCCCTGCCCCTTGCCCGAGACGTCGACGACCGCCACCTCGAGCCGGCCCTCGACGCGCGAGGCGACGACGAAGTCGCCCGCGAACGGGGTGCCCCCGGCCGACCTCAGCTCGCTGGCGGCGTACCACTCCGCGGGCAGGTCGGGGATGCCGCCCTGGCGCAGGATCCGGTCGCGCAGGTCGACGAACATCATCTCGCCCTGGATGCCGGCCACGCCGAGGCGCGAGCGGCGGAACGAGGACAGCAGGACGACGAACCCCAGGCCGAAGATGATCACCACGGTGAGCACGATGCGAAGACTGATGTCGCGCTGCGAGGGCACGACCAGCGCGAGGACGAGGAGCACGAACAGCACGAACCACGGCAGCTGCCGGGGCCCGAGGACGAGGCTGGAGAGCACGAGTGGCACCAGCAGCGACACCAGCGGCACGTCGTCGCTGCGGAACCAGATGGCCAGGCCGATCAGCACGGTCGAGGCGACCAGCAGGACGAGCGTGCGCGAGCCCCGCGGGACCAACCGGCTGGCGACGGCGTTGAGCGATGGAGAACTCATGCTCGAGCCCCTCCTGCTCTCCCAGTCCCCTTGGTGGGAGATCGTAGGGCCCGCGACCGGAACTTCGGCTGACATTCGGGACACCAGAACGAGTTGCGTCCTGCGAGCTCTCCCGTCCGCACCGTCGTGCCGCACACCAGGCACGGCTGCGACGTACGCCGGTAGACGTACACCTCGCCGCCGTGGTCGTCCTTGCGCGGCGCTCGACCCATCGCCTCGGGCGTGTGCTCGGGGCGCACGGTGTCGATCCGGCCGGTGCGCACGCCCTCGGCCATGAGCTCGACGAGGTCCGCCCACATCGCCCGCCACTGGCCGCTGCGCAGCGTGTTGCCGGGCCGCAGCGGGTGGATGCGGTGCCGGAAGAGCACCTCCGCGCGGAAGACGTTGCCGACGCCGGCGAGGACCTTCTGGTCCATCAGGAGGTCGCCGATGGCGCGCGGGCTCGCCGAGATGCGCCGCCAGGCGAGATCGGGGTCAGCGTCGGGTCGCAGCGGGTCCGGCCCGAGGCGGCCGAGGACCTCGGCCCGTCGCGCGGCGCCGACCAGGTCGCAGATGATGGCGCCACGCAGGTCGGCGTACGCCGTCGCGCGCGGGTCGGCCGGGTCGTCGAGCGTGACCAGCCGCAGCCGCACCGCGCCGACCGGGTCGGGCACGCCGGCAGCGCCGCCCTCGATCCCCGTGTGGACGTCGAACTGGCCGATCAGGCCGAGGTGGACGTGCACGAAGCGCTCGTCCTCGAGCTCGAGGAAGAGGTGCTTGCCTGCGGAGTCGGCGCCGATGACCAGCGACCGGTCGAGCTGCTCGGCGTCGGCAGCGAAGCGGCCCTGCGGCGACGACACCCGGACCCTGCGGCCCGCGAAGGCCGCGGTGAGGTCGTCGGCCAGCTTGCGAAGGGTGTGTCCCTCAGGCATCCGTGCGGTCGCGGGACGCGTCGGTGTCGGGGCCGCGGAGGGCGGACTCCGGCAGCGGCGGCAGCTCACCCGTCTCGTCGTAGGTGGAGAGCTGGCCGATGCGCCGCACGTGGCGCTCGTCGCCGGAGAAGTCCGTGGAGAGGAAGATCTCGACGAAGCGGGTCATGTCGTCCACCGGGTGCATCCGCCCGCCGACCGAGACGACGTTGGCGTCGTTGTGCTCGCGGGCCAGCGCCGCGGTCTCCTCCGACCACGCGAGCGCGCACCGGATTCCCTCGACCTTGTTGGCCGCGATCTGCTCGCCGTTGCCGGAGCCGCCGATCACGACGCCGAGGCTGTCGAGGCCCTCGGAGCGGTCGGCGGCCACTCCCTCGGCCGCCCGGAGGCAGAAGCAGGGGTAGTCGTCGAGGGCGTCGTAGACGAACGGTCCGTGGTCGACGGCCTCGTAGCCGTGGTCCACCAGCCACATCAGGAGGTGGTCCTTCAGGTCGAGGCCGGCGTGGTCGGAGCCCAGGTGTACGCGCATGGCCAACATCCTCTCAAGGCCCCCTTGCCGCAAGCGGCTGCGGGGCTTCGCACGCCAGTCCGCCCCGACTACGTCGGGCCGTACCCGACGCGCTCGAGGTGCTGGTCGAGCCAGCCGGCCACCTGCCGCACCAGCGGCTCGGAGGCGGTGAACGTCGCGTGCCGCCAGAAGCCGTGGGTCTGGCCCAGGCAGCGGATGCCGACGACCTCGACGCCCGCCTCGGCGATCCGCCGGGCCAGCTCCTCCCCCTCGTCGCGCAGCGGGTCGGCCTCGGCGGTGGCGACGAAGGTCGGGGGCAGGGTGTGGAGCCGGTCGGAGAGCAGCGGCGCGAGGTCGGGTTGGTCGTAGTCGGCCTCCGTGCGGGCGTACTGCTCCCAGTACCAGGTCGCCTCGGCCGGGCCGAAGCCCGACTCCTCCCCCAGCCGCCACGACGGGAAGCCGGTGCGCGGGTCGAGGAAGGGGTAGACCAGCGCGACCGCGCTGAAGAAGTCGGGGTTGCGCAGGGCGGCGACCAGCGCGAGGTTGGCGCCGGCCGAGTCGCCGTGGGCGGCGTACGGCCCGGGCGGGCCCTCGCGGCCCAGCCAGCCGACGACCGTGTCGAGGTCGTCGGGCGCGGCCGGGAACGGGTGCTCGGGCGGTCGCCGGTAGTCCACGCTCAGCACCGCTCGACGGCCGCGGTTGGCCATGCGACGCGAGATGCCGTCGTGGACGTCGATGTCGTTGAGCACGAAGCCGCCGCCGTGCGCGTGCACGACGACACCTGGCACGGGGTCGGCGGGCACGTAGAGCCGGCACCGGACCCCGTCGGCGTCGACGTCCTCCACGGACGCGACGTCCTCGCGTGGCAGGCGGAGGTTGGCGAGCCGGGCCTCCTCGCGGTGAGCGGCGAGGTCGAACCCGGGCGCGCCGAGCGCGGGACCGGTGTCGCCGGTGTCGGCGGCGACCGCCGCGCGGACCTCCGGGTACATCACGCCGGTCGCACCACCTTGAGGTTGAACTCGGCGGTCCCGAGGGCGCCCATCAGCCGCACCCACAGCGGCAGCCACATCTCCGCGCCGCGCGCGGTCTCGATCCCGCCGAGGTCGATCACGTCGCGGTGACCGAGCTCGGTGAGCAGGCCGGTCACCAGCCGCTTCGCGTCGTCGTCCTCGCCGCTGACGAACACGGTCGTCGACTCGGGCAGCCGGTCGGGGTGGACCATCAGCTCGGCGGTCACGGTGTTCAGCGACTTGACCACGCGGGTGTCGGGAAACGCACGCTGCAGCTGCTCGCCCAGCGAGTCGGTGTCCTTCACCGCCAGGGTGGGCGGGAACCCGGCGCTGAAGTCGAGCGGGTTGGAGACGTCGAGCAGCACGGTGCCGGCGAGGTCCCCGGCCTGCCCCAGCAGGTCGAGCGCAGCCATTCCGTTGCCGGCGTGCACGACGAGGTCCGCACCCGCGGCGGCCTCGGCGAAGGTGACGAGCGGGACGCCCGGCAGCTCCGTCCAGCCGTCGCGGGCCCGCGTGGTGGCCGGGTCGCGGGTCCCGAGGCGTACGTCGTGCCCCAGCTCGACCAGGCGTGGCGCGATGGCGCGACCGACCGCACCGGTGCCGAGGACTGCGACCTGCATGACGACCTCCTGACGGTCTGGGACGGGGTGGCCCACCCGGGCCGTGCGCGAGGGTCGGCCAGGCGCGGTCACGCCGGCTCACCGGCCGCACGGGCCAGCTCCTCCTCGACCACCGACGGGTCGAGCTTGGTGAAGACCGGCGTCGGCTTGTCGACCTTCGCACCGACCACGACCGGGCGCGACTCCCAGGCGGGCGTCGACGTGTACTCGCCGGTGATGACGGAGTACGACGTGTGGCCGGCGCCGTTGTCGGGCTCGAGCTCGTCGACCTGCTCGATGCGCGGCATCGGCATGAGCTCGCCCTCCCCGCCGAGCACGGCGTGCACCTTGTTCGCTGCGTGCGGCAGGAACGGCGACAGCAGCGTGTTGCAGTCGCTCACGCACTGCGCGGCCACGTGGAGGACGGTGCCGAGGCGCTCGCGCTGCGAGTCATCCTTCATCTTGTAGGGCTCGGTGAGCGTCACGTACTTGTTCACCTCGCCGACCACCCGCATCGCCTCGGCGATCGCGGCTCGGAGCCGGTGCTTCTCCACCAGCTCGCCGACGGTCGTGAAGCCCTCGCGAACGGTGGCGAGCACCCGCTCGTCGACCTCCTCGAGCGGGCCGGCGGCCGGGATCTCGCCGAAGCTCTTGGCGATCATCGTGGCGGTGCGGTTGACCAGGTTGCCCCAGCCGGCGACGAGCTCGGAGTTGTTGCGGGTGACGAAGTCGGCCCACGTGAAGGCGGCGTCGGAGGTCTCCGGGCCGGCGGCGCAGATGTAATAGCGCAGGGGGTCGGGGCCGTAGCGCGCGAGGAAGTCGCCCACGTAGATGACGTTGCCCCGACTGGTGGAGAACTGCGAGTCGCCGAAGGTCAGGAACTCGCTGGAGACCACCTCGGTCGGCAGGTTGAGCGTGCCGAATGGGCCGGGCTCGCCGCCCTTGTCGCCCGCGCCGTTGTAGGCCAGCAGCTCGGCGGGCCAGATCTGCGAGTGGAAGACGATGTTGTCCTTGCCCATGAAGTAGTAGGACTCGGCGTCGGCGTCGTTCCACCACTCGCGCCACTTGTCCGGGCTCGTCCCCTCCTTCTCGGCCAGGCGTCGCGCCCACTCGATGGAGGCGGACAGGTAGCCGATGACAGCGTCGAACCACACGTAGAGCCGCTTGGTCGGCTGGTCCTCCCAGCCCGGGACCGGGATGCCCCAGTCGATGTCGCGTGTCATCGCCCGTGGCCGGATCTCCTTGAGGATGTTCTGGCTGAACTTGATCACGTTGGGCCGCCACAGGCCGGTGGCCTCGCGCTGGTCGAGCCACTCCCCAAGCGCGTCGGCGAGCGCGGGCAGGTCGAGGAACCAGTGCTGGGTGTCCTTGAACTCCGGGGTCTCCCCGTTGATCTTGGACCGCGGGTCGATGAGGTCGGTCGGGTCGAGCTGGTTGCCGCAGTTGTCGCACTGGTCGCCGCGCGCCTCGGCGTAGCCGCAGATGGGGCAGGTGCCCTCGATGTAGCGGTCGGGCAGGGTCCGGCCGGTCGAGGGGCTGATGGCGGTCTTCGTCGTCTCCTCGACCATGTAGCCGTTGCGGCGGCAGGTCTCGAACATCTCCTGCACCACCGCGTAGTGGTTGCCGGTGGTCGTGCGGGTGAAGAGGTCGTACGACAGGCCGAGACCGCAGAGGTCGTCGACGATCACCTGGTTGTACTTGTCGACCAGCTCGCGGGCGGGCAGGCCCTCGTTGTCGGCGAGCACCAGGATCGGGGTGCCGTGCTCGTCGGTGCCGCTGACCATGAGGACGTCGTGCCCCGCCATCCGCATGAACCGGCTGAAGACGTCGGAGGGCACGCCGAAACCGGCGACGTGGCCGATGTGGCGCGGGCCGTTGGTGTACGGCCAGGCGACGGCGGACAGGACACGAGTCATGGGCGCCAGCCTAGTGACCGGACGCCACCCGGTTTCCCCGGGTGGCGTCCGTGATCAGGTCGGGCGACTGCGTGGGTCAGCTGAAGTCGAGGTCGCCGGTCCGCGAGCGCTTGAGCTCGTAGAAGTAGGGGAACTTCGCGACGGCGACCGCGCCGTCCCACAGCTCCCCAGCGTCCTCGCCACGCGGGATCTTGGAGAGGACCGGGCCGAAGAACGCGGAGCCGTTGATGTGGATCGTCGGGGTGCCGACGTCGTCGCCGACGGGGTCCATGCCCTCGTGGTGGCTCTTGGCGACGGCCTCGTCGAGCGACTCGTCGTCCCAGGCCTCGATCAGGTCGGCCGGGAGGCCGACGTCGGCCAGCGACGCGGCGACGGTCTCCTTCGAGAGCTCCTCGCCGTTGTTGTGGCGGCGGGTGCCGATGGCGGTGTACCAGTCACCGAGCATCGTGTTGTCGTAGTCCTCGGCGATCTTGATCGCGACGCGAACCGGCTTCTCCGTGCCCTGCAGCATCTCGCGGTAGTCGTCGGGGATGTCCTTGTCCTTGTTGAGGTAGGCCAGCGACATCACGTGCCACTGCACGTCGATGTCACGGACCTGCTCGACCTCGCGGATCCAGCGCGAGGTGATCCAGGCGAACGGGCAGAGCGGGTCGAACCAGAGGTCAGCGGTAGCCATGTCAACAACAATTCCTCGCCGCGGCCACCTATTCCCCACCGATGTGGGCGCCCCCACACCCCGGTGGCAGGATGCCCGCATGCCTGGAACCAACCTCACCCGGGACGAGGCCGCCACCCGCGCCGCCCTCCTGGACGTCACGGCGTACACCGTCGACCTGGACCTGACGTCAGCCACCCAGCCAGAGGCGACCACCTTCGTCTCCACCACCACGCTCGAGTTCACCTGCCGCGAGCCCGGTTCGGTCACCTTCGCCGACCTGGTCGCCCCCGCCGTCCGCGAGATCACCCTCAACGGGCGCACCCTCGACCCCGCCACGGCGTACGCCGACAGCCGCATCGCGCTCGACGGTCTCGAGGAGACCAACACGCTCGTCGTGACCGCGGACTGCGCCTACTCCAACACCGGTGAGGGCCTGCACCGCTTCGTCGACCCCGCCGACGACAAGGTCTACCTCTACAGCCAGTTCGAGGTGCCCGACGCCCGTCGCGTCTTCACCACCTTCGAGCAGCCCGACCTGAAGGCCGTCTTCACGTTCAACGTCACCGCCCCGTCGCACTGGGTCGTGGTCTCCAACGCCGCGACCCCCGAGCCCGCCGAGGCAGGCGACGGCGCGTCGACCTGGCGCTTCCCCGCCACCAAGCGGATGTCGACCTACATCACCGCGATCGTGGCCGGCGAGTACCACGGCGAGTTCGACACCTACGAGGGCAAGTTCGGCACCATCCCGCTGGGCCACTACTGCCGCCAGTCGCTCAAGGAGCACATGGACACGGCGGAGCTGGTCAAGCTCACCAAGCAGAGCTTCGAGTGGTTCGAGGAGCAGTTCGACTACCCGTACCCGTTCGGGAAGTACGACCAGCTCTACGTCCCCGAGTACAACGCCGGGGCGATGGAGAACGCCGGCTGCGTGACGCTGCGCGACGAGTACCTCCCCCGCAGTCGCCAGCCGCGCTCCTTCTTCGAGTTCCGCGCCTCGGTCATCACCCACGAGATGGCCCACATGTGGTTCGGCGACCTCGTCACCATGAAGTGGTGGGACGACCTCTGGCTCAACGAGTCGTTCGCCGAGTGGGCCTGCTACTGGTGCGAGGCCAACGCCACCGAGTTCGACGACGCGTGGACCGGCTTCGCCAACGCCCGGAAGCAGACCGGCTACCGAGCCGACCAGCTGCCCTCGACGCACCCGATCGCGGCCGACAACGTCGACCTGCACGCGGTCGAGGTCAACTTCGACATGATCACCTACGCCAAGGGCGCCTCGGTGCTCAAGCAGCTCGTCGCCTGGGTCGGCATCGAGCCCTTCCTGGAGGGCCTGCGCAGCTACTTCAAGGAGTGGGAGTACGGCAACCCGGAGTTCAAGGACCTGCTCGCGACCCTGGAGAAGTCGTCGGGCCGTGAGCTGCAGGGCTGGGCCCAGGAGTGGCTGCAGACCGCGGGCGTCAACACGCTCGCCCCGTCCTTCGAGCTCGACGCCGACGGCGCCTACTCGGCGTTCGCGGTGAGCCAGACGGCCCACGAGGACTGGCCGACGCTGCGCCGGCACCGCCTCGGCATCGGCCTCTACGACGAGGTCGACGGCCGCCTGGTGCGTCGCGACTACGTCGAGATCGACGTCGAGGGCGCCAGCACCGAGGTCCCGGAGCTCGTCGGGGTCAAGCAGCCCGCGCTGCTCCTGCTCAACGACGAGGACCACGCCTACGCCAAGATCCGCCTCGACGAGCGGTCGCTGGCGACCGCCATCGCGTCGCTGTCCACCTTCGAGGACTCCCTCCCGCGCGCCCTCGTGTGGGGTGCCGCGTGGGACATGACCCGCGACGGCGAGATGCGCACCCGCGACTGGGCCGACCTGGTCCTGGCCAACATCGGGCAGGAGACCGACGCGTGGGCGGTGACCCGGATCCCGGCCTCCACCGCGCTGGCCGTCAACTTCTACTCCGACCCCGCGCACCGTCCGGAGCTGAAGGCGAGGTGGGAGACGGGCCTGCGCGAGCTGCTGCTCGCCGCGGAGCCCGGCAGCGACCACCAGCTGACCTTCGCCCGCTCCTACGCCGGCGCCGCCCACAGCGACGCCGCGCTCGGCGACCTCATCGGACTGCTCGACGGGTCGTTCGAGGTCGAGGGACTGGCCGTCGACCAGGACATGCGCTGGGCGCTGATCACGGCGCTCGCCAAGCAGGGTCGCTTCGGCGACGCGGAGATCGACGCCGAGCTCGAGGTCGACAAGACCATCTCGGGCAAGGAGCAGGCCGCCGCAGCCCGCGCCGCGCAGCCGACCGCGGAGGCCAAGGCCGCCGCGTGGGACGCGCTCCTCGACCCGTCGACGCCCAACGAGACGTCGCGCGAGATCGCGTTCTCGATCTTCCGCTTCGGCCAGGAGGACGTGCTCGAGCCCTACCTCGAGAAGTTCCTGGCCGCGTCGGAGACGCTCGTCGACTCGCTGGGCTTCCACAAGGCCTCGACGATCCTCGAGTACGGCTTCCCCAGGCCGCTCGGTTCCGAGGCCACCCTCGGCCGCCTCGACGAGTGGCTCGCGGACAGCTCGGCGCCCAAGCAGGCGCAGCGCTACGTCGGCGAGGCACGTGCCGAGATCGCCCGGGCGCTCGCCGCCCAGCAGCACGACGCACGCTGACCTCGCGCTCAGCAAGGTGGAGGCCTGAGGTCACGGTGTGACCTCAGGCCTCCACGCATCTCACCGGGAGGCTGCCCACGCGACGGGGTGAGGAGCAGCGAGTTCGCTCGACACGCCGGGAGGTACGACGCAGCGATGGCGCGGGTCGTCGCCGGTCAGCAGCGGCTCGTCACCCTCGGCCTCGAGCGCGGCGAGGGGCGCTGAGTGGTCAGGCGTGGAGGGTCGTCTGCGGCCGCGCGTGCTCGGCCAGCATGGCGATGCCGCGCTGGAGGCCGACCAGCATGTTGCCGGCGGCGAACTCCGAGGCCATCTCCAGGACGGCCAGCTCGACCTCGGCGTCGCTCAGGTGGCGGCGCACCTCGCCGCCGGTGACGACCTCGATGACCCGGCGGCGCGGGTCGGCGAGCACCAGCACGCTCCTGGCCGGCACCACGAGACGGTTGTGGAGCCGGGTGGCCCAGGCACGGGTGTCCTCGCCCTCGACGGGACCGACGTAGACGGAGAACTCGAAGCGGCAGGTCTGCTCGGCGAGACGGATCGTCTTGTCGAGGGCCAGCCGGTCGGTCTCGGTCAGCGCGTCACCAGCGGCCACTTGCGCCACCTGCCCGGGAGTCCACGCCGTCGGGCGCCGGCAGCTCGGCGACACCCTGCCGGGGTCCGCCGATCCACTGCGGCTCGCCGGCCGAGTAGTCGGGCAGCAGCTTCTCGCCGCGGATCATCACGGGCACGTAGACCGCGAGGGCGAGCAGTACGAACAGCAGCAACGGGATCCCGACGAACAGCCCGAGGGTGTGCAGGAAGTCGAGCTGGTTGTGCTCGGTCTGATCGCCCCAGCCCACGGGGACGTCGGCATGGGCCGGCGCGGAGAGCAGGGCGAGGACGACGCCTGCGGCCACGGCCGTGGCACGGCCCGTCCGGCGGGCGCGCGTGCTGCGGGACGAGCTGGAGGGGCTGACGTGCGTGGTCACGGGCAACAGGGTATCGCCCATACTGGCGGGCATGCTTCACCCCCTCACCACCCCGATCATGGCCATGACCGAGGTCTCCGGGAGCGAGACCAACCCCTGTGACACCGGAGAGGACCTCTGCAACCTCACGTGGGAGCAGACGGGCGACTCCACGCTGGCGACGGCCGCCGACTGGGTCGTCGGCAAGCCGTCCGCCCTCCTGGGACTGATCGTGATCGGACTCGTGGTCCGGTGGCTGCTCCACCGGCTCATCGACCGCATCGTCCGGAGGGCCGAGCACGGGATGCTGCCCGACCGCGTCAGCCGCGCCATCTCCGGCGGCCGGATGGGAGCGGCCCTGAACCTGCGCGAGGACCCCGGCTACACGCGACGGGCCCAGCGCGCGGCCACGATGGGCTCGCTGCTCAAGAGCATCGTCACCGGAGTGGTGCTCACCGTCGTCACGCTCATGTTCATCTCCGAGCTCGGCTACGACATCGGCCCCCTCATCGCCAGCGCCGGCATCATCGGCGTGGCCATCGGCTTCGGCTCGCAGGCGCTGGTCAAGGACTTCCTGTCCGGCATCTTCATGATCTTCGAGGACCAGTACGGCGTCGGCGACGTGGTCGACCTCGGTGAGGCCTCGGGGACCGTCGAGGCCGTGAGCCTCCGCGTCACCCGGCTGCGCGACGTCAACGGCACCGTCTGGTACGTACGCAACGGCGAGATCCTCCGCGTCGGCAACATGAGCCAGAACTGGGCGCGCACGGTGCTGGACGTGACGGTCGGCTACACCGAGGACCTGGTCACCGTGCGTCGCGTGCTGCAGGAGGTCGCGCACGACCTGTGGGAGGACGAGGACTTCAAGGGCCTCGTCATCGAGGAGCCCGAGGTGTGGGGCGTGGAGTCGCTCGGCGTCGACGGCATCGTCATGCGTGTGACTCTCAAGACCGCGCCGCTCGAGCAGTGGGGCGTGGCGCGAGAAATGCGCGAGCGGGTCAAGGCGCGCTTCCAGCACGAGGGCATCAACCTCGCTGTCGCGCAGCGGGTGATGTGGCAGCAGAGCGCGCCCTCGGCGGCCTCCACCGACCCGTCCGAGGAGGCGTGACCCCGGCCGGGGGTCCGTGGGGACCACGCGGGACAATCGGACCGTGACCGACACCTTCTACGACGAGATCGGCGGCGAGGAGACGATCCGCACGATCGTGCACCGCTTCTACGCCGGGGTGGCCGAGGACGAGGTGTTGCGGCCGCTGTACCCCGAGGAGGACCTCGGACCCGCCGAGGAGCGGTTCACGCTGTTCCTGATGCAGTACTGGGGCGGCCCCACGACGTACGGCGACACGCGGGGGCACCCGCGGCT
The DNA here is from genome assembly GCF_042666175.1 of Nocardioides sp. GCM10028917. Lineage (NCBI taxonomy): Bacteria > Bacillati > Actinomycetota > Actinomycetes > Propionibacteriales > Nocardioidaceae > Nocardioides > Nocardioides sp. GCM10028917. The sequence continues at coordinate 118,485 of NZ_JBHTFL010000001.1, forward strand.
CCGGATGCGCCACGCCCCGTTCCGCGTGACGCCCGACGCCGCGCAGCGCTGGCTGGTGCACTTCCGGGCCGGGCTCGACGAGGCCGGCCTCACCGAGGAGCAGGACGCCAGGTTCTGGGACTACGTGACCCACGCCGCCCAGTTCATGGTCAACTCGATGGAGTGACGGCCCCGACCATGTCGCGGAACTCCTCGGGGACCGGCGCCGGCCGGCCGCTCGCGCTGTCGATGCACACACCGACCACCTTCGCGCGGGCCAGCACGTCGTCACCGTCGCGGACGACGGACTCGAACACGACCGACGTGCTGCCGATGTGCGAGACCCAGGTCGAGCAGTCGTAGGCCTCGGCGCGGAAGAGGATCGGACGCCGGTAGTCGACGTCGGTCTGTGCGACGACGAGGTGGTAGCCCTGACCGAGCTCGCGGCCGCTCGCGACCATGAGCTGGATGCGCGCCTCCTGGAAGTACTCGAAGTACTTCACGTTGTTGACGTGCCCGTAGACGTCGACGTCGCTGAAGCGGACGTGGACCAGGTAGTGCCCGCCCGGCACGTCGACGACCTGGGGGGCGGCCGGTGGCCGCACCGGCTCGTCCGGCTCGAGCAGGCGGCCGAGCGACTCACGCTCATCGGCGTGCAGCCGGCGCGGCCGCTCCGTGGCGAAGACGTACGGGGTGAGCACCGTGCGCGCCCGGAGGAACACGGTGCGCTCCCCCGCCTCGTCCTCCTCGAAGACCTCGTAGGCCATCGTGAAGCTCGCGGCGCGGATCTCGGTGACCCAGCACTCGATCGAGACCGGCTCGAAGCCGAAGGTCAGCGAGGACACGTACGTCACCTCGTGCCGGACCACCACGACGCCTTCGGCCAGGTCCTCCGCACGACTGTCCGGGGCGTGGGTGCGGAACATGTCCACCCGCGCCTCCTGGAGGTAGTCGACGTAGGTGACGTTGTTGACGTGTCCGAGCAGGTCGAGGTCGGCCCATCGGAGGGGACAGCGATAGAGGTGCCGCACGCCCCGATCGTCGCAGACGCAGTCCTTCGGGGGGCGGCGGTGTCAGTCGGTGGCCGGGGAGAGGCGTCCCGTCGCTCCCGGCGGTCAGGCCGCGAAGTGCAGGCGGCCGTAGTAGGTGGGGATGGACTCGCGTCGGGCCACGCGGTCGCTGCGCGTCTCGCGGAGCGTGGCGGGCACGGCGACCGCAGCCAGGGCGAGGGCGGCCACGGCGGCGATGCCGACGACGACCATGAGGGCGATGATGACGGTGGGGTCGATGAGCTGCATGACTGGTTCCCTTCTACAGGTGTAGAACTTCTACGTATGTAGAAGAATACGCCGCACCCTCACGATCGCAAGTCGGGCCGGTAGTGTCCTGCGTCACCGTCGAACCGGGCCCCGGTCGGCGCCCGAGGAGGAGACCGTGAGCCCATCGCGCGAGGAGCTGTCGCCGCGTCGCCGGCAGATCCTGGCGGCGGCGACGACGGTGCTGGCGCAGCAGGGCAACCGCGGGCTCACCCATCGCGCGGTCGACCGCGAGGCGGGGCTGCCCGAAGGGAGCTCGTCTGCCTACTTCCGCACCCGCGACGCCCTGCTCCGCGCCCTGGGGGACGTCGTCGCGGACCGGCTGGCAGCCGACGTGGCCGCACTGGGTGCGCGGCTCGCGTCGTGCCCCGGCGACCACGAGCGTGCCGTCGCGGAGGTCTCCCGGCTCTTCTCGCGGTGGCTGGGCGAGCCCGACCTGCTGGCCGCCCGGCTCGAGCTGACGGTCGCCGCCACCCGCGACGCGGCCCTCGCCGAGCGCTTCACTCAGTGGCGTGACGACCTCGTCCGCACCGTGCGTGGCCTGATGGAGGCGACCGACGAGGAGGGGGGTGCCTCGGCCGAGACTCTCGTCGCCGCGCTGGACGGCGTCCTGCTCGCGTCGCTGCTGGTCCCCCAGCGGCGTCGTCGTGCCTTCGTCAGCGCGAGCGTCGAGCAGCTGCTGTCCGGGCTCGGACCCAACCCTGCGGAGACCTGAGCCAGGGTGCCGCACTAGGGTGCGCAGAGACCGTGCAACCGCCGAGTAACCGGAGTTCTCCATGCCCGAGGCAGTGATCGTTTCCGCAGCGCGCACCCCCATCGGCCGCGCCAACAAGGGCTCGCTCAAGGACTTCCGTCCCGACGACCTCACTGTCCTCGCCGTGCAGGCCGCGCTGGACAAGGTCCCCGACCTCGACCCCACCGCGATCGAGGACCTGCTGCTCGGCTGCGGGCTGCCGGGCGGCGAGTCGGGCAACAACATGGCGCGTGTGGTGACGACCCTCCTCGGCCTCGAGGTCCCCGGCGCGACGGTCACCCGCTACTGCTCGTCGTCGGTGCAGACGACGCGGATGGCGTTCCACGCGATCAAGGCCGGCGAGGGCGACATCTTCGTCTCCGCCGGCGTCGAGACGGTCTCGCGCTTCGCGAAGGGCACCTCCGACCACCTCCCCGACACCCGCAACCCGCTCTTCACGGACGCCGGCGCCCGCACCGCGGAGCTCGCGAAGGGTGGCCAGGACTGGCACGACCCGCGCGAGGACGGCCAGCTGCCCGACATCTACGTCGCGATGGGCCAGACCGCGGAGAACGTCGCCCGGCTGCGCGGGCTCGACCGCAAGGAGCTCGACGAGTTCGCGGTCCGCTCCCAGAACCTCGCCGAGAAGGCGATCGCCGACGGCTTCTGGGAGCGCGAGATCACCCCCGTCACGACGCCGGACGGCACCGTCGTCAGCACGGACGACGGCCCGCGCGCCGGAGTGACGTACGACGCCATCGCCGGCCTCGACCCGGTGTTCCGCCCCGACGGCGTCGTCACGGCCGGCAACTGCTGCGCGCTGAACGACGGCGCGGCGGCGGTCGTGGTCATGTCCGACACCAAGGCGGCCGAGCTCGGCCTCACCCCGCTGGCGCGGATCGTGTCGACCGGCGTCTCCGGGCTCTCCCCCGAGATCATGGGCCTCGGCCCGGTCGAGGCCACGAGGAACGCGCTGGGGTACGCCGGCATGAGCATCGGCGACATCGACCTCGTGGAGATCAACGAGGCCTTCGCCGCCCAGGTCGTGCCGTCCTACCAGGACCTCGGCATCGACCTCGACCGGCTCAACGTCAACGGCGGCGCCATCGCCGTGGGCCACCCCTTCGGCATGACCGGGGCCCGCCTGCAGAACACCATGCTCAACAGCCTCGACTGGCACGACAAGTCCACCGGTCTGATCACCATGTGCGTCGGCGGCGGGCAGGGCATGGCGATGATCCTCGAGCGGCTCTCCTGAGCCATTCGGGCCCCCGCCCGCACTAGGCTTGCCCCATGACCGGGACGGGGGAGCCGCGATGGCTCGACGACGACCAGCAACACTCCTGGCGCGCCCTGATGATGGGGATGACCCTCCTCGAGGAACGCCTCGACGACGACCTGCGCCGTGAGTTCAGCATGTCGCTGACCGAGTACGAGGTGCTCGTCCGGCTGTCCGAGCGACCCGGCCGGGCGATGCGGATGGCCCAGCTCGCCGACGCCATGGCGCACTCGCGCAGCCGGGTGACCCACACCGTCGCCCGCATGGAGGCGGTCGGCTACGTCACCCGCGGCACGACGCCGGAGGACGGGCGCGGCGTCGTGGCGACCATGACCGAGAAGGGCTACGACCTGCTCGTGCGCGCCGCGCCGTGCCATGTTGAGAGCGTGCGACGCAACATCCTCGACCTCGTGCCGGCCGAGGACTTCGCCGCGGTGGGCCGGGTCTTCGACCGGGTGTCCGACCACCTGGTCAATCGGCACCCGGAGTCGGAGCTCCGCACCTCCTGACCCATCACCGTTGAACGGGGGCTCGCGGTTGGCTGCTCGACTCAGTCGCGGGTGAGGCGGCGGTGGGTGACCCGGTGCGGGCGCGCGGCCTCGATGCCGAGCCGCTCGATCTTGTTCTCCTCGTAGGCGGCGTAGTTACCCTCGAACCAGAACCACTGGGCCGGGTCCTCCGCGTCGCCCTCCCACGCGAGGATGTGGGTCGCCACGCGGTCGAGGAACCACCGGTCGTGCGAGGTGACCACGGCGCAGCCGGGGAAGTCGAGCAGCGCGTCCTCGAGCGAGGACAGGGTCTCGACGTCGAGGTCGTTGGTGGGCTCGTCGAGGAGCAGCATGTTGCCGCCCATCTTGAGCGTCAGCGCGAGGTTGAGGCGGTTGCGCTCACCGCCCGACAGCACCCCGGCCTTCTTCTGCTGGTCGGGGCCCTTGAACCCGAACGACGCGACGTAGGCGCGGCTGTTCATCTCGAAGTTGGCGACCTTGATGAAGTCAAGGCCGTCCGACACGACCTCCCACACGTTCTTGTTGGGGTCGATGCCGCCGCGGCTCTGGTCGACGTAGGAGATCTTGACGGTCTGGCCGACCTTCAGCGTGCCCTCGTCGGGCTCCTCCTGGCCGGTGATCATTCGGAACAGCGTGGTCTTGCCGACGCCGTTGGGGCCGATGACGCCGACGATGCCGGCGCGCGGCAGCTTGAACGACACGTCGTGCATGAGGGTGCGGCCCTCGAAGCCCTTCCCGAGCTTGTCGGCCTCCAGGACCACGTCGCCGAGACGCGGACCGGCCGGGATGTTGATCTCGGAGGTGTCGATCTTGCGCATCCGGTCGGCCTCGGCCGCCATCTCCTCGTAGCGCGCCAGACGGGACTTGCTCTTGGTCTGTCGGGCCTTGGCGTTGGAGCGCACCCACTCGAGCTCGCGCTCGAGGACCTTGGCGCGCTTGGCGTCCTTCTGGCCCTCGATCTTGAGGCGGTCCTTCTTGGTCTCGAGGTAGGTCGTGTAGTTGCCCTCGTACGGGTGCGCCTTGCCCCGGTCGAGCTCGAGGATCCACTGCGCGACGTTGTCGAGGAAGTAGCGGTCGTGGGTCACGGCCAGGACAGCGCCCGGGTAGGACGCGAGGTGGCCCTCGAGCCACTGGACCGACTCGGCGTCGAGGTGGTTGGTGGGCTCGTCAAGGAGCAGCAGGTCGGGCTGCTGGAGCAGCAGCTTGCAGAGCGCGACGCGGCGGCGCTCACCACCGGAGAGGTTGTCGACGAGGACGTCCGGCGGCGGGCAGCGCAGCGCGTCCATGGCCTGGTCGAGGCGGCTGTCGATGTCCCATGCGTTGGCGTTGTCGAGCTCGGTCTGCAGGTCGCCGGTCTCGGCCATGAGCGCGTCCTGGTCGGCGTCGGGCTCGCCCATCTCCATGTACGCCTCCTCGAGGCGCTTCATCTTGGCCTTGATCTCGCCGACGGCCTCCTCGACGTTCTCCAGGACGGTCCTGCCCTCGCTCAGCGGCGGCTCCTGCTGCAGCATCCCGACAGTCGCGTCGGGGTCGAGGATCGCGTCGCCGTTGTTGGCGTGGTCGAGCTGCGCCATGATCTTGAGCAGCGAGGACTTGCCCGTGCCGTTGGGTCCGACGACGCCGATCTTGGCGCCGTGGAGGAACGAGAGGGTGACGTTGTCGAGGACGACCTTGTCACCGTGGGCCTTGCGCACGTTGCGCAGTGTGAAGACGTACTCAGCCATGCGGGCGAGCCTACGGTGAAGCGCCCCTGCGCCGACAATCGCACCCGTCGACCGCGACGGGACTGCTCACGCCGCCCGGGCCGGCTGCTCGGCGACGCCTGCGTCGTCGACCGCCGGTGCGGCGACCGCGGTGCTCTCCGACGGGCTCGCGGGCACCGTCGCGGCGCTGGCCCGGGTGAGCACGGTGGTGCCGTGCGAGAGGTCGTGGCCCACCGCCGTGGCGACGACCTCGAAGGACGTCTGCGGCTTGCCGTCGCGCTCCCAGACGTCGGCCACCAGCCGACCGTGCACGACGACGGGGTCACCGCTGGCGAGCGAGGACGCGACGTGGCGGCCGAGACGGTTCCACGCCTTGACGGTGTGCCACGAGGTCGTGCCCTTCACCCACTCGCCGTCGCGGTATCGCGACGGGGTGCACGCCACCCGGAAGGTCGCGACGGCTCGTCCGTCGGTCAGCTCGCGGAGCGTGACGTCGCCGCCGATCCAGCCGGCCAGGGTGATCTGGGTGTCATTCATCGAGGTGCCTCCTGGTGTCCGCGGCAGCGGGCCCGCCGCGCTTCTCCAAGCCTCGGGGCGACGACCGACGCGGGCATGCCGGGCCGCCCGACCACTGTGGACAACCCGCCCCGGCACGTGGTTGTGGACGCGCGGTGGCTCGCGACCGCCGGTCATGCCCCTGCCGCGGTCGGGGCCGGGTCGAGGCCCAGGCCGACGCCCGGCCGAGGCGGCGTCCCGACCAAGAACTGCGGCCGCACGACTCGTGCAGCACCGCCGCGGTGTCGTATGGCCGCAGTTCTCCGTGGCTGGGGAGCGACGCACGGATATCCGGTGAGTCCAGCCGCAAAACTCAGCCCCACACAGGCCACCCGATCGCCAACCCAGCGACCGGCTCAGCGCAGGGCGGTGGCCAGCCCTTCGCGGACCGTGGCGTAGGAGGCGATCTCGGCCCGGATCGGCTCCACGACCAGCTCCTCGGAGACCTCGGAGATCGCGTCCCGCAGCCGCTTGTCGGCCGCACGTGCGCGCGACCTGGCCGTCAGCGCGACCAGCCACCGGCAGACCAGGGCGAGGAGCACGCCGAGGCCGATCCCGCCGAGCAGCAGCAGGGTGGGCAGCGGGAAGGCGCCGACCTCGGGCGTCGGCGGCTCGGGGAGCCTGGCGTAGGAGCCGAGGGCGAGCAGCGCGAGCCACCCGGCACCGACGAGCGCGGCGACGATGAGGACGTACTGCAGGACCCGCACGAAGCCGGCCCACACGGGGATCTTCGTCGCACCGAGGTCGGTGGCGGCGACGGCGCGGTCGAGGCGGTCGCCCAGGTCGGGCAGCCGGGACACCGAGGCCGCGCGCACCGAGCTCGCCCACGACGGCGCCATGCCCTCCCCCACCTGGTCGGCCAGGGAGCGCACCTCGGTGTCGACGCGGGCGCGCTGCACGCCGGTCGCCTGCGGCACGGACGTCCGCGCGGTACCGGTGAGCTCCTTGCCGGCGGCGCCGAGGTCGAGGTGGAGACGCTTGAGCGGGTCGGGCTTGAGCCGCGAGAACCACGCCGTGACGGGCCAGCCGGTCGCGCGGTTGGCGCGCAGCCGGGTCGAGTCGGCCACGGCCTTGACCACCGTCGGCACGCCGGCCGCGTCGGCGAAGGCGTCGTCGAGCGCGGCGACGCGCTCCTTCGACAGGGTGGGCACCTTGCCGGTGCCGGTCGCCGCCTCCAGGCGCTGGGCCGCCGAGCGCACGTCGGCCTCGAGCCGGGACCGGGTGACCTTCTTCTCCGCCACGCGCTTGGCGATCAACGCCCGCAGCTCCTGGACGCCCCAGCCCTGGCGGGCACTGACCGGCAGCACCGGGACCCCGCCCAGGCCGTCGGCCTCGAGCAGGCGGCGTACGTCGTCGACCATGCCGGCGCGACGGTCCTCGGGCACCGTGTCGATGTGGTTGAGCACGACCAGCATGACGTCCTTGTGCCCGGCGAGGGGCTTGAGGAACCGGTCGTGGATCGCAGCGTCGGCGTACTTCTGCGGGTCGAGGACCCAGACCATCATGTCGGCGAGCTGGACGAGCCGCTGGACCTCGAGGTGGTGGGACACCTCGGTGGAGTCGTGGTCGGGGAGGTCGAGCAGCACGACGCCGCGCATCTCGACGTCCTCGTCGGCCTTCGACAGCATCGAGTCGCGGGTGACCTGGTGGCGAGCGGGGATGCCGAGCCACTCCAGCAGCTCCTCGGCGCCCTGCTTGCCCCACACGACGGCGGTGGCCCACGACGTCGTGGGACGGCGTACGCCGACCGCGGCCAGCTCGAGACCGCTGAGAGCGTTGAACATGGAGGACTTGCCGGAGCCGGTGGCGCCGCCCAGCGCGACCACGGTGTGCTCGGCGGACAGCTTGAGCCGGCTCGAGGCGCGGGCGGCCACGGCGGTGGCGTCGTCGACCACCGCGTCGTCGACCCGACCGCGAGCCGCCTCGGCGGCGCGCTCGAGTCCCTCGACGCGCGCGCCGGTGTCAGAGCTCCTGGTGACCAGCTTCTTGGCCCCTTCGAGCAACGACGTCATGAGTTCCTCACCGTCCGAGTGGTGCTGCTGTGCGCCCCCAACCCTAGGGGGCGTGGCCCTCGTGCTCCGACACCCGGGGAGGCTCCTGCACCGGGGTTGCTGCCGCCTCGGGGGCGCGGCGGACCGAGGCGAAGCGCAGGTCGTCGACCCTGCGGGCGGCGGCGCGCATGCGCTCCGGCGTCTCGGGCGAGACCTCCATGGTGTCGAGCAGGTCGGTGTAGCGGCGGCGCTCGGCGTCGAGGAGGTCGCGCATGGACGCCTCGAGCTGGCGGCGCGCGCGCTCGGCGAGCGAGCGCACGGCCTGGTCGCCGAAGACCGCCTCGAGCAGCTTCTGGCCCAGGATGGCGGACCCGCCGGCGATGCCCGCCTCGGCGCCGGTGACACCCGCGGTGTGGGCGAACACCACCACCATCAGGGCCACGGACAGCCCGTTGACGCCGAAGGCGAGGAACCGCGCCGTCGAGCGCTTCTCGGCGCCCTCGGTGCGGACCATGTCGAGCACGTCGGACTGCCAGTCGCGCACCGCGCGCTCGGCGCGGCGGCGGAAGTCGCGGGAGGCCCGGCCGAGGTCCTCGCCGGCGTCGCGCAGCAGGATCTGCCCGGCAGCCGTGCTGCGCCAGGACGCCTCGGCGCGCTCGGCGGCGGCCTCGGCGTGCTCGAGGATGAGCGTCTCGAGGCCGGACTCGACCGCCACGGTGACCCGCTCGGCCTGTTGCGGCTTGCCCTTGACGGCGTTGACGACCCGGTCCCTGATCCAGCCGACCCGGGTCTCCAGCGAGCGGAGCAGCTCGCCGGTCCCGACGAACTCCTGCCAGCGCGCCAGGACCTCGCCGCGCAGCAGGGTGCCGTCGGCCGACGCCTCGCCGACCGCCGTCACGGCCCGGTCGTAGGCCTCGTTGGCGTCCTCGCGCAGGCGGCGTACGGCGTCGACCTGCTCGGTGGCGGCGTCGGCCACCGAGTGCGTACGACGAGCCAGCGTGCGGATCGCGCCGTCGAGGGTCTGCTGCACCACCGACTGGCGTGCCTCCTCGTCGTCGGCCAGCGCGCGGAGCCACTGCCGGATCTCCATCACCGACGACGAGGGCAGCAGGCCCAGCTCGGAGACCTCGCCCTCCTCGACGACGAAGAGCGGGGAGTCCTTCAGACCGCGGCTCGCCAGCATCCGGGCGAGGTGCGTGGTGATGGTGTCCACCGCCTCGGGCGGAGTGCGGTCGAGGACGATGGCGACGGCGGCCGAGCGGTCCGCGGCCTTGCGGAGGAAGTCCCACGGCACCTGGTCGGCGTAGCGGGCGGCCGAGGTGACGAAGAGCCACAGGTCTGCGGCGGCGAGGAGCTGAGCGGCCAGCACGCGGTTCTGCTCCTCGACCGAGTCGATGTCGGGGGCGTCGAGGACGGCGAGACCGGGGGCCATGACGGGCGACGGCACCAGCTGCAGCGCGGCGGGGTCGTTGGTCTGGCGGTCGACCCGCTCCAGCTCGGGCAGCAGGCGGTCCTGGCCGAACCACTTGGCGTCGTCGGGGTGGTGGACGAGCACCGGCGACCGGGTCGTGGGGCGCAGCACACCGGGCGTGGTGACGCGGGTGCCGACCAGGGAGTTGACCAGCGTCGACTTGCCGGCGCCGGTCGAGCCACCGACGACCGCGAGGAGCGGCGCGTCGAGGGTCATCAGGCGCGGGATGACGTAGTCCTCGAGCTGGTCGACCATCTCGGCGCGGGCGTCGCGCTGCTCGTCCGCTCCGGGGAGCTCGAGCGGCAGCCGTGCCTCCTGCAGGGCGCCTCGCAGGCGCACCAGCGCGGTCACCATGGCGGTCGAGGCGTCGGTGCTGCGCCGCTCCTCGGGAGCCTGGTCGGGGGCCTGGTCGGGGGCGTGGTCGGGGGCCTGGTCGCGGGCTTGGTCGCGGGCTTGGTCTGCGGTCCGGTCGTCGTCGTGGGTCATCGCGTGGGGACCACCTGTCCGGGGAAGGAGATGTAGGGGCGGATCCGACCGAGCTCCTCGACGTGCTCCTGTCCGCGCACGGAGAAGTCGGACGGAGCCGTGCCGCGCAGGTAGCGGTGGTGCAGGTAGCCGAGCTCGATGGCGGCGGCCTGGTACTCACGCATGGCGCGCTCCGCGAGCGGGCCGCCCCGGTGGCGCGCCCAGCGGCGGGCGTGCCTGCGGGCGCGCAGGTCGACGAGCCACGGGATGTCGGTGGCGGGCAGCAGCCCACGGTCGGCGGCGTCCTGCAGGGCCTGCGCGAGCAGCGGGCGCTCGGACCGGCGCCGGTAGACCGCGAAGGCGACGACGCCGAGGAACATCGGGAACATCAGCGTGCCGTAGACGACGAGGAAGTGGCCCGTGCCCGAGACGGTGGAGGAGTTCCAGACGCCGTGGAGGACGGCGGCCAGCACCAGGCCGGCCACGGGTGCGAGGAGTCGTACCCACGTCCGCCGCGAGGCGATCGCGAGGCCCACCCCGATGCCGACGAACGCGGTGAAGAAGGGGTGGGCGAACGGACTGATGAGGCACCGGACGATGAAGGTCGAGGTCAGCGCCGTGGTGCCACCGGGGCCGAGCCCGTCGGTGCCGTCGTAGGCGGCTGCGAGGTAGAGGATGTTCTCCGTGTAGGCAAAGCCGATGCCGACCATGCCGGCGTAGACAAGGCCGTCGAGGACGCCGTCGAGCTCGTGCCGGCGCCACCACAGGAGCAGGAACAGGAAGGCGCCCTTGGTGACCTCCTCGGTGACGGGAGCGACGGTGTTCAGCACGTCGCGCTCGGTGGCACCGCCCGCGAGGCCGAGGCCCTGGAACACGAGGGCCGCGCCGGTGGCGGCGAACGCGCCCCAGAGCAGGCCGGCGACGAGCAGGTTGCGGGGCTCGGGCTCGTAGCGGTCGAGCCACATGAAGCAGCCGACGAGCGGCCCGACCGGGACCGCCGCGAGCAGGGCCGCCAGCGCCAGCGAGCCGGGGGCGCCGGACAGCGCGACGACCACCGCCATGACCACCGCGCCGAGGAGCACCAGTGCGGCCACCACCACGGTGAACGCGACACTGTCGCGGCGGCCTCGTTGCATGGTCCGACCCTAACGGAGCAGCGCCCTCCCACCCGCCTTGCCGCACCCCTTGGGGGGACGGCCGATCGGGTCCGGGCGCGCCTGTGTCCCGGCGTACAGTGACCGCGTGAGCGAGCCGACTGCGGAGAACCCCGCCGAGACCGTCCCGACCGCCGACGACGCCGGTGAGCAGCCCAAGACCGAGTCGCACGACCCCGCGGTGCCGGCCGCCTACGCCGCCTTCATGCGCGAGGGCTGGGGCGACCGCCAGCTCGACATGCCGCGGCACCCGGTGGCCGACCGGGCCGCCGAGCGGCGCGCCAAGCTCGCGGAGGCGTTCCCCGACGACCGGCTGGTCCTGCCGGCCGGCACCTACAAGGTGCGCGCCAACGACACCGACTACCGCTTCCGTCCCGACACCGCGCACACCTACTTCTCGGGCAACCAGACCTCCGACGCCGTGCTGGTGATCGAGGACGGCGAGTCGGTGCTCTACGCCCGTCCCCGGTCCGAGCGCGACACCGACGAGTTCTTCCGCGACCGGCAGTACGGCGAGCTGTGGGCCGGCCGCCGTCCGTCGGCGCAGGAGATCTCCGACTCACTCGGCATCGAGGTGCGCCACGTCAAGGACCTGCCGTCGTTCGACGACGACCGCAAGACCCGCGACCTCTCCACGGACGAGGACCTCGCGCGCGTCGCCGACGAGCTGCGCCTCATCAAGGACGAGTGGGAGGTCGGAGAGCTCCAGGAGGCCTGCGACATCACGACCCTCGGCTTCGACGACTCGGTGCGCGAGTGGGACCGCGTGCGCGAGTTCGGCGAGCGGTGGATCGAGGGCACCTTCTTCCGGCGCGCCCGCGCGATGGGCAACGACATCGGCTACGACTCGATCTGCGCGGGCGGCTCGCACGCCACGACGCTGCACTGGATCGACAACACCGGCGCCATCGAGCCGGGCAAGCTCGTCCTCCTCGACATGGGCGTGGAGGGCCACAACCTCTACACCGCCGACGTCACCCGGACGCTGCCGGTCGACGGTCGCTTCACGCCGCTCCAGCGCGACCTCTACGACCTGGTGCAGCAGGCGCAGCAGGCCGGCATCGACGCCGTCCGGCCCGGAGCGCCGTTCCTCGCCGCGCACAACGCCGCGATGAAGGTCCTCGCCCACGGCCTCGAGGACATGCAGCTGCTGCCGGTCTCCGCGGAGGAGGCCCTCGACCCGGAGTCCAAGGTCTACGCGCGCTGGACCCTCCACGGCACGTCGCACATGCTCGGCATGGACGTCCACGACTGCGGCCGCTCGTCGGTCGACATCTACCCCAAGGGCGACCTCGCCGAGGGCATGGTGCTCACCGTCGAGCCAGGGCTCTACTTCCAGGAGGACGACCTGCTCGTCCCCGAGGAGCTGCGCGGCATCGGCATCCGCATCGAGGACGACATCCTGGTCACCGCCGACGGCAACCGGAACCTCTCGGCCTCGCTCCCCCGCACCTCGGCCGACGTCGAGGAGTGGATGGGCTCCCGCATCGGTGGCTGACCCGGCGCCGGCGCCCAGCCTGACTGTCGTCGACGGGGTGCCACGCTGCCACCACTACGACGCGTTCCGCTGCCGCTCCTGCACCCTGCTCGGCATCCCACGCGGGCGTCAGCTCTCTGACAAGGAGAAGCACGCTCGCTCGCTGGTGGACTCGCCGGTGTGGCTGACGACCGTCGCCGGCGCGGACGCGCGGTTCCGCAACAAGGCCAAGATGGCCGTCGGCGGCACCGTCGACGCGCCGACGCTGGGGATCCTCGGCCGCGACTTCTCGGGGATCGACCTGCACGACTGCGGCCTGCACTCCGACGGGTTGCGGGCGGCCCTGGACCGGATCGCCGGGTGGATCCGCGACGCCGGCCTGGTGCCGTACGACGTCGCGACCAGGCGCGGCGAGCTCAAGCACGTGCTGCTCACCGAGTCCCCCGACGCCGAGATGATGCTGCGTCTCGTGCTGAGGTCGACGGCCCTCGAGGCGCGCATCCGCTCCCGCCTGCCCAATCTGCTCGAGGCGGTGCCGGCACTGCGGGTGGTGACGATCAACGTCCAGCCCGAGCACAAGGCGGTGCTCGAGGGCGAGCGCGAGGTCGTGCTGACCGACACCGCGACGCTGCCGATGCGGCTGGCCACCGGGGTGACGCTGCGGCTGGGTCCGCGGTCGTTCTTCCAGACCAACACGGCGGTCGCGGAGGCTCTCTACGACCAGGCCAGGTCGTGGGTGGGCGACCTTCCCGACGTCCGCAGCGCCTGGGACCTCTACTGCGGCGTGGGCGGTTTCGCGCTCCACCTCGCGGCGCCCGGCCGGGAGGTGCTGGGCGTCGAGGTGTCCGCGGACGCGATCGCAGCCGCCACCACCACGGCGTCCGAGCTCGGCGTGGCGGCGGACTTCGTCGCGGCCGACGCGACGGCGTACGCCCTCGCCTCCGACGCCGTCCCGGACCTCGTCGTGGTCAACCCGCCGCGACGCGGCATCGGCCCCGACCTCGCCGGCTGGCTCGAGCGGTCAGGCGTGCGCCATGTCGTCTACTCCTCGTGCAACGCCGAGTCGCTGGCGCGCGACCTCGCGCTGATGCCGTCGCTCCGACCGCGCGAGGCGCGGGTCCTCGACATGTTCCCGCACACCACGCACTACGAGGTGATGGTGCTACTGGAGCGGTGAGCGTCAGCCGCGGTGGATCCGCGGCCCGGCGCCGACGCTCATCAGGCGGACCGTGTCGCGGTGGCCGTCGTCGACGGTGGACGCGAGCACGGCGGGGTCGGTCGTGGCGAGCGGCGCGAAGGCCTTGATGCCCAGCCGGACCCAGCGGGGCGACGAGAGGCACGCGGTGGGAACGGACACCGCGACCGCGTCCGCACCGGTGTCGTACCGGGCCCGGAGCGCGCGGCAGTCGACGGCCTCCCGATTGCGCGTGATCGTCGACCGCACCCGCCGTCCTTCCTCCTTGTCGAGATCGACGCGGTAGGCACCCGACGGGGTTCGGACGAGCACCTGCATCGAGTGGTCCCGCACGCCCGCTAGCTCGGTGAAGTGGACCGTGATGCTCAGTCGCCTGTCGCCGTGCGCGGCGACGGTGCGGACGATGTCCGCCGCTGACGGGTCCGGGACCGGGGGGAGCTCGGCGTCCTCCTCAGCGAGCCAGCCGACGACCGTTGCGTCGCCGGCCGGGTCGTGCGTCACCACCTTCTCAGCGTGGGCGGCGACCGGTGCGAGGAGTGCGGCGGGGACGATGAGCGCAACGAGGCGCAGGCCGAGACGTGGCGACATGGGACGAACCCTAGGTCGCGGCCTGTCAGCCGCGCCGCACCTTCGGACCCGTGGCGATGTTGTCGCGGATCGCACCGTCGCGGTGCGCATCGTCGGCGTACGCAGCGCCCAGCTCAGGATTGCCTTGCTGTCCTGACACGGAGACGGCACCGACCCCGATCTGCACCCAGCGCGGAGCGTCGAGGCAGGACGTGGGAAGCGAGGCCGTCACGGTGTCGGCACGCAGGTCCACCTTGGCCCCCAGGCCGTCGCAGTCCACGGTCCTCCGCCCCAGGTCGATGCTCGTGATCGGCTTGCCGCCCAGCCGCTCGACGACGAGCTCGTAGTTCCCGTGAGGGGTGCGGACGCGTATCACGATGAACTGGAAGGGGTCTCGTTCGAGTGCCCGGAACGCCACGCGTACCCGCAGCCGCTTGGCGCCGTGTGCCACCGCCGTCCGGACCACGTCGGTCCCTGCGTGATCGGGCGCAGGGGTGGGCTCGTCGAGGTCCGTGGACTCGTCGATGAGGGTCACGGCGTCGCCGACGGCGTCCTCGGTGACGACCTTCGCCGCGTGGGCGCCAGCGGGCAGGAGCAGGGCGACGGGCGCGAGGACGGCGACGAGCCGTGTGGCGAGACGAGACATGCGCGAACCCTAGGTCCGCGGCCACCCGGGCTGTGACACGAACCACGGAATCGAAAGTATGAGCCTGCCGTTGGGCTCGACGTGCGAACCGCCACGACCACCTTCACGAGCGTCGGAGACCTCCTGACGCAGCGTCGTGCCGTCGACCTCGCCCGCACCGAGAGCGCGCTGTGTCGCCTCGGACGCATCCTCGACTGACCTCGACCCACCTGCGTCCCCGCCCGGTTGCGACCGCGCGGTTCCGAAAGGTTACTTTTTCAGTATGAATACTTCTACCACTGCGGATAAGAAGCCGACCCGCTTCCGAACCCCCTCCTTCGGCGTCCAGGTCCTGATCGGCCTGGCCCTCGGCGTCGTCCTCGGCCTCGTCGCCCGCAGCATGGGTGCGGACGGCGTGGACGCCACGACCGGCGAGGTCGACCCCAACTGGCTCACCGAGACGCTGAGCACCGTCGGCGGCACCTTCGTCACGCTGCTGCGCGCCGTCGTGCCCCCGCTCGTCTTCCTCGCGATCGTCGCCTCGATCGCCAACCTGCGCGATGTCACCGGCGCCGCCCGCCTCGCCTGGCGGACGCTGGCGTGGTTCGCCATCACCGCGCTCATCGCGGTCGTCATCGGCATTGTCCTCGGCCTGGTCCTCCAGCCGGGCGACCACACCAGCGTCACCTCCGAAGCGGCCTCGGCGCCGTCGACCACCGGCTCGTGGCTCGACTTCCTCACCGGCCTGGTCCCGGCCAACGTCCTGGGGCTCGAGGGCTACGACAACGGCGACGGCACGGTCGGCTTCTCGTTCAACGTGCTCCAGATCCTCGTGGTCTCCATCGCCGTCGGCATCGCGACCCTCAAGGTCGGCGAGGCGGCCGAGCCCTTCCTCGGCTTCGTCCGCTCCGCGCTCGCCGTGGTGCAGAAGGTGCTGTGGTGGATCATCCTGCTGGCCCCGGTCGCGACCGTCGGCCTCCTCGGCAACGCCGTCGCCAGCTACGGCTGGGACGCCCTCGGCTCCCTCGGCATGTTCACGTTGGCGGTCTACGCCGGTCTCGCGCTGGTGGTCGCAGGCGTCTACCCGACGCTGCTCCGGATCCACGGCCTCTCGGTGCGCCAGTTCTTCTCCGGCGCCTGGCCGGCGATCTCACTGGCTTTCGTGTCGCGCTCCTCGATCGGCACCATGCCGGTCACCGAGTCGGTGACCGAGCGCAACCTGGGCGTGCCGCGCGCCTACGCCTCGTTCGCCGTGCCGCTGGGCGCCACCACGAAGATGGACGGCTGCGCCTCGATCTACCCCGCGATCTCGGCGATCTTCGTCGCGCAGTTCTTCGGCCTCGACCTCTCGGTCACCGACTACCTGCTCATCGCGTTCGTCTCGGTGATCGGCTCGGCCGCCACGGCCGGTGTCACCGGCGCCACCGTCATGCTCACGCTGACGCTCTCCACCCTGGGCCTGCCGCTCGAGGGCGTCGGCCTGCTGCTCGCCATCGACCCGATCCTCGACATGGGCCGCACCGCGGTCAACGTCGCTGGCCAGGCGCTGGTCCCGACCATCGTCGCCAGGCGCGAGGGCATCCTCGACATGGCGACGTACGACGCCCCGCGCGGCCGCGACGCCTGGCGCGAGGACGAGGACACCCGGGAGCCGGCTCCCGCCGCGGCCTGACGGCCCCACTCCCGTGACGCCGGCCTCGGTCCCTGCGACCGAGGCCGGCGTTTCGCTTTGCCCAGAAGGCCAAGGAATGGTCGGGAATTGGTCTGGACTGGTCTGGACCTGTACGTGTTCTACGAGCAACCTTGACCGAAGTCACCGGATCTGCGGCGAAGCGGACCCAAATCAGGACCGTGGTAGCAACGCACCCTTTCGGGTGAGGCGACACGATCAGACAAGGGCGCACGGCGACCCTTCACATCCGGCTCCACGCACTCTTGCAGCCGCCCAGTTGGCGGCGGACACGTCCGGCCGGGGTCTGTCCGGCCGGCGCGATGCCTTCCACCGGCCCTGTCCGGGCCGGATCCCCCCGGAAGAGAAGAGTTCGCCATGCCACGAAGCACATCTGTCTTCGCCAGCGGCGGGAAGCGCCGTGTCTGGCGCCGACCCGGCGCCAGGTTGGCCGCCGTCGGTGCGCTGGTAGCCGCAGCTGTCATCACGCCGTTGGCCGCGTTCGCAGCCGACGGGCCGTACACCATCGACGGCACCATCCCCGATGCCGGCACCGTGGAGCTGACCGATCTGTTCGGCAACGTGAAGGAGCTCGGTCCGAAGAACTCGAACACCACCAAGATCGGCGTGATCCACAACGCGGCCGTACCGATGCTCGACACCACCAACCCCAACGGGCAGGTCGACCTCCGCCGGGCCTGGCTGGACACCGAGCGGGACACCACCACGAACCACGACTGGCTGTACTTCGCATGGGAGCGCGACGCCAACAGCGGCACCGGCTTCATCGCCTACGAGTTCATGAAGAACAAGGCGCCCGTCGCTTGCGACTACACCGCCTCCAACGCCACTCTCATCGCCAACTGCAACCCGTGGGCCAACCGCGCGGCCGGCGACTTCATGATCCTCTGGGACCAGCAGGGCGGCAGCCGGGACCTCTACCTGCGCACCTGGTCGGGCACCGCGCCCAACCTGACCTTGGGGGCACCGACGCTCCTCAACGCCAGCGTGTCCCAGGCGCAGTACAGCGCCGACGGCTTCCGGGGCGAGGCGGCGGTCGACCTGACGGCCACCATCTTCGGTGGCAGCACGGCCTGCCTGTCCTTCGCGAACACGATCCCGAGCACGGTGACCGGCAACTCCGACACCGCGGACTACAAGGACACCATCTTCACGAACACGCCGCCGATCAGCAACTGCGAGTCGACGACCGTGACGACCCCGAAGGACAGCACCGGTGAGAACATCCCGAGCGGTGGGCTCTCCATCGGCACGGGGGTCGTCGGGGTCAAGGACTCGGCTGTCGTCAGTCTCGAAGGCGGAACTGCCACGCCAGCGGGGTCGGTCGCGTTCTCCCTGTGCAAGGTGGACGCCCCTGGCCTCTGCACCAGCGGCGGGACCTCGGTCGGGTCGAAGGCTCTCACCGGCTCCGCCTACCCGGTGACGGTGGTCTCCGACACGGCGTACGTCACGTCGGTCGGCCGGTACTGCTGGCGAGCCGAGTTCAGCGGCGATCCTGCCGCCGGCATCCCGGGGTCGAGCGACTCCATGGAATCCGAGTGCTTCACCGTGAACCCCGCACCGCCTGAGCTGTCCACCAGCGCTGGGCCGGACGTCGTCCTCGGGCAGGCAGTGACCGACGAGGCGACCTTGAGCGGTCTGGCGACCGACCCCGCGGACCCGGTGATCAACCTCACCGGCGCTGCAGGCCCGGCGGCGGGTGGCTCGATCACCTTCAAGCTCTTCGGCCCGAACAGCAGCGGGTGCGGCCCTCTGGTGTACGACAGCTCGACTCAGACCCCGTCCGAGAACGTGGCCGTGAGCGGGAACGGCACGTACGGTCCGGCTTCGTTCACGCCGACCACACAAGGTGACTACCACTGGGTTGCGTCGTACAGCGGCAGCACCAACAACTCCGGCACGACACACAACGCCGCCTGCAACGACGTGGACGAGGACGTGGTGGTCACCACCGTGCCCTCGTCGCTGTCCAGCGCTCAGACATGGGTGCCCAGTGACTCGGCGACGGTCTCGGCGAGCGCCGGCGGCGCTCTGGCGGGAACGGTCTCGTTCGAGTTCTTCACCAACGGCACCTGCAACGGCGACGCCGCCTTCTCGACTGTCAAGAACGTCTCCGGCAGCTCGCCGCAGACGGTCCTGTCGGGCAACGCGCCTGCGCAGACCACGACCGGCTCGTTCTCCTGGCGGGTGAGCTATGACAGCTCCAACCTTGCCCAGCGGGACATCGGGGCGAGCTGCCACGAGACGTCGGCCCTGACCGTCACGAACGGGGGGACCGTCAGCAGCAACTGACCCATCACCAGGAGCACCCCGGGGACACCCGGGGTGCTTCTGCGTGCGGGCTGGGATACTGCTCCCCGCTGGCCCCCGTGGCGCAATGGATAGCGCAACGGCCTTCTAATCCGTGGGTTGCAGGTTCGAGTCCTGCCGGGGGCGCCACCAGGTCGTCGCGCCGACACGCCGACGACGGTCCAGGACCACGGCCGCCTCTGCCCTCAGGATGTGGTCAGGCCCCGCCACGTATGAGGTAGCGGGGCCGAATGCTTGCCCGGCGCGACGCGAGCCGCGCGACGTACGACGGCCCGGAGCGGAGGTAGAGACCTCCGGCTCCGGGCCGTCGACGTTCAGGGGTGCGCCGAAGTGATCAGACGCCCAGGTTGAGGGCGGCCAGGATCTGGTTCAGCAGGGTCCCGAGCTGGCCCAGGAGCCCGGCGAGCGGGGTGCCGTCGAGGAGCCCGGCCACCGCGCAGAGCAGGTTGCCGAGCAGGTTGCCGGCACCCGGGACGGCCGTGATGTCGAGCACGACCTGGTTCAGCTGGATCCGCAGCCCGAGGATGTTGAGGTCCAGCGGACCGAGCACCAGGTTGAGGATGTCGCAGGCGGCCGCGTTGGCGGCGACGCGCCCGTTGACGAGCGGGCTGCCGTTGATCTTCTTGATCGGGATGGACTGGACGCCCGAGAACTTGGTGTTGGGTCCGGCGTCCTTGATCACGCCCTTCAGGAAGCCGGTCATGTACATGACGCCGCCCTGCTCGACGACCTCGATCGGCGTGAACGAGCCCTTGACCTTGTCGCCGGTGGACGTCTTGCCGACGACCTTGCTGGTGATCTTGCCGAGGTCGGACTTGCCGACCACCGACTTGCCCGATCCCGCGGCCGCCGACGAACCGGCGACCGTGAACGAGGTGAGGCCGACGGTCATCGCCAGGGCGATCACCGCTCCTGCGGCGAGCCGCCGCGCTACGTGTGTGAACTGGTTCATTGGTTCCCCTCCGAAGTGACGCCTCCCGCACGGCAGCATCCGCCGCCCGCTCGCTCGACGTTAGGCACGGGCGCCCGTGCCGGTCATACCCCTCGGGGTAGGACACCTGTGCGAACTCTGGTTTACCCCCGTCCGCACCGCCCTGCGGGTGAAGGCGCGCTCATGAGCCGTCCGCGGACGGGTACGAGCGCGAGTCATCCCCCACCAGATCGGAGTCCCGATGTCGCACGACCTGGGCCTGAGTCTCCTCACCGTGTTCGGCGTGCTCGCCGGCATCGGCGCACTGCTGTACGTCATGACCGCGCTCGACCCGACGAACGTCCGCTCGGCCAAGCAGATGCCCACCCACCGCGCGGCCCGCGGCCGCGCAGACAGCTGACCAACCGGGCACACCTCAGCGAGCGGCGTACGCCTCGATCTCGGCGTTGATCCGCGCCTTCACGTCCGCGGGCGCGAACGACGCGTCGACGGCCGCCCGCGCCAGGTCGGCCACGCCTCGCTCGTCGAGGTCGAGGAGGTCGGCCGCGACCGCGTAGTCGTGGTTGAGCGACGTGGCGAACATCGGCGGGTCGTCGGAGTTGATCGTCACCGCGACGCCCGCCTCGACGAACCTCCGCAGCGGGTGGTCCTCGATGCGGTCCACGGCTCGCGTCGCGACGTTGGACGTCGGGCAGACCTCCAGCACGATGCCGGTGTCGGCCAGGTGCGCGAGCAGCTCAGGGTCCTGGACGGCCGAGACGCCGTGGCCGATGCGCTCGGCGCCCAGCAGGTGCAGCGACTCCCAGATCGTCTCCGGACCGGTCGTCTCCCCCGCGTGCGGCACGGACCGCAGGCCGGCCGCCCGGGCGGCGTCGAAGTGGGGGCGGAACTGCGCCCGCGGCACCCCGATCTCGGGGCCACCCAGCCCGAAGCCCACCAGGGCGTCGGTGCGGTGCTCGAGCGCGTACGCCAGCGTCGCGTCGGCAGCGGGGATCCCGGACTCGCCGGGGATGTCGTAGATCCACCTCAGCACCAGCCCGAAGTCGCGCTCGGCCGCGACCCGCGCGTCCTCGATCGCCTCGGTGTACGCCTGGATGGGGATGCCGCGGACCACGGAGGTGTACGGCGTGCAGGTCAGCTCCGCGTAGCGCAGGTTCTGGCCCTCCGCCATCTCCCGGGCGACCTCGTAGGTCAGCAGCCGGACGTCCTCGGGCGTGCGGACCAGGTCGACGACGGCGAGGTAGACCTCGATGAAGTGGGCGAAGTCGCGGAAGGTGAAGAACTCCCGCAGCGCCTCGAGGTCGGACGGCACGCCCGCCGCCGGGTGGCGCGCCGCGAGCTCGGAGACGATCCGCGGCGACGCCGACCCGACGTGGTGGACGTGGAGCTCGGCCTTGGGAAGGCCGGCGATGAAGGACGGGAGACTCACGCCCCGCAGTGTCCCAGAGCAGACGTCAGCTGCTCGCGCCGAGCATCCTCGCGGCGATGTCGTCGATCGTCAGGCCCTCTCCCTCGACGACCTCGCCGTCGACGAGCACCGTCGGCGTGGAGTCGACGTCGGCGTCGGCCGCGGCCTCGCCGGCCGCCTCGACCCAGCCCTCGAAGGCCATGTCCTCGATACCGGGGCGAACGGCGTCCTCCTCCGCACCGGCCTCCACCGCCCACTCGACGAGCTGGTCGCTGTCGGGGAAGGGGCCCGACTCGGGCGGTTGGTTCTCGAAGAGCAGGTCGTGGAACTCCTTCGCGACCTCGGGGCCCGACTCGTCGAGGACGACGGCGAAGGCGTTGGCGGCCTCCGGGGAGTAGTCGCTGATCCTCTCGAGGAACGGCAGCGGTCGGTACTCGACGTTGACCTCGCCCGCCTCGACGGCGGCGTCCAGCCGTTCGCCGACCGTCTGCTCGAGCTGGCCGCAGAACGGGCACAGGAAGTCCTCGTAGATCACGATCTCCTTGGGCGCGTCCGCGTCGCCGACCACCAGGCCGTAGTCGCCGCTCGCGCCAGCCGGCGCGGTGTCCGGCTCGTCGGAGCCGAGGTTGGTGATGAGGAAGTAGCCGCCGACGAGCAGGAGCAGCACAGCACCGATCAGGCCGAAGCGGGTGAGCTGCTCCTTGCGCTTGGCCTTCTTGCGGCGCTCCTCGGCCTCGGCCCGCGAACGCTCGGTCCGCGCCCGCCGCGCCTCCCGCCTGGCCGCGGTCGCCGCCTTCTCCTCAGCGGTCCTGTGCGAGCTCTTCTTCTGCGCCATCGAGGCTTCTTCCTTCGAGATCGGTGGTCTGATCGTCGGTCAGTCCGGTCGACGGGGCGACGAGGCCGAACCTGTCCTTCACGCCCCCGACCCTATGAGGCGAGGCTGAGTCGACGCTGAGAGCGTCCACGCACGGCCAAGTAGGGTGGCCCGTCGTGAGCGACAGACTGGTGTGGATCGACTGCGAGATGACCGGACTCGACCTGAGGGCCGACGCGCTCGTCGAGGTGGCGGCACTCGTCACCGACTTCGAGCTCAACGTGCTCGGCGAGGGGATCGACGTGATCATCAAGCCGTCGCAGGAGTCCCTCGACCAGATGGTCGAGTTCGTCCGGTCGATGCACGAGAAGTCCGGCCTGCTCGACGAGCTCGACGGCGGTACGACGCTCGCGGACGCCGAGGAGCAGGTGCTGGCCTACATCAAGGAGCACTGCGCCGACGGCAGCCGGCCCCCTCTCGCCGGCAACACCGTGGCCACCGACCGGGCCTTCCTCGCCCGCGACATGCAGGCGCTCGAGTCGTTCCTGCACTACCGGATCGTCGACGTGTCCTCGATCAAGGAGCTTTCACGACGGTGGTACCCCCGCGCCTACTTCGCCGCCCCCACCAAGCGTGGCAACCACCGCGCACTCGCCGACATCCAGGAGAGCATCGAGGAGCTGCGCTACTACCGTGAGGCGGTCTTCGTCCCGCAGCCCGGCCCGGACAGCGCCCGCGCCAAGGAGATCGCCGCGCGCCACGGCGGACAGCTGACCGGGCTCGGCCCCGACACGGACGCCGATTCCGGCCCCACGGACTGAGTGCCCTACACTTCTCGTCGTCCACAGCGCCAGCTGCGGGACATGGTGGGTATAGCTCAGCTGGTAGAGCGCCGCCTTGTGGTGGCGGATGTCGCGGGTTCAAGTCCCGTTACTCACCCCAACTAGATCGAGCCCCTGACCTGCAGCGATGCGGTCAGGGGCTCGATCCGTTCCACCCCGTGCCCCCTAATTGGGGGGCAGATTGGGGGGCACCGCAGGAGATTGGGGGGCAGTGACGGGGTCGATTGCCCACCCTCAGAATCGCCGCACGGTGAAGCCGGTCAGCACCACCAACCGACCGGAGAAACCATCATGTGGATCGAACAGCGCGGCCAGCAGCACCGGGTCTACTGGCGCAACCAGAACGAGACCGGACCCAAGAGGTCCTTTCAGCCGTTCCCCACCCGCGACCATGCCGAACTCTTCCGCCAGCTCGCCCGCACCAGCAGCCTCTCCGGGGCGCTGGCGTGGTTGCACAACCCCAGCGACGAGGTGCTGGACGAGCTGCTCGGCCGGCGGCCGAAGCCCGCCCCGCAGGACACCTCCACCGCGACACAGGCCGTCGTCGGCGTCGTGCTGTCCACCACCGGGGTCGGGGACCGCTACGACGCCCGCGTCGGCGTCACCTTCGCCCACCTGTGGCAGCGGTTCCTCGACATCCAGCGCCACCTCGAGGGGTCCACGGCAGAGCTCTACGAGATGTACGGGCGCATCCACTTCCTGCCGTTCTTCGGCGACACCGACCTCGGTCTGATCCAGCGCACCGAACCGCTGCGCGTCTCCGACGCCCTCACCGGTGCGGTGTACGTCGACCACTGGGTCGACCTGATGCTCACCAAGCCGCGGCTGAACAATGCGCTGCGGCCGATCAAGGACTCCAAGCTGAGCCACAAGTACATCCGCAACGTCCACACCGTCCTCAAGCAGGCACTCCAGCTCGCGGTCGACCAGCGGCCGGCGCTGCTCGAGATCAACCCCGCCCGCGAGATCAGGTTGCCCAAGACCGACCGCCGCGAGATGTTCTTCCTCCACGACGCCTCCGCCTACTTCGACCTGCGTCAGGCGATGGACGAGCACTTCCGCCCCCTGCTCGACTTCCTCGTCGGCACCGGCGCCCGCTTCGGAGAGGCCGCCGGCCTGCTGGTCCGTCACCTGCACCTCGACGCCGAACGCCCCTACGTCGACATCCGGATGGTGCTCAAGTGGGTCCGCAAGAAGTGGAAGCTCGGACGACCCAAGACCAAGTCGTCGGTCCGACGCATCTCCCTCTCCCCCAAGCTCGTCGAGCTGCTGCGGCCGTTCGTGGACGGCAAGCACGACGACGACCACGTCTTCACCATGGTCGAGGGCAAGCCCCTGCACCACGGCAACTTCTACAACCGCTACTTCCGCCCCGCCGTGAAGAACGCCGGTGCCCGTGTGCCCAAGAGGCTCCGGATCCACGACCTCCGCCACACCCACGCGGCCTGGCTGCTCAGCGACGGCGTCCCGGTGTTCGTCGTGCAGCGCCGACTCGGCCACAGCAGCAGCTCCACGACCGAGAACGTGTACGGGCACCTCACCCCCGAGGGTGACGACCGGACGCTGGCCCTCGTCGACCGACGACTGCCCGACATCGTCCAGGTGGACGAGGAGGGCGCGGTGGTCGTCAAGCTCACAAAGCGGGAGTCCAACCTCCCCCAGTTCGACGTCGACGACGAGGACGACCTAGCCGCCTAGGACACAACACGAAGGCCCGGACCACCTCGGTCCGGGCCTTCGTCACGTGCATCGAACGCAGGTCCAGCACCTTGGCTTCCCGGTCCGCGCGCCGTCTGCAGGGGCCGGATCGAGTCACACCGCCCAGCCCTCTGCAGCGGTGGTTCGCCAGCGGAGACCTCTCCGATGCGTCGATTCGCGGGGCCCAGTCCCTGTGGACAGACCGTATCCCTTTGGCGAAGTAGCCACAGGTGTAGAAGAACGCCGTGGTCCCCAGGACGCGAGTCGAACACCTCATTTGGTCGTCCGGCCGCGGCCTCTGGCCGCGTTCGGGTGAAGCCGACAAGTGCGGCACGAGCGCGCCACCTGTTCGTTCTCGCCAGCTTCGGCTGCCAGCGGCAATACGATGAGCCAAGATGAACCCATGCCGCCCCGGGAAGACGCCAGTCATGTGCAGCTAACTGAGCGGCGAAGGGTCGCCGGCGCAACGGGCAGAGTGGCGACTCGATGAGCGCGCTCGGCACCTTCATCTGGTCCATCGCCGACCAGCTCCGAGGCCCCTATCGCCCCAACCAGTACGGGACGGTGATTCTGCCGTTCACCATCCTGCGACGCCTCGACTGCATCCTCGAGCCCGAACGCCACACCGTTCGGAAACTGGCTGCGAAGTTCGACAACCCCAACCGGCTCAAGGTCGAAGTCACCAGGGCCACCGGCCGACCCTTTTACAACACCTCGAACTACTCCTTCGCAAACCTGCTTGCCGACGCCGACGGGCTGGCGGACAACCTCACCGACTACGTCGACCGGTTCTCCGCAGACGTCGACGTGTTCGACTACTTCGACTTCAAGAAGGAGATCCTCGACCTCGAGAAGGCCGGTCTTCTACGGGAGATCGTCAAGTCCTTCGAGGCCGTGGACCTGCACCCGGACAAGGTGTCGAACTCTGACATGGGGGACGCCTTCGAGTACGTCGTCCGCAGGTTCAACGAAGCCGCGAATGAGACCTCAGGCGATCACTACACACCGCGCGATGCGATCAAGCTGCTGGTGGACCTGCTCTTCGCCGAGAAGGACGCCGACCTGACCGGGGCCGGCATCGTTAGGTCGCTCTACGACCCCACCGCGGGCACCGGCGGGATGCTCTCCTTGGCCGAGGAGCATCTGCTGGCCCAAAACCCCGATGCACGGCTCACCCTCTACGGCCAGGAGTACAACCCCCAGTCCTACGCGATCTGCAAGTCAGACCTGCTCGCCAAAGGCCACGACGCGACCAACATCGCGTTTGGCAACACCCTCACCGACGACGCCTTCACGGAACGCCGGTTCGACTTCTGCATGTCCAACCCACCGTATGGGGTCGACTGGAAGCAGTACGCCAAGGCCATCACTAAGGAACGCGACGAAGTCGGCCCCTACGGCCGCTTCGCGCCGGGCCTCCCGGCCACCTCCGACGGACAGATGCTCTTCCTGCTCCACCTGGCCCACAAGATGCGGGCACGCGAGGATGGTGGCGGCAGAGTCGGAATCGTGATGAACGGCTCACCCCTCTTCAACGGAGGCGCCGGGTCCGGCCCCTCCAACATCCGCCAGTGGCTGCTGGAGAACGACCTCGTCGAGGCCATCGTCGCGCTGCCGACCAACATGTTCTTCAACACCGGCATCGCCACCTACATCTGGATCCTCGACAACAGCAAGCACCCCGACCGCAAGGGTCT
The DNA here is from genome assembly GCF_042666175.1 of Nocardioides sp. GCM10028917. Lineage (NCBI taxonomy): Bacteria > Bacillati > Actinomycetota > Actinomycetes > Propionibacteriales > Nocardioidaceae > Nocardioides > Nocardioides sp. GCM10028917. Next base: position 144,894 of record NZ_JBHTFL010000001.1, read on the forward strand.
GGTCCAGCTCATCGACGGCACCTCGTTCTGGACCAAGATGCGCAAGAACCTCGGGTCCAAGGGGCGCGAGATCAGCGACGCCGACCGCGCTGAGGTCCTTCGCCTGTACGCCGACTTCACTGACGCTGACACGGACTACTCCAAGGTCTTGTCCAACGACGATTTCGGCTACTGGACCGTCACGGTCGAGCGTCCGCTCCTCGACGAGGACGGCAACCCGGTCGAGGACCGCAACGGCAAGCGCAAGCCCGACAGCAAGATGCGCGACACCGAGAATGTGCCCTTCACCTACGGCGGCTCCCCCGCTGGCGCCGCCGGCAGGACCGAGGCCATCCAGGCCTACTTCGACACCGAGGTCAAGCCGCACGTCCCCGATGCCTGGGTTGACTGGGCCAAGACCAAGACGGGCTACGAGATCCCCTTCACCCGACACTTCTACAAGTACGTCCCACCGCGTCCCCTTGCCGAGATCGATGCCGACCTGGAGAAACAGGTCGCCACAATTCTCGACCTGCTCCGGGAGGTTGAGGGGTGACCGGGCCCCTCTGGGAGACGCTGCCGAAGGGCTGGCGCGAGGGGAGGATCAAGAATGCTGCAACCGTCACCCTAGGCAAGATGCTGCAGACAAAGAACTCCGGCAGTGACGTGATCGCGCCCTACATGCGGGCCGCCAACGTGCAACCGGACGGAGCGCTCGCTCTCGACAGCGTCAACGAGATGTGGTTCGGCGAGCCGGAGCTGGAACAGCTTGATCTCCGCGCCGGTGACGCCGTGGTTGTTGAAGGGGGCCAGGGTGGTTTCGGTCGCGCTGCCTACATGGCCGAAGACCTTCCCGGTTGGGGATTTCAGAACTCCATCATCCGGCTGCGCCCACATCGCGGCTTCGATGGGCGGTTCATTGCGTACTACCTCATCGCCCTCCGCGCCAGCGGCTTCATCCGTGCCTACGCCAACGCTGTCTCGATGCCGCACCTCACTGCAGACAAGCTCGCCAAGACGCCCTTGTTGTTGCCGCCGCTCGACGAGCAGCGCGCTATCGCCGACTACCTCGACCGCGAGACCGCCCGCATCGACATCCTCATCGGGGAGCAGGAACGCCTGATCGAGATGCTCCGCGAGCGGCGGCACGCACTTCGGGTGAACGCCGCTGTGTACGGAACGGCTCATGTCAGCCAGGTCGACAGTCCCCTGCCGTGGGCGCGACAACTTCCGGCGCACTGGGGTGTCGTCCCGCTGACGGCAGTTGCGCAGCTCGAAAGCGGGCACACGCCTAGCCGGACCCGAGAGGACTGGTGGACTGACACCTACATTCCCTGGGTGAGCCTCCATGACGTCGGCAACATGCAAGGAATCAAGTACCTCAACGACACCGCCCAGCACATCAGTGATGCGGGGATCGCCAACAGCTCGGCGCGGCTGCTGCCCGCACGCACAGTCGTTCTTTCCCGGGACGCGACGGTCGGCCGCACGGCGATCATGGGTGTCCCGATGGCGACGTCGCAGCACTTCGCCGCCTGGGTGTGCGGCCCACTGCTCGATCCGGAGTACCTCTGGGTCCTCTTTGCAGACGCCATGCAGCCCTTCTTCGGCTCCTTCCAGAACGGGTCCACCATTCGCACGATCGGCATGGGTGACCTCAAAGCCTTCCGCATCCCCCTACCGCCTCTTGGCGAGCAGCGCCAGATCGTGAAGTTCCTCGATCAGGAGACGCCGAAGATTGACGCGATAATGGCCCAGAGCGAGCGGTTCATTGAGCTCTCGAAGGAGCGCAGGGCAGCCCTGATCACTGCGGCAGTAACGGGGCAAGTCGACGTTCGGACGGCAGCCTGATGAACGACCACAACGAGGTTGTCTTCGAGACGGAGATCTGCGAACAACTGACAGCGCATGGGTGGCTGTACTCGACCAATGACACCGGCTACGACCGGGAGCGGGCAATCTTCCCCAAGGACCTGTTCGCGTGGTTGGAGGAGACGCAAAGGACGGCGTACGAGAAGGCGTTGAAGGCAGCCGGATCGCAGGCAAAGTTTCTCGATGTGCTGACCACGGCGTTGGACAAGCCATTGGAGCATGGCGGCGGCACGTTGAACATCCTGCGCAACGGGGTGCAGTTCATCGGCGGTGGCCGCTTGAAGATGGCCCAGTTCCGGCCCGAGACGACGTTGAACGAGACGACCAACGCCCACTACGCGGCGATGCGGGTCCGGGTGATGCGACAGGTGCACTTCTCGACCGCCGACCAGCGCAGCATCGACCTGGTGTTCTTCGTCAACGGGCTGCCGGTGGCGACGGTGGAGCTGAAGACGCACTTCACCCAATCGCTGGATAAGGCGATCCAGCAGTACCGCAAGGACCGCCACCCGATCACCAACGGTCGACCGGAGCCGCTGTTGTCGTTCGGACACCGGGCACTGGTGCACTTCGCGGTCTCCAACGACCTGGCGGCGATGACCACCAAGCTGGAGGGAGAGAAGACCCACTTCCTGTCGTACAACATCGGCTACGACGCCGGTGCCGGCAACCCGCCCGGTGCGGACGGGCGGTCGGCGACGGCCTACCTGTGGGAGCGGGTGTGGGAGAAGGACGACTGGCTCACCATCATCGGCCGGCTGATGCTCGTGGAGACCAAGGAGGAGTGGGACGTCGCCACCGGAACCTCGGTGCGCCGCACCAACATGCTGTTCCCCCGGTTCCACCAGTGGGAGGCGGTCACCAACGTCGTCGCCGCGGTCACCGAGGAGGGGGTCGGGCAGCGGTACCTGATCGAGCACTCCGCCGGGTCGGGGAAGACCAACACGATCGCGTGGACCGCGCACCGGCTGGCCCGGCTGCACGTGGACAACAAGAAGGTCTTCGACTCCGTCATCGTGGTCGTGGACCGGACCGTGCTCGACGGACAGCTCCAAGACGCCATCCGTCAGCTTGACGGCAACAAGATCGTGGCGACCATCAGCCCCGAGGACGTCCGCAAGGCTGGGCTGACGTCGAAGTCAAGTCTCTTGGCCTCCGCGTTGGAGACCGGCGAGCTGATCATCGCGGTGACCGTGCAGACCTTCCCGGCTGTGCTGAAGAGCATGAGGGACGACTTCTCGCTGAAGGGCAAGACGTTCGCCGTGATCGCCGACGAGGCGCACTCATCGCAGTCCGGGCAGATCTCGTCCAGGTTGAAGCAGGTGCTGACCGCGGAGGAGGTCAGGGAAATCGAAGACGGCGGCGAGGTCGACGTCGAGACGATCCTGGCCGCGGAGATGACCGAACGGGCCGAGTCGCCCAACATCTCCTACCTCGCCTTCACTGCGACCCCGAAGAACAAGACCTTGGAGCTGTTCGGCCGCAAGGGGCCCGACGGCAAGCCGCGCGAGTTCCACCTGTACTCGATGAAGCAGGCGATCGAGGAGGGCTACATCCTCGACGTCCTCAAGGGTTACCAGGCCTACGAGACCGCCCTGAAGATCGCCGGAAACGCCAACAGCGACGGCGAGGTCGAAGAGGGTGCGGCGCGCAAGGGCTTGATGCGGTGGGTGCGGCTGCACCCCACCAACATCAGCCAGAAGGTGAAGATCATCGTCGAGCACTTCCACGCCAACGTCGCCCATCTGCTGGAGGGCAAGGCCAAGGCGATGGTGGTGACGGACTCCCGCAAGGCCGCGGTGAAGTACAAGAAGGCCATCGACGCCTACATCGCCAAGCGCGCCGCCGAGGACGCCTCCTACAACTACCGGACCCTGGTCGCGTTCTCCGGCGGAGTGCGGATGGACGAGGACGAGATCTGGGCACCCGACTGGGGTCCGGCACCGGACAAGGACGACGAGTTCACCGAGGCCAACATGAACCCCGGCGCTGGCGCCGACCTGGCGGCAGCGTTCAAGGGCGAGACCTACAAGATCATGCTGGTCGCCAACAAGTTCCAGACCGGGTTCGACCAGCCCCTGCTCTCGGCGATGTACGTCGACAAGAAGCTCTCCGGCGTGACCGCCGTGCAAACGCTGTCGCGGCTCAACCGCACCCACCGCACCGCCAGCGGGGAGCTGAAGCGCAAGACGTTCGTCATCGACTTCGTCAACAAGCCCGAGGACATCAAGGCCGCGTTCGAGCCCTACTTCAAGAACGCCACCCTGGAGACCGAGACCGACCCCTACGTCGTGGTGCACCTTTCGACCAAACTCGCCCAGGCCGGCATCTACACCGAGGACCAGGCTCGCAAGGTCGCCGAACTGTGGGTCACCCGCAAGGGCAACAACGCGCTCTCCGCGGCCATCAGTCCGGCCCAGCACGACTTTGCACGCCGCTACGCCCGAGCGCTCGAGGAGGAGGACAAGGTCACCCTCAACGCCCTCGACCTGTTCCGCAAGGACGTCTCCACCTACGTGCGGCTCTACGACTTCATGAGTCAGATCGTCGACTACGGCGACCCCTACCTGGAGATGCTTTCCATCTACCTGCGCCTCCTCGAACGGGTTATCGACGAGACCTCCTGGGCAGCAGAGGTCGACCTCTCGGACGTCGTCCTGGTCGGCGTCAAGCACACTAAAAGCACTCGGGTCGACATCTCCCTGACCGGGGACGGGCAACTGAAGGGCATCAGCGCCGCCGGCACCGGTACCAAGAAGGAACCGAAGTACGTCGCCCTCCAGGTCGTCATCGACAAGATGAACGACCTCTTCGGCGCCGAGGCATTCACCGAGTCGCAGATTCGGGAGTTCGTCAACGGCCTGGTTCAACGGTTGCTGGCCTACCCCGATCTGGTCAAGCAGACCCAGGTGAACTCCAAGAAGCAGTTCTTGGAGTCCCAGGACTTCCAGTCAGCGGTCACCGAAGCGGTCATCGACAACCAAGGCGCCCACAACACCATGGCCGACTACTTCTTCAGCGACGGCCCCGGGATCAACGGCGTCGTCATCGCCCTGGCAGACGCCTTCTACGAAGCCGCGGTCGACGCGCACGCATGACACCTTCAATTGCAATGTGCCAAGAAGCTTGTGGCAGCAAGATGGGAGCAACTTGATTACCACGGTGCGAATTCAACGGTTCAAGTCTGTCGAAGACATGACGTTGAAATTGGACGGGCTGACTCTATTGGTGGGACCAAACAATGCAGGGAAGAGCAGCGTCCTTCACGCCATCCAGTTCGCGACCTCTGTGTGCCAGAGTCTCGAGCTTGACAACGTCTCACGGTGGTCGAACGGCGAAAGGAGCGGCACGCTCTCTACAGAGCAGCTGATCTACACGCCCCTGCGGGACGTACACGCTCTGTCCTTAGGTGGGCGGCTGAAGCAAGAGGCCACCACTGCCATCAGGGTAGAACTCTCTGACGACGTTCTTGGGACTGCCGACATCCTGGTAAGCCGAGGCAAGAACAAGAACATCTCCGTTCGTGTTTCAGGTGAGGCTCTTGGCAAACGCCTGAGCGACCTCGACGAACCATTCAGCGTGGTTGCCCCGGGTCTCGCCGGAATTCCGTCCGTGGAGGAATACCGTGCTCGTGGCATAGTACGAAGGGCGGCGGCCCGAGGCGATGCGAACAGCGTGTTCAGAAACGTTCTGCTGACACTCAAGGAAGACGCCGTAGCATGGGAGGAATTCCACTCCTCTCTGCAAGAAGTGTTTCATGATGTAGAAGTTGACATTGGCTTCGATCATGACACCGGAGAGCACATCAACGGTTGGGTGAAGAGGGCTGGCCTAACCCTGCCGATTGACTCCAGCGGGACTGGAGTGCTCCAAGCTATCCAAGCGCTGTCCTACATCGGCGTCTACAAGCCGCGGTTGCTGATCCTCGACGAGCCCGATTCTCACCTGCACCCGGATAACCAGCGCAAACTGGCCAGACTCCTCGCAAAGTTGACTGAGATGCAAGATCTTCAGGTTCTCATGTCCACCCACTCTCGTCACTTCATGGACGAGTTTGGGCGCTTGGAAGCAGGCGTTCACTGGCTTAGTAATGGCGAACGGCGTGATGAAAAATTCGACACCGTCAGTGCTCTCCTCGAGTTGGGCGCGCTGGACGCGGGTGACCGACTGCGGAACGGCGCGACGCCCGTAGTTGTCATCACCGAGGACACCGATACCCAAGGGTTGAGGACACTTCTCCTCTCGTCGGGTCTCTCGGACGAGGACTACGACGTTTGGTCGTACGCCTCGTCAAGCAAGCTCGATTCCGCAAAGTTGTTAGGGCGATTCATCCTTGACACCGCGCCCGGCACTAAGGTCCTAGTCCACAGAGACCGGGACTACATGACGGACGAGGAGGTGGACGTTTTCACAATGGAGTTGGAGGCGCTCGGGCTCTCTGTACTCGTCACCGCTGGAACTGATGTAGAGAGCCACTTCCTGTCGCCTGCCTACTTGCACGACGTCTACCCTGAGTTGAGTCAGCCCGAGTTAGCTGAGCTCATCGCGACCGCGACAAGCGAAGCTCGGGAACACTCATTGAAGACGATGATCAACGCTCAAACCGAATCCGCCAACAGGGCGGCGCGCCGTACAGGTGAGAAAGCGCCAAGCCCCGGCACGGTGGCGATTGAGACCGCGGCGATCTACGACGAGAGCCCGGAACGCTACCGCCATGGCAAGAAGACCCTAAAGCAGCTCAAGGCACTGATCCAAGAGGGCCGCGGGTTGAACAGAGCGGTGCTCACAACGGTGAGTCCCCACCTGGCCGTTGAGTCAGTACGGAGGTTGGCAGAAGCCCTGGCCCAAGAGCCAGGGTCCGAAGCTTCGGCTGAAGAGGCGCCGGCCGAAGTCCTGGCACAAGAAGCACCGCTCGCATCACCATGACGGGCCGCCGTCGCAGTTTCGATCTTGGTGAGCGATCTCAGGTAGAAGATTGAAGGCAGACGTACGCAAACTCGGCGCCTGGCGTGTGCGGCGGCCATGCTCGGACCTACCCGGAGTCACGTGCACACGCTCAGGGACTGATTTCGGGGAAGCCCTCGAGCTCGGGTGCGGCGGCACGACCGCGGTGCGGCTGCTCGCCCCAGGAAGCGCCTCGGAGCCCGGCGCAAAGGACTCGACGTGAACGCGGGCCGGGGAAAGTGCGGCTCTCCCGTGGGACGGTGTCGCATAGGAGCGTGCCCCCTATGCGATTGAGGTGTGATAGCACCGGCCGCGAGACAAGACGCGCGACCGTGAGCACGTGTACCCAACCTCGCCGGGCCGTGCCTGCAACCATTCGGCAACGCGCGCTGGTGCCGGGTGGACCAGTGCGGTGTCCGGCCGGTCGGGCACACTGGTCGGCGTGTCCGAGCGCACTACTGATGCCCAGCTTCAAGGCGTCGTTGCCGAGCGTTCCGCAGGCTGGGAGTCCACCGCGCGCATGATCCTCGAGTTCGGAGAGGAAGGGCTCGTCGAAGGCGTGGTCAGCGAGCAAGCCGTTGCGGTTCTGCTCCTCGCGCGAGAGATCCGACGGCTGCGGGTGGGCGAAGACGACTTCCAGTTCCTGCACATCGACACTGACCTGAACATGGAGGACGACGAGGGGTACAACTGGACGATCCTTCCCCTCGCACGAGTCATACAAGACCGCATCGCCCCGGGTCTCAGGTGCACCATCGGTCGGTCGGGGTCCCTCGCCAGCGCAGTCATCCTGAGGCTCGAACTGCTGGACCAGTCGGCAGCTTGGGAAGACATCCGGGTCGTCGTGACGTTCCGGCAGCCCACGCACAGTGAAGAGCCCACCCACCGCGCCGTAGCCGTCGAACGAGACGGGCGCTTGGTCGTCGTCACCGGCGTACCGAACAACGTCAGCGATCCGACGCAGGCAGTCGCCGCGGCCGTGCGTCTGAACACGATGCTCACCAAGATGCTCGCCTCCGGCAATGACGTGTCCATCCGCGGCTGGGACGACCACTGACCGGCCGCCCGTTTCACGTCCTCATCGCGGACGACTCCTTCACACCGGACCCGCGCGGGTGGCGGGCGTTCTCTTTCGACGACCCGAACCGAAAGTTGCCGCACCCGCTCCTCGTTGGGTCGCTGGTGTGGACGCGCGACTTGGGCGAGGAGCCTGGTACCGAGTTCTTGGCGCGCATCACGACTGTGAGCAGGACGGGTGGCCCCGACACTTCTTCATCTACTACCTGCTTGCCTTCGATCTACCCACGACAGTCGCTGAGCTGGCGGCAGCGGCTGGCTGCACGCCGGCTGACTTGCTGGGGTAGGACCTCGGACTCCGCGTGTGCGCTGAGCGCCGCAGTGCGTGCGACCAAAGGACAATCCCGTAGGCGACGTGAGTGGGTTCGCGAGGATCTGCATCTGCGCGGACCCGCCCTCCCCCTGCTATCACACCTCAATCGCATAGGGGGGAGCGTGACCTGGAATGGGAGATGGCATGAGCACTGCTGAGCAGCGGACCCGCTGGCGACGTCGCGCGACTTGGGTCGACCAACTCGGACTGACTGAGGGTGAGGCGGTCCCGCGCGATGTGGCGCAGGAACTTGCTGAGTCGGTCTTGGTGCTCCTGGCCGAGGTCGAGCAGCTCGAACGCGCTGGTGGCTGAAACGCATGCCCGCCTCAGCGGCTCGTGTGCGCCCGGCGTCCCGTCGACCTCACGAGATGCAGGCACCCCGGTGGGCAGAGTGGCAGCGCTCGAACTTGTGCACACGCGTCTGCACAAGTGCGCTCAGGAGGCATGAGCCCCGACAAGGGCTACCTCAACCCACACGGTTCGTCGTGCCGGCTACAAGCCCAGCGAGTTGTCCGAGCAGATGCGCGAGGCAATCGCGGCAGAGCCGCCCGATCTCACCGACGTGGAGGCGGCGGTGTTCGAGTTCGAGCGAGTTCTGGAAGTACCGCGGGGCCAAGGACGCGACCATCCACGACCGGGTCGGGGGGTCCGCGCTACTACCAAGTCCTCAACGCCATCATTGACACGCCAGCTGCCCTCACCGCCGACCCGGCCACCGTCAACCCGCTTCGCCGCATCCGCGCGAGGCGCCAAGGTCAGCGCAGCGCTCACGCGAAGGCCGCGGCAGCTAACCGGCGACGCTGGCGGGCCCGTCGGCGATTGCTTTGGTCCGTGTCGCTTCCTGTGCGCGAACCGCCATCTCCACGAGGTCGATCCGGAAAAACCGCGTGCGGCCGTCCGAGCCCAGCGTGAACGGCAACCGGCCACGGCGAGCGCGTTGGTGGACGGCCGCAGCGCCGACGTTCAGATGTGCAGCAACCGCGGCAGCGTCGACCCACTCGTGCTCGTCATCCGGTGGCGCAGGCGGCGCCTTTGGAGGCGGCGGCAGCGCGCGCAGACGAGCTCGTTCAGCGCGAACATCACGCAATTCGAGCACCGCCTGACGCGACAAGCTTGGACGTTTGTTGGGCCGAGGCGACAGGTCCCCGCGGCGCACCATCTTCGGGACCGCCGAGTAGTGCACACCTAGCAGGAGGGCAGCCTCCCTGACGGTGACCCACTCGCCAGCCCGATCTGACATGACAGCACGCTACCCAGGTCAGCCGGCTCCAAACCGTTCTCCACACCGGCCGCGTGCCGCGCGACAAGAGTGCCGGTCTTCGCCTGCCGCCGAGGCGCGCGACCCGTCGCAGTATGCTGGGCGAACACACGTTCGACGTGCGAGAGGGTGGGTGTGGCCGGCGGGATGGGCAGCAAGGATGGCGCCTTCGGCCGCGAGACACTGGCCGAACGCGTCGCCAACACCCGAGCACGCCAGATGAGCTCCGCAACCTCTGGTCACAGCACCGCCGACCTTCACGGCAAGCGACCCAACGCTCCCGCACCCTGGGCAGCCCCACCTCCGGGACCGGCCTCGCCGGGACCGCCGCCACCGTCCATCAAGCACTGCTGGTACGACGGCCCGTACGGGCGACAACCCGCTCTGCTGCTCAGGTGGCGCCGCATCGCGGGCGACCACTACGACGGCCTCATCATCGTCGCCGCACCCGACGAAACCGGCACCTCCTGGGTCGTCATGGAGATGTGGGCCGAAGCGTCACTGCTCTCGCCCGCCTGAGAGTTGCTAGGCGGGTGCGTTCCGCAAGCGGGCAGAGGATGAGCCGCGCCGCGCGAGGCTATCCGCGCCTACACTTCAGCAAAGTATAGGAATGTGTACCGAGGTTTGTACCTCCGCTGAGCTCTGGTGGTGGCCGGCCGGCGACGCAGCACCGACGGCGGCAGGTCGAGGTCCGGCACAAGCTCAATCACTAGGTTGCGCACCCGTTGATGGACGTGGGCCAGGATGCGTCGCACCGTCGCGTCGTCCTGACCCTTTGGGTCCTATACGGCCAGTCCCGGTACGTCGCGCCAGGAACGTACGAGCAGTTCTCGCCGCAGGCCATGGTGATGGTCAGCTCGGCGTAGGCGATGGTCGCAGCGGTGAGCAGCTCCTGCTCCTCGCGCGAGGTGTCCGTGCCCAGCGTCGCCAGGCCGCGCTCGACCTGGGGTGAATGTGGGTCGCCGGAGGACCCCAGACTGACGCATCCCTCGGACCCTACGGCGTCTCTGCGTTGTGGCGACCCGCCTGAGCGCCGGGGCCCGCTATGCGATCGTCAGTTCTAGACCAAGGAGTGTCCCGCTCGGAGTTTCGACCTTCGGTGAGTGTCCGATCGGACCGACGAGTGTCCGGTCCGGAAGGAGTGTCGCGCCAGGACCGTCGAACGCTCGTCTCGGACTCCGCAGCAGATGGCGGCGTTACCCTCGCGCCTCCGAACAGTCCTGGTGGTGCCGCCCTCTTCCCTCCCCAAGCCTCCGGGACGACCGCCCTCGTACAGCCCACCCGTCGTGACTGACTGGTCTGCGTTGGACAACGACATCGACGAATTCGTCGCGCAGTTCTCGCTGGCACCCGGCACGACGCGTAACCACACGAAGAACTGGGGACTGTGGGAGCAACACTGCTCCGACCACGGCGTGGACCCGATGGCGGCGCCGTATGAGACGTTCGTCGACCTAGTGACGACCCTACGTCTGGACGGTCATTCGTACGGTCGCGCGCACTTCGACGCCATCGTCGCCGCGGTCACGGCCCGCTACTCCCAAGCCAACCTCGTCCCTGCCTGCAAGCGGGTACAGCATGCCGGCGACTGGGCCACGCTGCTGAAGGCAGTGGGGGTCAGCGCGGGGAAGGCAAAGGCGCAGCATCCGGAAGCGTTCGAGCAGTGGCAGGTGCGGCCACTTCTCCGGGACGATCTTGTGTCGATGTTGGCCGCCGAGTCTCCGCGGGACAGCCGGATCGATGCTCGGATCGCGGCGGCGCTCCTGGCGTGGGACCACGGGTGGGCCGGCCCTGAACTGGCGCGCTTTGGGGTCGCTGAGACCGAACTCGTCGGCGAAGGTGTCCGACTCGCGGGCCAGGTGATCGCGTGCGACCACGAGGCGCGAGTCGCGGGCGTGCCATGGGACTGCACGGCCTGCGTCGTCCGAAGGGTCGTGCTGTCACACAACGGCGACGGCGCTCTGCTGGCCGCGGCGAGCCACGGCAGCATGGCGACGGCGATGTATCAGCTGGTCAAACAGATCGCGGCGCTCGACGGGGGGCGCGGTCTGATCCACACCCCGCCCCGTCGAGCCCCGGGGCCCGGCAAGACAGCCATCACAGTGGCCCCGAAATCGGCGCTCACCCAGTACCAGAACGCAGGGATCCGCCGAGCGATCGCACTCGCCGTTGGTCGTCGCGAGGTTGGACTCCGGTGGGTCCGTGCCCGCGCCTGGGTCGCGCTGGCATGGGTGGGCGGGTTCCGGATGTGCGGCGACTTGTTGCGTCTGCCGCGCACAGCGGTGGCCGGCGATCCTGAAGGTCGCGGACTGGTCGTCGAGCTCGGCGGCACGAAGGACGATCCATCTGGCGCCAAACGCGTTGTACGCGCGCTCCCCTATGCCGCGGACTCACGCTCGGCTGCGTCGTTCGTGGCCGAGTACCTGTGCATCCGGGATGCCTTGCGGGGCCCTGGAGGCTTCCTGTTGACTCGGATGAGCGTGTTGCCCCGCGGCGACGACGACTGGGGCCTTGCCGATGCCGGCAAAGGCGCCGGGGGTGGCACGAACCTCGCCAAGTCCGACTTGGGGCTCTTGGTCCAGCTCGCCGGTGGACTCAACGGGGCCCGGTACTCCTCGTACAGCACCCGGAAGGGCTTCGCGGAGCAGGCGCGCATGGACGGCTGGAGCGTGGAGGAGATCTCTCACGCGCTGCGTCACCGTCATCTGGGCGTCGTCCTTGACAGCTACCTCGCCGGCCTGTCCGCCCAGGACGTGAACCGCCGACTGCTGGCTGCCATGGAGGGCCGCCATGACTGAACCTCGCAACCGCATGGGCGCGGCCAGCATCCTCACCACGGAGGCGCCGAACGCCAACCTCCGTCTCACCTCCTCTCTTCTCAGCCGATGGGCCGAGACGAACGGCATCGACGTGGCGGCCGCCCCGGACCCGGAGCAGCTTCTTCTGCGGTTTCTGCACACCAACCGGGGTGCGCTGTCGTGGCGCGCGGGCACGTGCACTGAGTATGCGCGGGGTGTCGCCCAACACCTGATGATCCTCGGTTACGAGGACCCCCGCGGGACTCGGTACGCGGCGTGGATCCGGGCCGTTCGCCGTCACGAGGCGGATGCACCACCTGAGCGCTGCCCGGCCCTGACTCCGAGCACCATCAAGGACGCCGTCGCGGGTGAGCCGATGCAGGGTCTCGACCAGCGCACGATCCGCCTGCGCGGCGTCATCGCAGTCGCCGGGGCTCTCGGTATCGACCCGACGATCTACGGCACTCCGTGCCAACGTCTACACCGAGACGACTTCGAGGTCCGCGCCGATGGCGTCGTAGTCACGGGGCCGGACGGCACCCGTCGCCTGTTGGACGGGCACCGGCAACCGCTCTTCGTGGCCGCGTTGGTCGAAGCGCTGAGCGGGTGCGCTGACTACCCGCTCGCCGAACCCCAGACCAACGAGCACGAACGCCCCAGCGTGCGCGACTCCCGGATGCTGCGCCAGGCGTGGGATCGCAGCCGACCCCCCGGGTCGAGCAAGGCCGCCGCGTCGGCGGCAGCATGGCGCTCCGCGTGGGGTGCCGCCACCGCACAGGACCGCATCTGGTGGTTGATGTCCGTCGACCCCGACTACTTCATGGTGGTGCAGACCCGTGCCTACCTCCTGTTCGGCGTCACGACGGCGCACCGTCACGCCACCATGCAGCGACTCTCCATCGGCCACCTGGTACCGACACCGACGGGTTACGCGCACACGGCGAGAACGTCCGAGCACAAGTCCGGACGACGTGCGAGAGGCTCAGGGCACCCCAGACGCGAGATCCACAAGTCGAACGACCACCTGGGTGAAGCCGGCACCGGGTGCCCGCCCTACTGCGACGCGTGCGCACTCGACCTGCACCTCGCTGCCCGACGGCACAAGGGCGCAGCGGACAGTGACCCGCTGTGGGTGACGGCAACGCCCTACGGCGCCGCGCTGAACCGTGCAGGCGCTGCCCGCAATCTGCGCGCTCTGGTCGCCAACTGCGACCTCGACACCGACGACAAGCTCCGGGTCGGGACGAGGAGCCTCCGCGTCACGGCCGCCACGCTGGCGCGCCGGTCCGGCATGTCCTACTCCCAAATCGCCGCGGACGTGACGGACCACGTGAAGGCGGCCACCGCCGAGATCTACGTGCGCCACGCCGACCCCTTCGACGAGTCCCGCACGCTCGAACTCAACGGGTGACCGGCTGCCGTAAGTCTCCGTCAGCCGTTAGGCGGGCGCTCGCTGTCGCGGCACCGCAACCGGGGTCACGTCACGTCATGCGGCTCCGCTGAGAACCGACAGCAACCTTCTCGAGGTGCCTCGCTTCCGCGCCTCTGCCATCCGGATGTAGACGACGACGGTGGCCGGGCTGCGGTGCAGGGTGACGGCCATGATCTCGTCGATCGTGAAGCCGGCTGCGGCCGCTTCGGTCACCCAGCCGGCCCGCAACGAGTGCGCTCCGTAGGGGTTCCGAGTCCCGGCGACGGGCGGCGTCGTGAGGTTCGCGGCGATGGCGAGACGCTGCGCCACATCGTTGATGCCGTCGCCGCTGAGACGACACAGTCGACCGCGCACGTCGAGCAGCGGGGTGCCCGCCCCGTTCATCTGGGCGAAGACGGGCTCCGACGGCTCGGGGGCACGGCCCAGGAGCCGGGTGAGCAGCGCTTTCCAGTCCCGCAGCGCCTGGGCCGGATCGAAGACCATGCCACCGTCGGCCGCGTCCGGCACCCACAACCGTGCGCCTTTGCCTTCCTGGTCAGTCTTGGACCGGCGCAGGATGACCTCGATGCCATCCGTCCCGTAGTCGGTGAGGTCACGCCAGTTCAGTGCCGAGAGGTTGCTGCGTCTCAGGGCGCACCAGAAGCCGGTCAGGAGGAGGGCTTGGTCTCGCGCTCCCATCGGCGAGATGTCGCTGCGCGCCGGCACGACCGCTGCGAGCTGACGGTCTGTCATGGTCGGCAGCTCGTGCCACTGTTCGGGTGCCGCCAGGTGGATGGCCTGCCGGGTGAGGGGCTTGCCAGTGTCACTGGTCAGTAGCTCGTCGGCGTGGTGGGCGGCGGCGCGCAGGTCGTGCAGTGCGGTGACGAGGCAGACGTTCTTGTTGGTGCGGTGCGCGACGACTTCGACGGTGGTGGGTTTGCCGTGCCGGTGGGCGGCGGCGAGCTCGAGAGTGACGCGGTCCGGTTCCAGCTGCACGTCGGGCCACCGAAGCTTGGCAAGCTGTCCCGTGGTGGCTGCTGTGCGTGCGCGCAGGAGCTGGGTGGCTCGGCAACGCAGCTCGACCAGGCGCGCGCCGCCCGCGGCGACGAGGCAGCGTTCGAGGCAGTCGAACGTCAGCGCCTCCTTGCGGTGGGTGGGCGCGGTGAGGAACGTGCGGCGTAGTCCGCGCACGAGCTCGCGGACGCCGTGGTTGTCCCCCGGTCGGGGCAGTCCCATGAACTCTGCGGCCTTGTTCAGTGCCGCGAGCCGGTTCTCGACCGTCGCGACGGCCACGGCTTGCATCAGGTTCCCGTCGTCGTCCACGGGCGGTGCGTCGTCCGTCCCCCAGGCCAGGGCGTAGTCGATGATGTGATTGGCCACGTGCACGGGGTCGAAGGGCAGCGCCGGCACGCCTTGGTCGTCGCACCATGTTCGCCAGGCGGACACGCCCAGGCCGTAGTTGTGGAGGGTCCCGTCGGCCCACGCGTTGCTGCGGAGCTCGCTGAGCATGGCGCGACGCACGGCCTGGCGTGAACCGGGCGTGTCCGGGGTCCTGGGGCCGGTGCGCGGGATCACCAGCAGCGACCCGTCCTCGTCGAGGAACGCGTCGAGCAGGGCGTCGATTCGCACTTGGGCCATCTCCTCGGACGGCGCGGTGCCGTCGACGATCTCGGCCTGGACGATCTCGACGACACCCTCCAGGTCGACGTCGTGCTCGTCATCGTCGTGAGCCAGGAGCGCGACCAGAGCGCCTGGACGGACGAGGCGGTTCGAAGTCGGTGCGGTCGTGCGGGCCGGGTTCGGGCGAGTGTGGGACATCATGGTGGGACCTCCGGGTCCGGTGCCGCGGGGTGCGGCAGCTGCGCTCACCGTGCCGGCGGTGAGCGCCACGACAGTCGAAGGCGGTCGGTGTCAAGATCCATCCGGCAATAGACCCGTATGCGGGCTTGGCGCTTGACAGTCACCGTGCGTGCCGAGGGCCCGCCGGCAAGCGTTTCTGCAGACCAGGGGCGTGCGAACGTCCTCACCAGCTGTCGTGCGCCGCGGCGGTTCACTGTCAAAGGCACCCGGCCGGCGGCGGGCTGCCCTCACGCGCAAAACGACCCCGACGCATTCGCGTCGGGGTCGTCGTCGAAGCCTCAGGAGGCCGGGGCGTGATCACGCGACCGGTCTGGTGACGCAGTTCGGTCGGGATCTGTCTCAGCGGAGACGGAGGACGCTGCACAGGTCCTCCTTGGCGAGGATCGCCGTCTCGGTCATCCCCAGGGCGTCGGCGGCCGCGCGCAGCACGGCCTCGAAGCCGAGTTCCTGAACGTCCTCGGCGTGCCACGGCCAGCCCTCGCTGCACTCGCCGATCCCGTCGATGATCTGGCGAACCCGCTCGAAGTGCTCCAGCGGGACCTCCACGATGAGCTCGTCGCTGCCGAACTCGTTCGTGTACGTCACCAGGTCGAGCGCGGCAGCGACCACGTCGAAGGTGGCGGTGTCAGTCCAGTCGGGGCTGCCGAATCCGCTTCCCCAGGTGGTGCACTGCCACTTGATCAAGTCGGCGCTGAGTGCGTGGGCCGTGCTGTTCCAGAGGTCGTCAAGCCAGGCGGCTGCCTGGAACACGTCCAGGGCGGTGGCGGCGTTGGTGGTGGTGGTGGTGGTGTTCATCGTGTCTCCGAGGTTCGGGGCGCCTTTTGCGCCGTTGATCAGGGAGGGTCCCGATTGCGCACGCACCGACAATCAGCGCACGGGTGATGTGCGTCGAGGTCTGAATGGGCTGGGCACCTGCAAGTAGGGACCCGGCGCACACCGGGCGTTCAACCGTTGGCGACTGAGGCTCTCCCCGACGTGTGTGCGGTGCGGCTATGCCCCGTTCTCATTCGAGCCGCGGGTCACCGGGCTCAAGGTCGAGCACCGATTGCACAGGGAACCTCCGGCGGCACCGTGCGGGTGGACAAGGTCCGCAACCCCACACTCACCCAGGAGCACCCATGCCGTCTCTTTCCCGTGACGAAGCCAACGCTGCATCTCCGAGTTGGGAGAGGTTCTTCTCCCGCGTGCACAACAAGGCTTGGCTCGCCGCGAAGGCGCTACTCGAGCTCGACCCCAACGAGAGGGTGCTGCGCGACGCCGCACGGTGGATCACCGAACCTCGGCGTGACGGTCACCTTGCTGACTCAGGCGACTGGGTCTGGGACCTCGAACTCGACTGGGACGCATGGATTGCAGACGTGGATGAGAACGGCCGCGCCTGGTCCAGTAGCGAGCACCGCCTGTTCGAGGTCGCCGCCGCACTGGCGGTCGGCCGCCCCTTCAACATCGTTGGGGTGCTCGACAGGCTGGGGCCCTGGAAGTTCGAGGCCTGGAGGATCCTGACGGAGTGGGGTGCGCGCTAAGCGAGCACGAGATCTGGATGTTGCACTCGAGAGGTGGTTGACACCTCCCATGGGCGGCCGCCCGGAAGCTCGACGTGCCTGGCTGCCGCCTCACTCGAGCTGTACGACTTCGGCCACGAGCGTCAAGGCTGCTTCAGCAGTTCTACAGCGGCGCGGTTGGCGTTGTGGCGACGCCCGAGCATCCGAACGGCAAGACCCCCGACAGTGCGAGGCACTGCCGGGGGTCACCGACAGCGTCCAGTCCAACGGACGCTTTGGTCCCTTGCGGGACGGCCCGCCGAAGCGGGACTGGTAGGACCGTAATGAAGGGACCACAGCGTTCGCAGGCGTTTTGATAAACGCAGTCGAGCCTTTTTGCGGGCGGCCACGCGGGTCCGGGAGTCGATCTGGACTGGCGCTTCAGCCCACCCGGCACTGAGCAGCATCAGTCGTGCTGCCGGTGCGGCGCAGCATCGAGGCCTCGTACCGCGGCAGCAACAGCCGGTGCGATAGGAGCTAGTCGTCCCTTAGTCCCAGCCGTCGACGACGGCAACCGGTCAGAGTCATCAAGGGGCTTGCAAATGACGTACCTCGGACTGGGCCGGGGGAAGAGTGCTCCCTCCATGTTCAGCTGCTTGCGCACGCACGCCTGGTCCGGGACCACCCGGTGCGGGGCAATGCCTGGCAGGCGACCAGCGGCACGCTGCGAGCAGTCGACCGGTAGGTCGCCCGCTCTCTGAGCCAACCTAGGAGGCCCCCGTGCCCTCGTCATCCTTCTCTGAACCCGTGCCCTGGCCGCCGACGTCTGTCCCGGTCGATCTTGCTGCTGCGGCGGTTGCCTTCACTGACAGTCGTGCCCGCGACGCCACACCCACCGCCGGTCGCTACCGACGGATCGTGCAGCAGATCGAACAGCAGCCGCGCCCCATCCACGACGTCCCGCCTGCTCTCCCCCTCGGATGCCTCGACGGCGTCCAAGCCCGCGCGCTGTTGGGCCGACTGGAGCACAAAGAGATCACGCTGGCCTGGACAAGTGCCGGCACGGTTCACGGTCTCACGCTGCTCGACCACCAACCCCGCCTGGCGGTCATCTGTTCACAGCTCGATGAGAAGGAAGTACGCACACGCGCACCCCAACTGCCCGTCGTGGCGCTGCCTGAGAGCACACCGTGGGGTCTGGCGACCCTGACTGACGAGTGGATCGATCAGGCGCGCCGCCACGTAGAAGACCTGGCTGTCGCTGCGGCCCCCAAAGCGACCGGGAAGGTCCTCGTCGTGGACGGGCCCCTCCTTCGCAGCAGCGACCGCGACGACGTGGTGGGGGTAGTCAAGACCCATCAGGCCGACTGGCTACCCGACCCTGACCTGATCCCCACAAAGGCGGGCTGGCGCTCCCCCGGCCTCCGTCTGCCCGCCTCTAGGACCACTGACAGGAACGTCCACACTGCATACGTTCGTCTTCACACCGCAACCTCTCATCACAGCTACGGGCATGCGCTCATCCGGATCGAGGTCTACGAGGACTCCACTGTCACTCTCGACGCGGCTGCCGCAATGGTTCACGCCCTCCGGGGCAGGCAATCGTCCGGGGACCCAAGGTGGGCGATCCAGCTAAATCCCATGTTCGAGGCCGAGAACGTGCTCAAAGCGCAAATCCCCCACGTCATCCGAACCCTGCGCTGACCTCACAGAGGAAGGCCAGCAGGCCGAAACGCGGCCTGATGAACCTGCTCCCAACTCCAGTGCCGTGAAACCATTGCGGCTTGGCCTTCACGCGGAACGCTCGTTCGCATGGAACCTTCTGTCGCCCAGAGCCTGCTGACTAACCTGGCCTTGTCGGTCCATGACGCTGCCGACGCAGGTTCAGACGTGCGCGCGGTCCGAGACGAGCTGAAGCGCGCTCTTCCCGACGTCGACCCCGACCTCGTCGAGGATCTTCTGATCTTCGCGTTCGCCCATCTCGTCGGCGTTGACGTGAACCTGGGAGCCGTGGATCGCACGTGGGGCGCAGCAGCAGCGCGGGAAGCTGCCCTTCGTCTGACTGAGATCGCGGATGAGCTGTCCAACGGCTCTTGACGTGACCTTGTGCGGCTGCGGAGTGCACGCACTGTCCCGACTGACACGCATGCCGTGTCCGTGTCACGGAGCCTCACACCGACGTTCCGGACGCCAAAAGATGGAGACCGTCATGCTCGATGGCGAGCGCCGAGCGTTGCACGCACTGCCACCTGCGAAGAGAGACCGCTTCGAGTTCCTGCTCACCATGCGACGTGCCTTGGCGCGCACTAGCGCCGAACTGTCCTGTTGGGGCGTAGGCAACACACCGATGATCGAGCAGCAGCTCGTGCTGCTCGAGGATGCCGTGACCGGCATAATCGGTGATGCGCACCTAGCCGCCACGCTTTCGGCACAGTGGGCGACGAACGACGTGCAGCTCCTACACCAGCCGGGAGCCGCACTCCAGTGGTGCAGCGTGTGCCAGAACGGTGGGTACAGCTTGGAGGCCACGCTAGGGACTCTTTGCTTGCCCCCCGACTAGGAGGACCCGCAACCGCAGCGGCCGGCGCGTCTCGCGCTGGCCGCTGTTGTACGCCCACCATCCATGCAGTCATGCGCGGGCATGACCAGCAATCAGGGGCTCCACAACCTTCAAAGGTCCCGAACATCGACTTCGGGTTGGGTGAGCTGGGGTTAGGTCGGCGACGACATCAGACCTCGTTCGACTTCGCCCGTGGCTCGCGTGTTCCCGGCATGTTCGACGCCACGGCACACTTTGCAGCACCGGATGGCGGTTCAATCGGTCCCATACGACAGGGGCAGAGTTGGGGCAGCGCGGGATGCTCTACGGTTCGGCGATCTCCGGATAGGGCTGCACCAACTGGTAGACAACGTACGTCCGCCGTCCGGTGCCACGGCCACGCGTGCGCTTCGTCCAGCCGTCGATCAGCTCTTCCAACTCCCCGCGGAACTCCTCAGCCTCGTCATCATTGAGCTTCAGCGCGTGCTCGGACGAGGAGAACCGGCCACTTCCAGGCGGGTGATCGGTTCGAAACGCACGGTCGACGAGGTGGTGCCCCCAGGCTCTCTTGGTCTCCCGGAAGACGTGCACCGCAGTTCGGCCGCCGGGCGCGTCCTCAAGTGATTTGAGGTTGACCGTCAGCGCTGCGCTTGTGGTCCCGCGCCAAACCCGGTCGCGCTTGTCGCGCGCCTCCTCGGGCGCTTCCTCAACCAGTCCGTACTTCGCGAGCTGACGCAGGTGGAAGCTGGCCTGGTTCGCGGGGATGCCCAGTTCGCGTGCCACGTCCGCCGCCCGGACTGACCCGGCAGCGTCGATCTCGTCGAGAATCCTGCCACGCACGGGGTGAGCGAGTGCACGAAGGACGCGGGGATCGGTGACGTGCTGGGAGTCCGTCATCGACGCAGCGTACCAAATTTCGCAAGACATGTTGCGCACTACAAATTGCGCACCATAAGGTGCGGGTATGCCCGGTTACCGACAGCTGTCCCGCAACCGCGACTTCACGATCTTGTGGATCGGCGACACCGTCAGCGAGCTCGGCAGTGCGCTTTCGATGTTCGTTTTCCCGCTCGTGGCCTACGCGCTGAGCGGTTCGGTTGTCACCGCGGGATTGGTGGAGGCCGCCTACCTGGGGGGCTTGTGCGCCGTGCTCCTTCCTGCCGGCGTGCTGGCCGACCTGGTCGACCGGCGCCGGATCATGTTGATCTCGAGTGGCACGGGCTGTGCGGCGTACACCTCACTGGCGATGGCCGGCGCACTCGGGGCACTGACCCTTCCGCACCTCACGGCTGTGGCGCTGATCAGTGGGGTTGCTGCAGGCGTCTACAACCCGGCGCAGAGTTCGGCGCTCCGGTCGGTGGTGTCAACGGAGGATCTGCCAACCGCGTTGAGCCAGAGCCAAGCACGTCAGCACGTTGCATCGTTGCTCGGCGGTCCGCTGGGCGGCGCGCTGTACGCCGTGACGCGCTGGTTGCCGTTCGCGGTCGACGCGGTGACGTTCGCCGTCGCGTGCCTGACGGTGCGCAGGGTACGCACGGACCTGTCCGCCCGCCCCCAGCGGCACGAGCCGATACGCAGGCAACTGTCGGAAGGACTCGCGTTCATGTGGGCACGCCCGTTCTTCCGTGTTTTGATGACGTGGGCGTCGCTGACCAACCTCGTGACGAACGCGATTTTCTTCGTTGTGACGCTCAGGATGGTGCAAGAGGGCGTGCCGGCCGCTCAGATCGGGTTGGTCTCCACCGCGGCCGGCGTCGGAGGCATCCTCGGTGCCGCCGTCGCGCCCGCGCTGATCCAACGGCTTCCTACCGGACGGCTCACCGTCCTGGTCGGATGGATGTGCTGCCTGCCCCTGATCCCGCTCACCTGGTCCGCCAGCCCATGGACGGCCTGCTTGTGCACGTTCTTCCTGCTCTTGCTCAACCCCGTCGCCAACGCCGGCATCGGCTCGTACCGGATGGCAGTGACCCCGGACCACCTCCAGGGTCGGGTGTCTTCCACCAGCCAGTTCCTGTCCATGTCGGTTATGCCCCTATCGCCACTCCTCGGCGGCTGGCTGCTCGAGCATCACGGCGGTCAGGCAACCTTGACGGTGCTCGTGGCTGGATCCGCGCTGCTGGCCATGCTGTTGTCCGCCAGCCGGTCTATCCGCTCGGTGCCCCGTCCGGACCAGTGGGTCTCAGAACCGGTCGCGGAGCGGATCACCGAACCCCTGCCGAACACCTGAGCGACATCGTCCGAATCTCCGCTGAGGGTCGGAGAGGGCCGAGCCGTCTCGCCATGGGCTGCTGTCGACTCACTGGCGTGACCGGTGAGAGTCAGCGGCCGCCACCACAAGCGAGGGTGCTGCCGAGAATCGCGGTTCCGAGCGCGACAGCCGCTGCGGGCGTACATGACGTTGCAGCAGCGAGCCCCCGGGTCGATACGAACTAAAGCTTGTGCTCGTTCCATCTGTCCCATTCGCCGACGACACTGGTCTCGGCCAACGTTGGGAGACGGGAGTACTTGCGCAGATCCATCCAGAGCTTCGTCAGGTCTGCTCTCGTAGGGACCAAGCCCGCCCTGATGCACGCGGTGACCAACTCCCGGGTGCGAAGGTTCGACAGCCCGAACTTGTCGGCGAGTTCCGTCCCCTCTCTGTCGTCGATGCTGAAGTAGACCTTTCGGCCGCGCCGGCGCCACTCGAGGGCTGTCGCGACGGTCATGTACTCCCCCAAGTCCTCACTCGCCCAGGCAGCTGCAGGTGTTGAACGCAGGTTGACGAACTGCGCAGCGATCTCCCGGTCGCCGGTCTCGACGGACACCTCGGGAAGCAGCGCTGCGCTACAGCGTGGGGAGGCGGGACATGCCCCAAACGGTAGGGCCGCGGTGTGGGAGTGCGGCCGAGCCCCGGACAGTGAACCCCGCGCGCCGGTAGAGCCTGACGTTGCTGGCGCTGGAGGTTTCCAGGTAGCACAGCAGCGTCTGGTCGTCCGCTGCGGCGAGCACCGGCTCGAGCAGGGCCTCAGCAAGACCCCGGCGCCGGTGGTGGCCGGCGACGCCCATGGTGGCGATTGTGTAGTGAGGTTCGGTCGGACGTAGGCGGCGCGTTGCTTGGTCGGCTTGGGCGCTCGCCTCGGCACGGTGTGCGAGCAGCGCTTCCTCGGCGGGTGCCATGGAAGCCCAGACCTCGTCAGGCACACCGCTGGCGGGAATCCCCACCACGGCGCCGACGATCTCGCGCCCTCGCCCCTGAGCTGCACACCGTGCGACGAAGGTGTCGCCGTAGGGGATGCCGACGCGGCCGACGGTGAGCGAGAACAACCCGCGTAGGCGCCCCACCCTGTTGTCGGCTGGAACCATCCAGTCGGTGAACGGGTAGTTGAGGAACGCATCAGCCAAGGCCGTGGCGATCGCGTCAGCGTCGCTAGTCGTCCCGCGTTCGATGAGGTGCTGCAGTGCCCCGTCGCGACATGTGGCGCTGGGCTCGTGAGCCGGCACCGGAGGCATGGCAGGGATGTGAGGTCGTGAGGTCACGTCGGGCTTTCCGTGGGTAGATGTCGTCACTGGGGGACGTCGAGGAACTGGGTGTGTCTGTTCCCGGCGGTGAGGAGTTCTGCGGGAAGTAGTCGACGGTGGACGAGGGTGACAGTTTGGGTGGCTCGGGTCAGGCAGATGTAGAGCATGCGGCTGCGTAGTGCCGGATCGTGCGCGAGGAGGTGCGGTTCGACCAGGACCATGTGGTCGAACTCCAGCCCTTTGACCTCAGCTGCCGACATCAGGCTCACGTTGGGTAGGTGGCTGCCGCCCTCGGTGGTGAGAGTCTCGTCGGTGCAGGCGAGGCCGGGCGGCAACACGAGGGCGACGCTTCCGGGCGATGTACGTGCCAACCGCTGTGCCACGTCAGCGCCTCGGCGCACAAGCGTCGCTTCATCGCAGCCCCGGCATTCCACATAGCGCGGAGGCGTCCCGGGGCGAAGGGACCGGACTTTCTCAGGAGCGTGAACGTGTGCTGCGAGTACTTGCATCGCCGCATCCATGACCCTGCCGGGGACGCGATAATTGACGCTCAGGCGGTGTCGCCGCGTCCGGCCGGCAGCCGACGTGTTCAGCGGGACCCATTGTTTGCTCGCGGCCGGCGAGGTTGCCTGGTGCGGGTCGCCGACGATGGTCATGGACTTGGACGGGCATCGGCGGGCGATCATGCGCCATTGCATCGGCGAGAGGTCTTGCGCTTCGTCCACGACGACGTGTCCAAAGGTGTCCCACACCGGATCGTCTGTGGTCGTCTGCCTCGGAGAGGGGGCGTGGCGCGCAGCCAACATCTCGGGTGTGAGCATTGCGTCGAGGTTCGCGACACGGAGCGTGTCCGCGGCGTAGGCGGTGAGTTCTTCGCGGTCGGTGTCGACCTCATGCGCGGCGGCAGCTTCGGCGGTAGTGGCCGGCAGCGGCCCTAGGAGCTCGGCGAGGTGGTCGAGGAGTGCAATGTCGGCGAGGGTCCACGACCGACCCCGCGGGCGGTGCAGGAGGACACGCTGCGCGGACGTCCATGAGTCGGTGCAGTCCCTGCGGAAGCCTTCGTCGGCGTACAACCGCTCGAGTAGCTGTTCTGGGGTGCGGGGCATCCAGCACAGGTTCACCTCACGGCGTACGTCTGGGGACGCCGCGAGGAGACGACGCACGCGGGCGTCACCGCCGACTGGCTCGTCCAGGCTGCGCATCTGGTCGATCAGATCGTCCAGGACCGCGCTGGAGTACTGGTCGCGTGCTTGGTTATGGGGCTCGCCGGTGTCCCGGGCTCGCTGTTGAGCGACGCGGACAGCGTCGGGGCGCAGCCACACGGTCGTGCCGTCGACCTCGAGCGGGATGGGTGCGGTGGGGACCCGGTACTGGCTGTCGACGGCGGCCCGCAGTACCGGCATCATCTCCTCACTTCCCTTGAGAGCGGCCACCTGGGCTGTGTCGTCACCGAGAGGCTCGCGGACGGAATAAAGGTCCTGGACGGTCGCAGCGGTGACGCTGGTCTCGCCGAGTCCGGGCAAGACGTGAGAGATGTAGTCGAGGAACTTCGATCCGGGGCCGACGATGAGGACGCCGTGTCGTTCGAGGTAGTCGCGGTGACGGTGCAGCAGGTACGCGACCCGGTGCAGTGCCACGACCGTCTTGCCAGTTCCGGGTGGTCCGTCGACCACGAGGATGCCGGCCAGTGGGGCACGTATGGCGGCGTCCTGCTCGGCCTGGATGGTGTTGACGATGTCAGCCATTCGTCCAGTGCGTGGTCGTTGGGCTGCGGCCAGGATCGCAGCGTCGGCGGTGTCCGTGAGGACGTCCTCACGCTTGTCGTGGCCGGGCGCGACGATGTCGTCGTGGACGTCGGTGACGCTTCGGTCCACGACGCGCAGCCGACGGCGAAGCAGCAGCCCCTGCGGATCCGCTGCCGTAGCGGCGTAGAACGGTGCGGCAGCGTCGGCACGCCAGTCAAGCACGACGCTGTCGCGTCGCGAATCTCGCAACCCGATGCGCCCGATGTAGCTGCGCGCGTGAGGTCGGTCGATCCTTCCGAACACGAGCTGGTGCTCCACAGCCTCCAGCGTGCGAACACGGGCCTCCTGCTGGGACACGATGGCGTCACGTTCGGTGAGCGACTGCGGGGTGCCGGTGCCGCGGTTGAGCCGGGACGCGGCTAGCGCGTGTCGGGCGATGTGACGCTGTTCGTCGAGAAGTCGGTAGGCGTTGTCGATCGCAGATTGTTCCGCGGCGATGATCCGCGAACGCGGCTTGGTGCGAGCCTCGTCGGGTCCGGCCAGGGGGCTGTCCGCAGTGTCCTCCTTCGAGGGATCGGAGACGGCTTGGTGACTCGGTGGCTGGGGCATAGGCGTGGTCCTCGTCGGCGATGCGGACAGGTGTGGGTCGTCGCGACCCGTTCGGGCGGTCACGCGACAGGCGAGGGCTAGCGGCGGTTCTCGCGTGCAAGGGCGCCGAGTAGCGCGGTGGTGAGCGCGACGACCGCGGCGGCGGTGAAGGCGGCCGGAAACCCGGAGCTCCGATTCTCCAACGCGATGGTGGTGAACGCCGCTGTACCGAGTGCGGCACCGACCTGGGTAGCGCTGCTGGCCAGACCCGAAGCGAGGCCGGCGTGCGACTCGTTGACGGCGGTCGCGATCACCACGGTGGTGGGGGTGAAGCTGAGGGCGACGCCGGTCGCCACGAACAGCAGCCCGGGCAACACGCCAAGCGCGTAGCCGGACCCGGCAGGCTCGAGAGCCAGCCACAGGTGTCCGATCGCGAGAACCAGGAGCCCGGCGACAAGGCTCGCCCGGGGCCCGAATCGACGCAGGACGCGCGGCAGGAGGACGAGCGACACGACGAACCCGGTCAGGGACGTGGGGACCATGGCCAGTCCACCGGCTTCGGGGGACATCGCGAGTGCCTGCTGGAGGTAGAGCGCGACGAGTACGAACGTCGAAGCTCGGGCGGCTCCGCCGAAGACGGCGAGGGCGACGCCGATCCTCAGCGTCCGGGAGCTGAACAGGTCGAGGGGCACCAAGGGTTCGGGTGCGCGGCGCTCTGCTCGGATGAACACGGCCGCGAGCGCGACGGGAACTGCAACTCCGACGGTGACGAACTCTTTCCAGTTTCCCGACGTGAGGGCGAGTGCCCCGTGCACAAGCGCGACGACGGCTCCGGTGATGCTCACGGCACCACGGAGGTCGAAGTCGTGGCTGGCGCGCTGCTGGCTGTCGTCGAGGACGCGCCCGGCCATGACGACGGCCAGCAGGGATACCGGGACGGTGACCAGGAAGACCGATGACCAGCCGAACGCGCCGGCCAGCAGTCCGCCTGCGGCGACTCCGGTGGCGCCACCCAGCGTCGATGCGGCGCCCCACAGACTTATCGCCCGTGCCCGGTGCTCGCCCGGGAAGTTGACGAGGAGCAGGCCCATCGCGGCCGGGCTCAGACACGCTGCTCCAGCACCCTGCACGATCCTGCCGGCGACGAGCATCCACTCGTCGGCAGCGGTCGCTGCGGCCAGTGTGCCCACGGTGAACAGGGCCGAGCCGATCGTGAACATGCGCCGCCTGCCGACCTGGTCGGCGACGCGACCGCAGAGCAGGAGAAGCCCGCCGAAGGTCAGCACGTAGGCGTTCACCACCCAGCTGAGGCTGCTCGCGCTCATGGACAGTGACGCTTGGATCGACGGCAGCGCGACGTTGACGATCGACGTGTCGAGCATGATCACGAACTGCGCCGAGACCAGCAACGCCAGGGCGAACCTCCGACGGGACCGACTGGGCCCGCTGGGCCGAGTGCTCGGGCTGAAGCCCTCGATGGCGCGAGGTGTATCGAGTGAGGTAGCGGAAGGGGTCGTGCTGGTGGTCATGGCTGTCACCTCGGTCATGGAGTCGTCTTCGTCCACGGTCGCGGCGAGGGGCCTTGCGTCGCACCGGGAAGATCGCCGGGATTGCGCCCCCCGGGCGTTCCGTGGCGCACCTCCGCTGGCGCTCCTCGCTCTGCCGTCACGTCACATGGCGCACTGAGTGCCGGAGCCGATGCCGTCGCCCCAACCGGAGGCAACCCGGCGGAACTCCCGGCGCGAGCCACCCGCGTCCGGAAGGACGCTCGGGTCACCGGCATCACCGAGCCGGCATCACCTTCCCGAGGAGAACGCCATGAGCCACTCGCATCACTCCACGACGGCGTCGCCGCCCGCACACGACGCGCACGCCGGCCCACACCACGGGGGCTTACACCACGAAGCCCCAGACCACGACGCACCAGCTGCACGGCGTCCCTGGACCGTGCTGGCCCTCATGCTGGCCGCGCAGATCATGGTCGTGCTCGACGTGAGCGTCGTGAACGTCGCCCTGCCCAGCATCGCTAACGACCTGCACCTCTCGTCCAGCAGCTACCAGTGGATGGTCAGCGCCTACGTGCTGCTCAGCGGCGGGTTCCTGCTGCTGGGTGGACGCGTCGCGGACCTGTTCGACCGCCGCCGCGTCTTCCTGACCGGCCTTACCCTGTTCACGCTCGGCTCACTCACCGCCGGCTTCGCCGACTCGGCAACGACCCTGATCGCCGCGCGCGGCGCCCAGGGCGCCGGCGCAGCCCTGCTCACCCCGGCAGCCATGTCCATCGTCATGGCCACCTACTCGGGCCGCCAGCGGGCTACCGCTCTGGCGCTGTGGGGCACCGTGGCCAGCATGGGCATCGCCGCCGGTGTCCTGTTCGGCGGCATCCTCACCACCGTCTTCGACTGGCGCGCCGTGTTCTTCATCAACGTCCCCATCGGCGTCGCTGTCGCCGTCGGCGTCTTGGCCAGAGTCCGGTTCGCGCCCACGCCCACCGCTGGCCGCCGCCAGCTCGACCTGTCCGGGGCAGCGCTCCTGGTGACCGGCCTGCTCACCCTCGTGTACGCCGTGGAGTCCACCACCAGCCACGGCTGGACGGCACCCCACACACTCGTCGCCGCCGGCCTCGCCGCGATCCTGCTGGCCGGGTTCGTGGTCAACGAGCGCAAGGTCGAGAGCCCCATCGTGCCGCCCGCCACGTGGCACATCCGGTCCCTGGTGTCGGCATCCACCGTCATGGCGGGCGTCACCGGAGCCGTCGTCGGTGCCATCTTCCTCAGCTCGCTGTACCTGCAGCAGGTGCTCGGCTCGTCCGCCCTCGTCACCGGCCTGCAGTTCCTGCCGCTGGCGGGCTTCATCACCGTCAGCGCCGCCGTCGCATCGAAGGCGCTGCCGCACGTCGGGGCGAAGAAGCTCATCGGCGTGGGCCTGCTGATCGCCACCGCGGGGGCCCTGGTCCTTTCGTTCGTCGACTCCGACCCCTCCTACCTGGGCGATGTGCTTCCCGGCTTCGCGCTGCTCGGCCTCGGCGTCGGTCCGATGTTCGTCGCCATCTCCGTTGCGGCGATGAGCGACGTCGCGCCCGAGCAGTCGGGTCTCGCGTCGGGACTGATGATGACCGGCCACGAGATCGGTGCCGCGCTCGGTGTGGCATCCCTGACCGCGGTCGCCGGCAACCTCACCACCCGCGCGGGCATCACGTCCGGCAGCCAGGACGCGTTCCTCGCCGTCGCCATCGGTCTCGTTGTCCTGCTCATCCCGACCTTCATGCTGCCCGCGCACGACCCCGAGCGGGCCCCCATCAGCCAGGGCCACGGCCACTGAGTCGGAAGCCACGGACCCGGCGATTTCCCCGGCGCGACCAGGCGCCGGGGAAACCGAGGCTGAGACCCCCGAACCTGCGACGTCCTCGCCCGGCCGGCACCCGGCCACCAACCAAGGAGCCACCCATGACCAACCTGCTCAACACCCGCGCCACCCAAGCCGACCAAGCCGCTGCCCCGAGCGCGTCGGTAGCGGTACGCGCCCGCGGCCTCGTGAAGACCTACGGGACCGGACCGGCGGCCGTGAAGGCGCTCGACGGTGCCGACCTCGACATCCGCACCGGAACCTTCACCGCCATCATGGGTCCGTCCGGGTCCGGCAAGTCGACCCTGATGCACGCCCTCGCCGGTCTCGACGTCCTCGACGCCGGCCAGGTACTCATCGGAGACACCGACCTCACCGCCCTCGGCGAGCGGCAGCGCACGCTGCTGCGCCGCGACCGGTTCGGGTTCGTCTTCCAGAGCTTCAACCTGCTTCCCGCCCTCACCGCGCAGGAGAACATCACCCTCCCGCTCGACCTGGCAGGACGGCGCGCAGACCCCAACTGGATGGCCCGACTGGTCGACACCCTCGGACTGCGGGAGCGGTTGCACCACCGCCCCTCCGAGCTCTCCGGAGGTCAGCAGCAGCGAGTCGCCGTCGCCCGGGCCCTGGTCACCCGCCCCGAGATCGTGTTCGCCGACGAACCGACCGGAAACCTCGACACCCGGCACGGGCAGGCTCTGCTGCGCTTCCTCCGCGACGCCTGCGACGACCTCGGCCAGACCATCGTCATGGTCACCCACGACCCGCTGGCCGCCGCCCACGCCGACCGGGTCGTGCTCCTCACCGACGGACGCGTCATCGAAGAGATCACCGACCCCACAGCCTCCGCCATCGCTGACCGGATGCTCCAGCTCGACACCGACGAGCACCCCCACCCCGACGCCAACCCCGATCCCCACGCCGGCTTCGGTTCCGGCTCCATCCAGGAGGGCTGACCCATGCTCCGACTTGTCGTCAAGCAGACGATGGCCCACCGCGGGCGGCTGCTGCTCACCTTCGCTGCCATCACCCTCGGCGTCACCTTCGTCGTCGGCACCCTCGTGCTGACCGACACGTCCCGAGAGGTGTTCGACGACCAGTTCCGCGACGCCAGCACCGAGGTTGACATCGTCATCCGCGACGCCGTCGCCTTCGACGCCGCCATGGGCGTCGAGGTCGAACGCGACCCCCTCGACGCCGAGCTGACGACCCGCACCGCCGCGCTTCCCGGCGTCGGTCGCGCCATCCCCGTCGTCAAGGGAACCGGACTCCTCATCGCTGACGGCAAGGCGATCGTTCCGGCAGGTCCCTCGATGCTCACCTCGTGGACCGGAGTCGACGGGTTCACCCTCCGCGAGGGTCACGCACCCGCGAAGTCTGATGAGGTCGTCATCGACGCAGCCACCGCGACCGCGCACGACATCACCGTCGGTGACACGGTTCGCGTCCAGGCCGACCGTGAGGCCGACCTTCGCGTGGTCGGGTTGGTCGGCTTCGGTGAGGCAGACGGGCTGCCCGACACCACCGTCGCCCTCACCAGCCTGTCCACCGCGCAGCGTCTCCTGCGGCTCGGTGACGGCATCTCGCAGATCGACGTCATCGCAGCCGACGCCACCGCCACCTCGGGCGTGGCTGAGGACCTCCGTGCCGAGCTCGGCACGGACGTCGACGTGGCCGCCAGCCAGGACACGGCCGCCGCCAGTGCGGCGGCCGCCAAGTCTCAGCTCGGCTTCATCACCGGCGCACTGCTCGCGCTGGCCGGAGCCGCGCTGGTGATCGGTGCGTTCCTCATCGCCAACACGTTCTCGGTGCTGGTCACACAACGCACCCGGGAGCTTGCGGTCATGCGTGCGGCCGGAGCCACCGGCCGTCAGGTCATGACGTCCATCCTCGGCGAGGCCACCGTCCTTGGCGTAGCCGGAGCCGTTGCCGGGACCGGAGCCGGACTCATGGCCGCCATCGGGCTGCGCGCCTTGCTGGACGCCGCCGGCGCCACCGTCCCCGACGGCCCCACCGTTCTGTCGGCCCGCACCCTTATCGTCGCGTTGGCGGTCGGAGTGGTCGTCACGTTCATCGCCGCGTTCGGTGCCGCCCGACGCGCATCCCGCATCTCACCTGTGATGGCCATGCGCGAGGGTGCCCTCGGTACCACCGGCGGTCGGGGCCGCATCCGCGCCGGCGTGGGCGTCACGTTCACGGCCGTGGGAGTCGCCGCGCTCAGCGTCGGTGGGGCCACCGAGTCGATGCCGACACTCGGCGCCGGCACGGCCGCCCTGGTGGCCGGACTGGTCGCCCTCGCCCCGGTTGTCGCGCCCGCCGTGGTGCACCACATCGGGCGCGGGCTGAGCGCTCTCACCGGCCGCGGCGTGCCCGCGGGCCTGGCTCGAGAAGCTGCCCGACGAGCACCGCGACGCACCGGAGCGACCGTGATGGCATTGGCGCTCAGCCTCGCGCTGGTGGTGTTCGTCTCCGTCGTCGGAGCCTCGGTCCGCGCTGCTCTGCAGTCCGGTTTCGACGAGGCCATCACGGCCGAACTGGTCGTGGAGAGCGCACGCGGTGAGATGCTCGGCGGCCTTGAGCCGGCGACCCTGAAGAAGATCGAAGGCCTGGACGAGGTCGGCACGGTCTCGCCGCTGCGGTTCGGGCACTGGAAGGACGCCGGCGCCACCCGCGCGCTCACCGCGCTTGACCCCGCGACGATCGGTGACGTGACCGATGTCGACATGGTCGAGGGCAGCCTGACCGGCCTGACCGACGGAGTGGTCATCACCGAGCGCCAGGCGGCTGAACGCGGTCTCAAATTCGGCGACAGCCTCGCCATGACGTTCGCCCGCACCGGCACCGTCGAGGTGCCCGTCGTCGGGCTCATCGACGACGACGACGCGAAGGCGCTGAGCACCGACTACCTCGTCTCGCTCGCCAGCTACCGCGACTGGTTCACCGAGCGCGTGGACGCCACCCTGCTGGTGCGCCCCCGCCCGGGCACCACGGTCGATGAGGCGCAGACCGCGCTCGAGGACGCGCTCGAGGCCATGCCGACGGTCGAAGTACGCGACCAGGCCAGCGCGGCCGAGGCCCGCACCGCGTCCCTGGACGGCATCCTCACGCTGATCACCGCCGTGCTGATGCTCACCGTGCTCATCGCCATGCTCGGAATCACCAACACGCTGGCTCTGTCCATCATCGAACGCACCCGAGAGCTCGGCCTGCTCCGTGCCGTCGGGATGACCCGTCGGCAGTTGCGGACCATGATCCGCACCGAGTCCCTGCTCATCGCGGTCGCCGGGCTGCTCGTCGGGACCACCGTCGGAGTCGCCACCAGTGCCCTGTTCGTGCGCGCCATCGCCCAAGGCGGTGACCTGCACCTGCAGGTTCCCACGACCGGGCTTGCGCTCGTTGCCGCCGTGGCCCTCGTGGTCGGCGTCGTCGGTGGACTGGCGCCCGCACGCCGCGCAGCCCGTCTGGAGGTGTTGACCGCCATCCGCGAATGACCGCGCCCGCCAGCCCCCATGCAGCCGGGTTCTGCACCCACCCCACATGCCCCCACGGGGTGCAGAACCCGGCGTTCCTCCAGGCGCCACAACAGGCCCACCTCACCCCGAGTCGACACCACCCCGAGTCGACACCACCCCGATCCAACCTCGACATCCACACACTGCACAGGAGCAAAGCCATGACCAACCAGCCGGACGCCACCGCCACCATCACCATCCGCCGCGCCGGCCCCGAGGACGCCCACGACGTTCGAACCCTGCTCCTCGAGCTCGCCACGCACGAGAACTCCGCCGACGCCGTCCACGCCAGCCTCGCGGACTGGCGGCGCATGCTCGCCGACCCGTCGGTCGTGGTCCTCCTCGCCGTCGCAGCCGAGCAGCCCCTCGGGTACGTCAGCGGCACCCGGCAGCTCAACCTGTGGCAGGGCCACGACATCTTCGCCATGGACGACCTCTACGTCCGCCCGCAGGTGCGCGACCGCGGCATCGGCGGCATGCTCATGGCGGCCCTCGCCGAGCACGTGCGCCCTGACAAGTCACTCATCACCTGGGGCGTGAACCAGGACAACGACGCCGGCCAGCGCTTCTACCAGCGCCTGGGAGCCACGCTTCGCACCAAGATGGTCGCCGCCTGGCGACCGGACGCCTACACCCGCTACCTCCAGGACCGTGCATGACCGCCACCGAAAAGCCGCAGCTGACCCTGCGACAGCTCGACCAGCGCGCCACCAAGGCCGTGCAGGCGCTCCTGGACGCAGACCCGCACTATGCACGCCGTGTCACGGGCACCGCGACACCCCCGCACGCGGCAGCCGAGCTGCTCAGCACCCGCCCACCCGGGCTACCCGCCGCGCACAAGGCAGTGCTCGGGGCGTACAACGACACGGGTGCGCTCGTAGCCGTCGTGGACGTCCTTCGCGGCTGGCCGGACGACCACACCGGACACATCGGACTCCTGCAGACCCACTCCGCCTACCAAGGACGCGGGATCGGCCGTCGCACGCACGAGCTCCTGCTCGAATGGGTGGCCCGTTGGCCCGAGGTGCAGCGACTGCGGGCCACCATCGTCGCCACCAACGCCACGTTCGCCGACCCGTTCTGGACTGCACTGGGCTACCACCCGGGCGACACCGCCACGCCCTACCTGGCCGGCGACGAGCCGACCACCGCCCTGGCCTGGACACGCGAGGTCCCCAACGGTCCCAGCCCGGAGCGCTTCGCAAACGTCGGAGCCGTCACCGTGTGCTACCAGACCTTCGGCAACCCGACGTCACCCACGATGCTGCTCATCATGGGGCTGGGCTTCCAGCTGGTGCACTGGCCCGACGCGTTCTGCCGCCAGCTGGCACATCACGGGTCCCACGTCGTCCGGTTCGACAACCGCGACGCCGGCCGGTCCACCCACCTGCCCGGTGCCAGGTACACCCTCGACGACATGGCCGACGACGCAGTCGGGCTCCTCGACCACCTCGGCGTTGCGACCGCACACGTCGTCGGTGCCTCGCTCGGGGGCATGGTGGCGCAGCTGATCGCGATCCGGCACCCGAACCGCGTGGCCTCACTCGCCTCGATGATGTCCACCACCGGGCAGCGCGGAAAGGGGCGCACCTCACCCGTGCTCCTTCGCCACCTCATCGCACGCCGGCCGCGCACCGAAGAGGAAGCCGTCGAACGCCGCGTGCGAATCTTCGAGGCCGTCGGGTCCACCGGATTCGACCAAGACCTCGACGAAGTTCGTCGGGCGACGAGAGCGGCGTTCCGTCGCGACCCCGACGCCCGCGACGGACGGACCAGGCAGCACCGAGCAATACGCACCGCGTCCGATCGCACCTCCGCGCTCGCGCGCCTGACAGTTCCGACGGTAGCCATCCACGGCACAGCCGACCGCATGTGCCACCCCTCCGGCGGGCGAGCGACCGCCGCCGCCATCCCCGGCGCACGACTCGAGCTGGTCGAAGGGATGGGGCACGACCTGCCCCCTGCCGCCTGGCCACGCATCATCACCGCCCTCACCCACAACGCCCGGACGGCCGACCCACACCAGCGCGGAGGGTCGCAATGATGCGCAACACCCCGCGGGCCTTCGTCGGGACCGTGATGTTCCGCCTCCAAGACCCGCCGGCCACAGGTGTCGGCGAAGCAGTCGAGCGACAGGTGGGCAACCTGCCCGGTGTCAGCTTCTGCGACGTCGACGAGGCTGCCGGCCTGCTCATCGTCACCGCCCGAGAACCCGTGGAGCGCGCCGACGTGCTGACCGTCCTGGACCGGCTCGATTGCCGGGCGGCCCAGTGACCGACTCGGCCGCGGGACCCGTCACCGAACCAGGCAAAAGCCGCGACATCGGCTCTGTTCCGGTGTCGGGTTCGACTCGATAGGGTGCCGCCGTGCTGAGAGGACGGGAGGCCGAGCAGGCAGCATTGCGCGCGCTCATCGAGCGCGCCGCAACCGGCGACGGAGCCGCGCTGGTCCTGCGAGGCCAGCCGGGCGTCGGGAAGTCCGCCCTGCTCGATGACGCGGTCGCGGCCGCCCGGGACGCGGTTGAAGATACTGGTGTGACCGTGCTGCGCACGCGGGGTGTCGAGTCCGAGGCGCCGTTGCCCTTCGCGGCGTTGCACCGTCTGCTCCGTCCGGTGCTCGACCGCCTCGACCAGATCCCGGCGCCCCAGGCCCGAGCGCTGCGCGCTGCGTTCGGCGAAGAGACTGCGACCGCCGGCGACCGACATCTGGTCTACCTCGCCACGCTGAACCTGCTCTCCGAGGTCGGCGGAGACCAACCCGTCCTCGGGGTCATCGACGACGCCCACTGGCTCGACGACGCCTCCGCCGCAGCCCTGATGTTCGTGGCACGACGACTCGAGGGCGAAGCGGTCGCACTGATGTTCGCCATCCGGGACGACGAGTCAGGAGCCTTCGACACACCGGACCTCGCGACCCTCACCGTGAGCGGGGTCGCAGCTGCCGCTGCCGGCGAGCTCATCGCCGACCAAGCCGCTGCTCCGATTGCTGCCCATGTGCTCGAAGAACTCGTCGAAGTCACCGACGGCAACCCGCTCGGCCTGATCGAGCTGAGCGGCGCGCTCACCGCCGACCAGCTGACCGGACAACACCGTCTCCCCGACCGGCTTCCGCTCACCGAACGTGTCGAGCGCGCTTTCCTCGACCGCTACCGCAAGCTCGATACCGCAGCCCAGACCGTGCTCCTGGTCGTGGCCGCCGACGACTCCGGCCACCCCGCCACCGTCGCCCGGGCTGCCGCCACCCTCGGCGCACCCCACGACGCGTTCGACACTGCCGAGGAGTCGGGACTACTGCGCATCAACTCGGACGGGCTCATGCTCCGCCACCCGCTCGTACGGTCCGCAATCTACGGAGCCGCCACGAGCTCACGGCGCCGGCAGGCCCACCGGGCGCTTGCCGACGCCCTCACCGGAACCGCCCACGAGGACCGCCGCGCCTGGCACCTGGCTGCGTCCGTCGACGGCCCTGACCCCGACGTAGTCGCAGCGCTCGACGAGGCCGCCCAGCGCTCGAGTCGACGCGGCGGACATGAAGCAGCCGCCGCCGCATGGGCCCGCGCCGCCGAGCTCACCCTCAACCCCCACGAGCGCGCCCAACGCCTGTTGGCCGCCGCCGGGGCCAACCTCGCCGCCGGCCGGCCGCTTGAGACCGACCTCCTCACCCGGGCCGCACTCGTGGACGCCGACGACCCGCTCCTGCGCGCGGAACTCCTTCAGCTTCAAGGCCAGGTCGAGTGGAACACCCGATCCCTCGACGACGGCTATCGGATCGTGTGCCACGCAGCCACCACCGCAGCGCCCCACGATCCTGCGCACGCGCGGGTCCTCGCCATGCTCGCCGCAGCCCTGGCATCCTTCGGCGCCCGCTCGGCCGACGCTCCCGACCCCTCCACCATCGTCGAGCCGCCCGCACCACAGGCAGCACCAGAGGAACTTGTCGCCGGTTTGCTGCTCGACGGATTCACCGCCGTCATCCGAAACGACTGGGCGACCGCAGCCACGGCGTTGCGACGCGCCTGGGACATCCCCCTGCCCCTGACGGCACCACCGCTGCTCCACGCCAACCTCGCCATCGCGACCATGCACCTGGGCGACGACGAACGGGCAATCCGGCTGCACGACCTCCAGCTCCAGCACGCCCGCGACACCTCCGCCGTCAACATGATCGAGCACGCCCTCACCCGAGGCGTCGTCTTCCGCATCGCTACCGGCGCGTGGAGCGAAGCCGCAGCGGCCGCCCAGGAAGCATTGCTGCTCGACCGCAACCTCGGCCTGCATGAGCTCGTCGCCCTACCTCTTGCCGAGCTCGCCGTCATCTCGGCGTTGCGCGGCGACGCGGCCGCCCCGCAACACCTGCGCGAACTCGACGTCGAACTCGAACAGCGTCCGCCTCACGGCGCGGTCGCGGGAATCGTGCGCGGACTCGCGCACTGGGCCGCCGCTCGGCAGTCCGACGTCACACCTGCCACAGCCCTGCACCACCTGCAACAGATCGACCTACCCGTGGCACGCTGGTTGACCGCGCTCGACCGCATCGAGACCGCCGTGCGCGCCGATCGGGCGAACCTCGCCAAGGAGGGTCTCGACGAGCTCCACTCCTTCGCTGAGGGAACCGACATGGCATGGGCCTGGGCCGCGGTCTACCACGCACAAGCCTTGGTCGGCGACGGTGACGCCGAGAAGAACTTCGGCAAGGCGTTGGAATGGCACGCCAAGTCGCCCCGCCTCCCCGCCCGCGCCCGAACCCAGCTGGCCCTTGGAGAGCACTTGCGCCGTCGCCGCCGTCGCACCGACGCGCGAGTGCCACTGCGCGAAGCCCTCGACACGTTCGAGAGCCTCGGCGCCGGGTTCTGGGCCGAACGGGCCCGACAGGAGCTACGAGCCTCCGGTGAGACCGCCCGACGTGGCGCCAACCTCGTCGCCACCGGCCTCACACCGCAAGAGTCACAGATCGCCGGCCTCGTACGGGAAGGGCTGAGCAACAAGGACGTCGCCACTCGTCTGTTCATCAGCCCCCGGACGGTCGACTTCCACCTGCGCAACGTGTACTCGAAGCTCGGCATCACCTCGCGCACCGAACTCGCGGCCCTCGCCGGCGACCTCGCCTGACCTAGGCCCGGCAGGGCCAGGTCACCCCCGACCCGGCAATCTCCCCGGCGATTTCCCCGGCGCGACCACCCCGCCGTCGAGAACACGATGGTGACTCCACCACCGCACCTGAGGAGATCACCATGACCAGCTACCTGTTCTACCAAGCCACTGCCGACCACGAGATCCAGCGCCGGCTGCGAGCCGCTGAGAATGACCGCCTCGCACGCCTCGCCCGAGGGCCCCGCCGCTGGCCCACTCGCCCGCAGGGCTCCCGCTAACCCCCGACCACCCACCTCCTGGGAGACCACATGCCACACACCACACGAGCCGCGGCGACCCCGTCCGGGCTCCTCGCAGCGACGACCGCCCTCATCGTGGTCGACGTGCAGCGCGGGTTCGACGACTCGGCCTTCTGGGGACCACGCAACAATCCTGACGCCGACCGCAACATCGCCTCACTGGTTGACGCCTTCACCGCGGCGGGCCTGCCCATGGTGTTCGTGCAGCACGACTCGACCAACCCGAACAGTCCGCTTCACCCGAGCCGGTCAGGCAATCACCTCAAGGAGTACCTCGACACCGCCCAGCCTGACCTGTTGGTCCGCAAGAGCGTGAACTCCAGCTTCCACGGCACCCCTGACCTGAACCGATGGCTGCAACGCAAACAAGTCGACGGGCTGGTGATCTGCGGCATCACAACCAACCACTGCTGCGAGACCACGGCACGCGTCGGTGGCAACCTCGGCTACCGAGTGCTTTTCGCAGCCGACGCCACGCACACTTACGACCGCATGGGCCCCGACGGCCGCGGGCTCACCGCCGACCAGCTCGCGTACGCCACCTGCACCAACCTGCACGACGAGTTCGCCACGGTGGTCACCACCCGGAACGTCATCGCGACACTCTCACCCCGCAGTTGAGGTGCGCGGCCGCTCGTCGAGACACACCGCAGGACGCCCACCCGCCGGTGTCGCAGGCAAAGGGAGGCGTCCAACGTCCGTCATCAAGGCGGAAGCGGCGGTCGACCCGCTACGCGCCCACAATGAACGAGCTGGCACCGACGTGTGACCCGTGGCTGCTCATGGTTGACTCTACTGCTGAGTGACGCCCCTCGAGTTTCACAGAACGCTTCGGACATGGCGTTGCTCGAGCCGACCTGATGTCGAGTGGATTCGAACGTCGTCGCTGGCAGACCAGCCCGTTCGCCGGTGCCCCTCGACGGCTCGGGCGTTGTCGTCGTAGACCCACAGTTCGACCTCCGGTCGGGATGTCTCTCCTGCGTAGTCCGTGACATCGGACAGGGGCCGGCTCGCGCTACCGCGTCCCCACGCGGCTGGGTTGACACCCAGGAGAGGATCTCCAGGCCGCCGGCTGCACGACGACCACGGCGAACCCGACGGGTTGGTCGCCCTGGTAGGCCAGGTGGAGCGGCGTTGGCGGGTCGCAGCCCTCTCTCAATGACGGGCAGGGCCGCCTCAACCGGAGCCGGTTCCACCTGGTCGTCGCGGTCAGCGGTGGGACAGCCCAATTCCGGGCCGCCTTCAACTGGCTGGAGGGATCGCGATCACGGAACCACCGCAACACCACTGGAATCGAGCACGCGCCCGCAGTGGCCACGGGAGCCGTCAACGAGCAAGCCGATGAGCGAGTCCCCCTATTCGATGGCGGGTGATTCGCTGGAGTCGAGACGTACGCACATGCCGATGCCCGCGCGTCGGCGCCAGCCGAGAAGCAGTGGGCGGGCCAGACGCCGGGGTTGGGGACGGGGACGCGCCAGTCACCGTCTGCTGCCTGCGGTTGAGGGTCCAGTGGAGCGTCCCGAGTTGTTACGGGATACCTGGTTGCCGTGCGCACTCCCGCGACGCGTCACTGCCCATGCCGCTGCCCCTAGGAGAGCGAAGATCGCGGCACCCAGCAGCCCGAGCGGACCACCGAGGATCGGGTGGGCATCCGGGGCGAGGATGAGCAGGATGGGTGCGATGGCGTTGAACATGCCGTGCGTGGCGGCGACGGGGATCAGGCTGCCGGTCAGCTGGCGCACCGCGGTGAGGACGAACGACATGCCGGTACAGAACGCCACCATCGACAGGACGCCGAGCCCGGGGAACTCGGGGTAGTTGTAGCCCTGGACGATCAGCGGGGCGTGCCACACGCCCCAGGCGAGGCCGATGAGCAGGTTGGCGCGCACCGGCCCGGCGGCCCGGAGCTCGTCCCACATCAGGCCCCGCCACCCGTACTCCTCGCCCATCGCAAAGACGCCGTTGATCGTCGACCCGGCCACTAGGGCACCCCACATGCCCGCCACCAGCAGCACGGCAGCGGGCGGTGGTTCACCGGCTGCATCCACCGCGTCCTGCCCGACGAGCGAGGCCGCGCCGTCCATGATCTGCTCCTGGGTCAGGGCGAGCTGACCGGTGGCGTCGACGCCGAGCAGCGCAGACCCCACCAGCACGGCCCCAAGGAACAGCAGAACGAACGCGACCACGGCGGCGGCCGGCAGCAGCAGGTACACGGCAACTGGACGCACCCCTCGCCGGGGCAGCCGGAGACGGTCGCGGCGAAACCCGCGTTCGGCGATCAGCGCCGCCACCATTGGTGAGGGCATGTAGAGCAGGGCGATGACTGCCGCTCCCATGAGGGAGTCGAGGTCGATGCCGGTGATCCGAAGCAGCGCTCCGGCGAGGGCCGCCCACCCGAGAACGATGGCGAGGTAGACCTTCAGAGTGTGGGACACGACGGTGCGCCCTTCTTGGATGTGGGGGGGGTCAGGCGCGGCTGGCCGCGCCGGCGGTGAGGGTGGCGGCACGAGGTGCGGGTACCGGTGCCGCGGTGGTGTCCCGAAGTTGCCGGACGGCAACGACGGCCGCGAGGGCCACGGTGAAGGCGACGCAGAGCCAGAACAGACGGTCGTCACCCCACAGGATGTTGAGAACAGCCCAGGCGGTGTTCATCGCTGCGTGAAACAGTGCGGCGATCAAGACGCTGCCGCCGGTGTGGTCCCACACCCAGGTCATGACCACGCTGATGGACACGACCATGACCAGGAAGCCGGCGAACGGGTAGGTCTGGCGGGTGTCATCGAGGAAGAACATCGGGATGTGCCATCCGGCCCACAGCAGACCCAGGAGTAGCCCAGCGGGCAGGGAGCCGAAGCCGGCGCGCAGGCGTGGCAGGGCCACACCGCGCCAGCCGGCCTCCTCGGTGAGCAGGTGAAGGACCAGCTGGCTCAGCAGCAGCGGCAGTACGGCGGCCAGCGGCACGAGGGCGTGGACGTCGTGCTGGCCGCCGAGCGCGAGGTGGAGACCGAGCGCGGCGACCGCCGGGAGCGCGGGAAGGGCGACCGCGGCGACGTACCAGCGGACCGGCACGCGCCACAGGATCAGTCGGGCCCCGAACGAGCGCAGAGCTGCCCGTCCGCCGAAGACGGACGTGGCGACGAGTGCAGCAACGGACACGGCGAGGAACGCGAACGGCTCGGCGGGGACGGACCAGCCGATCCAGCCGGCCTGCTGCGCGAGCGTCGTGCCCCACACGGTCCAGGACAGGCCGTAGGCGAGGGTGAAGAAGACGATCAGGGTGCTGCGGTTCCTGACCGGCAGCTCGGGGCGGGCGGTGGGCGCGGTGCCCGTCTGCATCATGCTCATCAGTCGTGTTCCTTAGGGGATGGTGCCCGCTCGCCGATGTCGGGCGTGGTGGTGTCGGTGGTGGTCGGCGCGTTGGCGTCGGGCATCAGTACGGTGGAGAACAGTCGCCGGGTGCGCCCGGGTGCCGGCGGGAGTGCGATGCGGGGGTCCAGGACGGCTCGCAGTTCGGTGACGACCGCGGACATCTCCTCATCTGTCAGGTACATGGCGTTCTGCCGGAACCCGGCCAGGTCGCGGGCCATGTCCACCTCGCCGCGGTCCAAGTAGTGGTCGAAGTCGGCGAGAAGCCCCACGACGAACGTCATGAACGCCTGGCGGTGCTCCTCGACGGTCATCTCCCGCGCCTGGTCTCCGTCGACAAGCGTCGTGCCGGTGTGCAACCGGTAGGTGCGCTCCACGGCTCCGCGGACGCGCTTCTCGTCCACGACGTCGAGGACGCCTCCCCGGGCGAGCGCCGCCACCTGGCGGTACAAAGTGGCGCTCGGAACATCGGCGATCTCCGCGCGCAGGTCGCCGGTGGTCAGCTCCCGGTCGCCGAGGAACGCTTGGACGATCCGCATGCGGACCGGGTGCAGCACGACGTCGGCCGGTCGCATGCGCTGCTCAGACTGGTCGGGGGGAGGAGTCATGGTTGACATCATTCCCACGAATGATAACAATGTCAACCATGACAACGCTCACTCTGGATGGCACCACGCTCACCGTCTCGTTTACCCGCGCAGAGAAGGTCGCCGGGTTCCTTCGCGATCAGCACGTCCCGCTTGCCGCCGTATCGGCCGTCGAGGTGGTTCCCGACGGGC
Source organism: Nocardioides sp. GCM10028917 (assembly GCF_042666175.1). Taxonomy (NCBI): domain Bacteria; kingdom Bacillati; phylum Actinomycetota; class Actinomycetes; order Propionibacteriales; family Nocardioidaceae; genus Nocardioides; species Nocardioides sp. GCM10028917. The sequence continues at coordinate 186,648 of NZ_JBHTFL010000001.1, forward strand.
TTGCGGCTGCGAAGGGACTGCGGGCCCCCGGTCTGGGGCTGCCGGGACGGCGAAAGCTAGGTACCTGGCGCTCGCGCACCGGCAAGACGCTGGTCGCTGTGCGGGGCCACGGCCCGGCCGTGCGACTGACGCTCACGGGGCACCGCTACGCCACCCTGCTCATCACCACCGACGCCCCCGAGAAGCTCCAGAGCGAACTCGCGGCGCATCTCTCGGACCGCGCACGATGACCACCCTCGACGGCGCCCAGGAGGCTCCCGTGCCCGAGTACGCCGTGACCTTTCGGTCCGGCGTGGAGACCCTTGCCGGCACCCTCGCGCTCCCTCGCGGCGAGGGCCCGCTCCCTGGCGTCCTGCTCGTGCCGGGGTCCGGACCGCTCGATCGGAACTCCGACCACAAGCGCATGCCCCTGGGCATCACCGGCCAGCTAGCCGATGCGCTCGGCACGGTGGGGGTCGCGACGTTCCGCTACGACAAGCGCGGCGTCGGCGGGAGCACCGGGAGCTGGCACACCGCCGGCTTCTACGACAATCGCGACGACGCCGCAGCCGCCCTCGAGTTCCTCGCCGCGCGCCCCGAGGTGGATCCAACTCGGATCGTCGTCCTCGGCCACTCCGAGGGCGGGCTCCACGCCGCGGGCCTGGCCGCCGCCGGCGCACCCGCCGCGGGCTTGGTCCTGCTGAGCTGCTCCGCGACACCGGGCGAGGAGTTGCTGCGCTGGCAGTCCGCACAGATCGCCCCCACCCTGCCCCGCGCGATCCGCGGCCTGCTGCGGCTCCTGCGCACCGACCTGGAGGCCCGCACCGCCAAGACGCACACCAAGATCAAGGCCACGACCACCGATGCGGCCCGCATCGAGGGCGCGAAGATCAACGCCCGCTGGCACCGAGAGTTCATGGTCCACGACCCCCGCACCGACCTCGCCCGCATCACTGTTCCGGTGCTCGCCGTCACCGGCGGCAAGGACCTCCAAGTCCCGGCCGCCGACCTTGCCACCATCCGCGACCTCGTCCCGGCCGACGTGGAGACGCACGAACTCGCCGACCTCAGCCACATCCTGCGACCCCAGCCCGGACCCGCGTCCCTGTCCGGATACAAGCGCGAGATGCGCCAACCCGTCGACCCCGAGCTCGTCGGCCTCGTCGTGGACTGGGTCAGCGCACACATGGGCGGCACACGGTGAACCAGACCTCTCCCCGACGCGGTACCGCCCACAAGAGCCCGACCTCCTCCACACTGTCACCCGTGGACATCCCCGCCCCAGACCTGCCGGACCTGGACCGCCTCGCCCTGCTCCTCGTGGACGTGCAACGCGCCTTCGATGACGCCGACTACTGGGGCACCCGCAACAACCCCGAGTGCGAGCAGAACATCGCCTCCCTCCTGGCCGAGTGGCGCGCCCACCATCGGCCCGTGGTGTTCGTCCGCCATGACTCGACCGACCCGGACTCACCGCTACGACCAGGGCAGCCAGGCAACGACTTCAAGGAAGTGGTCACCGGCACCCCGGACCTGCTCATCACCAAGCACGTCAACTCCTGCTTCCACGGCAAGCCTGACCTTCATCGGTGGCTGCGCGAACGCGAGCTGATCGGCCTCGTCGTAGCGGGCATCACGACCAACCACTGCTGCGAGACCACCGCCCGCGTCGGAGGGAACCTCGGACATCACGTCGTCTTTGTCCTGGACGCAACCCACACCTTCGACCGCCGGGCGCCGGACGGGACCGTCGTCAGCGCGGACCAGCTCGCAGCGGTTACCGCCACGAACTTGCACGAAGAGTTCGCAACGCTGGCGAACACACGGCAACTGCTGGAAGTAGCCCCCGCCACCTAACCGGAGCGGAACAACGGCGACCGCGCTGTCACGAAGCACCCGCAGCCTGGTCTCGTCCACGCTGCGTCGGTTCGCCGCTTCACGGGCCTGTTCACGCGGTGCACGTAGGCCGGCCCCGCCGGTCGTGCCATCCCTAGTGAAGCGTCTTGTCCTTCTCCTACAGCGAAGTGCGACCCCCGATCAAGCCTCATCCGGCGCTCTTCGCACGCCGGGAACATCGTCCATCGTGCCGACGCCCGCGGCCGTATGTGGGGTGTGAACAGCACGATGCGTGGCTCCCGTCCGGGCCCCGTCCGGGCCCCGTGCGCGCTCAGGGCCGAGGGTGGGACCAGGCAGCAACCGCGAACATCGGCGCGTCCGTGGAGGCACTGGGGTTACGGAACGGAACGTTGGTGAAGTCGCCGGCGTAGTAGCCGTTGTGCGGGTGTGGAGGATGGATTGGGGTGCTGACTCCGGACTCCTCCTCGAGGATTCTCTGATTGGCCATGACGGCCACCTCCTGCTGTCTCAGATTGCTGCGTGGGCGGGATGCTGATGAAGACAACACTTGCCCTGGAGGTCACCTGGTCGCGCCGGTGAGACTGCCGGGTTCTGCTCGGGGGTGGCCCCCGGGCGCGGATACCTCCTACGGCGCCGCGGCGCACCCGCCTGACGGCGGTCGGCTCGCCCGGGAATCGCGCAACCGCTACTGGTCTTGCCGCGAGGGCGTGGCGCATGCAACGCCGGTGCTCGTGACGTCCGCGGGGGCGTCGATCGCTGGCGAAGCACCGACCCTTGCGAGGTCGACGTCACGTGTCTCCGGGCCCCACCAGGCTCCGCCGAGCGCCATCAGGCTGCCGATGCCAAGGAGCACGAGCTGGGTGAGACGTTCGGGCATCAGCCGAGTGAGCCCGGTCAGGTAGAACGCGTAGAAGCTGGCCGGGACGAGCGCCAGGCTGTAGGCCATGCCGAACCCTGTGGCGCGGATGTTCGTGGCGAAGCGCTCGTTGACGTAGGAGGTGACTACTCCCCACACCGCCAGGGTGGTCACCTCGGTCGCGACTACCAGGATCGCAAGTAGCCAGCCGGCCACCGGAAGCGTCAACGTGAGGACGTAGCAGGTGAAACCGGCGGTCCCGGACACCGTGCCCCCCAGGGCGAGGGCACGACGACGCCCGACCTTCTGGCTGGTCATGCCAGCCGCTATGAAACCACCAATCACGACCGGTTGCGCGGCGAGGAGCACCGTAGTGACCCAGACCGGGGACTGGCCAAGGTGCGCAAGCAGGCGCTGCGGCAGCACTGACACGACGCTGGTGGCGACCAGCCACAGGCCGACCATCAGCACGAGGACTTGCACGAAGTCGCGCCGCGATGCGCCGCTCAGGAGCACCAGTACGGGAGCCTGCCGTGCGGCGGCCCGTGGGTCTCCCCCGGCGTCGCCGCGACCTTCGGATCCTTGACGCGCAGCCGCGGAGGCCTGCCACAGCGGTGACTCCGGGACGCGTGTTCTCCACAGGAGGAACACCAGCCCGGCCAGACCGCCGGCGAGGAACGGCACGCGCCACCCCCATGCTTGGTAGGCACCAGCGGGCAGCAGGAGGAGAAGGACCAGCACGAGCGCGGACACGGCGGCGTACGCAGCGGCGTAGGCGCTCATCAGCAGGCCACCGAACAGGCCGCGGGCGCCGGGCGGGCAGTGCTCGAACGCGAGGGGCGTGGCCGCGGTGTACTCGCCTCCGAGAAAGATGCCGTCGAGGAAGCGCAGGCCGATCAGCGCGGCCGGTGCCGCTAGTCCCCAGGTGGCGTGGCCGGGCAGCAGGCCGATGAGGATCGTGCAGACGCTGAACCCGGCGATCGATGCGAGCGTGACCCGCCGGCGACCGATGGTGTCGGCGAGGTGGCCGAAGATCAGTGCGCCGACGGGTCGCCCCAGGAGGGTGGCAGCGAACGTGACGAAGAACAGTGTGCCGGCCTGGCCGGCGGCGAGGGTCTCAGGCTGGAAGTACGCAATGGCCGGAGCGAGAGCGATCACCGGCAAGTAGATGTCGACCATGTCGACGAAGAACCCCACCCAACTAGAGCCAAGCGCACGCCGCTGGCGTCCGGTGGTGCGGCGCAGCGCCCGCCACTGACCCGCCCACGCCACCTCATACCGGTCCTGTGTCGGTGTCCCCACGGCGGCTTCCGTGCGACTTTCCGGTCCTCGCATGCCATTCAGATTTACGCGGCGGCATCGGCATCGTCAACGCCCAATCGGCCATCGCGCCACCCCTTCCCGTTAGGCAGGTCAGCGGGTCGTGGCTGCCTCTACAGACCGGGGAGCTGGGTGCGGTGGGCGTACAGCCGTTCGGCGAGCCAGGCCGCGTCGTGTCGGACGAATCCGAGCAGCGCAGACCCGCGGGAGTGCTGCCAGGGCAGGCCGATGAAGTACAGCCCGGGGACGGCGGTGACGCCTCGCTCATGGACCACGGTTCCACCGCGGGGTGTGTCGGTGACGACGCCGGGCACGTCTACCCAGGTGTAGTCGGCTGTGAACCCGGTCGACCAGATCACGCTCGCCGGGGCGAGCCTCGTGCCGTCGGCGAACTCGACGCCGTTCGGTCCGGCCCCGGTCACCCGCGGGCGGGCGTTGACGCCCAAGCTCTTGACCCGGGACAGGCTGGTGCCGATGACCACGTCTCCTCGGGCCCGCATGCGCCGGGCGAGAAGAGAGGTGGCCGGCTTGTGGATTGCGCCCGTCTTGCTCAGCCACCAGAACAGGTCGCGGCCCGCGAACCGTTGCGGCAGCTGTGGTGGCGTCGTGCCGACCGCGAGGTGCACCGGGCGTTCAAGATCACCGTCCTTGTCGCTGCTACCGGCGGGGGTGGGGTGGGTGGCCAGCTCCTCAGCAATTTGCAGGCCGGAGTTGCCGGCACCGACGACCAGCACGGGCCCGGGAGGTAGCTGGTCGGGGTTGCGGTAGTGCGCGGAGTGCACTTGCACGACTCGGTCGTTGAGGGCATCGGCCAAGCTGGGTCGGTGGGGCTTCTGGAATGCGCCGGTGGCCACCACGACCTGTCGCGCGCGCAGCGGTCCGTGGCTGGTGTGCACGGTGAACACCGGGTGCTGGCCGTTCGTGGTCGGGTGATGTTGGAGTCGGGTGACGCGATGTCCGAGGAGGATGGGCAGCTGGAACTGCTCGGCGTAGCCGGTGAGGTAGTCGGCGACGTCGTCCTTGCCGGGGTAGGTGTCCCGAGCGGCGGGGAAGTCCATGCCTGGCAGCGAGTCGTACTGGGCCGGGGAGAAGAGCCGCAGCGAGTCCCACCGTGATCGCCAGGAATGGCCGAGTTGCGGGGCCGCGTCGAGTACAACGAACCGGGCGTGCTGCTGGGTCAGGTGCCATGCAACGGCGAGTCCCGCCTGGCCGGCCCCGATCACGATGACGTCGAGGGCGTCCTGCTCTTTCCGAGCGTCCGCGGGTATGTCCGCGTGGCCAGTGTCCGGCGTGGGCGGGGTGGCGGGTGTGGTCACGGGGCGGCTCCTGGTCGAGACGAATGGTGGAAAGGGTCCGCGGGCCGCTGGGTGCGGCGTCGGGGGCACGCCTGGGGGGTCCCCTACGGCCCGCGGACCCGACTGTGGGGAACCTCGGCTTGGGCCGGGGTGCGGGTGGGTGTTCTGGTGCGGGTGCTGGAAGCTAGAAGAGGATGTTCTTGAGGGTCTGCAGGTCGGCGACGATGCCGGGATCGACCTTGCCGGGGTGGCCCGCGTCGTAGGGCGGATGCGGGTCGTACTCGATGCCGCACTGGATGGCTTCGGTGGCGCGGCGGCCGGCGATCTTGTCTGCCAGCGTGAGGGCCATGTCGACACCGACGGATACGCCAGCGGCGGTGACGTACTTGCCGTCGAACACCACCCGCTCGTCGGTCGGAGTGGCGCCGAAGTGGGCAAGATCCTCGCGGCGCATCCAGTGGCTGGTCGCCGCCCGGTCTCGCAGGAGGCCGGCTGCGGCCAGGATGAGCGACCCGGTGCACACCGACGTCGTCCAGGTCGTGGTGGTGTCGAGGTGGCGCACCCAGTCGTGGACCGCTCCCGCACCCATGTGAGCCTGCTGCCCGATGCCGCCCGGGATGACGAGGACGTCGGCGGTCTCGACGTCCTCGAGGGTGGCGTCGACGTGCAGCGCGAGGTGGCCGGTGTCGGTACGGACCGGGCCGAGACGCTCGCCGACGAAAGTGACGCGGCTGCCCGGCAGGCGCGAGAGAACCTCGTAGGGCCCGACCGCATCGAGGGCAGTGACCCGGTCGAACAGCAAGATCGCGACGCTCATCGTGGTCTGCACGGCAGGCTCCTCGCCTTGACGGCCGCCGCGGGATGCGGTGCCTGGGACGACAAACGCTACGAACCGGCGTCACCTGGTCGCGCCGGTGAAATCGCCGGGTTCAGCGTGACCGCCTGTTCGGATCGTCAGGTGAGGGCGAGCTGAGCAAGCTCGACCCGGGACGTGACGCCGGTCTTGGCGAACACGTTCCGCAGGTGGAAGTCCACGGTGCGCGGGGAGAGGAATAGTTGCGCGGCGACTTCACGGTTGGACAGGCCGTGTTGAACCTGGGTGGCGACGGCGAGTTCCTGCGCGGTGAGTTTGAGCGGCTCGAAGTTGTCGCGTTTGCGAGCGGTTTCCCCCGATGCTCGGAGTTCGGCGGCCGCGCGGTCCGCCCAGGACTTGGCGTCGAGGTCCTCGAACGTGGCCAGCGCGACGCGAAGCTGCTCGCGGGCGTCGACGCGGCGGCGGTTGCGGCGTAGCCACTCGCCGTAGGCGAGCTGGGTTCGGGCCCGGTCGAACACCCGCCCGCCGGAGTTCGGGTGCGCAGCCAACGCGGCCTCGAAGTGCTCCTCGGCCGTGTCGGGGTCCACGAGGGCGAGGGCATGGGCCGCAGCAGCACGGGCCCACGCTTGACCGGTCGCGTCGGCGAACGTGGTGAGATCCTCGACCCACAAACGCGCGGCCGCGTCCTGACCCGCGGCCACCGCCGTTTCGACCCGGTCGACGCCGGCCATGCGCTTGGTGATGTCGTGGGAGATCTGACCGAACTGGTGGAACGCGGCGGTGGGCTTGGCGCCGGAGCCCAGCGCGTGGAGCCCTTTCGCCCACCTCACCAGATCGCGGCAGATCCCGTCCAGGATGCCGACGGCCTGCGCGGCCAGCGCGGTCTCGACCTCTACCAGCAGCGGCTCGTAGGTCACTGAAGCGCGTCGTGCTGCGATGAGGAGCTGCAGCGCCTTCGGCGTTGTCGCAAGAGCGGGTTGCCCGGTCTCCTCACCCAGGGCGACGGCCTCGGCACAGCGTGCTTCGGCCGACGACCAGGCTCCGGTGGCGGTCTCGATCAGCGCGAGTCGGGTCTGGGCGTAGAGCACCATCACCATCGCGCCGGTGTCTCGGGCTCGCGACAGCAGCCGGCGGTGGTACTCGGAGGCGGCAGCGTCATCGCCCACGTGCAGCGCGGCGATGCCCAGGTTGGGCAGCAGGTCCTGGTCGGCGGCGTCGAGGACCTCAGCGGTGGCGAACACGTGCGCCATGACCGTTGCGGCGTCGTTCCAGCGGTCGTGCACGACGTGGTCGAGTCCGATGAGCAGGTCGGCGAATGCGTGCTCGCGAGCGGGCGCCTCGGGGCCGGGTGGGTTGGCGAAGTCGAGCGGCCGGAGGTCGATGCCGGAGTCGCCGCCGAACGCGGCGATCGCGGCGGCGAACATTGCCATCTCCCGGGCCCGGGCCGCGTCGTGGTTGGCGACCTCCGCGGCGGCTTGCAGGATCATCCGATGTCCGAGCTGTACCGATCCGGTGTTCCACTCCACCCGGGCTCGGAGTCGGGCGATGTCGGCGCGTAGCCCGGGGTCGGTGACGTGGGTGAGTGCCGCCTCGCTGAGGCTGCGAGCCCGGAGGGGTGTCCGGTCAGCCAGGCACAACGGGCGGCGAGGTAGAGCCGTCGGGCTCGGCCCTCGGTGTCTGTGGTGAGCTCGCTGGCGCGTTCGTAGGCCCGGGCGGCGGCTTCGTGCGCTCCGCGGCGGTGTGCGCGTGCGGCTGCTTCGTCGAGGTCGGCGACCACGGACTCGTCGGGTTCGTCCGCGGCGGCGGCGCGGTGCCAAGCGCGCCGGTCGGGATCAGCTCGTCCAGACACCGCCGCTGCAGTTTGGGACGCGTCATCGGGGTTGGGCGTCAGCGCGTCGGCCAGCGCTTGGTGTGCGGCCCGACGCGCGACCGTGGTGGCGCCGGTGTAGATGGCCGAACGCACCAAGGGGTGCCGCATCTCCAGCACTCCGTCAGTCACGGTGACCAGCCCGGATCGCTCGACCTCGTCCAGGGCGTCAGGGTCGACGCCCAGTGCACGGGCCGCGGCGCGTATGACTGCGATCTCGGTCGAGTCGTCAGTGGCTGCGATGAGGAGCAGCCGTTGCGCGTCCGGGCCGAGACGCCCGGCGCGCTCGGCAAACACCCGCTCGACGCCGCCGGTGACTGGGAGCCTCCCGGGCAGCGGCGCGCTTCCTTCGAGCTGTCCGGCCGTGAGGACCTCGGGAAGCTCCACGAGCGCCAACGGGTTCCCGCCGGTCGCGGCGAGCAGCTGCGCGGACACCTCCGGGGATACGAGACCCCCGGATCGGTCGGCGAGCAGGTCGCCCACTGCCGTCCGGTCGAGGCCGCTCAAGCGGAGAGCGGGCAGGTCGCCGGCGTCGAAGGTGCGCACGTCCCCGTCTCGGGCTCCGAACAGCAGCGCGACGCGCTCCATGTTCAGGCGCCGGGCCGCGAACAGCAGGGCCGCGGCTGACGCCTCGTCCAGCCAGTGGGCGTCGTCGATGACAGCGACGACCGGCTGCGTGTCGGCCGCGGCGGAGAAGAGGTTCAGGGTGCCCAGGAACACCCGGAACCGGTCACCATCGGCCGCGTCCGGAGAGACGTCCTGATCGTGGACCTCCCCGAACGCCACCCGCAGCGCGTGGGCCTGCGGCGCCGCGATGTCATCCGCATGCCGGCGCATCAGCGGCCGCAACAGCCGCTGCAGCGCGGCAAACGGTAGCGGCGCCTCGGACTCGATGCCTTGGGTGTGGAGCACCGTGACGCTTGAGTCGACCAGCAGAGGGGCGACGGCGTCGGCCAGCAGTGCGGACTTCCCGACGCCCGGCTCGCCGCGCACGACCAGCACGCCTCCGGTCCCCGCACGTGCCGACTCAAGCAGGGCACCGATCTGCGCCTGCTCGATCCCCCGCCCGTGGATCCGCACGGCGCGAGGTTACCTCCATCGCGCGACATCGCGCCGGACCGAACCTTGCATCGGCCGCCACCAGCGCCGATGCAGAGCCTCGCCGCGTCACCGGCGCGATGGACGAGGAACCCGGTGACGAACCCGGTGATTCAGCCGGTGCGACCCCATCCCCCGCCGGCGCAACATCAGCCCAGTCACTTCGCCACCCGGGCGGAGCCCCGCACAGACAGGACACGCGCATGCAGACCTCCAGCCCCGACACCCGCACCACGACCAGCCTTCAGGTAGCCGGCATGACCTGCGACCACTGCGCCATGGCCGTCGGCCGTGAGCTCGACGCCCTGCCCGGCGTCCAGACCGTCCAGGTCAGCCTGCCCACCGGTGAGGTCACGGTCACCCACGACCAGCCCCTGGACCCGCAGCAGGTCGCCCACGCGATCGACGAGGCCGGCTACCAGTTCGTCTCCTGACGCATCACGCCCTTCCGAGGGCCTCGCAGCTCACCGCATCCCCTGCCACAAACGGAGCACACCATGACCGTGACCACCCCCAACAGCGCCCAACCTGGGACCAACACCCCGGCCCCGGGCAGCGAGAACACCACCGTCGAGTGCACCCTCGACATCGGCGGAATGACCTGCGCCTCCTGCGTGGGCCGCGTCGAGAAGGCCCTCAAAAGGGTCGACGGGGTGGTCACGGCCACGGTCAACCTGGCGAACGAGACCGCGGTGGTCATCTACCAACCGCAGACCACGTCCACCCAGACGATGACCGAGGCGGTCGTGAAGGCCGGCTACACCGGCACCCCGCGTCCCACCGCCGCCGCCAACGCCAACGCCTCGGCCTCCGCCGACACGAACGCTTCCCCCGCCTCCCAGAGCGCCCCTGCGACGCGACCCGAGTCAGGTGCAGCGGGTGACCAGGTCGACGAACTCGACCGGCGCCGCGACCACGAGATCGCCGCACTGAAGAGGCGCTGGCAGGTGGCGCTCACCACTGGCCTGGGGCTGATGGCGATCATGTACGTGCCGATCCACCTGGACACCATGGACTGGCTCATGCCCGCCATCTTCGTGGTCGCCACGGTCGTGCAGGCCTGGGCCGGCGCAGACATCTACAAGGCCGCGTGGGCCGTGGCCAAGCACCGCGGCACCAGCATGAACACCCTCGTCGCGCTCGGGACGGGCGTCGCCTACGGCTACTCCGCGTTCGTCACGTTGTGGCCCGGCCTCGCCGAGAAGTGGGGCCTGCCCCTGCACGTGTACTTCGAAACGGCCCTGGTCATTGTCGCGCTCGTTCTGATGGGCCGCTGGCTCGAACTGCGCGCCAAGAAGCGCACGGCGGCCTCCATCAAGGCGCTCGTCGGGCTCGTCCCCACCACCGCCCGGGTTGTCACCCGTCACCCCGACGGACACCTCACCGAGACCGACGTCCCGTTGGACGAGGTGGGGGTCGGGGCCGTCGTCCGGGTCCGACCCGGAGAAAAGATCCCCCTCGACGGCACGGTTGTCGAGGGCGCCTCCAGCGTCGACGAATCGATGCTCACCGGGGAGTCCGTGCCCGTCACGAAGACCGCCGGCGACACGGTCATCGGCGCGACCTTCAACGGCACCGGCAGCCTCTTGATGGAGGTCACGGCCACCGGCGCCGACGGCACCCTCGCGCAGATCGTCCACCTGGTCGAGAACGCCCAGGGCTCGAAGGTCCCCATGCAGAGGCTCGCCGACACGGCGGCCGCCTGGTTCGTCCCCGCGGTCCTGCTGGTCGCCGCCGCGAACTTCGTCCTCTGGGCCACGCTGGCCGGAACCGGGACCGGTGGGTCCCTCACCCTGGCCATCAACACCACCGTCGCGATCCTCATCATCGCGTGCCCCTGCGCGCTCGGGCTGGCCACCCCGACGGCGGTCATGGTTGGCACCGGCAAGGCCGCCGAGCTCGGCATCCTCATCGGAGACGGCGAAGCGCTGGAGACCACCCGCCGAGTCACCGCTGTGGTCCTGGACAAGACGGGCACCATCACCCGAGGCCGCCCCGACCTCACCGCCGTGCACACCACCACCTCGTGGGCGCACCGCCGCGACGAACTCATTGCCCTGGTCGGCGAAGCCGAAGCCGGCAGCGAGCACCCCGTCGCCGCCGCCATCACCGCCCACGCCACCCATCACGGATCGCACGACGGGCGCCGTACGACGTCGTTCGAGGCCGTCCCCGGGCATGGCATCATCGCGACACTGCGGACCATCGAGGGCGAGCCGCAGGTCCTGGTCGGCAACCAGGCCCACATGAGGGCCCAGCAGGTCGACACCGCGCTGCTGGCCGAGACCGCTGCGGAGGCCGCTGCTCAGGGCGGCACCCCGATGTACGCCGCCGTCGATGGGCAGCTGGCCGGCCTGTTCGTGGTCGCCGACCCGATCAAGCCGGAGTCGGCCGACGCGATCGCCCAGCTCAAAGCGCTAGGCCTCGAGGTGTGGATGGTCACCGGCGACAACACCGGCACCGCCCACGCGATCGCCACCCAGGTCGGCATCGACCACGTGATGGCCGAAGTGCTCCCCGCAGACAAGGCCCGCCGGGTCGCCTCCCTCCAGGCCGCCGGGCACACCACCGCCATGGTCGGGGACGGAATCAACGACGCCCCGGCCCTCGCCCAGGCCGACCTTGGCATCGCGATCGGCACCGGCACCGACGTCGCCATCGCCGCCTCGGACATCACGCTGGTCGGCGGGGACCTGCGCACCATCGTCTCCGCCATCGCGTTGTCGCGACGCACCGTGGCCACCATCAAGCAGGGCCTGGCCTGGGCGTTCGCGTACAACGTGCTGCTCATCCCCGTCGCGGCCGGCGCCCTGTACTGGTGGCACGACCTGCTCCTCGACCCGGTGCTGGCCTCGGCCGCGATGGCCATGAGCTCGGTCAGCGTGGTCACCAACGCGCTGCGGCTGCGCCGCTTCACCCCGCCCGCCACCGTGGCCGAGCTCGAGCACCCGCCCCTGCGCGCCCGGGCCAGCCAGTGGGCCTACCTGGCCACCGTCGCCGTCCTCGCACTCGCCCTTGGCGCCGGGTTCACCGCCGCGTCCCGTACCGACGCCGCCGAGCGCGGCATGAACGGGCTCCTCGCCTGGTCCGAAGGCATGGGCATGCCGATGCGGCCCGCGATGTCAGTCATGGAGGAGACCGAAGTCGAGCCGATCACCCCCAATGACGCCGGACTCAGCGTCACCGTCGACGGTCCGTCCCCGATCGTGCCGGGCCAGCCGGCCACCCTGACCGTGTCGGTGCGCGACACCGAGACCGGCGAGCCGATCGAGGACCTGGTCCGCACCCACCAGGTGTGGATGCACCTCATCCTGACCCGGGCCGACCTCGGCACGTTCGCGCACATTCACCCCGAACCGACCGGCACGCCGGGAGTGTTCGCCGTGAGCGCCGACTTCCCGACCGGGGGCGACTTCACCGCGCACATCGAGTTCCGGCAGCAAGGCCAGATGACTGACGTGCTCGCCACGATCCCGCTGCAGGTCGCCGGTACTGCCCCGGCGCCGGTGCGCGTGCCGGACGGTGACGTGCGCACTCAGGTCGAGGCGGGAATCCGAGTCGACCTGCACGGCGACGCCGTCCTCGTCGACGAAAGCGACCTGCACTTCGAGTTCAGCGACGCCACCACCGGGGAGCCGGTCGACGACCTGCGGCCCTACCTCGGCGCTGCTGGGCACGTCGCGGTCATTTCTGCCGACGGCACACGATTCTCCCACCGGCACGCGGAAACCCTCGACGACCAGGGCCGCCCGGTTCTCGCCGTCCCCGGCACCCGGTTCGGCCCCGATCTAGGACTGCACGTCCGGTTCGAGGAGCCCGGCGCCTACCGGCTGTTCGCCCAGTTCCGGCTCGCCGATGACAGCGTCATCACCGTCCCGTTCGTCATCCACACCGACACCGCACGATGAAGTGAGGCCTCGACCCTCCTCGCCGCCGTCTACGACGAGGAGGGTCGAGGTCCACACTGCCTGCTCGAGCGCGGGTGCCCCTGCGCCGACGGTAAGCCGGATGGCTGATGGTCGAAGGCCGACCCGTGCTGGCAGGCGACTCGATCGGCGGCCCGTACGCCATGACGTACGCCGAGCAGTACCCCGCGGGGGTGGCTGAGATGGTGCTGCTGGACAGCACGACTCCTCGCCAGTTCGACGCCATCCCTGCCTACCCCATGCAGTACGCCATGATGCGGCGCGCCTAGGGGGTCCTTCCGTCGCTGGCCCGGATGGGCCTCGGAGCAGCCCTCGCCGGGTCGCACCTCCCGGCCGACGACGCGGCACCTGTGGACGCCATGTCTGCGACGCCCCGCGCCGGGCGCAAGGCCCGCGACGAGCTCTCCATGCTCCCCATCGTGTTCGAGCAGGCTCGAGCGCTGACCTCGCTCAGCGACCGACCGCTCGTCGTACTGACCAGTGCGGAGAACGCCCGGGACAGCGACGGCTGGACGGAAGCGCAGGAGGAGATGGCCGGGCTGTCCAGCAACGCCGTCCGGCGGGACGCAGCCACCAGCCATGCCGGCATCGTCGAGGACGCCAATGGGGCTGCCGCCTCGGTGGAGGCCATTGCCTCCGTCATCCGTGCAGTACGCACAGGCGCGGTTGTCGCGACCCCCTGACCAGCACTGAGCGGCGCCGACCGGTGCCGACCGCAGCCAGGCGACCAAACCGCCGCCAACCCGGCCGCCAACCCGGCCATTCGACCGGTTCGAGCGAGCCCGTACAGCGAGATCGTGAAGAACCCAGCCGACAACGGCTCCAACCGACAAGGCGGTGAGAACGATGGACAAGATCACCACGATCTCGGACACCGGGACCTCAAACACGACACCGGTTCGCGCCACCACCGGTGGCGGCACGCCCGGCGTCTGCTGGTGCGGGCAGGACATGGATTGCGTCCGAGGCCGCCACTGCCCTCGATGCGGCACGGCGCGGGCCACCCGGTGCGAAGCCGCGCTGCCCCGACTGGCCGCGTGAGACCCGCGCCATGACCACCACGACCACCGCGCCCTCAGCCACGCCCACGGCGACGACACGGCCCGCCCGGGTCACGCTCGGCCTGCTGGTGTCCGCGCAGTTCCTCGTCATGCTCGACACCGATCGCGAACGTCGCGCTGAGGCCGGGGCGTCGGTCAACGTCGTCGCGAGAGTGGTGCCGGCCTCGGGGGCAGGAGGTGTCGCCACGCGGCAAAGGCGCTGGCCAGCACAACGAGGGACACGATGATGAGCGGCGGCAGCATGTCCTCGAAGCCTTCCACCGTCATAAGGACCATGGCGGCGACGATGCTGGTGCCCATCAGCACGGAGAACACAAGAAGTGGACCGGCGAAGAACTGCCCGACCGCGCGGCCCTTCAGCGTCTGCCAGCCGGCAATTGCCATCGCCGGGAGCAGGATCGCAAGGTCGATGACGTGGACGGGGTTCACCCAGAGGCCGGCCTCGACCACGCTCGGCGGCACCTCCCCCGACATCGTTGCCGGAACGAGCTCGCTGAGCCAGAGCAGGCCGAACAGCGCTGCAATGCCCATGGAGGTGTAGCCGACGACCCGCCGGCCGGCAGGCTCGGGCAAGGTCTCGCTCTCAGCGCGCAGCCGGTTCACCGAGAACATCACGGCGTACGCACTGAGGCCCAGCACCGCCACATAGACGAGGAACAGCTGGTTGAAGTGCACAGCGACGGAGTAGATCGTGTAGGCGTACGCCAGGTAGAGCAACGTGCCCAGCCACACCAGCGCGGCGCGATGTGAACCTCTCGCTCCGGCGCGGCCACTGATCAGCAGTACGACCACGGCCACCAGGTTGCCGACGTCCTGACCCCGCGCCTGTGCAGCCCAGTTCGCCGTCTCCTCACCATAGACACCGGGGTTCGTCAGACCCAGCACGCTGGCGAGCGCAACCAGCACAGAGATCGTCCACGACCAGAGCCAGATCGACTTGGTGTCCTGCTCGCCCAAGCTCGCGTGCCTCACAGCAGGCGCACTCGCACCCGACTCGCCACGTTGTCTCAAACCCAGGTCCTCCATGCCTCCAGAGTGCTCCTCGCTGTTAGCTGGCAGCAGGGTCCTTGGTCCCGGCGCACCCCGCCCGAATGCCCGATAACCATAGGAGCCGACGCCGCGGCTAGAGGAGGGCCGCGGAACCAGCGCAGTTCACGCTGCGGGTGGTGGCCTGGAAGTAGCAGGACTCATCCAGAGCCTGGGGTGCCCTCCATCAGGTCGCCGGGTGGAAATGGAGGGCCTGACGCTAGGCAGCACGCCGGATGGGAAGCACAGCAGCCGCGGCGGCCAGAGCGCAGGCTGCGGCGACCGCGTACAGGACGGAGTAGTTGTCGTGCCCCAGGGCGAGCAGTCCCGGGGCCAGGGCGGGTGCGAGGGCGAAGGGCGCTGCGCCTGCGATGTTCAGGACGCCGAGATCCTTCGCCGCGGTGAGCGGGTCGGTCAGCACGTCCGCTACCAGGGCCAGGTCGACCGAGATGTACATGCCGAAGCCGACGCCGCCAACGGCCATGGCCACGAGGTAGCCCGCAACGCTGCTCGAGGCGGCAAGGAGTACGAGTGCTGCGGCGTAGACGACGGCCGCCAGAACGATGAACGGCTTCCGACGGCCGACGCGGTCCGACAGTCGGCCCGCGAGGGGTGCGACGAGGACGAGGCACAGCGACTGCACGACTGTTCCCAGGTAGACCTGTCGAGGAACGTCGGGTTCCGCAATGCCGACCTCAGCCAGGAGGTAGTAGGCCTGGTAGGTCACCAGGAATGCGTAGGCCATGATGAAGAGGAAGCGGCTGAAGAAGGCCCATGCGAAGTCGGGGTTGCGTCGAGGGTTGACGTAGAAGGTGCCGGCGAGTTCCCGCAGCGACCAGGCGGGCTTGTCCTGCGGAGAGAGGCGGCGGTCTGATAGCCGCCACGCGAACAGCAGGACGGCCGCGGCTCCGACGCCGCACGGCACAAGGAACATGAGCAGCATCGAGCCCCTGAACGCTTGGACGAGGTAGGTGCCGACGACCGACGCCACCGGCACGCTCAACCCGAGAAGCCCAGAGACCATCCCTCGCTGCTCGGACGGGACCTGGTCGGGCAGGACCGCCGTTTGAGCGGCCAGGATGGCGTTGAAGAACACCTGGCACACGCACCAACCCACGAGGACGACCGTGATGCTCGTGGCGGTTGCGACGGTCAGGGTCCCGGCCGCTCCGAGAGCCACCCCTGTCACCATCCAGGGGCGTCGCATCCCGATGCGCGAGGTGGTGCGGTCGCTGAGCCGCCCGAACAACGGGTTGGCCACGATGGAGAACAGCGACCCGATGCCGGTGACCATGGCCAGTTTGGCCGGAGCGGCCTCGATGCCGACGAGGTCGTTCACCTTCAAGGCCAAGGACACCAACAGGGGCGCCAGGAACAGCAGCGAACCGCCCGTGTACGAGAGCGCGTACAGGGTGACAAACCTCCACCCGACTCGCACCGGCGCCGACCCTCTCTGCACCTCAGGCATGCAATCCCACCCGGGCGGGCCGGTGCTCGCAGCGCGGTCAGCGCTCCCCTGGTCGGCGCCGGCCATGACGTGCTCCGTACGGTCGCCCGAGAAGGATGATGCGGATGTAGGCGCCACCGGTGCGCCCGGTTCACCCGCCTGACGACAGCCCGGACACCGATGACGGCTTGCTCAGGAGTCCAGCATGACTCACGACGGGTGGCCGCGGGAGTCGGCCTTGGCGGTGGTCTTGACCACAGATTCAGCAGACGAAAGCAAGCCCCCTACGCTCGATAGCACGACGTGTCGTAGGAGGGAGCGCCAGCGGTGGATGCTCTGGTGCAGACCAAGCTCCTCTTTCCGCGACCTCGCCGCGCGCTCGTGCCCCGTCCCCGCCTCAGCGACGCGCTTCACCGGGGGCGCGACGCCGCGTTGATCCTGGTGTCAGCTCCTGCCGGGTTCGGCAAGACAACGCTGCTGGCGGCAGCGCTACAAGAACGAATCGCCGAGGGTCCGAACATCACGACCGTGGCGTGGGTGTCGCTGGATCCACGTGATGGAGACGCAGCCCGGTTCTGGACCTACGCCCTGCAGGCTCTCGACGTCGCCAGCCCGGGGTGCGCCGCAGCCGCCCTGAGCCAGCTAGAAGGGGGGCAGAGCCTCCTGGCAGACGTCATCACCTCGCTCATCAACGAGCTCAGTGTCCGCCCGGATGACGTGACCTTGGTCCTCGACGACTACCACCTCGCCGACACCCCCGACGTTGGCGACGCCCTCTCGTTCCTCCTTGACCATCGACCACCACAGCTGCACCTGATCATCAGCACACGAGCGGACCCCGCCTTGCCGCTCCCCCGGCTGCGGGCTCGCGGTGAGCTCGTCGAGATTCGCGCCAGCGACCTCCGCTTCACCGCCGACGAGGCTGAGACCTACCTCAACACCGTCCACGACCTTAGGCTCTCAGCCTCCGCCGTGGACGCTCTCGAGTCGCGAACCGAGGGCTGGGTTGCTGCACTGCAGCTCGCAGCCCTGTCGCTGCACGGGCACGACGACGCGGCGTCGTTCATCGCGACCTTCGCCGGGGACGACAGGTTCGTCGTGGACTACCTGGTCGATGAGGTGCTCGACCAGCAGCCGGCAACGCTGCGCCGGTTCCTGCTCGACACCTCCGTCCTGGATCGCCTGAGCGGTGCTCTGTGCGACGCCGTCACCGCAGGAAGCGGCGGACGCGGTCTCCTCGAGACGCTGGAACGACGCAACCTGCTGCTCATCCCGCTCGATGACCAACGCCACTGGTACCGCTACCACCACCTGTTCGCCGACGTGCTGCTCTCCCGGCTCCTCGCCGAGCGCCCTGAGGACGTCCCGGAGCTGCATCGGCGAGCCAGCCGTTGGTACGAGCAGGCCGGACACCCCGAACCGGCGGTTCGGCACGCGTTCGCGGCCGGGGACGTCGACCTTGCGGCCGACCTCATCGAAGTCGCAGCACCCAGTTTGCGTCGCCACCGGGCCGAGGGGACGTTGCGCAGCTGGCTGTCCCAGCTGCCGCCCGCCGTGCTGGACAAGCGTCCCGTCTTGGCCAACGAGTTCATCGGCGCGCTCATGTCCACCAGCTCCTTCGAGGACGTCGGAGACCGGCTCGACGCGTTGGAGAGGTCTCTCGCTGCGGCGCCAGACATGTTCGTCATCCGCAATGACGCCGAGTGGCGGAGGTTGCCGGCGGTCCTGGCGATGCACCGGGCAGCGTTCGCCCTGGTGAAAGGGGACCACGGCGCGACCATCGCACATGCTGAGACCGCGCTGGCTCGGGCCACTGCCGATGACCAGCTGACCGTTGGTGGCGCCTCTGCCATCAAGGGTCTGGCCGCGTGGTCCGCCGGAGACTTGGCGTCGGCGCTCAAGGCGTACCGGATCTCAGCGGACTGCATGGCTGCCGCCGGGTACATCTCGGACGTGCTCGGTTGCACCGTGACGCTGGTGGATCTGGAACTACAGCTGGGTCGTTTGGACCAAGCTCACCGCGCGGCCGCCCGCGGCCTGGAGCTCGCCGGCGCCGCCGGTGACGAGGGGGTGGTGCGCGGGACGGCGGACATGTGGGTGGCATTGGCCCGCGTCGCATGGGAGAGAGGCGACACCGTGGGGGCCGAGGAGAACCTGAACCGCGCCTCAGACCTCGGTGAATCCGCTGGCCTTCCGCAGCAGCCGTACCGATGGCGGGTGGCGATGGCCCACCTCCGCGAAGCGCAGGGCGATGTGGCCTCCGCGGACACGCTGCTTTGCGAGGCTGAGCGCCTGTTCAACAGCGACTTCTCACCCGTCGTGCGGCCGATCCCAGCCGTCCGCGCCCGGCTTCACATCCACGACGGAGACCTAGCCGCCGCACGCAGCTGGGCCACCTCCGCGGGCGTGGCTGCCGCCGACGAAGTCACCTATCTGCGCGAGTACGAGCACGTCACGTTGGCCCGCCTCCTGCTGGCCGAACATGCCGACACACACGACGACACCCACCTTTCGCAGGCCCTCTCCCTGCTGGAGCGGCTGCACCGGGCAGCCGACGCCGGCGGACGGACCGCGGTGGTGGTCGAGACCATGGTCCTCCAGGCGGTCGCTCACGACCGGGCGGAGCGCACCGACGAGGCCGTGCGCCGGTTGATGCCGGCCGTCGAGCTGGCTCAGCCGCGCGGCTGGGTTCGCCCGTTCACGAGCGAAGGACGGCGCGTGCGTGAGCTGCTCACACTCCTGCCACGTTCAGAGTCCGGATTCGCTCGCACCGTCGACGCGGCGGTCGGCGGGCACCCGGCGCACATCCGAGCGCAGTCGTCACCAGCCGCGAACGTCGCCGACGTGCCTGTGTCTGTGCCCGGGCCGTCCGCTGAGCCGTTGACCCTCGTCGCGGCGCTGAGCAGTCGGGAACAGGACGTGCTGCGGTTGTTGGCCTCAGACCTCGACGGCCCCTCGATCGCCCGACACCTGAACGTGTCCTTGGCGACGGTGCGCACCCACACTCAGCACATCTACGCCAAGCTCGGCGTGAACAACCGGCGCGCCGCCGTTCGACGTGGCCATCAGCTGAACCTCTGACCCTCCCGCGGCGGCCCGTCCCACAGCGCTGCAAAGTCGCAGTTCCCGCGCTCCTGCCCTACGAGGCCGCGGGCCGGTCTGCCTTCACATGGCACACCCGCGAGTTCATCAGGCGACTCATCACCTGTGATGACGCGCGCTCATCACCTGGGCTCCTACTTTCCCGGACATGAACAGCGCAGAACAACCCGGACTGCGCTCCTTGGGAGGGACGACGGTGAACACCCACAGCGAACGTCAAGGCGACTGGTACGAGATCCGTATCCAAGGACGCCTGGACGACCGCTGGTCCACCTGGCTCGACGGTCCCACCCTGTCCCAGACCGAAGACGGCACCACCGTCCTGCGCGGACCCGTGGCCGACCAAGCCGCTCTGCACGGACTGCTGAACAAGCTGCGCGACATCGGGCTGCCACTGCTCTCGGTCGAGCGCACCGAACCGGACTGAATCGTCTACTCACCGCACCACCAACCCCGACCCCCTCGTCGCTCACCTTAGGAGTTTCCGATGACCACCACACAGCGCCTCACCACTCGCCACGAAGCCACCCCGGTGGACCCGACGCGGCGCGCCGCCACCATCGTCGGCTGGCTCTTCATCGTCACCTACGTCACCTCGATCTCCGCCAAAGTCGGGTTCTACCCGCCGCTGTTCGACGGCAACTACATCACCGGTCCCGGAGAGGACTCCCGCGTCCTGTGGGGCGCGTTCGCGGAGTGCATCCTCATCATCGCCAACATCGGCACCGCCACCGCGCTGTACACGGTCGTCAAGCACCGGTACCCAAATCTCGGCCTCAGCTTCATCGCCGCCCGGATCATGGAGAGCGTCTTCATCGGTGTCGGCATCCTCGCCGTCCTCACCGTCGTGACCCTGCGACAGGACTACGCAGCCGCCGACGATCAGTCCGCCGCCGGCCTGGCCGCCGTCGGGGACGCGTTCCTCGTCATGCAGGAGTGGACCTTCAACCTGGGCCCGGCGTTCGTCGTCGGCGTCGGCAACGGGCTCGTCCTCGGCTGGATGATGTTCCGATCAGGCCTGGTGCCCCGCCAGCTCGCGGTGCTCGGCCTCATCGGCGGCACGTGCATCGTCGCTACCGGCTCAGCCGCCGTCCTCGGCCTCATCGAGCCCGGCGGCGCCATCCAGCTGCTCTCCGCCGCACCCGAATTCTTCTGGGAGCTCAGCTTCGGCATCTACCTCATCGTCAAGGGCTTCAAGACGCCCGACTTCAACACCCCCGAGCAGACCGCCGGACTGGCGCAGTCATGATCGCCGTCGACCACGTCACCAAGACCTACGGCGACTTCACCGCCGTCGACGACGTCACCTTCACCGCCCACCCCGGACGCATCACCGGATTCTTGGGACCCAACGGCGCCGGGAAGTCGACCACCCTGCGCGTCGTGGTCGGCCTCACCCCGCCCGACCACGGCACCGCCCACGTCCAGGGCCGACGCTTCCGCGACCTGCCCAATCCGGGCGCGGAGGTCGGCGTCCTCCTCGACGCGTCGGCCCAGCACGCCGGACGAACCGGCCGCGAGGTGCTGACCATCGCCCAACGCACGATGGGGCTGCCTACCGGTCGCATCGACGACGTGCTGGACCAGGTCGGTCTCGACCACAGCGAAGCCGCGCGCCGGCTGCGGGACTACTCCTTGGGCATGCGTCAACGTCTCGGGCTGGCTCACGCTCTGCTCGGTGAGCCGGGCGTGCTCATCCTGGACGAGCCCGCCAACGGGCTCGACCCGGCCGGCATCCGGTGGATGCGGGACCTTTTGCGCGGCTACGCCGACCGTGGAGCCACCGTGCTGCTGTCCTCGCACCTGCTGCACGAGATCGAGGTCGTCGCCGACGACCTGGTCGTGATCGGGCACGGCCGGGTCGTTGCTGCCGGAACGAAGACCGACCTCCTCGCCGGCGCGGGCTCCCATGTCGCCACCCGCCAGCCCGTCGAGCTGGACGCGGCTCTGACCACAGCCGGCCTCGTGCACCACACCGTGGACGACACCGGAGACAGCGATCACCCGTCGGTGTTCCGCGTCGACGCGGACGCAGAGGTGGTCGGACGGATCGCCTGGTCGGCTGGCGTCGCCCTCACCGAGCTCCGCCCCGCGGACGGTGCCGGACTCGAGGAGATGTTCTTGGCACTGACCGCCGAAACGCAGCGCGACCGCCAGCCGGCCGCCCAGCCCTCGCTAGAAGGAGCAGTGGCATGACCATCAACGCGACAACCACGACGGGCCTCACCACCACGAGCGCGATCGACAGGCAGCCTGACGTCAACCGGTCGCTGTCGCGCCGCACCGGCACCCGGCCTCCGCTGACGCGGCTGGTCAGTGTCGAGCTCCGCAAGAACTTCGACACCCGCTCTGGGCGGTGGCTGCTGGCCAGTCTGGGTGGCGCAGCCGTTCTCACCACCGGCGCCATCATTGCCTGGGCACCCGCCGAAGAGGTCACCTACAGCCAGTTCACTCTCGCTATCGGCGTGCCGATGACGGTCATCCTGCCGATCATCGCCGTGCTGTCGGTGACCTCGGAGTGGAGTCAGCGTTCGGGCCTGGCCACCTTCACCCTCGTTCCGCATCGCGGCCGCGTCCTGCTGGCCAAGGCCATCGCCGCGGTCCTGGTCACCGTCCCCGCCACGGCCGCGGCCTTCGGTGTCGGCGCACTGGGGAACATGATCGGTGCCGCACTAGCAGACGTACCCGTGGTCTGGGACCAGAGCGCAGCCGACGTAGGGTACTTCGCCCTCGGACAAACATTGCTGCTGCTCGTCGGGTTCGTCCTTGGAGCCCTCATCCGCAACAGCTCCGGCGCCATCGTCGCCTACATGATCTACGGGTTCGTCGCGCCAGGCCTGCTGGCGTTCTTGGCGTTCAGCCAGGCGTGGTTCGCAGACGCGCGACCGTGGGTTGACGCCAAGTACAGCCAGGACGCGCTGCTGCGCGGCGAGCTCGCCGGTGACGGGTGGTCGCACCTCGCGGTCACCAGCCTTGTATGGCTGGTCGTGCCCATGGTGGTGGCCGTCGTCAACGTCCTTCGTTCGGAGGTGAAGTGACGTGGGCACCGGCCGCATCGAGGACGGCGCCGCCCCCTCGCCGCTGTCGGCGCGTTCGGACCCAACGGGCGGTCGTGCCGTCACCCAGACCCGCTACGGCGGGCCTGAGGTGCTTCGACTGACTCGGCGACCACGCCCACACCCCGGTGAAGGGCAGGTTCTCGTCAACGTGCAGGCCGCCTCGGTCAACGCCCGCGACTGGCACGTGATGCGAGGCGAGCCCCGTGTGGCACGACTGATGGACCGCACCCTGTTCGCCGCCCGCCGGCCCCGGATCGCCACCCGTGGCACCGACCTCGCCGGAGTGGTCGAGTCGGTCGGCGACGGCGTCACCACGTGGAAGCCCGGCGATACCGTCTTCGGGGAAGGCATCGGAGCGTTCGCGGACTACGCGGTGGCGTCCGCCGACCAGCTCGCGGTCATGCCGGCGGGCACGTCGTTCCAAGAAGCGGCCGCGTTGCCGTTGGCAGCGACCACAGCGTTGCTGTGCCTAGACGAGACTTCGCTGGAGCCAGGCGGTTCGATTCTCATCAACGGGGCCTCAGGAGGGGTCGGCACCTTCGCCGTCCAAGCCGCGAAGGCCCGTGGCCTGCACGTCACCGCCGTGGTCAGCACCCGCAACATCGGTCTGGTTCGATCACTCGGGACAGACGCGGTCATCGATTACACGGCCACCGACTTCACCCGTACTGGCCGCACCTACGACGCGGTCGTGGACCTTGTCGGAAACCGTCGCCTGCGCGACCTGCGTCGGTCGGTACGTTCCGGTGGGACCCTGGTGCTGTCCGGTGGCGGCATCCCGGGAAACGGACGCCTGGTGGGACCGCTGCGCCTCCTCATCGGAGCGACGGCTGTGGCGCGCTTCCAGCCCTTCGAGGTGAAGGTCCCGCAGGCGGTGCCGAACTCACCCACGCTCGCTCGCGTCGCTGACTTGGTCGGCTCTGGAAGCCTCCGGCCGTTGATCGACCGGACGTTCCCCTTGATGGACGCGGCGGCTGCCGTCCGCTACGTCGAGACCGAACACCCTCGAGGCAAGGTCGTCCTCACCATAGGCTGAGCAACGCCCCGAAGCCGGGGACTCCTCGACGCCACCAGAGACGTCAATCTGGGCTCGAGGCGCGTTGGGCGTGTCGCGGTCGTCGTCACGAACCCCCTGACCCAGTCCGTTTCGCGGGGCTTGTCTGCCCGCCGGCGGTCAGACCGCACCGTAGATGGGCTCAGCCACGTCACCCCGGGGTCATCGACGCGTGCGAACTTCAGTGGTGGTCTTCGTGCACGTCAGCGTTTCCTGACGCGCGCACGAGCATGCGCTCACCCGGTCGTCCGAAGATGCTCAGCACCTCGGCCGGCTCCTCACCGGTGCTGCCGAACCAGTGCGGCACCTGGGTGTCGAACTCGGCTGCCTCCCCTTCGCCGAGCACCAGATCCTGGTCCCCCAACACCAGCCGCATCCGCCCGGACAGCACGTAGAGCCACTCGAACCCGTCGTGTGCGCGCGGCGCCGGGTCGCTCTGGGTGCGCGGGATGACGATCTTCCACGCCTGGATGCCACCGGGACGAGTAAGTGGCAGCACCGTGCGTCCCTTGACCTTTCGCGGCTTGAGTCTGATGCGCGGGTCGCCTACCTCAGGTGCACCGACCAGATCATCGAGCGGGACCCGGTACGCCTGTGCCAGCGGCAGCAAGAGTTCCAGGCTCGGGCGACGCTGTCCCGTCTCTAGACGCGACAAGGTGCTCTTCGACATCCCCGTGCGGTGCGCCGCCTCGGTCAGCGTGAGGCCTCGCTGGTCACGTACCCGACGTAGCCGGGGACCGACCTGGTCCAGCGCTGACGCGATCGGGGACCCCGCGTCGTTCGGAACCTCAACGTCGGAGCTCATGAGTCCATTTCACCGCGTCGTTCCCAGAATCGGCAACAAGCGTTGTTGCGGGAGGCCAGGTCGAGCGAGCCTTGTGGACATGAACCCCACACCATCGGACTCGCAGCCGGCCACCACCTCGCCTTACGCGTCTAGCGACGCCTCCCCGGCCGCGACCGACGTCGCCAGCTACGACGTCGTCATCGTCGGCGGTGGCGCCGCTGGCCTCTCCGCTGCGCTCGTGCTCGGCCGAGCGCGACGTCGGGTTGTTGTCGTGGATGCCGGCCGGCCACGCAACGCGCCGGCTGCGCACATGCAGGGGTTCCTGGGCTCCGATGGCCTCCCGCCTGCAGAGCTGCTCGCCGCGGGCCGAGCCGAGGTCACTGGGTACGGGGCGCACCTCGTCTCCGGTTCCGTCTCGACGCTCACCCCCGATGCATGCACCCCCGCCTACGGTCGCCGTGGCTTCGACGTGCACCTGGCCGAGGGTCAGGTCCTGCGAGCCAGGCGTGTGCTCGTCACGACCGGCCTCAAGGACCAGATCCCTGACATCCCCGGCGTTCAGGAGCGTTGGGGACGCGACCTGCTTCACTGCCCGTACTGCCACGGGTACGAGGTCCGCGACCGGCCGCTCGGCGTCCTGGGTGGCACACCGGAGGCGCTCGTTCACGCGCACATCGTGCGGCAGTGGAGCTCCGACGTCGTCTACTTCACCAACGGCGGCACCCTCACCGCGTCCGAACGCGAACAACTCGTCGCCAGGGCCATCGGCATCGTGGACGAACCCGTCGCCCGCCTTGTCGTCGAGGACGACCGGCTGACCGGCGTCAAACTCACCTCGGGCGCCGTCGTGCCTAGGGCCGCGGTCTTCGTCCGCCCCACGTTCGTCGCCAATGACCAGCTGTTGACCGACCTCGGTTGTGCCACCGCCACCAACGGCTGGGTCTCGGTGGATGCGACCGGCGCCACCAGCGTCCCCGGCGTGTGGGCCGCAGGCAACGCCACCAACCCTCGCGCGCAGGTCATCACCGCAGCCGGTGAGGGATCTGCCGCGGCCATTGCCATCAACAACGACCTCGTCACCGAGGACATCCCCATCGCCGTCGCGAACTTCCGCCTCGGCTTCCCCACCTGAGCCTCACAAGCGCCCACCACGCGGTGGCGTGCCACACCAACCTCACCGAACAGGAGCACCCATGTCCACCACGAACACCCATTCTCAGCACGCCGCACCCGCCGCCCCGCCCGTGGGCCCTCCGACCAAGCACCAGCTCGCCCTGATGATCTGGGTCGCGGTCTTTCCGACCCTCGTCGTCCTCAACCTCACGCTGGGCCCGCTGCTCCAGGACCTCAACGTCATCGTGCGGACCTTCGTCCTTGCTACCGCGGCCGTCCCGATCGTCATCTACGGCCTCATGCCGCGCCTGCACCGCCTTCGTGGACGCATCCTTGGCCGGCGAGCCGCCTGAGTCGCCGACGCCCGCTTTCAGACCCCGGACGGCGCCCCGTCGCCGTCAACGGGATGGAGTTCGGCCGCGGCGGCTGCTACCCCCTACGCAGTGACGTCACGAGGTTCCCCCGCCTCGGACGCGGCCCGAACACGTTGAGCCCCTGACCACTCGGTCAGGGGCTCAACGCTTGCGCGGGGCCAGGCAGCTCGCCGCACGCCAGTCGAAGTTGGCCGCGGCATGCGCTCCACTTGCGGTTCGGTTCATGCGTGGTCCGCGTCGAGACGACGACGCGCGTCGTCCCAATCGATCGGCAGGTCCGCCTGATCGACGTCCCAGAAAGTGAATGTTGCTTCCGTCATCGCCCGGCGGTGCCGCTGCATGGCTGAGCGGTGTGGTTCGGTGCGGACGAGTTCGTTCACGGCTGGCCGGTCGCTCCAGGCGCTGAGTGTGAGGAACTGGCGGCGGAGGGGGTGGGCGATCAGCGAGACCCCCAGTGCGCCGTTGGCGTGCAGCACCTGGCGGCGGATGCGTACGGAGTCGAGGAGGAACCTCGGAACGTCTCGCAGGCGTTGCAGCTCGAACCGTGACGCCATGACGACGACGGTTGAGCGAGGCGACTGCGTTGAGCGGTGGGCGGGATGTACCGCCCGCCAAGTAAGCGTGGGCATGGTGTTCTCCGTTCGGGGTCGTGCTGTAGGAGTTCGGGCGAGGAAGGTCCGAGTGGGCGGCATGAGGCGGGCCCGTGCTGCGGCTGCTGCTCGGGTTGTCAAAGCGACTGCAGCCGGCGAGCTGCGGGTGTGTCTGAGCGCGTCGTCGCGCCGAGTGCTAGCTCGAGCAGTCGTCCGACAACTCGGCGGGTGCGTCGGCGGCGGTGGTGGTGGTGGTGGTGGGGTGCTCGTCGGCGAGGAGGGCGTACACCATGCCGTCGAGCCATTCGCCGGAGCGGTGGAGGGAGTCGCGGACGTTGTAGGTCTCGCGGCGCATGCCGAGTCGTTCCATCAGGCGCCAGGATGCTTCGTTGTCGGCGAAGCAGGCGGCGGTGACGCGACGCAGGCCGAGCCCGTTGAACGCGATGTCGGCCAACGCACGGACTGCTTCGGTGGCGTAGCCTCGGCCGGTGTGTTGGGGGTCCAGGACCCAGCCGAGCTCGCCTTGCGTGCCCTTCGCCCGGTCGGCAACCTCCGTCTGGCCCCAAGCGTCTCGAACTTCGAGCATGAGGTCGCCGATGACGTGTCCGTCGGCTTCGACGACGACGGTGGTCTCGAACCGGTCCTGGGTGAGGAACTGGTCGCGGTATGCGTCCAGGGGCTTGGGTCCGTCGGTGAGCCAGCGGCTGACTTCGGGTAGCCGGCGGAACTGCCAGGTCTTGTCGGCGTCGTCGGCGGTGGGCGGGCGAAGGGTGAGGCGTTCGGTGTGGACGGGCCACGCGATGGTGTCGTGCAGCCGGCCGGTCATCGTCGCCACCGGTCCCCGCTGGCTCGCACGTACTCGGTCCACACGTACCGCCAGGGGGTGACGGCGATAACGGGCGCGACGAAGAAGCAGTTGACCATGACGGTCGTCATCGCGGCGGTCATGTCGCCGGAAAGGGCGGTGGGGAGCGCGACGAGGGGAAGCCAAAACAGCTTCCAGGTCGTCTCGAATAGCAGCACCGGCAGCATCTTGACCGGGTACCTCAGCCCCACCCAAGCGAGCAACGACATCGCGGTCAGCAGAGCCAACGTGACACCTTCGTAGAGCGGCAGGGTGTGGGCTTCGGGTAGTAGCGGCCATTTCACGAGGGCGAGCCCGATGCCCATGAAGGCGTAGCCGGCGCGCATCATGTTGATGCGGGTCAACGACAGTTCCTTACGAGCTGTCGGTGTGGTGGTTGCCGTGACGGTGCTCATCTTGGTCTCCTGGATCGTTGGGTCGGTCACGTCGGGTGGTGCTGCACGGGATGGACGGGGCACTGCAGCTGGTCGCTGCCAGCGAGGGGCTTACCGCTCCTGCTCTCGGTCGCCGTTCTCGTCGGGTTCGTCGTGCTGGTTTGGGCTTGGTGGGTCTGCTGGCGCGTCTGCGGGTGCTCCCCGGTGCGCGGCGTCGTCAGGAGTGACCGACAGGAGCGTCGCGCCGAGGTCGCGGACCTTGGCGAGCAGGCCGTGCAGTTCCGCCTGGTCGGTGACGACGCCGTGAAGTGAGGTGGTGCCGTCGTCTTCGTGCGTGAGGGTCAGGCCGGTGAACCAGGTGGACCAGAGCGGGTCCAGGTGGCCGAGCACGCGGATGTCGTAGCAGACGGGCCCTTGGCCTCGAGATGAGCTGGTCATGACCGGGGCTCCGTCGCGTGTGGAGCCGTCGTGGTGCTCATGTCCGCCTCCTGCTTCCCGTATGGTTCCGGGGCTGGTGCTCCGGAGATGCGTGGAAGCTATGGCGCGCTCTGGTGACCGGACGTCACCACATGTGGTGACCGGCGATGTGACCGGCCGCGGCCGCGGCTGCGCGGTCGCTGGACGGGCGCCTAGATGATGTTCAGCTCGCGTCCTCGCCGTACCGCGGCCGACCGGTTCGTCACGTCGAGCTTGGTGAAGATCCGCTTCGTGTGGGTGCGCAGCGTGTTGAGCGAGATGAAGAGGTGGCGAGCGATCTCGGGGCCCGTGAGCTCACTGGCGAGCATCCTCAACACCTCCACTTCACGCTCACTCAGCGGATCTGGCAGGTCTGCCGGCCGGCTCCGAGGACCGGGGTCCTCAGCTGCGGGGGTCTGGGAGTGGGTGGGACCGCGCTCAGGTACGAGCAGCCGTTGCGCCATTGACGTCAGCACGTCGGCGTGAGCGTCGTCGCCCAGATGGGGAGCTTGCTTCAGCAGCTTGGCCAGCGCGGGCCCCTCGTCGAGGAACAGGCGGACGTAAGTGTCAACCTCAGGCGCTGCAGCCAATGCACTTGCCAGCCTGTCGATGGCTGAGGAGTCGTCACCGCGCGCGTGCATCGTGAGCGCTTGCAGAAGCCGTGCTTCGAGGACCGAACCGTGCCGGGCGTCGGCTGTCGCAGCGACCTCCAACCGCTCGAGCAGCTGCAGGACCCCGGCCAGGTCAGCGTGCCCGGTCTCAGCGTCGAAGTCCGGGGCCTGGACGGCTTGGTGTGTTCGGTGCAGTGCGAGGTGGGCCCGCACAAGCGTGAGGTGTGCGTACTCACAGGCGAACTCAGCCTCGTCGTCGAGGTCCACGTTGCTCTCCGCCATCCATCTGAGGACGGCGCCGAGGTCACCCTTGGCGAGGTGGACACGGACTCTCACTGCGGCGAGCGGGCGCAGGTCCGGATAGAAGCCAGCGCGATACAGGCGGGCCGCCTCGTCCAACAGCCGCAGCGCCTGGTCGTACTCGCCGTGGGCGGCCCGTACACCGGCCGCGACGGTGGGCCAGTGGTGCTGGTTCTCCGTGATGGACGCACGCTCGGCCAGCGCGGCGGCGGTGGCCAGTTCATCCTCTGCCTCTGCGAGGTCGTTGCGGCCGAGCGCCAGGTCCGCGAGCCAGGTATGAAGGTCCGCGGTCGCGCGCGGATACGGTTCCCCGTTCGCTGTCGCGGTGGTCAACGCCTGCTCGCACAGGGCGCGCGCTCGTGACGGACGTCCGGCTGTGACCCACATGCCGGCCAGCACGATGGTCGTGTCGAGAGCGTCGACGTGGTTGCCGGCCGCTCGCAATGAGGCGACGGACTCTTCGAACGTCGGGAGGGCCGCGGTGATGTCGCCGCGCGCCCACGCGGCTAGGCCGAGGAAGCCGGCGCCGCCGGCGCGGATGAAGTGGTCGTCCTTGCCGGCCAGTGCCAGGGCGGCGCGCGCGTGTGCGGATGTTGCGTCGCTGTCGCCGCGCGCCTGCGCCAGGGCCGCGCGGTACATCTGGATCCCGGCGGGCGCTGCGCGCAGGTCTTGGGTGTCCACCCAGGTGTCTGCGGCTGACGGGTTCGCTGCGGCGTCGGCGAGGGCACTGTCAGCGTCATGGAGATGCTGCTCGACGGCGTCGAGGTCGCCGGCAACCATCGCCGCCCAGGCGACCGACATGCTGAGCACCGGGTTCGGTCGTACGACATCCGGGGGCAGGGCGCGCAGCCAGGTGAGCAGAAGCGCGTCGCGTCGCTGTTGTCGGGTGGGTGAGAGCGCCACCTCGACGAGGCGGCCGGCCCGCGCGAAGTCGTTCCCGGCGAACGCGTGGCGGATTGCTGCCTCGAAGGAGTCGCGGGCTGCGTACCAGTCGGACGCATCGCGGTGCAGCTGGTCCACGACGTCAGCGTTGCCGGCCAGGAGGCGGGCGCGCAGGACGTCGGCGAACAGGTGGTGGTACCGGTACCAGGTCCGGTCGTCATCGAGTGGCACGACGAACAGGTTGTCCCGGTCGAGACGATCGAGGATCGCACCGCTGTCCGGCTGCCCGCTGACGGCGGCGCACAGGCTCGCGGTGAAGCGGTCCAGCACCGAGGTGCGGAGCAGGAACTCGCGCACCTCTACCGGTTGTCGGGCGAGGACCTCGTCAGCTAGGTAGTCCACGACGAACCTGTTGCTGCCGGTGAACGCCTCGATGAACGCTGACACGTCACCGGCCCCGGCCCGACCGCGTAGTGAGAGCCCTGCCAGCTGCAGTCCCGCGGCCCACCCCTCGGTGCGGTCGTCGAGCGCCTCTACGTCGGCCATGGTCAGGTCGAGTCCCATCACCTCGTTGAGGAAGTCGCTGGCCTCCTGCGCAGTGAACCGCAGGTCTGCGGCCCGGAGCTCGGTCAGCTGTCCACGGCTCCTCAGCCGCGCGAGCGGCAGGGGCGGATCGGACCTGGTGGCGACCAGCACCCGCAGCTGCTCCGGCGCGTGGTCGAGGAGGTAGGTGAGGGTCTCGTGAACCTCGGGCGCCGTGATGACGTGGTAGTCGTCCAGCACGAGCAGCCAGCGATGCGTCTGCTCCACAGCCGCCACGTCGACCGCGTGGGCCACTCGGTTCACGACACCCATCAGCAGGCCGGTTGCGGTAGCCACGTCGACCCCGCCGGCACTGCGCGCGACGAGCTCGCCGCTGTCGATGGGCACGCCCGCGCGTTCCAGCGCGGCGAGCAGGTGCGCCATCAACCGACCGAGCTCGTTGTCGGCGTCATCGAGCGAGAGCCACGCCACCGATACCGACCGCTGCGGGTCCTCCGCGGCGGCGGCGGCCCAACTGCTTACCAGGGTGGTCTTTCCGAAGCCCGCCGGGGCAGACACCAACGCCAACCGTTGCCCCGGCCCCAGGAGGGTGTCAGCTACGTCGAGCAGTCGGGCGCGTGGCACGAGGCGCTCCCGCAGGGCGGGTGCGTGCAGCTTCGTAGCCAGCACCGGCGTTGACACGACGCGAGTCTAGGGCCAGGGAGACCCCCGGTCGCAGACTGCGGCGGCGGTGGCGGCCCCTGGTCTGGCGGCGATTCCGCGAACGACTGCGAAGTCACATCCTGGGTCACAACATGTGGTGACGCTCGGTCACCACGTCGCTTTCTACGTTCCAGGCACTTCACTTCCTCCCGAAAGAGCCTCAACGCCATGCGATCTCTGACCCTCGTCCCAGCCGGCCGAGCCGGCGCCATCTACGACGTCGCCGTCACCGCGCCCTTCGCCACTCCGTGGACCGCTGCGCTCGTGCTCAGCGCCCTCGCGTGGATCCACGACGTCCTCAACCTGCCCGGGGACGCCCCGCCCGACTTCGAGTCCGCTCACATGGTCTACGTGGTGCTCTTCGGCATCGTCACCACCATGTGGGGCGTCGTACGGGTCCTGTGGCCGGTACCGCTGCTCATCACCGCAGACACGCTCGGCCGGGCAGCGTTCTCCCTCACGTTCATCTGGGCCCTCCTCAACGGCTTCTCGTTCGTGGTCGTCGGCTTCCTCGTGCTCGAGCTGACCTGGCTCGTCGCCCAGGGGCTCGGCGTCCGCAAGACGCTCAAGGCAGACCGCGAAGCGCACGTCCTCGCCGCCTGACCCGGCGCCGAGCCCCTCCGCCCGGCGCACACACCGCGGACACCGTCCGCCTCCCCGGTCGCGTGGTCAGCCGCCCCCCACGGCTGGCCACGCGACCCCCAGCGTCATCACCGTAGAAAGGCATTTCCATGAGGACCACCGCCAGCACCGAGCACACCCAAGCGCGCGAACCCCGGTCTTCTCGAGCGCCCTACCGCGGCGTCGCGATGACGGCCGGCGTCATGTACCTCGTCACCATCGTCGCCTCCATCCCAGCCCAGTTCATCAACTACGCGCCCATCTTCGACAACCCGGACTACGTCCTCGGCGCGGGCGCCGACACCCGCGTCATGTGGGGCGGCCTCCTCGAGGTCATCGCCGCGCTCGCCTGCATCGGCACCGCGGTCGTCCTCTTCCCGGTCGTCCGACGCCAACACGAAGGCGCGGCCCTCGGCTTCGTCACCGCCCGCGTCTTCGAGGCCTCCCTCATCGTCACCGGCGTCGTGGCGATGTTGTCCGTCGTCACCCTCCGTCAGCCGGGCGCGGGCGGCGCCGAAGCCGCAGCCCGGTTGGTGAGCTCCGAGGCCCTCGTCGCCGTGCACGACTGGACGTTCTTGCTCGGACCCGGTGTGATGCCCGGCATCAACGCCGTGCTGCTCGGTTACGTCATGTACCGCTCCGGGCTCGTCCCTCGCGCCATTCCCGCCATCGGGCTCCTCGGCGCCCCGTTCTTCCTCGTCGCTGGCGCAGCCAGCATCGTCGGCATCAACGAGCCGGCCTCTGTGTGGACGGCCCTCGTCACGCTTCCGATCTTCGCTTGGGAGGCCGCCCTGGGCGTCTGGCTCACCGTGAAGGGGTTCAAGCCCGACGCCGTACGCGGCCTCCACGCCAGCACAGGAGCGTCGCTGTGAGCCGCACATCGAGATGGCCCGGACGCCGTCGAGCCGCCCGCGCCTCACACGCTCACAGTACGTTTCTCATCCTCCCTGCACGCGACCACCCCACCCGGCGTGCCGAGTCAAGGAGCCACCCATGAAGGTCATCGTCGTCGGAGCTGGACTGGCGGGACTTACCGCCGCTCGAGAGCTTCAGCGCAGCGGCGTAGGCGTTGTCGTTCTCGAAGCCCGTGACCGCGTCGGCGGCCGCGTCGAGGGCGGTGAGATGCAGGGCCACCCCGTTGAACTAGGCGGTACCTGGATCGGGGAGGGCCACACGCAGATGTACCGCCTCGTCGAGGAGCTCGGTCTGGAGACGTTCCGCACCTGGAACGACGAGGGCAAGGTGCTGGTCCAGCTCGGCAGCCGGCGCGCACTCGTCACCGGAACGAAGGGTGCCGTTCCGCGCCTCAATCCCATCGCGCTGGCCGACCTGGCCCAGGGCATGGCCCGTTTCGGCAAGCTCGCCCGCAGCGTCGACACCGAGCAGCCGTGGTCGCACCCCAAGGCCCACGAGCTCGATAGCCAGACCTTCGAGACCTGGCTCCACCGCAACCTGCGCACGCCAAGCGGACGCGCGTACTTCCGGCTGGCGACCGAAGCAGTGTTCGCCACGGATGCCAGCGACCTCTCGTTGCTGCATGCCCTCTTCTACGCGGTCAGCAACGCTGACCTCGAAACCCTGCTGGCGGTCGACCGCGGCGCCCAGCAGGACCGCGTCGCCGGCGGGTCTGTCCTTGTAGCCCAACGACTGGCAGACGACCTGGACATCCGGCTATCCACGCCGGTCGGCACCATCACGCAACACGGGACCGGTGTCACTGTCACCAGCCGCGCGGGCGTCGCCTTCTCCGCAGATCGGGTAGTTGTGGCCGTCCCGCCGACCCTTGCCGGACGGCTGCACTACGACCCACCGCTACCCGCGTGGCGCGACCAGCTCACCCAGAAGCTCCCGGCCGGCACCGTCGTCAAGACGTTCGCCTCCTATCCCACGCCGTTCTGGCGCGACCAGGGACTCAACGGCCAAGTGGCAAGCGACACCGGTCCCGTCAAGGTCACCTTCGACGTCTCCCCGCCCGGCGGCGAAGTCGGCATCCTTCTCGGGTTCGTCGAGGGGGGCGAGGCACGCCGGTGGCAACGGCTGCCCGATGCCCAGCGCCGCCAAACGGTGCTCGACTCGTTCGTCCGGTACCTCGGCCCCCAAGCAGCGAGCCCGACCGCCTACCTGGAGAAGGACTGGAGTGCCGAAGTGTTCACCCGCGGCTGCTACGGCGCCCACTTCGCACCCGGAGTCTGGACCAGCTACGGGGACGCCCTGAGACCGCCTGTCGACCGACTCCACTGGGCCGGCGCCGAATACGCGACGAAGTGGAACGGGTACATGGAAGGCGCCGTCCGCTCGGGCATCGCGACCGCGCGAGAGGTCGTCGGATCGGCGACCATCCCGGTGCCGGGAGACGCGAATGAGTGACGTCGTCGTCCACGGACCCGCCTCCTGGAACCTGGTCGTCGACCTCGACGAGCTGCCGGCCCCCACCCCGCACATGCAGTTCGCCGCTGCGCACCGAGAGCTTCTTGGTGGCACGTCCGCTGGGAAGGCCGCTCACCTGCGCGACCTCGGTCTCGACGTCGAGCTGCACACGGTCCTCGGCACGGACGCGGCAGCTGACGCCATCGAAGCGGCCCTGCTTCGCGCCGACATCGTGACCGTTCCCACCTACGTGAACGGGCCCAGCGAGCGCCACCTCAATCTCATGGACCCCTCCGGAGGACGGGTCTCCATCTACCTCGACGTGCCCCGCGCGCCCGACGCCGTCGTGGCGCACGTCGCGCGCTGTCGGCTGCTGGACGCCGCCTCGCAAGCACGTGCGGTCGTCCTCGACCTGTCCCAGCCCTCGCGCGACGCCATGGAACAGGTCGCCGCCCTCGGTGTCCCCATCTGGACCGACGTGCACGACTACGACGGAAGCAGCAGCTTTCACGCGCCGTTCCTCGACCCCGCATCGTTCGTGTTCATGAACGGCGACCGGTTGGATGCCCCGTATGACTTCTTGCAGACGTGCGTGGCACGTGGCGCCCAGGTAGCTGTGTGCACGCTCGGCGCCGAGGGAGCCGTCGCCTTCGATGCACAGGGTGTACGCCACCACGTACCGGCTGAACCGCTGACACAGGTCGTCGACACGAATGGGGCGGGGGATGGCTTCATGGCCGGCTTCCTGGCCGCCCACCTCGAAGGTGCCGATGTGACGAGCGCTCTTCGAGCGGCAGCCCGGCAAGCGGCGCGAGCGTTGGGCACGGTCGAACTCAACCCCATACTCGAGTCGCCTCACGAGTGAATGCTGGGATGTCGGCGTCAGCAGCACATCCGAGGCGCCAAAGGAGCGCTTCACGCCCCACAGCGAGCCTTCAATCCAATAAGTACGAACGGGAGGAATGCGCTCCTCAGTCGCAATCGAGTGACTTCGTTCTGCCGCACGCTGAGCCGCCTTGTAGGCGGCCCTCATTTTGCGTTGCTGCAAGGGACGACCATCGTGGCGACCGCTGTTCAGAAGTGCAGCGCCCTGCGCAGACGCGGCGGTTCAGCCGCTGGCTGTGGAGACTTCGACACGACTGCGTGTGATCACACACGCCGCAGAGATGCGAGCTCGCGGTATCGAGCAAGCTCGTCATCGGCGACGTCCCTGATGATGGCCTGCACGACAAGGGCGTCCGGTTCTTCAGCGTGCTCACCCTCGGTCGGCTCGGTTGTCATGACGGGGGCTTCGGCGCGGCTGTTGGCCTGACGACCGGACATGAGGCTGGGCATCAGCGCGCCGGTGGCGAGGATGTCGTCGTAGGTGAACCAGACACCTCGCTGGTGGGGCCCGGGCGCGCCGCTGCGCTGGTGGGGCACAAGGTGCTTCCAGACCCACTTCTTGAGCCAGGAGTCCTTCACCTTGAGGATCGCTGCTGCCTCCTGTCGGGAGTAGCGGCGAAGGGTCTTGAAGTCGTCGTCGATGGAGGTCATGCCGTGGATCGTCCGGAGGTCCCGAACGGGCGCAATGGGGGGCAGATTGGGGGGCAAACGAACCACCCAGCGCCGCCTCGGGATGCTTAGAACCACTGACGACCGCTTGGAACCGCAGGTAGATTGCGTGACTCCTGGCCACGCGGCCAGGACCGGCTCGATGGCGGGTTCAAGTCCCGTTACTCACCCCAGTCCGACCGAGCCCCTGACCGCAGAGACGCGGTCAGGGGCTCGGTCCGTTCCGGGCGCGCACCGACATGGCGGCGGGTGCGCCGACGGAGTCAGGCGCGACCGGCGGCGCGCCGCACCGGCACCCGGATCGGCACCCGCGAGCCCCCGATCGGGTTCGCCGCCGCGACCCGGTCCATGGCGTCGATGATGTTGCGCAGGTTGATGATCAGCGCTCCGTAGATAGGCCACTCCGGCGAGCGCTCGGTCGACCGCAGCTCCTCGGTGAACACCTCGAGCCGGCGGCGTACGTCGAGCAGCGCGTCGGGGTCGGCGGCGCTGGTCGCACGCCCCGTGTCGCCGAGCATCGAGATCCACGGCTCCGCGAAGGACTCGCCCCATGTCTCGCGGTGCGCCTGCTGACCGCCGAGCGTGCGTCCCAGGCTCCGGGTCTCGGCGACGGCCTGCTCCATGCGCCGCAGCAGCTCGTGCCACTCACGGGGGTTCTTCATCACCCGGGCCGAGCGACGGGGGTTCATCCGGGCGCTCTCCTCGGCCTGCCGCACGAGCGCCCAGGCCTGGTCGAGGTCGCCGTCGAGGTCACGGGTGCGGTCGACCCACCCCGTGATGGCCTCGTCGTCGCAGCCGTCGCCGAGGCCGCCGGCCATGTCCGCCAGCAGCTCGCCGATGCCGTCGTCGACACGGTCGAGGGCCTTGGCCGCCGTGTGCCGGCGCAGCGGCGGCCACACGAGGACGTTGACGATCAGTCCGACAGCGACGCCGATCGCGGTGTCGAGGAGCCGCGCGACCAGCATGACGTCGTCCTCGAAGCCGGTGGTGAGCACGACCAGTCCGGTGGTCGCGATGGTGGTGGCCTCCGCGCCCAGCCACGGCACGGCGCCCAGCACCAGGGCCACCACCAGCAGCAGCGTGATCGCCCACGTGCTGAGGCCGAGGGTCTCCCCCACCACCGTGGCGAGCAGCACCGCGACGACGGTCGCAGCGACCTGCTGCATGCCCTTGGAGAAGGTGCGGTAGACCGTGGCGTGCACCACGAGGAGGGCCGCCCACGGCGCGAGGAAGGGCTGCGCCAGGTCCAGCACGCTCGCCGCGATGACCCACGCCGCGACGGCCGCCAGCACCGTCTTGGCCAGCTGCAGGACGTCGTTCCACCAGATCGGGTCACCGAGCCGGTCGTCGACGCGCTCCCTCCACCTCTCCCACACGTTCGCACCCATGCCGTGCTCCTCTCCCTCAGCGATCGACACTACGGACGTCGGGAGGAGGTGCAAGCATCCCCAGGGAGGGTCCGGCGATGATCGCACCGGCGGGGCGGCCCGCTAGGGTCGCAGACCCTCGCGTGAAGGAGCTCCCCCATGTGTCGACCGGCTCGATGCAGGACCTGTGGCAAGACCACCTGGGCCGGCTGCAGCCAGCACGTCGGCCAGGTCAGGGCAGCCGTCCCGGCCGAGGACTGGTGCAACGGCCAGCACACGGCCGAGAAGGAGGCCAGCGGCGCCCGCCGCGGCCTCCTCTCCCGGCTCCTGTGCCGCTGACCCTCACGGGTGGTACGCCGCGCGGTGCGGTCGCGGCGTCGCGAGCAGCACCGGGCACGTGGCCTCCCTGAGCACGGCGCGGGCGACCGGGCCGATGTGCGAGCCGATCGGGACGAGCGGGTCGTGGCGGCCGATCACCAGCAGCTCGGCGCCGGCGGAGGCCTGCACCAGCACCTCGGAGGCCCGGCCCCGCTCGACCCGCACGTCGGCGTCCGTGGCGGCGCTCAGGTCGCCGACCCGGTCGAGCGCGGCGCAGACCTCCGCATGGGCGCTGGCCGACCACCCTCGGACCTCGTCCGCCGTGAACGTGTCCTCGTAGGCCGTCGGGAGCGACCACGAGTGGACGAGCCGCAGCCGGGCACCCCGCGCGTGCGCCTCAGCGAGTGCCGCCCGCAGCACTTCGTCCGCCCGCTCGGGCACGTCGACGCCGGCAACGACGACCCGCGGCTCCCCGTCGGGCCGCCACCCGCTCGGCACGGCGACCACGGGCACCCGCAGGTGCGCGGCCACGCCGCCCGCCACCGTGCGGTTCACGATCCGCGACAGCCGGGACAGGTGCCGGTGCTCCAGCACGACCATCCGCGCTGTCCGACCGACGTCGACGAGCACGCCCACCGGCGTTCCACGGACGAGCTCGTGGGTGACGGGCACCGCGCCGTCGACCAGCTCGTCGGCGATCTTGACCGCCTCGGCGAGCTGCACGGCGCCCCACGCCTCCATGTCGACGGCCGGCAACAGGGCGGGGTCGGCCGCCATCGGGGTCAGGTCGACGGCCTGCACCAGGTGCAGCCCGCACCCGGCGCGCACAGCCTCGGCGGCCGCGAAGGCGAGCGCCGACTCCACCTGCTCGGGTCCGACCCCGACAACGATCCGGGGTTCGTGTGCGGTGGTGCGCTGCTCGGTCATGGCGTCCTCCTCGGCTGGTCCTGTGCCTCCACTCTTCGCCGATGGCGGCGCCGTACGAAGGGCCGTTGGACCCGCGGGGCACGGCAAAGGGCCCTGCTCTGGGCCGTGCCCGGCCACGGTGTCGCGTGCCGAACGACACGTTCCGGCGGTGACGTCGGTGTCGCACCCGGGATGACCCGGTCGAGGGTCTACGTTGGATCGGTGGACGCGGCCAGGGACAGCTATGACGTGGTGGTCGTCGGCGGCGGGCACAACGCCCTCGTGAGCGCCGCCTACCTCGCCCGCGCCGGGCTCTCGGTGGTGGTGCTCGAGCGTCTCCACCACACTGGCGGGGCCGCGGTGTCGGTGGAGCCGTTCGCCGGGCAGCCCGCCCGGCTCTCGCGCTACTCCTACCTCGTCAGCCTGATGCCGGAGCAGCTGATGGCCGACCTGGACCTCGACGTCCGGCTCGCGTCGCGCACCACAGCGTCGTACACGCCCTGGACGCGCGGCGAGCGCTCCGGCGGCCTGCTGGTCGAGCGGCCCGAGGGCGAGGCGACGCGTGCGTCGTTCCTCGACCTCACGGGGGGCGAGGAGGAGTACGCCGCCTGGGAGGCGTTCTACGGCGAGGTCGGCCGGCTGGCCGAGGCCGTGGCACCGACGCTGATGCGGCCGCTCCCCCTCGAGCGCGACGTCCGCGCCCTGGTCGACGAGCGCATCTGGACCGACGTGGTCGAGGAGCCGCTGGGCCGTGCGATCACCCGGCGCTTCGCCGACGACACGGTGCGCGGCGTCGTCGCCACCGACGCGCTCATCGGCACCTTCGCCTCGATGGACGACCCCTCGCTCGTGCAGAACCGGTGCTTCCTCTACCACCTGATCGGCAACGGCACCGGCGAGTGGCGGGTGCCGATCGGCGGCATGGGAGCGCTCACCGACGCGCTCGCGCGGGCCGCCGTCGACGCGGGGGCCGAGATCATCACCGGCGCGGGCGTCGGTTCCATCACGCCCGGCCCCGACGGTGCCGAGGTCGCGTGGCACGACGGCGAGCGGCAGCACTCGGTGACGGGCCGCCGCGTGCTGTCCGGCGTCGCACCCTGGGTGCTCCGGATCCTGCTCGGCGAGGGCGAGGACCCCGACACCAAGCCCGCCGGCTCGCAGCTCAAGATCAACTTCTTGCTCGACCGGCTGCCGGCCCTGCGGTCGGGCGTCGACCCTGCCGTCGCCTTCGCCGGGACCCTCCACCTCGCCGAGGACTACTCGACCATCGAGCGGGCGTACGCCGCCGCGGCCGGCGGCTCGGTGCCGGACCCCTTGCCGGGAGAGGTCTACTGCCACAGCCTCAGCGACCCCTCGATCCTCGGCGACCGAGCGGGCTCGGCCCACACGCTGACCTACTTCGGCCTGCACACACCGGCCTGGCTCTTCGACGCCGACCCGGGCGCCAAGGACGTCGCGGTGCAGCGTGCGCTCGCCTCGCTCGACGCGGTGCTGGCCGAGCCTCTCGTCGACTGCCTCGCCACCGACGCCGACGGTCGGCCGTGCATCGAGGCCAAGATCCCGCAGGACGTCGAGAAGGACCTGGCGATGCCGGGTGGCCACATCTTCCACGGTGACCTCGACTGGCCGTGGGCCCCGAACCGGTCCCGGCTCGAGACCCCTGCCCAGCAGTGGGGTGTGCAGACCGGGGACGACTCCGTGCTCCTCTGCGGCTCGGGAGCGCGACGCGGTGGGGCGGTCTCCGGCCTCGGCGGCCACAACGCGGCGCAGGCCGTGCTCGCCGACCTCTGAGCAGGGGCCACCTCGATTTCGCCTGCCGATCACGACGCTGTAGAGTTCTACTCGCTTCACCGCCTGCGCCATTAGCTCAATTGGCAGAGCAGCTGACTCTTAATCAGCGGGTTCGGGGTTCGAGTCCCTGATGGCGTACCGATACAGCCCCTGACCAGCGGAAACGCAGGTCAGGGGCTGTCTCGTTGTCGGCGAGGTGCCTCAGAAGT
The DNA here is from genome assembly GCF_042666175.1 of Nocardioides sp. GCM10028917. Lineage (NCBI taxonomy): Bacteria > Bacillati > Actinomycetota > Actinomycetes > Propionibacteriales > Nocardioidaceae > Nocardioides > Nocardioides sp. GCM10028917. Next base: position 227,139 of record NZ_JBHTFL010000001.1, read on the forward strand.
GGCCGTCTCGCCTCCGGCTCACCCGCCCCACCTGCGAGATACACACGAGGTGGGGCGGGTCGCCGGGGCTGGTGACGAGCTCGGTCAGGTCAGCTGGTCGATCACCGCCTGGGCGTCGCGGACCAGCGCGGCGCGGGCGGCGGCGTCCGGCACGTTGACCGGGTCGGAGGCCAGCGTGATGAACTCGCGCAGCTGTGAGATGGCGGGCGCGCGACGGCCGGCGGCCAGCTGCTTCCTGGCCTGGTCGAGGCGCTTCGCCAGCCGGGACTCACCGGCGGCCGACACCAACCCGTCGTCGGCCAGCTCGCCCACGAGGGTGGTGAGCGTCGGCAGCGACGTGGTGGTCGTGAACGTCAGCGTCGAGCTGCTCGAACGGCCGGCGACGTCGGTCGCCGTGACCACCACCGTGTGGCTGCCCAGCGAGAGCCGCCACAGCTCCAGCGGCTGACCCGACGGCACGGTGGCGCCGTCGACCGTGACCGCCACCGACGCGATCCCGGAGACGGCGTCCGTCGTCGTCCACGTCACGTCCCCGGTGTTGGCGACGCTCTGCGCGGCAGTGACACCGGCGATCGAGATGACCGGGTCGGTCTTGTCGATCTTGATGGTCGTCGAGCCGACCGACGAGACGTTCCCGCCGTTGTCGGTCGCCCGGTAGAGAAGCGTGGTCGTGCCCTCGGCCGAGATGGTGACCCGGCCGTTGTTGGGCACGTTGGTCCACGTCTGGCCACCGTTGATCGAGTACTGGCGTGACGACACGGTGCCGTTGTCGGTGGCCGTGATGATGGCGACGACGTTCGACGTCCACCAGCCGCTCGCACCGTTGGGCTGCGCCGGCTCGAGCGTCGCCGCGACCGTGGGCGGAACCGTGTCGGCCACCCCCGCACCGACGAAGGTGAGCCGGTCGACCACGACGCCCCCGGTGGACGTGACGTAGAGCTTCCCGGTGCCCTTCGGAGCGTCGGCCAGGCTCCCGGGGGTCTCGGCCCAGCCGGCGGAGTCCACTGCCACCTCGGCGAACGCAGGCCCGTCGGGCGCGCCCCACCGCAGGGACAGCGTGCCGGACCCGCTCGCGCGGACCCGGACCGATTCGATGCCCTCGAAGTTGACCGGGTCCCACGCGAGCCAGTCGCCGGCGTCGAACGAGGTGACCTTGCTGAGGCCACTCGCCGTCGCGTCACCCTCGATCGCCACCCCGGAGGACGAGTCGGCCCACTCGGCCTCCTGCGGCTTCGGGTTGAGGACCAGCTGCTCCGTGGTGGTGGCCGCCGGCACGCCGTTCGCGCCGGCGTCGGTGTAGGTGATCACCACGACACCGAAGATGTTCTCGGTCTCGCCGTGCTGGGTGGCGTCGGCCGGGGTCGGGATGGCGAACTGGCATCCCGTGCCCTGGCTCAGCGGGTGGGCGTGCGCGTCGTGCCCCAGCCCGAAGGTCCAGGTCACCCGGGAGCAGACCGTCTGGGCGCCGTCCTCGGGGTCCGACGTGCTGACCCGGAACGGGACGGCCTGGCCCCAGTCGAAGAAGGACCCGTCGGCCGGCTGGTCGATGGTGACGGTGGGTGCCACGTTGCCGACGCTGATGGTGGTCGAGGTCAGACCCCGGCGCCCTTCCGCGTCGGTCACACGCAGCCGGGCCGTGTAGGCCCCGAGCGTGGTGTAGGTGTGCGTCGCGGTCACCCCGGTGGCGTCGAAGGTCCCGTTGCCGTCGAAGTCCCACTCGTAGGTCAACGGACCGTCCTCCGGGTCGAGCGAGGAGCCACCGTCGAAGTCGACCGTGAGGGGCGCCGAGCTGCTCGAGACGGGATCAGCCTCGATCACTGCCCGCGGGGCCTTGTTGCCGGGGCTGTAGTCGATCCGGTAGAGCCCGGCGTCCGGGTTGGCGCGGAAGAAGCCGTCACCGTAGTCGAGGACGTAGAGCGACCCGTCCGGGCCGAACTCGAGGTCCATCGGGCTGTCGGTGATCGGCATGCCGTTGGTCTCGAGGGCGGCGTTCGGCAGGAAGTGCTCGATGTGGGTGACCGGACCGGCTGGCCAGTCGAGGGTGAATGCCGCCAGGTAGTCCTGCGAGAACTCACCGAAGAACGCCTTGTCGTCCCAGTAGGCGGGGAACTTGGTGGCTGACGGGTTCAGCTCGTCGAAGTGGTAGACGGGGCCGCCCATCGGGCCCTGCCCACCCGCGGGAGAGAAGTCGGTCAGCTCGGGCCACGGCTGGTGGGTGTTGTTGTCCCCGTAGTAGAGGGTCGCCGGGACCGCGGGTGGGACGACGTCCAGCCCGGTGTTCCACCGCGAGTTGTTCTCCGCGCCCGCCGCGCAGTCGAAGAACGGTCCGGGGGTGGACGTGGCGAAGTTCCACTCGTTGTAGTTGAACTGGTCGCCCGTGCAGTACGGCCAGCCGGCGTTGAGCGGCTCGTCGATCGCGGTCGTCTGCCACTCGACGTAGCCGAGCGGGCCGCGGTCGGGGTTGGGGGCGCCGGCGTCGGGGCCGTAGTCACCCCAGCTCACCGAGCCGGTCTCCGGGTCGACGTCGATGCGGAACGGGTTGCGCAGCCCCATCGCGAAGATCTCGGGCCGGGTCCGGGCCGTGCCCGGGGCGAAGAGATTGCCGTCGGGGATCGTGTAGGTGCCGTCCTGCTGGACGCTGATCCGGAGGATCTTCCCGCGCAGGTCGTTGGTGTTGCCCGCGCCGCGGCGCGAGTCGAAGCCCGGGTTCATCCCGGGCGCATCGTTGTTCGGCGCGAACCCGTTCGCGCCTGGTGCGCTCGCGGGCGTGTTGTCGCCGGTCGCGAGGTAGAGGTTGCCGGCGTCGTCGAAGTCCACGTCTCCCGCCACGTGACAGCACTGGCCGCGCTGGACCTCGACCTTGAGGATGACCTGCTCGGTGCTCAGGTCGAGGGAGTCCGTCTGCTCGTCCCACTTCACCCGGGTGAGCTGGTTGTAGCCCTTCCACTGGTCCCAGTAGGACTCGTCCGCACCGGCAGGCAGCGTGTTGGGGGCCGAGCCGGCGGGGGTGGTCGTGGGGTAGGGCGCGGTCATCGTCCGCGGCGCGTAGTAGAGGTAGACCCACTGGTTGGTCGCGAAGTCGGGGTCCAGGGTGACGGTCTGGAGGCCGTCCTCGGAGTTGTTGTAGACCGGGATCGTGTTCACGACGCGCGTCGTGCCGGCGTCGGGGTCGGTGAGGCGAAGGTCGCCGTTGCGCGCGGTGTGCAGCACCCGGCGATCAGGGAGCACGGCCATGTCGACGGGCTCGCCGGTGTTCTTGGTGAGCGTGACCTTCTCGTAGTTGGACCAGTCGAGGGCCTCCGCGGCCCCCGGTTCGGTGCCGTGGTCGACACCGTCGTGGGCAGCAGCCGGCGCTGGGACGGCGGACAGGGCGCTGAGTCCCAGTGCGATGGTGGCGACGGCGGACGCCAGTCGGCGTGTGGTGGAGCGGGTAGTTTTCATGTGTCCGTCCTGCTTTCCGAGGGAGGGCGTGCGAGCCCGGGGCGCGGCGGCTGGTGCAACAGCCGCCGAGTGCGCCCCGGGCTCTGTGGTGGTGGAGGCCGGAGGTCAGCCGCGCAGGTTCGACAGGTTGTCGTAGCTGTACTGGGCGTAGGCCAGCGACTGACCGGGGTTCGCGGCGCCGCCGCCGGCGTTGTCCTGCTCCCACATCGGGTTGTGGTAACCCTTGGCGCCGACTCCGCCGAGGAAGGCCGTGTAGTCGATGTCACCGGCGCCGAAGGGCACGATCTCGTAGCCGTTGGAGGTGCCCGGCCGCGAGGCGCCGTCCTTGGCGTGGAACAGCGGGTAGCGCTTGGGGCCGTAGGTGTTGACCGTGGCCAGCGGGTCGAAGATGTCATGCACCGACGAGCCGTCGGGTGCGGTGTAGGTGTGGTGCTGGTACTGCGCCACGTGGGCCCAGTAGATGTCCATCTCCAGGAAGACGTAGCGCGAGTCGGTGTTGTCGAGGAACCACTCCAGGCGACGGATGCCCGACGAGCGAGTCGGACGCCCGAACTCGTCCAGCGGCCCGCTGTCGAGCAGGAAGCTGTACGCCGGCGAGTGGTTGTGGGTGTAGAGCTTCAGCCCGTGCATGTTCATCGCCCGCTCCCCGAGGATGTTCCATCGCTCGGCCGCAGCCTGCCAGTCGGCCAGGTGGGCCGAGCCGGTCGGGTCGCTACCCGTACCGATGTGACCCATGCCCAGGATGTTGGCCGCCTCACAGGCAGCGTCGAAGCTCGCCAGGGTGGCGTCGGTGATGGTGCTCGGGATGCTGCCGTGGTTGCCTTCAGCCTCCAGCCCGTTGTCGTCGAGCCACTGCTTGAGCACCTCAGGAGCCGGAGTGCGTCCACCTTCGGCGTTGATGTTCTGGGTGTAGCCGGCGAACTCGATCTGCTTGTAGCCGATCCGCGCCAGCTCCGCGAAGACCTCCTTGAAGCCTGAGGCGAGGTCGGTGGTGTTGGGGTCGCGGCTGATGGCGTCGCGCACGGTGTAGAGGATGATGCCGAGCTTGCCCCTCGGGATCAGGGCGCCGTCGGGGGCGGCGGCGGCCGAGGAGGTCAGTGGGCCGGCCACCGAGGCGGCGGCGAGGCCGGTCGTGGCTGCCATGAGCTGGCGCCTGCTGAGGCCGAGCCTCCGGACGAGCGCGGGTGTCTCGGTCGAGTTGATGTCAGGGGTGCTCATGGTGCTCCTCGGGGTCGAACGTCGGGGGGAAACGGAGTGTGGCGTGGATCACACGACCTGCCCGACGAACGTACGAAAGAACGTCGCCATTCGTCAACCTTTTGTCCATGCACCGACAAAAGTTCGTCAAGATCGGTCCAGCAGCCCGTCGCGGACAACGCGGACACACACCTGGTCTCGCCGTAGGCTCGTGGAGATGGTGGACAACGTGCTCTGGATCATCACTGACGACCAGATGCGGTGGACGCTGAGCAGGATGCCGAAGACGCGAAAGCGACTCGTACGCAAGGGCGTGGAGTTCAGTCGCGGATATGCCGCGGTTCCGCTGTGCGGGCCCGCACGCGCTTCGATCCTGACGAGTCGCTACCCCCACGACCACGGCTGCTTCACCAACGCGACCCACGCCAGGTTCGTCGCTCAGCGCCACGATCGGGACACTGTCGCTACGCGCATGCGGGCCGCGGGGTACGACACGGGCTACTTCGGCAAGTACATGAACGGCATGGCCCGCGACGCCACGTATGTCGCCCCCGGGTGGGGTCGCTGGGTGGGCTCCTCTGTGGGTGACCGGGAAACGGTCAACGTGGACGGCAGGCTGCGTGAGCTCGAGAGCCGCCAGGCGGTGGAGCGGTTCGCGTTCCGGCGCCTGCGGCGCTTCGTCAGGCGCCACCGGGACACCGGACCGTGGTTCGCGGTGTGGGGGCCGACGGCGCCGCACGCCCCGTACACGCCGACGGAGAAGCACCGTCACGACTTCGACGACGTGCCGTGGGACCCGCCCGCTCTCAACGAGGCCGACATGTCCGACAAGCCGACCTGGATGCGTGACCTGCCGCCGCAGGACCGTGCGGAGATGCGGCGAGTGCTCGAGGGCAAGCTCGAGGAGCTCCAGGACCTCGACGACCAGATCGGCCGACTGCTCGCGGTGCTGCGCAAGACGGGACAGCTCAAGCGGACCTGGATCTTCCTCGTCTCCGACAACGGCTACCTGCTCGGCGAGCACCGCCTCTTCCACAAGGAGCAGCCCTACGAGGAGTCCAGCGGGATCCCGTACGTCGTCCGCGGACCCGGCGTCGAGCCCGGCAGGCGCAGCGCCCTCGTCTCCCAGGTCGACCTGATGCCGACCACCCTCGACATCGCCGGTCTGGATCCCGACGCCGGACGCGACCTCTCGGGGCGCTCGATGCTGCAGCCGCTGCGCACCGGCGACTGGGGGCGCTGGCGACGCCGCCTGCTGGTCGAGAACCCTGATCTGGAGTGGGCGATGCTGCGGGAAGGGTCCACGGCCTACATCGAGCACTACGAGCGCGACGAGTGGGAGCTCTACGACCTGGAGTCCGATCCCCACCAGCTGAACAGCCGCCAGCAAGCCGACGTGACCCGCTTGTCGCGGCGGTTGACCTCGCTGCGAGAGGCTCGGGGGAAGGAACTGCGAGCGCGCGAGGTGTAGCACCGAGACGGTGGGCGGCAGAATGCGAACGGTCAACCCGGGTGCACGGGCTCCACCAAGCGATCGTCGCCATGCAGGGTTGCCCGCACATCGGAATGTGCGGTCGTCAGGTCCGGCGTTCTCGAAGGCGGCACGCCCAGCGCGGGCACGCTCGTTGCCGAGCTGAGTGGTCGCGGCATCGGCTGAACGCCTCACTTCTCGGACGGGTCACCACAAACAGCACTCATGTGCCGGATGAGGAACAACTCGAGATGGGCATCATGATCACCGCCGGTGCCCGATCGAGAGTGTCCGCGCTCGTCCTCCCAGCTGACGGTCAACGGCCGAGCGCTCGGGGTCCACTCCGTCGCCAGCACACAGTCGCGCGGGGCGAGTCGGACCTGCACCCGCTCGTAGGGATGGTTCGTGGACAGCGTCACCGGTAGGTCAGGAACGCGGATCGAAAGGCTCGTGCCGGGGCGATGGATCCGCTTGACCGTCGCAGTGCCCGGTCCCCCGTTGTGCAACAGCACGGCGTCGATGGACACGTAGCGGTCTCGGGGCGCGTCCGACGACGCGCCGGCGAGCACCAGCCTCACCGGGGTGTGGGCCGCAGCACGTGCCGCCCGCTGCGTCTCGGATGGCCGGTCGTCATGGTGGTCGTTCCACCTCAGGACCGCCCCGGCGCCCACCACGACGCCGACCGCCAGCGATAGCAGGACAGCGCCCCGACGTCGCCAGGCCGGGTGCATCTTCTCCAGCCCGCGTGCCGAGCCCAGTACCAGGGTCTCCTGCTCCGTGCGATGGAACCGCTCTCGAGGGTCCATCCAGCGACGATACGCCACGTCTTGAGCGTCCGGGTCTGCCGCGATGACTGCCCCATTCCGCCGCTTGTCCGCTTCGTTCCTTGCTACTACCGGCAACGCTCCGGCGACTCGTCGTCAGCGGCATAATCTGCCCGTGACCACCACCCTCGCGGCCGTCTTGTGGGACATGGACGGCACCCTCATCGACAGTGAGCCGATCTGGGTCGCGCAGCAGTTCGTCCTGGTCGAGCAGCACGCCGGAACGTGGTCGACGGAGCAAGGGTTGGCGCTGGTGGGTGCGGACATGCACGACACCGCGGTGGCATTGCAGGCCGCGGGCGTCGAGATGGAGTCGGCTGAGCTGGTCGCAACGCTCGAGCGCGCAGTCATCGACTCGTTGCGCTACATCGTGCCGTGGCGCCCGGGGGTGCGCGAGCTGCTCGCAGCGTTGCGGCGGCACGACGTACCGTGTGCCATCGCCACCACCTCCTCCCACGAGATGGCGGAACTGGTCGCAGATGAAGCGCCGGACGGCGCGATCAGCGTGGTCGTCGGGTCCGAGGACGTCACCCAGACCAAACCGTCCCCCGAGCCGTACCTTCGTGCGGCCGAGCTGCTCGGCGTACGCATCGAGCAATGCGTGGCGGTCGAAGACTCGCCCAACGGACTCGCATCGGCAATCGCGTCGGGCGCCGCGACGATCGCGGTGCCGAACGATGCACCGCTGCCCGAGGCCGGCGCGTTCACCACGTGGCCGACCCTCGAGGGCCGCATGGTCGCGGACCTCGCAGCGCTCCTGAGGTGACGGACGGGAGGAACTCCGACCTGCTTCGATCGGTTCCGTTTCCTTGAAGCCCGGCTACGGCTTCTCTCGTGCGCCCGCAATGGCTTCCACCTCGCCCGGGCAGCCAGCGGCCGCCGCTGCCAAGATGGACGACCCCGCCTATGCGAACGACATGGCCTTGACGGCCAGGATCAGAACCTTCCTCCAGCAAGTTGACCCGAGCACCGCCTACAGCGAGGACTGAGAATCGATCGGATCTGCCGCGGCGCGGGCGTCCGCACATGCCCCGACGTGTTGCGCGGATCTGGCCGATGAAAAGGGGACGGCAAAGTGCTCCGCATTGAGTCTCCTCTTGTCCCGTCGGTGAGGCGGAAAGGTCTAGAACTCGCGAGGCTTCCGTAGGGCGAAGGACGCCCAGACCCCCTTTGATCCGGCCTCATCTTGGTTGATTCCCCAGGCTTGGCTGACGATGTCCACGATCTCGAGGCCACGGCCCGAAGCATTCAGCACTTGGGAGGCACGCCGCTCGGGGAGCGCGTGCGAGTCATCCCACACCGTCAGCACCACTTCGTTGTCGGAGCCGGACAGAGTCACACTGAACGTCGTCTGGGCGTGCACCAAGGCGTTGGTCGCGAGTTCGCTGGCCACCAGACGCACCGACTCGACGAGGTACAGCAGTCGGTGATCCACGAGGTGGTGAGACACGAACGCGCGCGCCTCGGAGGCGCTGATCGGGGTCGCTTCGAAGTTGGTCTTGTGCGACCAAATCGTCTTGCTGTCCATCGTGCTCATCGGTGGCGGTATCCCCGTTGCTTGAGGAATCTTCGACTCTACGCCCGCCGGCTGGCGATGGCGAGGGGTGGGCGGTGTGGGATGCCGCCCTGGGTGCGGCCGAGGGATCGCGGCGGAAGCGCCCGCTCAGTGCGCGCATCTGGTGATATCAGTGCAGCACGGCTGGCGCCGCCGGTGTTGCCCAAGGACACCGTGATCGCGCTCGCCCGGGCAGGCTCTTTCATCACTGCCAGGTGAATGCGAAGTCAGACTCACGCGGTGGTGCGGCGCCGTCGGTGCGCGCCAGCCAATAGAGACAATCCGCAGCGCCCCAGCTCGGACCCGCGGCGTGGTCGCTGTCGATCTGCAGGAGCGGTCGCCAGCCAAGCGCCTCCGCCTCGTGAGCGTCGTCGTAGGTCGCTTCGCCAAGGCGGGTCTCGGCGACCTCCAGCTCGACCGGACCCTGCACCGGTCTCGCCCACCCCCCAAGGTGGCGTCCCCAGGCGTCCCCCAGCTCGCCCTCGAGCAGCCCGTCAAGGCCGTCAACGAACGCATCGGGGAGCTCGTCGAAGCCCTGGCGTTCCAGCACGGGGTGCTCGTAGTCCGGCCAGGTAAGCACCTGGACACCGGTGAGCTCGACGAGCGGGTCGGTCGTCGGGGCGGTGTGGCTGACGTGCAGCAGGCGGGAGCCCTGAAACGAGTCTGGGTCGCCGGTGGTCACGACCGCCCCGGTGCCCTCCGGGTCGTCGAAGTAGAACGCCAGCAACCTGCCGTCAGCAGGTAGGGCGAGACCCGCATCGAGGCCGGCGCGGGCCAGCGCCGCAAGGTCGACCTCAGCGACGAACCCGAGCGAACCGTGGCCGGGCCACTCCGGCCATGGAACGTCATCGGGCAAGGCCGGGGTTCCGGCGAGTCGCGCAACGACGTCGTCACCATCCTGCGCGTGCCGGAGCTGGACGGCCGGCCGCAGCAACCCGAGCCAACGGGCCGCGTGAGCCTCGCCGAGGTGAGCGCGGGCGAGGCGAGCCAATTGGTCGTAGGTGCGTCCGGTCACGCTGAGCAGTATGGCAAGACGCGCATCTGACGCCGCGTTTGACCGCCGAGGGTAACGATCGCTGACCTCGACGAGCCGGCCTCCGCCTACCGCGCCTCACCCCACCGCTTCCGCTCCCTGCCTGGCCACACTCAAAGCTTGTTGGCGGGCGTCCTCGACACTGCGACGAACCGTCCGGATCTGCCACCTCGAGGCCGGCTACGCTCGCCCGGATCTGCCCGAGACGAGCAAACACTGCCGACGCGGAACGACCATTCACACACCGGACGGCACCCGGTCGGGGCCTCGTGCCGTCGATCCACATCTGGGAGGATGGGCGCTCGATGGATCCCTCGGCCGAGACCGCCACCCAGGCGCTGCACCGCATCACCTCGTGCGGCAGGTACGACGCGTCGGACCCGGACCTGATCTGGGCGCCGCCCGTGGACGATCCCCGCGTGGTCGCGGACCTGGTCGTGAACGACATCGGCCGCTTCCCCTGGTTCTACAAGCGCTATCCGGACGACCTCCCCACGGTGTCGCTCCCGCGCGACCTTCCCACCACCTCGGCGCCCGCCGTCGCGGTCCTCGCCGGGACCGCTGCGACCGCTCCCGGCACCCTCGACCTGCCCCAGCTCGCGCGGGTGCTGCACTTGGCTGCCGGCGTCGTGCGGACGATCGTCCGGCCGCACGCCACCATGCTGTTCCGAAGCGCGGGCTCAGCCGGCGGACGGTTCCCGCTGGAGCTGTACGTCGCCGTGCCGGACGGCCACGGCGTCCCGGCCGGCGTGCACTGGTACCACCCGGAGAAGCACGCGCTCGTGCGGATCGGTCCGGCGCCGGACGGCGGGACGCCCACCGTGGTCGTCACGGGCGTGCCTTGGCGGACCGGCTGGAGGTACCGCGAACGGGGGTACCGCCACGTCTACTGGGACGCCGGCACGATGCTCTCGCAGCTGCTGGCCGCGACAGCGTCGGCCGGGTTGGAGCCCGCCCTCATAACGAGGTTCCCCGACGGCGACGTCACGACGCTGGTCGGCGCCGACGGCGTCCACGAGTGGCCGGTCGCGCTGGTGACGATGGGCGGAGGATCGCCCGCCATCGCCGCGACCGGCCCCGCCGTGCCCGGGCAGGTCGACGCCGCTCCCGTCGAGTTCCCACTCGTGACGGCCGCGCAGCGCGCCGGTGACATGGATGCGCTCGGATCGCCGTGGCCCTCGGCGCCGCCGGTGCGCGTTCCAGTGGTGGACGGCCCGTCTCTGGACGAGGTCATCCGGTCGCGCGGCTCTACCAGGCTCCTCGACCCGACCCGGAGCGTGTCGCTCGACACCTTCCGGACCTCGATGCTCGCCGGGACGCGCGGAATCGACGTGGCGCACGTGGTCGCGGTGCACGCGGTCGCCGGGATGGCGCCCGGCATCTACAGGTGGCCAGAGCCCGACCCGCTGCGGACCGGCAACGTCCGCGACGAGCTCTACGTGCTCGCGCTCGAGCAGGGCCTCGCCCAGGACGCGGCGTTCGTCACGATCGGCATCGCCGACGTGGGGTCGTGCGACGATCGCGCCTATCGCGAGGCCCAGCTGGGCGCAGGCATCGTGGAGGGCCGGCTTCACCTCCTCGCGTACGCGATGGGCGCCGCAGCCTCCGGCATGACGTTTGCAGACAGCGAGCTCGCCGACGTGGTGGGCGAGCCGACCGATGGGCTGCTCCTCACCTGCGTGGGCGTGCCCGAGTACCGGTCGGCGACCGCCGGACCCCCAGGCGCGCCCGTCGAGGTGGCGGCGGTGACGGGGCGTTCGTCCTAGCCCCGCAGAACCCCGAGCGCTGCAGCACTCACCGACACCGACCTGCCGTCCGGGTCCATCCATCCACCTCCCTTCCGCGCGCCGCACTGCGTCGACGACACTGTGGCCATGCGTTCAGGGGGACGGCGCGGGTACGCCGTGGTGGTGCTGCTCGGCGTGCTCGGCGTGCTCGGCGTGGCTGCCTGCGGCGACCAGGACTCCCCCGGCGTCGCCCAGGAGCCGACCCCGCCCGAGACGCCGACACCGCCCTACGAGCCGCCCGAGCTCGACCGGACCGAGCTCGACGCCAACCTGGCTTCGCTCTCGCCCGAAGACAGAGCGCTCGTCGACCACTACCTGCACGCCAACGGCGAGGAGGGCACCTGGATCGTCGCCGCCCCCTTGACCGTGACCGAGGCCAAGGAGCGCCTGCTCGGCCCCGGCGCGCAGCCCGTGACTGCGGCTGACCAAGACGCCGCGACGGACTTCACCACGTCGGCGTACGCCTTCCTGCAGGTGGGCGACGGTGTGGTCGCGTGGGAGGACACCGGCTTCGCCGACCCACCGAAGCGACTGCTCGCGGCGCTGTCCGAGGGTGGCGCGGTCAGCGCCGTGGCGACGGACAACATCGAGGCGATGACGCGCTTCGGCTACGCGCGTGACGGCCAGATCGTCTTCGACGCCTTCGAGTACGCGTTCGTCGACAGCCTCGACGAGATCCCCGCGGAGGTGCGCGACCTCGCCAGGCTCGCGTGGTCTGATCCGGCGAGCCCGATGGCCGAGCTCGCCAGCTGGTCCGCGGTCGCCCAGGCGATGAGCGAGAAGGTCACCGGCGTGCGCGCCACCCCGCCGTGCAGGACGTCGACGAGTGGTACGCCGTGCCGGTGCCGTGGGCCGTTGCGGAGGACTACTGACGCCCACCCCGACGGTCACCGTGAGGCCCCGAGCTGGCCGTGCGGGCCGCACCTCGGTCTGGTGCTCACGAGCGGGCGGTCACCATCGCCGGGATCGGTCCGCTCGCCGTCATCGTGAACGGGACGGCCAGAGGGAATCGTGCCTCCAGGGACTCGATTCGCACCGCTCGGACGATGGTGGCCAGGCCGAGGGTTGCTTCGAGCATCGCGAAGTGGTCGCCGATGCAGGAGCGGGGACCGGCACCGAAGGGGAGGTACTGCCAACGGTCGCGGGTGTGGGAGAACTCGGGGAGGAACCGGTCGGGGTCGAATCGCTCCGGGTCGGACCACAGCACAGGGTCGGTGTGCAGCGCCATGATGCCCACGATGACGTTGGTTCCGGCAGGCACCCGCCAGCCGTCGACAGTCACGTCGCGCACGGCCAGTCGCCCCACAGCGGCGGCCGGGGGACACAGACGCAACGACTCGTGGATCACGCGGGTCGTGAGCTCGAGCGAGGAGACGTCGCCGGCGTCGAGACGCCGCTGTCCGAGCGCGGTGGCTTCGGCGGCGACGCGGTCCTGCAGCGATGGATCCCGGCCAAGCGCCCAGAGGCTGTAGCACAGGGTCGTTGCGGTGGTGTCGTGTCCGGCGATCAGGAACGCGGAGAGCTCTCCCCGGATGTCCTCGTCGGTGAGCGCCTGACCGGTCTCAGGGTCCCGCGCGTCGAGCAGCAGACGGATCAGCTCCGCGGGGTGGTCCGGGTCGCGTCGACACTGGTCGACGGCGTCGTCGATGACGGCGAAGAAGCGCTCCCTGGCTCGGGCGAAGCGACGGTTCCCGGGCGTGGGCAGCCTCGCCGGGACCCGGACCGGTGAGGTCCCGCGATCGGTGAAGTACTCGAGCAGCGTGGCGAAGTCACCGGCCATGGCCTCGGCCCGGGCGCCGAGGTCCTGTCCGAGAACTGACCGGCCGAGCACCTGCAGCGTCAGCCGCCGGGTGAACGGATCGAGCTCGACCCGTCCGGCGTCGATGGCGCGTTCGGCAGCCACCTGGGCCTCCGTCGACATGTGGACGGCGAACTCACGGACGTGCCTCTTGGTGAACAGCGGCTGCAGCGCCCGCCGGCGCGGCTTCCAGGCCTCGTGTGGGAGGTTGAAGATGTTCAAGCCGAGGTGCTTGGTCTCCTCGTGGACTCGGACGCCCTTGTCGAGCGCCCCGTCGAAGCCGGCCAGTACGTCGTGGGCACCGGCGGGCGAGGTGACGATGACGAACTGGGGAGTCAGCCCCCGCGGCCCGATCGGCACGCGTACGACCGGGCCACCGTGGTCGCGCAGGAGTGCCGCGCCGGTGTGGAAGTTGCGCAAGGCATCCAGCCGCTCGCGCAGGCCGAGGCTGGCGACCTTGGGCGGAAGCGGGGTGGTGCCAGCACCTGCCGATGCCACCACACCATGGTGGCACCACGGTCACCGCGACACCAGACCATGGTCGAGTGATCGGCACTCAGCGGAGCGTCGACGTCGCGCCTCAGGTCAGGAAGCTGGTACGGCCGCCAACCCGGCCTTGGTGAGCGCGGTGCTCAATCCTCGGCGCGACCTCACGTCGAGCTTTGCGAAGACCTTGCCGAGGTGCCACTCGACCGTCCGCGCGCTGAGGAACAGTCGTGCTCCGATCTCGGGGTTGGTGAGGCCGTCGTTCGCGAGCTGGGCGATCTGAGCCTCTTGCGGCGTCAGGACGGGCTGGCTGTCGAGGGTGCGGCTGCGCACCTTCTCACCGGTGGCGACGAGCTCGCGACCTGCACGGTCGGCGAAGGCCTCCATCCCCATCGCGGCGAACGACTCCTGCGCGGTGCGGAGCTCCGCCCGGGCGTCCACGCGCAGTCCTCGACGTCGGAGCCATTCGCCGTAGAGCAGATGAGCACGCGCGAGCTCAGGCCGAAGTTGCGTCCGGCCCAGGCGATCGACTGCCTCGCGATAGAGCAGCTCGGCTGGTTCGTCGTCGCTGAGCAGCGCGCAGGACCTGGCGTGCAGTCCGAGCGCCCAGTCGGAGCTGCAGCCGTCGATGTGTTCGCCGAGCCGGTCGAGCGCGTCGCGTGCCAGCGCGGGTTCACCCGTCCGTGTGGCGGCCTCGATGAGCTCGGGCCATGCCCACGACGCGATGTGCAGCCTCGGTCCCTGCTCGGTCGCCGACACGGCAGCGCGCAGCGCCTCGTCGTAGCGTCCGAGGCCGTTCAGGAGCACGGCGTTCGCCCAGTTCGCGTACTGCACAGCAGTTCCCTGGCCATGCACGGTGGCGTGGGTCATGACGCCGTCGACCAGCTCGGCGGTCCGATCCTCCTGGCCTCGCAGGCCGCTCAACGCGAGCGCGGCGTGGGGCGCAATACGGGTGCGCGTTGCCTCCTTGAGCGTGTCCACCTCCGCTGCCAGCATCGACGCGGTCGCGAAGTCGCCGCCGGCGGCGGCTGTCTGGCCGCACGCGTTGTCCACCACGGCGAGCGCCTCGAGGGCCCCGGCGTCCCGGGCGAGTCGCACTGCTGCCGTGCTGATGGCGAGCGCTCTGTCGTAGTCCCAGACGAAGAGTGCCGCTCGTGATGCCAACCAGCCCCACCTCAGCACGTCCTCCTGGCCGACGGCGGGATCTGCAAAGGCCGCCACTGCGAGATGCAAGGCTGGAACAGCGGCGGGCCGTCCGTCGGTGAACACCCTCGCCAAGCCTTCGAGGAGCAGGTCCCGCGGGAGTCGTGGACCTGCAACGTCGGGCGCACTCGCGACGGCGTGGGAGACATCGGCGAGACTCCCTCCCTCGTGAGCCATGCGGCCGGCGAAGAGCGCGGCAGCCCAGGCATCGAGATAGGTGTCGCGCGAAAGGCGCGCGTCGTGGGTCTCGAGACTGTGAGCGGCCTGACGTAGCAGCAGGGGCGCCTCGCCGCCGCGGTCCAGGGCGAACGCCACCTCGGCACGTAGCCGGTTCACGCGGGCGCGACCGAGGTCGTCAAGGGGCCAAGCCTCCGCTGTGCCGACCAACCGGAGCGCCGCGTCGAACTCACCGGCTTGCAGGCTCGCCTGAGCCGCCGCCATGGCACGATCAGCCCTCCGCGCTGGTTCCTGGGTCAGCACGACTGCCCGCTGGAGGAACGCTGCCGCCGCAGCAAATCCACCGCGATCCTGGGCCCGACCTGCCCTGCGTTCGAGCTCGGCAGCCACGTCCTCGTCGGGGCCCAGCACAGCCTGGGCGCGATGCCAGGCACGACGATCAGGATCGATCTCGGGATCCGTGGCAGCGGCCAACGCACGGTGCGCCGATCGCCGCTCCGCCGGCGTCGCGGCCCGGTAGATCGCCGAACGCAGAAGTGGGTGTCGGAACCCCACACGTCCGTCGATCTCGAGCAGGTCAGCCGCCTCGGCCGCGGCCGCCGCTTCAACCGGGATGCCGAGGAGGGCGGCAGCGCGCCAGAAGAGGACCGGATCGCCAACCGGATCTGCTGACGCCAGCAGCAGGACGTGTTGCGTGTCGACAGGAAGCAGGCGGATCCGGCCCCGGTAGCTCGCTTCGATCCGGCTGGGCAGCGGCAGCCTGGCAGCGACCGAGTAGCCGCCTGCCAGAGCTGCCGAGGTCTGCGCGCGCGGAAGCTCGAGAAGGGCGAGCGGGTTTCCGTTTGCCTCGGCGATGATCCGCCGCCTCACCGACCTGTCGAGCGGCCCGATGGTCGCTGACGCGACCAGCACGGCCGCGTCGTCCTCCGACAGTCCTGTGAGGCGCACCTCGGGCAGCCCCTCGAACTCGCTCGGGGCGTCACCGTCGCGCTCGGCCAGGACGATGGCGACGGACTCGGCGTGGAGGCGTCGCGCGACGAAGGACAACGCCTGGGCCGAAGCCCGATCCAGCCACTGGGCGTCGTCGACGAGGCACACGACTGGGCGCCCTTCGGCCTGTGCAGAGAGCAGACCGAGCAGGGCCAGACCCACGAAGAAGCGGTCGGGCGGCTCTCCGGGACTGAGCCCGAACGCCGTCTCGAGGGCCTCTCGCTGGGGTAGTGGCAGGTGCTCCAGACCTTCGAGGAGCGGCTGGCAGAGCTGATGGACCGCGGCGAACGGGAGCTCCATCTCCGACTCGATCCCGACTGCCCTCAGGACCCAGCACTCCTCGCTCCTGCCCGCTACGTACTCGAGCAGGGCTGTCTTGCCGATCCCGGCTTCCCCCCGAAGAACCACTGTCTGACTGTCGCCGGCGCGAGCCACCTCGACGTACATGTCGAGCGCCTCGCACTCGCTCGTGCGGCCATGCAGTGGCACAGGCTCCTGCCGCAGTGACATCGCTGTCCCTTGCTGCCATTACACCGGCAGCGCCGTCTGCCAGGGCAGAGGCCGTCCAGGCACGCAGATCGTCGGTGAGGGTGGGATGATCGACGGCTCCGCGTTCAGAGTAGCGTCTTGCAAGCCTCACGACATGGCCCCGATGAGGTACGGGACATGGGCGGACGAACGAGCCGACATCGGCACGGACGGGCCCATCGTGGCGCTGCCAGTGCGAGCTGACCTCAGGGGCCAGTCGCTGTCTCACGGCGGGACGTGCCGACTGTCAGAAGTCCGAGCCGTCGAAGAAGCCACCGTCGTCTCCATGGCCGTCCGCGCCGCTGGTGTTGCTCTCGGCGAGCTCGCCCTCCGGGTCGCCGCCTCCTTCGAGATCAGTGAGGGCGAAGCTGCCCAGGAACAGCCACGTCAGCGCGTCGACACCGAAGTAGCCGGCGGCGTACGGCGCGTACGCAGGGCCACCGTCCCAGTAGGGAACCCGGGATGCTCCGACCGGCACCTTGCGGATGTCGGGCTCGGCGCCCGCGCGGATCCGCTGGGTGTCCAGTGCGCAGGCAGGCACCTGGCGTTCGCTGCCGCCTGCCGGCGTGTAGGGCACGTCGGTGACCGAGATCCCATGCCGTGGGTCGAAGAAGCACGGCGGTCGCCTGGCCGGCAGAGGGCTCTGGGACACGCGAGCTCGAACGCAGGCGATGGCATAGCGACCATCCTCGATGGTCTCGGCGAGACCCTGGATGTCGTCAGGACCCAGCAGCGCCTCGCTGGCGATCTTGGCTGCCTCGTACGCGTCGAGCGCCCGCTGGTAGTCGGCGATGCCGCCGGCGTCCAGCTCGTGGCCGCTGATCTCGGAGTCCAGGCCGGCGAGGTCCACGCCGAACGCGGTGACGTCCTCGAAGGCCAATCCACGAACGGAGCTCAGAGCTTGTTCGCGCTGAGCGGTCTCGCGACGCTTGCTCCGTCGTCGGACGACGAGGGCCAGGATTCCGATCGCTGCCAGGATCGGGATGAACAACAGCAGCTCCATCTCGTTCCCTCCTTCTCCAGGGAATGTGCTGTTTCGGGAGGACCGGCTGGCTAACCCCCCACGCGGGACTCGGTGCGTGCCCCGAACGGCGCGAGGAACGCACTCAGCGCCGTGAGCAAGGCGTCCGGTGCCGCCTCCGCCACCCAGTGGCCCGTCCCGGGAACGACGACGGTCTCGACATCTTCGGCGATCGCCGACAGCGCACCACCGACCGCCCCGCCCCAGCTCGCCTCTCCCCCGATGCCAAGGACGGGCATCGTCAGCTTGCGGGCGCCTCGTTCTGCGTTCTGGGCCATGGTCTCGTCCCAGGATCGGTAGAACCCGAAGCTGCCCGAGAGAACTCCCGGGGTGGAGAGCACGCCGACGTAGTAGTCGATCGCCGCATCCGGGACCTGGCCACCCTGGATCGCGAACTCGTAGCCGAAGAAGAGCTCCTCGCGGCCCAGGACGAGCTTCTCGGCGATGGGGCCTGCGCGATTGAAGGCGATGTGCCAGAGCTTGTTGTTGATGTCTCGTGGTGCGAACAGGGGTGGTGAGTGGTCAGGCGTCGGCGGTCCCGGGACCTCGGCGAGCGCTACCCGGTCGACCCGGTCGGGGTAGTCCGCGGCGAGGGCATAGCTGATCACCAGGCCGGTGTCGTGGCCGACGACCGCGAATCGGTCGTGGCCCAGCTCGAGCATCAACGCTGCCAGGTCGCTGGCGAGTGTCTCGGAGTCGTACCCGTCCGCGGGCTTGTCGCTCAGCCCCATGCCGCGCTGATCGACGGCAACCACCGTGTACCGCTCGGCGAGCTCCGGCATCAGGTGCCGCCAGGCGTACCAGTTCTCCGGCCAGCCGTGCACCAGGAGCACCGCAGGTCCGGCGCCACCGACGACCGCGTGCTGGCGGATGCCGTTGGCCTCGATCAGATGACTCGTGAAGGTCGTGGTGAACCCGTCCGGAAGATCCGGAGCCCGGGAGACGGATCCGGGGGCCGTTGATTCCGCATACGGCGGCGATGCGTCCATGGGAGTTTCCTTTCTGAGGACCTACGAAGAGGTCGGCACCGGTGCGGTGTCGTGATGTGAACTGTGGCTCTCAGCCGCGCCCGTTCGCGCCCGGGAGCCCACTGGTCCGACACCGGGCGTGCCCGCCGGCTGCGGTCGATCGCGTGGACGCACGGATGGGACTGATCGAACGCACTGAAGGGACCGACGGCTGGTGAACAGGCCGGTCCCTTCAGCAAGGCAGCGAATCCGCTGATGCCTTCAGTTCATCTCGCGCTCTGCCGCGGCGTGGTAGGGAGCGAGGAACTCCGAGAGGACCTCGAGCAGCTGCACCGGCGCCTGCTCGGCGACCCAGTGGCCGCCGGGGACGACGGCTGTCGTCACGTCGGTGGCGGTGAGCTCCATGCCGTGTCCGACGAGCTCGCCCCAGCTGTCCACTCCGCCGATCCCGACGACGGGGATTGTCAGCTTGGTGGCTTGGCGCACCGCACGGTTCTGGGTCAGGGTCTCGTCCCAGGCCCGGTACAGCCCGAAGCTCGCTCGCAGCACGTCCCGGTCCCGGGTGTACAGCTTGATGTAGTACCTGATGGCCGATTCGGGCAAGGTCGTCTCGCCGCCCTGGATCGCGTACTCGTACCGGTAGTAGGCGTCGGCGTTGCTGCTGACCATGTCGAGGATCAGGTCGTCGTCAACGCGGTTGAACGGGATGTGCCACAGCTTGTTGTTGACCTGCTCGGGCACGAACATCGGGGGTGCCGGGGGCTCATCCAGGCTGCCGACTCCCGGGGGGCCGGGGATCTCGGCGAATGCGAGCCGCTCGACACGGTCGCGGTGGTCGGCGGCCAGCGCGTAGGAGACGACGGCACCCGTGTCGTGACCGACCACGGCGAATCGCTCATGACCCAGCTCGGTCATCAGGGCAGCCATGTCGTCGGCGAGGGTTCCCGCGTCGTACCCGTCCTCCGTCCTCTCCGTCCGGCCGATGCCGCGCTGATCGACGGCGATGACGGTGTAGTCCTCCGCGAGCTGTGGCATCACGTGCCGCCAGGCGTACCAGTTCTCCGGCCACCCGTGGACGAGCAGGAGCGGTGGACCGTCGCCGCCGACCACGGCGTGCTGACGGATGCCGTTCGCGTCGACGAACCGGCTCTTGAAGGTGGAGGTGAATCCTGGCGGCAGGTCCGGCGCCGTCGAGACCACACCGATGTTGGAGGGCCTCTTGCCGTGAGCCGACGATGAGACGGGCGTCGCGCTGTTGGCTGAAAGGGTCGAGCTGGCGAGCACTGCCAGACCGGCGAAGGCGGTTGCGGCCACGCCGGCAACCCCAACGAGCCGTCGTGCCCGATGCTGTGACTTCCAGGAATGGTTCATCTGGGTCTCCTTCGAAAGGCGCACCAGCGTGATCTGGTGAGGAATAGGAACCCTCGTCCCCCCTCATCTGCTTCGCGCCCGTGATTCCACCGGTCCGCCCACGGGCAGGACGTCAGGTCCAGCGTCCGTGACGTGGTCACGTCACACGGATTGACGCGTACCGGGCGAGGGTGTCTATTGGTGGGGCCGGCTCGGCGGCCTGATGCCAGGGAGCACACGATGACTGCAGCGACGTACCTCGACGGCAACTTCGCGCCGGTGGCCACCGAGGTGACGGCGACGGACCTCGAGGTCACGGGCGCGGTGCCGCCGGAGCTGGCGGGCAGGTACATCCGCACCGGTCCCAACCCGTTCGCAGCGCAGGCCGACACCTACCACTGGTTCGCGGGCGACGGGATGGTGCACGGCGTCGACCTGCACGGCGGCCGGCCACGCTGGTACCGCAACCGCTGGGTGCGCAGCCCGGAGGCCAGCGCGCACCTCGACGAGTCCCCCGTGCCCCACGAGGACGGCGGGTGGTATCCCGGCTCGGGCAACACCAACGTGTTCGCCCACGGCGGCCGGATCCTGGCCGTGACCGAGGGGTCGCTGCCCTACGAGCTGACGTGCGACCTCGACACGGTCGCCACGCGCAACTTCGGCGGCCCTCTCCCTGCCGGCATCAACGCCCACCCCAAGGTCGACCCGGACACCGGTGAGATGCACGTGATGAGCTACGGCTTCGACGACCCCGCGTTGCGCTATCACGTGATCGACCCGTCCGGGGAGCTCACCAGCACTGTCGACATCGGCCTTCCGGCCCCGGTCATGCTCCACGACATGGGCCTGACCGCCTCCCGCGTCGTGCTCTTCGACCTCCCGGTGCTCTTCGACCTGGACCTCGCCCTCCAAGGCGTCTCGCTGCCCTTCCGCTGGCGCCCCGAGAACGGGGCCCGGGTCGGGGTCCTGCCCCGGGCCGGCACCGCGTCCGAGGTCGTGTGGATCGACGTCGAGCCGTGCTTCGTCTACCACCCCCTCAACGCCTTCGACGACGGTGACCGGGTGGTCATCGACCTGGTGGTGCACGACCATGCCTTCGCCGAGGACCGCGAGCCCTTGTCCGACCGCCCCCGTCTGGAGCGCTGGACGATCGACCCGCGGGCACGCAAGGTCCTCACCGAGACCGTCGACGATCGCGGCACGGAGTTCCCGCGCGGGGACGAACGACTCACTGGCCGCCGCCACCGCTACGGCTACACGATCGGCGCGTCCTCGGTGCGCGACCTGGGCGCCCTGGGCGATGACCCTCGCACAGGTGTGCGCAAGCACGACCTCCTCGGCGGCACCACCGTCGAGGTGGACCTCGGCCCCGGCCGCATCGCCAGCGAGATGGTGTTCGTCCCGGCCGGCGGCGCGGCCGGCGAGGACGACGGTTGGCTCATGGGCTACGTGTACGACGCCGCGCGCGACGCCAGCGACCTGGTGATCATCGATGCCCACGACTTCGGACATCCGGTGGCCACGGTCCATCTGCCAGCCCGGGTCCCGCAGGGATTCCACGGGAACTGGATCCCGGACTCCGCCCTCGCCTGAGCGACGGCCGTAGGGTTTCAGCATGCCTGATGCGCCCGGCCACCCCATCGCCTACACCGCACTGCAGCCGGGTACGCCGGTGCAGACGAGCGACGGCCATCACTTCGCCACCGTCCAAGCCGTGCTGGTCGATGAGAAGGTCTCGGTGTTCGACGGCATCGTCGTCCACACAGACGTAGGTGCACGGTTCGTCGACGCGGACCAGATCGCCTCGATCTACACCACACATGTCCTCACGACACTCTCCAGGGAGCTGGCGGCGAACCTCCCGCTTCCCGACGGATCGAACCTGATCGACATCAAGCCGCCACGATCGATGGCCGACCGGTTGGGCCGGATGTTCGGTCGAAGGAAGCGGTAGCGGAAGCCCTGCACTCCCACCAGCAGCCTGATGCAGGCGGATCAGGCGGCAGGCGGTGCCACACGCAGCAAGCCACGCGCATGATGACCACGTGCGTCCGTACGCGATCAAGCACGTCATCACCTCTCCGCTGTCCCTGGCGCGCGTTCTCTGGTGGTACGGCGAGGACGACTTGTGGGGCGCGGCGTTGGCGCTGGCGCCCGCCACGGTGGCCGACCTCTCTCCGCGGTTTGCTCAGCTCCGCGCAGCGCCGCAAGTCATGGACCTCTTGTGGCCAGGGGCTCCCCTCGCGGACGCGCACCTGGTGCTGGGAGTGATCGAGCAGCTCGAGGGGCGTCCTCGGCCGGCTGCGCGCCGGCACCGGCGCGGCGGGGCGCTGCCCGGGGTACTCGACCTCAGCGACCGGGAGCGTTGGCACGACCCTGACCTCGCGGAGGTCCTTCGGCTCGTCCTCAGCCGAGCGGGCACGCCGACAGACGGTCCGCAGCCGTGGCAGCTCGGAGCGACGTACGGACGGTATGCGCCGGGGTCGTGACCGCTCCACCCGCCTCGCCGCGCTCAGCGGAGGTCGCGGGGATTGTCGCCTGTCACGTCGGAAGCGGGGTCGTCGAGCCCCGTGGTGTCATCCACCACCACGGGATCCGTGGCCGCCCGAGGGGCGTCGTCCAGGACGACGACGTCGACCTCGTCGGGCTCCACCGGCGGGGTCACGATGACGGCCTCCTCCGCCTCCGACCCTTCCGACGAGCCGCTCTTCTTGGCCGCCACCGCTGCGGCTCCCGCCACGGCGGCAGCGCCGGCCGCCGCGGCCTTGGCGGAGATGCCAGCCTTCCCGCTGTCGCCCTCGGAGGAGGCGGCTGCCTCGACACCGGGGGTGCCGGCCTGACCCGCGACCTCGCCCCGCCAGGCGCCCGTCTCGTGGCTTCGGGACTCGATGAAGGACTTGAACTTCTCGAGGTCGGACTTCGCCTGCCGCTCGATGATGTTGAGGGCGTCGCCCGCCTTCTCGACCAGGCCCTCGGGCTCGTACTCGAGGTCGAGCGTGACGAGCGTCCGGCCGGCGCCGTTCGGTGCAAATGTCACCGCGCCCGCATTCGTGGCTCCCTCACTGGCGGCCCAGGCGACCTTCTCGTCCTGGCGCTGCTCGAGGATCTCGGCGTACCACTCGCGCTTCACCCCGGCGATCTCAGCGACCCAGTGGAGACGCCGGTCGTTGAGCTGCTCGACC
This sequence comes from Nocardioides sp. GCM10028917, assembly GCF_042666175.1. Classification (NCBI taxonomy): domain Bacteria; kingdom Bacillati; phylum Actinomycetota; class Actinomycetes; order Propionibacteriales; family Nocardioidaceae; genus Nocardioides; species Nocardioides sp. GCM10028917. Next base: position 250,150 of record NZ_JBHTFL010000001.1, read on the forward strand.
TTCTGGACCCCGCCCATGAACTGGGGGAACTCCTCGAACTGGGTCCACTGGTTGTACGCCATGCTCACCGGTACGTCGACGGTGATGCTCTTCTGCACCTTCGTGGTCATGTCTCCTCCTGGTGCGGCGCCCTGATGCACCGCGTCGACAGGGCTTCTCGGTACCCGCAGACGAGGAATCGATCCATGGCGTGCAGAAGCGAAGGGCCGGTCCAGAGGACCGGCCCTTCGACGTTCTCCCGCAGGGGTTGGCTACGTGAACAGGCTGACTCCGCCAGGGCCGACCAGCAGCCCGACGATGATGAGCACGATGCCCCAGAGCATCTGACCCCTGATCAACGAGACGATGCCGGACACCACGAGGATGACGGCAAGGATCCACAGCAGTAATGCCATTGCATGCTCCCTTCAATTGAACCCTCAACCTAGCCTTCACGGTTGCACAACGGTAACGCGCACACCCCGATGGGCGTGTCGAGCCTCAGGCCCGGTCCTCCTCGCGCAGCCGCGGGGGCGTGAAGTCCTCGGGGTTGAAGCCGGTCTTGTCGGCGTAGAAGTCGCGCAGGACGTCCATGTCGGCGCTCACGTCGCCCGTCGGGTGGAAGGTGGGGCCCCAGCCGACGGTCCGCGAGGGCACGTCGAGGAAGGCGAGGGTGATCGGGAGGCCGGTCTGCTGGGCGATCCGGTAGAAGCCGGACTTCCAGTAGTCGCTGCGCGATCGCGTGCCCTCGGCCGCGATCCCGAGCAGCCAGGAGTCGCCGCCCTCGGCCTCCGCCAGCAGGTCCTTGATGGTCGCCGCGGGGTTCTTGCGGTCCAGCTCGACGGCGCCCGTGCGCCGCAGCAGCCAGCCGAGCGGTCCCACGAAGAGCTCCTTCTTCACCAGCAGCCGGATCGTGATGCCGTAGCGCCACGCCAGGAGCATGGTCAGCACCCAGTCCCAGTTGGAGGTGTGGGGTGCGCCGACCAGCACGCCGCGCTGCGGCACCTCGCCGACGGCCCTCCACCGAGCCGCGCCGAGGAGGAGGCGGGCGAGCGTGCGTCGTGCTCCCGCGCCGCCGGACACCGGGGCCGGCACGGACGCGGACGACGGCGTGCGCGTCGCCGCCCGCTCCCGACCAGCCCTGCGCTCGCGATCGAGGTCCCACAGGTAGTGGTCGAAGTCGACCTCCATGGTGTGCCGCGGCGAGGCGTAGAACTGCTTCTTGTCCCGGCGGTGCTCACCCTCCATCTGGCGTCGTACTACGTCGTCCGCAGGTGGCAGGTAGCGACCGGCGAGCGTCTCGGCGATCCACGCCGACTGCGCCTCGGCGATCGGCATCACCGCACCGATGGCCTGCACGAGGCCGATGAAGTAGAGGCCGGGGAGGTCCGGGTGCACGGTGCGCTTCCACAGCGGCAGCTCGTTGTCCTGCGCCGACACCAGCTCGGGCTTGAAGAACGGGAAGGTCACGCGGTAGCCGGTGGCCCACACGATGAGGTCCGCCGGGGCCGTGGTGCCGTCGACGAAGACGACGCGGTCGCCGTCGAGCCGCTCGATGCCGGGCCGCGCCGTCACCGCGCCGGCGTCGAGGCGCTCACGGATCTTGTCGGACTGCACAGGGTGCGACTGCCCGGGCTTGTGGGTGGGCGCCGGCAGGCCGTACTTCGTCATGCTGCCGGCGTACGTCGCCCCGATGCGCAGCCGCGCGGCGGTCACCCACCACGGCAGCCAGCCCGGCAGGGCCACCTGGTCGCTCGGCTTGCCGAGGAGGAACTTGCGCAGCACCCACTCGGTGCGGCGCACGGACCACGTCGTCGTACGCGCCACGTAGGACGACTCGACCGCGATGTCCATCGCCGAGTTGCCGGCGCCGACCACCACGACGTCGTGTCCGGCGAGCTGGTCACCGGAGCGGTAGTCGTGGGCGTGGATCTGCTCGCCGGCGAAGGTGCCGGGGTAGGCCGGCTCGGGCCAGCGCGGGTCCCAGTGGTGGCCGTTGGCGACCAGCACGGCGTCGTAGGTGCGGGTCTCGGTGCCGTCGGGCCCGGTGACGCGCACGTCCCAGCGGCCGCCGGCCGACCGGGAGACGTCCTCCACCGTCGTGTCGAAGGTGATGGTGTGGCGGAAGCCGAAGTGGTCGACGTACTGCTCGAAGTAGGCGCGCACCTGGTCGTGGCGCGCGTAGGGCGGGTAGTCCGCGGGCATCGGGAAGTCGGAGAACGCCATCCGCGGGCACGACGTGTTGATCTCGAGGGTGTCGTAGCAGGCCGACTGGCCGTTGGAGTTGTCGAGGACCCACGTCCCGCCGATGTCGCTGCCCTGCTCGAAGCAGTCGAACGGGATCCCGGCCAGGTAGAGCTGCTTGGCCGCCGCGATGCCCGCGGACCCGGCGCCGATGACGCAGGCGCGCGGCAGCGACTCGTCGACGGGCACCGGGGAGGTCACCGCCGGCGCGCGGTGGGACTGCTTGACGAGGTAGGCCATGGCCGAAGCCTAGGGCTGCCCCCCGAAGGCGGGATCAGAGGTAGAGACCGGTGGAGCCGCCCTCGAGCCGCTCGGCGGCGACCGCGTGGACGTCGCGCTCGCGCATGACGACGTAGACCTCGCCGTGGACCTCGACCTCGGCCTTGTCCTCGGGATCGAAGAGGACCCGGTCGCCGACCTCGACCGCACGGGCGTGCGGGCCGACCGCGATCACCCGTGACCAGGCGAGGCGGCGCGCGCCCATCGCCGCGGTGGCGGGGATGACGATGCCGCCGCTGGAACGACGCTCGCCGGCCTCCTGGTCGACCTCGACGAGCACGCGGTCGTGCAGCATCTTGATCGGGGCGGACCCGGGGTCGCTGCCCCCGGTCGCCCTGCTGCTGGAGGACACGCTCAGCTCGCGACCTTGCGGACGACGGCGAACAGGACGATGACCCCGACGACGGCACCGGCCACCTTGAGGATGTTGTCGGTGCGGGGGGCGCCCGTGTCGAGCTCGACGAAGTGGGACTTCAGGGTCGTCACCTGCCGGCCGACGATCGTCTTGGGGTGGGCGCGGTAGGCGAGCTGGTCGATCGTCGAGGCGAGCCGCTCACGCGTCTCCTCGATCTCGCGCTCGAGCGCGCTCATGTCCTGGGTCACCGGGGAAGGCTATCAATCCGTCGCGGGTCGAAACCCCAGGGCAGCTCCAGCCGGTGTGCGGACATCAGCTCGTCGTCGGTGAGGACGTCGAAGGTCGGCCGGTCGGCGACCACGACCCCCTCGCTCAGCACGACGCTGCGCGGGCACAGCTCCAGCGCGTAGGGCAGGTCGTGGGTGACCATCAGCACCGTCACGTCGAGGCTGCGCAGGATGTCGGCGAGCTCGCGGCGCGAGGCGGGGTCGAGGTTGGACGACGGCTCGTCGAGCACCAGGATCTCCGGCTCCATCGCCAGCACGGTGGCGACCGCCACCCGGCGGCGCTGGCCGTAGGACAGGTGGTGCGGCGGCCGGTCGACGTAGTCGGCCATCCCCACCCGGTCGAGCGCGTCCATCACGCGGCGGTCGAGCGCCTCGCCCTTCAGGCCGAGGTTGGCGGGGCCGAAGGCGACGTCCTGGCGGACCGTGCCGAGGAAGAGCTGGTCGTCGGGGTCCTGGAAGACGATCCCGACGCGACGACGGATCTCCTTGAGGTGCTCCTTGGCGACCGGGAGGCCACTGACCGTGACGGAGCCCCGCCCGGCGGCGAGGATGCCGTTGAGGTGGAGCACGAGGGTCGTCTTGCCGGCACCGTTGGGCCCGAGCAGCGCCACCCGCTCCCCGCGGTGGACGTGGAGGTCGACCCCGAAGAGCGCCTGGTGCCCGTCCGGGTATGCGAACGCGAGCCCGCGCACGTCGAGCACGGGGGTGGTCATCGCGCGTCCCCCGACTGCGGCAGGCGGCCGTCGTACCCCCGCGACAGCATGGCGAGGTGCACGCGCTCGCCGCGCTCGTAGGACCGGATGAACAAGGCACCGAGCGAGCGGGCCAGCACGGGCCAGTGCCGTGGCGAGCGCGGGTCGCAGCCGCGCGAGCGGAGTGCCGTCATCATCCGGCCCAGCTCGGCGGTGACCACGTCGAGGTAGCGGATCATGAAGCCCATGATCTGCACGACCAGGTCGGGGGTCCGTAGCCGCTGCAGCCCGCGGAGCAGGTCCTGCGGCTCGGTGGTGGCGGCGAGGGTGAGCGAGGCGAGGACGCCGATCGTGCCCTTGACGAGCAGCGCGACGCCCGCGACGAGGCCGGGCTCGGAGACGCTCACGCCCAGCACCTCGGTCCGCGGTCCGTGGGCGATGAACGGCATCAGGGCCGCGAAGACGACGAACGGCACCTCCACGACCATCCGCGGCAGCAGGTAGCGCAGCGGCACGCGGGACAGCACGACGACGCCCAGCAGCACGGCGGCCCAGAGGGCGAAGACCGGGTACGCCTGCCGCGGGGTCGCGACGACCACCAGCATGAACCCCAGCAGGGCGAGGACCTTGAGGTGCGCGGGCGCGCGGTGCACCGGGCTGTGGCCGTGGAAGTGCAGCCGGTGCCCGTGCCCGGCCCCCATCAGGCCTCCGACCGGCGGGCGGGCTCGGAGTGGACGTCGTCGGAGTGGGACTCGTCCGGGTCGGCGTCGTCGGTCCCCCGGCGCCGTACGAGCCAGAACAGGCCGGTGCTCAGCACGAGCATCACGACCACGCCGATCACCCCGGCCAGGCCGCCGCTGACGCGGGCGTCGTCGACCCCCGAGGTCTGGTAGTCGGCCAGCGGGCTGTCGGCGGTCGCCGAGTCCTCGGCGGAGTCGATGAAGCCGGTCTGCTCGGCGACGTGCTCCAGGCCGTCGGGGTGCGAGCTGGCGTAGTAGCTGGCGACACCGGCGACGAGCAGGCTGACGACCAGGGCGACCGCGAAGAAGCGGCGGGTGCTCATCGCACGACTCCGGTGCGGAGCTCGAGCTCGCGCTCGACCAGGAGCGGGCGGGCGCCGTGGACGAGGTCGGGCCGCGCGGCCACCACGCTCGCGACGACCAGGCCGGTCACGACGGCCTCGCCGATGCCGATCACGGTGTGCCAGCCGAGCATCGCGGTCAGGACGGCGCCCAGGTCGACCGGGACGTTGCCGCCGATCGCGAAGAGCACGGTGAAGACCAACGCCGCGACCGGGACGCTGACCAGGGCGCCGACCGCGGCCGCCGGGGCCACCATGCCGAGCCGCTTGGGCAGCACCCGGCGCAGACCGACGAAGACCCCGTAGCCCACGACGACGGTCACGATGCCGATGAGGGTGATGTTGGTGCCGAGCGCGGTGATGCCCCCGTCGGCCATCAGCAGGGCCTGGACGGCGAGCACCACCGACAGGCACAGCACGGCCGTCCACGGTCCGACGAGGACGGCGGCGAGCGCGCCGCCCATCAGGTGTCCGCTGGTGCCCGCCCCCACGGGGAAGTTGATCATCTGGGCGGCGAAGACGAACGTCGCGACCAGGCCCGCCGCCGGCGCCGTGCGGTCGTCGAGCTCGCGTCGCGCGCCGCGCAGCGACAGGGCGACCGCGGTCGCCGCCACCACCCCCGTCGCCACCGAGGTCGGGGCGTCGAGGAAGCCGTCGGGCACGTGCACGTGGTCGCTCCCTGCTCGGGCGGGGCTGGTTGGATGTCTGGTGGCCGGCACGGATCCCCCGATGCCGGGCCGGCACGCATCGACCTTATTGCAATCGTCTTGCAACAACCAACCGGACCCCCGTCCGGACCGACCGTGTACAGGAGTCCCCATGTCCGACCGCCTCGCCGCCGGCGATGCCGCCCCCGACTTCACCCTGACCAGCGACACCGAGGAGCAGGTCTCGCTGTCGGACCTGCGCGGCAAGAAGGTGATCCTCTACTTCTACCCGGCCGCGATGACCCCCGGCTGCACCACGCAGGCCTGCGACTTCTCCGAGTCGCTCGACTCGCTGCGCGGGGCGGGCTACGAGGTGCTCGGGGTGTCCAAGGACAAGCCGGCCAAGCTCGCGAAGTTCCGCGAGCGCGACGCGCTCACCCTCACGCTGCTGTCCGACGAGGACCTGGCGGTGCACCGGGCGTACGGCGCCTTCGGCACGAAGAAGCTCTACGGCAAGGAGGTCGAGGGCGTGATCCGGTCGACCTTCGTGATCGACCCGGACGGCAAGGTCGAGCGCGCCCAGTACAACGTCAAGGCCACCGGCCACGTCGCCAAGCTGCGCAGGGACCTAGGGTTGGACTGATCGTCCAGCGCCCGTAGCCCAACAGGCAGAGGCACACGGTTTAGGTCCGTGACAGTGTGAGTTCGACTCTCACCGGGCGCACGCGGGAGTACACGTCTGCGCAAGTTCCTCCCCACGTGACGCCCGTCACCACTAGGGTCCGCGCATGGATTCCGCGCTGACCACCGTCGGGCTGCCGCTCGCCCTCGCCATCATCATGTTCGGGCTCGGCCTGGACCTGACGGTCGCCGACTTCAAGCGGGTGGGCCGGGCGCCGAAGGCCGTGGCCGTCGCGCTCGCCTGCCAGATCCTGCTGCTGCCGGCAATCTGCTTCGGACTGGTCGTGCTCTTCGACCTCCCGGCCCTGCTCGGCATCGGGATGATGCTGCTCGCCGCGTCGCCGGGCGGCACGACCGCCAACCTGTTCAGCCACCTGTTCCGTGGGGACGTGGCCCTCAACATCACGCTGACGGCCATCAACACCGTCATCGCGGTCGTCACGCTGCCGATCATCACCGGCCTCGCCATCGCGTGGTACGACCGGCAGGACGACGTCTCCATGCCGCTCGTCGAGATCGTCAAGGTGTTCGCGCTGATCCTGCTGCCCGTCGGCGTCGGCATGCTGGTCAACGCCCGCGCGCCCGGCTTCGCCCGGCGGATGGACAAGCCGGTACGGATCGGCTCGGCGGTGATCCTCGCCATCCTCGTGCTGGGGATCCTGCTCGACCAGCGCGAGAACGTCAGCGACTACCTCGCCGACGTCGGCCTCGTCACCGCTCTCTTCTGCGCGATCAGCCTCGTCGTCGGCTACTACGTGCCCAAGGCGTTCGGGGTCACCGGCCCCCAGGCCATCGCCTCCTCGATGGAGGTCGGGGTGCACAACGCCACGCTCGCGATCTTCGTCGCGGTCGAGGTGCTCGACGAGGTCGAGATCTCCGTGCCGGCGGCCGTCTACTCGCTCGTCATGTTCCTCTTCGCCGCACTGTGGGGCGCGTGGGTCAGCAGGCAGGTCGGCGCCCGCGAGGACATGTCAGTCGCCTGACAGGTCTTCCGCGACCTGCGGCGCGAGAGCGCGCAGCGCCCGCCCGCGGTGCGAGATCCGGTCCTTCTCCCCCGGCTCGAGCTCGGCCGAGGTCAGGTCCTCGGCGTCGTGCTCGGCCGCCACGAAGACCACGTCGTAGCCGAAGCCGCCGGTGCCGCGCACCTCGCGGATGATGCGCCCGTCCATCCGACCCTCGACGACGCGCTCGCGACCGTCGGGCATCACCCAGGCCACGGCGCACGCGAAGTGCGCGCCGCGCCGCTCGTCGGGTACGTCGTGGAGCTGGTCGAGCAGCAGCTCGTTGTTACGGGCGTCGCGCCCACCGTCGACAGCCTTGGAGCTGCCTGACCACCGGGCCGACAGCACGCCCGGCATGCCGTTGAGCGCGTCGACGCACAGCCCGCTGTCGTCCGCGACCGACGGCAGCCCGGTGGCCGCCACGCCGGCGCGGGCCTTGAGCAGGGCGTTGCCCTCGAAGCTCGGCTGGTCCTCGACCGGCTCGACGTAGCCCTCCACGTCGGCGATGCCCAGCACCTCGATGCCCGGCACGTGCTCGGCGAGGATGCGCTGCATCTCGAGGATCTTCTTGGCGTTGCCCGAGGCGAGGAAGATCTTCACCGGCCGAGCGCCTCCTGCTGCAGGCGGGTCAGGTCGGCGCAACCCTTCTCGGCCAGGGCCAGCAGGGCGTCGAGCTCGGCGCGGTCGAAGGCCGCGCCCTCGGCGGTGCCCTGCACCTCGACGAACTTCCCGTCGCCCGTCATCACGACGTTCATGTCGGTCTCGGCGCGCACGTCCTCGACGTAGGGCAGGTCCAGCCGCGGCGCGCCATCGATGATGCCGACGCTCACCGCCGCGACCGACCCGGTCAGCGGCTCGCCCGTGAGCGCGCCGTTGGAGCGCAGGTGCGCGACCGCGTCGGCCAGGGCGACGTACGCCCCGGTGATCGCGGCGGTGCGGGTGCCGCCGTCGGCCTGGAGGACGTCGCAGTCGAGGACGATCGTGTTCTCGCCGAGCGCCTGGTAGTCGATGACCGCCCGCAGCGAGCGGCCGATCAGCCGGGAGATCTCGTGGGTGCGGCCGCCGATGCGGCCCTTCACCGACTCGCGGTCCGAGCGCGTGTTGGTCGCCGCGGGGAGCATCGCGTACTCGGCGGTGACCCAGCCCAGGCCGGAGCCCTTGCGCCAGCGCGGCACGCCCTCGGAGGCGGACGCGGCGCAGAGCACCCGGGTGCCGCCGAACTCGACCAGCACCGACCCGGCGGCGTGGTCGAGCCAGTTGCGGGTGATCGTGATCGGGCGGAGCTCGTCGTCGGCACGGCCGTCGGCCCGAGGAGCCGGAGTCGGGGCAGAAGTCATGGGCACGACCCTAGACGTGGCTGAGCCGGGTCCGGTCACCCCCGTGTGTTACCGGACCCGGCTCAAAACCCCTTCCCCTGCGGGACCGTCCACTCGTGCGCGGCCCCACGCCGCGCAGCTCCCTCCGCGCGGTTGGTGGGACCACCCTGCGCGCGCGAGCCCGGCCGTCGCATCGGCCCAGAGGCCATGTGCTTGCGACCAAAGTAGGAAATCGGCTCGTTACCCTGAGCGCCGTGGAGCCGCGACCCGACACCCAGCCCGAGCTGACGTGGGTGGCGCACGCGTGGCGCTACGCGCTGTGCGTCGTGTTCTCGGCGGCGGTCTGGCAGACCGCCGCGGGGGCCGAGTGGCGCGACCACCGCCTGCTCTTCACCGTCGAGGTGGTCCTGGGCGTCGCCGCCTTCGTGCTGGTCCACTTCCGCCGCCGTGCGCCCAAGCGGGTGGCCCTCGTCATCGCTGCGATGAGCGCCTTCTCCGGGATCGCGGCCGGTCCGGCCACCCTCGCCGCGGTCTCCGTCGCGACCCGACGGCGCTGGCGCGAGGTGGTGCTCGTCGGCACCGCCAACTTCGTCGCCGCGCAGACCTGGACGACGATCGCGCCGATCGAGGACAGCGACTTCCTCATCACCACGCTGGTCAACCTGGCCGTCAACACGGGGATGATGGGCTGGGGTCTCTACATCGGCTCGCGGCGCGAGCTGCTCTGGAACCTCCGCAACCGCGCCGAGCGCGCCGAGCTCGAGCAGGAGCTCCGGCTCACCCAGGCCCGCTCGACCGAGCGCGCCCGCATCGCCGGGGAGATGCACGACGTGGTCGCGCACCGCATCACCCAGGTGTCCATGCAGGCCGGCGCGCTCGCGTTCCGCGACGACCTCGACGCCGACCGCCTCCGCGAGGGGCTCGGCCAGATCCAGCGACAGGCCAACGACGCGCTCCACGAGCTCCGCGGCGTGCTCGGGGTGCTGCGCGAGGACGACCCGAGCCCGCCCACGGCGCGCCCGCAGCCGACGTACGACGACATCGCCGCCCTGGTCGACGAGGCTCGCTCGCTCGGCCTCGACATCGACTGGGCCGACCACGTCGACGGCGACGTGCCGGTGCCGCCGGTGACGGGCCGCACGGTCTACCGGATCGTGCAGGAGGGCATCACCAACGTCCGCAAGCACGCCCCGGGCGCCGAGGTGGAGATCCGATCCTCGGGGGACGAGCGCGGCGGCATCACCGTCGTGATCAGCAACCCGCTCAGCGACCGGCCGAGCGCCGCGCCGGGCGCGGGTCTGGGGCTGGTCGGGCTGCGCGAGCGCACCGAGCTGCGGGGCGGCCGGCTGCAGCAGCGCACGGAGGGGTCGAGGTTCGTGCTGGAGGCTTGGCTACCGTGGACTGCGTGATCCGCGTGCTGCTCGTCGACGACGACCCGCTGGTCCGTTCGGCGCTGACCCTGATGCTCGGCGGACAGTCCGACATCGAGGTGGTGGGCGAGGCCCACAACGGCGAGGCCGGCCTGGCCCAGGTCGCCGAGCACCGGCCCGACGTCGTGCTGATGGACATCCGGATGCCGGTGATGGACGGCCTGGAGGCGACGCGCGTCCTGCACTCGCGACCGTCCCCGCCGGCCGTGGTCGTGCTCACCACCTTCGACGCCGACGACCACGTGCTCAGCGCCGTCGCGGCGGGCGCCGACGGCTTCCTGCTGAAGGACACCCCGCCCGGCGACATCGTCGGAGCGATCCGCACGGTGGCGGCAGGTGACGCGATGCTGTCGCCGTCCGCGACCCGCAGCCTGGTCTCCCGGCTGCGCAACACCTCGACGACCGACCGCACCACGACCGCCGCGGACCGGCTCACCGTGCTGACCGAGCGCGAGCTCGAGGTCGCCGTGTGCGTCGGGCGCGGGCTCAGCAACTCCGAGATCGCCTCCGAGCTCTACCTGTCCATCCCCACCGTGAAGTCGCACGTCTCCCGGTTGCTGACCAAGCTCGACGCCACCAACCGCGTGCAGGTCGCGATGGTCGTGCACGACGCCGGGCTGGTCTGACGCGCGGCTAGATGTCGTACGTCGTGCCGGCGCGTGCCAGCTCGACCGGACCCGACCACTCGGCGCGGGCCTCGGCCTCCGCGTCGGCCGGGTCGTGCCACGGCGGGACGTGGGTCAGCACCAGGCGTCCGACCCCGGCGCGCGACGCCGTACGCCCGCAGTCGGCGCCGGTCATGTGGAGCTCGGGCGGGTTGTCGTCGCCGCTGCGGAACGACGCCTCCGCGAGCAGCAGGTCGGCTCCGACGGCCACCTCGTCGAGCTCCGGGCACGGCCCGGTGTCGCCGGAGTAGACGAGCGTCCGACCGCCGGCGGTGACGCGCAGGGCATAGGCGGCCACGGGGTGGACCACCCGGCGTGCCTCGACGCGGAACGGGCCCAGGTCCACGGCTGCGCCGTCGTCCCCGTAGCCGTGGAACGCGAACTCCTCGGTCATGCCGGGGTCGAGCGGCAGGTCGTAGGCCCGCGCCATCCGCTCGGCCGTGCCCGCCGGCCCCCAGACGGGGATCTGGGGCTGCGCGCCGGTGGGGTGGTACTTGCGCATCACGTAGTAGCCGCAGAGGTCGAGGCAGTGGTCGGCGTGGAGGTGGCTGAGGAAGACCGCGTCGATCCCCAGCGGGTCGGCGTAGCGGTGCAGCTGCCCGAGCGCGCCGTTGCCGAGGTCGAGCAGGATCCGCCAGGTGCGCCCTCCCTCGTCGGCCTCCAGGAGGTAGCAGCTCGCCGCGGACTCGGGGCCGGGGTAGGAACCCGAGCACCCGACGATGGTGAGCCTCATCGAGGACCCCGCGTCGTGGGGTGGTTCATGCGCGTCCCCCGGCGAACTGCGTCGCCCCGAGCAGCTCCGAGCCGAGGAAGCGGCGGCCGATCGTGGCGAAGTCGTCGGGGCTGCCGGTGGTTGAGAAGGTGTAGCTCGCCTCGCCGTCGGGACGCATCAGGCCGGTGCCGGCCAACATCTTGTAGACGTCCTTGGCGCACTCCTCCGCCGAGCTGACCAGGGTGACCTGGTCGCCCATCACGTAGGAGATGACGCCGGTCAGCAGCGGGTAGTGGGTGCAGCCGAGGATCAGCGTGTCGACCCCTGCCTCGGCCAGCGGGTCGAGGTAGTCGTGGGCGGCGGCCAGCAGCTCGTCACCGCCGGTGACGCCCTCCTCGACGAACTCCACGAAGCGCGGGCAGGCCCGGATGTGCAGGTCGAGGTGCGGCGCGGCGGCGAAGGCGTCGTCGTACGCCATGGAGCTGGCGGTGGCGCGCGTGCAGATCACCCCGACCCGCTGGTTGCGCGTGGCCGCGGCCGCGCGCCTGGCCGCGGGGAGGATCACCTCGACGACGGGGACGTCGTAGCGCTCGCGGGCGTCGCGCAGCATCGCGGCACTGGCGGAGTTGCACGCGATGACCAGCGCCTTCACGCCGCGCTCGTAGAGGTGGTCGAGGCACTCGAGGGCGTACTCGCGGACCTCGCCGATGGGCTTCTGGCCGTAGGGCTGGCGCGCGGTGTCGCCGAGGTAGACGACGGACTCGTGCGGGAGCTGGTCGATGACGGAGCGGGCGACGGTCAGTCCGCCGAAGCCGGAGTCGAAGATGCCGATGGGGGCGTCGGCGGTCTCTCGCGGCGTGGGCGTCGGCACAGGCAGCAGGCTAGGCGCTCGGGGCGTCGCGGGTCACGCGGTCGCGTGCGTCGGCCCCGTCACACCGCCCCCGTCGGGTTAGGGTCGCCGCGTGACCATGCGTACCGCGCTCGCCTCCCTCCTCGCCTGCTCCGCCATCGGGTTGTGCCCGACGTCCGCCCCGGCCCAGGTGCCCTCCGGCGACCCCCTGCCGAGCACCCAGCGCGTCTCCGCCGACAACCCGATCGACTCGGTCGTGGCCATCTCCGTCGACGGGCTCAACACCGACGCCCTCGGCAGGCTCGGCCCCACGCGCACGCCCCACCTGCACGACCTCATGGACTCCGGCGCGTCGACGCTCAACGCCCGCACCGAGCACGAGCTGACCATCACCCTTCCCAACCACACCGGGATGGTGACCGGCCGGCGGGTCGAGGCCGCGACGGGCGGCCACGGCGTGACGTGGAACGACGACCGGCGCCGTCCGGCGACCGTGCAGGCGGCGGCCGGGAAGCGCGTCGAGTCGGTCTTCACGCAGGTGAGCGCCGCCGGCGGCTCGACGGCCCTCTTCGCGAGCAAGACCAAGTTCTCGCTGTGGAAGCGCAGCTGGCCCCTGGCCATCGAGACCACCCGCATCCAGCTCGACAACGCGCGCCTGGCGCGCTCGGTGCGGCGCGACCTCCGCGACCACGAGCGCGCCTTCCGGTTCGTCCACCTGTCGCTTCCCGACGCGGCCGGTCACGAGTACGGCTTCATGTCACCGCGCTACCTGCGCGCGGTCCAGCAGGTCGACACGCTCGTCGGGTCGATCGTCGACGCCGTCCGCAACGACCCCGCGCTCGTCGGCCGCACGGCGATCATCCTCACCAGCGACCACGGCGGTCTGGGTGCTGACCACTCGGACGCGCGCCGCCTGGCCAACTACCGCGTGGCCTTCATGGTGGCCGGCCCGGGCGTCCCGGCCGGGGCCGACCTCTACGAGCTCAACGCCGACGACTACCGCGATCCCGGCACGCGGCGCACGACCTACCGCCAGTCGCCGCAGCCGGTCCGCAACGGCGACCTGGCCAACCTCACTCTCGACCTCCTCGACCTCGCGGCCGTCCCGGGAAGTGAGCACAACTCCGACCTCGACCTCGACGTCTCACCCCCGCCTGCCTGACCCAGCCGCCCGGACGCCGGGCCGAGGAGACCCATGCCCCTGTTGAAGAAGCCCCTCCTGGGACGACTGAGCGTCGCGACCGCGCTCACCGTCGCCGCGTCCGCCGTCGTGCTCGCCCCGGCCACCGGGCACGAGCCCTCGCGCACCGACCGGGCAGCCGCCGTCCTGGGCTGGCCGCCGGCGGCGCAGACCCAGCTGGTCATCGACACCGCGGGTGCGGTCATCGACCGCGAGGACTACGTGCCCGGCACCGTCACCCTGGACGGCGTCACCCGGGTCACCGAGGTGCGCGGACGGGGCAACTCGACCTGGGGCTGGGCCAAGAAGCCCTACAAGCTCAAGCTCGAGGAGGACGCCGCCCTGGTCGGGTCGCGGGAGTACGACGAGTGGGTGCTCCTCGCCGGCTACGCCGACCGCAGCTCGCTGCGGACGGCCGCGGCGTTCGCGATCGCAGCGCAGACCCGGCTGCAGTGGACCCCGCGCTTCCGTTTCGTCGAGGTCGTCCTCAACGGCCAGTCGCAGGGTCTCTACATGCTCACCGAGCAGGTGGAGGAGGGCAAGGGACGCGTCGACCTGCCCGACGACGGCTACCTGCTGGAGATCAACCAGCGCTACCTCCGCGACGACGAGCCCGGCTTCCGCACGCGTCGCGGGACGCCCGTGGCCTTCAAGGACCCCGACGAGGTCACGAAGCAGCAGCGGCGCGAGGTCCGGCGCGCGGTGTCGCGGTTCGAGAGGGTCCTCTACGGCCCCGACTTCGCCGATCCCGACACCGGCTACGCGGCGTACGTCAACGTCCGCAAGCTGATCGACTGGTACCTCGTCGAGGAGCTGTTCGCGAACCAGGACTCCAACTTCCAGTCGAGCGTCAACTTCAGCTGGGTGCCGGGCAAGCGCTTCGTCTTCGGCCCCGTCTGGGACTTCGACCTCAGCGCGGGCAGCCGGTGGAAGGCCTCTTCCCAGCCCGACACCTGGGTGACCCGCGTCGGGCGCCACTGGGTGGCCCGGATGCTGGAGGACCCGGCCTTCTCCGCCCGCGTCAAGAGCCGGTGGGCCAAGCTCAAGCCGGTCGCGCGCCAGGTGGTCTCCGAGATCCCGGGCGCAGCGGCGACGCTGGCCCCTGCCGCCGAGGCCGACTGGGCCCAGTGGCACGCCTCGGGCGACCTTGAGTGGACCCGCCACGGCCGCGACCGCCAGGCCGAGGTCGAGTTCCTCGCCGACTGGCTCACCCGACGGATCCAGTGGCTGAGCAGCAACGAGGTGCGGCTCGGTGGCATCCGTCAGCGCACCGAGGAGCGGGCACGCACGGTGTGGGTGCCGGTGCGGCTGCAGTCGCCCGCCGTCGGGGCCGTGGACGTGTCCTGGACCGTGCAGGCCGGCACCGCCACCGCGGGCGAGGACTTCGTCAACGGCACCGGTCAGGCGGTCTTCGCGCCCGGGCAGACCGAGCGCTACGTCCCCGTCCAAGTCATCGACGACCGGGTCACCGAGGGCCGCGAGACCGTGCTGATCACGCTGACCGGGGCCTCCGGCGGCGTCGTCGTGGGCTCGCCGTCGACCACCACCCTGGTCATCGACGCCAACACTCGCTGACGTTCAGCGCCGCCTGACCGCCGCGGCCTCCCAGGGCAGCGGCCACGGGTTGAACCGGCACCGGCCGGTGCCCTTGGACTGCTGCATCATCACCGGCGCCCGACCGCGCCGGTGGCACCCGGCGTGCCCGCGCCCGAGCCAGTGGCCCGTCTCGTGGTTGACGACCAGGTGCCGGTAGTCGCGCCGCGACCGTCCGGCGCGGTTCCAGGCCGGGGACGCATGTCTCCACCTCAGCTGGTTGATCACCACGCGCCGCCCCACGCGGCACGACCACCGCACGGAGCAGCCCGGGGAGAACGACGGCAGCGTGCCGGCCGCGGCGAGCACGAGGGTGAAGTCACCGCCCCGCCGCACCCGGCGGAACTGCACACCGGCGGCGCGCCAGCCGCGCCGGTGGTCGAAGGTCTCCTGCGCCTGGCGGCGGAAGACCTTCATCGACGCCGTCACCCGCCCGCGCGTCCTGACGGAGTAGGTGACGCGGCGGCTCACCGGGACGGCGTACGCCACCGTCGGTCGGGTCGGCGTCCGGGCCGCGCGCCGGTGCTCGCCGGCGTCCTCCCCCGTCGCGTGAGACGGGGCGGCCAGGAGCGTCAGGACGAGCGGCGCGAGCGCGACCAGCAGTCGCAGGAGGCGGGGCGCTCGGTCCACCGCACCAGCCTAGGACACGCCTCAGGCCCAGAGCTGTCCGTCGAGCCTGTCCTCGGCCTCGTCGATCGTCCCCTCGTAGGCGCCGGTCGAGAGGTACTTCCACCCGCCGTCGCACACGACGAAGGCGATGTCGGCACGCTCCCCCGCCCTGACCGCCTTGGCGGCCTGGCCGAGTGCGGCGTGCAGGATCGCGCCGGTCGAGATGCCGGCGAAGATGCCCTCGAGCTCGAGCAGCTCGCGCACCCGGCGTACGGCGTCGCGCGGGCCGACGCTGAACCGCGAGTCGATCAGCGAGGCGTCGTACAGCTCCGGGACGAAGCCCTCGTCGAGGTTGCGCAGGCCGTAGACGAGCTCGCCGTAGCGCGGCTCGGCCGCCACGATCCGCACGTCGGGCTTGGCTCCCCGGAAGAAGCGGGAGACACCCATCAGCGTCCCGGTCGTGCCGAGCCCGGCGACGAAGTGGGTGATGCCGGGGAGGTCGGCGAGGATCTCCGGGCCGGTGCCCTCCTGGTGCGCGAGGGCGTTGGCCTCGTTGCCGTACTGGTAGAGCATCACCCAGTCGGGGTGCTCCCCGGCGACCTGCTTGGCGACGCGGACGGCCTCGTTGGACCCACCGGCGGCGGGCGAGGAGACGATCTCCGCGCCCCACATCCGCAGGAGCTGGCGGCGCTCCTCGGAGGTGTTCTCCGGCAGCACGCAGACGATGCGGTAGCCCTTGAGCTTGGCGGCCATCGCCAGCGAGATGCCGGTGTTGCCGCTGGTGGGCTCGAGGATCGTGCACCCCGGCCGCAGGACGCCGTCCTTCTCGGCCTGCTCGATCATCCGCAGGGCCGGACGGTCCTTGATCGACCCGGTCGGGTTCCGGTCCTCCAGCTTCGCCCAAAGACGCACGTCGGGGCTGGGCGAGAGCCGCGGCAGCCCCACCAGCGGGGTGTTGCCGACGGAGGCGAGCAGGTCGTCGTAGCGCGTCACGCGATCAGCCGGGTCAGCAACCGCCGGCGACGGCCGGCAGGACGACGACCTGGTCGCCGTCGGAGAGCTCCGCCTCGAGTCCGCCGATGAAGCGGACGTCCTCGTCGTTGATGTAGACGTTGACGAAGCGGCGCAGGTCGATCGAGCCCGACTTGTCCTCGACCAGGCGGTCCTTGATCCCGGGGTGGTTGCCCTCGAGGTCGTCGATCAGGGCGGACAGCGTGCCGCCCGCGCCCTCGACGGCCTTGGCGCCGTCGGTGTAGGTGCGCAGGATGGTGGGGATCCGGACCTCGATGGCCATCAGGGGGTGCTCGCTTTCTGGGACGACTCAGTCGTGGGCGTGGTCGCGACCTCTTCCTCGGTCACGACTCCGTCGATGATTCTGTAGGACCTGAACTCCACCGGGCCGTCGCTATTCCCGTGCTCGCGTGTGCTGACGAGCACGTAGTGGGCGTTCGGCTCGCTGGCGAGGCCGATGTCGGTGCGGCTGGGGTAGGCCTCGGTGGCGGTGTGGGAGTGGTAGACGACCACCGGCTCCTCGTCGCGCGCGTCCATGTCCTTGTAGAGGGCCAGCAGCTCGGAGGAGTCGAACTCGTAGAACGTCGGGCTGCCGGCGGCGTTGACCATCGGGATGAACCGCTCGGCGCGATCGCTGCCCTCGGGGCCCGCGACGACGCCGCACGCCTCGTCGGGGTGGTCGCGCTTGGCGTGCGCCACGATGGCGTCGTAGATCTCCTGGGCGAGGGTCAGCACGCTGCCAAGGGTAGGCAGGCGGTCGATGCGGCTCGCACGCGTCTCACCACATAGTCTTGACGTCGAGAGACTTCGAGGGGAGCCACATGTCGTTGTCGCAGGTGCGGGCGCCGCTGACCCGCCGCGGCATCCCGCTCGAGCGCGACCTGCGGGTCCTGGCGCTCGGCTCGTTCGCCAACCGGTTCGGCGCCGGCGCGGTCATGACGACCAGCGCGCTCTACTTCACCCGGCAGGTGGGCTTCAGCGCCGCCGAGGTCGCCTTCGCGCTGGCGGTCGCCGCCGTCGTCGGGATCCTCGTCCAGGTGCCGGCCGGCCAGCTCGGCGACAGCCACGGGCCGCGCCGCGTGCTGACGGTCTGCATGGTGGGCGCCGCCCTCACGAGCGCGCTGCCGATCCTGGCGCGTACGCCGTGGCAGCTCGCGTTCCTGCTCGCACTGCTCACCCTGTTCGAGCGCTCGGCCGGCTCGGTGCAGCAGGGCGTCATCGCGCAGCTCGCCACCGGCGGGCGCGGTGTGCAGTTCAAGGCCTACCTGCGGGCGGTGACGAACACCGCGATCGGACTCGGCTCGGTCTTCGGGGGTGCCGCGCTCGTCGTCGACGAGTCGTGGGCCTACGTCTCGGTGTTCGTGCTCAACGCCGTCTTCACCGGCTTCGCGGCGTGGAACACCACCCGCCTGCCGGACCTGCCGGCGTACGTCCGGCCCGAGGGCGAGCCGCGCCTCGCCGTGCTGCGCGACTGGCCCTACGTGGTCGTGGTCGCGCTGACCGGGCTGTTCTCGCTCCACTTCTTCGTGATGGAGCTCGGCCTGGCGCTCTACATCTCCGAGCGCACCGCGGCCCCGCCGGTGATGGTCGCGGTGCTGCTCGTGCTCAACACCGCCTGCGTCGCGCTCTTCCAGGTGCGGCTCTCGCGCCGGGCCGACTCGGTCGAGGCCGGCGCCCGGGCGCTGGTCCGCGGGGCGGTGTGGATCGCCGCCGGCTTCGCCATCGTGGCCCTCGCCGACCGCGGCGACGCGACGTTCGCCGTGGTGGTGCTCGTCGTCGGGTCGCTGGTGCACGTGGTCGGCGAGATGATCGGCTCGGGCGGCCAGTGGGGACTCCAGATGGGCCTCGCACCGCACGAGCGGCAGGGCCAGTACCAGGGCTTCGCCGGACTCGGCTTCAGCGTGATCGCCGTCGTCGGTCCCCCGCTGGTGACGCTGCTGTGCGTCGAGATGGGCGAGACCGGCTGGCTGGTGCTGGCGGCACTGATGCTCGGCGTCGCGCTGGTCTCGGTGCCCGCCTCGCGCTGGGCGCTCGCCTCGCGGGAGCGCTACGGCGTGCTCACGCACTCCGGCTGAGGTCGGCCTCAGACCCAGCCTCAGACCCAGCCTCAGACCCAGATCGCAGCCGGGATCCCGTCGGAGAAGACCTCCGGCACCTCGGGGTACGACTCGGAGACCCCCAGCGCGTGGCGCACGGCCGTCCACGCGACGGCGCACGCGTCGAGCAGGTCGTCCTCGCCAAAGCCCGCGCCGCGGAACCACGCGGGCGCCACGATGCCGTGGGCGGCGAGCGCCTGGCGGCGGGCGCGGACCCCGTCGGCGTCCTTCTTGCGCGCCAGCAGCGGGGCTCCGGCCATCCGGGCGAAGCTCACCTCCGGGTGGACCTCGATCACGTGGGCGCCGGGCCGTCCCCGCACCCACGCGTCGACCTGCAGCACCTTCTCGCGCAGGGCGTACGCCTGGGCGCTGACGCTGGTGCGTCCGCCGGTCGCGGCGAGGTTGGCCGCCCGTGCCTCCTCGTAGGTGGCGGCCTCGACCGCGGCGCGCACCGGGGTGGAGAACACCGACGAGGCCTTGCCGACGAGCGCGCGACGGGCCTGCGCGTCGGCCTGCCGTCCGCCCGTGTCGGGCAGCCCGATCGGGATGTCGACCGCGACGACCGGGACGTCGTGCCGCTCACGGACCAGGTCGACGAGGCCGGCGATGTCGGACGCGACGAAGACCGAGGCGCGGCGCTGCGGGTCGATCACGACCCCGACCCACCCGGCCGGGCAGGCGTCCACGCCGAGCACGGGCGCCGGCGGAGCGAGGACCGGCGGCGGCTCCTCGTCGTCGGCCCCCGCGGGGGCGACGAACCGTGCCGCGGTCTCGCCGCTGGTGGCGGCATCGATGCGCGCGGTCATGATGTCGCCCATCGGCGGCAGCGCGGACAAGGGCCACCACCGCACGTCGCTCGACTCGTCGTCGGCCACGTGGGCCTCGCCCTCGAGCCAGGTGCAGGCGAAGGTCAGGTCGAGGTACGTCGCGCGGTCCCCGTTCGCGTGGACGATCTCGCCGTGGACCGCCGTTGCGGCCAGCCGGTCCACCCGGATCCGGACACCGGTCTCCTCGAGGGCCTCGCGGGCCGCGGCCACCGCCGGCTCCTCCCCCGGGTCGGGGATCCCGGTGATCGGGGTCCAGTGGCCGTTGTCGGCGCGTCGCACGAGCAGCACCTCGTCGCCACGTCGTACGACGGCCGTGACCCCGGGGAGCCACAGCGCGTCGTGGCCGATCTTGTCCCGCAGCGCGAGGACGAAGTCCGGGACGGGGCTCATGGGCCGGTCACGGGGCCGGTCACGAGGTGAGGGCCTCGACGACCGTCTCCTGCAGGTAGCCCACCCACTCGTAGATGTCGTGCGCCTGGGCGCGCGGGTCGTCGTCGGGCAGCGAGTGCCAGTAGTGCTCGTCCCCGGCCTCCACGCCGAGCCGGGTGGCGAGCGCGAGCCGGATGTCGGTGAACGCGCGCATCCACGCCTCGGCCTCGGCGTGGGTGAGCTCGACGTCGATGACGAGGCCGTCCTCCGTCAGCTCCGGCGGGAGCCCGGCGTCCTCGAGCGTGTCGATGATCGACCCCGCCGCCGAGGCCTTGCCGTCGCGCAGCCCGCTCTCGGTGAAGCGGCGGAAGTCGGCGGCCGACTCCTCGTCGTGGGGGTAGGCGGTCGGGAAGAGCCGCGCGAGCACGGGGTCCTCGGGGATGGTGGTGGCACCGGAGAACTCGGCCGTCATCGCGTCGAACGCGTCGGCGGTGGGTGCCGCCGGCTCGGCGCGCTCGTTGCGCAGGAGCTCGACCATCTGCGAGGCGAGGGAGCGCAGGAGATCGGCCTCGAAGCCGGTGAAGGTGGCGATCACGCGGCCGGACCTGCGGTGTCGTTCGAAGCCGCTCACCTCAGGATGCCTTCTCCATCGTCGCCCAGAGTCCGTACTCGTGCATGGCCTGCACGTCGCGCTCCATCTCCTCGCGCGTGCCCGTCGAGACCACCGACTTGCCCTCGGTGTGCACCTCGAGCATCAGCTTCTCGGCCTTGGCCTTGTCGTAGCCGAAGTACTTCTGGAACACGTAGGCGACGTAGGACATCAGGTTGACCGGGTCGTCCCACACGAGGGTCACCCACGGCTTGGACAGGAAGGTGATCTCATCGGGGGTGACGGTCGGCTCGACCTCTACGGGACTGGCGGCTGACACGAGTCCATCGTGGCACAGTGTCGGTCGTGACGAGCCCACCCCGTAGGTCATCGGCGCTCCTGACGGACCACTACGAGCTGACCATGGTCCAGGCCGCGCGGCAGTCCGGCACGGCCGACCGCCGGGCGGTCTTCGAGCTGTTCCCGCGGCGGCTCCCGCCGGGTCGCCGCTACGGCGTCGTGGCCGGGGTCGGGAGGGCGCTGGATGCCATCGAGGACTTCCGCTTCGACGCTGCCGCCCTGACGGCGCTCGAGGGGGTCGTCGACCCCGACATGCTCGACTGGCTCGGCTCCTACCGCTTCTCCGGCGACGTGTGGGGCTACGCCGAGGGCGAGGCCTACTTCCCCTACTCGCCGCTGGTGGTGGTCGAGGGGACCTTCGCCGAGGCCGTCCTCCTGGAGACGGTCCTGCTGTCCGTCTACAACCACGACTCGGCGATCGCCTCGGCCGCGTCCCGGATGACGCTGGCGGCCGGGGACCGCCCGTGCATCGAGATGGGGTCGCGCCGCACCCACGAGGAGGCCGCGGTGGCGGCTGCGCGGGCGGCGTACGTCGCCGGCTTCGACGCCTCCAGCAACCTGGCCGCCCGCGCCCGCTACGGGGTGCCGTCCACCGGCACCGCCGCCCACTCCTTCACGCTGCTGCACGACGCCGAGTCGGACGCCTTCCGTGCCCAGGTGCAGACCCTCGGCGTGGGCACGACGCTGCTGGTCGACACCTACGACGTCGCCGAGGCCGTACGCCTCGCGGTGGAGGTCGCCGGCACCGGCCTCGGGGCGGTCCGTCTCGACTCCGGGGACCTGGGCGAGGTGGCGCGCGAGGTGCGCGCCCAGCTCGACGGCCTCGGGGCGAGCGCCACCCGCATCGTGGTGACCAGCGACCTCGACGAGCACGCCATCGCCGCCCTCGCGGCGGAGCCGGTCGACGCCTACGGTGTGGGGACCCAGCTGGTCACCGGCTCGGGCCACCCGACGTGCGGCTTCGTCTACAAGCTGGTGGCGCGCGAGGACGCGGGTGGCGAGCTGGTGTCGGTGGCGAAGAAGTCGACGGACAAGCAGTCCATCGGCGGCCGGAAGTACGCACTGCGCCGGCGTGGCCCGAGCGGGGTCGCGGAGGCCGAGGTGGTGGGGATCGGCGCGCCGCCGGAGGACGACGGTGACGACCGCGCCCTGCTCGTCCCGCTCGTGCGTGACGGCGAGGTCGTCGGCCGCGCGACGCTCGATGAGGCCCGGACCCGCCACCGTGCGTCGGTCGCCGAGCTGCCCCGCTCCGTGACGATGATGTCGGCCGGCGAGCCCGTGATCCCGACGGTGCACCTGGGACCCTGACCGGCTGGGGCGACCTTTTCCCGATGCCCCGCGGCCCGTCGGCTGTCATCATGCCGACATGGGTCTCGTCGCGCGCGACGCCGAGCTCGAGATGATCGCCGAGGTGCTCGACCGCGAGCCGACCTCGGTGCGGGCGCTGGTGCTCGAGGGCGAGCCGGGCGTCGGCAAGACCAGCCTGTGGGAGCAGGGCCTGGCGGGGGGCCGGGACCGCGGGATGCGGGTGCTGGCGGCGCGGGGCAGCGCGTCCGAGACCGGCCTCCCCTTCGCGGGGCTGATCGACCTCCTCGACGAGGTCGCCGTGGACGAGCTCACGGCGGTCCCCCCGCCTCAGCTGCACGCGCTGGAGGTGGCGCTCTACCGGGCCGAGCCCGGCGAGCAGCCGGCCACCGAGCAGGTGGTCTCGCTCGCGCTCCTCTCCGCCCTGCGCTCCCTGTCCCGCGAGCAGCACCTCCTCGTGGCCGTCGACGACCTGCAGTGGCTCGACCCGTCGTCGCAGGCCGCGCTCGCCTACGCGGCGCGCCGGCTGCAGGACCGCGTCACCGTCCTCCTCGCCCGTCGCCCCGGCCCTCGCAGCGGGGTCGAGGGCGCGTTCCGCGACGAGCGGGTCGACCGGCTCGTGGTGCGGGCGACGACCCTCGGCGGCACCCGGCAGATCCTCGCGACCCGGCTGGGCCTGCGACTCCCCCACCACCTGCTCCGTCGCGTCTACGACACGACGCTGGGCAACCCGCTCTTCGCCCTCGAGGTCGGCCGGCTGCTGGCAGGCCGCGACCCGGCGACGCTCGGCGAGGGACTGCCCGTGCCCGACGCGGTCGAGGACCTCCTCGGCCTGCGCGTCGCCGACCTGGAACCCGCCACCCGCCGGCTGCTGCTCGCGCTCGCGCTCGACGCCGACCTGCGCGTCGCGCAGGTGCGCGACCTCGCCGGCCCGGACGCGCTCGAGCACGCGTCCGCGACGGGCGTCGTCGACGTCGACGGCGACCGGGTCCGCCCGGCGCACCCGCTGCTGGCCGAGGCCGCCCGGCGCGCCGCGACCGCCGACGACGTACGACGTCTCCACGCCGACCTCGCCGCCGTGGTCTCCGACGACCAGCGCCGCGTGCTGCACCTCGCCCTCGCCGCCACCGAGCCCGACCCGGTGCTCGCGGCCCGGCTCGACGGGGCGGTCGCGCGCGCGACCGCGCGCGGCGCGATCCGGCTGGCCGCCGACCTGGCCGGGCACGCCCTGCGCCTCACCCCGCCCGGCGACGCCGACGCGGGACGGGTGATGCTGCTGGCCAAGCTGCTGCAGATGGCCGGGGAGAAGCAGCGCCTGACCGACCTCCTCGCCCCTCGCGCGGCGAGCCTCCCCGAGCGGGCCGACCGGGTGCGCGCTCACGTGCTCCTCACCGGCGGCGTGGTGCACGGCAACGACGACATCCTCGCGCTCCTCCAGCGCGCCCTCGACGAGGCCGGCGACGACGCCGCCCTGCGCCTGCGCGTGCTGTGCCACCTCGCCGAGAACGAGGCAGTCATCGAGGTCCGCAACGTCGTCGTCGCCGACGCTCGGGCCGCCGAGGCCGTGGTGGCGTCGGCCTCCGGCTCCGCGGGCGGCCAGCGGCTCGCCCTCTACACCCGCGTGTGGACCTCCGCGTTGCGCGGGCGCCCCCTCGACGACCTCCTCGAGCGCTACGAGGTGCTCGCGTGCGAGTCGTCGTACCTCGCCCGCACGCCGGGGCGGGTGGCCGGCCAGCAGCACGTGTGGCGCGGGGAGCCGGGGCCCGCGCGGGAGCGGTTCGAGTCGTTCCGCTCGCTCGCCGCCGACCGCGGGGAGCCCAGCCCGTACGCGCTGGCTCGGCTCCACCTCTGCGAGCTCGAGCTGCGCCTGGGCCGGTGGGACGACGCCGCGGAGCTCCTCGACGAGTGGGCCGCCTCGCTCGACAGCAGCCTGCTCCACTGGCCGATGTACGAGCGGTGCCGGAGCCTGCTCGCCGCGGGCCGGGGCGACGCCGCCGGTGCACGCGAGTGGGGCGAGCGAGCGATCGCGCAGGCCGAGGAGACCGGGATCCGCTGGGACTGGCTGGAGGCGACGCGCGCGCTCGGCGTGGCGGCCCTGCTGGACCACCGCCCCGAGGAGGCGGTCCGACACCTCCGCACCGTGTGGGCCCACACGCGCGACCAGGGGGTGCTCGACCCCGGCGCCTTCCCCGCCGCCCCCGACCTCGTCGAGGCTCTCGTCGAGACCGGCGACGTGGGCGACGCGTGCACGGTCGTCGACGCGCTGCACGAGACCGCCGACCTGCAGGACCACACGTGGGCCCGGCTCACCGCGGGGCGCGGAGCCGCGACGGTCGCCCTCGCGGGCGCGTGGTCCGACGACGAGGCGCGGGCGCTGGTCGGCGTCGCCACGGCGTACGACGAGCGCGGGCTCGCGGCCGAGGCGGCGAGGACCTGGCTCGCGCTCGGCCGGGCCCAGCGACGCGCGCGCAAGTGGGGCGCCGCCCGCGACTCCCTCGAGCGCGCGGTGCGGCTCTTCGAGGAGCAGGGCGCGCCCGGTTGGGCCGATGCCGCGCGCGCCGACCTCGAGCGGGTGGGCGCCCGCCGCCCCAGCACCCCCGGGCGCCTCACCACCACCGAGCGCCGGGTGGCCGACCTCGCCGTGCAGGGACTGGCCAACAAGGAGATCGCCCGGACGCTGGTCGTCACCGTCAGCACGGTCGAGTTCCACCTCCGCAACGCCTACACCAAGCTCGGCATCCGGTCGCGGATGGAGCTCGCGCCGCGCCTGGCGGAGCTCGACGACACCGCCACCTGAGCCGTACCGAGGCTGTCAACTGGGGTTGTTCCCGGGGTCATTTCCTCGGGTCTTCCGCAGTTTCGGCACCCCGTCCGGGGCGAGCACCGTGGAGTCATGGCCGAGTACCTCGTCGAGCTCTACGTCTCACAGGGCGACCACGCCGTCGCGCGGCACCACGTCGCGGTGGCGGAGCAGGCCGGCGCCGACCTGGCCCGGGAGGGCCGGGCGGTGCGCTACCTGCAGTCGTTCTTCGTCCCCGAGGACGAGACGTGCTTCCTGCTCTACGAGGCCGACTCGGTCGACCTGGTCACCGAGGCGGTGGGGCGGGCCGGCCTCCGGCTCGAGCACGTCTCGGCGGCCACCACGTCCGTCGCCGGCGCACAGGAGTCGCCGGACGGCACCACGAAAGGAACCAGCATGACCAGCACCACCACCAGCACCACCGGCACCCCTGACCTCTCCGAGCTCCGTGACAAGCAGCAGAAGGTCTGGAGCAGCGGCGACTACAACAAGATCGCCGCCCTGACGGTCCCGGTCTCCGAGCACCTCGTCGACCACGTCGGGGTCAGTCCGACCGACCGGGTGCTCGACGTCGCGACCGGCACGGGCCACGTCGCCCTCGCCGCCGCACGCCGGTCGGCCGAGTCGGTCGGCATCGACTACGTTCCCGAGCTCCTCGAGATCGCTCGGCGCCGAGCGGAGGCCGAGGACCTCGTCGTCGAGCTGGCCGAGGCCGACGCGGAGCACCTGCCCTACGAGGACGCCTCGTTCGACGTCGTGATGTCCGCCATCGGCGTCATGTTCGCCGCCGACCACGACGCGGCCGCCCGCGAGCTGGTCCGCGTGACGCGCTCCGGCGGACGCATCGGCATCGCGAGCTGGACCCCCGAGGGGTTCGTCGGCGGGATGCTGCGCACCGTCGGTGCGCACGTGTCGCCGCCGCCGGGCGCGCAGCCCGCCACCCGGTGGGGCACGGAGGAGGTCGTCGCCGGCCTGCTGGGCGAGGGCGTCAGCGACGTCCGCTCGGAGACCGCGAAGGTCACCCAGCGCTTCACCGACGCCGGGGCGTTCGCCGACCTGTTCCTCACCTACTACGGACCCACCTTCGCGGCAGCCAGCCGGCTGGACGACCAGGGGCGCGCCGCGCTCCGGGCCGACCTCGTCGCGCTCGCCGAGTCGCACGACCGTGGTGAGGGCGACGGCCTGGTCGTCGACTGGGAGTACCGCATCGTCACGGCGACCCGCCGCTGACGCCGGGGCCCGGGGTGCCCGCGGCAGCCCTCCCGCCACCCTCTCTCCGGGCGGCGGGAGGGCTGCTCCTGCGTCCTCGCACCGCTAGCCTCGACGCATGGCCCGAGCCCTGATCGTCGTCGACGTCCAGAACGACTTCTGCGAGGGCGGCTCGCTGCCCGTCCCGGGCGGCGCCAGCGTGGCGGCGGGCATCAACGACCTGCTGCACCGCTGGCACTCGCAGGCCGACGACGCACCGGCGTACGACGTCGTCGTCGCCACGAAGGACCACCACGTCGACCCGGGGTCGCACTGGTCGCTCAAGCCCGACTTCGTCGACTCGTGGCCGGTGCACTGCAAGGTCGGCACCGAGGGGGCGGCGTTCCATCCCAACCTCGACCCGCAGCCCTTCGACGAGGTGTTCTACAAGGGCGAGCACGAGGCGGCCTACAGCGGCTTCGAGGGGCGTACGTCGTCCGGGGACCCGCTGACCGACTGGCTGCGGGCCCGGCAGGTGGAGGAGGTCGACGTGTGCGGCATCGCCACCGATCACTGCGTGCGCGCCACGGCGCTCGACAGCGCGGGCGCGGGGTTCACCACCCGGGTGCTGACCGCGCTGTGTGCCGGCGTGGCCGAGGAGTCCACGGCCGCCGCGATCACCGAGCTGGCCGGAGCCGGCGTCGAGATCGCCTGACCGCCCACCCGGTCCTGCTGGTCAGCACCACTTCTCGGTGACGGTCCGCAGCACCTTGACGGTGCGCGCGGTGCCCTTCCCGAGCGCCGTCAGCTCCTTCGACGCGAGCAGCTTGGAGGTGTGGATGTCGCCGTCGAGCAGGACGTACGCGGCGCGGCCGTCGACCACGACGGTCTCGCCCTCGTGCTCGAGCGCGTGGGCGGCCTCGACCGCGGCGGCGCTCGGAGCGGCGGAGTAGAGGGTGACGTAGTGCTGGCCGGACGGGTCGTGCTCGGCGTGCAGCTCCTCGGCCCGCGCGGTGAGCGCGGCGAGGTCCTTCGTGGTGAAGACGACCGTCGGGACCTCGAACCCGGCCGCGGCGGCGTACGCCTCCTCGAGCGCGGCCTGCACCTTCGCCACCGAGCGTGCCGGGTGGGTCAGCCGGACGTTGCCGGTGTTGATGTAGGTCTCCACGTCGCGGCCGCCCGCCGCCTCGGTCGCGGCCTTGATGGCGTCCTTGGGGAACTTCCGCTTCGCGCCGAGGTTGATGGCGCGCAGGAAGGCGACGTAGGTGGGCACACCGGGAGTATGCCTGCCCGGGGCAGCGGTCGGACGGGTCTAGGGTGGGACTCATGAAGACTCGAGCTCTCGCCACCGTCGTCAGCGCCGCGGCGCTCGCCCTCACTGTCGGCGGGTGCGCCAAGGACGACACGTCCACGACCACCGAGTCGGGCATCGAGCTGGTCAAGGACGGCACCCTGACGATCTGCACCCACCTCCCCTACGAGCCCTTCGAGTTCACCGAGGGCGGCGAGGTCGTCGGCTTCGACCCGGACGTGCTGGCGATCGCCGCCGAGAACGAAGGCCTCGAGACCGAGGTCCTCGACGTCGCGTGGGAGACGATCACGACGGGCGAGGCCCTCAACACCGGGCAGTGCGACGTGGGGGCCGGTGCCATGACGATCAACGACGAGCGCGCCGCGGTCATGGACTTCACCGACCCCTACTTCGAGGCCACGCAGGCCCTGATGACCAAGACCGGCTCGGGCATCACCTCGCTCGAGGACCTGGCCGGCAAGAAGATCGCGGTCCAGGACGGCACGACCGGCGCCGACTACGTGCGGGAGAACGCCCCCGAGGACGCGGAGATCATCTCCTTCGAGGACTCCTCCCTGATGCAGCAGGCAGTCCGGACCGGCAAGACCGACGCCGGCGTCAACGACAACGGCCTGCTCAACTACTTCGTCAGCCAGAACGACGACGTCGAGGTGGTCACCGAGTTCGAGACGGGCGAGGAGTACGGCTTCTCGGTGAAGAAGGGCGGCAACGACGAGCTGCTCGCCGCCATCAACGAGGGCATCGCGAGCGAGGAGTACGACGCGGTCTACGAGAAGTGGTTCGGCACCGCCCCCACCGAGTGACGCCTCCCCAGCCCCTCCCGACCAAGGTGATGTGAGCCCATGGCGAGTCCCCGTCAGCGTGCAGCCCGGTGGCGCTACGTCCAGTACGCCGTGCTGGTGGTCGTGCTCCTGGCCATCGCGCTCATCGCCGACTGGGAGCAGATCCAGCGGGCGTTCTGGAACTGGGAGCTGGTCAAGGAGCAGTTCCCCGACGTCATCACCATCGCGCTCAAGAACACGATCATCTACACCGCGTGCGGCTTCACGTTCGGGCTCCTGCTCGGGCTGGTGCTGGCGCTCATGCGCCTGTCGAGCGTGGGGCCCTACCGGTGGATCGCGACCGGCATCATCGAGCTGTTCCGAGGGCTGCCCGCGCTGGTCGTCTTCATCGCGCTCAGCGTGGGCTTCAACCTCGCCTTCCCCCGCTACGAGATCCCCTTCGGCAACCTGGGGGTCGTCACCCTCGCCCTCGGCCTCGTCGGCGGCGCCTACATGGCGGAGACCATCCGGGCCGGCATCCAGGCGGTGCCGAAGGGGCAGATGGAGGCTGCTCGGTCGCTCGGCATGTCGCACAGCAGGGCCATGATCAGCGTGGTCGTGCCGCAGGCGTTCCGGATCATCCTCCCGCCGTTGACCAACGAGCTGATCCTGCTGACGAAGGACTCCTCGCTCGTCTACATCCTGGGCCTGTCGCTGTCGGGCTACGAGCTCACCAAGTTCGGCCGCGAGGGCATGAACTCCTCCTCGAACCTCACCCCGATCATCGTGATCGGCCTGTGCTACCTGCTGATCACGGTGCCGCTGTCGATCGTCGTACGCCGCATGGAGAGCCGCGCGGAGAGGGCCCGCTGATGACCACCCACCCCACCGACCGCACGGCCGACCGGGCCGCAGCAGCGATCGACGTGCAGGACCTGCACAAGTACTTCGGCGACAACGAGGTGCTCAAGGGCATCGACTTCCACGTCGGTCAGGGGCAGGTCGTCTGCGTCATCGGGCCTTCTGGCTCCGGCAAGTCGACGCTGCTGCGCTGCGTGAACATGCTGGAGACCCCCACCAGCGGCCGCATCTTCGTGGAGGGTGACGAGATCACCGATCCCGACGCCGACGTCGACAAGCTCCGGTCCCGCATCGGGATGGTCTTCCAGCAGTTCAACCTCTTCCCGCACATGACGGTGCTGCGCAACCTCACCATCGCGCAGCGGAAGGTCAAGGGTCGTGGCAAGGCCGAGGCTGTCGAGATCGCTCGCGCCAACCTGGCGAAGGTGGGGCTGTCCGAGAAGGAGTCGGCCTACCCCGCCCACCTCTCGGGAGGGCAGTCGCAGCGCGCCGCGATCGCCCGGGCGCTGTCGATGAGCCCCGACATGATGCTCTTCGACGAGCCCACCTCGGCTCTCGACCCGGAGCTGGTCGGCGACGTGCTCGCGGTCATGAAGGACCTGGCGTCCGAGGGCATGACCATGATGGTCGTCACCCACGAGATGGGCTTCGCGCGCGAGGTGGGCGACAACCTCGTCTTCATGGACGGCGGAGTGATCGTCGAGGAGGGCGACCCGCGCCAGGTGCTCGCCGACCCCCGCCACGAGCGGACGCAGTCGTTCCTGTCGAAGGTGCTCTAGGACCCGACGCGGTCGTCCAGCGCGTGCCTCAGCCGGTCAGCCGCGCTTGCACTGGCTGGGCGGGGTGACGGCGGGGTCGAAGACGTACTTGGGCGGCGTGATGCTCGCACCGTCCTGCGACTCCTTCATCGTCATGGCCCACCAGCCCGCCCTGCGGGTGTCGATGGCGGCGAGCTCCTCCTCGGGGAGGGCGTTCCACATGTTCAGCACGTCCACGCCCACCTCGATCAGGTGCCCGTGCGGAGTGACGACCGCCCTGGCCTCGATGTCGTCGAGGGACGCCGGCACCGAGGGGAAGAGACCGCGTGGCATGCCGGTCAGCACCGCCTTGGCGGGCACCCCGACGGCGACGCCGTCGCCGGCGAGCTTGACCGCGCGGGCCGCGGTGACGGGCCAGGTCGGGTCGAGGTCGGTCGGCAGCGCCCAGCTGCGCCCCTCCTCGTCGTCGGTGATGTCGGCCCAGCAGTCGGCGGCGTTGGGGCCCCAGACCTCGCTGTTGAAGTACGTGCGGCCCGCGACGACGAGGTAGTCGACCTGCTGGACGTCACCGCCGATCGCGGAGTCCATCGACAGCTCGCTGTAGCCGGTCGACGGGCTGTACCGGCCGTCGAGGTCGAAGATGCGCTTGCCGCCGTTGTCGGGGTTCTTGGTGAGCAGCTGGCCGTGCCACTCCACGATGCCCATCTTGGCGACCTGGCCGTTCAGCGCCTTGAGCTTGTCGCCCTCCAGCACGAAGTCGTCGCCCTGGGTGGCGGCGGCCTCGCCGGAGCCTCCGCAGGCGTTGAGGGTGAGCACCAGACCGACGCAGAGGGCGGACGCCCACGTTGCGCTCCGACGACGTGCCACTGGGGTTTCCCCGATCAGGTCGTGACGAGCTCCGTGCTCGATCTCGCTCGGAGCCTAGGTCCGGCTCCTGTGGCTGTCAGGGGAATCACCACATCTTGTCCGAGCGGCGGCGGACCGGGCTCAGCCGGACATCCAGCCGCGTGCCGCACCCACCACCGCGTCGGTGAGGTCGTCGACCAGCGCGGACCCGAGCCGCCAGTGCTGCCAGAACAGCGGCACCTCGGGCCGCCGCCCCGGCACCAGCTCGACGAGGTCACCACGGTCGAGCTCGACGACGACGTCGGACTCCGGCAGGAGCCCCCATCCCATGCCCACCCGGATCGCGCGGTCGAACTCGCGCACCGACGGCAGGTAGGTCACCGGCGGCGCGAGGTGGCGACGGGTCACCCGGCGGATGAAGTCGTGCTGCAGCGAGTCGTTGCGGTCGAAGGCCACGATCGGCGCCTCGCCGAGCGACCCGGACCCCACACCGTCGGCGAAGTGGCGGGCGTGGAAGTCGCGGGTGGCGACCGCGGCGTACCTGAGCCGGCCGAGGCGCACCACCCGGCAGCCCGGCACCGGCTTGGGCTCACCGGTGATCGCCGCCACCACCTCTCCGCGACGCAGCCGCTCCGCGGTGCGGGTGTGGTCCTCCCGCACCACCTCGAAGACCACGCGGTGCCGCGACTGCACCTCGGCGAGGGCGTCGACGAACCATCCGTAGAGCGCGTCCGCGTTGACCGCGATCGGCAGCGAGGCGTACGACGTCCCGGTCGCGTCGGGCTCCTCGACGAGCTCGGCGACGGCCTCCCGCTCCAGGAGCTCGGTCTGCGTGGCGAGGCGGACCAGCACCAGACCGGCCTCGGTGGGCTCCAGCGGCTTGATCCGGTGCAGCAGGACGCGGCCGATCCTGGTCTCGAGCGCCTTGATCCGCTGGCTCACCGCGGAGGGCGTGACGTGCAGCTCGCGGGCGGCGGCCTCGAAGGTACCGAGCCGCACGGCGACGGCGAGTGTGCGCAGGGCCACAGGGTCGAGCTGGGTGATGCCTTTCATACTTAGACATCCTAATGATTGCTCAGAATCCTTCGCTGGATTGAACGCCATGCGCGACCTAGCGTTGCCCTCATGTTCCAGGTTGCTCTCACCGGTCTGCTCACCGGACTCGCCCTCATCGTCGCCATCGGCGCGCAGAACGCGTTCCTCCTGCGTCAGGGGATCCGCGGCGAGCACGTCCTGCCGATCGTGCTGACCTGCCTCGTCTCGGACGTCGTCGCGATCACCGCGGGCGTGGCCGGCCTGGGCGTCGTGCTCGAGCGGTGGCCCGGCGTCCTGCCCGTGGCCCAGGTGCTCGGCGGCCTCTACCTGATCGCCTTCGGCGTGCACGCGGCGATGCGAGCGTGGCGACCGGCGGCGCTCGAGGCGGGTGAGTCGACGTCGCTCACCGCCGGCCGGGCGGTGCTGCTCACCCTCGCCCTGACCTGGCTCAACCCGCACTTCTACCTCGATGCCGTGCTCATGCTCGGCACGGTCGCCAACAGCTTCGGCACCGACCGCTGGTGGTTCCTGACCGGCACCCTCGTCGCGAGCGTGCTGTGGTTCTTCGGCCTGGGCTACGGCGCCCGCCTGCTGCGCGGCCTCTTCGCCCGCCCCGGCGCCTGGCGCGTCCTGGACTCGGCGATCGCGGTGGTGATGGGCACCCTCGGCGTGGGACTCCTCGCGCACTGAGCCGACGCGATGCCCCCGGCCTCGCCGAGGCGGAGAGCGAGCTCGTGGGCGTCCTGGCCTAGTCGCCCGCGAGGCGGCTGCCCCGCTCGGCCAGCGCCTCGCGCAGCCGGCTGATCGCCATGGGACCGACGCCGTGCATCGCCGCCAGGTCGGCGGCGCTGTGGCCCGCGACCTGCTCCAGCGTCGTCACCCCGACCTCCCGCAGCGCGCGCGTGGCGGGTGCGCCGATGTTCCTCGGCAGCGGCGTCCCCGTCTCCCGGGGTGCGCGCTCGCGCGGCGCCTGAAGACCGGCGTCGACGACCGCCTCGCCGCGCGGGGAGAGCAGGTAGCCGATGGCGAGCGACTCGGTGAGGCCGAGCTCCTTGAGCTTGCGCACGTCCTTCTTGAAGTCCGCCGTCTCGCGCCCCACCCGGGCGGCCAGGTCGGGTGCGCGCACGGTCGGGTTGAGGTCGATCAGGTCGAGCGTCTCCCGCGTCCACGCGCCGTACGCCGACGCGGCGTCGAGGCGGTCGAGCCGGGCGTTGATCGTCGCGATCTCGTCGGCGTCGGGCACCGCGGCCCGCAGCGCCTCGCGCGGGTCGGGACCGGCGTACGCCAACCCGATCCGCCAGGCGGGCTCCTCCGAGCGCGCCGACAGCGCCTTCTTGAGCGCCCCCAGCGAGGGCGCACCGGCACGGCGGGCGTCGTCCGCGCGCAGGCTCGACACGCTGACCTGCTCCAGGCTCGTCACCTCGATCACCCCGACGCCCGTACGCATCCGGGTGCCGACGACCACCCGCGGCTTCGCCCACCGACGGAACGCCAGGTCGACCGTGCCGGCCTTGATCGCGGCCAGCTCGGCCGGTCGGATCATCATGCGCCTCAGCCTAGGGCCGACGCCGAGCGGTGAGTGAGGGGCATTTCCGCGCCCGAGGAATCCCCTCCACACACCGCCCGCCGGCGCGTCGTACCCCGACACGCAGGCAGCGGTGGCTGAGGAGGGTTCCGCGGGGCTGAACTCCTCCTCACGCACCGCTCGAGCGCCGAACACGCGCCGAGCGGTGAGTGAGACAGGTTTCCAGGCAGGAAAAGGTGCCTCACTCACCGCTGGACGTCCGAACATGCGCCGAGCGGTGAGTGAGACAGGTTTCCAGGCCGGAAAAGGTGCCTCACTCACCGCTCGGCGGCGGGACAACGAGTCAGAGGTTGCCGCGGGCGTCCTGCTCGCGCTCGATCGCCTCGAAGAGCGCCTTGAAGTTGCCCTTGCCGAAACCGAGGGAGCCGTGGCGCTCGATCAGCTCGAAGAACACGGTGGGTCGGTCTCCGAGGGGCTTGGTGAAGATCTGCAGGAGGTAGCCGTCCTCGTCGCGGTCGACGAGGATGCCGCGCTTCTGCAGCTCCTCGATCGGCACCCGCACCTCCCCGATGCGGGCGCGCAGCTCGGGGTCCTCGTAGTAGGAGTCGGGGGTGTTGAGGAACTCCACGCCGTTGGCGCGCAGGGCGTCGACGCTGGCGAGGATGTCGCCGGTCGCAACGGCGAGGTGCTGGGCGCCGGGGCCGTTGTAGAACTCGAGGTACTCGTCGATCTGCGACTTCTTCTTCGCGATCGCGGGCTCGTTGAGCGGGAACTTCACGCGGTGGTTGCCGTTGGCGACCACCTTCGACATCAGCGCGGAGTAGTCGGTGGCGATGTCGTCACCGATGAACTCGGCCATGTTCACGAAGCCCATCACCTTGTTGTAGAAGGTGACCCACTCGTCCATCCGACCGAGCTCGACGTTGCCGACGATGTGGTCGAGCGCCTGGAACAGGCGCTTGGGCTCGCCATCCCTCTTCTGCCAGCGCGGCTGGACGGGCACGTAGCCGGGGAGGTAGGGACCGGCGTACGTCTCGCCGTCGACGGTGCGCTGCACCAGCGTGTGGCGGGTCTCGCCGTAGGTCGCGATGGCGGCGACGCGGACCTTGCCGTGCTCGTCGGCCACGGTCTCCGGCTCGACGAGGACGGTCGCGCCGGCCTTGCGGGCCTGCGCGATGCACTGGTCGACGTCGGGGACCTCGAGGGCGATGTCGACGACACCGTCGCCGTGCCGGGCGTGGTGGGCGATGAGGTCGCTGTCGGGCGCGACGGCGCCGCTCACCACGAACTTGATGGAGCCGGACTTGAGGACGTACGACTTGTGGTCGCGGTTGCCGTTCTCAGGGCCGGAGTAGGCGATGAGCTCCATCCCCCACGCCGAGGCGTAGTAGTGGGCTGCCTGGGTCGCGTTGCCGACCACGAAGCAGATCGCGTCCCACCCGGTCACGGGGAACGGGTCGGCGTCGGCGTCGTACTCCACGAGGCCGACGAGCTGGCGCAGCTGCTCGAGCGACAGGTCGGCCTTCATCTCGTCCACGGTCAGTGCGCCACCGGTCGAGGCGATGTCAGTCGTCATGAGGCGAACCCTGCCCAGTTGCGGCAACGTGTGCAACAGTACGTCGAAACGTCGGACAAGTTGCACAGCCGAGGGGCACTCATGGACGTGATCGACGGCAGGTTGATCGATCTGTTCGCCAGCGAGCCGCGGCTCGGCGTGCTCGAGGCGAGCCGGCGGCTCGGCATCGCCCGCGGGACCGTGCAGGCGCGGCTGGACAAGCTCGCCGCGGCCGGGGTGATCACGGGCTGGGGGCCGGACCTCTCCCCCGAGGCGATCGGCTACCCCGTGACGGCGTTCCTGACCCTGGAGATCCGGCAGGGCTCCGCCGACCGCGGCGGCCACGACGCCGTCGCCGCCCACCTCGCCGGCATCCCCGAGGTGCTCGAGGCCTACACGATCACCGGCGCCGGCGACATGTGGGCACGCGTCGTCGCGCGCTCGAACGCCGACCTCCAGCGGGTGATCGACCTGGTGCTGACCGAGCCCGGCATCGACCGCTCGACGACCGTCATCGCGCTGGCGACGCAGATCCCCTACCGCGTCGTGCCACTGGCGCGCGCGGCCACCCGACTTGACCACGTTTGACTGATTGTGGCGATGCCCCGGGGGCGGGGTCGACCTAGCGTCGAGAGGTCGTACGACATCTCGGTCACACTCATCCCCCCGTTAGGAGTGTCATGTCTCGAACACCTCTTGTCGCGGCCGCCCTGGTCTCCATGGCCGCCCTCCTCGTCACGAGCCAGCCGTCATCGGCTGCTCCCGATCCCGCACCGGTGAGCGGTGCGATCTTCACGTCCGACTCCAGCGGCGAGCCGGTCAACCTCAACCACTACGCCAGCAAGGAGGACGTCTACCTCAACGGCGGTCCGGGCATCAACGCACCCGACGACGCAGCGGGTCTGCCCGACGGCACCTACTACTTCCAGGTCACCGACCCGAGCGGCAGGACGCTCCTGTCCACGGACCCGATCGAGTGCCGCCAGTTCACCGTGGTCGGCGGCGTCATCCAGGACGCCACGGGCACCTGTCCGCACGTGACGGGCGAGGACGGGGAGGACGGCGGCGCGACAGTACAGCTGTTCCCCTACAACAACACGCCCAACAACGGTGGCGTCTACAAGGTGTGGGTCACGCCGATCGGGTCCTACGACTGCGATACCGCGGGCAACAAGCACTGCTTCGTGCCGAGGCAGAGCAAGACCGACAACTTCAAGGTCCTCGAGGACGCGACGGTCGAGATCGACGCCCGCTTCTGGAAGAACGGCGTCGCCCAGCTCGGCATGGCGGCCTACTGGACCGACACCAACGGCGCGTCCAACGTGAAGTACTCCGAGTACGCCCCGGAGCTGCTCGCCTTCCGCGAGGCGCACATCGAGGCCGTCGAGCCGGGCACCCACGTGGTGACGGTGGGCGACCAGGACGGGTGCACGATCAGCAAGGTGCGCGGCGCCCGCGGCGAGAACGTCCGGGCCGGCAAGGACGGCCTCTACCGGGTGGCGGTCGACGTGGCGGTCTGGCGGGCCGGCGCCGACGTGACCTACCGCGTGGAGGTCACCTGCCGGTGACACGTGGCGGGCGGGGGTGCGTCGCCCCCGCCCGTCTCACCTGAGCCGCTCGGCGACGGCCGCCGCGGCGGCGATCACCTGGGGTGCCACGACGTCCTCGTCGATGGCGCCGTCGAGCGTCACGACGCCGACACTGGCGCGCAGTCCGTCGACGCCCCGCACGGGCGCGGCGAGGCCGCGGGCGCCGGTCTGCAGCTCCCCGCTCGTGACGGCGTACGCCGCCTCGTCCCGCTCCACCAGCCCGATGGCCTTCCCGGCCGCGCCCTGCGTCAGCGGGTGGCGGGCGCCGACCCGGTAGGAGACGTGGAAGTCGGTCCACGACGGCTCGACGACGGCGAGCGCGAGCGCCTCCTCACCGTCGGCCACGGTGAGGTGGGCGGTCGAGCCGAGCGACTCCGCGAGCCCCCGCAGCACCGGCATCGCGAGGTCGCGCAGCAGGGGCTGCACGCCGCTGGCCAGGTGCAGCACGCCGAGCCCGACGAAGAGCCGGGAGCGCGCGTCGCGGCGGACCAGCCCGTGCTGCTCGAGGGTGCTGATCAGCCGGTAGACGACCGTGCGGTTGACCTCGAGGCGGTTCGAGAGCTCGGTGACCGTCAGGCCCTCGGGGCTCTCGGCCAGCACGCGCAGGACGCGCAGGCCGCGGTCG
The DNA here is from genome assembly GCF_042666175.1 of Nocardioides sp. GCM10028917. Lineage (NCBI taxonomy): Bacteria > Bacillati > Actinomycetota > Actinomycetes > Propionibacteriales > Nocardioidaceae > Nocardioides > Nocardioides sp. GCM10028917. Next base: position 287,163 of record NZ_JBHTFL010000001.1, read on the forward strand.
AGCGTCTGCGAGGTCTCGGTGGGCACACGCCCACTATGGCAGCGGATCCAGGCTCAGGAGGTCTTGCGCACGGCCCACTCGCGGATCCGGTTGATCCGCTCGTGCAGCTGCTCGGCGTTGGCGACGGCCGCCGGCGGCCCGCCGCACTCCTTGCGGAGCGCGTTGTGGGTGATGCCGTGGGCCTGACCGGTCCGGTGGTGCCAGGCCGCGACGAGGCCGTTGAGCTCGCGCCGGAGCACGCCGAGCTGCTGGTGCGTGCTGAGCTCCTGCACCGAGTCGACGATGCGGTCGCCCCCACCATCGGCCTTCTGCTTGCGGGCGCGCTCGCTCTGCCGCGAGTGCAGCAGCTCACGCACCTGGTCGGGCTCGAGCAGGCCCGGGATGCCGAGGAAGTCCATCTCCTCCTCCGAGCCGGCCATCACCTCGCCGGAGTGGCCGAACTGCGCACCCTCGTAGAGCACGTGGTCGAAGGACGCGGTCGAGCCGAGCGCCTCCCATGACATCTCGAGCTCGCCGGACGCGGCGTCCTCGGCGTTGGCCGCGGCGAGCAGACCCTCCTCGGCGGCGAAGATGTCGTCCTCGTCGTTGACCCGGCGGCCCAGCACGTGGTCACGCTGCGCCTCCATGTCGGAGGCGAACTCGAGCAGGTGCGGCACCGAGGGCAGGAACACCGACGCGGTCTCGCCGCGCGACCGGGCGCGCACGAAGCGGCCCACGGCCTGCGCGAAGAACAGCGGCGTCGACACCGTGGTCGCCCACACCCCGACGGCCAGGCGCGGCACGTCGACACCCTCGGACACCATCCGGACCGCGACCATCCAGCGCTGCTCGGAGTGGGTGAACTTCTCGATCTTCTTCGAGGAGCCCTTCTCGTCCGACAGCACCACGGTCGGCGTCTCGCCGCTGATCTTCTTCAGCAGCGCCGCGTAGGCGCGGGCGGTCTCCTGGTCGCCGGCGATGACCAGGCCACCGGCGTCGGGCACGTGGCGGCGTACCTCCGAGAGCCGCCGGTCGGCCGCCTCCAGCACCGCGGGGATCCACGACCCGCGGGGGTCGAGGGCCGTACGCAGCGCCTGCGCGTGCATGTCCTTCGTCAGCGGCTCGCCAAGCCGGGCGACGACCTCGTCACCGGCGCGCGTGCGCCACTGCATCTCGCCGGAGTAGGCCATGAAGAGCACCGGCCGCACGACGTGGTCGGCTAGCGCGTGGGCGTAGCCGTAGGTGAAGTCGGCCGACGAGGTCGGGATGCCGTCGTCGCCGGGTGCGTAGCTGACGAACGGGATCGGGTTGATGTCGGAGCGGAACGGCGTCCCCGTCAGCGCGAGCCGGCGGGTGGCCGGGTCGAACGACTCACGGACCCCCTCGCCCCACGACAGCGCGTCGCCGGCGTGGTGGATCTCGTCGAGGATCACCAGCGTCTTGAAGCGCTCGGTGCGGATCCGCATCGCGAGCGGGTTGACCGCGACACCGGCGTAGGTGACCGCGATGCCGACGTAGTCGTCGGAGGTGCGGCCCTTGCCCGCGGAGTAGGTCGGGTCGATCGGGATGCCGGCTCGGGCCGCGGCCTCCGCCCACTGGGTCTTGAGGTGCTCGGTGGGTGCCACCACCGTGATCCGGTCGACGATGCGACGGCTCAGCAGGTCGGCCGCCACGGTCAGCGCGAAGGTGGTCTTCCCGGCGCCGGGGGTCGCCACCGCGAGGAAGTCGCGCGGCTGACGGGACTGGTAGGCGTCCATCGCCGCCTGCTGCCAGGCACGGAGGGAGGGCGCGGTGCCCCAGGCAGCCCTGTCGGGCCACGCGGGAGGCAGCGGCGCGTCGGGCCGCCCCGTCACGCCTCGGGGCCCGAGCCGTCGGAGCCGTCGCCGCCGGACTTGCCCGGGTTCATCGAGTCCCAGATCTCCTTGCACTCCGGGCAGACCGGGTACTTCTCAGGGGACCGTGAGGGCACCCACACCTTGCCGCACAGCGCGATCACGGGGGTGCCCATGACCATCGCCTCGGTGAGCTTGTCCTTCGGCACGTAGTGCGAGAACCGCTCGTGGTCACCCTCGTCCGTCGGGACGGTCTGACGCTCTTCGATCGTCTCGGTGCCCGGCGAGAATCCGATGGTGCTCATGATGGACAACCCTAACGCGAGGACTAGTTCAAGTCGGGATCGACGGGGCGGTTCACGTGCCAGGCGAGCATGCCGGGCTGCCGGCGCATCACGTCGCGCCACAGGCCGCTCGGGTCGTCGCGGAACGCGTCGGCGGCCTCGCTGGTGACGACGTACCAGCTGCCCTCCTCGACCTCGCCGTCGAGCTGGCCCGCGCCCCAGCCGGCGTAACCGGCGAAGACACGCATCGCGCTCAGCGTGCCGTCGACGAGCTCGGTCGGGGTGTCGAGGTCGACCATGCCCAGCAGCCCGGCGACCGGCCGCCACCCGACGGGCGGGTCGCCGGGGTCGCGCAGCGCGCCGACGGCCAGGGCGCCGTCCGTCCCGACCGGCCCGCCGCGGAACAGCACCTCCGGCTCCGCCACCACGTCACGCCACGGCTCGAGGACGTCGGCGACCAGGATCTGGGAGGGCCGGTTGAGGACCACGCCGAGGGCGCCTTCCTCGGTGACGTCGAGCAGCAGCACGACCGTGTCGGCGAAGTTGGGGTCCTGCAGCGCCGGCGTCGCCACCAGCAACATCCCCGAAGCGAGCTGCATGGATCCACTATGGCCGACCCCGCGCCGTGGCACACCACCCGCGCGAGCCGCGGCCGGACCCTCCGAAGCGGACCGGGGCGACGCCGGGGTCACCTAGGCTGCGATCCATGGAGACCCGGCGGCAGCGCTACTCCGAGGCGACCAAGCAGGCGCTCGTCGAGGTGGCCGAGCGTCTCTTCACCGCACACGGCTACTCCGCGACGTCGCTGGACGCCATCGCCGCGGGCGCCGACGTCACCAAGGGCGCGCTCTACCACCACTTCAGCGGCAAGCAGGCGATCTTCGAGGCGGCCTTCGAGCGGGTGCAGTCCAGGGCGACGACGGGGATCGCCGACGCGGCCGCGGGGCACCCGGACCCGTGGGACAAGGCGCAGGCCGGGATGCGGGCCTTCCTGGAGGCGGTCCAGGAGCCGGGCTACCGCCAGGTCGTCGTCTCCGACGGCCCCTCGGTCCTCGGCCACGAGCGCTACCGCGAGCAGGAGGAGCGCTCGACGTACGCCCTCGTCGACGAGATCGTGCGCTCGGTGCTGACCGCCGAGGGAAGAGACCTCGACGACGCCATGCTCGACACGTTCACCCGCATCTTCTTCGGCGCCATGTCGGCTGCGGGAGGCTCGGTCGCCGTCAGCGACGACCCCGCCGCCGCGGCGCTGCGGGTCGAGGCGGCGATCGGCGTCATCCTCGCCGGGCTCCAGCGCCTCCTCGACGAAGGCGCCGGAGCGTTGGCGCCGGGGGCTACTTCGCGAACGTGACGTTGCCGTTGACGGCCGGGACGAGCTCCACCCACACGTGGCCGGCAGGCACCGTGAGGTCGCCGCCCTTGGTGGCGAGCTCGATCGCGCCCGTCAGGCCGTCCTTGGTCCAGGTGCCCTTCACGACGCGGCCGCCGTGGAAGAGCAGCGCGGCGCCCTTGCCCTCGAACTTGGTCTCCGGGACCGGGTAGCCGGCCGGGTCGCGGTAGCCCGCGTCGCCGACGCGGACCCGCAGCACGAGCACCGAGTCGGCCGGGAACTGGTCGCCCTCCGCGGCGTAGGAGTCGGTGTTGACGTAGCCGCCCTGCTGGAACTGCCAGCTGGTCGAGTGGGCACCGAAGTCCGCGGTGAGCGTGCTGGCCTTCGCGCCCTTCGGCAGGTCGGCCTCGTCGCCCCACGGGAGGTAGGGGGGCGGCTCCTCCTCGGCCTTGAGGCGCTTGGAGATGTCACCGAGCCGGGCGAAGAGGTTGTAGGGCGCCGAGCGCGACGTCTCGCGGTAGACGCCGGCCTCGCCCTCGGTGATCCACGGGATGCCGGCGCCCTTGATCCGGTTGATCGTGACCGGGGCCGCGCCGCTGGTCACCACGGTCGCGCCGGGCGGGACGATCCCGATGTCGCTGGCGCGCATCGAGCGGACCGGGCCGATGGCGGCGGGCACCTTCGAGTAGTAGAACGCCGCGAGGCGGGTGTAGCCGCCCTCGACGAGCTCCTCGACGACGAGGTCGGCCGAGCCGAGGCCCACTTGCGGGGCGCTGGAGGACGTGTTGTCGACCTTGGTGACGACGACGGGGTGTCGGGGCGCGTCGCCCTTGCGCTCGAGCCCGGTCAGGGGCCAGTACGTCGGCTCCGGCGGCGCCTCGGTCGTCTCCGAGCTGGTCGGCTCGGAGGAGGCGGACGCGCTCGGGGCCGGGTCGTCGCCGCCGCCGCTGCAGCCGGCGAGGAGCAGCGTGGCCGCCGCGAGGGTGGCGACGATCGCACGGGGCGACGAGAGGTGGCGACGGTGACGCACGGGGGGCTCCGATCGAGCGGGGGTGTCGAGCCGGGGGCTCGGGTTCGGCAGTTCTCTGGAAAGTCTGGGGGCGCGCCCTCACCGATCAGGGAAGGCGCGCCACAGGGTAGATCAGCAGGAAGTACCTACCAATCCGGGCCTGTCACCCGGGTGCGGGCGCCGCTCAGGCGCGGCGCAGGGTCCCGGCGAACCACGCGGACGTCCACGGGACGGCGACGCGTACGCGCTGCCCCGAGCCCGGTGAGTGCACCATCACGGCGTGCCCGCGCGACCAGCGCAGGAAGATCGCGGCGTGGTAGACCCCGCCGCTGCCGTAGAAGAACATCAGGTCGCCGGAGCGCAGGTCCTTCTTGGCGATGCGACGCGCAGCAGCAGCCTGGGCGCTCGAGGTCCGCGGCACGGCGAGCCCGGCCCGGCTGTACGCGTAGCGGATCAGGCCGGAGCAGTCGAAGCTCGCCGGGCCGGCAGCGCCGTACGCGTAGGCGTCACCGCGCTGGGCCATCGCGATGTTGCGCGCGCTGAGCACCCGGTTGGCCACGCGCTTCCTGGCGCTGACCGTCCCGGCCTTCTTCTTCGCCGTGGTGGTGGTCGTGACGGAGGTGTCGCCACCAGTGGCGGCGGTTGCGGGCAGGGCGCTCATCGTCGATGCGGTGAGGCCGAGCCCGGCGAGGGCGAGCGCGGAGGCTCGCACGATGCGAGGGGTCGCAGGCATGGTTGTTCCTTTCCCACGCCTGTGAGGTGAGCTGTCGGGCTAGGGCTGGAAAGTGCCCTGGCACCGCGCTCCCGTCGTGCTGACGAGAGGCGGGCGGCTTCGCCCCGAGCCGGTCGATGACCGGCGGTGGAACCTGTGGGTCCCCCACTCCTGCCCCGGTGTGTCTCGGGGGTCGTCCCGGCCGGGCAGGACTCGGCGTAGCCCGGGACGGTTGGGTCTTTCGACCGCTCACCAAGGTGACAGACGACCCCAAAGCACGCAAAAAGAGGTCACGCCCACGAGCGTCGGACGTGGCCAGGATCACGCCCGACCGCGCTCAGCCGAGCTTGCGGCCGCCGTCGACGTACAGCGTCTGACCGGTGATGAACGACGCCTCGTCGCTGCACAGGAACGCGGCGGCGGCAGCGATGTCCTCGGGCTGCCCGACGCGCCGCACGGGCGTCGCCTCGGCGTTGAGGCGCTGCAGCTCCTCGGGCTCCATCTTGAGGCGGCGCGCGGTGGCGTCGGTCATCTCGGTGGCGATGAAGCCCGGCGCGATGGCGTTGGCGGTGATGCCGAACGGGCCGAGCTCGATGCCGAGCGTGCGGGTGAGGCCCTGGATGCCCATCTTCGCCGCGGAGTAGTTGGCCTGGCCGCGGTTGCCGAGGGCGGAGACGCTCGACAGGTTGAGGATCTTGCCGTACTTCTGCTCCACGAACCGGGCCTGCGCGGCCTTGGTCATGTTGAACACGCCCTTGAGGTGGACGTTCATCACCAGGTCCCAGTCGTCCTCGGTCATCTTGAAGAGCAGGTTGTCGCGGGTGATGCCGGCGTTGTTGACCAGCACGTGGATCCCGCCGAGCTCGTCGACCACCCGCTGCACGGAGGCCTCCGCGGCGGCCGCATCGACGACGTCGCAGCCGATGCCCACCGCCCGGGCGCCGTCGGCAAGCTCGAGACGGCCGGCGGCCTCCTGGGCGGCGGCCTCGTCGAGGTCGAGGACCGCGATGGAGGCGCCCTCGCTCGCGAGGCGCTGCGCGATGCCGAAGCCGATGCCTCGCGCTGCTCCGGTGATGACGGCGACACGGCGGTCGTAGCGACCCATCTCGATGACTCCTCAGGCTCGGTGACGTCTGTCCGTGAGGGTAGTGCGTGGCGTCGCGGGGGGCTCACCCGACTTGTGGAGATCCGGTGCAGACCGCTCGCGCTGCCGCGGCAGGTGCCATACCGTTCCACGCATGGGACGGGGGTACTTCCGCGGCGCGATCGGCGTCGCCGTCGCCATGGCGGTGACCACGTGGGTGGTCGCAGCCGCCTACGACCTGCCCGTGCGCGACCCCGACGGCGTCTCGGTCCCGACGTGGGTGCGGCTCCCGGTGATCGTGCTGGCCGCCGTGCTCCTCGACGTCGTCGCGCGGTGGGCGGCGTACACCCGCACGACACCGCGTCCCGGCGCCTGGGCGGCGCTGCGCTCGGTGGTCCGCGCCCGGTGGACGCGGGAGCAGCTGTGGTTCACCCTGAGCGGGCTGGTGGCGTGGTACGTCGCCTACGTCGCGTTCCGCAACCTCAAGGGCTACCTGCCGTTCGTCAACGAGCGCCTCTGGGACACCGAGCTGCACCGGCTCGACCGCCTGCTGTGGCTGGGCCACGACCCGGCCGTCGTCCTCCACCACGTGCTCGGCACCGGCTGGGTCGCGTGGCTGCTGTCCGGGGTCTACGTGCTGTGGATCGGGTTGGTGCCGGCGGCCCTGGCGATCGCGCTGGTGTGGACCCGGCGCTCCATCACCGGCGCGCTCTACGTCACGGCCGTGTCCTTCAACTGGCTGCTCGGCGCGGCCGTCTACTACCTCGTCCCGTCCCTCGGGCCGATCTACTCGCGCCCGCAGGAGTTCGCCGACCTGCCCCACACGTTCAACACCTCGGTGCAGGACCTGCTGCTTGACGACCGCGTCGCCGTGCTGGCCGACGCCTGGGACACCCGCGCCGTGCAGACCGTCGCCGCCTTCGCGTCGCTGCACGTGGCCATCACGGTCACCACCTGCCTGGTGGCCGAGCTGCTCCGGCTCCCCCGCTGGGTGCGCCTGTCCGGCTGGGCCTTCGCCGCGCTGACCTGCCTGTCCACCGTCTACCTCGGGTGGCACTTCTTCGTCGACGTCCTCGGCGGGTTCGCCGTCGGCACGCTGTCCCTGGTGCTCGCCGCCTGGACGACCGGCCACCCGCTCCGGCGCCGCGACCGGACGTGGTCGCTCGGCGAGGCCCGAGCCCGCGAGGCGGAGCAGGTCCGCTCCTGACCGGTCAGCCGGTCGCGAGGGTGTCCCGGAGCCGCTCGGCGTACGCCGCCGCCTCGCCGTCGCCGTACTTCGTGCGCGGCCAGAAGAAGCCGCGCAGGCCGTCGCCCTTGGTGCGCGGGACCACGTGGAGGTGGAGGTGCGGGACGGACTGGCTGACCGTGTTGTTGATGGCCACGAACGAGCCTTGTGCGCCGAGCGCGTCCTTGACCGCCGTCGCGAGCCGCTGGGCCGCCGCCAGGAACCCGTCGCGCTGCGCCGCGGGGAGGTCCGGGAGCGTCTCGAGGTGGGTGCGCGGCACGAGCAGGACGTGTCCCTTGAACACCGGCCGGGTGTCGAGGAACGCCACCAGGTCGTCGGTCTCCAGCACGAGGTGCCCGGGCACCTCGCCCGCGATGATCTGGCAGAACACGCATCCGTCCACGTCAGGGATGGTGCCACGGGGCACCGACCGTCGGGGTGGGGCGCGACGCCCCGCGCCGTGCCTAGCCTCGACGGGGTGCAGACGTTCCTCCCCTACCCGGACTTCGAGGCGTCGGCGCGCGCGCTCGACCAGAAGCGGCTCGGGAAGCAGCGGGTCGAGACCATCCAGGTGGTCCGCGCCCTGACGGTCGCGGGCTACGGCTGGGCCAACCACCCGGCAGCGCTCATGTGGAAGGGCTACGAGGAGGCGCTCGGCCGCTACGGCTTCGTGTGCTGCGAGGTGTGGCTCGAGCTCGGGTTCGGGGACACGTGCGCCGCCACGATCGCGGCGGACCTCGCCGCAGCAGGGGTGACGACCGTGCGCACGCAGGCGGAGCTCGCGGGCGCCGGCGGCCTGCCGCCGTGGCTGGGCGACGCCGACCTGCACCGCAGCCACCGGTCCGCGCTGGTGCGCAAGGACCCCGACTTCTACCGCCCGCGCTTCCCCGACGCACCCGACGACCTCCCCTACGTGTGGCCCGTCCGCTCCCCCGCCGTGGTCGAGGCCGAGCGGCGCCGGGCGGAGAACGCCGTACGACGCGAGCAGCGCGCTGCCGAGCGCCTGCTGGAGGAGGCCGAACGTGCCCGCCGCCGGCGTAGCCGCGCCGCGAAGAAGGGGTGGCAGACGCGGCGCGGGTCGTAGCCTGCGCGTGGGGAACCAGGTGCAGCCGCGAGCCCCCGATCGGCCTGCGCCCCGTTCCCCAGCGGCGGTTCTCGGGGCGTCGACCCGTACTTCACCTGACGGGAGGAAACTTCGCCCGTTCCACCCACGCGCGGGCCCCTTCGGTGTGAACCTTCGGTGTCAGCACCACCGACTTCCGTGGGGGAACACATGCACCACCAGCTCGTCCGCGCGCTCGCGCTCGCCATCGTCGCCCTGGGCCTCGGCCTCTCGGCGCCGGCGCCTGCCTCTGCCGTCATCGACCGCGACTGCGGCGACTTCGCCAGCCAGGCCGCTGCGCAGAACTTCTTCCTGGGCACCGGCAGCGGCGACCCGCACCGCCTCGACGACGACGGCGACGGCGTCGCGTGCGAGTCCAACCCGTGCCCGTGCATCGGCCGCGGCAACACCGCCCCGCAGCCGCTCGCCGACACCGGGAGCACCCAGACCCACGCCGAGCAGGGGCCCCGGACCTACCGCGAGACCGGCAACGTCGTCCGTGTCGTCGACGGCGACACGCTCCACGTCCGCCTGCGCGGCGGGGCGCAGGTCTCCGTGCGCATGCTCGGGATCGACACCCCCGAGCGGGGCCGCTGCGGCGCGGACGACGCCACCGCCAACCTCCGCAGGCTCGCCCCGGTCGGCTCAACCGTCCACCTCGTGTCCGACCGCACCCAGGCCGCGAAGGACCGCTACGGCCGACTGCTGCGCTACGTGCAGCGCCAGGGCGGGTACGGCGACCTCTCGTTCCGCCAGGCCTGGGACGGCTTCACCCGGCCCTACGTCTTCGGCGGCACGCCCGTCACCCGGCACCGCGAGTACGTGCGCGCCATCCACCACGCCCGCGACCACGCGCGGGGTGCGTGGCACGGCTGCTGGTGACGACGCCCTGAGCCTCCTTGGCGCTAGCGTCGGGCCATGATCCTGCCGGCCGTGCGTGACCCGCGCCTGGTCACCGTCAGGCGCGGCGGCTCGCTGACCGACGAGGACCACCACCGGCTCGCGCTGTGGGCAGCCGCGTGCGCCGAGCACGTGCTCGGGGTCTTCGAGGCCGCCCGGCCCGACGACCGCCGGCCGCGTGAGGCGATCGCGGCCGCGCGTGCCTGGACGCGCGGCGAGCTGGCGATGATGCAGACCCGCGCGCTCGGCGGGCACGCCATGGGTGCGGCTCGCGACCTGCGGGGGGCACCACGCTTCGCGGCGTACGCCGCCGGGCAGGGCGCGGTGGTCGCCCACGTCGCCGAGCACGACCTGGGGGCAGCGGCGTACGCCATCAAGGCCGCCGTGGCGGCCGCCCCGGCGGGGCACGAGGAGGAGGCGCGCCGCGACGAGTGCCGGTGGCAGCGCGACCGCCTCCCTGACGAGGTGCGCGACCTGGTGCTCGAGGACCAGCGCCGGCGCAACGCGATCTGCTGGGACGTCTTCGACGTTTAGGCTGCCCCGGTGCGCATCGTCTCGCTGATCCCCTCCGCCACGGAGATCCTGTTCGCGATCGGGGCGGGTGACGACGTCGTGGGTGTCACGTTCGAGTGCGACCACCCGCCGGCCGCCCGCGAGCGGCGCGTGGTCTCGACGTCGGCGATGCCGGAGGGGCTCGGGCCGAAGGAGATCGACGACTTCGTCGCCGCGGCGCTCGCGGCGGGCGAGGACCTCTACCGCCTCGACGCCGACGCGCTCGCCGAGCTCGACGCCGACCTGGTCGTCACCCAGGACCTCTGCGCCGTCTGCGCGGTGGACGTCGGCACCGTCGACGAGGCGCTCGGCTTCCTCGGGTGCCGCGCGGAGGTGGCGACGGTCGACCCGCACACCCTCGACGACGTGCTGGCGTCGATCACCGAGCTCGGGCGAAGGACGGGCCGCGACGAGCAGGCGACCGTGCTGGTGACCGAGCTCGAGGCACGCCTCTCGTCCGTCGCCGAACGCGTCGCGGGCCTCGACCGGCCCCGCGTTCTGGTGCTCGAGTGGACCGACCCGCCCTTCGCGCCCGGGCACTGGATCCCGGAGATGGTCACCCGCGCCGGCGGCGAGCCCACCCTGGGCGTCGCGGGCACGAGGTCGAGCCGCATCACCTGGGACGACGCCGTCGCCTCCGAGCCGGACGTCGTGGTCTGCGCGCCGTGCGGCTTCGACCTCGAGGGAGGGGTCACGCTCGCGAAGGAGGTGCGCGACCGGTTCCCCGGCGTGCCGGTGTGGGCCGTCGACGCCGACGGGCACTTCGCACGCCCGGGTCCGCGACTCGTCGACGGCGTCGAGGCGCTCGCCGGGATCCTGCACCCTCGGTCGGTCGCCCCGTCGGCGCACGCTCGCTCGGTCTGACGGCAGTCGTCAGCCGCCCTCCGGACGCACCAGCACGTCGAACCGTCGTCCGTCGCGTCGTGCGGCGAACGACCCGACCCGCTCGAAGCCGAGCGACTCGACGGTGCGACGCGCACGCACGTTGAACGACGCCACCGTCACCCGGAACGCCGGCGGCGCGTACGTGGCGCGGCCGAACGCGAGCCCGGCCCTGATCACCGCACGCCCGAGACCCTGCCCCGTGAGCGAGGGCCGCAGCCCGCCGCCGGTGTCGAGCGCCGCGTCGTCGTAGTCCCACCCCGGCACCTGCCCGTCCGGTCCGAACGACCGGAAGCCGATGAGGCGCTCCCCCGCCAGCACCGCGTGGAAGCCGAGCGCCGGGTCGAGCAGCTCGTCGGGATCGGCTCCGGTGAGGTCGTAGACGTCGTACGGCGGCTCGTAGCGCCAGGTGGCCAGGTCCTCGGCGTGCGCCCGCGTGAGCGCGGCGATGCGGATCGCGGCGGGGTCGATGAGGTCACCCATCCCGACCCCCGGCGACCCGGAACACCGGCCAGCCGATCTCGGTGCGCCAGCGGCTCGGGTCGACGGTGTCCCGCGGGCCGACGAGGTAGGTCTCCCGGATCGGCCCGGCCACCGCGAGCGCGTTGCCCACCACCCACGCGCCCACCTCGCCGTAGGTGACCTCGATGTCGTCGTGGCTCCCGACATGGGTGGCGACCGCCAGCTCGACCGGCGGCAGCACGACGGGATGCACCCGCCCGGCCCGCGGGGCCTCGGGCGTCGGCACGTGCACCAGCACGTGGCCGCGGCCGACCTCGAAGAGGGCGTTGTCGTACACCCCACCCGGCGCCCCGGCCGGCTCGCGGACCATCGCGTCCAGCTCGGCCATCGCTCCGGCGTACCAGCCCAGGACCTCGTCCTGCGCCACGTCGCCCTCGACCGCCGCGACCTCGGTCGCCGGGACCGACCGGAGCTCGACGTGGACGGGGGCGGGCTCGGGTGCAAGCAGCCGGCGCAGAGACGCCACGGCAGCGCGCGTGCGGTCCAGCTCCGACTCGAGGCGGTGCAGGTGCTCGGCGACGAGACGTGCGCGTGTGTCGGGGTCGGACGAGGACACGATGCGTCGGACCTCGGGCAGCGGGACGTCGAGCTCTCGGAGCCGGTGGATGACCTGGGCGGTCGGGATCTGGTCGACGCTGTAGTAGCGGTAGCCGCTGGCGGGGTCGACGGTGGCCGGCACCAGCAGGTCCGCGTCGTGGTAGCGGCGCAGCGTGCGCACGCTCAGGTGGGTCAGTCGCGAGAACTCGCCGATCGCCAGCATGCGCGCAGTGTGCACCCTCCCCCTGCGGGAGGGTCCAGTGCTTGACCCTCCCGCGGGTGTACGCCACAGCGTGGTGGTCATGACCACGACAGATGTGACACCCAGCCAGCTCCCCGCCACCATCCGCACCTTCCTCGTCGACCACGCCGCCCGCGACGCGGACGCCGCCGCCCGGGCCTTCGCCCCCACCGCCGTCGTCCGGGACCAGGGCGAGACGTTCCGCGGCGCCACCGAGGTGCTCGCCTTCCTGCGCCACCAGGGCGGGGAGTTCACCTACACCACCGAGCTGCTCGGCGGTCGGCGGATCGACGAGACCCACTGGGTCGCCGTCAACCACCTGGAGGGCGACTTCCCCGGCGGCGTCGTCGACCTCGACTACCGCTTCACCCTCGCCGACGGCCTCATCACCGAGCTGGAGATCGGCGGCTGATCGGGTCGTTCCTGTACGTTCAGAGCGTCATCGACCGGAGGAGCGACCCGTGATCGAGCTGGCCAAGGGGCAGGAGCTCACCCTCACCACCGAGGACGGGTCGAGCCTGACCACCGTGCAGATGGCCGTCGGCTGGGACCACTCCCCCACGGCCGGGTTCATCGGCAGCGGAGCACCGCCGATCGACCTCGACGCCTCGGCCGTGCAGTTCGCCGGCGACCAGTTCTTCGACCTGGCGTTCTTCAACCACCTCGCCACCCGGGACGGCTCCGTGGTGCACCTCGGCGACAACACCACCGGCAAGGGTGAGGGTGACGACGAGGTCATCACCGTGGACCTGGGTCGCGTCTACCCTCGGGTGGACGCGATCCTGTTCATGGTCAGCAGCTACCAGGGCCACTCACTGGAGTTCATCCGCAACGCCTACTGCCGTCTCGTTGACCACGACGGCACCGAGCTCGCCCGCTTCACCCTCACGCTCGGGGTCCGCGAGACGGGGCTCGTCATGGCGAAGCTGTTCCGCGACGGACCGGTCTGGAAGCTCCGTACGATCGGCACCGGCATCGCGTTGAAGACGCCGACGGACTCGATCGAGGCGCTCGTGCCCTTCCTCCTCTGACGGCGGGGTGACGGCGGGGTCCTCAGCCGGCCTCTGGGCTCGCCGCCCACCGGCCGGAGGGATGGGACATCCAGTCGTAGACCACCGAGGTGCGCAGCACCAGGTCCTGGAGCGAGCGACGGTCGCGGTCGATCGCGCACCAGAGCAGACCCACGGGGAAGACGGCGCACGCCACTGCCCGTACGAACGCGCGGGCCAGCCCCAGCTCGACGCCGCTCCTGCTCGTCACCCGGACCCCCCAGACGTGGTCGCCGATGCTGCGACCCGCCATCCACCAGGCCACCGTCAGGTACAGCACCAGGTAGCCGAAGAAGGTCATCACGATCCACAGGAGCGAGGGGTCGGGCATGCGGAACTCCCGCGGCTCGAGCACGAACCGGACTGCCGCCCAGGCGGCGTAGGTGCCGGCCACGGAGACCGCCACCAGGAGGACGTCGACGATGCCGGCTGCCAGACGCGTGACGACTCCGGCACTGGCGCCCTGGTAGGACCGCGCCTCCCGGGGGACGCCCAGCATCTCCGGCTCGTTCACAGCGGGTCCGCGGGAGCGACGCGCCTGCGACGGCGACGGAACAGGTGGTTCTCGACACTCCGGCTGATGGCCTCGTCAGCCGAGATCCCCGTCATTCGCGCACCCCGGATCGTCTCCGACGTGATGGAGCCGGTCGAGTCACGGATGATGGCGGGCAGGTCGATGGCGGCGATCACCTCCTCGACCATCGCGACCAGGTCGATCCGGCCGATCACCGCGTCGACGTCGAGCCTGCCGGCGATCGCATCGATGTCGACACCGCCCACGGCGGCATCGAGGTCGACACCGGCGACTGCTGCATCGAGGTCGATCCGCGTCACGATCGCGTCCAGGTCGACGCGGTCGACGACCGCCTCGATGTCCACCGCCCGCACGACGTCGTCGAGGTCGACGTGGCGGATGACCAGCCCGGTCAGGTCGAGGCGGGAGACGATGAGCTCCACGATGGCGGGCGTCCAGTGGTCGAGCAGCGCCTGCGCCGCTCGTACCATCTCGGCCCGGCGAGCCGCACCGAGGAGGGCCGCGTCGTCGAGCAGCGAGGCCGGCTGCCAGCGCTCGGGGACGAAGCTCGGGCGCCAGATCATCCTCCGGTGCAGCAGGGGAAGGTCCACGACCGCGCGACCCACCGCGACCCCGGTGCCGACGACCACACCGGCCATGCCGAGGGCGACGTCGAGGACCAGTTGCGGCTGAGGCCGGACGGCCGGCACGACAGGCACTCGTGGCGCCTGCACCAGGGGTGTCATCCCCTCAGCCTGCTTCGGCGTCGCCGAACCCGCCTCACCCGTGCGGGATGAGCGGCACCAGCGTCGGCCGGGGACGACGAAAGACCTCCCTGCCGGACTCGCGTGGCAGGGAGGTCTCATCGTTGATGGGGCTTGGCGTGGAGCTGCGGGGAATCGAACCCCGGTCCTCGAGCGTCGATCCAGGTCTTCTCCGGGTGCAGTCAGTGTTGTCGCTTTTCTCGGCCCCGGCGCTCGCACAGACACGTCGCCGACAGGCCCAGTCAGGATTGAGTCCCGGTCACCCCTCCTGACAGAGAGTGACCAGCAAGTCTCCTAGATGAGGCCTGGATCCGGGACGGAGACGGGTGCCCGGTCAGACCCTTCGATCACTGCTCAGGCAGCGAGAGCGAAGTCGTTGCGATTGGTGTTGGCAACTATGGTTTTCCAGCGGTCGTTTACGAGATGACGCTGGCTTCTCGACCCGCTTCCCCTGGAACTAACGTCCCAAGTCGAAACCGATCAGCCCCTCTTGTGTTGTCAAGCAGGCCCGAGCCCACGGCCCGAGTCTACTGGTCGCAACCGACGAGGGGCGAACGCTATTCCCTCGGACGCAGCGGCTCGGAGTGCCACACGTCGTCGTCGAGGCGCCACAGCTGACGGTCGTTGCCCACGGCCAGGTCGGCAGGGACGTCGTGGTCGAAGTCGAGCCCGGCCTCTCGGACGGCCTCGGTGTACGCGGTCCAGGCACCGGCGTGCCTGGCCCTGGCGTCGGCCTTCTCCGGGTCGGTGGCCCCGACGTGATGGACCACGCCGCCGTGCGGCACCTCCCAGTCGGGGGGTACGTCGCTGCCGTCGGGGGCGATCCCGAAGAGGCGCTCGTCCGTCATCCGGTGGGCGGCCCGCACCAGGAGCGTGCCGTCCTCGCGCCACCGGAACCGGACCGACCAGCCGTGCCCCTTGAGGTGCCCGTCGCGGTGCGCGGCGACGGCGTCGTCGGGCAGGAAGAGCCCCCAGGTGGCGAAGTGGTCGGCGAACGCCCGCTGCTGGGGCGTCGGTCCCGCAGCGCGCTCGTCCGTCTCGTCGGCATCGCCCTCTCCGGGCGGGGCGGGCGCGGCATGCAGGCGTACGCGCGTGATGCGGCGGCCGTCGACCCCGACGACCTCGAGGCGCCGGTCCTCGACCACCACCGAGTCACCGACCTCGCCCAACCGCGCGAGGCGGTGGAGCACGTAGCCGGCGACCGTCTCGTAGGGCCCGTCATCCAGCGCGACACCGGTCCGCTCGCCGAACTCCTCGATCGTCAGCCCGGCGTCGACCGTCGTCGGGTCCATCGACGCGGCGATCTCGGCGTCGGTGTCGTACTCGTCGTGGATCTCGCCGACGAGCTCCTCCATGAGGTCCTCGAGGGTGACGATGCCGTCGGTGCCGCCGTACTCGTCGACCACCAGGGCGATGTGCGCTCCGAGGCTGCGCAGCTGGTCGATGGAGGGCAGGACCCGGTTGGTGCGCGGCAGCACCGGCAGCTCGCGGGCGAGGTCGGCCACGGTGGTCGAGCTGTCGTCCGCGCGGCCGAGCACGTCGCGGAGGTGGAGGTAGCCGAGCACCTCGTCGAACGACGTGCCGGTCACCGGGTACCGGGTGTAGGGCTGGTCGACGATGACGGCCACGGCCTCGGCGAGGGAGAGGTCACCGCGCAGGAACACGACGTCGCCCCGCGGCTTCATCACCTCGCTGAGCGAGCGGTCACCGGCCTCGAAGACGTCGTCGACGAGCCGCCGCTCGCCCTCGGGGATGTCCTCGTGGCCCGAGATCATCATCCGCAGCTCCTCCTCGTCGACCTCGTCGCCGGCGGCGTCGGGGTTGCCGCCGAGGAGGCGGACGAGCAGGTTGGTCGAGAGCGACAGCAACCAGATGACCGGCGTCATCACGGTGGCGAACCTCCCGAGCGGCGGCGCGAACAGCTTGGCGACCCCCACCGATCGCTGCAGCGCGAGCCGCTTGGGCACGAGCTCACCGAGGACCAGCGACAGGTACGACACGACGAGGGTGGTCACGACCAGCGACACCGTGTCGGGCGCCGGGACGCCGAGGCCCTCGAATACGGGCGCGAAGGACGGCGCGAGCGTCGAGGCACCGAAGGCGGCGGAGAAGAAGCCCGCCACGGTGACGCCGATCTGCACGGCCGAGAGGAACCGGTTGGGGTCACGGGCGAGGGACGCCACCGCGTGCCCGCGGCCCCCCTGGGTGTCGAGGCGCTCGACCTGGCCGGAGCGCAGGGAGACCAGGGCGATCTCGGTCGCGGCGAACACGCCGCCCACGAGGATGAACGCGAGCACGAGCAGGACGTCGATCCACGTACCGGCTTCCACGGCCACAACCTAGCCCGGGGCCGCCCGTCGACGCCGTCGCAGCAGGCGGGAGATGGGTGGCCCGGGCTCAGCGAGCGGCCACCAGCGCGGCGCCGACCGCGGCGACCGGGTAGTGCAGCGGAACCATGCTGAGCCGGTCGGCGAGGCCGAGCGACGCGAGGAAGGGCGACCCCTCCCCCAGCGAGCGCAGCTGTCGGACCACCTGCTCGCGCAGCGGTTCGCCGACCTCGGCCACACCGCCGCCCAGCACGATGCGCTCCGGATCGATCGTCAGGCCGAGGGCGCGGACCGCGCTGGCCACGCCCCAGCAGAAGCGGTCGCGCACGGCCACGGCCGCGGGGTCTCCGGCGGCGGCGGCGGCGAAGAGCGCCGCGGCGGGCGGTCCGTCGGGTGTGGGCCAGGCCCGCGCGAGGGCCCGCCCCGACGCGATGGTCTCCAGGCAGCCGGTCTGGCCGCAGCCGCAGGCCTCGCCCGCGGGGTCGACCGGCAGGTGGCCGATCTCGCCGGCCGCGCCGTGCTCGCCGCGACGCAGCCGGCCGTCGACGACCAGCCCGGCTGCCAGCCCCGTGCCGACGCTGAGGTAGACCACGTCGTCGGCCTCGACCAGCGCGCAGGCGGCGAGCGCGGCGGCGTTCACGTCGTTCTCCACGACCACCGGCACGCCGAGGCGCTCCGCCAGCAGGTCGCGCAGCGGCAGGTCGTCGCCGTTGACGCCGAGATTGACCGCGTGCCGCAGCACCCCGCGCTCGCTGTCGACCAGTCCCGGTACGCCGACACCGACGCCGCACTCCAGGCGGCCGCCGCTCTCCCGGGCGAGGGCCTCGAACACCCGCGCCGCGGTCGCGACCACCCCGTCGGCGCCGGAGCGGGTGGACTCCCTGACCTGGGCGAGGACCGTGCCGCCCTGGCCGAGCACGACGCCGTGCGTCTTGGTGCCTCCGATGTCGAGGCCGACGCTCCGCGCGCCCGATCTTGCGGCGGTCACCGCGTCCACCCGGCCCCGCGCAGCAGCTGCGTCACCGCGGCGACGCCCGGCGCGGACGAGCCCCGCGTGCTGATGGTGGTGAGCCCGACGTCGCGCGTCGATGGCCAGCCCCACTCGACGACGACCGCCGGCCGGCCCTCCTCCGCGAGTGCGCGCAGGAAGGCCAGCACCTCGGGTTGTCGGCCCGCGTCGCGCACCTGCACGACGAGGGGTACGCCGTCGGGGACCGCGCCCGGCAGCCCGTCCGCCAGCGAAACCGGGTCGAGGCGGTGGTCCGGCGGGAGGCCCCACGCGACGTCGCCGACCGCGATGTTGGCCACGGTGTCGACGCTGACGACGGCGGCGCCGGCGAGGTGGGGCAGGTCGCCGTCGACCCGCGTCGCCGAGGCGGCCGCACCGGCCTGTCGTGACGCGTCGGGCAGCTCCGGCTGGGTCGCGGTCGCCGGCACGCCCATCGCGGCGACGCGACGGGCGGCGTCCGCGAGCCGGTCGTGCGTCAGACGGCCGTCACCGACGGCAGCCACGATCGCGTCGCGGACCTCGAGCACCAGCGCGGCGGGCTTGTCGGGGCCCAGGCAGAGGAGGTCGCACCCGGCGGCGAGGGCCTGCACGGCCGCCTCCGGGATGCCGAGCGCGGCGGACGCCCCGGCCATGTCGAGCGCGTCGCTGACGACCACGCCGTCGAAGCCGAGCACCTCGCGCAGCATGCCGAGGACGAGCGGGCTCAGGGTCGCCGGACGGTCGGGATCGATCGCCGGCACGACGATGTGCGACGTCATCACGGCGGCGGTGCCCGCCTCGACCGCGGCGTCGAAGGGCACCAGCTCGCGGACCGCGAGGGTGTCCGCGTCGATGTCGATGCGGGGCAGGTCGAGGTGGCTGTCGGTGGAGGTGTCGCCGTGGCCGGGGAAGTGCTTGGCGCACGCCGCGACACCGGTCGACTGGAGTCCGCGCGTCCAGGCCGCGACGTGCGCGGCGACCTGCTCGGGGTCCACGCCGAAACTGCGGGTGCCGATCACGGGGTTGCCGGGGTCGCTGTTGACGTCGGCGTCCGGGGCGAGGTCGAGGGTGACGCCCACCGACGCGAGCTCGTGGCCCACCCAGCGGCCGACGGACTCGGTGAGCTCCAGGTCGGCGGCGCCACCGAGGGCCGCGGCACCGAGCACGGGGCTCGGCTCGCGGGTGTGCAGCCGGCTGACGTCGCCGCCCTCCTCGTCCACCGCGACCACGGCGGCGGGGTTGGCGCCGCGGATCTCGGCGCTGAGGGCGGCCAGGGCGGCGGGGCCGTCGGCGGTGTTGCTGCCGAAGTAGCAGACGCCGCCGAGGCCCTGCACGAGCAGCGCCCGGTAGGCGTCGGGCAGCGTCGTGCCCGCGAAGCCGGGCAGCAGCACGCGCAGCGCCAGGGTGCCGAGATCATCGGTGCGACCCTCGATGGACTCGGGGTCCCCGCGGCGTTGTTCGGGGGAGCGCAGCGGAGGAGAAGAACGTCGTGGGGTGTTTTTCATCCCTTCACGGCTCCCGAGGTGAGGCCGCTGACCATCCGGCCCTGAACGACGAGGAAGAAGATGATGACGGGCACGGCGATGAGCGTGGAGCCGGCCATGATCCCGCCCCAGTCGGTGCCGCGGTTGACGTCGGTGAAGGTGGACAGCCACAGCGGCAGCGTCCGCTGGTCCTCACGCGTCATCACCACGAGCGCGAGGGTGAACTCGTTCCACGCCTGGATGAAGCCGAAGACGCCGGTCGCGACCAGGCCGGGGGCGAGCAGCGGCAGCGTCACGCGGAAGAACGCCTGCACGCGCGAGCACCCGTCCATCATCGCGGCCTCCTCCAGCTCGTACGGCACTCCCGCGACGAAGCCGCGCAGGGTCCAGATCGTGAAGGGCAGCACGCCGGCGACGTAGACCAGCGTGAGCCCGACGACGGTGTTGAGCAGGTCCATCGTCTCCAGCATCTTGTACTGGCTGATGAACAGCCCCTCCACCGGGATCATCTGGATGACCAGCAGGGTGATGATGAACGACAGCCGACCGCGGAACCGGAACCGGCTCACCGCCACGGCAGCGACGAACGCGAAGAGCAGCGCGACGGTGATCGTCAGGCCGGTGACCATGAGGCTGACCTGGAGCGCGTCGAGGAACTGGTCGGTGCGGAAGACCGTGCGGTAGTTGTCGAGGTCGCCGCCGAAGGGCACCCAGGTAGGGGTCGGGCTGCGGATCTCGTTGCGCGCGAGGAACGAGCTGTTGACCATCCAGTAGACGGGGAAGGCCGAGACGAGGAACGCGAGGACACCGAGCGTGTTGGCGGTGACGCGCAGGGCTCGGCGGGTCGGCCGGCTCATCGGGGGCCCCCGCGGCGTTGTTCGCCGGAGGAGCGCAGCGGAGGAGTCGAAGAACGTCGTGGGGTGTTCATGCCTCCCCCTCCTGTCGGAGCATGGCGCGGACGTAGGGCGCGGTCAGCACGACCGTGAGGGCGAGCATGAAGATCGCCACGGCCGCCGACATGCCGAACTCACCACCGCCGATGCCGAGCCGGTAGATGTAGGTGCCGAGCAGGTTGGTGTCGCGGGCGCTGCCGCCCGCCTTCTGGAGGATGTAGATCTGCGAGAAGACGCGGAGGTCCCAGATGATCTGCAGCAGGCCCACGACGAGCAGCACCGGGCGGATGGTCGGCAGCACGACGTGGCGGAAGCGCGAGACCGGACCGGCCCCGTCGATCTCGGAGGCCTCGACCAGCTCCTCGGGCAGCTGCGTGAGCGCGGCGTACACCGTGAACGCGACGAACGGCACGCTCATCCACACGACGATCACGGTCGCGACGAAGAAGAAGGACAGCGGCCTCAGCAGCCACCCGTGACCCTCGTAGTCGAGGCCGAGACCGGTGAGGACGTGGTTCACGACGCCGTACTGCGTGTCGAAGAGCCACTGCCACACCGTGAGCGAGGCGACGACCGGCATCGCCCACGCGAGCAGGAGCCCGGTCTGCACGAGGAGACGTACGCCGCGCGACATGTGCCGCATCAGCAGCGCGAGGCCGACGCCGATCGCCATCGTGAGCGCCGCGTTGACGAGGCAGAAGGCGATGGAGCGGAGGGTGACCCGCCACAGGTAGCCGTCGGCGACGAGCCGGCGGTAGTTGTTGGCGCCCACCCACTCCGGAGGTTGGCCGAACTGCTGGGCGAGGCCGTAGTCCTGCAGGGACAGCACGACCTGGCGCACGAGCGGGTAGCCCAGCGCCACCGTCAGCGCCAGCACGGCGGGGACCAGGAGCGCGTACGGCAGCAGGCCTGGCCGGGTGCGGCCGGGGGGCGTGCCGGTCACGGTCGCGGTGGAGGTGTCACGGGTCGTGTCGCTGAGCGTGCTGCTCATCGGTCCTCCTCTCCTGTGCCGGTGTGATTGTCGCGCGGGCGCGCCCCGGTGGGGGCAGCGGCTGGCGCCGCCCCCACCGGTCGTCGTCGGACGTCAGCCGTTGAGCTGGCTGTTCATCTGCTCGTCGGTCTTCGCTGCGAGCTCCTCCACGTCGCCGCCCTGGGCGATGGCGCTGAAGAGGTCCTCCAGGGCCCGCGAGCCCTCGACCGTCGCCCAGCCCGGAGCGGCCGGCGTGAGCTTGGCGTTGGACGCCGCGGCCACGGTGGCCTCGGCGTACTCGTCGTCGCCGAGGAGCGGGGCGAGCGACGTGAGGGCAGGCGTGAGACCGGCCTCGGCCATCAGCGTCTGGTAGTCCTCGCTGAGCATCAGCTCGACCGCCTCCTGGGCGAGGTCCTGGTTGGCCGACTTGGCCGCGATGGCGATGTCCGAGCCGCCGAGCAGCACGGGCGCCGGCTCACCGTCCGGGCCGGGCAGCGCGAAGACGCCGACCTGCTTGGCGTGGCCGTCCGGGCAGCCGGTCTCGGGGTCCTCGAGGAGCCCCTTCACCCAGCCGGGCGTCGACATCATGCCGACCTCGCCGGCGCAGAACGGGGTCCACGGGTCGGCCTCGTTGCCGTCCTTGGGTGCGCCCGACGCCTCGGTGAAGAGCTGCTGGGCCATCTCCAGGCCGGCCACGGACTCGGGCGACGACAGCGAGCCGGTCCACTCGCCCCCGTCCTCGACGGCCAGGTCGCCGCCGGCGGACCACACGAAGGTCGCGCCGTTGCGCCAGTCCTGCCCGGGGAACCAGAAGCCGGAGAAGTTGCCCGGCTTGGGGTTGTCCTTCTTCAGGGTCGCCGCAGCCTGGACGAACTCGTCGAGCGTCGTGGGCACCTCGATGCCGGACTTCTCGAAGAGGTCCTTGCGGTAGAAGATGTACTTCGAGCCGGCGTAGTACGGCACGGCGTACGTCTCGCCGTCGACCGTCGCACCCTCGACGAACCCGGGCAGCAGGTCGTCGCCCCCGAGGTCGTCGAGCTCGTCGGTCAGCGGTGAGAACGCGCCCGCCGAAGTGAACGTCGGCGCCTGGGTGTTGCCGATCTCCACGACGTCGGGGGTCTCGGACTCGCTGGAGAGCGCGGTCGTCAGCTTCTCGACGAGGCCGTCCCACTCCTGCTGCTCGATGGTCAGCGTGGACCCCGGGTTGTCCTCCTCGAAGGTCTTCTTCAACCAGTCGCGGGCCTCCTGCGGAGTGTCCGTGCCGTTGAGCCAGACGCGGATGTCCGCCGACTCGGCACCGCCGTCGTCGTCGGTGGACGAACCCTCGTCGTCGCTGCCGCACGCGGCGAGCGTCGTCAGCGCGAGCGCGGCGACCGCCACCCCGGTCCATGACTTCTTGATGCGCACCACAGTGTTCCTTCCATCGATCTTCCAGTGGGTTCCCAAGTGGGGGCGAGAGGCGCTCACGAGACGCCCAGCTCCCCGGCGAGTACGAGCACGGCCGCTCCCACGACCACGACGTCCTCGCCGAGCTTGGAGGTGCGGACGGCCAGCCCTGTCGAGCTGATCGGCATCGTCCGCTCGCGGATGGTCCGGTCCGCCGCGTCGAGCAGCGGTCCGTCGAGCAGCTCCGCGGGGCCGCTCAGCACGATCTCGTGCAGGTTGAGCGCGGCGACGACCGGCGCGAGCACCTCGCCCAGGCGGGTGCCGACCTCGGCCAGCACGGCGGGGCCGTCGACTCCGGGCGCGCCGACGCGGCGTCGCAGCCGCGGCGCCGCGAGCAGCGTCTCGAGGCAGCCGGTGCGCGAGCAGGCGCACCGCTCACCCTCGGGATCGACCACGACGTGGCCGATCTCGCCCGCGGCGCCGAGGTGGCCGTGGAGCAGCGACCCGCCGAGGACCAGGCCGGCGCCGACACCGGTGCCGACGCGCAGCACCATCAGCCCTCCGTCGCCGGACTCACCGAAGGTGTGCTCGCCCAGGACGGCGGTGTTGGCATCGTTGGCGACGAACACCGGCACGTCCAGCGTCTCGGCGAGCCTGGCGGCGAGCGGGGTGTCGGTCCACGCGAGGTTGGGCGCGTCGACGACGGTGCCGTTGGCGTCGACGACGCCGGGGCTGCCGACGCCGACGCCCAGGACGGGGCGGTCCGTCATCGTCATCAGCTGCGCGGCGAGGGCGAGGACGAGCTCGACCGCCTGCTCCCCCTCGGCGCCGTCGTGGTGCACCTCGTGGCGCGCCTGGACCGTGCCGGCGAGGTTGACGACCGCGCCGGACATGCGGTCGGTCTCGGAGAGGTCGAGGCCGATGATGTGGTGGGAGTCAGGAGCGAGGCCGACCAGGGTCGGCGGCTTGCCGACCCGCGACTCCGCGGGAGCGCCGAGCTCGGCCAGGAAGCCCTCGGTGAGCATCTCCCCGACCAGGTCGGACACCGTGACCCGGGTCAGGCCGCTCGAGCGCGCGAGGTCGGCGCGGCTCGCCGGCCCCTCTCGGAACAGCTGCTGGAGCAGCAGCGATCGGTGGTGGCGGCGGGCGTCCTCCTGGAGCAGCTTGCCCCGTGGGCGGAGCTGGCGGCCGACCGGTGTGTGCGGTGTCACGTTAGTTAGTTCAGCGCACTTACATATCCTGCGTCAAGTACCTGCGCATCAAGACGTGGGGTCTTCCCGTCCCCGAGCGGTGGCTGAGGGGTACTCCGGAGAGCCGGAACGCCCCTCACACACCGCCCACCTGCGCGTCGGCGTACGACACCCCCACAGCGGTGGCCAGGGGGCACTTCCGCGGCGCGGAATCCCCCTCATGCACCGCTCAGGCCGGGAGCAACGAGCCTCAGCCGAGGAGGGCGGCCGAGCTGTCCCAGCACACGGCGCGGAGCCACTCCTCCCCCATACCCAGCCGCGCCAGCGACTCGAGCTGGACGACGTAGGGGTAGGGGATGTTGGGGAAGTCGCTGCCGAGGTGCACCTTCCCGGCCAGCCCGAGGTCGCGCAGCCGGGGCAGCAGGTCGGGCGGATAGGCGCCGCCCATCTCCTCGAAGAACGGGGTGAAGGCCATCGTGGTGTCGAGCGC
Organism: Nocardioides sp. GCM10028917; assembly: GCF_042666175.1. Taxonomy (NCBI): domain Bacteria; kingdom Bacillati; phylum Actinomycetota; class Actinomycetes; order Propionibacteriales; family Nocardioidaceae; genus Nocardioides; species Nocardioides sp. GCM10028917. The sequence continues at coordinate 311,409 of NZ_JBHTFL010000001.1, forward strand.
CACCCGCTCGTGGGACTCGGCCAACGCCAGGAACTCGGCGTACTCCGGCGCCCCCGTGTGCGCGACCACCAGCCGCAGCCGTGGGTGGCGCGCCAGCAGCTCCGCCACCGGCCCCGGACCGGTGTGCTCGGTGGGCACGGGGCCGCTGCCCGCGTGCAGCACCACCGGCGTCCCGGCGTCCGCCACGACGCCCCACGCCTCGTCCAGCAGCGGATCGGTGACGGCGAATGCCCCGACCTGCACGTGCACCTTCCAGACCTCGACCCGCCGGGCTGATGCGGCCGTGCGGGAGGCGACGTACGCCGTCACGCCGGGCTCGGGGAAGAAGGTGCCGCACACCGCGGCCTCGGGGACCCGCTCCGCGAACCCGGCCGCCCAGTCGTTGAGAAACTCGGCCATGCCGGGCTTGTGGGCGTAGGGCAGCGCGGTGAAGCGGCGTACGCCGTACGAGCGGAGCACCTCGACGAGGGCCTCGTCCTCGTCGCGGTAGTGCAGCGGCCACGGCCGACCGATCAGTGGGCCGGCAGCGTCGAACTGCGCACGGACCTTGGCCATCACCCGCGGCGGCAGGAAGTGGGTGTGCAGGTCGATCAGGCCGGGCAGGCCGAGGGCCTGCGCGAAGTCGACGGGAGTCAAGCCCGCCTCAGTCCCGGTGGCCCTTGAGCCGCCGCTGGACCGCGTCGACCTTCTCCCGATTGGCCGTGCGCTCGGCGAGCGTGTGGCGCTTGTCGTAGGACTTCTTGCCCTTGGCGAGGGCGATCTCGACCTTGGCGCGGCCGTCCTTGAAGTAGAGCGCGAGCGGCACGATCGTGTAGCCCTTGTCGGTGATCTTGCGCTCGATCTTGTCGATCTCGGACCGGTTGAGGAGCAGCTTGCGGCGGCGGCGGGCGGAGTGGTTGGTCCACGTGCCCTGGCTGTACTCCGGGATGTGCACACCCAGCAGCCACGCCTCGCCGTTGTCGATCTCGGCGAAGCCGTCGACCAGCGACGCGCGGCCCTGGCGCAGCGACTTCACCTCGGTCCCCATGAGGACGAGCCCGGCCTCCCAGGTGTCCTCGATGTGGTAGTCGTGGCGGGCCTTCTTGTTCTGCGCGACCATCTTCTGGCCCTGCTCCTTCGCCATGGGTCCATTGTCCCAGAGCGTGTCCAATCCGATGTTCGTGACGCGATCAGAGCCAGTTCATCGGGTCCACTGCCTGGCCGTTGGCCATGACGGTGAAGTGGAGGTGGCACCCGGTGGACCAACCGGTGCTGCCCTCGAAGCCGATGACCTGGCCCTCCTGGACCTGGTCGCCGACGCCGACGTTGTAGCCGCTGGCGTGGTTGTAGATCGTGGCGACGCCCTTGCCGCCGAGCACGCCGTGGTCGATCACCAGGCGGTTGCCGTAGACGCCGCTGAAGTAGGACGACACGACCGTGCCGGGCGCCGCGGCGCGCAGCGGCGTGCCGCAGCCGCCACCGAAGTCCACGCCGTCGTGCAGGCCCCAGTAGTGGTAGATCGGGTGGGTCCGGAAGCCGAACGGCGAGGTGACGTAGCCCTCGACCGGAGAGGCGAGCAGGCCGGGGCTCGGGGTGGCTGCCTGCGACCGGGCGTTGGCACGCGCCTGCGCGCGCTGGCGACGGAGGGCGGCGAGGGCTCGCTTGCGCAGCATCTCCTCGATCTGCTGCTGCTCCTTCTCGAGCTTCCTCAGCTTGGAGAGGTCCTTGGCGCGTGCCTCGCTGGCCCCCGCTCGGGCGTCGCGGCGCTCGATCACGAGCGAGACGACGGAGTCCTTGGCCGCCTGCTCCTCGGCCTCGAGGGACTGCATCAGCTCGAGGTGCTCGGCTGCGGCCTCGCGCTTGACGGCCACGGCGTCGCGGGCCTCGGCGACCTGGTCCTCCCGCACCTCGAGGAGCACCTCCGCGGCCTTGAGCTCGTCGTACTCGCGCGCCTCCTGGCCGATGACGACGTCGCGGACGCCCTCGCGCCGGGTGAGCTCCTCGGTGGACTCGGCGTCGAGGAGGGAGGAGAAGGCGATCAGCTCGGGGTCGCCCTCGGCGTACATGTCGGTGACGGTGCGGGCGACCTTCTCCCGCTGGACGTCGCGGTCGACCTGGCCCTGCGCGAGGGCGGCCTCGGCGGCGGCGAGCTGGGCCTCCGCGGCCACCAGCTCGGCCTGCATCTGCTCGTCGCGCTCGGTGGCGACCTCCACCTTGCCGCGTGCCGTGGCGAGCCGGGTCTTCGCGACGGCGAGCTGCTCCTGGGCCGCGGCGAGGCGGGCCGCCGCCTTGCGCAGCTGGGCACTGGACTCGTCGAGGTCCTGGTGCGCGCCCTTGAGCTCGCGCTCGACCTTGCTCTTCTTGTCCTTGAGGTCATCGGCATGAGCAGCGGACACGCCCAGCGCCATGACGGCAACGAGAGCTGCAGCCACAGGGCGATGAGCGGCACGGGGGAAGGTGCGCACCGGGGGAAGCCTTTGCGTCGGGGAAGCGGGGAAGGGTGTCCTCCCGACGCCGAGCCGGGCGGGACGCCTAGACGCTAACCTCCGGCGGTCAGACTTTGAGGTATTTGCGCGTCAACACGAGTGTCGGGAGCAAGGTCAGCACCGGACCGAGGATCGCGACGGCCCCGGCGGCCACCCAGAACTCGTTCCAGCCGATCCACGGCACGAACCTCAGGTTCTGCTGGAGGTCGCCGATCGCGAAGCGCAGGAACGCCGCCAGCGCCCCGACGGCGAGGGCGACGCTGATCAGCGCGGTGACCAGTGCCTCGAGGAGGAACGGCAGCGCGATGTAGAGCGTGGAGGCACCCACCAGCCGCATGATGCCGATCTCCTTGCGTCGCGCGAAGGCGGCGAGGCGGATCGTGTTGGCGACGAGCAGCAGGGCCGCGAGCACCAGCAGGGCGGCCGTGCCCAGGGCGTACGTCCGCATCTTGGTGATGGTCGCGAGGATCGGTCCGACCTGCTCGCGCAGGTCGCGCACCCGCGAGACGCCGTCGAGGCCCTGGACCGCGCTGCTGATGCCCTCGTACTGCTCCGGGTCCTCGAGCGTGATCCAGATCGTCTGCGGCATGTCCTCGGCGGTCAGCGCGGGGTTGTCGCCGGAGAACAGCTCCTCACCGTAGAGCTCCTTCGCCTTCTCGAGCGCCACCTCGCCGGACTCGAAGCGATGGCTCGCCACCTCCGGGTTGGCCTCGACCACGGCCTCGATCTCAGCCTTCTGCGCCTCGGTCACCGGGTTGGGGCAGACCGGGTTGGAGTCGTTGAGCCGGCACAGGTAGACGGTGATCTGGAGCTGGTTGCCGAAGTGCTCGGCCGCGCGCGTGGCCTGCTGCTGGAACAGCAGGCCGATGCCCACCAGCGTCAGCGAGACGACCAGGGTGAGGATCACCGCCAGGTGCATCGTCAGGTTGCGTCGCAGGCCCTGGCCGAGCTCGGAGTAGACGTAGCGCAGCTGCATGGAGTGGGGGTCTCGATTCGTTCGGGGAGGCGGATCAGGTCAGGGCCGAGGCTCGGCGTCAGTTCTGGTGGCCGTAGACGCCCTGCGCCTGGTCGCGCACGACGTGCCCGTTGTCGAGCTCGATGACGCGCTTGCGCATCTGGTCGACGATGCCGGCGTCGTGGGTGGCCATCACGACCGTGGTGCCGGTGCGGTTGATCCGGTCGAGGAGCTTCATGATCCCGACCGAGGTCGTGGGGTCGAGGTTTCCGGTGGGCTCGTCGGCGATGAGGATCATCGGCCGGTTGACGAACGCGCGCGCCACGGCGACGCGCTGCTGCTCGCCACCGGAGAGCTCGTCGGGCATCCGGTCGCCCTTGCCGCTCAGGCCGACCAGCTCGAGGGTCTCGGGGACGACGTCCTTGATCTCCTTGCGGGACTTGCCGATCACCTGGAGCGCGAACGCGACGTTCTCCGTCACGGTCTTGTTGGGCAGGAGCCGGAAGTCCTGGAACACCGTGCCGATGTCGCGCCGCAGCCGCGGCACCTTCCAGCCGGCGAGCCGGTTGATCTCCTTGCCCGCCACGTAGACGCGACCGCTGGTCGGGCGGTACTCGCGGAGCACCAGGCGCAGGAAGGTCGACTTGCCCGACCCCGAGGAGCCCACGAGGAAGACGAACTCCCCCTTCTCGACGTCGACCGTGACGTTGTCGAGGGCGGGGTGCGGGTGGCCGGGATAGCTCTTGGTCACCTTCTCGAAGCGAATCACGGCGTCGAGGCTACGTGAGGGGTGGACGCGATCGACGAATCCGGGGCCTCAGGCGTCGACCTTCTCCGCTCCCCGGCGCCAGCGGATGCCGGCCTCCATGAAGTCGTCGAGGTCGCCGTCGAAGACCGCGCTCGGGTTGCCGGACTCGTGGCCGGTCCGCAGGTCCTTGACGATCTGGTAGGGGTTGAGGACGTAGTTGCGCATCTGGTCGCCCCAGCTCGCGGCGACGTCGCCCTTGAGGTCCTTCTTGAGCGCGGCCTCCTCGGCCTTCTTCTTGGCGAGCAGCTTGGCCTTGAGGACGACCATCGCGGACGCCTTGTTCTGCAGCTGCGACTTCTCGTTCTGGCAGGACACGACGATGCCGGTCGGGATGTGGGTGAGCCGGACGGCGGAGTCGGTGGTGTTGACCGACTGGCCGCCGGGACCACCGGAGCGGAAGACGTCGGTGCGGATCTCGTTCTCGTCGACCTCGATCTCGTCGGTCTGCTCCATCATCGGCACGACCTCGACCGCGGCGAAGGAGGTCTGCCGGCGGCCCTGGTTGTCGAAGGGGCTGATCCGCACGAGGCGGTGGGTGCCGGCCTCGACCGAGAGCGTGCCGTAGGCGTAGGGGGCGTGGATGGCGAACTCGGCGGACTTGATGCCCGCCTCCTCGGCGTAGGAGACGTCGTAGACCTCGACGCCGTACTTGTGCTGCTCGGCCCAGCGCGTGTACATCCGCATGAGCATCTCGGCGAAGTCGGCGGCGTCCACGCCACCGGCGCCCGAGCGGATCGTCACGATCGCCTCGCGCTCGTCGTACTCCCCCGACAGCAGGGTGCGGATCTCGAGCGACTCGACGGACTTCTTGATGCGACCGAGCTCGGCCTCGGAGTCTGCGAGCGTGTCCGCGTCGCCCTCCTCCTGGCCCATCTCGACCATGAGGGCGAGGTCCTCGATCCGGTTCTCGAGGCCGGTGAAGCGGTCCATCTCGCCCTGGAGGGCGGAGAGGCGACCGGTGATGCGGGTGGCGCTCGCGACGTCGTCCCACAGGTCGGGGACCGCGACCTGCTCGCCCAGGTCGGCGATCTCCCCGCGCATGCGGTCGAGGTTGAGGACCTGACCGACGGTCTTCATGGTCGCCCGGAGCTGCTTGATCTCTACGTCGAAGTCGATGCCTGCCACAAGGAGCAACAGTACGGCTCGCGCGGGAAGGGTGTCGAAAGCAGCAGGTGGGACGAGCAGCAGCGGCGAGCACTCCCGGCCTGTGATTCCGGTCGTGCCCGCCGCTGCGGATCGGGTGCGCGTCAGCGCGTGCAGAGCACCTCGGGCGTCGCGACGGCGGCGACGGCGGCCGGCGTGGCGGAGGTGGCGAGGTCGATCTTGAGCCGGAAGACGTCCGACACGTCGAGGACCTGGTCGGCGACGACCGTGCCGACGGACAGCGAGTGGGTGGTCAGCACGGCGCCGTCGGCGCTGACGGTCACGGCACCGCTGGAGCCGGTGGCGGAGCTGTCGGTGAGGGCGTACGTCGCCCGCAGGTCGGTGCACTTGCGACCGAGCGTGTACTCCACGGACGACGGGGTCCCCGAGGTCGTGGTCGCCAGGCTCTGGCCGTAGTACTCGGCGCCGATCAGCACGCCGGTGGGCTCGACGTTCACGCGCGGGCCGCTGAGCCGGTAGACCAGCTTCTCCCACTTGTAGACCTCGACGGCCAGGGCCTTGCTGTAGCCCTTGCTCAGGCCCTTCGAGGCCGGCTTGAGGACGCGGTACTCGCGCGGGCCCTGGGTCGAGGGCTTGTCCTTCAGGACGTAGGTGCCGTTCTTCTTGATCTTGGCGTTGCCCGTGGACTTCCACGACTTCTTGTTGCCCACGCGCTGCTGCAGGACGACCTTCTCGCCGGCGGCCTTGGGCGTCACGCGGCCCTTGACCTTGACGGTGTCCTCCTTGGCGACGGCGACCTCGATGTTGGCCTTGGCGGTGACCTTGTAGGCCTGGGCCTTCGCAGGCGCAGCCTGCGTCGGCGTGGCGAGCGCCAGCGAGCCGGCGGCGAGCGCCACGGTGGCGGCCAGTGCGGTGATGCGGTTCATGGTTCTTCCCCGTCGGTGTGGGGCCCGGGAACGGGCCGTTCAACGAGGGAGACGCTGCCGGTCAGGAGAAAGTTGTGACCGGTCCAAGAAGAGCTCCGGCGTGCGCCGGCACCGACAGCGCCCCGTCGCGTACGTCGACGCCGGCCGGGGTCTCGAAGAGCACCTCGCGCTCCCCCACCTCGGTCGTCGCGGCCGTGTCGCCGGTGTTGACGACGACGAGCAGGTCATCGCGGCGCATCGTGAACAGCCGGCCCTCGACGGTGCACGAGACCGAGCCGAAGGCCGGGTCTGTCAGCTGGGGCAGCTCGCGGCGCAGCCGGCCGAGTCTGTGGTAGCACCCCAGCACCACCGCGTGGCGACCTCCGGACAGCTCGTCCCAGTCCAGCTTCGAGCGGCGGAACGTCTCGGGATCCTGCGGGTCGAGGACCTCGTCGGGGTCCCAGCCCATCTTCTCGAACTCGGCGATCCGGCCGTCCGCGGTCGCCTTCCCGAGCTCGGGCTCCAGGTGGGAGGTGAAGAACGCGAACGGCGTCGAGGCCGCCCACTCCTCCCCCATGAACAGCATCGGGGTGAACGGCCCGGCGAGCGTCAGCAGCGCGGCGCAGGCGAGCTGGTCGTCGTCGAGGTGCTCGGCGAGCCGGTCGCCGCGGGCGCGGTTGCCGATCTGGTCGTGGTTCTGGTTGGCCACCACGAGCCGCCAGGTCGGCATGTGCGCGGTGTCGACGGGCGCGCCGTGGTCGCGCTCGCGGAACGACGAGAACGTCCCGTCGTGGAAGAACCCCTTCTCGCACACCTTGGCCAGCGCCTCGAGCGGCTCGAAGTCGGCGTAGTAGCCGGTGGTCTCGCCGCTCAACGCGACGTGCACGGCGTGGTGGAAGTCGTCGCTCCACTGCGCGTCGAGGCCGTAGCCGCCGGCCTCGCGTGGGCGTACGAGGAGCGTGTCGTTGAGGTCGGACTCGGCGATCAGGGTCAGCGGGCGGCGCAGGTGGGCCGACAGCGCGGCGGTCTCGACCGCCATCTCCTCGAGCAGGTGGACCTGCGAGGTGTCCTGCAGCGCGTGCACGGCGTCGAGCCGCAGCGCGTCGACGTGGTAGTCCTCGAACCACATCCGGACGTTGTCGAGGATGTAGCGGCGCACCTCCGCCGCGTCCTCGCCGTCGAGGTTGACCAGATCACCCCAGGTGTTGCGTCCGGCCTTCAGGTAGGGACCGAACAGCGGGAGGTAGTTGCCCGACGGGCCGAGGTGGTTGTGCACGACGTCCTGCACCACCCCGAGGCCCTTCGCGTGGCAGGCGTCGACGAACCGGCGGTAGGCGTCCGGGCCGCCGTACTGCTCGTGGACGGCGAACCAGCCGACGCCGTCGTAGCCCCAGTTGTGGGTGCCGTTGAAGGCGTTGACCGGCAGCAGCTCGACGAGGTCGACGCCGAGGTCGACGAGGTGGTCGAGCCGCTCGACGGCGGAGTCCAGGGTGCCGGCCGGGGTGAAGGTGCCGATGTGCAGCTCGTAGATGACCGAGCCCGGCAGCTGGCGCCCGGTCCAGCCGGCGTCGCCCCACTCGTACGTCGTGCGCTCCCACCGCGACAGCTCGTGCACGCCGCCGGGCTGCCGGCGCGAGCGCGGGTCGGGGCGCGGGGCGGGGTCGTCGTCGAGGAGGTAGCCGTAGTCCAGGTGGTCGACCGCCGCGGGCAGCGGTTCGGCCGGGGTCCACCAGCCGTCTTCGCCGCGCTGCATCTCCAGCACGCCGCCGCCGTCGCCGTCGACGACCAGCCGTACGCGCTGCGGGCGCGGCGCCCAGACGTCGAAAGGTCCCCGAGAGGGCGTGGTCATGTCGGTCCTTCCTCAGTCCTTCTTCACCAGCAGGGCGACGGGGTGGACCGCGAGCAGGGCCGCGAGCCGGCCGTCGGTGTCGAGGCCGGTGAGCACGTCGTGCCACCGACCCTCGGGAAGGTCGAGGGCGGTGTCGCCCCAGCCGCCGGCCGCGGCCAGCCCCACGGGGAGGCGGGTGGCGACGGTGATCGCGCCCCCGCGGTCGAAGGCGACCGCATGGGCCGCGGCGGACCCGGACGCGGTGACCGGCGTGTAGCCGGTGAACAGCTCCGGCCGCTCACGCCGCAGGGTCAGGGCGGTGCAGGTGACGTGCAGCTTGCTCGCCGCGTCGTCCTCGGCAGTGCCGGCGAGCACCGCGGCCCGGTGGTCGAAGTCGACGGGGCGCCGGTTGTCGGGGTCGACGAGCGAGGTCTCCCAGAGCTCACTGCCCTGGTAGACGTCGGGCACGCCCGGCATCGTGATCGCGAGCAGCTTGGCCGCGAGCGAGTTGGCCTGGGCGGGCTCGTCGATGCGGGTGGCGAGGTCGACCAGCACCGCGCGCACCTCGTCGGAGTCGAAGACCGCGTCGACCGCGGCGTGCACCTTATCCTCGTACGCCTCGTCGGGCTCGGTCCACGTCGTCCGGTCGCCGGCCTCGCGCATCGCCTTCTCGGCGTAGCCGTGCAACCGGTCGCGGAGGTCGGGCAGGTGGTCGGGCGTCCAGGCGCCGAGCACGGCCTGCCACAGCAGCGAGCCGAAGCCCTCGTCGGGGACGGGAGCGAGGCGGAGCAGCTCGTCGAGCGCACGCTCCCAGTGGCCGGGCTCCTCGGCGAGCACCGTGATCCGGGCGCGGACGTCCTCGCCGCGCTTGGTGTCGTGCGTGGAGAGGGTGACCATCGCCTCGGGCCAGTCGCGCTGGCGCGCGGCCATCGCCTCGTGCCACTCTCCGACGCCGATCGCGAAGACCGACGGGTCGCCGCCGACCTCGTTGAGCGAGGTCAGCCGCGACCAGCGGTAGAACGAGCAGTCCTCGACGCCCTTCGCCATCACCATGCCGGAGGTCTGCTGGAAGCGTCGGGCCGGCTGGCTCCACTCGTCGTGGAGCAGGGGCTCGAGGACGTCGTACGTCGTCGCGAGGTCGGGGCGCTGCTTCCGCGCGGCGGCGAAGGCCTGGTCGAGGTGGTCGCGGCCCTCGGGCAGGTAGGAGCGGTAGACCGGGAAGCAGGCGAGCAGCTCGCCGATCGTGTCGGCGACGGCGTCCTCGTCGGCGCTCTCCCCCTTCGATGCCAGCACGCGCTCGACCTCGCGCGTGATCCGCAGGACCTCGGAGTGGAGGATGCCGTCGGCGACGGCGCGCTTGTTGTCGTGGACCATCTGCTCCCAGTCCACGGTCGTGCCGCGGAGCCGGTCCTCCAGCGCGGTCAGCGGCGCCTCGCCGGCGGGATCGGTGAGCAGCCGGTCGATGAGCGCGAGCGCGTCGTAGCCCGTGGTGCCGTCGGTGGCCCATTCGGCGGGCAGGCGCTCGCCCGGCTCGAGGATCTTCTCGACGAGCACGTAGGCGCCGCCGGTGAGGGCGGCCAGGTCGTCGAGGTAGCGCTTGGGGTCGCGCAGGCCGTCGGGGTGGTCGACGCGCAGCCCGTCGACGAGGCCCTCGTCGAACCACCGCTTGACCTCGACGTGCGTCTCGGCGAAGACCTCGGGGTCCTCGACCCGCACGGCAGCGAGGGTGTTGACGGCGAAGAAGCGGCGGTAGTTGAGGTCCTCATCGGCCGCGCGCCAGTTGACCAGCTCGTAGTGCTGCTCCTCGAGCGTCGAGGTGCCGGGAGCGAGAGGGAATCGCTGGTCGTGGTAGCGCACCTCCCCCTTCACGATCCGGATCGCGCCCTCGTCGTCGTCACCGACGACCGGGATCACGATGCGGCCGTCACCGGCCGCCCAGTCGACGTCGAAGGCCGAGGCGTGCTCGGACTCGCGGCCCAGCTTGAGGACGTCCCACCACCACGGGTCCTCCGACGGCGTGGCGACGCCGACGTGGTTGGGCACGATGTCGACCAGCACGCCCAGCCCGAGGCGGCGCGCCTCGGCCGACAGCGCCGCCAGCCCCTCCTCGCCGCCCCGCTCGGGGTCGACGTGGTCAAAGGCGACGACGTCGTAGCCGTGGGTGCTGCCGGGCTCGGAGGCCAGCAGCGGCGAGAGGTAGACCCAGTCCACGCCGAGGTCGTGCAGGTAGGGCAGCACCTGCGCGGCGTCGTACAAGGTGAAGTCGGGGCTGACCTGCAGGCGATAGGTGCTGTGCGGCGTACGTCGCTCGGGCCGGGCAGGCGTCTCGGTCACGGGGCGTCCGTACCCGACCGGGCCGCAAGTGATGCCGCGACCGAGTGGTCGGGGCTGACCTCTGGCTCGGAGTGCTCGCGGAGCACGACGAGGCTGTGCGTGTCGAGGTCGAACGTCGCCCCTGCCGGGAGGGTCGGATCGGCGTCCGGGTTGCCGCTGGTGTCGATCACGACGTCCCAGGCGGCGGCGTACTCCTCCGTCGGCAGCGTCACCTGCGCCGGGCCGTCAGCGTTGAAGTAGAGCAGGAAGTGGTCATCGGTGATGGTGGCGCCGCGGACGTCCTTGCCGGCGATGCCGTTGCCGTTGAGGTACATCCCGATCGCCTTGCCACCCTCCCAGTCGCCGTCCTCCATCGGCTCGCCGTCGAGGTCGAGCCAGACGATGTCGTTGAGGCGCTCGCCGTCGCCGGTGCGCACCGTGCTGCCGGTGAAGAACCGCTTGCGGTGGAAGGTCGGGTGGTCGGCGCGCAGCTTGGCCACCGCCGCGGTGAACTCGATGAGCGGCCGGTCGGCGTCGTCCCAGTGCACCCAGCTGATCTCGCTGTCCTGCGCGTACGTGTTGTTGTTGCCGCCCTGGGTGCGGCTGAGCTCGTCGCCGTGCAGCAGCATCGGCACGCCCTGGCTGAGCAGCAGCGTGGCGATGAAGTTGCGCTGCTCGCGAGCCCGAGCCTGGAGGACCTCGGGGTCGTCGGTCGGTCCCTCGACGCCGTGGTTCCACGAGCGGTTGTGGCTCTCGCCGTCCTTGTTGTCCTCGCCGTTGGCCTCGTTGTGCTTCTCGTTGTAGGAGACGAGGTCACGCAGCGTGAAGCCGTCGTGGGCGGTGACGAAGTTGATGCTGGCGAACGGCCGGCGACCGGAGTGCTCGTAGAGGTCGGAGGACCCGGACAGCCGGGAGGCGAAGTCGCCGAGCGACGGCTCGCCGCGCCAGAAGTCGCGGACCGTGTCGCGGTAGGCGCCGTTCCACTCGGTCCACTGGGGCGGGAAGCCGCCGACCTGGTAGCCGCCGGGGCCGATGTCCCACGGCTCGGCGATGAGCTTGACCTGGCTGACGACCGGGTCCTGCTGCACCATCTCGAAGAAGGTGGAGAGCTTGTCGACGTCGTAGAACTCCCGCGCCAGGCTTGCGGCCAGGTCGAAGCGAAAGCCGTCGACGTGCATCTCGGTGACCCAGTAGCGCAGCGAGTCCATGATCAGCTGCACCGAGTGCGGGTGGCGCACGTTGAGGGTGTTGCCGGTGCCGGTGTAGTCCATGTAGTAGCGCTGGTCGTCCTCGACGAGGCGGTAGTAGGCCGCGTTGTCGATGCCCTTGAAGCTCAGCGTCGGGCCGAGGTGGTTGCCCTCGGCCGTGTGGTTGTAGACGACGTCGAGGATGACCTCGATGCCCGCGGCGTGCATCGCCTTGACCATCGCCTTGAACTCCTGGACCTGCTGGCCCTGCTGGCTCGAGGCGTAGTCGGCGTGCGGAGCGAGGAAGGCCAGGGTGTTGTAGCCCCAGTAGTTGCGCAGGCCCTGGTCGAGCAGGGTCGAGTCCTGCACGAACTGGTGCACCGGCATCAGCTCGATCGCCGTGACGCCCAGCTTCTTCAGGTGGGCGGTGACCGACGGGTGCGCCAGGCCGGCGTACGTCCCGCGCTGCTCCTCGGGCACGTCGGGGTGCAGCTGGGTCAGGCCCTTGACGTGCGCCTCGTAGATGAAGGACTCGTTGTAGGGGATGGAGAGGCGGCGGTCGCCCTCCCAGTCGAAGAACGGGTTGATGACCACGCCGTGGGTCATGTGCGCCGCGGAGTCGTCGTCGTTGCGGGAGTCCTCGTCGCCGAAGTTGTAGCCGAAGAGCGACTGGTCCCAGTCGATCTCGCCGGCCGTGGCCTTCGCGTAGGGGTCGAGGAGCAGCTTGTTCGGGTTGCAGCGCAGGCCCTTGTCCGGGTCCCACGGGCCGTGGACGCGGTAGCCGTAGCGCTGGCCGGGCTGCACGGTCGGGATGTAGCAGTGCCAGACGTAGGCGTCGACCTCGGTGACCTCGAGCCGCGTCTCGGTGAACGAGCCGGGGTTGTCGGGGTCGGGGTCGAACAGGCACAGCTCGACGCGCTCGGCGACCTCGCTGAACAGCGCGAAGTTCGTGCCGGTGCCGTCGAAGGTGGCACCCAGGGGGTAGGCAGTGCCGGGCCAAGTCTCGGTCATGCGGAAGAAACTACCGGCGACACGCCGCCGGCCCCGTAACGGACCATTCGATGGGGTGGGGGCGGTGACGCCGGTCACCGGCACCGCCCGCTACGTCAGCGGCGGACCTTGTCGGGCTTCGCCCGCTGCGTCATACGGATCCGTACCTGTGGGTGCGCCTTCGTATGACGCAGGCGCTTGCGGGCAGTCAACCGACCGTCACCCGGGTGCCGCCACGGGGGGACCTCCGGCACCTCCTCCGCGACCTCAGTCACCGGGCACCACGGTCACGGCGGCCGTGCTGCTCGCGCCGACTGTCGGGTTGCTCGGCGAGCCGGGGATGGTGAGCGGCAGGTCGAGCGGCGCGCTCAAGCGGACCGTGACCGAGCGACCGACCGGGTCGACGCGCACGCCGACGTCGATGCCGGGGTACTTCGAGCCGGCGTCGGCGCGAGCGAGGTAGTCGCGCACCGCGGCCTCGACCGCAGCCTCCTGCTGGGTGAGGCGCTCTCCGTCGAGGCCCTGCTCGTAGATGCCGGCGGACCCGAGGTCGGCGCCGTAGAGCGCCGCACCGTCGGCGAGGTTGTCGAGGCCCTGCCGCTGGAGGTAGGCGGCCGACGCGTCGATGACGACCACGATGGCCATCAGCAGGATGCTCGCGAAGCCGATGATCAGCAGCGTGACCTGGCCCTGCTCGTCGCGGCGCCTCATCGACCGGGGCCCTCGCCGTCGTCGGACCCGCTCTCGACGTACTGCCCGATCGGCACCGTGTGCGTCGCGTCGAGCGAGAAGACGGCGGCGCCCTTGCCGAGGATCGCCGGGAAGAACGGCAGCTCCACGCCGGAGTCGACGCGGACGGTGATGACCGACGTGCCGACGTGGCAGTTGCCCGCGGGAGCGTCGCACGTGACCCTCACCCGGGCACGCTGGCCGGGGGTGCCCTGGTCGGCCAGCACATGTCGTACGACGGCCTCGGCGCGGGCCGCTCCCGTGGCGTCGTCCGGAGCCAAGGCGTACGCCCGGCCCGCAGCGCGCGCAGCGGCGCTGGTGGCGAACGCCCCCTGCTGCACCTCGAAGACCGAGATCACGATCCAGATCAGCGGGACCAGCAGGATGATCGCGAGCCAGCTGAGCTCGACGAGGGCGGAGCCCTGCTCGTCGCGCCGTCCGGACGGTCTCGAGCGGGTCACGGTGGCGCCACCTCGGCGATGGCGTGGCCCGAGACCCGGACGGGCACGCCTGCGCCTCCGAACCCGAGCAGGCCGACGTCGGCGGTCACGACCGCCTCGTAGCCCGGGGCGCCCCCGACGAGGGCCGGGCGGACGGTGACCGAGCGGACGAAGTCGGCGGAGAGGGCACCGCTGACCAGCTCCTGCACCTTGGCCCTGCCGGCGGGGGCGGACGAGCCGGCGACCGCTGCGTGGCGGGCGCCCTCCGCTGCAGCGGAGGCGAGGGTGTTGCGCACGTGGAGCACCAGCGCGAGCTGCAAGATCCCGATGACCAGCGGCAGGAGGACGAGCAGGACGAGGACGAAGTCGACGACCGCAGCCCCGCGCTCGCTGGTGCGGGCGCGGCGAGACACCTCCGGCCTAGCCGCTGACCATCGCGAAGGCGCTCGCCAGCAGCGCGCGCAGCTCGTCGCTGACGAACGGCGTCAGGGCGGCGACGACGATGGCGGTCATCAGCGTGACCATCACCCAGCCGGGCACGTCGCCACGGTCGTCGCGGTGTCGTGTCGCGAGCTGGAGGAGAAGTCCCGAGACGGACGGATGCATGGCGTGTCCTTTCGTTGGAGGCATCAAGGGGAGCGTCATGGCGTGGTGAGCCGCAGGCCCAGCACCCCGGGGTAGAAGGCGAACAGGATCGTCACGGGCAGCACGAAGAACACGACGGGCGCCATCATCGCGATCTCCTTGCGGGCGGCGGTCTCGATGAGCAGGCGCCGGCCTGCTTCTCGTACGTCAGCGGCCTGGGCGTGGAGGACGTCGGCGAGCGGGGTGCCGCGCTCCATCGCCACGGTGATGCCGGTGGCGAACCGAGCCACGATCGGCAGCCCGGTGGAGCGGGCGAGTGACTCGAAGGCGGCGCCGACGGGCTCGCCCGTGCGGATCCGGGCGAGCACCTGCGCGAGGTCGTCGGAGAGCGCGCCGTGGCTGCGGCGGACGACGCGGTCGAGCGCCGACACCGGGCTCTCGCCGGCGGCGACCGACAGCGCCAGCAGCTCGGCGACCGTCGGGAATTCGACGAGCACCTGTCGCTCGCGGTTCCTGACCTGGGTGCTGAGCCGGTTGTCGCGGAGGAAGACGCCGCACACGAAACCGATCACGCAGAACACCGCGCCCGTGCCGACGCTCCCGACGCCACCGAGCGCGCGCAGCAGGACGACCGCGGCGGCGGCCCCGAAGCCCACCAGGCCCCAGACGACCTGCTCGATCCGGAAGTCCTGGACCGTGCGGTCGAGGCCGGCGCGCTGGAGCCGACGGCGTACGGACGCGGTGCCACCGAGCACCCGCTCGACCAGGTCGGCGGCGCGGCGCAGCGGTGGGCCGAAGATCCCCGCGACGGCGGAGGTGGGCGCGGGCGTCAGTGGCCGCAGCAGCGCGCCCTCGTCGAGACGCGGCACGTCGCGCAGGTAGGGCAGCACGCGGACCGACAGCTGCGGACGGCGCAACACCGCCATCCGCAGGCCGACGAGGAGCAGACCCAGGCCGGCCACGCCACCGAGGAGGGCGCCCCACACCGTGGTGCTCACGACAGGATCCGCTTCTCGGTCGGCAGCCGGCCGATGCGCATCATCGCCCAGTAGGCGAGCACGCAGACGCCGAAGCCGATGCCCAGCACGAGGACGCCACCCGGCGAGGCGTACTGCCGGATCGCCGTCGTCTGGAAGGACATCAGCAGCAGGACGATCCACGGTGCGGCGACGGCGAGCCGGGCACCGTTGACGGTCCACGCCTGCCGTGACTCCAGCTCGGAGCGCGTGCGGGCGTCGTCGCGCAGGAAGCCGGACAGGTTGCGCAGCAGGCGGCCGAGATCGCCGCCGCCGACCTCGCGCGCCAGCCGCAGCCCTTCGATCACCCGGTCGCCGACGGGGTCGGCGAGCCGGTCCTTGAGCCGGTCCAGGCACTCACCGAACCGGCCGGTGACCTGGTAGTCGAGGGCGAACTGGGCGAAGTCGGCGCGCAGCGCCTCGGGTCCGTTGGTGCCGAGCGCGGCGACGGCGTCGGGGAGGGAGAGCCCGGCGCGCACGGCGCTCGCGAGGTTGTCGACCGCCTCGGGCCACACCTCGGCGAAGTCGCGCAGCCGGCGGGCAGCGCGCTGACGGAGGACGGCGATCGGGAGGTAGGCGGCCATGGCAGCGAACACGACCGCCACCGGGACGGTCCGGGACACGGCCTGCACGAGCGCGAAGGCCACGGCGAAGAGGACGGCGCACAGCGACAGCACGCTCGCGGGCGTGACGTCCGCCAGGCCGGCCCGGCCGAGGAGGCGGCCCAGTGCCGTCGGGGTCGGTGACGTGGACCGCGGCCGGCGCGGCAGGGCGAAGGCGGACCAGATCAGCAGCAGGCCGATGCCCACCCCCAACCCGACGAGCGCGCCCATCAGCGAGCGACCTCCTCGGAGGCGAGCAGCTGGTGGACGTCGATGCCGACCCGTTCGTAGCGCTCGACTCGCGCGGGCACTCCCCCGGTGCGCCGCAGCTCGGCACCGTGCCGGACGAAGATCGGCTCGACCTCGATGACGTCGGCCTCCACCCGCCCCGGCACGGACACGATCTCGTTGACGCGGCGTACGCCGTCGGCGCCGAGGCCGAGGTGGACGACGAGGTCGACGCTGGTGGCGACCGTCGGCACCACGAAGCGCGCCGAGATGTTGTCGCCGGCCAGCAGCGGCAGGGTGCACATCTTGACCAGCGCCTCGCGGGCGCTGTTGGCGTGGAGGGTGCACATGCCCGGCAGGCCGGAGTTGAGGGCGAGCAGCAGGTCGAGGCACTCGGCCGCGCGGACCTCGCCGACGAGGATCCGGCTCGGGCGCATCCGGAGCGCCTCCTTCACGAGGTCGCGGAGCACGATCTCGCCGGTCTGCTCCAACCCGGCCTGCCGGGTCTGCATCGCGACCCAGTCGGGGTGGGAGAAACGGAGCTCGAAGACCTCCTCCGCGCTCACCACCCGTTCACCCCCGGGCACCGCGGCCGCGAGGCAGTTGAGCATGGTGGTCTTGCCGGCCTGGGTGCCGCCCGCGACGAGGACGTTGAGGCCCGCGCGCACCGACGCCTCCAGGAAGCGCGCCGCCTGGGGCGTCAGGCTGCCCAGGGCCACGAGGTCGGACAACCGGTGCGCGCGCAGCAGGAACTTCCGGATGTTGACCGCGGTGAAACCGCGGGTGATGCCTTCGAGCACGACGTGGAGGCGGTGTCCCTCGGGGAGCATCGCGTCGACGAACGGGGTCGAGATGTCGAGGCGGCGCCCGCTGGACTTCAGCATCCGCTCGACGAGCTCGTTGACCTGTGCGGCGTCGAGCCGGAGGTTGGTCAGCTCGTGGCGCCCGCGGCGGGCGATGAAGACCCGGGTCGGGTCGTTGATCCAGACCTCCTCGACCTCCGGGTCGTCGAGGAAGGGCTGCAGCGGGCCGAACCCCGACACGCGGGCGACGAGCTCACCCACCATCGCGCTGTCGTCGGCGACCGGCGCGACCGCTCCGGTGAGGCTGAGGTCGTCGTGGTCGCGGACGACGTCCTCGGCGATGCGGCGTACGACGAGGGCCTCGCGCTGCGGGTCGACGCCCTCGCGCCGGACACGCTCGCGCACCTGCAGGTCGAGTCGCTCGACGAGGTCGTCGGCGTGCGGTCGCGTGACGCGATCAACGGCCATCGTGCGGCACCTGCTTCCCCGAGATTGTGCACCGTCACGCTACCCAGCGCGGAGCGCAGGAAAACAGACCCAGGGCAAAGGTTGTGGAGAACTCGTCAGACGCGGCCGCGCAGGATCCGCCGCCAGTAGACCTGCGGCAGCGCGTAGCGGTCCACCCACCACGTGACCGCCCGCGGCTTCGTCAGGTCGACCCCGGGCACCGTCGGCTGCGGCCGGCCCTCGCGGTCGACCTCGACGAGCATCAGCCGGTGGCGGGCGGTCGTGATCGGCATGACGGTGTAGCCGTCGTAGTGGCCGAGCGGGCGCCCGAGGCGCGCGGCGAGGATGTTGGGTGCCAGGACGGCGACCTGCTTGCGCAGGGCTCCTCCGGACGGCCGGGTCCGCAGGTCGGCGACGTCGCCGAGCGACCACACGTCGGAGAAGCGGCGGTGGCGCATCGTCAGCGGGTCGACGTCGACCAGGCCGGCCGGGTGCTCGCCGGCGAGGCCGGCGTCCACCACCCAGCCCGGCGCGCGGTAGTGCGGCACGACGTGGGCGAACGCGAGGTTGTCGACCACCTCCTCCCCCGCCGGAGTGCTGAGGGTGACGCCGCGGCCGTCGAGCCGGGAGACGGTCGCCTCGCGGTGGACGCGGACGTCGTACGACGCCAGCGCCTCCTCGATCCGCGCGTCCGGGCCGTCGAGCCCGAGCGGCGAGGCGCCGGGGATCACCAGGTCCACGTCGATGTCGTCCAGCACACCGGCGCGGCGCCAGTGGTCGCAGGCCATGAAGAGCGGCTTGAGCGCCGTCGCGCCGCACGGCGCCGGCTCGGGCGGCACGGTGAAGACCACCCGCCCGGACTGCAACCCGCGCATCGAGGGCCACACGCGCGCGGCGGCGTCGTCGTCGAAGGTCGACGCGGCCCACCCGGCGTCGTACGCCTCCCGCAGCCCGGGGATGGCATCCCAGTCCTCGTCGAGTCCGGGGCACACGACCAGGGTGGTGCAGGTGAAGCGTCGCCCGGACAGGGTGTCGACGGACATCGCGGAGGGGTCGACCGAGACGACCTCGTCGCGCAGCGTCGTGCACCCGTCCGGCACCACGCGGTCGGCCGGGCGCGAGAGGGACGACATGGTGGCCTCGCCGCCGCCGACGTAGCTCAGCAGGGGGCGGTAGCGGTGCACCGGGCGCGACTCGATGACCGCGACGTCGGGCGCGCCGGCACGCAGCAGGCGCGCTGCGAGGGAGGTGCCGGCGTTGCCGCCACCGACGATCAGGACGTCATGGTGCTGCGGGGTGTCGGGCACCCCTCCAAACTAGCCGTCGGACCTCAGGTGCCGGTCTCGAGCCGGAAGCCGACGCCGCGGATCGCGACGACCTTCTCGCCCGCCGCGGCTGCCTCGAGCTTGCTGCGGAGGCGGCCGATGGTGACGTCGAGGGTCTTGGTGGAGCCGTACCAGTTCTGGTCCCAGACCTCGTTCATCAGCGTCTCGCGCGGCACGACCTTGTCGTGGCTGTTGGCCAGGACGGCGAGGACGTCGAACTCCTTGGCGGTCAGCGCGATCTCGCGGTCGCCGAGGTGCACCCGGCGCGAGGCGGCGTCGATCTTGAGGCCCGAGGAGGTGGTCACGGTGGTGTCGTCAGGGGCCGGGGTGCTGCCGCTGCGGCGCAGGAGCGCGCGCACGCGGGCGAGGAGCTCGGCGAGGCCGAACGGCTTGGCGAGGTAGTCGTCGGCGCCGACGTCGAGGCCGACCACGCGGTCCAGCTCTCCGGCGCGGGCGGTCACCATGATGATGCCGCCGAGGTAGCCGCCCGCTCGCATCTGGCGGCACACGTCGATGCCGTCCATGTCGGGGAGGCCGAGGTCGAGGATCACGACCGCAGGACCCTCGCCCACGGCGAACGAGACGGCCTCGGCGCCCACGGACACGCGGTTGACCTCGTAGCCCTCGCGCTCGAGGGTGCGCATGAGGGGGACGGCGATGTCCTCCTCGTCCTCAACCACCAGCACGTCGTGAGCCATGGCGATGAGCATAGATGCAGGTCCCGACCCTCATGGGGCGAATCGGAGGGTCGCCTGCACGGCTCACCCGCACGGAGGTGTCAGGCCTCGAAGACGTCACCCAGCCGAGCCACCCGCTCCAGCACCTGGTCCATCGTGAGCTGCTCGAGCGCCAGGTCGTCGTCGGCACCCTCCTCGACCTCGTCCCACGTCAGCGGCGCGGCGGCGGTAGGACGCTCGCGCCCGCGCAGCGAGTACGGCGAGATCGTGGTCTTGGAGCCGGAGTTCTGCGACCAGTCGAGGAACACCTTCCCCGGCCGCTTGGCCTTCGTCATCACGCTGGTCACCAGGTCGGGGTGCTCCTTCATGAGCTCCTCGGCGACCTCCTTGGCGAGCGCCGTCGTGCCGTCGCTGTCCAGGCTGCCGCGGCCGTCCGGCAGCGGGGCGTACAGGTGGAGGCCCTTGCTGCCGCTGAGCACCGGGGTGCAGCCGAGGTCGCGCTCGGCCAGCGCGTCGCGCACCATCAGCGCCACCCGTGCGCACTCGTGCAGCCCGGCCGGCTCGCCGGGGTCGAGGTCGATGACGAGACGGTTGGGGTTGCGGGGCCTGCCCTTCGCGTCGACGGTCCACTGGTGGACGTGCAGCTCGAGCGAGGCGAGGTTGGCCAGCCAGGTGAGGGTGGCGAGGTCGTCGCAGATCGGGAAGCGGATCGTGCCCTCGCCCTTGCCGGAGCGCGAGCCGGTGGTCGACACCTCGTGCGTACGCACCCACGACGGCGTGCCGCCCGGCGCGTTCTTCTCGAAGAAGCTCGACCCCTCCACCCCGTGCGGCCAGCGGATCCGGGTGACCGCACGGTCCTGCAGGTGCGGGAGCAGGGCCGGCGAGACCTGCGCGTAGTAGTTGAGCACCTCGCCCTTGGTCGTGCCCGTGCGCGGGTAGAGCACCTTGTCGAGGTTGCTGATGGTGAGGGTGCGCCCGTCGACATCGACCTGCAGCTCGCTCATCGGCCGACCCCGATCACCGGCACACGGGCAGGGTCGAGGAGCCGCACCAGCGAGCGGATGAACCGTCGCGGGGCGCTCACGCAGCCCGCGGTCGCCCCGCGCCCGTTGACGTGGAGGAAGATCCCGGAGCCGCGGTGGCGCACCTGCTCGACGTTGAAGTCGGTGACGATGGACCACTCGTACTGCCGGGGGTAGTCGGTCAGCCGCTCGGAGGAGTCGGGGTCGGACGTGGGCAGCCACCAGCGGAAGCCGCCGTCGCGCCGGTTGCGCAGCTGGTTGTAGAAGTCGGAGGCGTTGTCCTGCACCCAGTGGTCCCCCTCGCGGATCCGGTGGTGCGGCAGCAACGCGCGCCGGTCGGCGGCGTGGGTGCCGAACGTGGAGACCAGTCCGTAGGTGCCGAGCGGCGTCGTCCCCGATCCCTGGCGCCGTCGGTCACCGTCGACGAGGCCGCCGTAGCCGGTGCGGCCGTCCGTCGTGGTCAGCTGCCGCTCCCACCCGCCCGCGGTCAGTCGCCACAGCGAGACGCGGGCGCGCACGCCGCGAGTGTGGTCGACGGTGACGACCTGCGTCGTGCCGGCGCGGAGCTCGACGCGTACGCCGTCGAGCCGGACGACGTCGGCCCGCCGGACCTCGGCTCCTGCGCTCGTCGGCGCGAGCAGCCCCGCCACGAGCGTGGCCGTCGTCGCCACCAGCAGCCGCGTCATGTGAGGTCCTCGGGCGAGAGGTCGTCGCGGACGCCCTGGAACGACGGCTGGCGGAGACGGTCGTAGCCAAGGCCGTGGGTGTCGATGTCGACCACGACGCGCGGCTCCACCCAGAACGTGCCGGCGGCGTCGATGCGGGGCACCTCGTCGGCGAACGGCGACGACCCCGCCGCCAGCGGTGCCATCAGGGCGCCGAGTCGGGTGCTGGTCGCTCCGGCGATGCCGCTTCCGACGCGGCCGCGGTAGAGCAGGCCGTCGGGGGTCAGTTCACCGACGAGCAGCGACGCCAACCGGTCCGTCGTACCCGTCTGCGGGCGCCAGCCGCCGACGACGAACGACCCGCGGTGGCGGTGGGCGAGCTTGCGCCAGTCCTCGCTGCGGGCGTCGAAGCGGTAGCGCGAGCCGCGACGCTTGCTCACGACCCCCTCCAAACCCTGCTGCAGGGTGGCGTCGAACAGCATGTCGCCGTCGTCGTACGCCGCCGGCACCTGCCACTTCGAGTCGCCCAGCGCCAGCCCCTCGAGCAGCGCACGCCGCTCCTCCAGCGGACGGGCGGTGAGGTCCTCGCCGTCGAGGCGGAGCAGGTCGAAGACCATGAGGGTCGCCGGCACGGACGTCACGAGGCGGGCGACCTCCCGGGCGTTGCGGACGTGCATCCGGTGCTGGAGCACGCGGAAGTCGGGGACGCCGCGCTCGTTCAGGGCGATCACCTCGCCGTCGACCATCAGGTCGCGGTCGCCGAGCGGCGGCGCGGCGAGGTCGGGCCACGCGAGGGTGACGTCGTTGTCGTTGCGGCTGGTCATGCGCACGACGCCGTCGCGGACGTCGACGAGCACGCGCACGCCGTCCCACTTGACCTCGTGCAGCCACTGCGCGCCGGTCGGGACGCGGTCGGTCTTGCTGGCGAGCATCGGGCGCACGCGAGCAGTCTGGCACCCGCCGCTCCGCAACCGCGGCACCCTCCGAGGGGAGACGGCTGTCGGCGGTGACGGCTATCGTCGGCTCATGCGCGCGATCTGGAAGGGTGCCGTCTCCTTCGGCCTGGTCAGTGTCCCGGTCAAGCTCTATGCCGCCACCGAGAGCCACGACGTGTCGTTCCGCCAGGTGCACGCCAAGGACGGCGGCCGCATCAAGTACCAGCGCGTCTGCTCGCTCGACGGCGAGGAGGTGGCCTACGCCGACATCGCGAAGGGCTACGAGACCGAGGACGGCGAGATGGTCATCCTCACCGACGACGACATGTCGCAGCTGCCCTCGACATCCTCCCGCGAGATCGCGGTGGAGAAGTTCGTGCCCCGCGAGCAGATCGACCCGCTGCTCTTCGAGAAGTCCTACTACCTCGAGCCCGAGGGCGCCGGCGCCAAGCCCTATGCGCTGCTGCGCCAGGCGCTGAAGGACGCCGACCGGATGGCGGTGGTGACCGTCGCGCTGCGCCAGCGAACGACGATCGCGGTGCTGCGGGTGCGCGAGACCGAGGCCGGTGAGGTCATCGTGCTCCAGACGATGATGTGGCCCGACGAGGTGCGCGTGCCCGACTTCAAGGTCGAGGTCGACGACGCCAAGCCGCAAGAGGTCAAGATGGCCCACATGCTCGTCGAGACGCTTGCCGGCGACTTCGACGCGAGCGAGTTCGAGGACGACTACGCCGGTGCCGTCGACGCGCTCGTGAAGTCCAAGATCGAGGGCGGCGAGATCAAGCGCACCGAGACCTCGACCAAGACCTCGGGCGAGGTCGTCGACCTGCTCGCCGCGCTGCAGAAGTCGGTGGCGGCCGCGAAGTCCGCCCGGGGCGAGGCCGATGCGGACGACGACTCCGACGACGAGGCCGACGACGAGAAGCCGGCGAGGAAGACGTCAGCCAGGAAGTCCGCCGCGAAGAAGGCCCCCGCGAAGAAGACGGCTGCCAAGAAGTCGACGGCCAAGAAGACCGCGACCAAGAAGACCGCCGCGAAGAAGCAGGCCAAGAAGGCCAGCTGAGCCGTCGTCCGTCGCTCGATCGAGCGGTGGCTGACCCACATTCAGCGCGCGCGAAGTGTGGCTGGCGCACCGCGCGGGCGCGCGTCGGCGTACGACGCGGCGGCAAGCGGTGGCTGAGGAGGGTTCCCCGCACCGAAACTCCCCCTCACGCACCGCCCGGGCGCGAGCCTGCGTACGACGCGCCGGCGAGCGGTGTGTGAGGAGGGTTCCCGGCACCGAAAATCCTCCTCACGCACCGCCCGGGCGCGAGCCGGCGTACGACGCGCCGGCGAGCGGTGGCTGAGGAGGTTTTTTGCGCACCGAAGATCCCCCTCACGCACCGCCGGGCGCGAGCCGGCGTACGACGCGCCGGCGAGCGGTGTCTGAGACATGTTCCGCGCGCCCAGAACCTGCGTCACGCACCGCTCAGCCCTCGGCGGGGGCGCGAGCGGTGAGTGAAACACCTTTTCGAGGTCCAGATCCTGCGTCACTCACCGCCCGGAAGCGACGACAGCCCCGCGAGGACGGTCAGGAGGCGTGCGCGACCGGCGTACGTCCCGTGAGCTCGCGCAGTCGCGCGCCGACCTCGGCGGCCACGGCGACCGCGAGGTCGCGTGGGGACTCGTCGTCGAGCTCGGGCACCACGTGCTGGACCACGCCGTCAGCGAGGAGGTCCGCGGCGCGCACGCGCTGGCGCGCGGCCATCTCGGCCGCGTGCGCCGTGTCGCCGTGCACGATCAGGCTCGCGCCCTCGGGCGGGAGCGGTGAGAGCCAGGCGTGCTCGGTCGCGATGACCGTCCGCGCCGGCAGGAACGCCAGCGCCCCTCCCCCGCAGCCCTGGCCCAGGATCACCGAGACCGTCGGCACCGTCATCGTGGTGAGGGTCGCGATGCAGCGGGCGATCTCGCCGGCGATGGCACGCTCCTCAGCCTCGGGCGACAGCTCGGCGCCCGGGGTGTCGATCACGCTGACCAGCGGCAGCCCTAGCTCCTGGGCCAGCCGCATCCCGCGCCGCGCCTCGCGCAGCGCCCCGGGTCCCATGGCGTGGCCCGGCACCTGGCGGGAACGGTCCTGGCCGATGACGACGCACGGCTGGTCGTCGAGTCGGGTCAGCGCGACGAGGACGGTCGAGTCGCGCTCGCCCTCGTCGGTGCCCCGCAGCTGCAACGTGCCGGTGGCGCCGTGGGCGAGGAGGTCGCGCACCCCCACCCGGTCCGTACGACGGGTCCGCTCGACGCTGTCCCACGCGGCGTGGTCGCCCACCGGGCGCGAGGCGCGCAGCGGCAACCGGCCCGCGCCGGGCCCGTCGACCAGCACCGCGAGCGCGCTGTCGACCATCGCGGGCAGGTCCTCGGCGGCCACGACCCCGTCGATGACACCGGCGGCGGCGAGGTTCTCCGCGACCTGGACTCCCGGCCGGAACGGCCGACCGTTGAGGCCGGCGTAAACCTTGGGGCCGAGAAAGCCCACCAGCGCACCGGGCTCCGCGACGGTCACGTGGCCGAGCGAGCCCCACGAGGCGTACACCCCGCCGGTCGTGGGGTGGCGCAGGTGGACGAGGTAGGGCAGGCCGGCGGCGCGGTGGTCCATCAGCGCGCGGGAGATCTCGACCATCCGCACGAAGGCGGGCGTGCCCTCCTGCATGCGGGTGCCGCCCGACGCCGTGCTGGCCAGCAGGGGCAGCCCCTCGGCGGTGGCCCGGCGCACGGCCGCGGTGATGCGGTCCGCGGCGGCCCGGCCGATCGAGCCGGCGAGGAAGCGGAACTCGTTGACGACCACCGCGACCGGGCGGCCGCGGACCTCGCCGCGCCCGGTCAGCACCGACTCGTCGGTGCCGGCCTTCGCCGCCGCGGCCTCGAGCTCGGACCGGTAGCCGGGGTCGGCGTAGGACAGGTCGATCGGCTCGTCCCACGACGCGAAGGTGCCCTCGTCGAGCACCAGGTCGAGCAGCTCATGCGCCGTCCAGCGCCTGGCCTCGCCCTCCCGGGTCACCGGGTCCCGGGACGTGCTCATGCCCCACCCCCGCCGACCCAGGTGCGGATCTCGTCGGCGTGCTGGTCGAGCAGCGGCGGTGCGACGTGGTCGCGGCGGGTCACCTCGGTGCCCTCGGCGTCGAAGAAGCGCAGCGGCGGGCCGGGGAGCGTGAGGCCGCCGAGCGTCGGGTGCTCGACGTCGACCAGCAGCCCCTGGCTGGCGACCTGGTCCCACTCGTAGACCTCGTCGAGGGTGCGCACCTTGCCCGCCGGCACGCCCACCTCGGCGAGCCGGGCCAGCAGCGGCTCGGCGTCCCAGTCGGCGAACGCCTGCTCGACGACCTCGATGACCTGCTCGCGGTGGCCGACCCGCTCACCGTTGGTGGCCATGCCCTCGGCGTCGGGGTCGAGCCCGAAGCCCGCGCAGAACTTCTTCCACAGTCCCTCGCTGCCGAGGGCGATCTGCACGGCGCCGTCGCGGCAGTGGAAGAGCCCGTAGGGCGCGATCGACGGGTGGTGGTTGCCCTGCGCGCGCCCGACCTCGCCGGCCACGGTCCACCGGGTGCCCTGGAAGGCGTGCACGCCGACGACCGAGGCCAGCAGCGACGTACGCACGACCGTGCCCCTGCCGGTGCGCTCCCGCTCGTGGAGCGCGGCGAGGACGCCGTAGGCGCCGTACATGCCGGACAGCAGGTCCGCGATGGGTACGCCGACCCGCTGCGGGTCGTCGGGTCCGGACCCCGTCAGCGACATCAGGCCGGCCTCGCCCTGCGCGATCTGGTCGTAGCCGGCGCGGCCGCCCTCCGGTCCGTCGTGGCCGAACCCGGTGATCGACAGGACGACGAGGCGTGGGTTGCGCCGCATCAGCTCCTCGATGCCGAGGCCGAGCCGCTCCAGGACGCCGGTGCGGAAGTTCTCGACGAGCACGTCCGCTCGCTCGACCAGCCCGACCAGCACGTCCTTGTCGACCTCGTCCTTGAGATCGAGGGCGATCGACTCCTTGTTGCGGTTGGTGCACAGGAAGTACGTCGACTGGCGGGCGTCGGGCTCGCCGACGAACGGCGGGCCCCAGCCGCGGGTGTCGTCGCCGCTGCCCGGCGCCTCCACCTTGATCACGCGGGCGCCGAGGTCGCCCAGCATCTGGGTGGCGTGCGGGCCCGCGAGCGCGCGGGTCAGGTCGACGACCAGGAGGTCGGCGAGAGGTCCGGCGGCGGACCCGGTCGTGGATTCGGTCGTGGATTCGGTCGTGGATTCGGTCATGGATTCGGTCATGTCGGTGTTCACCATCCCGGGAGGACGAGGGCGGCCCAGACGAGCAGCGGCCCGACGAGGGTGACGATGACGCCGTAGCCGAGGATCTGCTTGTAGTAGACCGGCTCGCTGATGGAGTCGGGCCTGTTGGCCAGCATCAGTGCGCCGTTGGTCGAGAACGGGCTGACGTCGACGATCGTCGACGAGACCGCGAGCGCGGCCACGAAGAGGGCCGCGTTGATGCCACCGTCGGCGACGAGCGGCACGCCGATCGGGATGATGACGGGCAGCAGCGCCGTCGACGAGGCGAACGCCGAGACGACACCGCCGACGTAGCAGAGGACGAGCGCGCCGATGGCCGCGGCGCCGAGGCCGGCGGCCCAGTTGCCGACGAACTCGGGCGAGCCCGCCGTCGTGAGGATGGTGGCGTAGGTGCTGACGCCGGCCACCAGCAGGACGGTCGGCCAGGCGATCTGCTTGACCGCGTCCTTGTGCTCCTGGGCGTTCAGCATCGCCAGGATGACCGCGGCGGTGATCGCGACGAAGCCGATGTTCTTGTCGAAGACCAGCGCGACGAGCGCGACGCCGACGAAGGCAAGAAGGGTGAGGATCTGGTCGCGGCGCACGCCGTGGGCCTGCGTGCCCACCGGCGCGTTGGCGCCCATTCCGCGCGCCGGGACGGTCGCGCCGCCGCGGTGCAGGTCCGCGTCGAGCGTGTCGGGCTCGTCGGGATCGATGCGCATCGCCATCAGCTTGCGGCCACCCAGGACGACGAAGAGGATCGCCGCCATGATGGTGTTCACCACCAGGCTGGCGAGGAAGACGGTGATCTCGCTGGAGGGCAGGCCTGCGTCCTGCATCACGGTGTTGGTGATGACGCCGTAGATGCTGATCGGCGAGAAGCCGCCGGCCTGCGCGCCGTGCACGACGAACATGCCCATCATCAGCGGGCTGATGCCGTAGCGGCCGGCGAAGCCGAGCGCGATGGGGCCGATGATCGCGCAGGCGGCGGGGCTCACCGCGCCGATGCCCGTGAGGACGGCGGTGACGGCGAACATCACCCACGGGATGAGCGCCACCCGGCCACCCACGCCGCGCACCGCCGTGCGCACGATCAGGTCGACGGTGCCGTTGTTGCGGGCGATGGCGAACAGGTAAGTGACGCCGATCAGCGTCAGGATCAGGTCGCCGCTGACGCCGGCGATGATCTCCTTCTCGTCCAGGTCGAGGGCGTACATGCCCACGAACCACGCGGCCACGTAGGCCAGCGCTCCCATGTTGATCGGCAGCACGGTGCCGACCACGAACAGCGCGACGAGCGCGATGATCGCAATCCATTCCGGACCCATAGCGGTCACCTTCCGAGTGAAGGCCGGCACGGCGGGGTCGCGGGGGGTGGCCCTCGTCACATTGCTGGCTCAGTGGCCTAGCCAATAGGACAATGAGCCGATCGTCAATAGGCTGGTCCCATGTCCGAGTCGTCCCCCTTCCCGCCGCGGTTGCTCCGCACGCGCCTCTACGAGCAGGTGGCCGGGCAGATCTCGTCGTGGATCGACGACAACGGTCTGCAGGCCGGCGACAAGCTGCCGCCGGAGCGCGAGCTCGCGCAGCGCCTCGGCGTCAGCCGCGCCACGCTGAGCCAGGCGCTGGTGGCGCTCGAGGTGGTCGGCGTGGTCGAGGTACGCCACGGCGACGGCACCGTCGTGACCGCGCGCCACCAGAAGTCGAGCCGCATCGTCGAGGCGATCCGCAGCCACGCCGACCGGCTGCCCGAGGTGATCGAGACCCGCGACGCGCTGGAGACCAAGATCGCCTCGCTCGCCGCCGTACGACGCACCGACGACGACCTCGCCCGCATCGACGACGCGCTCGCCTTCATGGCGGCCGACATCGAGGCCGGCGGCCGCGGCGTGGAGGGCGACGAGCGCTTCCACGGCGCCGTCACCGCCGCCTCCCACTCCCTCCTCCTCGCCCGCCTGATGGACGAGATCGGCGACCTGATCAAGGAGACCCGGCTCGAGTCGCTCGGCCAGCCCGGCCGACCGCAGGACTCCCTGGCCGGGCACCGTGCGATCGCCGAGGCGATCCGCGCCGCCGACCCGGCCGCGGCGGCGGAGGCGATGCACGCCCACGTCGCGATGGTCAGTGACGTCGCCATCATCCGCGAGGCGCAGTGACCTCTCTCGAGGCGCTCCTGGTGCTGGTCACCGGGTTCGGAGCCGGCGTGCTCTCGTCCACGGTCGGGGTGGCGTCCCTCCTGAGCTTCCCCGTGCTCGTCGCGCTCGGCCTCCCACCGGTCGTGGCCAACGTGTCCAACACCCTCGGCCTGATCCCGGGCGGTCTCGGCGGGGTGGTGGGCTACCGCACCGAGGTCCGCGAGGCCGGCCCGATCGCGAGGACGATCATCCTGGTCTGCGCCCTGGGGGCCGTCGTCGGCGCGGCCCTGCTGCTCGGGCTGCCGCCCGGCGTCTTCGAGGCGATCGTCCCCTACCTCATCCTCTTCACCTGCCTGCTCGTCGGCGTGCAGCCCCGCATCGCGAGGTGGCTACGGGCACGCCACGAGGCGCGACACGGCGTCGCCCTGGCCGAGCGCCGGCACATGTCACCCGCGACGACGGCGTTCGCCACCATCACGGGCGTCTACGGCGGTTACTTCGGGGCGGGCGCGGGCGTGATGATGGTGGCGGTCCTCGGCATCGGCACCGACCTCGAGCTGCGCATCGTCAACGGCCTCAAGACCCTGTCGCTGATGGTCGGCAACGTCGTCGCCGGCCTGATCTTCATCGTGGTGGCCGACCCTCGCTGGGACGTCGTCGTCCTGCTCGCGGCCGGCTCACTGGTGGGTGGCTACGTCGGCGCCCGCATCGGCCGCAAGCTCCCGGACGCGGTCTTCCGGTGGGCGGTCGTCGCCGCCGGCGTCGTCGCCGCGCTCCTGCTGTTCTGACGACCCGACCCGTCCGTCAGGACAGCAGCCCGCGCACCACCCGGAGACCGACGGACAGGCGGGCCAGCTCGGCGGTCTCCTCGCGGCAGATCTCCTCCAGCGTCGACGCGGCGCGGCCCACCAGCTCCTCGTCGGCGTCCTCCCAGGCGGCCACCCGGGCCGGCGCCGAGTCGGTGGCGTCGGTGGACTCGAGGACCTGGGCGGTCAGCTGCTGGTGGACGCCGTAGAGGTCGTCGCGCACCGCGGCCCGCGCCATCGTCTGCCACCGGTCGTCGCGGGGCAGGGCGAAGATCCGCTCCACGAGCGCCGGCAGGCCCAGCCGCTCCCCGAGCGCGAAGTGGACCCGTGCCACGTCGACCGGGTCGAGGCCGAGCCGGTCGGCGGTCTCGACGATGCCGAGCAGGGCGTAGGCGGACGCCAGCACGGCCACGCGGGAGGCGAGGTCGGCGGGCACGCCGTGGTCGGTGAGCCGCTTCTCGCGGGCGCGGTAGTCGTCGAGCTCGCGCCCGCTCATGATGCGGGGCAGCTCGGCCATGACCCTCTGGACGGGACCGCGGAAGAACGCGACCGTGGCGCTGGAGTCGAGCGGCGGTCGCCGGGTGGTGACCAGCCAGCGCGACGCGCGCTCGACCAGGGTGCGCATCTCGATGCGCATCCGGGTCTGGCGCTCGGCCGGCACCCGGTTGTCCAGCGCGGCGATCTCCTGGCGCAGGGGCAGCGAGCCGAAGATCTCGCGGGCGACGAAGTTGGCCCGCGTCAGGTCGGCCGGACTGGCCCCGGTCTCGCCCTGCAGGCGGGGCCAGAACGTCATGCCGGCGCCGTTGACGAGGTCGTTGACCACCTGCGTCACGATGATCTCGCGCCGCAGCGGGTGGTCCTCGATGGCCGCCTCGAGGTCGGGCTTCATGCGGCTCGGGAAGTAGGCGAGCAGGTCCTCGCGCAGGTACGGGTCGTCGGGCAGGTCGGAGTGGACGAGCTCGTCAGCCAGCACGATCTTCGTCCACGCCAGCAGCACCGACAGCTCGGGCGCCGACAGCGCCTGCTTGCGGTCGAGGCGACGCCGGACCTGACGGGTGCTCGGCAGTCCCTCCAGCTCACGGTTGAGCACGCCGCGCTTCTCCAGCGCGCGCATCCAGTCCTCGTGCACGTGCAGCAGGGACGGCGCGTGGGCCTGGGCGTTGGCGAGCGCGAGGTTCTGCTCGTAGTTGTCGCGCAGGACGAGCTGGCCGACCTCCTCGGTCATCTCGGCGAGCAGCCCGTTGCGGGCGTCCTCGTCCATCGCCCCCGACCGCACGACGCGGTCGAGGAGGATCTTGATGTTGACCTCGTGGTCGGACGTGTCGACGCCGGCGGAGTTGTCGATGAAGTCGGTGTTGATCCGGCCTCCGTCGCCGTTGACCCCGAACCGGGCGTACTCCACCCGCCCGAGCTGGGTGAAGCCGAGGTTGCCTCCCTCGCCGACGCACCGGGCGCGCAGGTCCTCGCCGTTGACGCGGATCGCGTCGTTGGCCTTGTCCCCGGCGTCGGCGTTGGTCTCCTCCGACGACTTCACGTAGGTGCCGATGCCGCCGTTCCAGAGCAGGTCGACCGGCGCGACCAGGATCGCCTTCATCAGCTCGGCGGGCGTCAGCGAGGTGACGTCGTCGGCGAGCCCGAGGGCCTTGCGCGCCTGGGCGGACACCGGGATGGACTTGGCCGAGCGCGGCCAGACCCCGCCGCCCTCGGAGATGAGGGAGGCGTCGTAGTCCTTCCAGCTCGACCTCGGCAGCTCGAAGAGGCGGCGCCGCTCGGCGTACGACGACGCGGCGTCGGGCGAGGGGTCGATGAAGATGTCGCGGTGGTCGAAGGCCGCCACCAGCCGGATGTGCT
The DNA here is from genome assembly GCF_042666175.1 of Nocardioides sp. GCM10028917. Classification (NCBI taxonomy): domain Bacteria; kingdom Bacillati; phylum Actinomycetota; class Actinomycetes; order Propionibacteriales; family Nocardioidaceae; genus Nocardioides; species Nocardioides sp. GCM10028917. Next base: position 342,517 of record NZ_JBHTFL010000001.1, read on the forward strand.
CGGAGCAGAGCATGCCGTTGCCGAAGACGTCGCCGGACATGTCGCCGATGCCGACCGCGGTGAAGTCCTCGGCCTGGCAGTCGACGCCCATCTCGCGGAAGTGGCGCTGCACGGACACCCAGGCGCCCTTGGCGGTGATGCCCATCGCCTTGTGGTCGTAGCCGACGGAGCCACCCGAGGCGAACGCGTCGCCCAGCCAGAAGCCGTAGTCCTTGGCCACGCCGTTGGCGATGTCGGAGAACGTCGCGGTGCCCTTGTCGGCGGCGACGACGAGGTAGGAGTCGTCGCCGTCGTGCCGCACGACCTCGCGGGCCGGCACCGTGACGCCGTCGACGAGGTTGTCGGTGATGTCGAGCAGCCCGGAGATGAAGGTCTTGTAGCAGGCCACGCCCTCGGCGAGCCACGCGTCGCGGTCGGAGACGTCGGGGAGCTGCTTGCAGAAGAACGCGCCCTTCGCGCCGACGGGCACGATCACGGTGTTCTTCACCATCTGCGCCTTGACCAGTCCGAGCACCTCGGTGCGGAAGTCGTCGCGACGGTCGGACCAGCGCAGGCCGCCGCGCGCCACCGCGCCGAAGCGGAGGTGGGAGCCCTCGACGCGGGGGCTGTAGACGAAGATCTCGAAGCGCGGACGCGGCTCGGGCAGGTCGGGGATGGCCGACGGCTCGAGCTTGAAGGAGATGTAGGGGTGGAGCTCGCCGTCAGCAGAGCGCTGGAAGAAGTTGGTGCGCAGCGTCGCCCGGACCAGCGTGCGGTAGGAGCGCAGGATGCGGTCGTGGTCGAGGCTGACGACGTCGTCGAGGGCCTTGGCGAGCCGCTCCTCGACCGCCTCCACCTTGGCCACCCGCGCCTCGGCGTCGTGCTCCAGCAGGCGGTCGCCGCGACCCGGGTCGAAGCGCGACTCGAAGAGCTCGACCAGCAGCCGGGTGATGTCGACGTTGCTGCGGAGCGCCTCCTCGATGTAGTCGAGGGCGAAGGGCGAGTTGCCCTGCTTGAGGTACTTGGCGTACGCGCGCAGCACGGTGGCCTGGCGCCAGGTCAGCCCGGCGGCGAGGACGAGCTGGTTGAACCCGTCGATCTCGTTGTAGCCGTCCCACACCGCGCGCAGCGCTTCGGCGAACAGCACGCGCTCGCGGGGAGCGAGCGTCCGACCGTGACGTAGGCCGAACTCGTAGATGAAGGAGGGCCGGGCGAGCCCGGTGAGCTCGTAGGGGCGCTCGTCGACGACCTCGACGCCCATCGACGTGAGCATCGGCAGCATCGCGCTCAGCGACAGCGGCTCGCCGACCCGGAAGACCTTGAGGCGCGACTCGCCGCGGCGGTAGTGGCCGCCGCGCTCGTCCTGCTCGAAGAGCGCGAGGTCGATGCCCACCTCACCCTGGATGGCCTCGATGCGGCCGAGGTCGGCTGATCCGCGCTGGGGCTGGTAGTCCTCCTTGTACGCCTCGGGGAAGGCGCGCGCCCAGGCCCGCGCCAGCCGCGACCCCTCGTCGACGCCGTACTCGCTGACGACGGCGGCCACGAAGTCGTCGCGCCACGACCGTGAGGCCTCCATCAGCCGGCGCTCGAGGTCGGCGACGTCGATGTCGGGGACCTGCCTGCCCTTGGGCGGATGGACGACGAAGTGCACCCGCGCGGTCGTCGACTCGTTGACCCGCGCGGTGAACTCGACGTGCTCGCCGCCGAGCTGGTCGCGCAGGATCTCGGAGAAGCGCTCGCGCACCGCGGTGCTGTAGCGGTCGCGCGGGAGGTAGACGAGGACCGAGACGTAGCGGCCGTAGGTGTCGCGGCGCACGAACGCCCGCAGCTGGCGGCGCTCGCGGGCGCTCATCACGTCCTGCGCGACCGGCGCCAGCTCGTCGGGCGAGGTGTGGAACAGCTCGTCGCGCGGGTAGTTCTCCAGCGTGTCCATCAGCGCCTTGCCGGCGTGGCTGCGCGGGTCGAAGCCTGCGTGGCGCATGACCTCGGTGACCTTCTCGCGCAGCACGGGGATGCGAGTGACCGACTCGGTGTAGGCGGCGCTGGAGAACAGGCCGAGGAAGCGGCGCTCCCCCACGACCTCGCCGTCAGGGCCGAACGTCTTGACGCCGACGTAGTCGAGGTAGGCGGGGCGGTGCACGGTGGAGCGCGAGTTGGCCTTCGCCAGCACGAGCAGCTTCTTCTCCCGGGCCTTGGCCTTCACGATCGGGGGCAGCTTGGCGAACGAGGCGGACAGGTCCTGGTCGTGGCGCAGGATGCCGAGGCCGGACCCCGGGACGGCGCGCAGCCCGCACTCCTCGGGCGCCCCCTCCTCCGCCTCGAGCTGGTACTCGCGGTAGCCGAGGAACGTGAAGTGGTCGTCGGCCAGCCAGGTGAGGAACTCGCGGCCCTGGCGCAGCTCCTCGGCGCCGAGCGGCGGGGGGTCCTGGTCGAGCTCGTCGACCACGGCGAGCGCCTGGGTGTGCATCTTCTCCCAGTCCTCGACGGACTCACGGACGTCGCGCAGCACCCGCTGGAGGGCCTCGGTGATCTCGGCCGCCTCGTCGTCGTCGGTGCGGTCGATCTCGACGTGCATCCACGACTCCGCGCCCGCCTGGGCGGAGGGCTGGGTCTCGGCCTGGACGGCGGCCCGGGCACCGCCCCGCGCCTCGTAGGCGTGCACCTGCCGGAGCTCGCCGGTGATGTCACGCTCGACGGCGAGCTGCGGGTGGATGATCGCGTGCACGTTGTGCCCGAGCCGGTTGAGCTCCATCGTCACCGAGTCGACGAGGAACGGCATGTCGTCGGTGACCACCTCGACGACCGATCGACCCGACGCCGACCAGCCGGCGTCGGCGATCGTGGGGGTCACGACGCGAACGGCCGCGGTGCCCTGCGGGCGGGAGGAGGCGAGCTCGCGGTGCGAGGAGACGGCGCCGAGCAGGTCCTCCGGGGAGCGCTCGGCGACCTCCTCGGGAGCGACGTGGCGGTAGTAGGCGCGGACGAGGTCACCCCACTCCGGACGTGCCGCCGTCGCTGCGTCGAGCTGCTGGTCCTTGGTCTCCTCAGGCGTCGCCACGCTCCGACACTAGGACCCCCACTGTGACCGTCACAACACGGGTCGGTACCCGGCGGTCACCTCGCCCGTCGGGGCGTGGAAGGGGGTGCCGGTCCTCGCCCCCGGCTGCCCCGTCGGCCATGATGTCGGCACCGGCCGGGGCGTCCGCCCCGGCCGCTCGGACGAGCACCCCGGAGGACCCTGGATGGGCAAGCGCGTGGTCAAGGACCTCACCTACGACGCCTCTCTCGAGGAGGTCGCGGCGATGCTCACCGACCGGACCTTCCGCGAGCGCGTGCTCGAGCGGATGCGGGTCGTGCGCGGCAGCGTCACCGTCGTGGACGGCGTCGTGACGATCGAGCAGGTGCAGTCGTCCTCCAGCCTGCCATCGTTCGCGACCAAGCTCGTCGGCGACGAGATCAGGATCGTGCAGGTCGAGTCCTGGCGCACGACCGAGCACGCCGACGTCGAGGTCGCCATCCCCGGCAAGCCGGGCGAGATGGCCGGCACCGCGACGCTGGTCGAGTCGGGCGGGCGGACCACCGAGCGCGTCGACCTCGAGGTGACCGTGCGGCTGCCGCTGGTCGGCGGCAAGCTCGAGGGCCTCGTCGCCGACATGCTGGGCAAGGCGCTCGACACCGAGCACCGCACCGGCGTGGAGTGGCTCGCCTCTCGATGAGCGCGCTGCTCACCGAGTCGTACGACGCGCTCGCCGCCGTCGCGTCGCGGCTGCGCGACGAGGACGCCTGGGCGCCCACGGGGTGCACCGGCTGGAGCGTGCGTGACCTGCTGTGGCACCTGCACGCCGATGCCGTACGCGGCCTGGTGGCCGCGCACACGCCGGCCGGTCGCCCCGCCGACTGCGACGCGGTCGCCTACTGGCGGTCGTGGGGCAGCGACCCGGACGCCGACGAGCGCAGCCGCCGGTTGACCCGCGTCGAGGCCGGGCTCCACGAGCTCGCCGCCCTGCGGGAGCGCTACCTCGAGGCAGCGGCCGCGACCGTCCGTGCGGTGGCCGCCGTGCCTGCCGGTGAGGTGGTCGCGACGCAGGGGCATGCCCTCCGCGTCGACGACCTCGTCAGCACGTTGGCGGTGGAGGCCACGCTCCACCACGCCGACCTCGTCGCCCACCTCGACGCCCCCGGCCCCCCGGCCGCGGGCCTCGACGAGGCGCGCCGGGTCGTGGAGGCCCTGCTCGGCCGGACCCTCGACGGGTGGTCGGCCGAGCGGGTCGTCCTGGTCGGCACCGGCCGCGCCGAGCCGACCGCCGTGGAGCGGGACGCGCTAGCGGGACTGGTCGTGCCCGTCTTCAGCTGAGGTGCTCGTCGTCCTCGCCGCGCCGGCGCCAGATCACCAGGCCGAGCACGACGAACGGCCCGAACGCCAGCAGCAGCGTGAGCGCCTGCTCGTAGGGATGCAGCGCCCCCATGTGCCACAGAGGGCGGAGCGGGAGGACGGGGGCGAGCACGCCCCCATCCTCCCCCATCCGCTCGGGCGTCGGGACGTCAGCCCTGGTGCGGGTAGCGGTGGTCGGTCGGCGGGACGAAGGTCTCCTTGATCGACCGCGGCGAGGTCCAGCGCAGGAGGTTGACCGGCGCGCCGGCCTTGTCGTTGGTGCCGGACGCGCGACCGCCGCCGAAGGGCTGCTGCCCGACGACCGCGCCGGTGGGCTTGTCGTTGATGTAGAAGTTGCCCGCGGCGAAGCGCAGCGTCTTGCGCGCCCACGCGATGGCGGAGCGGTCCTGCGCGATGATCGCGCCGGTGAGGGCGTACGGGGCGAACGACTCCATCTGCGCCACGACCTTCTCGAAGTCGGCGTCGTCGTAGACGTGGACGGTGAGGATCGGGCCGAAGTACTCGGTGCTGAACATCTCGTCCGTGGGGTCGCCGCCCTCGACGATCGTGGGCCGCACGAAGTAGCCGACCGAGTCGTCGACCTGGCCGCCGGCCAGGACGTCGAGCCCGTCGGTGGCCCTGGCCCGCTCGATGGCGGTCTTGTGCTTGGCGAACGCCCGGTCGTCGATGACTGCGCCCATGAAGTTCGACAGGTCGGTGACGTCACCCATCGCCAGCGCCTCGGTGTCGGCGATGAGCTGGTCCTTGATCTTGACCCAGACCGACCGTGGCACGTAGGCGCGCGAGGCGGCCGAGCACTTCTGGCCCTGGAACTCGAAGGAGCCACGGATCATTGCGACGCGCAGCACGTCGGGGTCGGCCGACGGGTGGGCCACGATGAAGTCCTTGCCACCGGTCTCACCGACGATGCGCGGGTAGGCGCGGTAGCCGGTGATGTTCTCGCCGACGGTGCGCCACAGGTGCTGGAATGTCGGGGTCGAGCCGGTGAAGTGGATGCCCGCCAGGTCGCGGTGGGCCAGGGCGACCTTCGAGACGTCGAGGCCGTCGCCGGGGAGCATGTTGATGACGCCCGGCGGCATGCCGGCCTCCTCCAGCAGCTCCATGGTCAGCGAGGCGGCCAGCTGCTGGGTCGGGGACGGCTTCCACAGCACCGTGTTGCCCATCAGCGCCGGCGCGGTGGGCAGGTTGCCCGCGATCGCGGTGAAGTTGAAGGGCGTGATCGCGTAGACGAAGCCCTCGAGCGGGCGGTGGTCCGTGCGGTTCCAGATGCCGGGGCTGTTGGCGATCGGCTGGTCGGTGAGGATCTGCTTGGCGTAGTGGACGTTGAAGCGCCAGAAGTCGATGAGCTCGCACGCCGCGTCGATCTCGGCCTGGAACGCCGTCTTCGACTGGCCCAGCATCGTCGCGGCGTTCAGCCGCTGGCGCCACGGACCCGCCAGCAGGTCGGCGGCCTTGAGGATGATCGCGCACCGCTCGTCGAACGGCATCGCCTGCCATCCAGGCGCCGCCGCGGCCGCGGCCGCGATCGCGTCCTCGGTGTCCTTGGTCGTCGCACCCCGCAGCGTGCCCAGCACGTGCTGGTGGTCGTGGGGCTGGACGACGGCGGTCTCCGCACCGCCACCCTCGCGGTGCTCACCGCCGATGACGGCGTGGAAGGTGTGCTGCTCGCCCTCGAGCCGGGCGAGCTCGGTGACCAGCGCCTCGCGCTCCGGGGCGCCCGGCGCATAGGTCAGGTTCGGCTCGTTGGTGGGAGCCGGAGGAAAGGTGATCGCGTCCATGCGGCTGATGGTGTCAGACCCGTCTGCACGCCCCAAAGTGCCGACTACTGCGAGGCGACGAGGTCGCCGATCTCCTGGGTGGCCCACCACGCCAGGTCGTCGTCGGCGTCCGCGTCGTCCTCGGTGTCGACGTGCACCGCGACCACGTCGCGCCAGCGGACCGCGCCGTCGGCCGCGGACGTCTCGGCGACCACCACGACCCGACGGCGCTTGCCGTCGGGCAGGCCGGCCACCAGCTCGGCGGACGCGTCCGCGGCGGTCATCAGGGCGCCGTACTCGCTCTCCTCGCCGTCGTCCGGGGCAAGCACCGCGTCGACGACGCGAGGGCCGTCGGCCGCCCAGTCCTCGGCCAGCCGCGGCAGGGACGACGGGAGGTAGCGGCGGGTCACGTCTTCTCCTTCGCGGCTGCGTTCCTGCGCCCGCGTGGGGCGCGCGGCCTGGTGTCGGAGGCCGAGTCCTTCAGCTCGTCCAGCGCCTCGAGCACGCACTGGCGCAGGACGTCGGCGTCGGGCACGGCGTCGCGGTCGGTCGTGATGCCGTAGAACACGCCGCCGTCGTACGACGTCACGCCGATGGCGAGCGGGTGGTCGGGCAGCAGCGGATGGACGGGGTAGGACTCGAGCATCCGGGCGCCGTCGGCGTAGAGGGGGAACTGCGGCCCCGGGACGTTGGTGACGGACACGTGGAAGCCGCGTCGCAGCTCGGCCGTGGCCAGCCGCGCCCCGAGGGCGTGGAACGTCGTCGGCGCGAAGCCGGCGATGCCGGAGAGCCGACGGGCCGAGACGTTGCGGCCGTTGTCGCGGTGTGCCCGCAGGTCGTAGCTGACCTGGTGCAGCCGCACGACCGGGCTGGGCTCGCCGATCGGCAGGTGCACGAGGTGCCCGGTGATCTGGCTGCCGAGCGATGTCGGCTCGAGCTCGTCGTCGATGACCGACATCGGCACGATCGCCTTGATGGTCCGCAGCCCGCCCAGCGACTCGGCGCGCGCCATCAGCCAGCCGCGGAGGCCGCCGGCGATGGTGGCCAGGATGACGTCGTTGACCGTGCCGCCGTGCACCTCGCGGATCGCGCGGTAGTCGGAGAGCTCGGTGTGCACCGTGACGAACCGGCGCTGCTGCGAGAGCCGACGGTGCACCGGCGTGGAGTGCACCGGGCCGCGTCCGGCGAGGGCGTTGGCGACCTCGGCGACCCGGGCGCCCGAGGCCGAGGCCGCGCGGCCGATGGACTCGGCGTTGGCGCGAGTGGTCATCCAGAGGGTGCGGGGGCTCTCGAGGCTGTCCGTCACCGCGGCGACGGCAGCGCCCACAGGTCCGGCCGGCCGTCCCGGGCGCCAGTCGTCGTCGTGCCCGAGGGTCGACCGGTCGGGGGACGTGTCGAGCAGCACCTGGCCGATGTCGACGGTCTCGCGGCCGTCGACCAGGATCTGGTGGCTCTTGGTCAGCAGCGCGACGCGGCCGTGCTCGAGGCCCTCGACGAAGTAGCACTCCCACAGCGGACGGCTCCGGTCGAGCGGCCGCGACGCGATGCGCGCGACGAGCTCGCGGAGCTGGTCCATCGATCCCGGGCGCGGCAGCGCGGAGCGTCGTACGTGGTAGCCGAGGTCGAAGCCGTCGTCGTCCACCCAGGCCGGGTTGGCCAGCCGCCCCGGCACCAGCTGCAGGCGCTGCCGGTAGCGCGGGACGAAGGCGATCCGGTCCGCGATCAGCTGCACGAGCCGGTCGTGGTCGAAGCCGGAATCCCCCGGGTCGAAGATCTCCACCGTCGCGTTGTGCATGGGCGTCGTGGGGGACTCTGCGGCCAGGATGGCCAGGTCCCGCGGCCGGAGCCGAACACTCATGCACGTACTCGCTTCGCTCCGTGCGCGCATGAGGCACGAATCGCGCGGCGCTGAACTATTCGCTCGCTCCGCTCGCTCATCTGGTGCCCTCTCGTCGACGATGTTGTCCCTCATGGGATTCTGGCAGAGGCAGTGACCAGGCGGGTGCCGTGGCCGCTGCCTTCCCGTGCAGCTGCAGAAGGAGATCACTCGTGTCCGGTCGCGTCGTCACGCGCCTCGTCCCCCTCGTCCTCGTCCTGGCCGCCTCGCTCAGCGCCTGCGGAGGAGACGGGGACACCGACGCGCCGGCCACCGACCAGAGCGCCAGCTCCTCCCCCTCCGGCTCCCCGTCCAGCAGCACGGACGAGGGCGTCGCCGTGACCGTGACGCGCGAGGGTGACTCCTTCACCCCCAACGGGGAGCGCGTCGAGCTCGGGATCGACCAGGCTCTGGTCCTGACGATCGAGGCCGACGAGGCCGGTGAGCTCCACGTGCACAGCACGCCCGAGCAGGAGATCGCCTACGACGCGGGGACCTCGGAGCACGAGATCGTCATCGACCGTCCGGGCGTCGTCGAGGTGGAGAGCCACGAGCCCGACGTGATCCTGCTCCAGCTCGAAGTCCGGTGACCCCCCTCGCCGTCGGCGGCTCGATCTCGGCGCACGGCCTCGGCGGTGCCAAGGACCTGCCGATCCCGTCGGAGCTGGCGATCGCCGGTGCCGTCGCCGCGCTCGTCGTCTCCTTCACCGTGCTTGCGGTGGCGTGGCGCGAGCCGCGCTACGACCCGGCGACCAGCGGTCGTCCGGCTCCGGAGTGGCTGGACCGCATCGTGTCGTCGCGCGCGCTGGCGATCGCCGCCCGCGTGCTGGGGATGGCGTTCTTCCTCTACGTCGCCGCGGCCGCGGTGTTCGGCGAGGACACCCTGATCAACCCGTTCCTCGGCACCGTCTACGTGATCCTGTGGGTCGGCCTGGTGCCGGCGTCGCTGCTGCTCGGGCCGGTGTTCCGCGCGATCAGCCCGGCACGCACGATCAGCATGCTGTTCGCGAAGATCTCCGGCGTCCCCGAGGGCGAGGGCCTGTACGCCTACCCCGCCCGCCTCGGCTACTGGCCTGCCGCAGCCGGCCTGTTCGCCTTCGTCTGGCTCGAGCTGGTCTACCCCTACTCCACCGACGTCGGGCCCGTCCGGCTCTGGTTCGCGGCCTACCTCGGCATCATGTTCATCGGCTCGGCCCTGTGGGGTACGACGTTCCTGGCCCGCGCCGACCCGTTCGAGGTCTACTCCTCGCTGGTCGCCAAGCTCTCGATCTGGGGGCGTCGCGACGGCGTGCTGGTGCTGCGCAGCCCGCTCGCCAACCTCGACACCGTGGTCCCGCGGCCCGGGCTGGTGATGGTGGTCGGCGTCCTGTTCGGCAGCACCGCGTTCGACTCCTTCCGGGAGTCGACGCCCTGGCTCCAGCTCGTGCAGTCGATGTCGACGTCCCGGGTGTGGCCCGACACCCTCGCGCTCATCGCCTTCTCGGCCGGCGTCACTCTGGTGCTGACCGTCGCCACCATGGCGACGGGCGTCAGGAGCGACATCCCGCGCCGGACGCTGCCCAACCTGTTCGCCCACTCGGTGATCCCGATCATCGTGGGCTACATCGTGGCCCACTACCTGACCTACTTCGTGGAGTACGGCCAGCAGACGCTCATCCAGCTCAGCGACCCGTTCAGCCGGGGCGACGACTACCTCGGCACGGCCGACCTGCAGGTCAACTACTGGCTCTCCACGCACCCGACGTTCCTCGCGGTGAGCAAGGTCGCTGCGGTCACGCTGGGCCACGTCGTGGGCGTGGTGGCCGCCCACGACCGTGCGATCAGGCTGCTGCCACGACGGCACCAGCTCACCGGTCAGCTGCCGCTGCTGGTGGCGATGGTCGCCTTCACCGTCGGCGGGTTGTACCTGCTGTTCGCGGCCTGACTCAGCGCTGGACCGGGCCGTAGGGCCAGCCCGCCGGCAGCGCGTCGGTGACCTCGACGACCTCGCACGAGCCGCGGTAGTCGATCACGTCGGCGGCGTCGCGCCAGCCGATGAAGACCACCCGGTCATCGTTGCCGCTGTCGTTCTGGGTCGGGTCGTCGCAGTGGATCTTGTCCTGCTGGCCGTCCGGGAGCACGTAGATCGTGTCGTTGCCCTGCTCGGTGAAGACCTTGTCGGCACCGGGCCCCAGGAAGACGGTGTCGTCGCCCTCGTCGCCCTTGATCTTGACGTCGTTGCCGTCGCCGTCGATCAGCACGTCGTTGCCGGGACCGCCCTGGATCGCTCCGTCGTCCCCGGGGCCCGCGTCGATCCAGTCGATGCCGTCGTTGCCGATGTGCTTGTCGATGCCGTCTCCGCCGAAGAGCTGGTCGTCGCCCTCGCCGCCGCCGACGAGGTCGTTGCCGCCCTCGCCGTGCAGGACGTCGTTGCCGGCGCCGGCGGTCAGCTTGTCGTTGCCCTCGCCGCCGTACATCAGGTCGTCGCCCTGGCCACCGTCGACGGAGTCGTTGCCGAGCCCGCCCGAGCCCCAGTCGTTGCCGGGCTGGAGGGTGATCCAGTCGTCGCCGTCGTCGCCGCTGACCGTGTCGTGCCCGTTGCCGGCGTAGACCTTGTCGTTGCCGCCGCGGGCCGTCACCTCGTCCTGGCCGCCGATGGCCATGATCTTGTCGGCGCGGTTCTTGCCCCTGATGGTGTCGTCGCCGGTGGTGCCCTGGAGCAGCTTGGCCGATGCGGGCGAAGCAGCCAGGACGACGGCGAGGCTGGAGATGGCGACGATGCGGTGATGACGTGACATATGGGTTCTCCCTTGGATCAGGACCCAAATTACGTCAAATCTTTACGCTTTTCAGAATTTTGACACAGCCTTGCCTCATCTCGACCGCGCGGACCGTCGTCCCCCGCCGTGGCCGGTCGGGACGCGGCCCCGACGCAGGCAGGCACGGACGGACGGTCCGTCGGCGCCTCCGCGGGCGTGGGCCGGGAACACGGCGTCGGCGAGAGCGGCGAGGGCGTGCACGAGCGGTGAGGCGCCCAGGTCGGCCACCGGGCGACCGCTCACGAGCGCCTGGTCGAGCCCCGCGCGGTCGTCGGGGAGGAAGTGCAGGCCGGCGACCCGGCTGAAGCCCTCGACCATGCCGGCGATCTCCCTCTCCGACCACCCGATCGAGGGCCGCATCCGGTTGACCGCCACCCGCACCGGCGTGCCGGGAGCACGGTCGCGCAGGTCGACCAGGCCGCGAGCGAGCCGGGTGAGTCCCACGGGGTCGGCCGAGCCCACGACGACCACCTCGTCGGCCTGCTCCAGGGCGGTGAGTGTCAGGGCGTTGCGCCCGGGACGGCCGCCGAAGTCGGAGCCGGTGTCGTCCTCCAGGCTGAAGCCGGTGTCGACCACCACCTGCCCGTGGGCGCGCGCCCGCTCGAGCAGCTGGTCGACCTGTGCCGCCCGCACCTCCCGCCACCGGTCGGCGCGCGGCAGGCCGGTGACCACGGCCAGGTGGTCGCCGACGCCCCGGCAGACCGAGGGGAAGCGATCGTCGAGCTGGCCGGCCGCCGCGAGGCGCGAGGCGGACAGCAGGCCGGACACCTCGTCGAGGATCCCGAGCTGCTGGGCGACCGCGCCGCCATAGGGGTCGAGGTCGGCGAGCACCACCGTCGCGTCGCGCCGGGCGAGCTCACACGCCAGGTTGGTCGCGACCGTCGTACGCCCGGGGGCGCCCGCCGGACCCCACACGGCCACGAGGCGCCCCGGATCGGCCGCCGGCGCGTGGTCGACCTCCACGTCGTGCGCAGGCACCTCCTCGCGCACGCGGGTGTCAGCAACGTCCTCGACGGTGGTGACCACCCGCGGCAGCGACGACAGCTGACCCCGGCCGACCAGCGCGGTGATGCCCAGTCGTCCCGCGTGCTCGCGGGCGTCGGGGTCCTCGGGGAGCGCCGAGGTCACGGCTACCGGGCGCACGGCGTGGCGGCGCAGGTGGGCGACGCTCGTCGGGTCGAGGCCCGGGGCGTCCAGGGAGACGACGGCGACGTCGGCCTGGCCGCTCGTGACGGCCGCGAGCAGGTCGTCGACGTCGACGCAGCGCTTGAGGACGACCACCCCCGGGTGGGCCTCGAGGTCGGTGAGGGCCGGCGACTCCCACGCCTCGCCCGCCGCGAGCAACAGCACGCAGATCACGTCGTCACCCCCTGCCGACGACCCGGACCCGGTCGTCGCCGACGGCGGCCAGGACCTCGCCGAGCTGCTCCTCGTCGACCTCGGGGACGGCGAGGACCAGCTGGCGGCTGGTCGCCGACGCGAAGGCGTCGGACACCACCGGCGCGTCGAGGACCGCGACGTCGCCGAGGACGAGCTCGGCGGCCGCGCCGCCGCGGCGCTGCGCGACGGTCCGGTCGGCCACGACCCACACGTCGACCCGCGACCCGCGGGCCAGGTCGGTGGGGACGTGCTCGGGCGCGACCGCGATCGACAGCGACACGGTGTCGTCGGCCGTCTGCTCCCCCAGCGCGGCGGCCGGCACGAGCTCGCCCGCCGAGAGGGGCCGGGTGAGGGTGAGCGCTGCCGGCAGCTCCTCGTCGACGGCGAGGTAGCGGTCGTGGTCGGCGGACTCGTCGAACTGCACCCGGGTCGCCTGGAGGTCGTCGGCGGTGAGCGTCTGGCCCACCACCAGGTCGGACGAGGCGGCCCACACCGAGGTCATGTCGTCGGCACCGGACAGGATGCGCGCGCCCGCCACCACCGACCCCGTGACCAGGGCCACCCCGATCCACAGCCGCGGGTCGCGCCACCCGGGCGTCGTGGCCCGGGTCGCGGGCGGCACGCCGGTGGCGCGGGCCGTCGTCGGGACGTCGGGCGAGGGCGCGTGGCGGGAGGAGCCGCGAGAAGAGGTCCGAGAGGTGGTCCGAGGCACGACGCCATCATTGCCGCCCCGGCCGGACTTCACACCTGTCTCTCCACAGGGGACGGCCGGGCGGCGACGGGAGCGGGACGCCCGGTGGCACGATGGACCCATGGCCGACGACCCCCGCTTCCTGACGCTCGCCGACGTCGCGGAGGTGCTCAACACCTCCGGAGCCCAGGTCTACGCGCTGGTCCGTCGTGGCGAGCTGCCGGCGATCAAGATCGGCGGACGCGGCCAGTGGCGCGTCGAGCGGGTGCAGCTCGAGGAGTTCATCGAGCGGATGTACGCCGAGACGCGCACGTTCGTCGACGAGCACCCGTTCGTGGATGCGGAGCCCGACACCGACTGACGGACGTCAGCCCACCTTGCCGTCGAGCTCCACCTGCACGACCCGTTCCTCGCCGCCGCGGACCACCGACATCTCGACGGTCTCCCCCGGCAGGTGGGTGCGGATCGCCACGATCAGCGCGATGCCGTCGTTGACCGGCTGGCCCCCGACCGCCGTGATGACGTCGTCCTCCTCCAGTCCCGCGCGCTCGGCCGGGGTGTCGGGCATGACCTCGGTGATCGTGGCTCCCTCGGCATCGGGCTCGTTGCCCGTGCGCACCTGGGCGCCGATGACGGGGTACTCCGCCTTGCCGGTGCGCAGGATCTGGTCGACGGTCGTGCGCACCTGCTCGATCGGGATCGCGAAGCCGACACCGATGTTGCCCGCCTCGCCGGACGCGCCGCCGTTCGTGGCGATCGCGGAGTTCACCCCGACGACCTCGCCGGCGAGGTTGACCAGCGGCCCACCGGAGTTGCCCGGGTTGATCGCGGCGTCGGTCTGCACCGCGTTGATGTAGGAGGAGTTGTCCTCGGACTGCCCCGAGGTCGTCACCGGCCGGTTGAGGGCGCTGACGATGCCCGAGGTCACGGTCTGGCTCAGCCCGAGCGGCGCGCCGAACGCGATTACGGGGTCACCGACGCGCAGGACCTGCGAGGCCCCCAGCGCCGCGGGCTCGAGCTTGCCGCCACCCTCGACGGCCAGCACGGCGAGGTCGTAGACCGAGCTGCGGCCGACCACGGTCGCCTCGAGCCGCTGGCCCCGGTGGTCGATGACGACGATCGGGCCGTCGTCCTCGGCCGCGGAGGCGACCACGTGGTCGTTGGTCACGACGTGGCCTTCGCGGTCGAGCACGAAGCCAGAGCCGGTGGCGCCGCCCTCGCGTCCGTCGAGCTCGGCCACGATCTGGACGGTGCTGGGGAGCAGCGCCTGCGCCACCGCGGCGACCGAGCCGTTGTCGGCCTCGAGCGGGGCGGCGGTCTGCGTCCGCACACCGTTGATCCCGTTGTCGTTGGTGCCCGGGCGGGCGGCGAGCTCGTCCTGGATCGCGCCGCCGGCGAGGCCGCCGAGCATGCCGACGACCACGGCGAGGCAGGCGACGGCCGGCCACACCCACAGCGGGATCTTGCGCGAGACCGTCGTCGGACCGGCGTACATCGGGCGCGGTTGGGCACCCGGGCCGAACCACGGCTGGCCCGGTTGCTGTGGGTAGGGACCCTGGGTCGGGTACGGCGTGGTCGGCGCCGCGGGCTCGTGGGCGGCGCCCGGCTGGTGCTGGAGCGGGGCCTGCTGCTCGCCGAACGGCGTCCGGTGCGGAGGCGGGCCGCCGAGCATCCCGGCCCGGGGCGAAGCGCCGTCGTCGGGGCCGGCGGCGTCCGGACCGACACCGTCAGGACCCGGATCGTCACCGGCGCGCGTGTGGTCACCGTCGTCGCGAGCGCCGTAGGCGCGGCCCTCCGGCTGCACGGCGGGAGCGGGCTCGGGCTCGGTGGGGCGCCAGCCGGCCAGGGGCTGGGTGGGCTCCTCGTCGTGCGCACCCGGAAGCGGCTGGTCGGTGACCTGCTCGTCCGGGGACTGCTCGTCGTGCCTGTGCTCGTCGCTCACGGAGCAATCTTCTCCCGGATCGCCACAAGGCGCTCGGCCAGGGGCGTCCGGGAGGGTGAGACCGGTCCCCGGGAGGCGCGGTCGTCACCCGTGACGGCCGGGCTCGCGGGACCGGTCGGCCGGCTCAGGTCGGTGACCGGCGGCCGGGGGTCGACGCGCGGGGCGCCGGCCGCGCCGAGGACGAGCACGCCCACGACGCAGGCGCTCGCTGCGCCGCCGCCGATGGCGACGAGGCCGCGGCGGGGTCGGTGGCTGGACGTCGAGAACTGGGGCGCGGCCAGGCCGTGGCCATCGCCGGGCTGCATGGCCGAGCAGCGGCCCACCAGCTCCGACTTGAAGTCGTGGGAGGGCTGGCCCGGACCGAAGGACAGCTGGGCCAGCTGGGTCTTGACCCATCCCTCCTGCTCGACGAGGTCACGGCAGGCGTGGCACTCGTGGACGTGGCTCCAGCAGCGCTCCTCCTCCTCCGGCGCGAGACGACCGTCGAGGAGTGCGCTGACCCGTGATCCGAGGTGGCTCATCACGACACCGGCCCGCGGGGGTGGGGGGCGGCGACCGGACCCGAGTAGCGCGAGCGCCCCGCGGCCGGCTCGCGGTGCGCGAGAGCCTTGCGGAGCATCGTGCGCCCGCGGTGGATGCGCGAGCGCACGGTGCCGAGCTTGGCATCCATGATCTCGGCGATCTCCTCGTAGCTGAGGCCTTCGACGTCGCACAGCACGACCGCGGCGCGGAAGTCGGGCGGCAGGGTCGCCAGTGCCGTCTCGATGTCGTCGTCGAAGGTCCGGTCCGCCACGGCGAGCTCGGGCGCCGGGGCCGCGCTGGTCAGCCGGGCGGCGCGCTCGTCGGACAGCGGGTCGAAGCGGATGCGCTGCTTGCGGCGCGCACCGTCGAGGAAGAGGTTGGTGGTGATGCGGTGCAGCCACCCCTCGAAGGTGCCCGGCGTGTAGGTGTCGAGGGAACGGAAGACCCGCACGAACACCTCCTGGGTGAGGTCCTCGGCGTCGGGCCGGTTGCCGGTCAGGCGGTAGGCCAGCCGGAACACCCGGTCGGAGTGCTGCTCCACGACCTCGTCCCAGGTGGGCACGGCGACGGCATCGGCTGTGGCGTCGACGTGATCACCCACGGGTGCTCCCTGGCTCGTCTTCCTCGACCGCAGCTGCAACGGTTCGATGTCCTTCCTGACGCTAGGTATCCCGCCTGAGAGTTCCCTGTGAACCGCATGCGGACCGACCAAGAACTTCTCCCCGGGTCACCGCCTCCAACGACCGAGGGGGTCCGTGTGTTCCCGGCCACGTCCGGCGGTTGCTGCGCGATAGAGTCGCCGCGTGCCGAACAACACCGCGCCGATCAAGCCCGCGAGCTGGACCTACGCCGAGACGTTCGTGGCCGAGGACGAGCTCCTGGCCGCCGCCCGCAGCCGCGCCGAGGAGGTGGGCGTGGCCCCCGTCGGGCCCGGCGTCGGCGCCGCCCTGCGCTTCCTCGCGTCCGTGCTCGACGCGCGCGCGGTCGTCGAGATCGGCACCGGCACCGGCGTGTCCGGGCTCTGGCTGCTGCGCGGCATGCGCGCCGACGGCGTGCTCACGACCGTCGACATCGAGGCCGAGCACCAGCGCCTCGCCAAGGAGACGTTCACCGAGGCCGGGATCCCCGGCAACCGCGCCCGCACCATCGCGGGAGCCGGGCTCGACGTGCTGCCCCGCCTGACCGACGGCCACTACGACCTCGTCTTCTGCGACGGCGACAAGCGCGAGTACGCCGCCTACCTCAAGGAGGCGCTGCGACTGCTGCGTCCCGGCGGGGTCGTGGCGTTCGACAACGCGCTGTGGCACGACCGGGTCGCCGACCCGGCCCAGCGCGACGAGGAGACCGTCACCATCCGCGACCTCGGCCGGACGATCCTCGAGCACGAGGCACTCGTGCCGGTGCTGCTGCCCGTCGGCGACGGCCTGTTGGCGGCCAAGAAGGAATGGGCGCCAGAAACATAGGCGCTCGCTCCGCTCGCGCGTGCTCGGTGGCTTGGGAGGGTGGGCAGGGTTGGGCAACAGGGGTTGTCAGGCCCTACCCCAGGCTTCGAAACCTTCCCAGCCCTCGGCGATCGCGACGATGTCGCACGCCTCGACGAGGATCGGCGGGCTCCCGATGATCCGGCTGCCGGGCGCGTCGGCGGCACCTTCGGTGAAGCTGCGCTGGAAGTCCTCCCGCGCCTCGCTCGTGGCGAAGACGTAGCAGCCCTCGAACCACTCCCCCGGCACCTGGCGCCAGGTCTTGAACCGCAGACCGGCCATCCCGGTGAACCGGGCGTGGGAGGTCTCGGCGACGTAGGACGCCAGCTGCTCCTCGACCCCCTCCGGCGCCTCGGCCAGGGACCAGCGGACGGTGAGCCCGAGCATCAGACGATCCCGGCCAAGGGGTCGTCGGAGCCGAGCCAGCTCAGCAGCAGGCGCGGACCCCAGCCGCTGGGGCCAGCCGTCCACTCGTGGCGGTCGGTCGGTGACTCCGCGGCGGAGGCGAAGTCGATGTGGGCCCACGGCACGTCGCCGGCGAAGTGCTGGAGGAAGAGCGCGGCCGTGATCGCGCCGGCGCCTCCCGCGGCGTTGTCGCCGTCGGCGATGCCGGAGGCGACCTTGTCCTCGTAGTCGGCGACCAGCGGCATCCGCCAGGTGGTCTCGCCCGACGCGGCCGACGCGGCCTGCACCTGGTCGGCCAGGCCCTCGTGGTTGGCGAAGTAGCCGCCGGTCCACTGCCCGAGCGACACCTTCATCGCACCGGTGAGGGTGGCGATGTCGACGAGGACGGCGGGCGCGAGCTCGCTGACGGCGTAGGCCATCGCGTCGGCCAGCACGAGGCGGCCCTCGGCGTCGGTGTTGTTGACCTCGGACGTGCGACCACCGAAGTGGGTGATGACGTCGCCGGGGCGCATCGCAGAGCCGCTCACGGCGTTCTCCGCGGTCGGCACCAGGCCGATGACGCGGACCGGGCAGTCGACGTCGCGGAGCGCAGCCATGGTGGCGATGACGGCGCCGCCGCCGCTCATGTCGCGCTTCATCGTCAGCATGCTCTCGCTGGGCTTGATGTCGAGGCCGCCGGTGTCGAAGGTGATGCCCTTGCCGACGAGGACCACCGTGGGCATGCGCTTGGTCGCCCCGCGCGGGGTGTAGTCCATGCGGATGAGCCGGGGCTCGTTGACGGAGGCGCCGCCGACGGCGCGGATGCCGCCGAAGCCCTCGGCCTCGAGCCGCGCGTCGTCCCAGACCTGCACCTCGAGGCCGGTCTCCTCGCCGACCTCCACGGCCTGCTCGGCCAACCAGGCGGGAGTCTTCAGGTTGGCCGGGACGGTGGCGAGGGTGCGTGAGCGCCAGCCGGCGCCGCCGTGCGCGATCGCCCGGGCAAGCTCGTCGTCGGCGCCGTCGCCGTCCACGCCGGCGAGCACGATCTGGGCGACCGGTCGCTCCTTGGGTCCGTCGGAGCGCCAGTGGAAGGCGAACGAGCCGAGCATCGCCCCGACGACGAAGGCGCCGAGGCCCTCGTCGGGCGCGATCGCCGCGAGTGACGTCACGACGTTGCCGCGGTCCTTGGTGGCGCGGGCGAGCGCAGCACCGGCACGACGGAAGTCCGTCGGGGTCGCCTCGCCGACACCGACGAGCAGCACGAGGCCGGGCCCGTCGGGCGCCGCGTCCCCGGCGGCGCGGCCGGCGACCGGTACCGAGGTCAGCTCGCCGGCGCGACCGGTGGCTCGCGATGCCTCGAGCGCCGCGAGGAGGTCGACGCCGAGGGCGTCACCGGCCTCGTCGGCACCCGGTCCGAGCAGCGGCCCGTCGTCGTCGGGGAGGACCGGGAACGCCCAGACCTCCGCGCCGCCGATCTGGTGCGGCAGCGCGGGGCTCAGGGCGAACTCGGGCGGCGAGACCTGGGGCGGCAGTGCGGTGCTGGGCACGATCAGCCGACGACGTCCTTGAGGGCGTCACCGAGAGCCGAGGCCTCCTCGGCGTTGAGCTCCACCACCAGCCGTCCACCGCCCTCGAGCGGGACGCGCATGACGATGCCGCGTCCTTCCTTGGTGACCTCGAGCGGTCCGTCGCCCGTGCGGGGCTTCATGGCGGCCATCGGCGCACCTCTTCCTGTTCAGCCATCACTGGATGTGGCTCATCACATGCGAATCGAGGCGGCTGACTGGTTCGGCCACCTCGATCGGCGTCGTACGACGGCCATTATCCCCCATGACCCGCGTGATCGGCACCACAGGGCAGTAACACCCCGACTTGGTCAGGCAGACTGCGGCCATGACGACCTCCCAGCCCGACCGTGCCGCCGGACCCAGCGCGGTCGACAGCACCGGCGCCGACCCCGTCCTGCTCCACGTGGAGGACGGCGTCGCGACGATCACGCTCAACCGACCGGAGGCGATGAACGGCCTCGACGTCGCCACCAAGGACCTGCTGCGCGACACCGTCCACCGGGTCGCCGCGGACCCGGAGGTGCGGTGCGTCGTGCTCACCGGCAGCGGCCGCGCCTTCTGCGTAGGACAGGACCTCAAGGATCACCTCGCCGGGCTGAAGGGCGAGGCGGACGTCCCGCTGTCGGAGACCGTCGAGCAGCACTACAACCCGATCGCCCTGGCGCTCGCGACGATGCCCAAGCCTGTGATCGCGGCCGTCAACGGCGTCGCGGCCGGCGCCGGGGCGAGCCTGGCCTTCGCCGCCGACTTCCGGGTCGTCGTCGACTCGGCCGGCTTCAACACCTCCTTCGCCGGCGTCGCGCTCTCCTGCGACACCGGGTCGAGCTGGACGCTCCCCCGCCTCGTGGGTCGCGCCAAGGCGATGGAGCTCCTGTACTTCCCGCGCACCGTCTCGGCCCAGGAGGCGCTCGAGCTGGGCCTGGCCACGAAAGTCGTCACCGCCGAGGAGCTCCCGCAGGCCGTGGGCGAGCTCGCCGCACGGTTGGCGTCGGGCCCGACGGTGGCGTTCGGCTCGATCCGCCAGGCAGTGGCGTACGCCGCCGCGCACCCCCTGGAGGAGTCACTGGCCTTCGAGGCCGGCAAGATGGCGCTGACCGGCGGCACCGAGGACCACCTCGCCGCGGTGGACGCGTTCATGGCCAAGGAGAAGCCGGCCTTCCACGGTCGCTGAGCCACGGCCGCCGAGCCTCAGCCGCGGCGCGTGCGGTGGGCGCCGATCGCGCCGAGCAGCTGCCGGGGCGCCTGGACGGCCATCCGGTGCCGCGAGGGCCGGCCGCCGTACTCGACGGTGAGCGCCGACCCGCGGAAGCGGTGGTTGAACCACATCGTCATGGTGCCGTGGCAGAGCCCGCCGCAGTCGAGGGACGTGCGGGGCAGCCGCAGCGCACGCGCCAGGCGCCGCGCGAAGCCGGCGTCCTTGGTGTCGGTGTCGACGCCGTGCAACGGCTGGTGGAAGCTGATCACCCGGCGCGGGTCGACCTCCTCGAGGAAGGCCATGACCGCCCGGGTCTCCGGCTCGCTCGCCGGGCGGGGGCCGGACTCGTAGGTGCCCTCGAGGTCCTTCCACCGGTGCGGGAAGTTGCGGTTGAGGTCGACGCCGCGGGCGTTGCGGCGGGTGCCCCGCGCGAGCCCGTCGGGGTTGTAGGTCGGGAGGACCCAGAGGTCGACGCCGCGCACCGGCCGCCCGTCGCGCAGGGTCTCCAGGATCCGGCGGGTGTGCGGCTCGTCGCCGTGCATCGTCGAGACCAGCACGATGCGTCGCCTGCCCGGCTCCCCGAGCCGCCACGCGCGGATCGGACGTCCCTTGACGGAGTGGCCGATCGTGCGGACCTCGACGACGGCCGGGCGGTCGCCGGGCGCGGCTGCGGAGGCGGGCGCGGCCGGTGCGGGCTGGGTGAGCCCCGCGGCGGTCAGGGCCGCGGTCGCCAGCACGGCGGCGTACGCCGACCGGGTGCGCAGCGCGCGCATCAGACGGCTGCGGTGAGGTAGGCGTAGGTGAAGACCAGGACGCCGAGCACCATGCCGAGGTGTGCCAGAAGGGACAGCCCCGGTCCGTCGCTCCACGAGTCGCCGGCGGCCTCGGGGGCGTGCCGCCCCTTGGCGGGCAGCCAGCGGGCGAGGATCAGCAGCCCGCAGATGGCGGTGAGCCACCAGCAGGCGATCGCGAGGATGCCGACGAGCGGCCCGCCGAGCAGGGAGTCCTCCGGCGCCACCAGTACGCCCAGCCACAGAACGAGGGCGACGATGCCGGCCACGAAGTGCGTGAGGGGCACGCGGCGGCTGATCGAGAAGCGACCCGCCGCTGCGGCGCCGCTCAGGCGGAGCCGCGTCAGCACGATCGCCACGGCAGCGAGCCCCGTGAGGATCCAGACGACGATCGGGAACGACATGACGCGGCAGTCTGCCCTAGTCGCGCGGCGGCTCGCCAGACGAGGCGTCGGGCCACGGCTCGTCGGGGTGTCGCTCCTCCAGCTCGGACGCCAGCCGGGCGAGGAGCTCGTCGACGTCGGACATCCGGTAGCCGCGGAACGCGAGCGGGAACCGCACCGCGCGCAGGTCCTGCGCCGCGATCGGTCGGTCGTCGGGCAGCGCGAGGTCAGGGCGGTCGTCGTACGCCGGCGCCATCGAGCCGCCGCGACCGGAGGCCACCATCGCCACGCCACCCATGGCGAGGACGACGAGGACGGCGAAGAACCACATCATCATTCGGGCCGCTCCGGCTCAGGGGAGGGCCAGCGGTCCTCACGCGCGGCCACCATCAGCGCCACCGCCTCGTCGACGTCGTCGGTCACCACCATCATGTCGAGGTCGGTGGCGTTGATCTTGCCCTCTGCCAGCACCGTCTGCCGGAGCCAGTCGAACAGGCCGGACCAGTACGCCGTGCCGATGAGCACGATGGGGAACGACGTGACCTTGCGCGTCTGCACCAGCGTCAGCGCCTCGAAGAGCTCGTCGAGGGTGCCGAGGCCGCCGGGCAGGACCACGAAGCCCTGGGAGTACTTGACGAACATCGTCTTGCGGGCGAAGAAGTAGCGGAAGTTGATGCCCTTGTCGACCCACTGGTTGAGGCCGGACTCGAAGGGCAGCTCGATGCCGAGGCCGATGCTCGCGCCACCGGCCTCGCAGGCGCCCTTGTTGGCCGCCTCCATCGCTCCGGGGCCGCCCCCGGTGATCACCGCGAAGCCGGCCTCGACGAGCTTGCGGCCGGCCTCCTCGCCGATCGCGTAGTAGGGGTGGTCGACCGGTGTGCGAGCGGAGCCGAAGACCGCGATGGCCGGACCGGTCTCGGCGAGCGCGCCGAAGCCCTCGACGAACTCCGCCTGGATCCGCAGGACACGCCACGGGTCGGTGTGGACCCAGTCGGTCCTGCCGCGGGAGTCGAGGAGGCGCTGGTCGGTGGTGCTGCCCTCGTGCACCTGGCCGCGACGCTCGATGACGGGACCCGTCACGCGGTCGGCCTGCCGGTCGTTGCGTCGGGGGTTCATGCCAGCCACTCCTTGAGGATCCGCTCACACCGCTCGATGTGCTCGGTGGGGACGTGCTCGTCCTGCTTGTGGGCGAACATCGGATCTCCGGGGCCGAAGTTCACCGCAGGTACGCCGAGCCTGGTGAACTGTGCGACGTCGGTCCAACCGAACTTCGGCGCGACCTCGCCGCCGACCGCCTCGACGAACGCCTTCGCCGCCGGTCGGTCCAGCCCCGGCATCGCGCCGGCGGCCATGTCGGTCACCGTGACGTCGTAGCCGTCGAAGAAGTCGCGCACGAACGCCTCGGCGTCGGCCTCGCTGCGGTCGGGGGCGAAGCGGAAGTTGACCTCGACGACGCACTCGTCGGGGATCACGTTGCCGGCGACCCCGCCGCGGATGCCGGTCGCGTTGAGGCCCTCGTGGAAGGCGAGGCCGTCGATCTCCGGCTGCCGCGCGACGTAGTCGTTGAGCCGGCCCAGCACGGGACCGGCGAGGTGGATGGCGTTGACGCCCTTCCAGCTGCGTGCGCTGTGCGACCGCTCGCCCGTGGTGCGTACGTCGACCCGCATCGTGCCCTGGCAGCCCGCCTCGATCGAGGCGTTGCTGGGCTCCATCAGGATCGCGAAGTCGGCCTGCAGCAGGTCGGGGTCGCTCTCGGTCAGCTTGCGCAGGCCGTTGTGGACCGAGTCGACCTCCTCCGCCTCGTAGAAGATGAAGGTGAGGTCACGGTTGGGCGAGGTGATGTCGGCGGCGAGCTTCAGCATCACCGCGTCGCCGCCCTTCATGTCGCAGCTGCCGAGCCCGTGCAGGACGCCGTCCTCCAGGCGGGACGGCAGGTTGTCGTTGAGCGGGACGGTGTCGAGGTGGCCGGCGACCACCACCCGCTCCCCCAGGCCGAGCTCGGTGCGCGCGACGATCGTGTGGCCGCGCCGGGTCACGGTGAGGTGCGGCAGCGACGTCAGGGCAGCCTCGACGGCGTCGGCGATCTCCTGCTCGTGGTGGGAGACCGACTCGATGTCGACGAGCTGCTGGGTCAGGGAGACGACGTCGGCGGACAGGTCGAGGTGGGCCATGTCGGCCATCTTGTCAGCGTCGGCCCACCGCGGGCGTCAGGACCCGTCGGGGAGGTGGGCGACCAGCCCGTCGACGATGCGGGCCAGTCCGAAGTCGAGCTCGCGCCGCTGGTCGCTGGCGGCCTGGTAGGCCTCCCCCGCGGCGGTGCCGACCCGGCCGGCGAGCGGGTACTCGCGTCCCGCCATGACCTCGCCGAGGGCCTCGTGGTTGGCCTCCCACCACTCGGCGTCGCTCATCCCGGACTCGCGCTCGGCGTGGCGGACGACCTGCTCGGCGCGGGCGACCCCGGCGGCGAAGGACGCCAGGAGGGTGACGGCCTGGTCCATCTCGATGTCGTCGAGACCGATCCCCTCCACGGCCTCGAGCTGCCACTCGTAGCGGTCGGCCATGTGCGGACCGAGCCAGGCGCGTACGCCCGTCACCTCCAGCAGCCACGGATGGGCCCGGTAGTCGTCGTACTGCACGCGGGCCAGCTGCTCGAGCCGCTCGCGCAGGTCGACGGCGTGCGCGGGCAGCACCGTGCGGCCGAGCACCTGGTCGACCATGAGCACGAGGAGGTCGTTGCGGGTGGCGACGTAGGTGTAGAGCGTCATCGCCCCGAGCCCGAGGTGCTGGGCCAGGCCCCGCATGGACAACGCGGCCAGGCCGTCTCGGTCGGCGAGGTCGATCGCGGCGTCGACCACGTCGTCGACCGTGACCTTCTGCTTCGGGCCGCGGCGCGCGGCACCGCCCTCGGGGCTGGGAAGGCTGTGCCGCCACAGCAGCCGGAGCACGGGATCAGGGTCGGGCACGGGCCCACCCTAACTTCTTCGTACGCCGTACGGAACAAATGCTACCGTGGAGCCGTTGAACTCCGTACACCGTACGAACTGGAGGCCTGATGCCACTTCCACCACCCATCGAAGCCCGCGGACTGCGCAAGAGGTACGGCGACACGTTCGCCCTCGACGGCTTCGACCTCGACGTGTCGGCCCGCTCGGTGCACGCGCTCCTCGGGCCGAACGGCGCGGGCAAGAGCACGGCCGTCCACACCCTCGCCACGCTGACCCGCATCGACGAGGGCGAGGCCCGCGTCGCCGGGTTCGACGTCCGCACCCAGCACGCGCAGGTGCGCTCTGTGATCGGCCTGGTCGGGCAGTCGGCCGCGCTCGACGAGATCCTCCACGGGCGCGAGAACCTCGTGATGTTCGCCCGCCTGCACGGCCTCGACGCCGCCGCGGCGCAGTCCCGCGCCGCCGAGCTGCTCGAGGCGATGGACGTCGCCGACGCGGCGGACCGCAAGGTGTCCACCTACTCCGGCGGCATGCGGCGTCGCCTCGACATCGCCGCCGCGCTCCTCACCCGACCGGCGGTTCTCTTCCTCGACGAGCCGACGACCGGGCTCGACCCGCGCGGGCGGGCCGACGTCTGGGAGGCCGTCCGCCGCGTGGTCGCGCTGGGCACCACGGTGCTGCTCACCACGCAGTACCTCGAGGAGGCCGACCGCCTCGCCGACCGGATCACGGTGATGGACGCCGGCCGGGTCGTCGCCGAGGGCACCCCGTCCGAGCTGAAGGCCACGCTCGGCGGGGACCGGGTGATCGTCGGCCTCCCGACGGGGCCGGACGCGGCCGCTGCCCGCGCCGCTGTCGCGGCGGCGGTGGCCAGCGAGGTCCACCTCGACGACGAGCGGTCCGAGCTCGTGGTCGAGGCCGGCACCGCGGGCGGCACGACCGCCCTCCTCGCCGTCGTGCGTGCCCTGGACGCCGCGGCGATCACCCCCACCCACGTACAGCTGCGCGAGCCCACGCTCGACGAGGTGTTCCTGCACCTCACGGACCGGCCCACCACCCGTGACGGAGGTCACCGATGACTGCGACGACCACCTTGCGACAGAGCTGGATCATCATGCTCCGCGACCTCAAGCACTGGCAGCGGGAGCCGTGGACCCCACTGTTCGGCATCGCCTTCACCATCATGCTCGTGCTCGTCTTCGGCTACCTCTTCGGCGGGTCGATCGCGCTGCCGGGCGGCGGTGACTACCTGGACTACCTGATGCCCGGGATGTTCGCCCTCGCGATGCTGTTCGGCGTCGAGGCCACGATGAGCGCGATCGCCAACGACTCGAAGAAGGGTGTCACGCACCGCTTCCGTTCCCTGCCCATCAGCAGCGTCGCGGTGCCGCTCGGCCGCGCCGGTGCCGACCTGACCAACTCGGCCGTCGAGCTGCTGGTGCTGATGGCGGGCGGCCTGCTTATCGGGTGGCAGGCCGGCGGGTCGTGGTCGGAGTCGCTGCTCGCGGTCGGCCTGCTGCTGTGGCTGCGCTTCGCCGTGCTGTGGCTGGGGATCTTCCTCGGGCTCGTGCTGCGCGGCGAGGGCGGGGTGATGGCCGTGCAGATCCTGGTGTGGCCGATCGGCTTCCTGTCCAGCGTGTTCGTCTCCCCGCAGGACATGCCGCACTGGTTGGGCCTGCTCGCGCAGTGGAACCCGGTCTCCGCCACGGCCGCCGCGTGCCGCGAGCTGTTCGGCAACCCTTCGGGGATCACCGACGGCATCCTCGCCGACCACGCCGTGGCCGTCGCGCTGGTGTGGCCGCTGGTGCTGGCCGCGGTGTTCGTGCCGCTCTCGGCGCGCGCCTTCCGACGGTTGTCGGCCTAGGCGCCGACGACCTCGACCGCGAGCTCGGCGGCGTCGACGTAGGACACCGCGGTGGCCAGGGTCTCGTCCGCGATCAGGGCCTCGTGGGTCCGGGCCGCGGCCAGGGTGGCCTCGGGACCGGTGATCGTGAGGCTGATCCGGTCGCTGACCTGCAGGCCGGCGTCCTTGCGGGCCTGCTGCACCGCGCGGACCAGGTCGCGGGCGGCGCCCTCGGCCTCGAGCTCGGGCGTGACGGCGGTGTCGAGGACGACGAAGCCGCCACGCGGCAGCATGCCGAGCGCGGAGCCTGCGTCCGACGACCCGGCGACGGTCTCGAGGGCGTACTCCCCCTCGACGAGCGCGAGCCCGCCGGCGGTCACCGTCCCGTCGTCGGCGACCGACCAGTCACCGGACTTCGAGCCCTTGATCGCCAGCTGGACGTCCTTGCCGAGGCGCGGACCGGCCGCGCGGGCGTTGACCGTGAGCCGCTGCGAGACGCCGTACGACGCCGCCTCGGGCGCGTCGACCGCGAGGACCTGGACGGCCTTGAGGTTCAGCTCGTCGGCGACCAGCTGCTCGAAGCCGTCGAGGTCGGCGTCGGTGACGACGGTCAGGCGTGCCAGCGGAAGGCGGTTGCGGAGGTTGGCGGCCTTGCGCAGCGCCGAGCCAGCCGAGCAGACGTCGCGCACCGTGTCCATGGACGCGACCAGCGACTCGTCGGCGGGCAGGTCGTCGGCGGACGGCCAGTCGGCGAGGTGGACCGAGCGCTCGCCGGTGAGGCCGCGCCAGACCTCCTCGGTGGTCAGCGGCATCAGCGGCGCGGTGGCGCGGCAGACGACCTCGAGCACCGTGTGGAGGGTGTCGAACGCGTCGGAGTCCTCGTCCCAGAAGCGCTCGCGCGAGCGTCGGATGTACCAGTTGGTCAGCACGTCGAGGAAGCTGCGCGTCGAGTCGCACGCCGCCGCCACCTCGTAGTTGTCGAGCTGGTCGGTCATCGCGGCGACGTAGTCGCGCAGCTTGGCCAGGATGTAGCGGTCCATCGGGTGGCCGCTGTCGGTGCGCCACGTGGCGTCGTAGCCCTCGCCGCCCTTGGCCGCGTTGGCGTACAGGCTGAAGAAGGACCAGCTGTTCCACAGCGGGATCAGCACCTGCCGCACCGAGTCGCGGATGCCCTGCTCGGTGACGACGAGGTTGCCGCCGCGCAGGATCGGGCTCGACATGAGGAACCAGCGCATCGCGTCGGCGCCGTCGCGGTCGAAGACCTCGCGCACGTCTGGGTAGTTGCGCAGCGACTTCGACATCTTCTGGCCGTCGTTGCCGAGCACGATGCCGTGGCTCAGGCACGTCGAGAACGCCGGCCGGTCGAAGATCGCGCCCGCCAGGACGTGCATCGTGTAGAACCAGCCGCGCGTCTGGCCGATGTACTCGACGATGAAGTCCCCGGGGAAGTGGTTGTCGAACCAGTCCTTGTTCTCGAACGGGTAGTGCACCTGCGCGAAGGACATCGAGCCGGAGTCGAACCACACGTCGAGGACGTCGGTGACGCGGCGCATGGTGGACTTCCCGGTCGGGTCGTCGGGATTGGGTCGCGTCAGCTCGTCGACGAACGGGCGGTGCAGGTCGGGGTTGCCGTCCTTGTCGCGCGGCAGCGTGCCGAAGTCCCGCTCGATCTCCTCGAAGGAGCCGTAGACGTCGACGCGCGGGTGGTGCTCGTCGTCGGACTTCCACACCGGCACCGGGCTGCCCCAGAAGCGGTTGCGGGTGATCGACCAGTCGCGGGCGTTCTCCAGCCACTTGCCGAACTGGCCGAACTTGATGTGCTCGGGCACCCAGCGGATGTCCTGGTTGAGCTCCATCAGGCGCTCCTTGACCTTGGTCACCTCGACGAACCACGAGGAGACGCCCTTGTAGATCAGCGGCTGCCGGCAGCGCCAGCAGTGCGGGTAGGAGTGGTCGTACGTCTCGCGGCGCACCAGGACGGTGCCGGGGGTGACCGAGCCCTGGTCTCGTGACGGGCGCTGGGCCCCCTCCTCGACCGACGGGGCGCGGGTCGCCGCCTTGAGGTGGTCGATGATCTGGAGGTTGGCGTCGAAGACCTGCATGCCCTCGTAGTCGGTGACCGGGAACGTGAAGCGCCCGTCCCTGCCGACCGGCATGACCGCCTCGATGCCCTCGCGGTCGGTGACGACCTTGTCGTCCTCACCGAAGGCGCCGGCGGTGTGCACGAGCCCGGTGCCGTCGGTGGTCGTGACGAACTCGGCGGGCACGAGGCGGAACGCGCGCTCGTGGCCGGCGTAGTAGGAGAACGGCGGGGCGTACTCCAGGCCGACGAGGTCGCTGCCCTTGCCGCGCCAGGTGACCTGCGGGTCGTCCCCCAGCTCGCGGGCGTACGACGCCAGGCGGGCCTCGGCGAGGAGGTAGCGCTCGGCGCTGCCGGTCGGTCCGTCCGACTCGACGACCACGTAGTCGATGTCCTCGCCGACCATCACCGCGAGGTTGGACGGGAGGGTCCACGGGGTCGTCGTCCAGACGAGCACCTTCACGCCTGCGAACGGGCCGTCGGTCGTGACGTCGTAGCCGACGGTGACGGCCGGGTCCTGGCGCATCTGGTAGACGTCGTCGTCCATCCGCAGCTCGTGGTTGGACAGCGGCGTCTCGTCCTGCCAGCAGTAGGGCAGCACGCGGAAGCCCTCGTAGACCAGGCCCTTCTCGTGCAGCTGCTTGAAGGCCCAGATGACCGACTCCATGAACTCCGGGTTCATCGTGCGGTAGTCGTTGTCGAAGTCGACCCAGCGCGCCTGGCGGGTGACGTAGTCGCGCCACTCGCCGGTGTACTTCAGGACCGACTGGCGGCACGCCTCGTTGAACTTCTCGATGCCCAGCTCGACGATCTCGTCGGTGGTCTTGATGCCGTTGAGGCGCATCGCCTCGAGCTCGGCGGGCAGGCCGTGGGTGTCCCAGCCGAAGCGGCGCTCGACCTTGTGGCCGCGCATCGTCTGGTAGCGAGGGATCAGGTCCTTGACGTAGCCGGTGAGCAGGTGGCCGTAGTGCGGGAGACCGTTGGCGAACGGCGGGCCGTCGTAGAAGACGAACTCGTTCGCGCCGTCGGCACCGGCGTCGCGCTGCTCGACGCTCGCCCGGAAGGTGTCGTCGGACTCCCAGTAGGCGAGCACCGCCTCCTCGATCTCCGGGAAGCGGGGGCTGCCGGCGACCGAGGTCGCGTCGGTGTGGCTCACCTTGGGGTAGGTCATCTGCGGTGCTCCTCGCGGTGCGTCGTACGTCTCGGGTCTTCACCACGAGGACGATCTGCCGACCGCGGTACCACCTCGCTTGCCGCTCCCGGCGGGGAGACGACCGCTTCGTTCCGGCTGTGTCGGGCCGCACCCGTCGAGTTCTAGTGAGGTGACGGCCGGCTCGCCGCACCTGTTCTTCTCGAGGCTCGCCGCTGATGACGGCTCAGACGCCTGCCGCGATCGTACGGCCGGGGCGAGCGCACGCGCCAATCGATTGCCCGGTATTCAGTGTTACCGACTACCGAGAGGAGGGACGACGACATGGGCAGCAAGCAGCTCACCGAGATGCTCAAGGGCACCCTCGAGGGGATCGTGCTCGCGGTTCTCGCGACCCGGCCGGCCTACGGCTACGAGATCACCGCGAGGCTCCGTGACCAGGGCTTCATCGACATCGTCGAGGGCACGGTCTACGCCGTCCTCGTACGCATCGAGCAGCGCGGGCTCGTCGACGTGGAGAAGGTCCCGTCGGAGAAGGGGCCGCCGCGCAAGGTCTACACGCTCAACGCCGAGGGCCGCTCGGTCCTTGCCGAGTTCTGGAGGAACTGGGAGTTCCTCGCCGCACGCATCGACACACTCGAGAAGGAGGGCTGACATGGCCGCCAGGTGGCTCGAGGCGATCACCGGCTCGCTGGAGCAGAAGAAGCACTACAAGGAGGCGAAGGCGCGGCTGGAGTCGCTGCCCGAGCCGTACGCCTCGGCCGCCGAGGCCCTCAACCGCTACCTGACGTACTTCGGCGGCGTCGTCGACGGGGACGTCATCGTGCGGATGTTCGTCGACCTCGCCGACCTGTGGGAGCGCGCAGCGATCGACGGGACACCGGTCCGCGACATCGTCGGGGAGGACCCGGTCGAGTTCGCGGAGACCTACGCGGAGTCCTACGGCGGCAGGCGCTGGATCGACAAGGAGCGCGCTCGCCTGGTCCAGGCCTTCGAGGAGCTCGAGAAGGGCGACCGGTCATGAGCACCGCGACCCTCGCTCCGGCGATCCGGGTGCAGGGCATCGAGAAGGCCTACGGCGACCTGCCGGTGCTCCGCGGGGTCGACCTCGACGTCGCCCGCGGCAGCATCTTCGCCCTGCTGGGCTCCAACGGGGCCGGCAAGACGACGCTGGTGAAGATCCTCTCGACCCTGCTGCAGGCCGACGCCGGATCCGCGGAAGTCGACGGCCACGACGTCGCCGGCGCGGCCGTCGAGGTCCGCGAGTCGATCAGCCTCACCGGGCAGTTCGCCGCCATCGACGAGGTGCTGACCGGACGCGAGAACCTCGTCCTGGTCGCCCGGCTGCGGCACGTGCCGCGGCCGGGCGACGTGGCCGACCGCCTCCTCGAGGGCTTCGACCTCGCCGAGGCGGGCGGGCGCCGCGCCGGCACCTACTCCGGCGGCATGCGGCGACGCCTCGACATCGCGATGAGCCTGATCGGCGACCCGGCCGTCGTCTTCCTCGACGAGCCCACCACCGGGCTCGATCCCCAGGCGCGCATCGAGGTGTGGCGCACCGTGCGCGAGCTCGCCGCCTCCGGCACGACGGTGCTGCTGACCACGCAGCACCTCGACGAGGCCGAGCACCTCGCCGACCGCATCGCGATCCTCCACGGAGGCCGCATCATCCAGAACGGCACGCTCGCCGAGCTCAAGGGGCTGCTGCCCCCGGCCACGGTCGAGTACGTCGAGAAGCAGCCCAGCCTCGAAGACGTCTTCCTCGCGCTCGTCGGCGAGGCGGCCGCCGGCGTGGGCCGGGAGGAGTCCTGATGTCCACCGCTCACGCCGTCGCCGACACCGCCGCCCTGACGGGCCGGTCGCTGCGACACATCCTTCGCAGCCCCGACACGATCGTCACCACGGCCGTCACGCCGGTCGCCATGATGCTGCTCTTCGTCTACGTGCTCGGCGGCGCCATCGAGACCGGCTCGGACGAGCCCTACGTCACCTACCTGCTTCCCGGCATCCTGCTGATGACCATCGCCTCGGGCGTCGCGTACACGTCGTACCGGCTGTTCCTCGACCTCCGGGGCGGCATCGTCGAGCGGTTCCGGTCGATGCCCATCGGCCGGTCCGCGGTGCTCTGGGGCCACGTGCTGACCTCCGTGGTCGCCAACGCCGTCTCGCTCGCCATCGTGGTGGGCGTGGCGGTCCTGATGGGCTTCCGCTCGGACGCGGGTCTCGCGGGGTGGGCCGCCGCGACGGGGATCCTGCTCCTCTTCACCCTCGCCCTGACCTGGCTGGCCGTCGTGGCCGGGCTGTCGGCGAAGACCGTGGACGGTGCGAGCGCGTTCAGCTATCCGCTGATCTTCCTTCCCTTCATCAGCTCCGCCTTCGTGCCCACCGACTCCATGCCCGGCCCGGTAGCGTGGTTCGCCGAGCACCAGCCGGTCACGTCGATCGTCAACGCGGTCCGGGCGCTCCTCGACGCGCAGCCCGCCGGTGGTGACCTCTGGGTGGCGCTGGCGTGGTGCGTCGGCCTGCTCGTGGTGGCGTACGCCTGGGCCAACGCGACCTACCGCAGGCGCCTGCGCTGACGGGTCGCGTCGGGCGGACCCATGCCGGGAGGCGGGGACGGCCCGACGCGTGCGCCGTCACGCGCGGAAACCCTGTGGTCCGTCCGACGGGCATGCGGTTGGCTGCTGCCATGGCGAACCCCGGATACG
Organism: Nocardioides sp. GCM10028917; assembly: GCF_042666175.1. NCBI lineage: Bacteria > Bacillati > Actinomycetota > Actinomycetes > Propionibacteriales > Nocardioidaceae > Nocardioides > Nocardioides sp. GCM10028917. The sequence continues at coordinate 374,383 of NZ_JBHTFL010000001.1, forward strand.
ACGGCATGTGGCTCCCGACCGACCAGGACCCGCGGATGCAGATGGGGCCGACGCGCGGCGAGCGCGAGTGCCTCATCGGCTACCTGGAGCACTACCGGCAGACGCTGGCGCTCAAGTGTGATGGCCTCACCGCCGACCAGCTGGCGACGAGGGCGGTGCCGCCGTCGAGCATCTCCCTGCTCGGCCTGGTACGGCACATGGCGCGCGTCGAGCAGAGCTGGTTCCGTCGGGTGATCGAGGCGCGGATGGACCTCCCGCGGCTGTTCCAGGACGAGGCCGAGGACGCCGGTTTCACCTTCCCCGACGCCGACGACGAGCTGGTCCGCGCGAGCCACGCGCTGTGGCAGTCGGAGATCTCCTACGCCCGCGAGGTGCTCGAGCGCACCGACCTCGACGCCGTGGTCGACGTGCACGGTGAGCCCACCGAGGTGCGGGACATCGTGGTGCACATGATCGAGGAGTACGCCCGCCACTGCGGGCACGCCGACCTCGTGCGGGAGTGCATCGACGGCCGCGCCGGCCAGTAGGCCGCCACCCGGGCGGGTGGGGCGACCTCCGTAGGCTGTGCGGGTGACTGCTGCCTCTGGCTACGGCCTGCTGACCCTGCACGGCGACACGGTGCTCGACGCCTGGTTCCCCTCCCCCGTCCTCGGCGCGACCGAGGGAGACCCGTCGGAGGAGCTCGCCCACCTCGACGGCGGCGAGGACGACTTCCGCGGCGTCACCCGCGTGGTGCGCCTCGTGGAGATCGCCGACCTGGACGCGGCGCCCGCGAGCACCGAGGACGTCTGGCTGCGGCTCCACCTGCTGTCCCACCGCCTCGTCAAGCCGCACGGCGTCAACCTCGACGGCGTCTTCGGCCTGCTCGCCAACGTCGTGTGGACCTCCGCCGGCCCGTGCGCCGTCGAGGGCTTCGAGCAGGTCCGCGCCAAGCTGCGGACCGTCGTGCCCGGACACGTCGTGCAGGTCTTCGGCGTCGACAAGTTCCCACGGATGACCGACTACGTCCTGCCCGCCGGCGTACGCATCGCCGACGCCGACCGGGTGCGGCTCGGCGCCCACCTGGCCGAGGGCACCACGGTGATGCACGAGGGATTCGTGAACTTCAACGCCGGCACGCTCGGCGCGTCGATGGTTGAGGGCCGCATCTCGGCGGGCGTCGTCGTGGGCGACGGCTCCGACGTCGGCGGCGGCTCCTCGATCATGGGCACGCTGTCCGGCGGCGGCAAGGAGACCATCTCGGTCGGCGAGCGCTGCCTGATCGGCGCCAACGCCGGCATCGGCATCTCGCTCGGCGACGACTGCGTCGTGGAGGCCGGCTGCTACGTCACCGCGGGCACCAAGGTGACCGTCACCGACATGGACGGCAAGCCCGCGGTCGTGAAGGCCGCCACCCTCTCGGGCGTCGACAACATCCTCTTCCGCCGCAACTCGGTCAGCGGCGCCGTCGAAGCGGTGCCGTGGAAGGGCGAGGGCATCGCCCTCAACGCGGCACTGCACGCCAACTAGGGCCGCCGTGCCATCCCTCCGCACGGCCGCCGTCGGCGCGGTGGTCGCGCTCGGGGCCGTCGCGACCGCTGTGGTGCTCGTGGACCGTGGGGCCGTGCCGCCCATCCTCGACACCAGCGGCTGCACCGCCGAGGTCGACGGCCACACCGTCGAGGTCGACCTCGAGCAGGCCGAGAACGCTTCCCTCATCACAGCCGTCGCCGTCGAGCGCGGCATGCCCGCCCGGGCGGCGAGCATCGCCCTCGCGACGGCGTACCAGGAGTCGAAGCTCTACAACATCGACTACGGCGACCGGGACTCCGTCGGCCTGTTCCAGCAGCGGCCCTCCCAGGGCTGGGGCAGCGTCGAGCAGCTGACCGATCCCGTGTACGCGACCAACGCCTTCTACGACGCCCTGCAGAAGGTCGACGGCTACGACAGCATGGAGATCACCGTCGCCGCGCAGGAGGTGCAGCGCTCGGGCTACCCCGACGCGTACGCCGACCACGAGAAGGACGGCCGCGCGCTCGCCTCCGCGCTCACCGGCAACTCGCGCGCCGCCCTGTGGTGCGACGTCCCCGGCGACGCCGACGAGGCGGACGACACGATCGACGAGACCGGCCTGGTGTCGCGCGCCGCCGTCGTACGCCGTGACCTCGAGACGCGCTTCGGCGCACTGTCGCTCGGCGGGTTCCAACCCGGCGGCGTGTCGAGCGGCCACATGGAGGGCTCGGCCCACTACGAGGGCCGCGCGATCGACGTGTTCTTCCGACCCGTCACCGACGAGAACAAGAAGCGCGGCTGGGCGATGGCCTCCTACCTCGTCGCCAACGCCGACCGGCTCGACGTCAAGACCGTGATCTTCGACGACCGCATCTGGCGCGCCGGCTCGTGGTCGGGCGACGGGTGGGGCGACTACCGCGTGCCGTCGTCCTCAGGCGGCGACCGGGCGATCCTGGAGCACCGCGACCACGTGCACGTCGACGTCTTCGACTGACGTCTGACGGCGACTACCTGCTGTCGGGTGGTCCAGATCACCGGCTCCCGGCAATCCGATGCGGTGCCCGGCACCGAACAAGCACCGTGGCTCTCTCTCTTCGGCAGGCTCTGGACGAGGTCCAGCAAGGACCGTTCGTGGTGGATGTCCTCCGCAGCGGCGACCGGCTCGCGGCCGCCGCCGCCCGCGAGCGAGGGGCCGAACCGGTGCGGCTGCTGGCCACGGTGGTCGAGGAGGACGACGAGCTGACCGCGGTGGCGGCCGTGCACGCCCTGGCCCAGGTGTCGGACGACGGCGCCGACGCGGTCCTGTCCGATCTGCTCTCGCACCCCCGGCCGTTCCTGCGCGAGCACGCGAGCTGGGCGCTCGAGGCCCGGCTCCCCCGCCTCGACGCGATCGGCAGGCTGGTCGAGGTGGTCCTCAGCGGTGGGTTCTCCGGCATGCTCGCCCAGCGCACGCTCGCCCGCTGGGAGTCGTCCGCGCCCCGGCAGGTGGCGTACGCCATCGACGGTGCGCTCACGGGAGCAGCCGAGCCGGCGGTCCGCAGCAGGCTGGTCGAGACCCTCGGCCTCGTGCCCGGTCCGACCGCCGGTCGCGCGCTGCTCCTGCTCGCCGCCGACGGCGGCGAGCACCCGAGCGTCCGGCTGGCCGCCGTCGCCGCTCTCGGTGACCGCCCGGCCGAGGCCGCCGCGGAGGCGGTGGTCCGTGCGCTCAGCCAGGCCGACGGCGACCTGGGAGTCGTGGCCCGGCTCGCCGCCCTCGACCTGGGCATCGATACCACCGAGCGAGGTGAGGCCACACCCGGCCTGACCGTCGCCCAGCTCTTCCTGCACGCCGACATCGACCGTGACCTCAGTCAGGCGGGCGCGGGTGACAACGGCGGCGTCGCCACCCTGCTGGTCCGGCTCGGGGACGCGTTGGCGTCCGGGCCGGGTGTCCACCGGGTGCTGACGCTGTCGCGAGGCGCCGCCCACGCCGCGCTCGACGCCCTGACCCCGGCCGAGGGTCACCTCTTGACCCCGGTCCCGCTGCTCACCGAGGCCGCGTCGGCCGCGCAGGCCTGGCCGTCGCGGGTCAGGGCGGAGCGCGCGATCCGCCGCGTGCTGCGGACGCACCGCGCCGACGTGCTGCACCTGCGGATGGCGGAGGTCGGCAGCCTGGCCGCGGCCGAGGTGGCACGCGAGCTGGGCATCCCGGTGGTGTTCACGCTCGCGCCCGACCCGCACGCCGTGATCCATGCCCTCGACATGACCGGCGGCCTGCACCGGGGCAACTTCGGCACCGAGGACGAACGCGAGCACTACTGGTTCCGTGCCCGCCTGGTGCAGCGACTGGCCGTGGAGTCGGCGCACGTCGTCCTCTTCCCCCGTCCGGAGCTGCAGCACGACATGCGCGAGCTCCTCGGCCTCGACGTGGCCGCTCGGCCCGACCGGTTCACCGTGGTGCCGGAGGGCGTCGACCTGCGGGTCACGGCCGCGGCCGCAGCCGAGCTGGAGCGGCCCGGGACGCCCGGCCCGGCGCTGGCCGAGCTCGACGCGCTCGTCGCCGCGCTGCCCGAGCACCGCAGGCGGCTGCCGCTGGTGATCAGCGTCGGGCGCCTGCACCGGGTCAAGGGGATGGCGACCCTGGTCGAGGCGTGGGCCGGCGACACCGAGCTGGCCTCGCGGTGCAACCTGCTCATCGTCGGGGGTGACCTGGACGATCCCTCCCAGGACGAACGCGAGCAGCTCGACCTGATCGCCGAGGTGCTGACGCGGTTCCCCGCGGCCGCGGCGGGCCTGCTGATGCCCGGGCACCGCCCCAACGACGTGGTGGCGGTGTGGCTGGCGGTCGCGCGGGCGGGCCGGGCAGGCGGCATCGGTGCGGGCGGGGTGTACGTGTGCAGCAGCCTCAAGGAGGAGTTCGGCCTCGCCCTGCTGGAGGCTCTCGCCTCCGGTCTGGTGGTGGTGGGCCCGGCAGCCGGCGGACCGGCCACCTACGTCGACGACGGAGTGACCGGCGTGCTCGTCGACAGCCGCCGACCGGACAACGTGGCCCGAGCGATCCGAGCCGCGTTCGACCTGGCCACCGCGCCGGGCCAGGCCGAGCGGGTGGACCGAGCCGTGGAACGGGTGCGCGCCGATTTCACCGTGCAGGCCATGGCCGACCGGTTGAGCGCGATCTATGCCGGGGCCGCCCGTACGGCGGACCGCTCGTGACACGGTTCGTCGCATGACGCTGTTGGTGATCAGCCCGGACTACGCCTCGCACCTGCTGCCGTTGGCGACGCTCGCGACGGCCTGGCGCGACGCCGGTGAGTCGGTGGTGGTGGCGACCGGTCCGGCCACCGCCGGCATCGTCGCCGGGTTCGGCTTCGACCGTGCCGATCTCGTGCTGGGCCGCGGGTCGAACCCCGGTGTGATCCGGGCCGAGCAGCAGCCACCCGGCGAGGACGCCGCGCTGCGTGGCTTCTTCGCGGCCACTCGGCACGGCATGGTGGCCACCTTGGGCTACCAGGCCGAGGCGCGACGCACCGACCTGCTGTGGGAGCCGGTCGATCGGGCCAGGGCCGTCCTGGACGTCGTCGAGCGGGTGCGGCCCGACCAGGTGATCGTCGACCACCTGGCGTTCAGCGCCCGCCTCGCGCTCGCCGTGGCGGAGGTCCCGCACGCCGACGTGGTCCTCGGCCACCCGTCCGCGCTGCCGGTCGGTGACGAGGTGTACGGCTACCCGCCCGCCTGGCCGGCCGCCTTCGCCGCGCCGCGATCCGACCTCGTCGCACTGCACCGGCTGTGCTGCGAGGTCCGCGACGCCTTCACTGCGGAGTGGAACGCCGCCCTCCGCGTTCTCTCACCCGGGGCAACGCCGTCGGCGGACGCGTTCGCCGAGCACGGTGACCTGCTGATGCTGAACTACCCGGCGGACTTGCACGACCCGGCACGTACGGCGCTGCTGCCAGCGCACGCGTTCCTCGGCTCCGCCGTGCGGGACGAGCCGGCGACCGACGCCGTCCGCGACTGGCTCGCGGCCGACGACCGGCCGGTGGTCTACGTCAGCTTCGGCAGCTTCCTATCTGCGCGCGGCGACGTGCTGGCGACAGTGCTCGACGCGCTGCGCCCGCTCGGCCTGCGGGTCGCGGTGGCGACCGGTTCCGCGACCAGCCTGCCGGACGTGCCGCCGGACTGGCTGCTGCGTCCGTACCTTCCGCAGGTCGCCCTGCTGCAGCGGGCGGCGGTGATGGTCACCCATGGCGGCAACAACAGCGTGACCGAGGCGCTCACCGCCGGCGTGCCGATGGTGGTGCTGCCGTTCTCCACCGACCAGTTCGCGGGCGCCGCAGCGATCGAGGCCGCCGGAGTGGGGACCGCGCTGGACCCGAACCGGGCCACGACCACCGAGCTCGGTGCCGCGGTGCGCGCCGTCCTCGACGGCCCTGCCCCGCACCTGGCCCGGGCGATCGGCGAGGAGCTGCGCCGGGAGCCGGGCCGCGACGTGGCCCGCGCCGCCATGGGCGGTCCGGCAGCACGCCGGTAGCCGGCCGGTCCCGGTCAGGCGGAGAGCCGGGCGACCGCGGCGGCGACCCGCTCGTCGGTGGCGGTGAAGGCGACGCGTACGTGCTGGCGGCCGGTCGGGCCGTAGAACTCACCGGGCGCCACGAGGATCCCCTCCTCGGCGAGCGAGGCGACGGTCTGCCAGCAGTCCTCGCCCCGGGTCGCCCAGAGGTAGAGGGACGCCTCGGAGTGGTCGATGCGGAAGCCGGCGGCCTCGAGCGCGTCCTTCAGCAGCAGCCGGCGGGCGGCGTACGTCGCGCGCTGCTCGTCGACGTGGGCGTCGTCGTCGAGGGCCGCGATCATCGCGCGCTGCTGCGGGCCGGGCATCTGGAGGCCGAGGTTCTTGCGGACCGCGAGCAGCTCCCCGACCAGCGCCGGGTCGCCGGCCAGGAACGCGCAGCGGTAGCCGGCGAGGTTGGACCGCTTGGAGAGGGAGTGGACGGCGAGGATGCCGTCGAGCGAGCCGCCGTTGACCTGCGGGTCGAGGACGGACAGCGGCCGCTCCGCGGGGTCGTCGGACCACCCGCACTCGATGTAGCACTCGTCGGAGACGAGCACCGTGCCGCGCTCGCGGCACCAGTCGACCACCTTGCGGAGGTGGGCCCGCGGCAGCACCCGACCCGTCGGGTTGGCCGGGCTGTTGAGCCACAGCAGGCGTGGCGTGCGAGGACCGAACGCCGTGAGCGAGTCGGTGGCCAGGCTGTCGGCGCCGGCCAGCGCCGCACCGACCTCGTACGTCGGGTAGGCCAGGGCCGGGTAGCCGATCAGGTCGCCCGGACCGATGCCCAGGTGGAGCGCCATCGACCCGATGAGCTCCTTGGAGCCGGTCACCGGCAGCACGCCGTCGAGGCCGAGACCCGTCACGCCGTGCCGGCGCGCCAGCCAGTCGATCGCCGCCTGGCGCGTCGCCTCCAGACCGATCGTCGTGGGGTAGCCCGGCGAGTCGGACGCCGCCCGCAGGGCGTCCTGGACGACGTCAGGCGTGGGGTCGACGGGGGTGCCGACGGAGAGGTCACAGACGCCGCCGCCGTGGGCGCGCGCCGTCGCGGCGTACGTCGTCAGCTTGTCCCAGGGGAAGTCCGGGAGGCGCTGGGAGACCTTCCGGTGGTCTCGTGACGGCCGCTGGGCGACCTCCTCGACCAACGGAAGGTCGGTCACTCGTCGTGCTCCTGCGGGGGAAGCGCGGCGACGAGCTCGTGGTCCTTGTCGATGACACCCATCTTGGCGGCGCCACCGGGCGAGCCGAGGTCGTCGAAGAAGTGGACGTTGGCGTCGTAGTAGCCCTTCCACTCCTCCGGGGTGTCGTCCTCGTAGAAGATCGCCTCGACCGGGCAGACCGGCTCGCAGGCACCGCAGTCCACGCACTCATCGGGGTGGATGTAGAGCATCCGCTTGCCCTCGTAGATGCAGTCGACGGGGCACTCGTCGACGCACGCGCGGTCCTTGAGGTCGACGCACGGCTGGGCGATGACGTAGGTCACCAGGTCCTCCTGAAAGGCGGATGTGATCGGGGTGTGATCGGGGTGGGGTCGGGGTGGTCGGATCGGGTCTTGCAGTCGCTCCACTCTAGTATCCGGCGGGTGCCGGACACGTCGGAACCCCATGCCAGCGAGACGACCGGGCGCCATGCGCTCGGCCCCCACGTGGTGGGCCAGCGCGTCGTCGTGCGTCACCTGCTGCCCGACGGCCGGGCGACCGACGTCCTCGGCACCTGCACGTCGTGGGGGACGGACTCGCTCACCATCGACCGGGACGGCCCGCCCGGCCAGGCCGGACCCGTCGTGATCGCGCTCGCGGACGTGGTCACCGGCAAGCCGGTCCCGCCGCGGGCGTCCGTGCGGTCGCGGGTCCCGGCGCAGGAGGTGGAGGAGCACGTGGCGGCGCTGTGGGCGTCGGTCACCACCGAGCCGCTCGGCCGCTGGCTGTTGCGTGCCTCTCCCCCGCACGGCGGCCGGCTGCGGCGCCGGGGCAACTCGGCGCTCGCGATGCGCGAGCCCGGCATCGGCTGGGCCGACGCGGCCTTCGGCGTACGCCGCTTCTACGAGGAGCTCGAGCAGACGCCGCTCGTGCAGGTGCAGCGAGGCTCGGACGTCGAGCAGACCCTCGCCCCGCTGGGCTTCACGCCGATGGGCGACGGCGACGCGCACGCCCAGCTGGCGTCCGTGGCCCGCGCCCTGCGCTCGGTGCGGGCGGCTGCCGCCGACGTCCCCGCCACCCTCGACGAGCGGCCGGGCTCGGCCACGGTGTCGCTGGCCTCCGGCGCCGCGACCGGCCGGGGGGTGCTGTCGGGCGACTGGCTGCTCGTCGAGTCGGTCGTGGTCGATGCCGCCGAACGGCGTCGCGGCCTGGCCACGGCCGTCCTGGCCGAGCTCCTCGACTGGGGCGCGTCGCTGGGTGCGACCACCGCGCTGCTGCACGTGGAGACCGACAACGAGGGCGCCATCGCGCTCTACGAGCGGCACGGCTTCGTCACTCACCACACCAACCGCTACCTCGTCGCCTCGTAGCCCCGCTCGCCCTCACCCGACGTCCTGTTGGATGGCGGGGTGACCACCGCGCAGCGCACCACCGCACCCGCACCGACCGGAGCCGACCGCGGCCGCCAGGTCGGCGTCACGATCGCCGAGGTGTTCTGCATCGTCGGCACGCTCGTCGGCGTCGGCGTCATCGGCACCCGCGTCGCGGAGAGCTCGGGCGGCGCTCTCTCCGCCGACGCCACCCTGCTCGCCCCGCTGGGTCCGGCCTTCTCGATCTGGTCGGTGGTGTACGCCGGACTGGCCGCCTACACGCTCTGGCAGTGGCTGCCCGCCTCGAGCACGGACCCGCGCGCCCGCAGCACCGGGTGGCTCGCTGCCGCCTCCATGGTGCTGAACGCCTCCTGGCTGCTGGTCACCCAGCAGGGCTGGCTGTGGGCGAGCGTCGTGGTGATCCTCGCCCTCGTCGTCGTCCTCGGCGTGCTGGTCCAGCGCCTGGCCGACCTCGGCCCCGCTCCGTCCTTGGTGCAACGCGTCGTGGTCGACGGCACCTTCGGCCTCTACCTGGGTTGGGTCGCGGTGGCGACGTGCGCCAACATCACCGCCACCCTCGTGGCAGAGGGTGTGGAGACCTCGGCCCTGGTGGGCGAGGTCGTCGCAGTCCTCGTGATCGCCGTCGTCGTGGTGGTCGCGGCGGTCGTCGTGGCCCGCACGGGTCCGCGCTGGAGCGTGGCCGCGGCTGCCGCCTGGGGGCTTGCCTGGATCGCCGTCGGCAGGCTCACCGACGAGCCGGCCTCCACCCTCGTGGGGGTCGTCGCCGCGATCGCGGCCGTGGCCGTGCTCGGGCTGACCGCCCGGGCGGCCGTCCGGGACTGACCACCCGCCGCGGCAGGACGGCGGCGGCCGGAAAACACGTGGCACCCGGTCGGGCGCCCGACCTAGGGTCGTCCCGACGACCGCGGGGCCTGACGAACCCCCTGCCCACCGGCAGAGCAGCGGCCGTCCGCGCGTCCGGCGTCACCGACGAGAGGCCGGCACCCTCCCGGGCCGCCGGCGAAGGTGTGGTGGCACCGCGACCCAGCCCTCCGCCCACACCTCCCGGGCCTCACACCCTGGAGGAACCATGACCACCCCACCGAGAACGCTCTGCTCCCACCTGCCGAGTGCCGCGCCCGGCACCGCCGTCACGCTCGAGGGGTGGGTGCACCGCCGACGCGAGCTCGCGCGCATCACCTTCGTCGTCCTGCGCGACCGCAGCGGGTTCGCCCAGGTCGTCCTGCCGGCCGGCACCGCGGTCCCACCCGAGGAGACGACGGTCCGGGTCACCGGCACGGCGACCGCGAACGAGCAGGCGCCCGGCGGCGTCGAGGTGACGGGCGCCGTCCTCGAGCCCCTCACCGAGCCGGCCGAGACCTCGCCGGCCGAGCTCTGGCGCCCCTCCCTCGACGTCTCCCTCCCCACGCTGCTCGACCACGCCCCGGTCCTGTGGCGCCACCCGGCCCAGCGTGCACGCTGGCAGCTCGCCGCCGCGTCGCTGCGCGGCTTCCGCTCCACGCTCGACGGACTGGGCTTCACCGAGGTCACCACTCCCAAGGTGGTGGGCACGGCGACCGAGTCGGGGGCGAACGTGTTCCCGGTCGACTGGTTCGGGAGGCCGGCGTACCTCGCCCAGAGTCCGCAGTTCTACAAACAGCAGCTGGTCGGCGTCTTCGAGCGGGTCTACGAGGTCGGCCCGGTGTTCCGCGCCGAGCCGCACGACACCGTCCGGCACCTCGCGGAGTACCGCTCGCTCGACGTCGAGCTCGGCTCCGTCCGCGACCACCGTGAGGTGCTGACGGTGCTGCGGGACGTGCTCGCCGGCATGGTCGAGGCGGCGGCGTCCGAGGAGGCTGCGGTCGCCAGCACCGGAGCGTCGCTGCCGGTGGTCCCCAACGAGGTCCCGGTCTTCCACTTCGCCGACGCGCTCGCGCTCGCCGGGGCACCGGCCGACGAGCCGGACCTGGCGCCCGAGCACGAGCGGGCCCTCGGCGCCTGGGCGCTCGCCGAGCACGGCAGCGACTTCCTCGCCGTCGAGGGCTATCCGATGGCCAACCGGCCGTTCTACACCCACCCCTGGACCGGGGACCGACCCGGGACCGGAGCGGAGGCGCCGGCGAAGTGGTCGAACTCCTTCGACCTGCTCTTCCGCGGGCTGGAGCTGGTCACGGGCGGCCAGCGGCTGCACCGGGCGTCGGACTACGAGCGCGCGATCCGCGCCCGCGGGGAGGACCCGGCGGCGTACGACGCCTACCTGCAGGCGTTCCGTCACGGGATGCCGCCCCACGGCGGGTTCGCCATCGGCCTCGAGCGGTGGGTCGGCCGGCTCGTCGGAGCGGCCAACATCCGTGAGGTCACGCTCTTCCCGCGCGACCTGAACCGGCTAAGTCCCTAGGAGCTACTCGTCGACCGCGTCGGGGTTGGTGCAGATCACCGTGTCGCTGGGGGTGTAGGTCGTGCTGAAGACCTCGTCGTCGCGCGTCTCGGTGTTCTCACCGACCGGCCGGAAGTAGCGGACCACGTCGATGTCGAAGCCGCCGAAGCCCTCGTTGGGGTGGCACGTCAGCGAGTCGATGCGCCGGGTCTTGTGCGGGGTCAGGTTGTAGCGCTCGCCCGTGGTGGTGGTGATGTCCCAGTACTTCGTGGAGTACATGGTCACGGTCACCGCACCGGACGACGACGGGGTCGAGTTGGTGAACGAGGTGTCGATCAGCACGCCGTAGGGGGTGTCGTTGCGGAAGCGCAGGTCGACCGCGCCCCAGGCGACGGTCGCCTCGCGGCCCACCGGGTAGCGGTCGATGTAGAACGAGTGCGGCTTGTGCTCGACGTCCTCGAGCCCGGCGAAGAACATGCCGTTGAACAAGGTGGTGGCCATCTGCGAGACGCCACCGCCGAGGTCCTGCACGAGGATGCCGTCGTTGATGACGTAGCCCTTGGTGAAGCCGTTGGCCTCGGTGCGCTCGCCGACGGTGTCGTTGAGGGAGAAGGTCTCGCCGGGCTTGAGCAGGGTGCCGTCGATGATCTCCGCGGCACGACCGATGTTGACGTTGCGGTACTCCGCGTAGGGGAAGTAGGTCGTGAAGGTCGAGACCCGCTCGCGGACTCCCAGTGCGCGGGCCTCCTTGGTGGTGAAGTCGGGCTTGGCCACCGTGGCACTGAGGGCCAGGGTCCGCTCACCCTGCGGCTTGGCGACGGCGCCGAGGAAGCCGGCCTCGAGCTCGGCCGGGTCGAAGGTCACGCCCGGCTTGGCCGGGACGACCTGCGGTCGGCCGCCCACCAGCGCGACGGTGGCGTCGACCGGTGCGCCCTGGGTGATCCGGGCGCCGACGACCTCGTTGAGCTTCGCCGGGTCGAGGGTCGGCACCAGCTCGCCGTTGGTCGGGACCAGCGTGAGGGCGGCGGTGTAGTCGGCCGGGAAGATCTTGACGGTCGAACCCTCGAACGTCAGCGTCACCGGCGCTGCGACCGCCGGGGACGCGAAGCCGTCGAGCGCCTCCTGGACGTCGGAGCCGTCGATGTCGGGCTGCACCTCGGTCATCGTCAGGGCCACGACACCGGGGTCCTCGTCGAGGAACGCGTCCCGCAGCGCGGTCAGCGTGTCGCTGGGGTCGAGCGCCCGGCCCGTCCGGGCCTGGGTGGTCTCGATCTGCTCGCCCGTGAAGGCGATCGCCCCGTCGCGAGGCGTGGCGCCGTACTGCTCGTCGAGACCGGTCAGGAACGCGTTGTAGGTGGGCTCGTCGACCTCTACCTCGGCGTCGAAGGCCTCGCCGCCGGTGAAGTAGTTCCAGAGACGGACCGGGTCCCAGCTCTCCTCGCCCCCGGCCTCGGCGACGGAGGCCCGGTAGTCGACCGAGAAGCCGGCCTTGGCGGGGTCGACGGCCACCTCCTCGCCGTCCACGGTCGTCGCGATGTCGCGCGCGACCCGGTCGGCGAGCCCGGCGCGGAGCCGCTCCGCGGCCTCGTCCTGGGGGTGCCCACCGATGCGGACACCGGCGACGGTCGTGTTGCGCGGGACCTTGTCGGCGGCGACGTAGTGCGCGGCGACGTACAGCCCGCCGAACAGCACCACGAGCCCGAGGAGCAGCCACAGCACGACCTTGGCGCCCGCCTTCTCGCGGGGCTGAGCGTCACTGGTCTGGTTCGTCGGCACGCGGGGAGTCTAGGAGGGCAGACCCCGAACTGCCGGATCGTCGGCGCGCCCCAGCGCCGTCTCCCCGGGCGTACGACGTCCCGCCCCGGCGGTCGCGAAGGCGGCCACCAGCAGCACCGCGGAGCCGGCCAGGAACGACCACCCGGCCGCGTCCGCGCTGATCAGGAAGCCGCCGCCCGGACGCTCCAGCGCCCCGCGCAGCACCGGCACGCACCAGCCCACCGCGAACGCGAGCCGCACGGCTCCCGCCGGCAGCCAGGCGAACGTGGCCAGCGCCGCGGCGAGGGCCAGGACGAGGCCCCACCAGCGCTGGTGGACGAGGGTGCCCGCAACACCGGACACGAGCCCGACGGCGAGGGCCGCCAGCCCGTACGCCGTCCTCACAGCCCCGCGAACAGGTCCTCCTCGAACCCGTCCGCACCCGTCGTGCCGGCGGTGCCCCTCGCCAGGCGGTAGTACTCGTCCGCCCACCAGGAGTGGCCGCTCTCGGCACCGGAGAAGAAGTGGCCGTCCTGCTCGACCTGGGTCGCGTGCTTGGCGAGCGCGTCCATCTTCCGCTGGACCGTGGCCCGCCCGTCGACGCGCGCGCTGATCAGCTCGTCGGGCGTCACGAACGGCGGCAGCTTGCCGTCGGGCTCCATGCCCTTGAAGGTCTCCGTGTCACCGGACTCCCGCAGCTCGCGCAGGCTCTCGCGCATCCGCGACTCGCTCATCGCGGTCCAGTAGATCTTGGCGATGTCGTGCGGCTCGCCGAGCTCGAGCCGGTAGGACGGCACGGCCGCCAGCTGGGCGGCGTACATCGCGACACGGTGGGCCTGGATGTGGTCGGGGTGGCCGTAGCCGCCGAACTGGTCGTAGGTCACGAGCACCTGCGGCCGCACCTCGCGGATCACCTTCACCAGCTCGTCCGCCGCCTCGGTGAGGTCGGCGTTCCAGAAGGCGTTCTCGGGGATCTCCTCGGCCGGGATCGCGTGTCCCTCCTCGTGCCACGCCATGCCCGAGTCGTGGAAGCGGCCGAAGCCGCCGAGGAACCGGTGGTCGGTGACGCCGATGACCTCCATCGCCTCGTCCAGCTCGCCGCGGCGGTGCTCCCCCAGCCCGCCCTTCTCCTCGTAGGCGAGGTAGGAGAGCTCCGGCACGAGCACCTCGCCCATCTCGCCGGCGGTGCAGGTCACGAGGGTGACGCCGACGCCTTCGTCGACGTAGCGCGCCATGGTGGCGCCGTTGTTGATGCACTCGTCGTCGGGGTGGGCGTGGACGAGCAGCATGCGGTGGTCGGTCATGGGTCAGAGCCTAGATCGGGCCGCTTGATCCGCCGGGGCGCGGTCGGCAGGTGCAACGGTGGGGGCAGCGCCCGCGCGGTGCCGCCGACCTCGTCCGGGCCCTCCCCCTCGTCGAGCCAGCCGTCGTGGGTGTCGACGAGGACCTCGAGCATGAACGCCGGCGCGTCGCTCAACACCGCCCACGGGTGGTCCTCGTCGTCGTCCTCGCCCGCCAGCCGCTCCCGCGCGGCGTCGGCCTCGAAGCCGTCGGCGCGCAGCCGGGCCACGACGGCCCGTGCATCGTCCTCGTCGAAGAAGATCGCCCTCACGGAGGTCATTCTCCACCGCGGCCGCTGGCTACTGTCGGAGGATGACCACCGCCTCGGAGTCGCCGAACGTCCAGGGCGTCCACCTGCGACGCACCGACGAGAACGTCCGCGAGATCGCGGCCCTGGCCTCGGTGCTCGGCGAGCCCACCGGTCTCGACGGGCTGCTCGACGACCTCAAGTACGACGTGCGGCGGGCGCGGGTCGTGCCCCGGCTCCTCGGCCGGGCGGTGCGCGAGGCGTACCGCTGGGACGACTACGACGAGCGCGACGAGCAGTGGTACCCCCAGGGCATCTCGACGAGCGCGGACTCCTCCGACACCGAGGACATCGGGGGGCGCCGGGTCGTGGTGACGACGTGGTACTCCACGGGCAAGGACGGCGTGAAGCGCGGCTCGCGCGTGACCTTCGTCGACCTGGACTCGGGGAAGTACCGCCACGTGCTGCTGGTCTCGCCCGTCTTCGACAAGGCCGGCCACCTCACCCTGCGGCCGATGAGCATCCACGCCGGGGGCATCGTGTGGGCCGGCCCCTACCTCCACGTCGCGGCCACGAGCCGCGGCTTCGTCACCGCGCGGGTCGACGACATCATGCGGGTGGCCGGGGACGACGACCACCCCGACCGGTTCGGCATCGAGGGGACCTCGCTCTACTCCTACGGGCACCGCTACGTCCTGCCCGTCCGCTTCACCTACCAGGCCTTCGCCGACAAGGGCCACGAGAAGCTGCGCTACTCCTTCATGTCGCTCGACCGGCGCTCGGAGCCGCCGGCGCTGCTCGCGGGTGAGTACGCCCTGAACCCCGACGCGACGACCCGGCTCGCGCGCTACGCGCTCGACCCGGCGACCTGGCAGCTCGCCACCGGCGACGACGGCTTCTCGCGGCCGCTGGCGGTCGACGAGGGCGGGGTGCGGCAGATGCAGGGTGCCGTCCTGGCCGCGGGCCGCTACCACGTGACGGTGTCCCACGGTCCGTGGATGCCGGGCAGCGTCTTCGCCGGTCGGCCGGGTTCGATGCGGGAGCGGCGCTGGGCGCTGCCGATGGGGCCGGAGGACCTGACCTACTGGCCCTCGACCGACCGGATCTGGTCGGTCACCGAGCACCCCCGTCGCCGCTGGATCCTGTCGATGGACCGGCGCTGGTTCGACTGACCCCGCGCCGCGACACGCCCGGGCTGCGCGTTGAGTCTCCGGGCGACTCACTGTCCAGCGGTCGCGCGACACGCCCGGGCTGCACGTTGAGTCTCTGGGCGACTCACTGTCCAGCGGCCGCCACGACACGCCCGGGCTGCACGTTGAGTCTCTGGGCGACTCAGTGTGCAGTGGACGGTCGTCAGGCGCGCGGCTGCATCGCCAGCTGGCGGCTCTGGGCGACGAGGCGGCCGGCGGAGTCCCAGACCTCGCAATCCTCCTCGAACATCCCGCCCGCGACGTTGCGGGTGCGGTGCGAGACCTTCAACCACCCCGGCGCCGGGACGGCGCGGACGTGGACGGTGAGCTCGAGGGTCGGCGCCCAGCCGGGGCGGCCGAGGTCGAAGGTGACCGGGGGCAGGGCGTCGCACACCATCAGCAGGCCGACCGGGTCGACGTCGTGGCCGTCGGCCATCCGGAACCACGCCTGGATGTGCCCGTTGCCGCTCGGGGCGCCCATCGCCCACCCCACGCAGGCCGGGTCGAAGCGCATGTCGAAACGTTCCAGCAGCGGCGCCATCCGGCGCACGTCCTCCGGGGCGAGCGACGCCGGGACGCACTCGTCGATCGGCGGCAGGCTGGGCTCCTCGGCCGTGGTGCCCACGTCGGACGGCATCGTCCGCAGGTCGCCGTACGTCGCCAGGGCGGTGATCCGGGTGGTGCCCTCCTGGCCGAGCTCGGCCGCGACGGTTGCGACCGAGCCGCCTTCGCGCAGCACGCGCGTGGAGACCTGCGCGGATCCGGGCCGCGAGGCGGAGAGGTAGTAGGCGCTGACCGCCAGCGGGTGCGGCTTCGCCGGCACGGCCTCGGCGACCGCCCGGCCGATGACGCCGAGGAGGTAGCCGCCGTTGACGCCACCTCCGACCACCCACCCGGGGTCGAGCTCGGCGCCGAAGAGGCCGTCACCGGCCGCGGTCAGGGAGGTGTGGGTGTCCCACTCGGAGGCCATCCTCCGAGCCTAGGTCCGAGCCTGGTCAGCGGGCGCGGAGCCAGCGGGTGACCTGCGGCACACCGTCGAGCCAGCCCAGCTCGGCGGCGTACAGCGCCCGCCGGCCCCGCTGGCCGGGCTTGTGGTCCCACTTGCCGGTGCCGGTGCACGGGAGCACGGTGTCGCGGCAGGTCCAGCCGTGCAGGAACGCCGTCAGCTCGCCGTCCTTGCGCTCCGCCAGGTCGGCACCGCCCGGGCCGCAGAGGCCGGTGGTCGTCGTGTCGAGGAAGACCCCGCCGACGGCCGCGGTCCAGTCGAGCAGCACGGTCGAACGCCGCCACGTCGTCCGGTAGCCGCAACGCGTCCAGTCGCCCTCGGAGGCCAGCAGCACGTAGCCCTCGGGACGCAGGGTGAGCGCGGGGTTCTCCAGCACGCCCTCCGAGCGGATCAGCTCCACGCTGGTCGCCCCGGTCTGCACCGACTGGCCGTCGCGGGTCAGGGCGACCGCGCGGACGGTGGAGGGGATCCGATCGGTCTTGTAGAGGAGGTACGACGACCCGTCGGCGTCGCGGAAGTAGGACGGGTCGATCACCCCGGCGCGCGGGAGCGTCGGGTCGCGGGGCAGCAGCGGGTCCTGCGCGGTGGGCGTGCCGGCATACGACGGGCACACGAGCGGAGCGCTGCCGACCGGCCGGAACGGCCCGCGCGCGGCGCGCGAACGGGCGACACCGATGCAGCGTCCGTGCTCACCCATCCCCTTCACCGGGGTCGCGTAGTAGAGGAGCCACTGGCCGCGGACGCGCGCCACGTCGACCGCCCACACGCCGCCCTCGCGCGACCACGACGGCTTGTGCGTCAGCAGGCCCGGCCCGCGTCGCCACGGCCCGTCGGGCTGCCGCGACCACGCGTGCGGGACGAGGTCACCGGTGGCGTAGGCGACCAGTCCGCCGGGCGCGGCCACGACCGCGGGATCGGGGAAGTCGACGTTGAGCACGGGGCGCGGCACCCACTCCTCGGCGGACGCGGGACCGGCGATCGACAGCAGGGTCGCCGCGAGCAGCAGCACGAGCAGGCGCGCTGCTCCTCGGTTCGGCACCGGGGGAACCTATCCCGGAGCCGGCTCACGGGGGCAACATTCGACGAAGCGTCTGCGCGGTCCAGCGAGGCGAAACCCCGTCGGCGGTCGCAAGATAGGCGACCCGGGCGTCCGCGTCGAGCCCGAACCCGTCGGCCAGCCCCTCGAGCATCGTGCGGACGTACGACGCGGACGGGGCGTTGGGGGTCGGGACGGTCGTGCCGGTCAGGGTCAGCATGCGGTGCCCGTCCAGCTCACCGACATCCACCAGCACGTCGTAGGTGCGGGAGAGCCCGTGGTGGGTCGGTCGGCCGTCGCCGGCGAGCAACAGGTCCGTCCCGACCGGGTGCCGCGCCTCCTGGGCGACGAGGTCGCCGAGCTGCTCGAGGCGCAGCAGGTACGCACGCGCGTGGACGACGTGTCGGGCACCGGGGGTGGAGCCGGGCGTGAAGAACGCCATGCCGCCGCCCCACACCCCCGACTCGCCGGCGAAGGACAGCCGCCCAATCAGCTCGACCGGCCGGTGGTCCCGCGGCGGGGAGGGATCCCGGCACCCGTCGTAGCGTCGGGCGGCTCCCGGGGGGCGCCCGCCCGAGAGGTAGCAGGCCAGCCGCGGGATCGACAGGTTCGTCCCGTAGGCGGCGTACCAGACGAGAGGACCGCCATGGCTCACGTGGGCAGCTCCCCCGGCGTGCACGCCAGCTCGGCCTCCTCCAGCAGGGCGTCGGTGGCGTCCTGGTAGGTCTGCCAGGCCTGCTCGGGGCTGTCCCCGATCGCCGTCATGCCGAGGCGGCCGCACTCGGTGACGCAGCTGATCATGTGGAACACGACGCCGGTCTTGCGCGAGTGGTCGAAGTGCAGCCGCTTGCGTGCCACGACGTCGAACACGTCGCGGGGGGTGAGCGCCATGAGCCGGTCGTCCTCGAGGTGGTCGGTCGCGACGAGGAACTTGGGTGTGCCCGACGCCGCGCGGTAGAGCCCCGCGTCACCGTCATACGCCCCGCCGACGAGGTACTGCAGGGTGAGGAAGGGGTGGGTGGTGCCGCCCTTGCGGAGGTTGAGCTCGATCGCGTAAGCCGTCCAGTGGTCGGTGGCGTCGCGGACCGTGACGAAGTCGACGGCAAACCGCCCCAGCACGCCGCGCTCGGCGAGGTCGCGCCCGACGGCCATGGCCGGCTCTGAGATGAAGCGGGAGTACGCGGGGTCCGCGGGGAAGACGCAACCGAGGTACTGCTGGCCGCTCGCGCCCCCGAGGAGCTGGTCGTGGGTCGAGAGCAGCTCGACGCTTCGGTCGGGCAGCACCCGCATCTGGACGCTCGGGCTGGTGAGCGCGCTCCCGGTGATCCGCTCCTCCACCACGCCGCCGAGGCGCTCGAAGGCCGCGAGGAACTCCTCCACGCCGAGGCCCACCGCCTCGGGCTGCAGCTCGCGGATCCGGGCGGCCACGGCGGCCCCCTCATCGGGGACGCCGGAGGCGGGCAGGCCGGCGAGGTCGACGAGCGCGTTGCCCGACCCGGACACGCCCTCGTTGATCTTCACGATCACCTCTGCCACCGACGGGAGGTCGGCCCGGATCCGCGTCACCGCGGTCGTGAGGTCGTCCACCGTCCGGAGACCCTCGGCCCCTGCCGGCGCCCGGACGCCCACGTCCTCGAAGAGCCGCCGGCAGCCGGACTTGCTGCCCAGCGGCGCGAGGCGCGGGTCGGCGCCGTACATCGGGATGCCGAGGCTGATCGCGACGTCCCGCTCCAGCTCGGTCGTCGTGTAGGGGATGAGGTGGCTGACGGACCGGTCGGGGACGAGCTCGCTGATCCGGCGCAGCACGCGGGGCCGGTCCAGCACCTTCTGGCTGAGCGGTCGCGTGGAGGCGTCGCCGACCGACACCAGCCGCAGGCGGCGGCGCGCGTTGCTCGGGATGACGCCGGGCAGCAGGCCGAGGTAGTAGTCGACGATCTCGTCGGCGATGGGCGAGGAGGTGACGAAGACCAGGGTCAGCATCGGCTGCCGCAGGAGCAGCAGCTGGAACAGCGCGCGCTCCTCCATCGCCTGCATGAGCGTCCCGCTCGTCGCCGTCGTGCGCTCCAGGCTGATCGACGGCACCACGACCGCCGACTCCTCGGGCCGGTCGCGCCGCATGGCCTCCCACACCCGCGGCAGCTGCTCCTGGAGGACGTCGAACGCGGCGTACCGCTGCTCCTCGTCCAGGTCCGCCAACGCCGTCCCTGACTGGTCCATCCGCCTACCTCCCGGTCTTCTGCGCCAGCACGTCGTGCACCCGCACGGGCCGGCTGAACCCCTTCGGCTGCACGTCGCCCACGGCGTGCGCAGACACCTGCTCCTCGACCTGCGCCAGCACGCGGTCGGTCACCAGCACCTGCCACGGACCGGCGTCGGAGCACAGGCGGGCCGCGAGGTTGGTGACGCTGCCGATGGCCGCGTAGTCCGAGCGACCGGGGTAGCCGATCCGACCCAGCGTCGCGAAGCCCTGTGCGACGCCGATCCCCAGTGCCAGGGCGTGTCCTCGGCGCTCCCAGCCCACGGCGAGGCGTCGTACGTCCTCGCGCACCGCCAGCGACATCGAGATCGCCGCACCGGCGGGGTCGGGCACGGGCACGGGGTCGTTGAAGAACACCATCACGCCGTCGCCGGTGAACCGCTCGAGCGTGCCGCCGTGCTCCTCGATCCGCGCACCGAGCGCCAGGTGGTACTCGCCGAGGACGTGCATCACCTCCTCGGGCTCGGAGGCCTCGGCGAAGGGCGTGAAGCCGCGCAGGTCGCAGAAGACGACGACGATCTCACGCCGGTGGCTGGCCAGGAGGCTCTCGTCGTCGACGACGACGTCGGCCAGCTGCGGCGACAGGAAGCGGCGCAGCCGGCCCATCCGCTCGATCTCCTCGACCTGGGCGGCCACCCGGGCCTCGAGCTCGCGGTTCCAGGCGGCGATCTCGGCGGCCTGGCGACGGACCGTGTCGTGGTAGCCCTTGATCCGTGCGAGCGACCGGACCCGCACCAGCAGCTCGGACTGGTCGAACGGCTTGGTGACGAAGTCGTCGGCACCCGCCTCGAGCCCCTCGAGTCGCTGCGCTCCCCCGCCGGCGGTGATCATCACGACCGGGAGGAACTCGGTGCGCGGGTCCTGCCGGATCAGGCGGCACACCTCGCAGCCGTCCATGCCGGGCATCTGCACGTCGAGCAGGACGACGTCGACCGGCGTCGACCCGAGGAGGTCGAGCGCCTCCGGCCCGCTGGTCGCGGTCAGGACCTCGAAGCCGCGGGGCGTGAGCACCGCGTCGAGCAGCCGGAGGTTCGCCGGCTGGTCGTCGACCGCGAGCACGGTCTCGCCGGTCACCATGCACCGCCGCCCAGGAACCGCTCCACCTGCGCGGGGAGCGCCCGCGGGCTGATCGGCTTCTCGAGGTAGCCGTCGAAGCCTGCGCGCCGCGCGCGGTCACGGTCCTCCGCCATCGCGAGGGCGGTGACGGCGACGACGGGGACCCCGTCGGGCAGCACGCCGTCGCGCAGCCGGCGCAGCGTCTCGTGGCCGTCGATGCCGGGGAGCTGCAGGTCGAGCAGCACGAGGTCGGGCGGCTCGCTCGCTGCCGACGCGACCCCGAGCTCACCCGTGGCCGCGGCTGCCACGTCGTAGCCGGCGTGCTCGAGGACGGCACGGACCAGCTTGAGGTTGAGGGCGTTGTCCTCGACGACCAGGACCTTCGGGCTCACGGCACCCCACCCCCCACCGTGTCGAGACCCGTGCCGACGCCGTGGACGCCGAGGGCCTCGAGCAGGTCCTCGCGGCGCACGGGCTTGAGCAGGTAGGCCGCGGCCCCGAGCCGGAGGCCGCGCTGCCGCTCGTCGACGATCGACACCACCACGACGGGGATGGACCGCGTGACCGGGTCTGCCTTGAGGCGGGTCAGCACCTCCCAGCCGTCCACGCGCGGCAGCCGGATGTCGAGCACGACCGCGACGGGGGACGCCGTACGGGCGAGGGCGAGCGCCTCCAGCCCGTCATGTGCGCGCAGGACCTGGACCGGCGTGGCCGAGAGGTAGGCCGTCATCAGGTCGAGCGAGGCGCGGTCGTCGTCGACCAGGAGGACAGTGCGCCCGCCCCCGGTCCCGCCCTCGCTCGCCGCCTCCACGCGCGGCAGCGGCACGCGGATGCCGAAGGTGCTGCCGCCGGCATCCGCCTGGGGCTCGATCCACAGCGTTCCCCCGAAGAGCGCCACGATGCGACGCGACAGCGTGAGCCCGAGACCGGTTCCCTCCTCCTGCGGCGTGCCGCGGCGGCCCTGCTGGAACGACTCGAAGATGCGCTCGCGGTCCTCGGGCGGGACACCGACCCCGGTGTCGATCACCCGGATCACGACGTCCCCCTCGTCGCGCTCGGCACGGACGTCGACCCGACCGCCGTCGGGCGTGAACTTCACGGCGTTCGAGACCAGGTTGAGCACCACCTGCTTGAGCCGCAGCTCGTCGGCCCACACGATCCCCACGTCGTCCCCCACCTCGAGGCCGACCTCGACGGCATGCGCCGCGGCCCGTTCGCGGACGAGCGAGAGGACGTAGTCGAGGCAGGCCCGCACCGACACCAGGCTCGGCTCGAGGACCATGCGTCCCGCCTCGACCTTGGAGAGGTCGAGGATCTCGTTGAGGAGCTCGAGCAGGTGCTTTCCCGAGGTCCAGATGTCTCGGAGGTACTCCTCCTGTCGCTCGTTGAGATCGCCGAACAACCGGTCGAGGAGGACCTCGGAGAAGCCGATGACGGCGTTGAGCGGGGTCCGGAGCTCGTGCGACATGCTCGCGAGGAACTCGGACTTGTGCCGGCTGGCCACCTCGAGCTCGGCCCGCTTGGTGTCGAGCTCGCCGAAGAGGCGCGCGTTGACGATGGCGAGACCGGACTGGTTGGCGAAGGTCCGCAGCAGCTCGGGGGTCTCGTCGTCGAAGCCACCGCTGGAGCGACGCCGGATCACCAGTGCCCCGACGAGCCGGTCGCGACGGACCAGCGGAACCGCGAGCAGCGAGCGCCAGCCGTCGTCGTACAGCACGTCGAGGTGCTCGTCGCGCGGCACGGACCCGAGGTCGGCGATCTCGAGCGTGGTGCGCTCGGACGCCGATCTCCCCACCGGCGACGTCGAGCGAGCGATGCGCAGGTCGCGCAGCCGCTCGGTGAGGACCTCGGTGCCGCCGGCCGTGGCGCGCACCCGGAAGCAGTCCCCGTCGGGGTCGTACTCCATGATCGAGCCGCCGTCGGCACCGGTCAGGCGTACGGCGCCGCTCACGATCTCGCCGAGGACCTCCTCGAGGTCGAGGCTCGAGCTCACCGCGTCGCCGATCTCGCGCAGGACCTCGAGCTGGGTCACCTTGGCGGCCAGGTCCTGGCTGCGGGCACCCAGAGCGGCGACGAGCTCGACCTGGCGCAGGACGATCGCCGCCTGGGAGGCGAAGGTGCTGATGAGGTCGATCTCGCCCTCGTCGAAGGGACGCGCTTCGGTGCGCCACACCGACAGGATCCCGATGACCTCGCCGTTGAGGAGCATCGGCGCCGACAGCAGCGAGCGGTAGCCGGCCAGGTGCTGCAGGTCGTGGCGCCCGTAGTCGGGATCCGCGAGGACGTCCGCGATCTGCTGGGTGGTCCGGTCGAGGGCGACGCGACCCAGCAGGCTGTCGCGACCCGCCGGCATGGGGTGCTGCTCCTGGTGGCGTCGGAACTCCTCCGGAACGTGCCCAGCGACCCGCGACAGCCGGAAGGCATCGCCCTCGACCAGGTAGATCTGGGCGGCGTCCGCCCGGCACATCCTTGCCGCACGCTCGATGATCGTGTCCAGGATCTCTCCCGGCTCGGCCCCCGCACGTCCCAGCGCCTCGAGGATCTCGCGCGTCGCCGCCGCCTGCTCCTGGACGTCGTCCAGCCTGCGGTGCACGTCCGCACCGCGGCCGGTTCCCGTCGTCGGGCCGTCCTCCATGGGCACCGTCCCTGCAGCCCCCCGCGCTCCGAGTGTGCTCTTGCGCTCGGTGACCAGCAAGCCCCGAATTGGGGAAGGACCGACGCTCTGGCGGGCTCAGGGTGGGAGCGTGGCCGGGAGCGTCTCGAAACCGCGCAGGATGCGGGTCTCGCGGCGACGGGCGCCCGGCTCGAGCCGCAGGTCGGGGAACCTGTTCCAGATCGCGCGCAGACCGACCTCACCCTCCATGCGGGCGAGCTGGGCACCCAGGCAGTGGTGGCGACCGGCGGAGAAGGAGATGTGGTCGCGAGCGTTGGCCCGGGCGACGTCGAAGCGCAGCGGGTCGGCGAAGACCTCGGGGTCGCGGTTGGCGCCGCCGAGGATCGCGGTGACCATCGATCCCCCGCGCACCTCCTCGCCGCCGACCTCGGCGTCGCGGACCGCCATCCGGCCGGTGAGCAGCACCGGCGGGTCGAGGCGGAGCGCCTCCTCGACGACGTTGGGCCACAGCGACGGGTCGGCGGTGACGCGGGCCCGCTCGTCGGGATGGTCGTGGAGCAGCGCGATGCCGTTGCCGAGCAGGTTGACCGTGGTCTCGAAGCCCGCGGCGAGGACCAGTCCGGCCGTGGCCTTCAGCTCGGTCTCGTCCAGCCCGCGGCCCTCCTCGCGGACGGCGACGAGCTGGCTGAGCAGGTCGTCGCCGGGGGTACGGCGGAGCGCCTCGAGGTGCCGGCCGAGCCAGGCGTCGAACTGCGCGAGCGCCCGCGTGACGGACCGGTAGCGCCGGAACCCGAGACCCAGGTCGAGGCTCGGCGCGGCCGCCGCGCCGAAGGCGAGGACCTGCGCCCGCTCGTCCTCGGGCACCCCGAGGATCTCGGCGATGACGGTGACCGGGAGGACCGAGCAGTAGGTCTCGACGAGGTCGACGGGACCCGACGCCTCCTTCTCGAGGTAGTCGAGGAGGTCAGAGGCGATCTCCTCCGTCCGTTCGCGCAGCCGCTCCACCGCGCGCATGGTGAAGACGCGCGTGACGAGCTTGCGGTAGCGGGTGTGGTCGGGCGGCTCGGTCACCAGCAGCGACGGTGGCTCGACGGGGTGGAGCGTGGTCGGCGCGGCCCATCGCGAGATCCGACCCAGCGCGCCCTGGGCGGTCGGCAGCCCGGTGCGGAAGTCGTCGCTGGTGAGGACGTGGCGTACGGCGGCGTGGCTGGTCGTGACGTAGCCGATCCGCGAGCGGTAGAGCGGGCCCTGCGACCGGATCTCCTCGACCAGGTCGAAGACCCCGTCCGTGCCGGTCGCCCCGAGCCGGATGAGACGAGCCTGGAGGTCGCCCTGGGCGGCTGCCCGACGCAGGTACAGCGTCGGCAGGCCGTGGGCGACACCCCAGTGGACCCCCGACCTCAGCTCAGTGGTGGGCGGCGCCATGACCCGAGGGTAGTGCTGCCTAGGCTGGCCGGCATGTGGCTCGTGCTCGACCTCCTCCTCGTCTCCGTCTTCGCGGCGGTCGGGCGGCTCAGCCACGACGACTCGCTCACCGTGGCCGGCTGGTGGACGACCGCGTGGCCGTTCCTCGCCGGCACGCTGCTCGCCTGGGCGGCCCTCGCCGCAGCGAGGAGGCCGCCCGCCGCGGTCACCTCCGGCCTCGTCGTCTGGGTGGGCGCACTCGTCGGCGGCATGGTGCTGCGTCAGGCCAGCGGCCAGGGCACCGCGACCGCCTTCGTCGTGGTGGCGACGCTCGTCCTGGGTGCGTTCCTGGTGCTGCGCAGGGTCGGGACCAGGATCGCGACCAGGATCGGTGCCGGCGTCGGGGCGAGGGCCGTTGCGAGGGTCGGTGCTCGTGACCGACGCTGACGCCCGCCCGCGCGGCGCCGTACGTTCCTCCGGTCTCGCGTTCGGCGTCCTGTTCGCCGCCGTCGTCCTGGTCTCGGTCAACCTTCGTCCCGGTGCGTCGTCGGTCGGACCCGTGCTGGAGGAGCTGCGCACCGGGCTGGGCATGAGTGCCGCCGTCGCCGGAGCCATGACCGGGCTGCCCGGGCTGGTCTTCGGCCTCATCGGGGCCGTGTCGGTGGCCTTCGCCCGCAAGGTCGGGATGACCGCCGGCATCACGATCGGTCTCGCCCTGGCCGCCCTCGGCCTCCTCCTGCGCGTCACGACGGGTGACGTCCCCCTCTTCCTGCTCCTCACCGTCGTCGGCCTGGCCGGGATGGCGGTCGGCAACGTCCTCGTGCCGGCATGGATCAAGGCTCACGGGCACGCCGTCGCGCTGATGACCGTCTACGGCACCGGCCTCGTCGTGGGCGCCACCCTCAGCTCCGTGCTGACCGCGCCGGTCAGCGAGGCAGCCGGGTCGTGGCGGGCCGGCCTCGGCATGTGGGGCCTCCTCGCGGTGGTCGCCCTCCCGCTGTGGGGATGGCTGACCCTCCACGAGCGGCGCTCCCCCGCCGAGCACCAGGTCAGCGGGGACGCCGCCCCCAGCGGGCGGATCGTCCACTCGCCCACCGCGGTGGCGTTGACGGTGCTGTTCGGCGTCCAGTCGATGCACGCCTACGTCCAGTTCGGCTGGCTCCCACAGATCTACCGAGACGCCGGGATCTCCGCGTCCCACGCCGGCGCGCTGCAGGCGCTGCTCTCGAGCGTCGGCATCGCCGGCGCCCTGGTCCTGCCCACGATCATCGAGCGCGGTCGCGGCCTGCGCGCGATGGCGGTGTCGTTCGGGGTGCTGCTCGCCCTCGGCTACACCGGCCTCCTGGTCGCGCCGGCCACCGTCCCGTGGGCCTGGGCGCTGATGCTCGGCTACTCCGGGCTCGCGTTCCCGACCGCCATCGCGCTCATCGCCGCCCGCACCCGCCACCCGTCGGTGACCGCCCAGCTCTCCGGCTTCGTGCAGCCCGTCGGGTACGCCCTCGCCGCCGTCGGGCCCTTCCTCGTCGGTCTGGTCCACGAGGCGACCGGTGGCTGGACCCTCATCCTCGTGCTGCTCGCCCTCACCTCCGTGCCGCTGACCATCGCGGGCGTGCGCGTGGCGCGACCGACGTACGTCGACGACGAGATCTGACGCGGGAGGTCCGTCCCTCTGTCAGGATCTGCGCGTGAAGCAGTGGGTCGTGGTCGTCGGCGGGACCAACATGGACGTCGTCGCCCGCACCTCCTCGCCCCTCGTCCCGGCGACCAGCAACCCCGGCCACACCCGGATCTCCCCCGGCGGCGTCGGCCGCAACGTCGCGGCGTGCCTGGGCCTGCTCGGCGCACCGGTGCGCCTGGTGTCCGCCGTCGGTGACGACGCCTTCGGCGACGAGGCGCTGCGGGTGACCGCCGCGTGC
Source organism: Nocardioides sp. GCM10028917 (assembly GCF_042666175.1). NCBI lineage: Bacteria > Bacillati > Actinomycetota > Actinomycetes > Propionibacteriales > Nocardioidaceae > Nocardioides > Nocardioides sp. GCM10028917. The sequence continues at coordinate 401,104 of NZ_JBHTFL010000001.1, forward strand.
GGTGCCGACGTCGCCGCCGTACGCCGTGCGCCCGGGACGACCGGCACCTACACCGCCGTGCTCGACGACCGCGGCGAGCTCGTGGCCGCGGTGTCCGACATGGCGATCGTCGACGAGCTGCAGCTCGAGACGGTCCACCTCACCGACGCGGCGCTGGTCGTGCTCGACGGCAACCTCGCCCACGCCCAGGCTGCTCGGGTGGTCGCCGCAGCCGCCGAGGCGGACGTCCCGGTGGCCTTCGAGCCGGTCTCGGTGGCCAAGGCCGGGCGACTGGCCGACCTGGTGCACGACCTGTTCCTCGTCACGCCCAACACCGACGAGATCGCGGCCCTCACCGGTCGCGACCACGCTGACTGGCGCGCTGCCGTGGCGGACCTGCACGAGCGCGGCGTCGAGCACGTCTGGGTGCGGCACGGGGCCAACGGGTCGTGGATGTGCAGCCGCGGCGAGGAGCCCGTCCACCTCCCGGCCGTCCCGGCCACCGTCGTGGACGTGACCGGCGCGGGTGACGCGATGCTCGCCGCCTGGGTCGCGGCCTGGCTGAGCGGCGAGGACGCCGTCGCGGCCGCGCGCCTCGGTCACCGCGCCGCCGCCGCGACCGTCGCGAGCCCCCACACCGTCCGGCCCGACCTGGCCGACGCCATCGAGCAGCACCCGTCCGAGAAGGGATCCTGAGATGCTGACCGTCACCGACGAGGTCCGCGACGCGCTCGCGTCCGGCCTGCCGGTCGTCGCGCTGGAGAGCACCATCATCAGCCACGGCATGCCCTACCCGCAGAACGTCGAGATGGCGCGCACCGTGGAGGGCATCGTCCGCGACGGCGGCGCCGTGCCGGCCACGATCGCCGTGCTCCACGGCCGGCCGACGATCGGCCTGTCCGCCGACGACCTCGAGCTGCTCGCCTCCGACGCCTCGGTCATCAAGGTCTCGCTGCGCGACCTGCCCTACGTCGTCTCCCGCGGACTGCACGGCGCGACGACCGTCGCCTCGACGATGCGGCTGGCGGCCCTCGCCGGCATCAGCGTCTTCGTGACCGGCGGACTCGGTGGGGTGCACCGCGGCGCCGAGACGTCGTACGACGTCTCGGCCGACCTCACCGAGCTCTCGACGACGTCGGTGGCGGTGGTCTGCGCGGGCGTGAAGAGCATCCTCGACATCGGCCTGACGCTCGAGAAGCTCGAGACGCTGGGGGTGCCGGTCCTCGGCTACGGCACCGACGAGTTCCCGTCGTTCTTCTCCCGCTCGTCGGGCTTCGGTGCGCCGATGCGCGTCGACTCCCCCGCCGAGATCGCCGCGCTGATGCGGGCCAACTGGGACCTCGGGCTCGCCGGCGGCGTCGTCGTCGCCAACCCGATCCCGGCCGAGTCCGAGATCCCCGGCGAGAAGATCGGCGCGATCATCGACCGCGCGCTCGCCGACATGGACTCCCTCGGCATCACCGGCAAGGACGCCACGCCCTACCTGCTGGGCCGCATCGTCGAGATCAGCGACGGCGCCTCGCTCACGGCCAACATCGCGCTCGTCGAGCACAACGCGCGCCTCGGCGCAGCCATCGCGCGCGAGCACGTCGCGCTCAGGACCCCGCCTGAGCGAACCCGGCGCTGAGCGCCGCGCGGATCCCTAGCGGTGGCGGTCGAACTCGCCGCTGCCGGTGGGGACGATGTCCTTGCCGAGCGGCGCCAGCGAGATCGGGATGAGCTTGAGGTTGGCGAGCGCCAGCGGGATGCCGATGATCGTGACCGCGAGCGCCACGGCGGACACGAGGTGCGCGATGACCAGCCACCAGCCGGCCAGCACGAACCAGATCACGTTGCCGATGAACGAGCCGACGCCCGCCGACGGCTTGGCGACGATGGTCCGGCCGAAGGGCCAGAGCGCGAAGCCCGCGATCCGGAAGGCAGCGATCGCCCACGGGATCGTGATGATCGGGATGCACAGCAGCACACCGGCCAGGACGTATCCGAGGAACAGCCAGAACCCGCCGAGGACCAGCCAGACCAGGTTGAGGAGCAGGCGCACAGGGCGATCCAACCAGACCGCCGTCTGCCGACGGGGCGCTCGTGACCGTGCTTGGATCGCTGCATGGCCTCCCGACTGACCGAGATCTCCCTCGACTGCCACGACCCCGACCGGCTCGCCGACTTCTGGTGCGCCGTGCTCGGCTGGGTCGTCGTGCACCGCGAGCCGGGCCTGGTGGAGATCGGCCCGGAGCGGGTCGAGGACCAGACGCTGCTCGACGCCGTACGCGCCGGCCCCGTGTCCCCGACGATCTTCCTGGCGCGAGTCGAGGAGGACAAGGTGGTCAAGAACCGGTCGCACTTCGACGTCTCACCGGTGGACGCGTCGCAGGAGGAGGAGGTCGAGCGGATCCTCGCGCTGGGGGCGTCGCACGCGGACGTCGGGCAGACCGGCGAGGAGTCGTGGACCGTGCTCGCCGACCCGGAGGGCAACGAGTTCTGCGTGCTCCGCAGCCTCGCGCCCGGGCACTTCTCGCTGTGACCGGAGCCGGGCTCCCCGTACGCCTGCCGATCACGACCGACCGCCTCGTGCTGCGGCCGCACACGCTGGACGACCTTGACGACCTCGTGGTCTTCCACTCCGACCCGGAGGTCGTGCGCTACGTGCCGTGGCCGGTGCGTGACCGTGCGGCGACCGAGGAGACGCTGCGGGTCAAGCTCGCCCAGACCGAGCTCGTCGCGCCCGGCCAGTGGCTGGTGCTCGCCGTCGAGGTGCGGGCGACCGGCACCGTGATCGGCGAGGTGCTCCTCAAGTGGGCCTCGGACCGTCAGGGGGAGGTGGGCTTCGCCCTCGGTCGCGAGCACCAGGGTCGCGGGTACGCCGCCGAGGCCGCCACCGCGATGCTGCGGCTGGGCTTCGACGAGCTCGGCTTCCACCGGATCACGGCCGTCTGCATCGCGGAGAACGTCGCTTCCGCCCGGCTCCTGGGCCGGCTGGGCATGCGGCAGGAGGCACGCCTGGTCGACAACGTGTTCTTCAAGGGCGCGTGGGCCACCCAGCTGCTGTTCGCGATGCTCGAGGACGAGTGGCGCGGAGGGGTCAGGCCCCGGCCCTGACCTCCGAGCCATCGGCCTCCTCGGTCACGAAGGCCCGCAGCACCCGCGCGAACCGGTCGGGGTCGTCGAGGTGCGGGAAGTGCCCGGCGCCCTCGAAGAGCTCGACCCTGCAGTCCGGCACGGCCCGCTGGGCGCTGAGCGCGTGCCACGCGGGGATCATCCGGTCCTTGGAGCCCCACACGATCAGCGTCGCCGGAGGCGTGACGGCGCCGAGGTGGTCGTGGGCGCTGACGCTCTGCCCGCCGATGTCGATCACAGCGCGGGTGGTGGCGAGGAAGGCCCGCCGGCTCTCGCGGTCACCGAGCGAGGTGAAGCCGCGCCAGATGGCGCCGATGTCGGCGCCCGGCTTCCACCCGATTCTCTGCGCGCCCCGTCCCAGCGCCTCCGCCCGTTCCAGGACGGGCGCGGACGCGATCACGCCGAGGACCTGCGCGGCACCCGGCAGGGTGGCCGATCGCAGCACGAGGTTGACCTCGCGCCCCAGGCCGCCGCTCGCGACGAGCACGAGGCGGTCCACCCGGTCGGGGAAGAGGTAGAAGAACTGCATCGCGATCCCCCCGCCGAGCGAGTGCCCCACGAGCGTGACGCGTTCGATGCCGAGGTGGTCGAGCAGGTCACGCAGGGTCGCGGCGTGCGAGCTCAGCGAGTAGTCGCCGGTCGGCTTGGCGGAGTCGCCGTGCCCGAAGAGGTCGGGGACGAGGACCCGGTGGTCGTCGTCCAACTCGTCGACGAGGTGGGACCACTGGCGCTGGGAGCCCAGGATCCCGTGGATGAAGAGCACGGCCGGGCCGGTGCCGCTGTCGACGTACGACAGCTCGTGGCCGTGCAGCACGACCCTGTGCGGTGCCATGTGCGCCATGGTGGCCATCCTGCGGTGGAAGGGGTTGGTTACCCAACGGTAGCCCCAGCCGCGCAGCGAGGCCGCCGCGCGGCTGACCCTCAGCCCGTCCGCACCTCGCCGCGGCCGCCCTCGACGCCCACGGACACCCTCCTGCCCCCGAAGTCGAGCCGCCGGAGCAGCAGGTCCGGGACGCCGCTGAGGTCGGTGCGAGCCAGCTCGAGCCCCGACCTGTCCGCCGCCGGTTGCAGACCGAGCATGCTGCGGACGTTGAGCAGGACCGAGGCCGACGCCCACGCCTGGGGCGAGCACGAGGACGGGTAGGCGACCGGCACCGGCACGTCGTCCCGGGACACACCCGCGAACAGCTCGGGCGGACGACCGCCGAAGTGGTTCGCGGCCTCCAGCGCTCCGTCGACGAGGAGGTCGACGGCGTCCCAGCACCCGTACCGCGCGGCGCCGGCGATGCAGATCGCGGTGTCGTGGGGCCACACCGACCCGTTGTGATAGCTGAGCGGGTCGTAGGCACCCATCGTCGTCGCCAGGGTGCGCAGGCCCCACCCGGTCCAGAGCTCGGCGCCGACCAGCTTCTCGACGTACGTGCGTGCCTTGTCGTCGTCCGCGATGCCGCACCACAGTGCATGGCCGGGGTTGGTCGTCAGCGCATCGACCGGGCGTCCGTCGCCGTCGAGACCGAGGACGAAGTGCCCACGCCGGTCCCAGAAGGTGTCGTTGAAGCGGTCCTTCAGTGCCTCGGCCCGGCGACGCAGCTCGTCGGCGTGGTGACCTATGTCGACGTGGGCAGCGATCTCCGCTGCTCCGTGCAGCGCGCGGTAGGCGTAGCCCTGCACCTCGACGAGAGCCAGCGGTCCCCTCGGCACGCTGCCGTCGGAGCGGGTGATGCCGTCCCAGGAGTCCTTCCAGCCCTGGTTCTCCAGGCCGCGCGGGTCGCGTCTCAGGTAGTCGAGGAAGCCATCCCCGTCGCTGTCACCCGCGCCAAGGGTCCAGTCGACGGCCCGACCGACAGCCGGGGCGAGGCGGACCAGAGCGGCGTCGTCGAGGGCGCGCCAGCGCCAGGCCTCGGCGACGAGTCCCACGAAGAGCGGGGTGGCGTCGACGGTGCCGTAGTAGCGACTCCGCGACGAGAACGGACCGCCGCCGCCGTGCCGGCGCAGCTCGTGGATGATCCGACCCGGCTGCTCCTCCGATACGGGGTCGTCCGCCGTGCCCTGGAGGTCAGCGAGGCTTGCGAGCACGCCCCCGGCCAGCGAGGCGTCGAAGGGAAGCGTCATCCACGACGTCAGCAGCGAGTCACGCCCGAAGAGGGTCATGAACCACGGAGCTCCGGCAGCCACGACCGCGCGGTCCGGGTGTGCCTCGTCCACGATGCGCAACGCGGCCAGGTCCGCGAGGGCCTGGTCGACGGCTGTGGGCAGCCGTGCGTCCAGCGAGGCGACCGACGGCACTCCCGAGCGCCAGGCGTCGAGCTGGCGGATGGCGGTGCCGTTGTGCACGGGCGGCTCGAGCCGGGCGCGAACGCCGGCCGAGACCGGGCGGACCTCCACCCGAAGAGTGACGTCCTGCCGCCCGTCGATCCGCAGGTCCCACGTCGCTGTCCCGCGCGTGAGGTCGGACCGGTCGGGGGCGGGGCTCAGCACCACCTCGGTGCTGTCCGCCGCGCCGGGATCCTGCTCCCCCGATGACTCCAGGAGCCATCCCTCCGCCGTGGGCACGGCTCGGGCCTGCCGTTGGCTCGTGGCTCCGCTCTTCACGTCGAAGACATGGGCGAAGTCGGCGGCGACCTCGAGCTCGAGCCGCACGACGACCGGCGACGGGTGGGGGTTGCTGAGCGTCAGCTCCTCGACCAGGCCCCCGGACAGCCAGCGGCGGCGCACTGCCAGCACCTCAGCCACGTCACCGCGCGACTCGCCGGCACCTCCGGGTCCCTGCTCCACGTCCGTGACCACCCGCGAGACGACCACGGCTGACATGGGTGTGGGGGTGCTGGCGGCGAGCAGCTCCGTGCGTCCTCCCACGACCTCCAGCCGCAACCGGCTGAGGTGCCGCAGGTCGTCGTAGACGAGACCGTGGGTCGCCGCGACCATGTCGCCGCCCTCGTCGCTGATGGCGAAGCTGCGCCCGTCCACGGTCACGAGGTCGTGACGACCACCCACCGGGACCGCGTCCGCCGAGAGATGTAGCTCAGACACCCGACCACTGTGCCCCATGGCCGTCGACGAATGCACCCTTGTGAGTGTTTCCCCGACCTCCCTGTGCCCCGATGCTGGGGGTGGGCCGGACGGCACGTACGTCGTGTCGCCGGGAGGGAGTGAGTCATGAGCACCGTGTTCGAATGCCCGTGCCCGGGTTGCGGGCAGCGCATGGAGGTCCGCCGGGACGGCGACGTCGAGTGCACCGCGTGCGACGCGCGCTACCGCGCCCGCATGGGCTACCTGCTGCCGCTGCCGCGACGCGGGTCGACGGAGACCTCCGGTGCGGCGGCCGGCGGGCTGACGACAGCTGGACGCGCATGAGGATCGCGCAGGTCGCCCCGCTGTACGAGGCGGTGCCCCCGGGTGCCTACGGGGGAACAGAGCGCATCATCGCCACCCTGTGCGACGGTCTGGTCGAGATGGGCCACGACGTGACCCTCTTCGCGCCACGGACGTCCGAGACCGCGGCCACGTTGGAGGCGTACGAGGACCCGCTGCGCGAGCGCTTCGACAGCGAGCAGCTGACGAACCTGGCCCCGCACCTGCACCTCCAGATGATGGCGGACCTCTACGCGCGGCGCGACGAGTTCGACGTCGTGCACTCCCACCTCGACATCTGGACCTTCCCCTTCACCCGGCTCTTCGACACGCCGACCGTCCTGACCATGCACGGTCGCCTGGACCTCGACTTCCTGCGCGACCTCCTGCCCAGGTACGGCTCCGTGCCGCTGGTGTCGATCAGCGACGACCAGCGCCGCGCGGTGGCGGACCTCGACCTGACCTGGGCGGCGACCGTCTACAACGGCCTGGACTTCACGTCCTACAGCGACGTGACGCACGACCCCGACGGCTACCTGGGTTTCGTCGGTCGCATCGCCGAGGAGAAGGGTCCTCTGTCGGCCATCGAGATCGCCCGGCGCTGCGACCTGCCCCTGCGGGTCGCCGCCAAGGTCGATCCCCTCGACGAGCCGTACTACGAGGAGGAGGTCGCACCGGTCATGGGACCGGACATCGACTTCGTGGGCGAGATCGACGAGCAGCAGAAGCCGCCGTTCTACGCAGGCGCCCGCGCGACGCTCTTCCCCAGCGACTGGCCCGAGCCGTTCGGCCTGGTGATGATCGAGTCGATGGCCGCCGGCACCCCCGTCATCGCGCTGCGCCGCGGGTCGGTGCCGGAGGTGATCGAGGACGGCGTCTCCGGCTTCATCTGCGACGACGTCGACGAGATGGTCGACGCGGTCGCACGCGTCGGCGACATCGACCCCGACGCGTGTCGCCAACGTGCCGAGAGGTTCTCGGCCCAGGCCATGTGCCGGGGCTACGTCGAGGTGTACGACGAGCTCACGCGTGCCTCGTCGCGCGGAACACGCATCCCGGGCCAGCGGAGAGAGCGCGTCCCCGGCACCGAACCTGCCCGCTCGTCCCAGGCCGTGGAGAACGTGCGCTGACCCGGCGCGGCCCCGCCGATCGGCTGCGACGACCGGCGGAGCCTCGACCGTCCCCTGTCGGTCACCTCGACAACTACCTGACGCCACGCCTGGGCTCTACACCCTGAGGGCGGATGGACAAACCCTCCCCGGCGCCGCGGGTGACCGGACCAGCATCGCGGGTGGTGCTCACCCGTCACGGGTGAGCGGCGACCCCGGTCGACGGTGCCACACTGCGCCACACCGGTCGACAGGACCGGGCCCTTGCGAGAAAGGCCCTGCCATGGACTCCATGACCAACGACTTCTGGGACGTGCTCCTGTGGTCCTTCTGGTTCTTCATCTGGATCGCTGCACTCATGGTCTGGTTCCGCTGCCTGTTCGACCTTTTCGGCGACCACACGCTCAGCGGCTGGGGCAAGGCCGGATGGGCGCTGCTCCTCATCTTCGTGCCCTGGCTCGGCGCCCTGATCTACCTGATCGCCCGCGGCCGCAGCATGACCGAACGGCAGATCAGCAGGGCGAAGGAGATGCAGGCCGCGCAGGACCAGTACATCCAGCAGGTCGCCGGCACGCAGACCTCGCCTGCCGACCAGATCGCCAACGCCAAGGCGCTGCTCGACTCCGGCACCATCGACCAGCGCGAGTTCGACACGCTGAAGGCCAAGGCTCTCGCCTGAGACTGTCATGGCTGACATCGTCCTGGGCGTCCTCGCGATCATCGCCGGCGGCGCCATGCTCGTCGCCGGCCGGTTCCTGCTGCGCCTCGTGATCCCGATCTGGGGCTTCTTCGCCGGGTTTGCCTTCGGCGCCGGCCTCGTCGCCGGATTCGCGGACGAGCGCTTCCTCGGCACCGTGCTCGGCTGGGTGCTGGGCTTCGTCTTCGCCGTCATCTTCTCGGTCCTGGCCTACCTGTACTACTACGTCGCCATCGTCCTTGCGATGGGCGCGGCCGGGTTCGCGATCGGCTCGGGCATCGTCGTCGCCCTCGGGGTCTCCTGGAACTGGGTGGCCGTCCTCGCGGGCCTGGCCGTCGGCCTCCTCCTCGGCCTGGTGGCGGTGTTCGCGAACGTGCCGATGATCCTGCTGGTCGTCGTCGGATCCATCGCCGGCGCTGTCGGCGTGACGGGCGGCCTCATGCTGCTGGTGGGCTCCCTGAACTCGGCTGACTTCAGCAGGGGCGACTTCACCGACACCGTCTCGAACAGCTTCGGGTGGTCCCTGCTCGTGTTGGTGCTCGCCGTCGGCGGCATCGCCATCCAAGCCATGCAGCAGGCCCTCATGCGCCAGAGCGTCCAGGAGACCTGGTACGCCGAGGCCCGCTGACAGGGGACACGGCGGGGGCGGCGGTCCTCCCCGACGCCGCCTCCCACGCGGCACGGAGCCGGCCCGGTCCGAACGCCGCCTTGGCGACGTACGCCGCAGCGCCGCACCAGGGAACCAGGTGGGCGCCCGCATCCTCATGACAGGTCGACACCAGCAGCACGACCGGCGGCGAAGGCCGGGCCCGGAGCCGACTGGTGGCCTCCACCCCGTCCATCCCGGGCAGGTCGACATCGATGAGCACGAGGTCGGGAAGCAGCTGCGCGGAGTCCACCAGGCACTGCTCCCCGGACGGCGCCTCACCGATGACCTCGAAGCCATCCGCTTCCTCGACCACGGCACTCATTCTCCGCAGCAACGGCGCCTCGCCGTCGACCACCAGCACTCGCACGTCGGTCATGGGAACCACACTCCTCACGGGATCTCGGCCGGAGGCCATCTCACTTCACCTCCGACCGGACGAGCGTCCACATCCCGACGACGAACGGGAGGACGAGCCACAACCCGCTGGCGGCCGCGAGCTGTGTCCACTGCTCGGGGTCGAACGACCCTCGCAGCAGCGCGGCCAGCTGGAAGTCGAGGTCGACCCAGGGCTGCACGTCGTGGAACCAGTCCTGGGTCATGGCGAGGAGCCCCAGCAGCGGCGGAACGACGAACGACAAGACGAAGAACGCCACGATCGCGCCGGCCGAGCTGCGGATCACGGTCCCGCAGACGAACCCCATGGCAAGGGACAGGGCGAGGGAGAGCCCGACGTAGGGAACTGCCACGAGCGACTGGTCCCAGACCAGCTCGTTGCCCGACACCCACGCCCCCACCACGTTCCCCGCAGCGCCGACGACGAAGGCGGCAGCGGTGGCTGGCACGGCCACCGCCACGAGCGCCACGCTTTTGCCGAGCATGATGCGTCCGCGGTGCGGGACGACCGTGAAGGTGGTGAGGCCGCTGCGCTGCGTCCACTCCGCCGTGACAGCGAGCGCGGCGATGATCGGCAGGATCACCGACATCGGGAACGCGATGGTCGTGGTGAAGGTGCTGTAGGTGAAGTCGTCGTCGGGCGCCCAGGCGATGACGGCACCGGACGTGAGGACGGAGGCCAGCCCGACGCTGACCAGCAACCAGAGGCCGGCGCGGGTGTCGAACGACTTGCGCATCTCGACGACGACGATCCGTCGCAACGGGATGCGAGCGATGTGAGCGGGCGGCGGAGACTCCTGCTGCGGGCCGGCCGGCGGGCCGGCGCTGAGCGTCTGGGTGGTCATGCTGCTGCTCCTTCTCGTTGGGTGTCGGCGGTGAGCTCGAGGAACATCTCCTCGAGACCGGCCGTCTCGGCAGGTCGTAGCTCGATGAGCGGGATCCGGGCATCCGCTGCCACGCGGCCCACCAGCTCAGGGTCGGCGTCGACCCGCACCACCCCGGGCGAGGTGGTGCTGGACGTCAGACCGGCGAGGTCGAGTGCCGCCCGGAGGTCTGACGGGTGGCGGGTCCGGAGGTGCGTCCCGGCGCTGGCGAGCAGCTCGGCCTTGGTGCCGCGGGCGACGATGCGGCCGTTGCCGATGACGACGATGTCGTCGGCGACCACCTCGATCTCGTGGAGCAGGTGGGAGGAGAGGAGGACCGTGGCGCCGCGGTCCGCATACCCGCGCAGGAGGTCGCGCATCCACCGGATGCCCGCGGGGTCCAGTCCGTTGGCGGGCTCGTCGAGGATGAGGACTCCCGGGTCGCCGAGCAGGGCGTGCGCGATGCCGAGCCGTTGCCGCATCCCGAGGGAGTAGTCACGGACTCGGCGTCCGGCCTCTGTCGGGGTGAGGCTGACCAGGTCGAGCATCTCGTCCACCCGGCTCCGCGGGAGCCCCATCATCTGCTGGCTGAGTCGGAGGATCTCCCGCCCGGTGCGCCCGGCGTGCTGGGCCGAGGCGTCGAGGAGCACGCCGACCTCCAGACCCGGGTTGGGCAGGTCGGCGAAGCGCCGCCCCGCCACGTGCGCGTCGCCGCGGGTGGGCGGCGTCAGGCCGGTGACGATCCGCAGCGTGGTGGACTTCCCGGCGCCGTTGGGACCGAGGAATCCGGTGACGCGACCCGCCGAGGCGGTGAAGCTGACGTCGTCGACGGCGGTGAAGCCGGCGTAGGTCTTGGTGACTGATTCCACGGTGATCATCGAGGGTCCTCCGGGTGTGCGGTGCGGGTGGGGGTCATGGGAGGCTCCGCAGACGTGTCGGTGGCCTCGTGGGCGACCTCGAGCAGCGTGAGGCCGAGGTCGCCGATCTTCTTGATCAGTCCGTGGAGCGCCGCCTGGTCGCCGACCGTGCCTCTGAGGACGGTCGTTCCGTCACGGTCGGGCGTGAGGGACATGCCGTCGAACCAGGTGCTCCACCTCTTCTCGAGGCGTCCCTGGACGCGGATGCGGTACACCCCGGGATCGGCCAGGGGTCCGGTGGCTGCGTGCGGTTCGTCCATGCAGCGGACGCTAGGAGCCGACGTGGTGAGCCCGGCTCACCACACGTGGTGATTGCCGTGGTGAACCGTCGGTCAGGAGGACCGCAGGCCGTCAGAGCAGGTCGAGCTCCCTGCCGCGCAGGACGGCGGCGCGACGACTCGTGACACCCAGCTTCATGTACAGGTTCTTGGTGTGCGTGCGCACCGTGTTGAGGGAGACCACCAGCTCGCGCGCGATCTCGGGTCCGTTGAGCTCCGTGTCCAGCAGGCGCAGCACCTCGCGCTCACGGCCGCTCAGGGGGTCGATCAGCGCACCAGGCTGTGGCGCGGTCGTCACGGGCGCCCGGTCAGGGCGACCGGGCCCTGCGAGCGCCGACCGCAGGCGCGAGACGTACGCCGAGGGCGCCCGCCGCGCGGCGACCGCCAGCAGGGCGTCCATGGGCGTCCCCTCGTCGACGAAGGCGCGGACGTGACCCTCCGGCTCCGCCAGCGCCAGCGCTGCATCGAGCGATGCCAGAGCCTTCCCGTGGTCGCCGACCCGGTGGAAGGCGAGCGCGCGCGTCACCTCGATCTCGATGACCGATCCGCCGCGGCGTCCTTCCGTGGCTGCCCGCAGCAGGCGGTCCAGGAAGGTCAGCACCGCATCGATGTCCACGCTGCCCGGCCGTCGTGCGTGCTCAGCGAGCAGGACCCGGGCGAGGGTGACGTGCTCGAACTCCCGGAGGTAGCTCAGCAGGTCCTGCAGCGTCACGCCCGCCTGGTCCACCCAGGCGAGGGCCGGGTCGACGAGCCGGTGTCGTGCCCACGTCCTGGCGCGGACCGCGGGCACCGGACGGACGCGGGGTAGGAAGTCCGCCACGTAGAGCCGCTCGGCCTCGTCGAGGAGGTCGATGGCGGCGTCCACGTCACCCTCGGCCTCGCGGACCCCGGCCATCACCACTCGCCACCGGTAGGCGTCCTGGGGCAGCCCGGCGTGCTCGCCGAGGTCGTGGCTCCGGGAGAGCTCGTGACGAGCCGCAGCGAGGTCGTCGGTCTCGAGGTGCCGGGCAGCCAACCCCACGTGCATGTCGGCGCGGCCCCTCAACACGGGGGTGGCATGCCGGTCGGCCAGGTCGAGGGCTGATCGGTAGGTCCGCGCGGCCGTGCGCGCCCGGCCCTGGGCCACCTCGAGGTCGCCGAGCGCGACGGAGCAGCCCAGCACGTCGGACACGTGACCGGCCATCTCGAACTCGACGAGGCACCCGGTGTACGACGCGTGAGCGGTGTCCAGGTCCCCTGTCGACCACGCCGCGAGGCCGGTGAGGGCGAATGCGGCGCCCCGGGTCACCGGGTCGCTGTCGCCCACCAGGTCGAGGGCCCTGCGCGCGTGAGCGACGGTCTGCTCCACGTCGCCTGCAACCAGCGCGAGACCCGCCCGGTGGACGGCGATGTCGCCCGGGAGGCGGCGGTACTCCTCCCCGTCCACGAAGTGCACCGACGTCGACGGTTCGGCGCCGATGGCGCCCATCGATCGCTCGGTCGCGTCCATCAGCTCCTCGACGCCCTCGAAGACACCGGTGGACATCCGGGCCCCGGCCAACGCGTTGCTCAGCACCGGGCGCACGCGCAACACCTCCGCCGGCAGCACCTCGAGCCAGCCGCGCATCGTCGCCTCGCGGCGGTCCCGCCGCAGCGCCGGCATCACGGTCTCCATCAGCCCGCCGGCGCGCGCGAAGTCCCTGCCCTGCAGGTAGTGCCCGATGGCATCGTCGACGTCGCCCTCCGCCTCGTGCCACCTCGCGGCCAGCTGGTGGAGCTCCGGGAGGAGATCGGGCTGCTCGTCCAAAAGCCTGCCGCGCAGGACGTCCGCGAAGAGATGGTGGTAGCGGTACCAGTGCCGGCGGTCGTCCAACGGGATCACGAACACGTTGTCCCGCTCCAGCGCCTCCAGCACGGCCCGGCAGCCGCCCTGACCGGTGACGGCGTTGCACAGCGAACCGTTCATCCGGTCGAGCACGGAGGTCCGCAGCAGGAAGTCCTGGACGTTCGCCGGGAGCCGCTGCAGCACCTCCTCCACCAGGTAGTCGACGACGTACCTGTCATCACCGGTGAACCCGGCGATGAAGCCGGACACGTCCTCGCGACCCGTCATGGACAGCGCGGCGAGCTGCAGCGCGGCGATCCACCCTTCGGTCCGCCCCTCCAGGGCGTGCACGTCGTCGGGCTCCAGCGCCAGGCCCATCGCGCCGTTGAGGTACGACGACGCCTCCTCCCCGGTGAAGCGGAGGTCGACAGCGCGCACCTCCACCAGGTCGCCCCGAGCGCGGAGTCGCGAGAGCGGCAATGGGGGGTCGCTCCTCGTCGCCAGCACGAGGTGCAACCGAGCCGGCAGGTGGGCGAGGAGGAACGCCATCCCGTCGTGGACCGCCGACGCGTCGATGACGTGGTAGTCGTCGAGCACCAGCACCGTGTCGGTCTCCGTTGCCGCCAGCTCGTTCAGGAGCGACGTCAGTGCCATCTCGACGGGCGGGGGCTGGGAGTCTCGCAGGAGCGCGAGCGCGTCCTCACCGATGTCCGGCAACGCAGTGCGCAACGCCGCCACCACGTACCGCCAGAAACGGGACGGATCGTTGTCCGCGGCGTCCAGGGCGAGCCACGCGGCCTTGAGCGGCGCGGCATCCGATCGCGTGGCCGCCGACGCCAACCAGTCGACCAGCAACGTCGACTTCCCGAACCCTGCCGGCGCGGAGACGAGCATCAGCTTCGCGCCAAGGCCTAGGTCGAGACGCTGCCGGAGCCGAGGTCGCGGCACCAGTCCCGGCCGAGGGGACGGCAGGAAGAGCTTTGTCTCGATGAGTGGGTGGGACATCCCCGGGCTCCTCGTGCAAGCGCTTGACGCGCCGGTGGCGGGCCCACGACGCGGCTGGCTGACGTCACCCATCTTCCTCCGAACCCCGAGCCATACGAAGTCTCCGGTACAGACCGGCCTCTCCTACCCTCACGGCGCCCCTACCGTGGAACCGCGCCTTCGCTGCCACCCAGGTCCGGCCCCCTGCAGAGGAGAGCGACATGAGCGGCCCCCTCGCCCGAACGGGAAGGCGGCTGCCTGCGCCGGTTCGTGCGGGATTCGTGACGACGTACGCCCTGGCGTACATGAGCGTCGCGCTGATGCTGATCGCCCCCCTGCTGGTCACTCTGGCCCTCAAGATCCGGTCTCTCGTGGGGGCGGAGCAGGCGCCAGCGAGCCTAGCCCTAGTGACAGGCGTCGGCGGGCTGCTCACCGTGTTCGCCGCCCCCGTGTTCGGGCGGCTGAGCGACCGCACCCCCTCGGCGTACGGCATGCGACGGCCGTGGATGTTCGGCGGACTCGCCTGCGGGGTGGTCGGCATCGCCGTGGTCGCCGTAGCGCCGAACGTCGCCGTGGTGCTGGGCGGCTGGTGCCTGGCGCAGCTTGCCTTCAACGCGTTGCAGGCAGCCCTGGTCGCCGTGCTTCCCGACCAGGTGCCGCTCCCCCAACGCGGCACCGTCTCCGGGGTGCTGGGGATCACCGTGCCCGTCGCTGCGGTGCTCGGCACGTTCCTCGTCCAGCTCTTCGAGGGCAGTCAGCTCGCGATGTTCCTGGCTCCCTGCGCGATCGGAGCTGTCCTCGTCGTCACCTTCGCCGCGCGGCTGGACGACCGACGGCTCGCGCTCGACGATGCCCGGCCATGGTCGCTGCGCGACCTGGTCGCCGCCTTCCAGATGCACCCGCGCCGCGACCCCGACTTCGCCTGGGCCTTCGCCGGGCGGTTCCTGTTCATCTGCGCCTACGCGTTCCTCACGACCTACCAGGCGTTCTACCTCCTCGAGAAGGTGGGCAGCGCTGAGGCGGAGGTGCCCAGACAGGTCTTCCTCGCCACGTCGGTCCAGTCAGCCGTCCTGGTCGTCGCCTCCCTCAGCGCAGGCAGGCTGTCCGATCGCACGGGGAGGCGGAAGGTGTTCGTCGCAACCGCAGCCATGACGTACGGCGTCGCGCTCTTCGTCATCGCCGCGGCAGACAGCTTCAGCGGCTTCCTGGTCGGCATGGCCATCAGCGGGCTGGGCTTCGGCACCTACCTGGCCGTCGACCTGGCGCTGGTCGCCGACGTGCTGCCCGACGCGGCCGACTCGGCACGAGACCTCGGGCTGTTCAACATCGCCAACGCCCTGCCGTACGCGCTGGCGCCGGCTGTCGCGCCCGTCATCCTCGCTGCCAGCGGCGACAGCTACTCCGTCCTGTACGCCGTCGCCGGGGCCTGCGCCCTGCTGGCTGCCGCTGCCGTCGTTCCGATCCGCGCCGTGCGCTGACGGTCCGACGCTCTTCACCACCCGGTTCACCACGTGTGGTGATCCGGGCTCACCACGTCGCTCCCTAGGTTCCGGGCATCGCAGCAACCCGACCCGACTCCAGAAGGGCACGATCATGCACAAGCTCACCCGCGGCATTGCGTCAGCCAGCGCGAGACACCCGTGGCGCACCATCACCGCCTGGCTCGCCGTCACGGGCGCGGTCTTCTTCCTCGCCATCGCGGCCGGCGGCACGTTCGTCGACAACTTCTCCTCACCCGGCAGCCAGAGCGCCACCGCGCTGGAGCTCCTGGACGAGAACTTCCCGGAGGCAGCCAAGGGCTCCGCCATGGTCGTGCTGGCCGCGGGCGACGGCACCACGTTGGACGACCACGAGGAGACCGTCGGCGGTGTCCTCGATGACGTCTCCGGCGTCGCTCGGGTCCAGTCGGTGGCGGACCCGTTCGAGTCCGGCACGATCTCCGACGACCGACGCATCGGGTTCGCGGTCATCACGCTCGACTCACCCGAGCGCGAGATCGGCAAGCCCGCGTTCGCGGTCCTGTCCGAGGCCGTCTCCTCGATGGGGACTCCCGGCCTCCAGGTCGAGCTCGGAGGTGACGCAGCCTTCCTCAACGCCGCTGAGGAGAGCTCGTCCCACACCGCCATCGGGTTGCTCGTGGCCCTGCTGGTGCTCCTGGTCGTCTTCGGCACGGTGGTCGCAGCCATCGTCCCGATCGGGCTCTCCCTCGTAGCCGTGGGGGCCTCCATCGGGGGCATCATGTTGATGGCCAGCACGATGGACGTGTCGGTGTCCGCCATCGCCGTCGCCGGACTCGTCGGGCTGGGGGTGGGCGTCGACTATGCGCTCTTCATCCTCGCCCGCTATCGGGAGAACCGGTCGGCGGGCCAGGACAACGCCCGTGCGCTCTCGCATGCGATGGCCACGTCCGGGATGGCGGTCGTCTTCGCGGGTGGCACCGTCATGATCGCCACGGCGGCCCTGTGCATCACCGGGCTGAGCATCCTGACCTCGATCGGTCTGTCCACCTCCCTCATGGTGATGGTCGCCGTCGCCGCGGCCGTCACCCTGCTCCCCGCCATCCTCACCCTGCTCGGGGACCGGATCGACTCCGGCCGCGTGGTGCGGCGTCACCGACCTGCCGTCCGCACCGAGGACAGCGCCTGGTGGCGGTTCGGCCACCACGTCTCCCGACGTCCCTGGCCCTACCTCCTCGGTTCGGTCGCCATGCTGGCCGCCATCGCGGCGCCCGCCCTGTCGATGCAGACGGCCTTCCCGGCGGCGGGAGACGCTCCGGCGCACACCACCCACCGCCATGCGTACGACCTCCTGACCGAGGGCTTCGGCATCGGGTTCAACGCCCCACTCATGGTGGTCATGGACCTGGAGTCCTCGGCTGCCGGCCCCGACGACGTGGCGGCCGTGTCGGCGACCATCGCGGACGTCCCGGGCATCGTCTCCGTGGGCGAGCCGCAGACCTCGGCCGACGGCAGCACGGTCGTGTTCAGCGCCCTCCCTGACGCTGGTCCCGCCGACGCCGAGACCTCAGCCACGATCCAACGGGTCCGCGCGGTCATCCCGGACAGCACCTACGTCTCCGGCATCACGGCGGTCACCGACGACCTCAACAGCCAGCTCAGAAGGACGCTTCCGCTGTTCGTCGGCGCCGTGATCGGGATCTCGTTCCTCCTTCTGATGCTCGTCTTCCGGTCCGTGGCGGTCCCCGTCAAGGCGGCCGTGATGAACCTGCTCTCGATCGGCGCGGCCTACGGGGTCCTGGTCGCGATCTTCCAGTGGGGCTGGGGCGCCGAGCTGCTGGGCCTCGACGGCCCGACTCCCATCACCTCGATCATCGTCGTGATCATGTTCCCGATCCTGTTCGGACTCTCGATGGACTACGAGGTCTTACTGCTCTCCCGCATCCGGGAGGAGTACGACGCGACGGGCGACAACGCCGAGTCGGTCGCTCGCGGCCTGGCGGGGACGGGGCGGATCATCACCTCCGCCGCGCTCATCATGATCGCCGTCTTCCTCAGCTTCGTCTTCAGCCCGGTCCCCTCACTGAAGATGCTCGGCCTCGGACTGGCCACGGCGATCGCGATCGACGCGACGCTCGTCCGCATGGTGCTGGTGCCCGCGACCATGTCGCTGCTCGGCGACGCCAACTGGTGGCTGCCGCGGTGGCTGGACAGGGCCCTGCCGGTGGTGGACATCGAGCACGGGCAGGGAGCCGTCCCGGATCTCCCCGACGTCCCCGCCGTCGCCGCTCGCACGGAGGAGCTGGTGCCTCGCTGACCCCGACGTCCTACGACCTCGCCGGCCCCGGTCCCCCACCCGGGGCCGGCGGCCTGCGGAGCCGCCGTGGGGGCGGGCACCCGCGTAGTCTGGTCGGTATGTCGGGTCACCGGGTCGAAGCGTCGCGGATCGTGTCGGTCGAGCCCGATGTCGCGTTCGACCGTCTGATGAACGTTCGGCTGACAGATGTGTTCAATCGGCGCTATGCGGCCCTGCCGGCTGTCACTGAAGTGACCGACCAGCCAGACGACTGGGGCTTCGTCGGGCAGACACGCACGATCGTGCTTGCCGACGGCGGTCGGTTGCGGGAGACCCTGACCGACGTCGACCGGCCACACAGCTTCGACTATCGACTCGACGGGATCGAAGGGCCGCTCCGGCACTTCGTCCACAGCATCGACGGAGTCTGGACGATCACCCCGCAAGATGGTGGTTCTCGCATCGGCTGGGCCTGGACCTTCTACCCGAAGGCCTCGCCGGCCCGGCTGACGACAAGCGTCATCGGCCGCATGTGGAAGGGGTACGCCGACCGCGCCCTGATAGAGCTCGAAGCCAGCCTGACGCGCGACTGACGCGCTGGACGACGCGCCACCCGGGCGCCGGCACCATGCTGGTGTCCGCTTCGGCGGTCACAGCGTTCTCGGCGGCGGAGTGACGTACATCCAGCGTCACCAGCCGGCACGGCCGCACCAGTAGGGCAACCGGGGTTACAGTCACGCTATGGAACAGAAGTGAAGCGTCTGCTGCGGTTGGCCATTGTTGATGACTATCCGGTGGTCGTGGCAGGGGTCGCCTCTTTCCTGGCGTCCGAGTGCATAGACGTGGTTGAGACCGGGGCGTTGACACCGGTGATCACCGACGTCGACATCGTCCTGTACGACACCTTCGGTCAGGTGCAGGGTGTCGGCATCGATCTGCAGGACTTCGTGCGCGACAGCGGCGCGAAGGTGGTGGTGTACAGCTGGAATCTCGAGCCTGGGATGATCGAGCAGGCCATGGCTGGTGGTGCCAGCGGCTACCTCTCCAAGGTGCTCACCGGTCCCGAGGTCGTCGCGGCCCTGGAGCGGGTCATGGCGGGCGAGATCGTCGTCATCACCGGCGAGAACGAGACCAGCGTCGGCGGTGCCGGCGACTGGCCGGGCCGGTCTTCGGGACTGTCTCCGCGCGAAGCCGAGGTGCTGGCGTTGGTCACCCAAGGACTGAGCAACCAAGAGATTGCGGACCGCGTGTTCCTCAGTACGAACACGGTGAAGACCTACATTCGCTCTGCCTACCGGAAGATCGGCGTCGAACGCTGGCCGCAAGCAATCGTGTGGGGGATGGCGAACGGATTCGAGCCGGACGCACTCCGAACCGTCGATCGCGCTCTCCTGGGACGGCCCCCCGCTGCAGGTGTCGCTGCCACCTAGGTCCGCCCCTCCACGCCCGAGCTGACGACCACGTCATTCGCCCTATCCCTGTCCTGAGCTGCCCAGTGGTGCACGAGCCGGGGGCGATGGTTGCTGCGCCCGGTGCCTTGGGCACTTCGTGTGGGCGGGGGTGTGCCGCCTGATGTCGAGCTAGCTCGCAGCCAGACGTCCAGATCTGGGGGGCAACGGCACCTGCCGCGTGTGGGCGATCTCCATGGCTATGACCGAGAGCTTTCGGTTGGACTCCGAGGACAACCGCCGCAGGTAGTCGAACGCCCGGTCGGCGCTCATGTTCAGGTCCCGCATCAGGATTCCCTGTGCTTGGCCGATGATCGTGCGGCTCTGCATCGCGATCTCCAGCTGGCCGATCTGTCGCCCCGTGCCGATCATCACGGCCAGGTGGGAGGCGAGCGCCTGACCCACCGCGACGGCGTCTCCATCGAACGCGCGGCGGTGATCGGCGTAGAGGCTGAGTACGCCGTACGAGCACCTGCCTGTGTGGACGAGGAGCGACATCATCGAGCCGACGCCGAGCTCGGCGTGAAGGCGGCTCGCCCAGCGGGGCCAGCGATGTTCCTGCCTGAGGTCGTTGCTCACCAGTGCGTCCTGGTCGCGCATCACGTCGAGGTACGGACCTTCACCGAGCTCGCACTGAAGGGTGTCGGCGCGGCTCACCACGTCGTCGCTGCTCGCCGCGGTGAGAAGCGCACCCGCCTCGTTGACGGTGAAGCCGCCGTGCGCCCCACCGCGTACGAGAGATACGGCGCTCCTGACGGCGATCTGGACGCGGGTGTCCTCGTCGGCGGCAGCATCCAGGGCTCGGACGAGCCGGGTAAGCTCGACCACCAGGTGTCTTTCCTCGTTCACGGTCGGTCACCTCCAACAGGATGCGAGACGTGCGGGCGATTGGGACGCTAACCATTCGGCAGGGACGCAACTACATCCTCGAGGGTCATTCCTCCGCCGGAGCCGGACACCCGAAGATCGAACAGCGCATGCCACATCCGCCGCGGCCCATGACGCGAACAGCCGTGTCGCAGCGTTGTCGACTGCGGTCGTGTCGCAACAGCGATCTGGCGGTGCCACAATTCGCTCACGATGCCGACGTCCTCCAAGATGCGCGCTGAGATCTCGACGGACGCGAGAGCGCGCTGGCGCTCGATCCCCGTCCAGCTTGTGGTCTTCGCCTGCGTGGGCGGGGCGTTCAACGTTCTCTACGGACTCCTCTATGTTCTTCTTCGCGAGCAGCTCAGCGCGCAGCCGGCGAACGCTCTTGCTCTGGTGCTGTCGACGATCGCGGGCACGTTCGGCCATCGCTACGTCACCTTCGGGGTCCGCGGCACGGAACGAACCGTGGAGCACCAGGCGCTCGGGCTCGCGCTCCTGGGCTTCGGCCTGGCTGTGACGGCTGGCTCCCTGTGGCTGCTCGACGCCACCATCGCCGAGCCGTCTCGTAGGCAGGAGGTGGCCGTGCTCATCGCGGCCAACCTGGGCACCGGCCTGGTGCGGTTCACTGCGTTCCGTCTGGTGATGACGAACCGGCGGGGCTCGACCACGCACGCGTAGCCCGAGAGCGGCGGAGAGACGCGCCTCGCAGTGCGCAGACACGCTCGCGCCGCTACTCGATGAGGAACGCCCGTGTGGCTCAGCAGGTCATGACGTCTGGTGCTTGCGGTCGCACGAGGCGCAGGCGTTCACTGGAGGTCCAGCACAGCGCAGAACCGCCGGAGTGCGTGTAGTGAGAGGGGTCTCGCGATGACCGGACTGCAAGGTGACCTGCATCTGCTCGAGGACCCGGTGGCGCAGGAACTGCTCCACTCTAAGGAGCTGGCCCGTCTCGCCTACACCTGGCTTGATGGCACCCCGCGGGTGGTCCCGATCTGGTTCCACTGGACCGGTGAGGCGCTCACGTTCGGAACCCCGTCGAAGGCTCCGAAGCTCCGCGCACTACAGCGAGAGCCGCGGGTGGCCGTCACGATCGACGCGGCAGGCGGATGGCCGTACCACGCGCTACTGATTCGTGGTGACGCTGCGGTGGAGATGCTGGAAGACGTCTCCGCGGAGTACGCCGCCGCCGCGCGCCGCTACTTCGGCGAAGACCAGGGCAATGCCTGGGTCCAACAGCTCAGCGGTCAGCCGATGGCCAGGATCACGGTGACGCCGTCGTGGGTGGGCGTCCTCGACTTCGAGACCAGGTTTCCGAGCGCGCTCGCCATGTGAACAAGACCGGCACGCGGTTGCAGGCGGAGCCCGCAGGCATGAGCGGTCGCATCGCGGCTGGTGCCGACCCTTGCGTGTCATGATCCTCGGATGCGCGTGGCGGTGGTCGGAGCCGGGATCAGCGGCCTCAGCTGCGCGCGTTTGCTGCTCCACGCCGGCCATGACGTCACCGTCGTCAGCGGCGACCCGCTGCACCGCACGACGTCCTACCTCGCCGCGGCGGTCTGGTTCCCCACTGCGGCGGGCCCGGCCGAAGCCGTCGCCCGGTGGGGTGCGACGACGTACGACTGGCTCGCGGAAGAGGCTCAGGCACGAGTGCCGGGTGTGGTCATGCGTGAGTCACTGGTGCTCTACCGTGACGCGCCGGATCCGTTGCTCCCGCTGCCCTCATGGGCGGCGGCGGTGGGAGACGTGCGAGCGGCGGACCCAGGCGAACTGCCTCCAGGCTATGCAGGAGGACTTCGTTTCGCTGTGCCCCTGGTGGAGATGCCGGAGTACTTGCCACACCTGAACGGGCAGGTTCAGGCGGCAGGCGCCACCCAGGTCGTCCGTCACGTCACACGACTGGACGACGTGCTCGACCTGTGCCCGGACGTCATCGTGAACGCGGCTGGGATGGGTGCCGGTGCGCTCGTGAGTGACGACACCGTCTACCCGGTCCGAGGCCAGATCGTTCGGGTCACCAACCCCGGCTTGACCCTGTCCGTCCGCGACGAGCACCACCATGGTGGTCGCGCCTACGTGCACCCACGGTCCACGGACTGCATCCTCGGCGGCACGCTGGAGGAAGGGAGCTGGAGCACCGAACCCGACCCCGCGGAGACCGCGGCGATCCTTGAACGGTGCACCGACATCGCCCCCGGGCTCGCCGACGCCGAGATCATCGAGAGCGTTGCGGGGTTGCGGCCGGGCCGCCCAAAGGTCCGCGTCGAGCTGGACGAGGACCTGATGCCCGTTCCGGTCGTGCACAACTACGGACACGGTGGATCGGGGATCACCATCGGATGGGGTTGCGCGACAGACGTGGCCGCGTTGGTGGCGGAGGTCGGCCGGCGGTAGCGCAAGGCGCTACAGCGTCGGCAGGGGCCACTACGGCTTGACGACCTCGCGAAGGATCTCCATGGCTCGGCCCACGGCGGTGCGAGCGGCATCAATTCGCGCCGCGCTCGAGGGCGCCGCGTGCGTGAGCGCGCGGTCGAGCTCGAGTGCTGCCGCGAACAGGTCCTGAAGCACCTCGGAGTGGACCGCCTCGAGGATGCGCTCGCGCTCCTCGAGGCGGGCAAGGCGCTCGCTGCGCCGGATGTTGCAGACCTGACCCCGCGATCCGGGCTGGCTGTAGAGGCCGGTCACCGCCATCTCCACCCACGACCACGTGCCGCCGGTGCGGACCCGGAGCTCACCGACCCGCTCCGCCGGGGCCGGGTCGCCGGCCAATAGCAGCTCGAAGGCGTGGTGATCCTCGGGATGGATGCGGTCCGTGATGGGTGCGCCGACGAGTTCGTCGACCGGCCATCCGAAGAGGTTGATGACCGCTGGGCTGGCGTAGCTGACGACATGGTGCTCGTCGATCAGGAGTGCGGCGTCGCTGGAACGCTCCATCAGGTGCCGGACTGCGTCGCCGAGGTTGAGGGAGGCGCCGACGATGCCGATCATCTCCCCGTCGCGGTACACGCCGCTGTCGGTGACCAGCGCGTGCAGCACGTCGCCGCCGCGGCGCCGAACCGGGAATCCACCGGACCATGAACGGCCCTCCCGCAGAGCAGCCATGATTTCTGCCGCCGCCTGCCGGGAGATCTCCGGCACCGTCACCTCCGTGACGTCACGCCCCACGGCCTCCGCGGCGGGCCAGCCGTACAGCTGCTCGGCGGCACCGTTCCAGAACAGCACCGTCCCGCGCGTGTCCGTCGCGATCACGGCGTGCCCGATGGCGTGCAACAACTCGTCGGCAGACGGACGCACGGGGAGTGCCTCGGTATCCATGGCTTCAGCCTGCACCCCGTGCGTCGCGTGTTCACGGGGCGAAAGACCCGGGACTGGACGACCCTTCATGGCCGCTGTCCGACGCTGAGTGGACGGTCCGTCGACTCCTACGCGCAGTCGGCACAGAGCTCGACATCCGGCACGGATCGTCGAGATTCGTGCTGGACGAGGAAGCAGGACGTGCAGGTGAACTCGTCCGTCTGCTTCGGCACGACCTCGACGGAGAGAGTCTCGTGCGAGAGATCAGCGCCGGGAAGCTCGTATGACTCGGCAACCTCGGTTTCGTCCTCGTCCACCTTCCCTGAGGTCTTGTCCTGCTCACCTGATGTGAGGCGGCGGGCCTCCAGGCTCTCTTCCTTCTGCTCCTCTTCGGTCTTGCGGGATGCGTCGTAGTCGGTAGCCATGTGCAGGTCCTCTCGGGGCGAAGCGCGAATCCTAGTTTCGATTGCCGTAGCGGCCGCAATGGGGAGAGCCAGGAGAGTCCGGCTCACCCGCGGTCGGGTCACCGCGCGTTGGCTTCGTCCACGAGTTCTTGTGCGATGGCTCGCAGCTTGATGTTCCTGTGTGACGAGGCACGGACGAGGAAGGCGAAGGCGCGGTCCTCGTTCATCTCGTAACGTGCCATGAGGATCCCGATGGCCTGGCCGACGACACGGCGCGACTGCAGCCCCTCGGTGAGGCCCGCGCGCTCCTGTGCGTGTCCGAGCGCAATGGCTGCATGGGTGGCGAACAACCCAGCGAGAGCCCGGGCGTCCTCGGTGACCTCGTCGGAGGTCGTGGAGTAGAAGCTGATGCCACCCAGGGTGTCCTCGCCGAGGTAGAGCTTGACCGCCATCTGGGACCGGACACGTGCCGCAAGGGCTTGCGGCACGTACAGGGGCCATCGCTGCTCGTGCTCGAGGATCGACACACACACCGCGTCGGTGCCTTGCAGCACAGCCGAGCACGGGCCCTCGCGCAGCGCGTACTGCACGGCATCGAGCCGCAGGACAAGGTCGCTGGTGCAGGCCTCGGTCTCGATCGCACCCCGCTTCTCCACCGTGGAGATGCCTGCGTGGTCGAACCCCGGCACGGAGTTGCAGGCCACCTCGACGATGGTCTGCATGGTCTCGTTGAGGCTGCGGGGCTTGTAGAGGGTCCGCGCCGCCTCGGCGATGGACTGCGCGAAATCAGATGAGGTGAGCACGGGGACTCTCTCGGTGCACTGGAAGTGAGGCACACAGAGAGGCGCTCGAACGAGCCCTGCAGACCATCCGTCGGCTCGGACGTGAGTCGGGCGGCTTTTTCACTGTACTCCGTGAACCGGCCCGCTGCGGACAACAACGGACCGGTCCGGGCGCCGCGAGGTGGCGTCACCCGTCCGCCAGTGCGGGATGACGGCTCGCGCGGCCGGCTCAGTCGTCGAGGTAGAGGCCCACCACGACATGGGCGAGCCTCTGGACGGGGATTCTGGCGCGATGCGCCGCATCGTCGAGCTGGGCTCGGGCCTCTTCGACGGACACACCACGTTCGGCGGCGAGCATCCCGGTTGCCGTGTCGACGACCGCGGCTTCCCGCAACTGTGTCGGCGCCTGCTCAGCCGCGCGACGGGTCGCGAACGACAGGTCAGCGTTGGCGACCACCCCGGGCGCCCAGGCACCGAAGACGCCTGCAAGGAGCTCATGCTTGCCCGTGAAGGTGTCATTCGCGCGCCCGTACAGGTTGACCGTGGAGACGACCACGTCGCCGTCGACCACGGGGAGCGTCAAGGTGCTCTGCACTCCCGCGGCGGCGCTGGCCCGGGCGAAGTGCTGCCACCGCTGCTCGCTGAGCAGTCCGTCCGGCGTGGCGATGCCATGGCCGAGGTCGACCGCGTCGACGCACGGACCGCTGGCGACGTACTGAACGGCATCGAGGGTGGCAATCTCCTCATCGGTCGCAATGAGAGTGAACGTCAGGCCGTGCTCGCGGAACGCCAGGCTCACGCCGACGAGTCCCGGCGCGACGTGCTCGGCATGGGACACGGTCGTCCGCAGCTGCTGTTCGAGGCTTCCCTCATCGAGGTAGGACTGGACCTCGTCGAGGGCTTCGAGCGTCTCTGGGATGGGCTCCACGAGCCATCAATACCCGAGGCGGCGTTGTTACATTCCGATCGAGTCGCGATGGGCCGCGAGAAGCCGCTGCGCGACGAGTCTCAGCTTGAGGTTCTCCTGGTTCGACAGGCGAGTCAGGAACCCGAAGGCGCGAGCGTCGTCGACCTGGAAGCGCTCCATCACGATCCCGACGGCCTGGCCGATCAGCTGACGGTTCGTGACCGCCTCCTCGAGCTGGTCGACCCGGCGGGCGTAGTCCAGTGCAACAGCCGACTGATGGGCGAAGAGGTCAGCCAGCATCCCCAGGTCCTCGAACGCACCGACCTTGTCGGAGTAGAGGTTCAAGGCGCCATTCGAGTCCGGGCCGTCGAAGAGGCGGATACCGGCCTGTGCCCGGATTCCCGCTCTCAGTGCAACAGGGGCGTACCGGGGGAACCGCTCGTCGGCCGCGAGGTGCGACGCCACGACGTGGACCGTGTCGACTGCCGCCTCGTAGCAAGGCCCCTCCTCCAGCTCGTACTGCGCCGCGTCGAGCTCTCGCAGCATGTCAGCGGTCGGGGCGACCGTCTCCAGGCGACCGTCCGCATGCTTGATGGTCAGGCTGCTCCAGTGCACGTCCGGCAGGACCTCCACAGCGGCCGCCGTGATGTTCGACAGCGTCTGCTCCAGGTCACCCGGTCGAAGGACGCTCGCCAGCCGCCTGGAAGCCTCGACAACTCGGTCCTCACTCATCCCGGCAGCGTAGACCAGCCCCAGAACCGGTCGCCGCGCTGACAGTGGGACAGGCGGAGGCGGCGGCTGCCGACGAGGCGCCCGCCGAGAGGGGTGACTGGACGTGGCAACCTGCGCCTGGAGTCGGTGCGGCGGGCGGCGCTGACTCGCGGCGGACAGACGCACTTCTAGTCGCATGGATCGCACGTCCGTGCGCTCGAAGCGGTGCAGCGTGAATGGCTTGGCCAAGCCAGGCCAAGCCCAAGTCGGAAGATGTCGCGCAGTGGCCGGATCCGCATCCTTGGGGCTCGATCGTCAGCCGTGATGGTGGAGGAAGCCGCGAACTAGCTCATTGAACGGTCCCGGTGCCTCGAGGTTGCTGACGTGTCCGCAGTCAGGGATCACCGCCAGGTTCGCTCCAGCGATTCGGCGCTCGAACTCGTGCGCCACCGATAGGGGCGATCGGGCGTCGAGCGCACCCCAGATCAGCTGTGTCGCCACCTGGACGGTTGGCAGGACCTCGGTGAGATCGGCCTGTGCCATCGCGGTGAGCGCCGTCAGCATGCTGTGGCGTCTGACGTCAGCCGCCATCGCCTCCATGAGTCGTGCGAAGGGAGCGGGCGGCTCACCCGCGAAGAGTCCGGGCAGGGTCGGATCGAACGCCTCATCCGGCTCAGCCAGCGCCGCGCGCACGGCGGCCAACCTGGCGTCTGCCTCCTCGGCGCCCAGCGACCCCCGCCACCCGGCGTACCCGTCAGCCAGCACCATGCTGCGGACCACTGCGGGATGGCGTCGATACGCCTCGAGGATCACGGTCGTACCCCACGAGATCCCGACGAGCGACGTCGGCGAGCCGACAACCGCCCGGACCATGCCGGCGAGGCAATCGGCGTAGTCGGACAGGCCGAACTCGTCGGGTACGTCTTGAGATCCGCCGGCGCCGGGCTCGTCCCACGCGATCACGGTGAACTCGTCGGAGAGTGCGTCGAGCTGTGGTGTCCAGGCGCGGCTGTCCTCGACACCACCGTGCACGAACATGACCGTTGGTCCGTGCCCGGCGCGGCGGTAGGCGAGGCGGAGGCCATGGACCTCGACCATCTCCATGGACGCGACGGTACTCCCGCTGTGCGGGCTCACTTGCCGGGCTTGATGCGCGCCACCTGAGGGTCGTGGTCGCTGGCCTGGTCGTGGAACTCGGCGTTGATGTGGACGATGTCGTAGTCGAACGACTTCATCCGGCCGCCCACGAGGATGTGGTCCAGCGTCTGCGAGTTGCCCTGGAAGACATAGTTGTACCGCTCGTTGGCAGGCAGGGTGTCGATCAGGTCGAGGAGCGCACCGCCCGCGGTGAGGGTGGCGAGCGTCTGCGAGAACTCGAAGTCGTTGATGTCGCCGAGGACCACGACGTTGGCCTCGGGGTCGATCGACTGAAGGTCGTCCACGAACGTCCGGACCTCGGCCGCCTGCTGGTGTCGCTGGACTTCCGAGCTCCGCAGGGGCGGCTGGAAGCGCGACGTCAGTGGCTGGTCGCCACCCTTGGAGTTGAAGTGGTTGGCCACCACGAAGACGGGCTTGTCGTTGAAGCGGAACTCCCCGGCCAGCGGCTTGCGGCTGTTGTTCCACGCGCTGCTCGTCGGGTCGATCCGGCCGGGCGACACCGACAGCCGCGGCTTCCCGCCCGGTCCGGCGACCACGTCGACCGCCGTCGTCGCGTCGCCACCCGGACGGTCGACGAAGGTGACCCGCGACGGGTTGAAGAGGAAGCCGACCCGGATGTTGCCGCCGGGCTCGCCGCCGTCCGCGAGGTTGACCGGGTCGATCTGGCGCCATTCGTACGCCGGGCCGCCGGCCGCCACGATCGCCGCCGTGAACTCGGCCAGCGTCTGGTCGGCCGCCACCGTGCCGTCGTTGACCGGGCCGTTGTTGTCCTGGATCTCCTCCAGGGCCACGATGTCCGGGCTTCGCAGGTTGTTCACGATGCCCTCGGCCAGCCGGGCGAACTTGTCAGTGGGGTCGTTGGGGTCGAGGTTCTCCACGTTGTACGTCGCCACGGACAGCTCGTTGTCACGTTGCACCCGAGTCGTCTCGCGCACGAGCCCGTTGTCGACCCCGGTGCCGAGCGTGGTCGCCAGGATCTGGTAGCCGCCGAAGGTGCTGTAGGACAGCGGGCCTGCGGTGACACCGGCGAGATGGTCGCCAACGTCGAGCACCGGGAACGGCCGCTCCGCGAAGGGGATCAGCGACCCGATCAGCACGCGTCCGGTGTTCTGCTGGTCGTAGCCGGCGTACAGGGTGCCGCCGCGGGTCGTCGGGTTCTCGTCCGGCTTGGTCGTGATCCACAGCTCGTTGAAGGCCGTCGGGCCGACGACACGGACGTCGCTCACCTGCATCCGCATGCTCTCGCGCGACTCGAAGTAGTCCAGCGTGTAGACCGCCGGCTCCAGGTCGAAGTCCTCGAGGTTGCCGTCGCGGGTGTACGCGGCCGGGGTCGTGACGGTCTCGGCGGGCGGCAGCGGGTTGCCGCTGGACGTCTTCAGCCACTTGGCGCCGATGAGTTCCGTCATCGACTGGTGCACCGCAGTCGCAGGCGCACCGTCCGGGTAGAACTCGTCGACCGTGCCGGTGACGGTGAGCGCATCCCCGACCGCGACGGCGGGCGTGGTGCTGCCGGTGAACACGAGGATGCCCTCGCTGGTGCGCGGGTCGCTGTCGGGCTCGGTGTCCTGCACCCAGAAGCCTCGAGCGCTGCCGAACGGCCGGACTGCCGTGACGACGCCGGTCACGCCGGTGACACGCTCGCCGTCGAGCGGGCTGAGGCGCCCGGTGCCCTGGATGTCGTGGATGTCGGCCGCGATCGCCGTCAGGTTCGGCGGCGCCTTGGGTGTGGGCGGTGCCGCGGTGAAGTCAAAGGCGTTGTCGTCCGTGTCGGTCGTGCTCTCGCGTTGGGCACTCTCGGTGTTGCTGGCTCCGCCGACGGGGGCCGTCTCGCGGACCACCGCGCTGCCGTAACCGACGAGGTCGACGATGCGGGCGTCGGCCGCGCAGTCGGCGGCGGTCTTGCACGTCAGCGCCGCCGTGCCTTGGACGAGCGCGATGGTGCCGGTCGTCGCGGACATCGGGATCGTGCCCGTGACCTCCGGGCTCGGGAGGGGGGTCGTGCCGCCGGCGCCTTGTGCCTCGGCGACGACGTACAGCTGGCTCGTCGCGATGCTGCCGCTCAGTGGGGTGACCTGCCACAAGGACGACACGGTCGGGCTGCCGGGCAGGTACTGGACGCTCCACCCGCTGAGATCCTGGTCGGCGCCGACGTTGGCGAGCTCCACGAAGTCCCGCGTGTACGTCGCGCCGGAGTTGCCGCCCCCGCCGTACACCTCGGCGAGCATGACACCGGTCGTTGGCACCGCATCGGCGCTGTGCGCCGTGACCATGACCGGGAGAGCCGAGGCGACCACTGCCACAGACGCGAGTGCGGCGAGCTTGATGTTCATGATTTCTTCCTCCGACCGGCTTGACCTCTGAGCGTCACACCGGCCCGTCGCTGAGGCAATACACAGGGAGCGACCTCAGACGTCGCTGAGCGGAATGTCCTGCCTCTGAGCTGGGACGGTCTAGACAATCCCTCTTCATGACGGTGGGCGGCTCCGTCAGAGCCACATGCAGCCGCATCAGTCGATCAGCGCGGCCGGTTCGCTGCGGATGGACGCGCCTCTTGACGGTACGGGCTGGCAGCGAGGCGCTGACTCTGCCCTTGCCGCGGGCGCACGCCGGGTGGATCGTGAGACATGGCGCCGCGTTCGATCCGCATCGCAGTCACAGGGCTCCTCGGCGTGTTCGTCGTCGGCTGCGCAGGCGAGTCGGACTCCACAACGAGGCCAACTGATGCGGTCGAGACGAGCACAGCAGAGGATCCCGCCACCGTCGCGCCGCTCAACGTCGATCGGTACCTCCTGAGCGCCGACGAAGGCCCCGGCCTGAACCCACTGTCCCCGCCGCAGACCGTTTCGGGAGAACCGTTCCCGCTGCCCGAAGGCGGCGCCGCGGTGCTGGAGCGCAGCGGTTACATCTCCATGACCTACCAGACTGGGCAAGGAGGCAGCATCGCGGGCGTGAGCAGTGTGCTGTTGTTCGAGACCGAGGCCGGCGCACGCGACTGGATGACCTATGAAACGAGCGACGAGGTGCTTCGACATGAGCTCCCAGACGGCAAGTTCACGTGGTTCCAGGTTCCCGACGTTCCCGGCGCGACCGGATGGACGGGGCCTGACCTGCACGGCAACGCGATCGGAAACGTCTACTGGACACAGGGCCGCTGCATGATGCTCGTCAGCATCGAGACTGATGGGCCGCGCGTCGAGCCGTTGTCGGCGAGTGCCCAAGCCATCTTCGCGCGCACTGGTGGTACGTGTCCGGACGAGTGACGCCTCGGGGCCCAACCGTCGGTGAGCAGCGAGCTCGGCACGCATCACACGAGCGCGTCGAACGCACCTGCTCGCGGCGGAGGAACGGCCATCCCCGTCGACTCACGAGGAGTTCCGCGCGCACCGTCAGACGTTGAAGCGGAACTCCACCACGTCGCCGTCGGCCATCACGTAGTCCTTGCCCTCCATGCGCACCCTGCCGGCCTCGCGGGCCTTGAGCATGGAGCCGGCCTCCATCAGGTCGTCGAAGGAGACGACCTCGGCCTTGATGAAGCCCTTCTGGAAGTCGGTGTGGATGACACCGGCGGCCTCGGGGGCGGTGGCGCCCTTCCGGATCGTCCAGGCCCGCGTCTCCTTGGGGCCGGCGGTCAGGTAGGTCTGGAGCCCGAGGGTGTCGAACCCGACGCGGGCGAGCTGGTCGAGGCCGGACTCGGTGATGCCCATCTCGGCGAGCATCTCGTGCGCCATCTCGTCGTCGTCCATCTCGGCCAGGTCGGCCTCGAACTTCGCATCGAGGAAGATCGCCTCGGCCGGCGCGACGATCTCACGCATCCGGTCCTTGAGGGACTCGTCGGCGAGCTCGTCGGCGTCGCAGTTGAAGACGTAGATGAACGGCTTGGCGGTCAGCAGCGACAACTCGCGCAGCAGGGCGCGGTCGATGTCGGTGGCGATGATGGGCGTGCCGGACTCAAGTGCCTCCTTGGCGGCCCTGGCCGCCTCGAGGTTGGCGACGAGGTCCTTGACCTTGCGCGACTCCTTCTCGAGGCGGGCGATCGCCTTCTCGACCGTCTCGAGGTCGGCGAGGATCAGCTCGGTCTGGATCGTGGAGATGTCGTTGGCGGGGTTGACCTCGCCGTCGACGTGGGTGACGTCATCGTCGCGGAAGACGCGGGTGACCTGGCAGATCGCGGCCGACTCCCGGATGTGGGCGAGGAACTTGTTGCCCAGGCCCTCGCCCTGCGAGGCGCCGCGGACGATGCCGGCGATGTCGACGAACTCCACCGTGGCGGGCAGCACCTTGGCCGACTCGAAGACCTCCGCCAGGCGGGGCAGTCGCTCGTCGGGGACGCCCACGACGCCGACGTTCGGCTCGATGGTGGCGAACGGGTAGTTCGCCGCGAGGACGTCGTTCTTGGTCAGTGCGTTGAAGAGCGTCGACTTGCCCGCGTTGGGGAGACCGACGATGCCGATGGTGAGAGCCACGGGCGGGAAGTCTACGGCGGTGCGCCGCGCTCAGCGATTCGCCGCTGGGGACGGCAGAGGGCCCGGCCGAGCGGCCGGGCCCTCCCTCCTGCGCGCCTTCGCGTCAGCCAGGAGCCGTGGACCGACCGCACCCCCGCGCGATCCGTCCCGGTCATTGCTCCTCCAACCAACCGGGCGCGTCCGGTCCGGGAAAGTCCTGCGCAGGGTCAGGTGTCTGCACTGCACGAACCTGCAGAAGTAGGCCGCCTGCCACGCGCGGCTGCACACGTCCGGTGGCTCGGGGCGACCTGCAACACTCCTGCCCATGACTGACGTGGGGGGTACGCCGGTGCTGCGCGAGCCGGCCAACCGGGTCTCGCCGCAGGCGATCCCGTTCTGGACCGTGTCGGCCCTGGTCGGGGACGCCGTGCTCGTGATCGGCGCCGCGCTCGTCTGGTGGCTGGTCCCCGGCGTCCCCGGCTGGGCCGGTCTGGTGGTGCTCCTGCTCGCGCTCGTCGCGGTGGCGCACGTGGTGCTGATGCCCCGAATCCGCTACCGGGTGCACCGGTGGGAGGTCACCGACACCGCGGTCCACACCCGCGAGGGGTGGATCGGTCGGCAGACCCGCATCGCCCCCATCAGCCGGGTGCAGACGGTCGACTCCCGCCAGGGGGCCGTGATGCGGCTGTTCGGGCTCGCCTCGATCACCGTCACGACCGCCTCGGCCGCCGGACCGATCACCGTGGACTGCCTGGACGCCGACACCGCCCGCGACGTGGTCGCGCGGCTGACCGCCATCACCGCGGCCACCGAGGACGACGCCACGTGATCCCCGAGCCCGGCGAGGGCTTCGTCCGGCTCAGCCCTCTCAAGCTGCTGCTCGATCCCGTGAAGGCCGTCGCGCAGGCGGTCGTGCCCCTGGTCATCGCGCTGGTCGGGATCAGCCGGAGCGACACGAGGTTCTGGCCGATCATCCTGCCGCTCGTGGTGCTGGGCCCGCTCGTCCTCGGCGCGCTGCCGTGGCTGACCACCCACTACCGCCTGACCGGCACCCAGATCCAGGTGCGCAGCGGCATCCTCAACAAGCGGACCTCGACCGCGCCGCTGGACCGCGTGCGCAGCGTCGACCTGGAGGCGTCCCTGCTCCACCGCATCCTCGGCCTCCAGAAGGTGCACATCGGCACGGGGGTCGACGACGACCGCATCACGCTCGACGCCCTCGCCACCGCCGACGCCCAGGCACTGCGTACGACGCTGCTGACGCGGCGCGCGGTGGTGGAGCAGCAGGCCGCCCCGGACGCCGCGGGCCGGCCCGGCGACCTGTCGCCCGACGGGCCCGCCCGTCCCGTGGCTGCGCCGACGGCGCCCGCACCGGCGGTGCCGCTCGCGCGGATCGACTGGTCCTGGCTGCGCTTCGCCCCCTTCAGCCTGGGCCGGCTGGTGCTGCTGTTCGGCGGGCTCGGGGTGCTGTCGCAGTTCGCCGACGAGCTCCCCATCTGGAACGAGGAGACGGCGACCTCGGTGTGGCAGTGGCTCACCCAGTTCGCCGTCGCCGCCATCGCGCTCGTGCTCTCCGTCAGTGCACTCGCCCTGTGGCTGGTCGTCTCCGTCGCCGGTTACGTCCTGCAGTGGTGGGGCTTCCGGCTCGTGCGCGAGCACGGCGCACTCCACGTCACCTCTGGGCTGGTGACGACGCGGTCCATCACCGTGGAGGAGGCGAAGGTGCGCGGCGTCGAGATGACCGAGCCGGTGCTCATGCGACTCGTCGGCGGGGCCGAGCTCTCCACGCTGGCCACCGGCGTCGAGGACGGCGTCACCCAGGTGCTGCCGCCGTGCCCGCGCGGGGTGGCCGTCGCGGTCGGCGAGGCCGTCCTCGAGCACCCCGGCCCGCTGACCGCTCGGCTCGTGGAGCACGGCTCGAAGGCGCGGCGCCGCGCGTGGTTCCGCCAGATCCGCAACGCGCTCGACGTCATCGCGCTGCTCGCGGTCGCCTGGTGGTGGTTCGACCTGACCTGGTGGTGGCTCGCCACGATCGGCGCCGCGCTGCTCGCCCTCGCCGCTGCGGCAGGCGAGGCGTCGTACCGCCACCTCGGCCACGACCTCGCCAGTGAGCACCTCGTCGCCGGGGGCGGCACCTTCGCCCGCATCCGCACCGTGCTCGAGACCGACGGCATCATCGGGTGGGTCGTCTCGCAGTCGTGGTGGCAGCGCCGCGTGGGCCTCGTCGACCTGACGGCCACGACGGCCGCCGGCGCCGAGCGGGTGCTGGTGCGCGACGTACGCCTCGACGTGGCCGTGGCGCTGGCCGACCGCGCGACGCCCGGCCTGCTCACCGAGTTCGTGGACCGGGTCTAGAACCAGGCGTCGCGCATCTCCAGCGTCGTGGTGTCGCCCGAGGTGAGCAGGTCGAGCATCGGGCCCACCTTCGGCAGCTCCCAGCGGAAGAAGTAGCGCGCCGCGGCCCGCTTGCCGTCGTAGAAGTCGCCCGTCCGGTCCCCGACCGCGACGAGCTGCTCGAGCCACATCCATGCGACCACGACGTGGCCGGCGGCCTCGAGGTAGACGGTTGCGTTGGCCATCGTCCGCTCCGGGTCACCGAGCCCGGCCAGCACGAGGGTCACCTCACCCAGCCGGTCGACCGCCGACTGGAGCGCGTCGGCGTGGGCGGCGGGCTCCCCGCCGAGGTCGCGGGCCCGGGCGACGGTGTCGCCGATCCGGGCGGCCAGCGCCACGAGCGAGGCGCCACCGCCGCCGAGGACCTTGCGCCCGAGGAGGTCGAGCGCCTGGATGCCGTGGGTGCCCTCGTGGATGGGGTTCAGCCGCTGGTCGCGCCAGTGGGCCTCGACGTCGTAGTCGCGGGTGTAGCCCGAGCCGCCGAGCACCTGGATCGCCAGGCTGTTGCTCTCCTGCCCCCACTGCGACGGCCAGGACTTCGCGATCGGCGTCAGCAGGTCGAGCAGCCGTCCGGTCTCGGTGCGCTCCTCCTCGTCGCGCGCCGTCGCCTGGACGTCGAGCAGCCGCGAGCAGTAGAGGTTCAGGGCCAGGGCGCCCTCGACGTACGACTTCTGCGCGAGCAGCATGCGGCGCACGTCGGCGTGCTCGATGATCGGCACCTGCGGCGCGCTGGGGTCGGCCGCGCCGACCCGACGGCCCTGCGGGCGGGAGCGGGCGTACTCCAGCGACTTGAGGTACGCGGTGTAGGCCGTGGTGGTCGCGGACATCCCGACCCCGAGGCGCGCCGCGTTCATCATGTGGAACATGTAGGACAGCCCCTTGCCGGGCTCGCCGACGAGGTGGCCGACGGCACCTGCAGCCCCGCCGGGCGTGAAGGCGCCGCCGCCGAAGACGGGAGCGGTGTTGACCGTCCCCCGGCTGCCGAGCTTGTGGTTGATGCCGGCGAGGGCGACGTCGTTGCGCTCGCCGATGGAGCCGTCCTCGCCGACGAGGTGCTTGGGGACGACGAAGAGGGAGATGCCGCGCGTGCCGGGCGCTGCGTCGGGCAGCTTGGCCAGGACGAGGTGGACGATGTTGTCGCCCATCTCGTGGTCGCCGCCGGAGATCCACATCTTGCTGCCGAAGATCCGGTAGGTGCCGTCGTCGGCGGGGACGGCTCGCGTGACCACGTCGCCGAGGCTGGACCCGGCGTGCGGCTCGGAGAGCGTCATCGTCCCGAAGAAGCGCCCCTCGAGCATCGGGGTCACGAAGCGCTCGACCTGCTCGGGCGTGCCGTGGGCGAGCAGCAGCCCGGCGTTCGCGACGGTGAGGAACGAGTACGCCGCGGTGCCGATGTTGGCGGCGGTGAACCACGCCATGCACGCCGAGGCGACCACGTGCGGGACCTGCTGCCCGCCGACCTCCTCGTCGAGGGTCAGCGTGAGCAGGTCCGCCTTGGCGAACGCCTCCAGCGCCGTCGCGATCTCCGGGATCAGCCGCACCTTCTCCCCGTCGAAGACCGGCTCCTCGGTGTCGCTGCGGCGGTAGTGCGGGGCGAAGTGCTCGGTGGCCAGCTGCTCGCACAGCGCCAGCAGCGCGTCGTACGTCTCGCGGTCGTGCTCGGCGAACCGGGGCCGTTCGGCCAGCTGCTCCACGTCGAGCCACTCGAAGAGCATGAATTGCAGGTCGCGTGCGGACAGGATGGTCGACGGCGAGGCGGTGGTGGACACGGGCCGACGCTACCCGGAGGCGACGGGGACCCGGTGCGGCGGTTCGGACAGGCCGAACGCCCCCTCCGCTCGGGACAGAAGGGGCGCTCGGGTCCTTCCCAGACTAGGCGATCAGGAGCCGTAGAGGGTGGCTGCGCCCTGGCGGTCGGTCGCCGTCATGCTCAGGTTGCTCGAGGTGCCGTTGCACTGGGGGTAGTGCATGATCGAGGACGAGTCGTACGGCGTCAGCGGGCGCCAGTTGTTGTCCTCGAAGCAGGTGCCGGACTCGGGCCGCGTGTGCTCGTGGCGGAAGCCCAGCGTGTGGCCGAGCTCGTGGCCCATGATGTTGGCCGGGGTCCACGAGCCCGAGGTCCAGATCGAGTCGTCCACCAGCACGTTGCGCGAGCGCTTGGGCGTGCTCGGGAAGAATGCGCGTGCGATGTACTGCGAGGTCTGCACCGGCTCGACGGAGAAGAGCACGCTGTTGTTGCGCGTCGTGCAGTTGGCGTCCTGCGAGGGCACGTAGACGAAGTTGATCTTCGACGACGCCGCCTCCCAGAGACCGGCGCCACCGTTCATGGCGTTGACGATGTCGGCCTTGCGGGTGCCGAACTTGCTGCTGACGCAGTAGGTCAGGTTGCCGACCTGCGAGGTCGACCACTTGTCGTCGGAGCCGCCGACGGTGTTGACGACGAGACCGTTCTCCATGGCCTCCTCGGAGCCGTGGACCATCCGGTCGTAGTAGCCCTTGAGCTCGCCGGCGTCAGCGATGGGCTCGTCGCCGTTGACGATGTACTGCTGGTCGGCGTCCTTGAAGGTGGAGGCGTGGAACTCCTGGAACGTCGGGATCTCCGAGTCCGTGGCGGCCAGTGCCGGTGAGGCGAGGGCCGCGCCGAGGAGTGCTGCGGAGCTGAGGGCGATCGCCCCGAGTCGACTGCGCTGCATGTGGGTTCTTCTCTCCTGATGGTGGATGTGGCACACGCCATCTCGGAGTCCTGAGCAGCGCCGGACGTGATCTGGTCAGCGTCCGACAAGGGTGGAGCAGGGTTTGCACGAGTTCCCGAGACAGGTGCGTGCCGACGAACTTCCCCCACGACGCCCTGATCTGTAAAGGGTTTCCTGCGCAAAGACTTCCTCGCCCCACGGCATCCGTGCCGAACTGCCTTCCTTAGGGTGGGCGGGTGCGCATCGCGACCTGGAACGTCAACTCCCTCCGATCCCGCATCGACCGCGTCGAGGCGTTCGTGCAGCGACACGACGTCGACGTGCTCGCGCTGCAGGAGACCAAGGCCCGCGAGGACCAGCTGCCGCTGATGGGCCTGCAGGCCCTCGGCTACGACATCGCCGTCGCGGGGCTCAACCAGTGGAACGGCGTCGCGCTGCTGTCGCGCGTCGGCCTCGAGGAGGTCGAGGTCGGCTTCCCGGACATGCCCGGGTGGGGCGACCCCGTGGCCGCCGAGTCCCGCGCGATCGGGGCCACCTGCGGCGGGGTGCGCATCTGGTCGCTCTACGTCCCCAACGGCCGCAAGCCAGACGACCCGCACTACGTCTACAAGCTCGACTGGCTGGCCCGGCTGCGCGCGACCGCGAGCGGCTGGCTCGACGGCGAGACCGCGCTCGTCGGCGACTGGAACATCTGCCCCACCGACGACGACGTCTTCGACGTCAAGCAGTTCGCGAAGTCCACGCACGTGACACCGCCCGAGCGGGCCGCCTTTCAGGGGTTCCTCGACGACGGCTACGCCGAGGTGACCCGCGCCCACGACGCGGGCTACACCTACTGGGACTACTACCGCCAGCGCTTCGAGCGCGACCGCGGCCTCAAGATCGACTTCGTCCTCGCCTCCCCCGCCCTCGCCTCGCGGGTCATCGGCGCCTTCGTCGACCGCGACGAGCGCGACCCCGCGCAGGGCACGGGCTCCCCGTCGGACCACGCTCCGGTCGTCGTCGACCTCGACTGAGGGCTCACATCACGGCGGCGGTCGGCGGCGCCGCGACGGGCTGCGGCGTGCGCCGGATGGCGTACGACATCAGCGCGGCGAGGGCGCAGAGACCGGCCGCGGCGTAGAAGGCGGGGTCGTAGCCGCCGGTGACGTCGCGGACCACCCCGGCGCCGGTGGCGGCGACGGCCGCGCCGACCTGGTGGCTGGCGAAGACCCAGCCGAAGACGATCGGCCCGGCCGCCGCGCCGAACCACTCCCGGCACAGCGCGACGGTGGGCGGCACGGTCGCGACCCAGTCGAGCCCGTAGACGATGATGAAGACCCACATGCTGGGTGCGACGTGCGGCGACATCAGGGCGGGCAGCGTCATCAGGCCGACGCCCCGCAGCACGTAGTAGCCCACCAGCAGCAGCCGCGGGTCGACCTTGTCGGTCAACCAGCCCGAGGCGATGGTGCCGACCACGTCGAAGATGCCGACGACCGCGAGCAGGGAG
This sequence comes from Nocardioides sp. GCM10028917, assembly GCF_042666175.1. NCBI lineage: Bacteria > Bacillati > Actinomycetota > Actinomycetes > Propionibacteriales > Nocardioidaceae > Nocardioides > Nocardioides sp. GCM10028917. Next base: position 439,587 of record NZ_JBHTFL010000001.1, read on the forward strand.
GCTGCGGTGGTGGCCGGCATGCCGTGGTCGTGCGCGGCCGGGACGAAGTGCGTCGCGATGAGGCCGTTGGTCGTCATGCCGCAGATCGCGAACCCGCCGGACAGGAGCCAGAAGGTCCGGCTCCGGGCGGCGTCGCGCAGCACCCGGATCGCCCGGCCCGCGCTCGAGCCGACCTGCTGGTGCGGCGGCGGGCCGGGATCGGCGTCGGTGGCGCCGAAGGCACGCAGGCCCATGTCGGCGGGGTGGTTGCGCAGGAAGAGCAGGACGAGCGGGATGACGGCGAGGGCGGCCGCGGCGGCCAGCAGTGCCGCCGTACGCCAGCCGTGGTTCGTGGCCAGCCACGCCACCACTGGCAGGAAGACCAGCTGGCCGGTGGCGTTGCCGGCGGTGAGGATGCCGCTGACCAGCCCGCGGCGGGCCACGAACCAGCGGCTGGTGATCGTGGCGACGAAGGCCATCGACATCGAGCCGGTGCCGATTCCGACGAGCAGGCCCCAGCAGAGGATCAGCTGCCAGGGCTCGGTCATGAGGACCGTCAGGCCGCTGCCGACGGCGACCATCAGCAGTGCGAACGTGACGACCGGTCGGACGCCGAAGCGGTCCATGAGGGCCGCGGCGAAGGGCGAGATCAGTCCGAAGAGCATGAGGTTGAGGGAGACGGCAGAGCCGATCAGTCCGTGCGACCACCCGAACTCGTCGTGCAGCGGCTCGATCAGCACGCCCGGCACGGACCGGAAGGCGGCCGCGCCGACGAGCGTCACGAACGCCACCGCCGCCACGACCCAGGCCCAGTGCAGCCGCTGCGGGCTCTGGAGGGTCGGCTCGGAAGGAGTCGTCATCGTCACCGGCACAGTCTCCCGACAACCGGCGTCGTCCGGCGAGTGGCCGAAATGCCAACATGTGCAAGAATTCGGCCATGTCGTCGCCGCCCTCCTCCTCGTCGCTCGAGCCGCACCGCGTGGTCGTCCTCGCCGTCGCCCCGGTCATCGGCTACGACCTGACCATCCCGCCGCAGGTGCTCGGCGAGGCCCACGACGCCGACGGCCGTCCGCTCTACGACGTGGCGGTGGTGACCCTCGACGGTCGGCCCGTGGAGGCGACCCGCGGCTACGCGATCGCCCCGTCCGCCGACCTCGAGGCGCTCGCCCGCGCGCAGACCGTGATCGTCCCCGGCACCCAGGTCGCCGGTCCGCGACGCAACGCGACGATCGACGACGACCTGCGCGCCGCGCTGGCCTCCGTCCCCGCCGACGCCCGCTGGGTCTCGATCTGCACGGGCGCCTTCGTGCTCGCCGCGGCCGGGATCCTCGACGGCCACCGGGCGACGACGCACTGGAAGTACGCCGAGGACTTCCGCCGCCTCTACCCCGACATCGCCGTCGACGAGGACGTGCTGTTCACCGACGACGGCCGGGTGCTCACCTCGGCCGGTCTCAGCGCCGGCATCGACCTCTGCCTCCACCTGGTGCGCAGCGACCACGGCACCGCGGTCGCCAACGCGGTCGCCCGCCACATGGTGGTGCCGCCCTGGCGCGACGGCGGGCAGGCGCAGTTCATCGAGCGGCACGTCCCGCGGCGCGCCGACGAGACCACCAGCGACGTACGCGCCTGGGCACAGGCCCACCTCGACCGGCCCCTCGACGTCGCGACCCTCGCCCGGCAGGCCTCGATGAGCGTGCGTACCTTCACCCGGCGCTTCCGGGAGGAGACCGGCCAGTCCCCCGGCGCGTGGGTCACCCAGCAGCGGGTCCGGCACGCCCAGCACCTCCTCGAGGCGACCGACCTGACCGTCGACGACGTCGCGACCCGCGCGGGGATGCGCACCGCCGCCTCGCTCCGCCAGCACCTGCATGCGTCCCTCGGCGTCTCGCCCTCGGCCTACCGGCGCACCTTCCGCGGCGCCACGACCGAGTCGCCCAGGACCTGACCCCCGCGGGTCCCACGCGTGCTGTCGGTGGCCGCCGCCATGCTGGATCCATGGACACCTTCCCCCTCGTGCTGACCCTGGCGGCCGTGCTCGCCGTCGGGCTGGCCCTCGGTGCCGTGATCGGCGTGCTGTGGGCGCGCAGCCGCCCGGCGGACGACACCGCGATCGCCGCGCTCCAGCAGCGGGTCGCCGACCACGCGGTCGTCCAGGACGGGCTCGAGCGGCTGCAGGACCAGCTGAGCGATCTCGCCCACGACCGCACGGCCTGGCAGGCCCAGCTCCACCAGCAGGTGGCCGACGTACGCCACTCGACCGACGTGCTGCGCCAGGAGACCCACACGCTCGCGACCGCCCTGCGCAAGCCGCAGGTGCGCGGGCAGTGGGGCGAGCTCCACCTGCGCCGGACCGTCGAGCTCGCGGGGCTGGTCGACCACTGCGACTTCGCCGAGCAGACGCGCCTCGACGACGGCCGGCTGCGACCCGACCTCGTCGTCACCCTCGCCGGCGGACGCACGATCGCGGTCGACGCGAAGGCTCCGCTCGCCGCCTTCCTCGACCTCACCGGCGCAGACGACCCCGCCGAGCACGACCGGGCGCTGGCCCGGCTGGGCGAGCACGTCCGCAAGCACGTCGCCGACCTGGGCTCCCGGCGCTACTGGGAGGCGTTGGCCGGCACCCCGGAGTTCGTGGTGCTGTTCCTCCCGGGCGAGGCGATCCTCCAGGCGGCGCTGCAGGCGGTGCCCGACCTCGTCGAGCAGGCCGCGGCCCGCAACGTCGTGCTCGCCACCCCCTCCACGCTGATCGCGCTGCTGCGCACGGTCGCCCAGGGCTGGCAGCACGAGGTGCTCAACTCCCAGGCGCAGGAGGTGCAGCGGCTCGGGCAGGAGCTCCACGCCCGGCTGGGGTCGATGGCCGGACACCTCGACAAGGTGGGGCGCTCACTGAACGCCAGCGTCGTCGCCTACAACCAGGCAATGGGCTCGCTGGAGGGGCGCGTGCTGGTGTCCGCGCGCCGCTTCGCCGACCTCGGCGTCACCAACGACCAGCTCGAGGGCCCGCGCCAGGTGGAGACGGTGCCCCGCTCGGCGGCAGCTGCCGAGCTGGGCGTCCTCGACGACGTCCCGGGTGCCACGGGCGACCCGACCCTCGATGACCTGCTCGAGCAGCGACCCGGCTCGGTGCCCGCCGCGGCGCGCCGCGCGCGGGGCGCCTGAGCTCGGTCCTAGGTTGAGCCTCGTGACACGGGCCGACACGTGGTGGCAGGTCGGGCGGGAGCCTGGCCGTCAGGTGGTGTCCCTGGGCGTCGCGCTCACGTTGACCGCCGTCGCGCTCGACGTGCTGCTGGTCGGCAGCCTCAGCCTGTTCTTCGACCTCTGCTTCATGGCGCTGTGCCTGGGCCTGGCGGCGCTGGTGCGGCGCCAGGACTTCTACCTCGTCGCCCTGCTGCCGCCCGTGCTGATGGTCGTGGTCTTCGGCTTCATCGCCCTCGTCGCTCGCGACGCGATCGCCGACCCGCGCGACAGCGTCCTGCAGGCCGTCGTCTCCGGGGTCGTCACCCACGGCGTCGCCCTCTTCGTCGGCTACGTGCTGTGCTTGGGCTGGCTCGGGTGGCGGCTGCACCGCAAGGGCGACCTCGCCTCCGAGCTCGAGCGCGAGCTGGGCCAGCCGGCCGGCTGACCCCGGTCGGTCACTCCTCGAAGCGCGACACGTCGCCCGCCCCACGGCGTACGACGACGGGCTCGGCGTCGGACCAGTCGATCACCGACGTGGGCTCGGCGGTGACCTCGCCCGACTCGACCACGACGTCGACGGCGTGGTCGAGGTCCTCCTTGATCTCCCAGCCCATCGTCCGCGCCTCGGTCTCGCCGGGGAGGATCAGGGTGCTGGTGAGGATCGGCTCACCGAGCTGCTCGAGCAGGGCGCACACCAGGAGGTGGTCGGGGATGCGGACGCCGACGGTGCGCTTCTTCGGGTGCATCAGCCGCTTCGGCACCTCGCCGGTCGCGGGGAGGATGAACGTGTAGGGGCCGGGTGTCGCGGCCTTGATCGCGCGGAACGCGTTGTTGTCGACGTGGACGAACTGCCCGAGCTGCGAGAAGTCCTTGCACATCAGCGTGAAGTGGTGGCGGTCGTCGAGCTCGCGGATCTTGAGGATCCGGTCGCGGCCCTCCCGGTTGCCGAGCTGCGCGCCGAGGGCGTAGCCGGAGTCGGTCGGGTAGGCGATGAGCTGGTCGCCGCGCAGCGCCTCGACGACCTGGGAGACGAGCCGCGGCTGCGGGTTGTCCGGGTGGATGTCGAGGTAGCGGGCCATCTCGCTCTCCCGTCAGGCCTTCTGGGCCGCGCGCAGGTCGCGCCGCAGCTCCGGTGGCAGCGCGAAGATCAGCGACTCCTCGGCCGAGTGCACCGCACGGGCGTCGGGGTAGCCGCGCTCGGAGAGATAGGCGAGCACGCCCTCGACGAGGTCCTCGGGCACCGACGCGCCGGAGGTGACTGACACGGTCTCGACGCCGTCGAGCCAGGCCTCGTCGATCTCGGTGTGGTCGTCGACGAGGTACGACGCCTTGGCGCCGGCCTCGAGGGCCACCTCGACCAGCCGCACGGAGTTGGAGGAGTTGCGCGAGCCGACCACGATCACCAGGTCGGCGGCCGAGGAGATCTCCTTGACCGCGAGCTGGCGGTTCTGGGTGGCGTAGCAGATGTCGTCGCTCGGCGGGTCGAGCAGCAGCGGGAACTTCTCCCGGATCGCCGCGACCGTCTCGAGGGTCTCGTCGACGCTCAGCGTGGTCTGCGAGAGCCAGGCCACCTTCGCGGGGTCGCGGACCTCGATGCGCGCGACGTCGGCCGGGCTCTCGACGAGCTGGATGTGGTCGGGCGCCTCGCCCGCCGTGCCCTCGACCTCCTCGTGACCGGCGTGGCCGATGAGGAGGATGTCGTAGTCGTCGGAGGCGAACCGCTTCGCCTCGTGGTGCACCTTCGTCACCAGCGGGCAGGTGGCGTCGATGGTCTTCAGGCCGCGCTCGGCCGCCTGCGCGTGGACCGCCGGCGAGACGCCGTGGGCGGAGAAGACCACCGTGCGGCCCTCGGGCACCTCGTCGAGCTCCTCGACGAAGATCGCGCCGCGCGACTCGAGGTTGGCCACCACGTGCTTGTTGTGCACGATCTGCTTGCGGACGTAGACCGGGGCGCCGTAGAGGTCGAGCGCCTTCTCGACCGTGATCACGGCGCGGTCCACGCCGGCGCAGTAGCCGCGGGGAGCCGCGAGCAGGACGTTCTTGGCGGTCTCGGGGTCAAGGACCGGAGGAAGGCCGAGGTCGGTGCTCATGGGGCGAGTCTACGGGCGTGTCCGCGCCCTCCCCTATCCTCGCCGCGTGCCCTCACTCCGCGATGCCACGGCCGAGTCGCCGGCCCCGGTGCGGGCCGTCGCCAACGCCGTCTCGCAGTGGATCGACAAGCTGGGCGGCGTCTGGGTCGAGGGACAGATCGCGCAGGTCAACCGGCGCCCCGGGATGCAGACCGTCTTCATGACGCTCCGCGACACGGTCGCCGACATCTCGGTGACGCTGACGTGCTCGCGGTCGCTCGTCGACTCGATGAACCCGCCCCTCGTCGAGGGGGCCAGCGTCGTCGTGCACGCCCGGCCCAGCTTCTACGCCAACCGCGGCTCGTTCTCCCTGGCCGCCCGCGAGATCCGCATGGTCGGCCTCGGCGAGCTGCTGGCCCGGCTGGAGCGGCGCCGCCAGCTGCTCGCCGCGGAGGGCCTGTTCGCCCCCGAGCTCAAGCGCGACCTGCCGTTCCTCCCCGGCCGCGTCGGCCTGGTGACCGCGCCCAACAGCGCCGCCGAGCGCGACGTCCTCGACAACGCGCGCCGCCGCTGGCCGGCCGTCCAGTTCGAGGTGGCCTACGCCGCCATGCAGGGCACCCGCTCCGCGAGCGAGGTGATGGAGGCCCTCGACCGGCTCGAGCGCCACGCCGGCGTCGACGTCGTCGTGGTCGCGCGTGGCGGCGGCTCGATCGAGGACCTGCTGCCGTTCTCCGACGAGGCGCTGATCAGGGCGGTGCACGGCATGCGTACGCCCCTCGTGTCCGCGATCGGCCACGAGCCCGACCAGCCGCTGCTCGACCTCGTCGCCGACGTCCGCGCCTCCACGCCCACCGACGCCGCCAAGCTCGTCGTCCCCGACATGGCCGAGGAGGTCCAGGGGGTGACGTGGGCGCGCGACCGGCTCCGCCAGGTCATCACCCAGCGCATCGCGCGCGAGCAGGAGTGGCTGGCCCAGGTGCGCTCCCGCCCGGCGATGGCCGACCCGCGCAACCTGCTCGCCGCCCGCTCCGACGAGCTCGACGACCTGCTCGCGCGCGCCCGCCGTACGCTCTCGCACCGACTCGACCGGGCCGCCGACGACATCGGCCACCAGCGAGCCCGGGCGCAGGCACTCTCGCCGCTCGCCACGCTCCAGCGTGGCTACGCCGTGCTCCAGGACGCCGACGGCCACGTCGTCACGTCCGTCGCGCAGGCTGCGGAGGGCGCCGCCGTCTCCGTCCGGGTCGCGGACGGCCGCATCCACGCCACGACAGACCGCATCGAAGCAGCCACCCTGGTCGAGGAGGACCCCGATGAGTGACGCCACCCCCGAGCCGCCCAGCTACGAGGAGGCCCGCGAGGAGCTCATCGAGGTGGTCCGCACCCTCGAGGCCGGCGGCACCACCCTCGAGGAGTCGCTGGCGCTCTGGGAGCGGGGCGAGGCGCTCGCCAAGGTCTGCCAGCAGTGGCTCGACGGCGCCCGCAAGCGCCTCGACGAAGCGGTCGGTGCCGAGGCCGACGACTGATCCGCCTCCGGTGCTCGAGCCGAGCGGTGGCCCACCCACATCCGGGGCGGGTGATGGTGGCTCGTGCACCGCTCACGCGCGCCAGGTCGTACGCGCCCACCGAGCGGTGCGTGAGGCGGGTTTTGCGCAGTCCGAATCCCCTTGGGCCACCGCTCGACCCTCGACGCGCCCGACCCGCTTGACCAGCGGTGCGTGAGGCGGGTTCCACGCAGCCTGAATCCCCCTAGGCCACCGCTAGGGCCGTCGCGACTGGCTCGCAGCCGGGCGGCTCACCGAGTCAGCAGCCCGAGGTACGTCTCGATGTCCTCGGCCGGGGCGGAGCCGTAGACGAGGAGCGCCTCGTCGCCGAGCTCGGTGGAGTACCCCACGTCGCCACCGTCGTCGGACCAGGTCTGCCAGGTGTCGGTGATGTCGGAGGCCACGGTGGCGTCGTCGCCGGCCTCGGCGTCCTCGTCGACGTAGAGCTCGACGAGGTCGCTGACCGACGTGTCCTGCTGCCGGATCCCGACGAACTGACCGTCGTCGGTGAGCACGCCGAGGCTCCACCGCGGGTCGTCGCCGGCGGCGAGCTCGGTGCTGGTGGCGGTCCAACCGGCCGGCAGCTCGCGAGGATGGACGACCTGGAGGTCTGCCTGCTGCGCGAGCTCGACGCGCGCCTGCCAGTCCACGGCTTCCGGCTCGCTCTCGGCGTCGCTGCGCCACAGCCCGCGCCACGCGACGAACGCCAGCACCGCGAGCACCGTGACGATCAGGGCGCCGGTCATCCCGTTGAACGAGCGCGTGTAACGGCTCGGCTGTCCCTGCCCACTCACGCGGGCCATCCTCCCAGCCGGCCCGCAGCGCTGTAACGCCGGGGGCAGGTCCGGGAGCAGCAACCGCAGGTGCGGCGCACCGACGCACGAATCACCGCAGGTGCGGCATACTTCACGGGTGATCACGTACCGAATCGCGGAGGCGGCCGAGATCCTGGCCGTCAGCGACGACACCGTACGCCGCTGGGTGGACGCCGGTCGGTTGCCCTCGACCCGCGACGAGGGGCGTACGACGGTGGCGGGCCGCGACCTGGCCGACCTCGCCGAGCACCTCGCGGAGTCGGGCGAGCTTGCCGAGCGGGACCGCACGCGCGCCAGGACGGTCAGCGCGCGCAACCGGATGAGCGGCATCGTCACGCGGGTCAAGCGCGACCCCGTGATGGCCCAGGTGGAGATGATCTGCGGTCCCTACCGGGTGGTGTCACTGATGAGCACCGACGCCGCTGACGAGCTCGGCCTCGAGCCGGGGGTGCGGGCCATCGCGAGCGTGAAGTCCACCAACGTCGTCGTGGAGGTGCCGAAGTGAGGCGGCTCGCCGTCCTTGCCCTGCTGCTCCTTCTCGCCGCCTGCGGGGGTGGCGACGACGGGGCCGCCGCCGGAGCTGGTGGAGATGGCGGCACGCTCACCGTGCTCGCCGCCGCCTCGCTGACCGACGTCTTCGACGAGCTCGCCGGGCCGTTCGAGGAGGAGCACGACGCCGATGTCATCTTCTCCTTCGACTCGAGCACCAACCTGGCAGGACAGGTCGCCGACGGCGCTCCCGGCGACGTCCTGGCCACCGCCGACGAGGCCTCGATGCAGCTCGCCGAGGACGCGGGCGTCACGGGCGAGGTGGAGACCTTCGCGACCAACGTCGTCACGATCGTGGTGCCGACGGGCAACCCCGCCGGCATCGAGTCGCTCGACGACCTCGCCGACGCCACGTGGGTGCGGTGCTCGGACGAGGTGCCGTGCGGCAAGGTCGCCCTCGCCGTGCTCGACGCCAACGGCGTCACCGCCGAGCCGGTCAGCCTCGAGGAGGACGTCCGCGCCACCCTCGACAAGGTCGTCTCCGGCGAGGCCGACGCCGGCCTCGTCTACGCGACCGACGCGGTCGCCGCGGCAGACGCCGTCGACGCAGTGGAGATCCCCGGAGCCGAGGACGAGCCGACCTCGTACCTCGTCACGACCCTGGCGCAGTCCGAGGACCCTGACCTCGCCGCCGACTGGGTCGCGTGGGTGACGTCGACGGAGGGGCAGGCGATCCTCCGGGACGCCGGCTTCGGCAGCCCGTGAGGGACCGGCTGGGGCGGCCGCCGGCGCTGCTGATGGTGCCGGCGGTCCTCGCCACGATGCTCCTGCTCGTCCCGCTCGTGGCGATGGTCGCGAGCACCGACTGGCAGGCACTGCCCGGACACCTCACGTCGCGCGCCGCGGTGGACGCGCTCCGCATCTCCCTGGTCACCTCGACGGTGGCCATCGTGTTCTGCCTGCTCCTGGGGCTGCCCCTCGCCTGGCTGCTGGCACGAGTCGACTTCCGCGGCCGTGGTGCCGTGCGCGCGCTGGTCACCGTGCCGCTGGTGCTGCCACCCGTCGTCGCCGGCGTCGCCCTGCGCAGCGCCTTCGGGCGCACCGGCATCATCGGTGAGCCCCTCCTGGCCTGGACCGGCTTCGCCTTCCCGTTCACGACGTACGGCGTCGTGCTGGCGCACGTCTTCGTGTCGATGCCCTTCGTGGTGATCACCATCGAGGGCGCGCTGCGCTCGACCGACGCGAGGTACGACGAGGCTGCCGCGACCCTCGGCGCGACCCGCTGGACGACGTTCCGCCGGGTCACCGTCCCGCTCGCCCTGCCCGGGGTGGTCGCCGGGGCGGTCCTCGGCTGGGCACGGTCGCTCGGCGAGTTCGGCGCGACCATCACCTTCAACGGCAACTACCCCGGCACCACCCAGACGATGCCGACGCTGATCTACGTGACCCGCCAGGCGGACCAGGACGCCGCCCTCTCCCTGAGCCTGGTGATGCTGCTGGTCTCGGTCGGCGTCCTCGTCGCCCTGCGCGACCACTGGCTGGGAACGCCGTGAGCGCGGCGCCGGCACGACGGCTCGTGGCCGACCTGCGGGTCGCCGACCGCGTCGACGCCGCGTTCACCGCCGAGCCCGGTGAGGTCCTGGCCGTCATCGGGCCCAACGGCGCGGGCAAGAGCTCGCTTCTCCACGCCGTCGCCGGGCTCGTCGACGTGGAGGGCAGCGCGCACCTCGGCGACACCGACCTGCTCACCCTGCCCGTCCGCGAGCGCCGGGTCGGCCTGGTGTTCCAGGGCCAGCTGCTCTTCCCGCACCTCTCAGCCCTGGACAACGTCGCCTTCGGCCTGCGAGCCCGTGGCGATGGGCGGGCGACGGCGGAGTCCGTCGCCCGCGACTGGCTCGAGCGCTTCGGCATCGCGGACCTCGCGGGGCGCAAGCCGCGCGAGCTCTCCGGCGGCCAGGCGCAGCGCGTCGCCATCGCCCGGGCCCTGGCGACCGAGCCCGACGTGCTGCTGCTCGACGAGCCCTTCACCGGTCTCGACGTGTCGGTGCAGATGGCGCTGCGGATCGAGCTCGGACGGCACCTGCGCGACTTCCCGGGCATCGCCCTCCTGGTCACCCACGACGCGATCGACGCGCTGACGCTGGCCGACACGGTCCTCGTGCTCGACGACGGGCAGGTGGCGCAGGTCGGTCCGCCCGCCGAGGTCGCGGCCGAGCCCCGCACCCCTCACGTCGCCCGTCTCGTGGGGCTCAACCTCGTGCCCGACGGCGACGAGCTGATCGCCTTCACCCCCGACTCCGTCGTGGTGTCGCTGCACGAGCCGGAGGGGTCGACGCGCCTGCGCTGGCACGGACCCATCGCGACGCTCGCGCCCCACGGCGACGCCGTACGCCTGCTGGTGCACGCCTCCCCCGACCTGCTGGCCGACCTGACGCCCGCCGCCGCGGCCGAGCTCGAGCTCGTGCCGGGCCGCGACGTGTGGCTGTCGGCCAAGGCGACCGCGGTGAGCCGCTACCCCTCCCGCCGATAGCATGCGCGGCATGAGCTCCAGCGCCCCGCAGCCCGAACGCAACCTCGCCCTCGAGCTGGTGCGCGTCACCGAGGCGGCCGCCATGGCGGCCGGGCGCTGGGTCGGTCGCGGCGACAAGAACGACGCCGACGGCGTCGCCGTCGAGGCGATGCGCTACATGATCTCCACCGTCGAGATGCGCGGCACCGTGGTCATCGGCGAGGGCGAGAAGGACAACGCCCCGATGCTCTTCAACGGCGAGGAGGTCGGCGACGGCTCCGGCCCCGAGTGCGACGTCGCCGTGGACCCGATCGACGGCACGACGCTGACCGCCAAGGGCATGAGCAACGCCGTCTCGGTGCTGGCGGTCTCACCGCGCGGCTCGATGTACGACCCGAGCGCGGTCTTCTACATGGACAAGCTCGCCACCGGTCCCGAGGCCGCCGACCACGTCGACATCCGGCTGCCGGTCAAGGAGAACATCGCCCGCGTCGCGAAGGCCAAGGGCATCTCCATCCACGACGTCACCGTGGTGCTGCTCGACCGGCCCCGCCACGCCCAGCTGGTCGAGGACATCCGCGCGACCGGCGCTCGCATCAAGTACATCACCGACGGCGACGTCGCCGGCGCGATCATGGCGGCCCGCCCCGACACCGGCGTCGACCTGATGCTCGGCGTCGGCGGCACGCCCGAGGGCATCATCGCCGCGTGCGCGATGAAGTGCATCGGCGGCAAGATCCAGGGCCAGCTCTGGCCGCAGGACGACGACGAGCGTCAGCGCGCCCTCGACGCCGGCCACGACCTGGACCGCGACTTCGTGCTCGGCACCGACGACCTGGTCACCGGTGACGACGCGTTCTTCGTGGCCACCGGCATCACCGACGGCGAGCTCATGCGGGGCGTGCGCTACCGCGGCGACGGCGTGACCACGCACTCGCTGGTGATGCGTTCGCGCAGCGGCACCGTCCGCTCGATCACCGCCGAGCACCGGCTCTCGAAGCTACGCAATCTCTCCACGATCGACTTCGACAACTGACGGCGCCACCGGCGGCCGCAGCGCGGCCGAGACCGCGGTGATGACGAGGGGGTCGAACGCCATCCCCACGTGCGAGGAGCGCACCTCCACCGGCCGCGCGGCCGGGTCGATGCACGCCCGCCAGTCGACGATGCCGTCGCGCCGGGAGTAGATCGCGGTGAAGTCCATGCCCTCGGCGAGCGGTGCGCGGGCCTGGTCGAAGCTCTCCTGGGCGCAGTGGCCGGCGACGCAGTCCTCGGCCATCAGGCCGCGCATCCCGGCGCGGTTGAGCCGCACGAGCAGGTCGACGCTGCGGGCCAGCGAGACGTGGTGGGCACCCGGCGCGAGCATCGGGCTGCCCATCGTGACGATGCCCGCGACGAGGTCGGGCCGTCGGGCGGCGACGCCGCGGGCCAGCATCCCGCCGAGGCTGTGGCCCACGATCCGCACGCGCGACCCGCGTCGCTGCGAGATCTCCTCCAGCCGCTCCTCGAGCTGCGCGGCGGCCGACCGCGTGCAGCCGACGTTGGCGCGGATGTCCGCGCGGTAGGTCCTGAAGCCCTGGCGGCGCAGCGTCCGGCTCATCGGCCCCAGCGACGAGTCGCCGGCGAGGAACCCCGGCACCAGCAGCACCGGCTCGCCCATCCGCACCGGGTGTGCGCCCAGCGGCGTACGACGTCGTGCGCCGCGGGAGCCGAAGGCCGAGACGGCGTAGCGGCCGGCCTCGGTGAGGGCCGAACCCTCGCGCAGCACCGCCACCACGGAAGGCTGCGAGAAGCCCTCCGGGGTCAGGAATGCGGCCATTGTGCGCTGCGTCACAATCATCGAACCTAGCCCAGAACCCTCTTCACACCGGGGATGTGGGTCACTTTGCGTTTAATTGGGGACGGCTGTCGTGTTCACTGGCGCCATGTCCGCGCCCTCTCGAGACAGCTCCCAGCCGCCCCTCGCGTCCGACGAGCTCCGCGCCCCGATCGGCAACCAGGTCGAGCTCTGCTACCAGACCTTCGGCGACCCCGACGACGAGCCGCTGCTCCTCGTGATGGGCCTGAGCGGCCCGATGACGTGGTGGGACCAGGCCTTCTGCGAGCAGCTGGCGGGCGCCGGCTTCCACGTCGTGCGCTACGACAACCGCGACACCGGCCGGTCGTCGCGGATCGCGGCTCCGGTCCGGCGCGACCAGCTCGTCCGCGCCTTCGCGACCGGTCGTGCGCGGACGCCGTACACCATGTCCGACCTGGCCGGCGACGCCGTCGCGCTGCTCGACCACCTCGGCCTGGAGTCCGCCCACCTCGTCGGCGTGTCGATGGGCGGCATGATCGCGCAGACGGTCGCCGTCGAGCACCCGACGCGGGTGCGCTCGCTGACCAGCATCAGTTCGACGACCGGACGACGCACGGTCGGCTGGCAGCACCCGTCCCTCCTGCCGCGGCTGATCGGGCCGCGCGGGGCCGGGCGGGACGCGTACGTCGAGAGCAGCGTCGCCATGTGGGCGCTGATCGGCTCCGCCGCCTACCCCTCCGCCCCCGAGGCCCTGCGCACCCGCGCCGGAGAGACGTTCGACCGCGGCGTCAGTGCCAGCGGCGTGGTGCGCCAGATGCTCGCCATCCTCACGCAGGGCGACCGCACCCCGCGGCTGCGCAGCCTCCGCATCCCCGCCCTCGTCATCCACGGCAACGCCGACAAGATGGTCCACGTCAGCGGCGGGCGCTCGACCGCCGCCGCCATCCCCGGCGCCGAGCTGGTCACCATCGACGGCATGGGCCACGACCTGCCGCCCGAGCTCTTCGGCACCTTCGTCGACGCGATCCGGCGGACGGCCGACCGGGCCTCGTAGCCGCTGGCCGGCCACCTGGTTCGCTGGTCGAGGAAGGACGAAGTCCTGTCACGAGACCCATCATCCGGGTCTCGTGACGGTCGCTGCGCGACCTCCTCGACCAGCGCTGAACTCGTCAGCCGTCGACGGCGTGAGCGCCCTGCGACGGCTCGGCCGTGAAGAGGTCGGGCTCACCGAAGCCGGCGTCCGCGAAGGCACGGCGTACGGCGTCACCCGCCGCGTCCACGGACGCCACGGGCACCAGGCCGATGACGCAGCCGCCGAAGCCGCCGCCGGTCATCCGGGCACCCAGCGCCCCCGCCTCCAGCAGCGCGTCGACGGCGATGTCGACCTCCGGCACGGTGATCCGGAAGTCGTCGCGCATCGAGCGGTGCGACGCGGTGAGCAGCGGTCCGACGTCGGCGAGGCGGCCCTCGTCGAGCAGCCGCACCACCGACAGCACGCGGTCGTCCTCGGTGACGACGTGCCGCACGTAGCGGCGCAGCTCCTCGTCGTCGAGGCGCTCGAGCGCGGCATCGAGGTCGTCGGCGGACACGTCCCGCAGCGCGGGGACGCCCAGGCGGCGGGCCGCCTCCTCGCAGCCGCGGCGCCGGGCGCCGTACTCGCCGTCGGAGTGACGGTGGGGGGCGCGGGTGTCGGCCACCAGCACCGCCAGCCCACTGCCACCCAGGTCGAGCGGGACCGACCGGGTCGCGTGGCTCCGCATGTCGCAGAACAGCGCATGTCCGGCCTCGCCGCGCAGGCTCACCAGCTGGTCCATACCACCGGTCGGCGCGCCCACCGCGTCGTTCTCCACGTCGCGGGTCAGCGCGAAGAGCGCGTCGTCGTCGAGCCCGAGACCGAGGTGGGCGTCGACGGCCCGCGCCACCGAGCAGACCAGCGCGGCTGACGACGACAACCCGGCTCCCGACGGCACGTCGGAGTCGACCTCGACCTCGAGGGGCGGGACGTCGACGCCGCGGTCGGCGAGCAGCCACAGCGCACCCAGCACGTAGCGCGACCACTCGGGCACGCCCTGCATGTCGGCGGCATCCAGACCGGAGCGTCGTACGACGACCGGGTCAGGCTGTTGGACCGATCGCACCGTCCAGGCGTCGGAGCCCTCGGCGGTGCCGGTCCAGCCGACCCCGACGGACCAGACGGTCGCGGTGCACCCGACCGCCAGCGCGCACGGCAGCACGAAGCCGTCGTTGTAGTCGGTGTGCTCGCCGATCAGGTTGATGCGACCGGGCGCGAACCAGCTCGTCACATGAGCCTCTCTCGTCACGGCGTTCCTCTGGGTGAGGCGCTGTTGCCAAACACTAGTCGCAGCCGATAGACCAGTGACTCTCGTCATACCTAGGAGGGGCGCATGGCACCACGATCATCGACCCGCTCGCGCGGTCGTCCAGGGGCTCGTCGGGTCGCTGGCTCGTTCGCCAGCCTGGCCCTTGCCAGTACCCTGCTGGCCGCGTGCAGCAGCGACAGCGGCAAGACCGAGCTGACCTGGTACATCAATCCCGACACCGGGGGCCAAGCAGCCATCGCCGAGAAGTGCTCGACCGACGAGTACACCATCGCCACCCAGGTGCTCCCCCAGAGCTCGAGCGAGCAGCGCATCCAACTGTCGCGACGTCTCGCGGCCGAGGATCCCGAGATCGACCTCATGTCGCTCGACCCGCCGTTCACCGCGGAGTTCGCCGATGCCGGCTTCCTCGCCGAGGTCCCGCAGGACGCCAAGGCGCAGCTCGAGGAGCAGGGCACCTTCAAGGGCGCGATGGATGCGGCTACGTGGGAGGACAAGCTGGTCGTCTTCCCGTTCTGGTCCAACACCCAGGTGCTCTGGTACCGCAAGTCCTTCGTGGAGAAGGCCGGCCTCGACATGACCCAGCCGGTCACCTGGGACCAGATCATCCAGGCCGCCGCGGACAACGGCGGACAGATCGGCGTGCAGGCGAACAAGTACGAGGGCTACAGCGTCTGGATCAACGCGCTCATCGCGGGCGCGGGCGGGCAGCTGGTGGAGAACGCCGACAAGGGCGTCGACCTCGACCTGACCATCGACAGCCCGCAGGGCGAGGACGCGGCGAAGGTCATCGAGGAGCTCGCGACCTCCGAGGCCGCTCCCGCCGACCTCAGCGTCTCCAACGAGGGCACCGCCGGTTCGACCTTCGGCGGGGACAACGGCTCGTTCATGGTCAACTGGACCTACATCTTCCACAACTACGACGAGACGGCCCCCGACGTCGCCAAGGACATCGGCTACACCCGCTACCCCCAGACGGTCGAGGGCGAGGAGTCCCGACCGCCCTACGGCGGCATCGGCATTGCCGTCAGTGAGTTCTCCGACCACAAGGACCTCGCGCTGGAGGCCGCCGCCTGCCTGGTGGAGCCGGAGCAGCAGGGCATCAACGCCGAGATGACCGGCAACATGCCGGCCAGCACTGCAGGCTACGACTATCCCGCACTTGCAGACATGTACCCCGACGACCTCCTGAAGCTCTTTCAGGAGAGCGTCGACACCTCGGCCCCGCGCTCGGTCACTCCCTACTGGAGCGACATCTCCAGCTCCCTGCAGAACACCTGGCACCCGCCGGCCAACGTGAACCAGGACACGCCCCCGGAGTCCCAGGACTTCACCCAGCAGATCCTGGAAGGAGGGAGATTGCTGTGAGCACCACCCTGCAACGCCCACCCGCCGACGTGTCCACCAAGGCCGTGGCGAGCGATCGGTCCAAGGCCGAGAACAGGCTCGGCCTCAAGCTGGTCGCACCCGCCGTGGTGATGATGCTGCTGGTCACCGCCTGGCCGATGATCCAGGCGCTCTACCTGTCGCTGTTCCGCTACCGGCTCACCGCGCCGGACGACCGCGAGTTCATCGGGATCGACAACTACGTCACCGTGCTGACCGACGGCCTGTTCTGGCAGGACACGTGGAACACCGTCCTGATCATGGTCGTGACGGTGGCCGTGGAGCTGGTCATCGGCTTCGCGTTCGCGATGGTGATGCACCGCATCGTGTTCGCGCGCGGAGTGATGCGGACCTCGATCCTGATCCCCTACGGCATCATCACGGTGGTCTCCGCCTTCGCCTGGCAGTTCGCGTTCTCCCTCAACAACGGCTTCGTGAACGCGTGGTTCAACTGGCTGCCGTGGATCGCCGAGGACACCAACTGGTTCGGCGACCACTGGCACGCGATGTTCGCCATCATGGTCTCCGAGATCTGGAAGACCACGCCCTTCATGGCCCTGCTGCTGCTGGCAGGCCTGTCCCAGGTGAGCGAGGACATGCTGGAGGCGGCCCAGGTCGACGGTGCCACCTGGTGGCAGCGGCTGTGGAAGGTGATCCTGCCCAACATGCGGGCCGCGATCATGGTCGCAGTCCTCTTCCGGGCCCTCGACGCGTACCGCATCTTCGACAACATCTACATCATGACCAGGGGCGCCCAGGACACCGAGTCGATCTCGTTCCTCACCTACCGGCAGGTGATCGAGCAGATGCAGCTGGGGCTCGGGTCAGCGCTCTCGGTGGTGCTGTTCATCTCGGTGCTGCTGCTGGCGTGGCTGATCGTGAAGCTGTTCAAGGTGGATCTGGCGTCTGCGAGAGGTGAGGGCTGATGAAGGGCAAGACCAAGTTCGGCACCTGGGTCGGCTTCCTGCTGATCCTCGTGTGGTGCCTGTTCCCGGTGGCGTGGATTCTCTCGCTCTCGTTCAAGTCCGAGGGCGAGACGGCGGTCGGCAGTCCGCAGTTCCTGCCCAAGGACCCCACGTTCGACAACTACAAGGCGCTGTGGGACTGGCCCTTTGTAGGCCCCGACCCGACCGGTGTGGAGAAGGACTTCCAGAAGGCCCTCTTCAACTCGTTCGGCATCTCCATCATCGCCACCTTGCTCTCGGTGATCCTCGCGACGCTGGCGGCCTACGCCATCGCCCGGCTGGAGTTCAAGGGCAAGCGGCTGGTGCTCTCGCTGGCGCTGGCGATCGCGATGTTCCCGGTCGTCGCACTGGTGGGCCCGCTGTTCGACCTGTGGACGACGTTCGGCCTGTTCAACACCTGGCCCGGCCTGATCATCCCCTACATGTCCTTCACGCTCCCGCTGGCGATCTGGACCCTGTCGGCCTTCTTCCGCGAGATCCCGTGGGAGATGGAGCAGGCGGCCCAGGTCGACGGCGCGACATCGTGGCAGGCCTTCCGCAAGGTGATCGTCCCGCTCGCCGCCCCAGGTGTCTTCACCGCGGCGATCCTGACCTTCTTCTTCGCGTGGAACGAGTTCGTGCTTGCGATCTCGCTGACCTCGACGACCGCGTCGCGCACCGTGCCCGCACAGATGTCGTTCTTCGTCGGACCAGACCCGTTCAACCCACCGTACGCACAGCTGTCGACCGCCTCGGTCATCGTCACGCTGCCGGTGGTCATCATCGTCCTGTTGTTCCAGCGCAAGATCGTCGCCGGCCTGACCTCCGGCGCAGTGAAGGGGTGAGGCCGCCATGGCTGCCATCGAGATGAAGAACATCGTCAAGCAGTACGGCGACGGCTTCCCTGCCGTCAACGACGTCAGCATCGACGTCGCCGACGGGGAGTTCCTGATCCTGGTCGGGCCGTCCGGCTGCGGGAAGTCGACGCTGCTCCGGATGATCGTGGGGCTGGAGGACATCACCAGCGGCGACATGGTGATCGGCGGGAAGAAGGTCAATGATCTCGCACCGCGCGACCGCAACCTGGCCATGGTGTTCCAGAACTACGCGCTCTACCCCCACCTCACCGTCTACGAGAACATCGCCTTCCCGTTGCGGCTGGCCGGCGCGTCGGACTCCGAGGTCGACCAGAAGGTGCGCGACGCGTCGAAGACGCTCGAGCTCGACGAGCACCTCGAGCGCAAGCCGGGCAACCTCTCCGGAGGCCAGCGGCAGCGGGTGGCCATGGGGCGTGCGATCGTCCGCGAGGCCGAAGCGTTCCTCTTCGACGAGCCGCTGTCCAACCTGGACGCCAAGCTGCGCGGCCAAATGCGCACGGAGATCTCCCGCCTGCAGAAGCGCCTCGGCATCACCACGGTCTACGTCACCCACGACCAGACCGAGGCGATGACGCTCGGCGACCGGGTCGCGGTGCTGAAGCGGGGCATCCTGCAGCAGCTCGCCACCCCCCGCGAGCTCTACGAGAACCCGACCAACCTCTTCGTCGCCGGCTTCATCGGCTCCCCGCCGATGAACTTCCTTCCGGCCACGGTGAAGGGCAACCAGGTCGAGCTGCCGTTCGGCACGGTCACCATCCCCGACGACAAGGCAGCGAAGGCGCAGGGCAAGGGCCTGCTGATCGCAGGCATCCGTCCGGACCACTTCGAGGACGCCAACGTCGTCGACTCGGACAAGGTGACCGACGAGGCCACCTTCAAGGCCACGGTTGACGTGGTGGAGTGGCTGGGCAACGAGGCCTACGCCTACATCCCCTTCGAGGCCCCGCCCGAGGTCGAGAAGCAGCTCCAGCAGCTCGAGCGCGACCTCGACGGCGAGTCCCTGCGCACGCAGCTGGTGGTCTCGCTCGACGGTGCCAGCCGGATCAGCGAGGGCGACGAGGCCACCATCTGGGTCGACGCCCGCAGGATCCACCTCTTCGACCCGGCCACGGGCGAGAACCTCACGGTGGACCCCGAGCACGCGGGCACCGTGCCGGACGGCAACGCCATGGCGAAGGCCGAGGAGGTCGGGCGCGAGCAGGACGAGGTGCAGCCGGGCTCGGACACCGCCACCACCTGACCGCACGGTCGTCCGGCCCCGCAGGTCGGCGTGGAACGAGGCCCCGGAAGCGCTGCTCCCGGGGCCTTGCCGCGTGGCAGGACGTCAGGCGGGCACCGACGGAGACGCGTGCAGCCACACCGACGCGTAGGGATCGAGCCGCACCGCGCCGTCGTGGAGGTCCGGCGCGACGCCGGTGAGGGCGTCGACGAGGTCGTCGGAGTGCAGGCCCAGCCAGTGCAGGACGTCGGCGGCCACCCACGCCTCCCGGTCGGTGACGTTGGCGGCCGCGAGGAGCGGGCCGTCGGGGTGCCGCCGGACCACGAGCAGGACGCCAGGGTCGCGTGGGTCCCACACCTCGGTGGGCGAGGCGGCGTGCAGGTGCCGCAGCGAGCGTCGTACGTCGAGCAGGTGCCGCAGGCCCGACGTGATGCCGTGCGGGTCGGGGTCGGCCTCGACGTCGGCCCACGGCATCCGCGGCCGGTGCACCCACCGGTTGTCGGCGGCGTGGTCGGGGTCGTCGGCCCACCCGTCGTCGTTGAGCAGCCCGACCTCGTCGCCCATCCAGATCACCGGCAGGCCGCCGAAGGACAGGATGATCGCGTGCGCGAGCAGGATCCGGGCGACGGCCTGCGGATCGCCCGCCTCGAGGCCGGCGAGCGAGGCGAGCGAGCCGGAGATCCGCCGGTCCCCCGTCTGCTCGTTGTGCTGGAAGACCAGCCCCCGCGCCCACGAGCCGGGGAAGGACCCGGAGTAGAAGTCGGACAGGAAGCGCCGGTGCGCGGCCGCGTCGAGGCCCACCGCGCGGGCGTCCTCGTCGGAGATGGCCCAGCCGATGTCGTCGTGGCAGCGGACGTAGGTGATCCAGGCCGTCGTCGACGGCGGCTGCGGCAGCCGCTGCAGGGCGTACGTCGCCAGGCGGGCGTCGCGCGAGGCGAGCATCGACCAGACCTGCACCATCAGGCCGTTGTGGTAGGCGAGGTCGCTGACCCGGCCCGCGTGCTCGCCGACGCCGAGGTAGGCCGGCAGGTCCGCCGGGCCGACGATCGCCTCGGCCTTGAAGAGGACCGCGGGGGCCGCGATGCGGGCGACGGTGCGGAGCGCGCGGGTGAGGTCGTGCACCTCGGGCTGGTTCTGGCAGTCGGTGCCGAGGCGCTTCCAGATGAACGCGATCGCGTCCAGGCGGAACACCTCCACGCCCAGGTTGGCCAGCGACAGGATGATGTCGGCGAGCTCGCGGAGGACGGCGGGGTTCGACCAGTCGAGGTCCCACTGGTAGTCGTTGAACGTCGTCCAGACCCAGCCCGACAGCTCCTCGTCCCAGGTGAAGCTGCCCGGCGCGAAGTCGGGGAACACCTCCGGCAGCGTCGCCTCGTAGGCGTCGGGCACCTCGCGGTCGGGGTGCACGTGGAAGAAGGCCCGCCTGTCCGGGTCGCCCGCCCGCGCCGCGACGGCCCACTCGTGCTCGCGCGCGACGTGGTTGAGCACGAGGTCGAGGCAGAGGCTGATGCCCTCGCCGCGCAGCGTGGTCGCGAGGTCCCGGAGGTCGTCGACCGTGCCGAGGTCGGGCCGCACGGAGCGGTAGTCCATGACCGCGTAGCCGCCGTCGTTGGGTGCCGGTCGCGGCGTCAGGAGCGGCATCAGGTGCAGGTAGCCGACACCCAGCCCGCGCAGGTGCGCCGCGCGCTCCCCCACCCCGCGCAGGGTGCCGGCGAAGCGGTCGGCGTACGCGGCGTACCCCACCATCGAGGGACGCTGGAACCAGTCCGGCTCGCGCAGCCTGCGCTCGTCGAGCGCGCGCAGCTCCGCCGGCCGGGCGGCGTGCGCGGCCCGGGCGACCTCGACCAGGGCTCGGGTCACCTCGGGCGCAGCGTCAGCCCCGTAGACCCGCGACACGGTGTCGAGCAGATCGGGCTCCAGGGCAGCCAGCCGCTGCACGAAGCCGGTGTCGGACGCAGCGGAGGACACAGCGGAGGACACAGCGGAGGACTCAGCGGAGGACTCAGCGGACTCCGGCTCGGTGCGGCTCACGCGCCCAGTATGGCGAAGTGACGCCGTGGACGGCTGAGCCCCCGGGAGAGGCTCCCGGGGGCTCAGCCGTGCTGGACGGTGCGGCGCGACGACTCAGTCGGAGAGGCGCTCGCCGGACTCGGTGTCGAAGACGTGGACGCTCTGCGGGTCGGTGGTGACGTAGAGGGTCTCGCCCTTCTGCGGGTGCTGGCGTCCGGCCACGCGGACGATCACGTTGGAGGGCGTGCCCTCCACGTCGCAGGTGCCGTAGACGAAGCTGTCGGCGCCGAGCTCCTCGACGACCGTGACCTTGACGGGCAGGCCACCCTCCTCGGCGGTGACGATGCGCCAGCTCTCCGGACGCACGCCGACGGTGACCCTGCCCGACATCTTGCGCTCGGCGGTGGGGTCGACCGGCACCGTGTACTTGCCCACCATGACGTCGCCGTCGACCGCCGTGCCCTCCATGAGGTTCATCTGCGGCGAGCCGATGAATCCGGCGACGAAGAGGTTGGCGGGCTTGTCGTAGAGCTTGAGCGGGGTGTCGACCTGCTGCAGCACGCCGAGCTTCATCACCGCGACCCGGTCGCCCATCGTCATCGCCTCGACCTGGTCGTGCGTGACGTAGACGGTCGTGACGCCGAGGTCCTGCTGGAGACGCGCGATGTCGGTGCGGGTCTGCACCCGCATCTTGGCGTCGAGGTTGGACAGCGGCTCGTCCATGCAGAAGACCTGCGGTGCGCGGACGATCGCGCGACCCATCGCCACACGCTGACGCTGACCGCCCGAGAGTGCCTTGGGCTTGCGCTCGAGGTACTCGGTGAGGCCGAGGATCTCCGCCGCCTTGGCCACCCGTTCCTTGCGCTCGGCTGCGGGCACCTTGGCCATCTTGAGCGAGAACGCCATGTTCTCCTCGACCGACATGTGCGGGTAGAGCGCGTAGTTCTGGAAGACCATCGCGATGTCACGGTCCTTGGGCGGCACGTTGGTGACCTCCCGGTCACCGATGTAGATGCGCCCGTCGTTGACCTCCTCGAGCCCCGCGAGCATCCGCAGGGTCGTGGACTTGCCGCAGCCGGAGGGGCCGACGAGCACCATAAACTCGCCGTCCTTGATCTCCAGGTCGATGCCGGGCACGGCCGGCTCGTCGGTGCCGGGATACCACCGCTGCGCCTTCTCGAACGTCACTGATGCCATGTTCTGCTCCTTCACCGGCAGGTACGTGCCGGACGATCCGTAGTGAAGTGACCCGGGTCACACTAGGGCCCCCGGGTGGGCGCAGCAATCGCGGCCCGTCCCGCGGTCGTTCCCGACGGTGGGGGCGCGGGCCGACGGGCGGGTCGCCGCGTGTCGTCAGTAGGTGCCGAGGTACTTCTTCGGCGTGCCCGGCGCCGGCTGGCGCTGCACCGTGACCGACCCCATGAGGGCCATCCCGCGGATGCGTACGACCGGGGAGCCGGGGCCGACCTCGGCGGGCACCTTGTCCTTGGCCTGGGTGAACTCGCCCATGATCGGGGTGCCGTCCATGACGACGTGCATGTCGGCGGGGACGATCACCTTCACCTCGCCCATGATCGCGCTGGCGTTGAGGAGCGTCTCGTGGGCCGAGAGCTGTGCCTGCCGGAGGTCGATGACCACTCCGCCCATCATCGCGAAGGCGCTGTGGTGCTCGGGCACCGACCAGACGCCGTGGCGCTTGCACTCGCTCATGATCGCGACGGACGAGTTGTGCCCGACCGCGGGCACCGCAGACGGCGTACGACGCACCGGAGGGCCGGCGGGTGGGACTGCGGGGCCCGGCGCCTGGAGGTCGAGCGTGATCGGCACCAGCTCGCCGTAGGTCTTGGCCTGCCAGGTCAGCTCCAGCCGCTCCTCGAGCTCGTCGAGGTCGATCCGGCCCTCCCCCGCAGCGTCCCGCAGCACGTCGGTGACGCGCTGGCGGTCGGCGTCGGAGATGCGCATCTGCGACGGATCGTGCGGGCGGTTCTCGATCTCCCCCATGGCTCCAGCCTAGCGACGAGCGGCAGTCCCCGCCCGTGACGGGCGTCAGGGACGCCGACCCGCCGGCCGGGACGCGGCACGGGGACCGGAATTGCATGGACACGGCGCCTCGCGCGGCGGATGGTGGGGAACGACGTCTCGGGCACTGCACCAGCGGCTGTCGGAGGTGACATGGGCGCACTACCGAGCCCGGTCCTGCCGCCGGGCTCCCACCGGGACCTGGTCCACGCCCTGCACGCGCTGCACCACGGGGCAGGCTGGCCCAGCCTCCGTTTGCTCGCCCGGCACGCCGGGGTGTCCCACACCACGGTCTCCAAGGTCTTCTCCAGCAGCGTCCTCCCGCCCTGGGGCACCGTGGAGCTCCTCGTGGAGGCGATGGGCGGCAGCCGCTCGGAGTTCCACGCCCTCTGGCTCGCCGCGTCCTCGGCGGACGACGACGCGGCTCCCGCTCCGTCCCCCGGGATCGCCGGACGCCGGGCCGAGCTCGCCGTCGTGCGCGACCACCTGGACGGGCACGGCGGCCTCCTGGTGGTGACCGGCGAGGCGGGGATCGGCAAGTCGACGCTCGTCGACGCGGCGGCGGCCCTCACCGACACCCGCGTGGCCGTCGGGCGCTGCCTGCCGTTCTCCACCGAGGTCCCGCTCATGCCTGTGGTGGAGCTGCTCCGCTCGATCCACGACGCGGACGACGGTCGGTGGATCGGCGAGGCGTTGTCCGGCTGCCCGGCCTACGCACGTGGGGCGCTCGCCCGCCTCCTGCCCGAGCTGAGTGGTGCCGCGGCGTCGGCCGACGACGTCGACTTCGCCCAGCAGCACCTCTACGCAGCCGTCGCGGCGGTGCTCGCCAGGCTCGCAGCGACCCGGCCGCTCGCTGCGGTGGTGGAGGACCTGCACGTGTCGGACGCGACCACCCTCGACCTGCTCGAGTACGTCCTGTCGCGCGACGTGGACGTGCCCATCACCGTGACGTGGCGCCTGGACGACCAGAGGGTCCAGCGGTGGCGGAGCGAGTGGCTGGCGCGCGTGCAGGCACTGCCCGGGGTCCGGACGATGAGCCTGGGTCCGCTCACCCTGCCGGAGACACGCGACCAGCTGCGGCTGGCCGGGTGGCTCGACGGCACCACCACCGACCGGGCCCGGCGGATCCACGAGCGGTCACGCGGGCATCCCCTCTTCACCGCCCACCTCGCCATCCAGGGGGACGACCCGACCCTCCCACCGCTGCTGGCCGACCTCCTGGACCGGCGCCTCGGCGACCTCTCACCGGACCAGCACCGGGTGGCCACCGCGCTCGGCGTGGCCGACGGGCCGGTCGGCGTCGAGCTGGTGGTCGCCGCCACCGGCCTCGACGACGACGCCGTGGTCGGCGCCTTGCGGCACCTCGCGGCGCGACACCTGGTGAGCGTGGGCGCCACGGACACGGTGAGGCTGGCGCACCCCCTCCTCGCCGACGCCGCTCGGCGACGGTTGCTCCCGGGCGAGGTACGCCGGCTGCACCGCATGTTCGCCGAGCTGCTCGGACGCGGCGGCGGCGCGGACCCGGCCGTGGTCGCCGAGCACTGGCGGCTCGCCGGGGGGACCACGGAGGAGGCCCGGTGGCGGGCCGCCGCCGCCCGCCAGGCACGCCGTCGCACCGACCCGCGCTCGGAGGCCGAGCACTGGTTGCGGATCCTCGAGCTGGGCCGCCAGCACGCCGTCGCGCCCGAGGGCCTGGTCACGGCGTGGCTGTCCGCGTTCGACGCCTTGCAGCTGTCGGGTCGGCTCGAGGCCTGCGCGGCCCTGGTCGACGACGAGCAGCTCGACGTCGACGCGCTGCCTGACGAGCAGGCGGCCAGGGTGATCCGCCGCGCGGCGCAGGTCGCCTGGCTGGTCGGGGACGATCCCGAGGCCGCCCTGGTGCTCGCCGACCGCGCGCTCGACCGCCTGGCCGGGCATCCCGTCGGCGCCGGGCTCGTCCACGTCCTCGACCAGCGCGCCAACGCCCTGATGGACCTGGCCCGCTACGACGAGGCGACCATCGACCTCCAGGGGGCCCTCGACGCCTGCGCGGAGCTCGATGACGACGCGTTGTACTTCCAGACCGCCGCCACCCTGGCCTGGCACGTGGGTCACCTCGGCGACCTCGCCGCGGCGCTCGACCTCTTCCGCCGGGCGCGCAGCCGGGTGGCCGGCACGGCCGGACCGTGGCGGGAGGCCAACCTGGCGATGATGCACACCGACGTGCTCCTCCAGCATCACCGGCCGCCCCGCGAGGTCGAGGAGGCCGCCCGGCTCGTGCTCGACCTCGGGCGGGAGTGGCAGCTCGACTTCCACCTCCTCACGCTGGTGAAGGCCAATGTCGTCGAGGCCTACCTCGACGCGGGCCGGACCGGCGACGCCGCTGCCCGCCTGGTCGACGTGCCGCGGTCGCACAGCTACGACGACTGGCCGGGCCAGTGGGTGTCGGCGCGCCTCGACATCGTCCAGGGTCGTACCGGCGACGCGATCAGGACCATGCGCGGGCTGGTGAAGGTCGGTGGCAGCACGCGCAACAGGCTGAACCGTGCGGTGTGGGAGGCCACCGCGCTCCTGTGGCAGGACGAGCCGGAGCAGGCATGGGCGGCGCTGCACGACCCGCTCGACGCGTTCCTCGACTCCGCCGGGATCGCCGACTACTGGCTGGCGTTCCTGGTGCTCGCCCGAGCCGCGGCCGACGCGCGCACGCCTCCGGGAGGTGGTGCGTCGGACGAGGTCGCGACCGCACTCGAGGGCCTGGAGGGTCCGGAAGATCTGGAGGACCTGGAGGCCATGCGCCGGCGGGCCCGCCTCGACCCGCTGGACGCGCAGCGGTCGTCGGCAGGGGTGGCGGCCGGCGTGACCTGGGACGCCGAGCTCGTCCGGGCTCGTGGCACCGACACGGTGGACCAGTGGTCACGTGCCGCAGTCGCCTGGGGCCACCTCGGCCGACCCCACGCGGCGGCGTACTGCCGCTGGCGCGCGGCGCAGGTCGCGCTCCGCGAGGGCCGGGGCGCCGTCGCCGATCGGCTGCTGCGGCGGGCCGCCGCCGACGCCCGTGAGCACGTGCCCCTGTCCCGGGTGATCGCCGAGACGTCCGGCCGGTGAGCGACGGCACACCGTCCGCGGTGGCGGACGGGTGAGGACGTGGATGGATCCCTGCGCCCGGAGGGGCAGGGATCCATCGGGCGGACGCGGCCAAGGGACGAGGACCGGACGCCCCCCGACGGCGCCCGGTCTGCCTCGTTCACAGGGCGTTGTCCCGGAAGTCCTTCCGGTTGAGGCTCCGCTCCTGGTCCGGTTCGGCTTCCTGCTTCTTCGGCGAGCGCTGGCCGTACTCGTCACCGAAGTGGTACCGGTTTCCCGAGGTGTACTCGGGCACCGGGGCCTTGGTGTCCTTGTCGTCCGTGCCGCGGTTGATGTTCTGGGCCGGCGGATCGACGTCGGCACCGCAGGCGGCGAAGACGGGCAGGACGAGGGCCGCAACCGCACACGCAGCCATGCGTCGGCGGACCGAATGGGTGTTGGTGTTCATGGGGTGTCCCTTCGTGGTGCCGGACCCGGATGGACCGGCCGTTCCTCCACGGTGGGACCGCCGCCGGAACGGTTGACAAGGGTTGACAGACGCTGACACCCCGACCGCGAGCGGTCTGGACCACCCGTGGGTCCCCCACCGGATCGGCGATCCTTGTCCGATGGGCGCGCTACCGCGACCCGAGGTGCCTCCCGGACCCCATCGGGAGCTCGTCGACGGTCTCCACGACCTGCACCACCGAGCGGGCTGGCCCAGCCTCCGGAGGCTCGCGGAGCAGACCGGGGTCTCGCACACCACCGTCTCGAAGGCGCTGTCGTCGCCGGCGCTTCCCAGCTGGGGGACGGTCGAGCTGTTGGTCGAGGCGATGGGCGGCGACGTGCCGCAGGCGCGCGAGCTCTGGCTGGCTGCCTCGGCGCCGTCGGGCGATCCCGGGACCGAGCGCGGCGCCACTCGGATCGCGGGTCGCGGGGCTGAGCTGAGGGTCGTACGACACCACCTCACGTCGGGCACCGGACTGCTGCTGGTCACGGGTGAGGCAGGCATCGGCAAGTCGGCCCTCGTGGGTGCGGCTGTGGGCTCGACGGACGTCTTCGTCGCTGTCGGTCGCTGCCTGCACCTCTCCCGCGAGATGCCGCTCATGCCGGTGGCCGACGCCCTCCGCGCGGTGCTCGAGCACGACGGTCAGTGGATGGCGGAGGCCCTGGCTGCGTGCCCCACCTTCGTGGCCACCTCGCTGGCGAGGCTGCTGCCCGAGCTCGACGACAGCCCGGGAGCTCGAGCCTCCGACGACCTCTGGGGCCTCGAGCGGCTCTTCGCGTCGGTGGGCAGCACCCTGCGCGCCCTGGCGGACGCGCGTCCGCTCGCGGTGCACCTCGAGGACCTCCACTGGGCTGACCGGAGCACCCTCGACCTGCTCACGCACCTCATCACCAGTCCGTCGCGTCCACCGCTCGTGGCGACGTGGCGGGTGGACGACCCCGACGTGTCCGACGTGCACACCGATTGGCTCGCCCGTGCGCGCCGGACGGACGGCGTCACTGCCGTCGACGTCCCACCGCTCACCCCTGCCGAGACCGCCGAGCAGCTGCGGCTGCTCCTGGGACGTGGCGCCGACGACCTGGCCCGACGCATCCACGCGCGGAGCCAGGGCCTGCCGCTGTACACCGCCGAGCTCGCCGCGGGCCCGGACGCCGTCGTGTTGCCCCGCGCCCTCGCCGACCTCCTCGACCGACGCATCGGCGACCTCGACGACGTGCCCTGGCGGGTGGCGCGGATGCTGGGGGTCGCTCAACGCAGGCTGCCTCCCGACGTGCTGCGTGCCGCCACGGGAGTGCCACCCGAGGCGATGGACGAGGCCCTGCACCTGCTCGCGCGGCGGCGTCTGCTCCGGTCCGGCACCGGCGAGGACGCCGAGCTCGCCCACCCGCTCTTCGTGGAGGCCGTCGCGCGACGCCTGGTGCCGGGAGAGGCGGTGGAGGTGCACGCCCGCCTCGCCGAGGCCTTGACCGCGGCGCCCGGCGTGGAGCCGGCCGAGGTCGCGGACCACTGGCTGGCGGCCGGACGGCCCGACCAGGAGGTCTCCGCACGCATCGATGCGGCGATCGTGGCGGGCGCGCGCTTCGCCTTCGCGAAGGAGCTCGCGACGTGGTTGCGCGTGCTGGCCCTGTGGGACGCGGGCCACACGCCCGAGGACGTCGACCTGTGGGAGGTGCTCGTGCGGGCGATCGAGGCCGCCGTCGAGACGGGCGACGTCGAGACGGGCCACGACCTCGCCGACCGCGCGGCCCGGCTGCCGCTCGACGAGCTCACCGACAGCGCACGCGCCCAGGTCCTGCACCGGTTGGGGTCGCAGCGCTACGAGGAAGGAGACGGCGCCGGGGCGGAGGAGCTGATGGACCTGGCGCTGCGGCTGCTCGAACCACTGCCGCCGTCGCCGGAGCTCTTCCGACTGCACGAGGACCGCACCGGGCTCCTCCTGCAGATGGGGCGGCACAGGGAGGCGCTCGCCGCGATCGACCGGTCGGCCGAGCTCCTCGAGGTCGCCGATGCCCGGTTCCGCGGTCGTCATCGGGCGTCGGTGCTCTGGAGGGCGAGCCTGGCCACCGGTGACGCCGAGGCGGCGGTGGAGGAGGCCCTCCGAGCCTTCGAGGACGACGACGACTCCGACCCGGTCGCCCAGCTGATGATCGCCGCCAACGCGACGGACGCCCTGCTCAGCACGTCGTCGCCAGCGGCGCGCGCCGAGGAGATCGCCCGCGCCCCGCTCGCGACCGCGGCAGCCTGGGACCTCGAGCTCTCCTACCCGGGAGCCCTCGTCCGCACGAACGTGTGCTGGGCGCACCTCCTCGACGGGAACACCCGCGCGGCGCGGGCGTGGATCGAGCCGATCACCCGCTCGCGCCCCGCCACCAACACCGCGTTCGCCCATCTCATGCTGGCGGCCGTCGAGCTGCGCGAGGGGAACGCGCCGGCCGCCCTCCGGCGCAGTCGCGCGGCGGACGAGCACATTCGCATCCACGACCAGAACTGGACGCTGTGCCTGCCCTGGGAGGCGGAGATCGAGCTCTGGGCGGGACGGGCGTCCGACACGTGCCCACGGCTCGCGGACGTGCTGGCGCGGGACCTGGCCGGGGAGCAGGCCGCCGCGGCCGCGCCACTGCTGGTCGCGCTGGCCCGGGCACACGCAGAGGTCATGGACGAGACGGCGGCACCCTCGAGCCTGCGACGATCGACGTCGAGCTCGCTCCGTGCGCAGGTCGCCGGCGCCTCGACCGACCCGTTCGGGCCGGGCGTCCCCGACGTCGCCACGACGGCCAACGCGCTGCTGTGGGAGGCCGAGCTGTCCCGGCTGGAGGACCGCGCCACCGTCGACCTCTGGGCACGAGCGGCCTCCCGGTGGGACCTGCTGCGACGTCCGCACCAGTCCGGCTACTGCCGGTGGCGCGGCGCACAGGTGGCCCTCCACGACGGCCGGGGCGGCCTGGCGAGCCGGCTGGCCGTCCGGGCCCGCGCAGACGCCCGGCAGCACGTGCCCCTCGCCGATGCGGCGGCCGCCACGCTCGACCGCGTCGGGACCACCTGACGGGATCTGGACAACCCCCCACCACGGGTCGATCCTGAGGAGGAACCCTGGGAGGGCCGATGGGCCTGCTGCACCAGCCCGAGCTCGCGCCCGGACCGCACCGCGACCTCGTCGATGCGCTGCACCGCCTGCACCACGCGGCAGGACGGCCCAGCCTTCGCGCCATCGCCCGCCGGGCGGGGTGCTCGCACACGACCGTGTTCCACGTGTTCACGCACCCGCGGCTGCCCGCGTGGTCGCTCCTCGAGGTGGTCGTGACGGCGACCGGGGGCGACCCGGCCGACTTCCGGGACCTCTGGCTCGCCGCCACGGCGGACGGCGCCCGGCACCTGCCCCCTCCCGCGCGGACCATCGCCGGCCGCCGCGCCGAGCTCCTCGTCGTACGCCGACACCTCGAGGCAGGCGGCGGGCTGCTGGTCCTCACCGGCGAGCCCGGCATCGGCACGACGACGCTCCTGGCGGCAGCATCGCAGCAGGTGTCCACGTTCGTGGCTCGAGCCGGCGGGCTGCCGATCCTGGCCGACGCGCCCTTCGCGCTCGTGTCCGACGTGCTGCGCCAGGTGTGGCTCGACGACGAGGGTCGGTGGTTCGGCGAGGCGCTCGGCCGCTGCCCCGGCTTCGTCGCACCGGCGCTGTCCCGGATCCTGCCGGAGATCGGGCTGCCCGGTCGCGACCTGGAGGACCGCTTCGCGACCGACCGCCTCTTCGCCGCGATCGAGTCCATCCTCGCCGCCCTGTCCTCGCTCCGCCCCCTGGCGCTCGTGCTCGAGGACCTGCACTGGTCCGACCCGAGCTCGCGCGGCTTCGTCGAGCGGCACGTGGTCGGTGGCCGGGGTGTCCCGATCGTCGCCAGCCTGTGCACCGGCGAGTCCGCGCAGGCCGACGCGTGGCTGACGCGCGTGCGTCGGGAGGCGGCGCTGGTGCTCAACCTCGCTCCGCTCACCCTCAAGGAGACCCGGGAGCAGCTGCGGCTGCTCGTCGGACCCCGGCTGCGCCGCGGCGACGTCGAGCGCGTCCACGCGCTGGGCCGCGGGGTGCCGCTGTCCACCGAGGAGCTGGCGCGCTCGATGACCGCGGCCACGGTGCCGGAGCCGCTGGCCGACGTGCTGTCCCGGCAGCTCGGCCACCTCAGCCCGAGCGCCAGGTCGGTGCTGCTCGTGGCAGCGCTCGCGGACCGTCCCCTCCCCCCGCAGGTCGTCGCCGACGCGACGTCGATGGACCAGCCCGAGCTCGACGACGCGCTGCGCGAGCTGGTGTCGCGGCACCTGCTCGCCGACCCCTACACCGCGACCGACGTCACCGTCCGCCACCCGCTGACGGCCGCCACGTTGCGGGCCGGGCTCGTGCCGGGAGAGGCCGTACCGACCCACAGGAGGCTGGCAGCCGTCCTGGCCACGACGTCGCACCCGTCGCCGGCCGAGGTCGCGGCGCACTGGCGCGGCGCCGGGGATCCTCGTGAGGAGCTGCGGTGGCGGGTTGCTGCCGGACGGGCGGCCTGCGACGGGTTGTCCCGCGACGAGGAGGCGGTCCACTGGGAGCGCGCCCTGGACCTGTGGCCCGCCGACGGCCCCGCCCCCGCCGACGCCGGGATCACCAGGTGCGAGCTGCTGCTGGAGCTCGTCCACTCCAGGACCGGCTCGGGTCGCACCGATCAGGCGAGGCCCGTGGTGGAGGACGTGGTGGAAGAGGCCCTGGCTCTCGCCCCGGCGCTGCCCGGGCACGACCACGCCCGCGCGCTGCGCCGGGCGGGGCAGGTGCTCGCACAGGTCGATCCGGAGACATCCGTGCGCCTGCTCGACGAGGCGATCACGGTGCTCGACAGTCTCGACGACCGCGTCTCCCTGGTCCGGGCCATGGGCGACAAGTCGGGCGCCCTGCGAGGAGCCGGTCGCAACGGCGAGGCCGACCTCGTCATCGACCGGATGCTCGAGATCAGCGCCGGGCTCGGCGACCCGGCGCTGCACCGCGACGCCCTGGTCGAGCGCGCCTGGCACGACATCGTGCTGGGGCGCTCGGCCCACGGGCTGCGCGCGGCCCGGGAGGCGAGGACCGTCCTCGTCGAGGGCAACCCCTTCAGCGACGTGTGGCTCGGGACCTACCACACCGACCTGCTGCTGATGCTGTGCGCGCGAGCCGACGACGTGGCCGACGCGGCGGACCCCGGGCTGGCCGCGGTGCGCGAGGCCGGGATCGAGTCGTTCGTCCTCAGCACGATGCTCCTCTGCAACGTCGCCGAGGCCCGCCTCCACGCCGGAGCCACCGGAGCCGCGTCCCGGCTGGTCCGTCCGCGCACCAAGGACGAGCCCCGGCAGGCGACCCGCTTCCTGCACCT
This sequence comes from Nocardioides sp. GCM10028917, assembly GCF_042666175.1. Classification (NCBI taxonomy): domain Bacteria; kingdom Bacillati; phylum Actinomycetota; class Actinomycetes; order Propionibacteriales; family Nocardioidaceae; genus Nocardioides; species Nocardioides sp. GCM10028917. Next base: position 471,690 of record NZ_JBHTFL010000001.1, read on the forward strand.
CACCCGGGCGTGGGTCGAGGTGGTGCACGGCGACCTCGAGCCGGCCGACCGACGGCTCGAGGCGATCGCCACGCTCGACTTCGGGGTCAGCGCTCACCGGCAGGCGGTGGTGACCGTCCAGGCGCTGTGCGACCTGTGGCGCGATCTGCCGACGCAGGCCCTCGAACGGATCGGTGACGGCATCGCCGGCGAGACGGCCACCTCGTGGTCGCCCTACACCGGGTCCCTGCTGTGCCTCGCCGCCCGCGCAGGCGCCGACGTCGCCGAGGCCGACCCCACCCGCCGAGCCGTCCTCGCCGCTCGTCTCTCGGCCTGGCAGCGCCAGTGGTCCACCGACCCGCTCGCCCCGGAGGCGGCCCACGCCGCTGCCCCTGCGACCCGGAGCACGTGGCGCGCCGAGCTCGCCCGGCTCCACGGCGTCGCACAGCTGCAGCACTGGATCGGTGCGGCCGAGCAATGGGACCTCGTCGCCCGCCCGCACGAGGCGGCGTACGCCCGCTGGCGGGCGGGCGAGCTCGCGCTGGGCGAGGGTCGCGGCACCCTCGCCCGGAGGCTGCTGCGCCGTGCCCACGCCCAGGCGCGTGGGCACGTGCCCCTGCTCGGCGTGGTCGACCGGTCCCGCGCCCTGGTGCCGGACACGTTCTCCTCCGCCGCGCCGGGAGGGCCGCGGGTCCCGAAGCCGCGGGTGGCCGCCGTCCGGAAGCGCGGGTGAGCCGCTCGATCAGCGCCCGCGCGGCGCAGCGACGTGCTGGTAGTCCTTCGTCGACACCCAGGCGCCGCCCCACTCCCAGCCCATGCGGGTGAACGCCGCGACCGGGATGTCGCCGGCCCGGATGACACCGGGCCGCGCGGGTGCCGACCGGTCCCGGGCGATCGCCACAAAGGGCAGGCCGGCCGGAGGGTCGACGCGTGCAGGCGTGACGTAGGGGTTCTGCACCGGGTTGATGTCGATCGCCGCGCCGTAGGCGTGCTGCGACCAGCTGCGCTGCCCCGCGACCCGGCGACAGTTGAAGCCGGAGGTGTTGTTGGCCGCCATGGAGCGGTCGTCGTCAGCGCCGTAGTCGTCCACGAGCCGCATCCGCGCGACCGGGAAGCCCGCGTCGTACAGGCGTCCGAACGCGTCGGCCACCTGGCGCGCCCACCGCCGGTGGACGACCAGCTCGCCCGTCCGCGCCCGGCCGTCGAAGTCGCGGTGGGTCAACCGCAGGTGGCGCAGGTCGCGGAGCGGGACGGGACAGCCGGATCGGTGGCTGCGGCGCATCCGGTCGGCGAGGTCGACGTCGATGCGGCTCACCGACGAGGCGTACGCCGGGTCGTCGGCCTGCGCGCCACCGCGGTCGGCGGCCAGTCCGGTGCAGCGCTGCCGGGCACGCCAGTCGGCCACGGCGCGGGTGCGCTCCGCTCCGGTGACCGGGACGGGCCGGCCGTTGGTCGGCGAGATCGTGGCCGGCGTCCAGGACTTCTGCACGGCGCCCTCGGCATCGAGGGTCACCGACAGGACCCCCGTCCGGGCCTGGCGAGCGTGGTACCAGACGAAGTTGCCCAGGCCGTAGGCCACCACGGCGTCGCCGGCCCATCCCCCGCCGCCGAGGACGTGGGAGTGGCTGCCCACCACGACGTCCGCGCCGGCGTCGGCGAGGTCACGGGCGAGCAGCCGCTGCGACTGCGTCGGGCAGGACTGGTACTCCCGGCCCCAGTGCAGGTAGACCACGACGAGCTGGTCGCGCGCCGACGCCGCCTCGACCGCGGCGACCAGCCCTGCGGCGTTGCTGCCCCGAGCCGACGCCGTACCGATGCGTCCGGCGCTCGCGGACCACACGTCACTGGCGCCCTCGCGCTGGACGCCGTCGGCCGCGAGGAAGGCGACCTCGAGGTCGCCGACCTCGACCACGTGGGGGTCGTACGCCGCCTCGCCGCGGCCCGCGCCGACCATCGCGACGCCACTCCCGCGGCCGGCCGCCAGCGTGTCCTGCAGGCCCTCGGCGCCGTAGTCGCCCGCGTGGTTGTTGGCCACGCTCACCACGTCGACACCGGCGTCAGCCAGCACGCCGACGGCGGCGGGGCGGGTGCGGAACCAGTAGCGGTCGCCGGCGTTCTCGAGCTCCTTGGGGTCGCGACGCTCGCTCCGCGTCACGGGCGTCTCGAGGTTGACCATCGCGACGTCGGCGGCGCGCAGCGTGCGGGCGATGCGTCCCAGCCCGTCGGGCCGGTCCAGCAGCCGACCCGCCTGGCCCTCGAAGTGCACGTCGCCACCGAAGGCCAGGGTCACCTGCCCGCCCCGGGCCGGCGGCGTCGTCGAGGTGCTGCCGGCACCCGGGTCGTCCGGCGGCTCCTGGCTGGGCGCGGGCGAGGTGCAGGCCGACGCGACCAGCGCGCAGGCGACCAGTGCCGCGAGATGTCGAGCCCGTCCCTCCATCCCCCGATTGTGCCGTGGTGGGCGAAGAGCGAGTCCGCCGCTGGGACTCAGGCGGCCCGAGCAGCGAGGTGCCGCGACACCGCGAGGGCGGCCCGTCGACCGGCGCGCGAAGCGCCCACCGTGCTGGCCGAGGGCCCGTAGCCCACGAGCTGCACGCGCGGGTCGCTGACGGCCGTGGTCGCGCCCTGCACGTTCCCGGGCACCGGGACGAGGGCGATGCCGCCCTGCGGGGAGCGGAGGCCGAGCGGGGCGAGGTGCTCGACGGCGGGGCGGAAGCCGGTGGCCCAGAGGATCACGTCGACGGGCTCGAAGCGGCCGTCGGCCCACCGCACGCCGTCGGGCTCGATCCGCTCGAACATCGGGAGGCGCCGCTCGTAGGCGCCCAGCCGGGCCGCCTCCTGCTCCTGCGGACGAAGCGCCAGACCGGTCGCGCTGACGACGCTCGCCGGCGGCAACCCCTGTCGTACGCGCTCCTCGACGGCGGTCACCGCGGCGAGGCCGGCCGCGGAGTCGAAGTCGTCGTCGCGCCACACCGGCGGGCGGCGGGTCACCCACAGCGTGTCGGTGACGGGCGCGAGCTCGCCGATGAACTGCACCGCGGAGGCGCCGCCGCCGACCACGAGCACGCGCTTGCCGCGGAAGTGCTCGGCGCCCGGGTAGCCGGCCGTGTGGAGCTGCTCGCCGGCGAACGACGCGATGCCCGGGTAGTGCGGCACGAAGGGGCGCGTCCAGGTGCCGGTCGCGTTCACCAGCGTCCGGGCGCGCCAGACGCGGTCGCCCGCGCGCACGACGAGGAGCTCGCCCTCGCTCTCGACGCGGTCGACCCGCACCGGACGGACGACCGGGAGGTGGTGCCACCGCTCGTAGCCGTCGAAGTAGTCGGGCACGACGAGGTTCGCCGCCAGGTCACGACCGTCGGGCGCGGTGGACGCCGGCAGGTCGGCGACCCCGTGCACGTCACCCATGCTGAGGGACGCCCACCGGTGCTGCCACGCCCCGCCCGGACCGGGGTTGGCGTCGAGGACGAGGTGGTCGATGCCGCGCTGGCGCAGGAAGTACGACGCCGCGAGACCGGCCTGCCCGGCGCCGATCACGACCGAGTCAAGGACGGAGTCGAGGGTGGAGTCGAGGGCGGAGCCGGGCGCCGCCTCGGGCGCTGCCTCGTGAACCTTCACGTCGCCTGCAACGCGCGAGCGCGAGCTCCTATGCCCGTGCCCCTGTGCTCCGCGCCTGCCGCGTGGCAGCCTCGACGCATGACCACCTCCGTCGCTGACCTCGCCACCCGGCTCCTCGAGCTCCACCACACCGGCTCCACGCTGGTCCTCCCCAACGTCTGGGACGCCTGGTCCGCGAAGGTCGTCGCCGAGGCCGGCTTCGGTGCGCTCAGCATCGGCAGCCACCCGTTGGCCGACTCCCGCGGCCAGGGCGACAAGGAGGACATGACGCTCGACGACGCCCTCGACGGCGTACGACGCATCTGCTCGGCCGTGCCGGAGGTCCCGGTGACCGCCGACATGGAGGCCGGCTACGGCGCCACGCCCCAGGAGCTCGTCGAGCGGCTCCTCGAGGCCGGCGCCGTCGGCCTCAACATCGAGGACACCGTGCACTCCGAAGGTGGGCGGATGCGCTCGGCGGCGGAGCACGCCGACTACATCGGCGCGATCCGCCAGGCGGCGGACGGGGCGGGCGTCGACCTGGTGGTCAACGCCCGCACCGACGTGTTCCTCAAGAAGGACCAGTTCGCGGACCCGGTCGGCGAGGCCGTCACCCGCCTGCGGGCGTGCGAGGAGGCGGGCGCGCGCTGCGTCTACCCCGTCGGCGTACCGGACGCGGCCGCCCTGCAGGCCCTCCTCGACGCGCTGTCCGGTCCGGTCAACGTCATCGCCAACCCGCGCACCGGCAGCGCCGCCGGGTCGCTGGAGGACCTTCAGGTGATGGGCGTGCACCGGGTGACCTTCGGCCCCAAGCTGATGCAGGAGCTCGCGCCCGACCTCACGGCCCTGGTCATGCCCTGGCGCTGACGCCTCAGGCCACGACGAGGACCGGCGACGGCGCGACCTCGAGGCGCACGGCGTCACCGGGGACCAGCCGGAGGGCGTCCGAGCTCGCCAGCTGGGCGACGACGTCGGTGCCGTCGGCGAGGGTGCAGGTCACCCGTGAGAGCGGTCCGAGGAACATCACCGTCGCGACGGTCGCAGGGCCCTCCGCGTCCTTGACGACCGAGACCGACTCGGGACGCACGAGCGCCCGACCCGGTCCGGTGGTCGAGCCGGGGAGGACGGGCACCTCGCGGCCGAGGATGTCGGCCACCCCGTCGCGCACGTCGGCGGGCACCCGGTTGCTGAGGCCGACGAACTCGCCGACGAACCGGGTGGCCGGGGACGCGTAGAGCTCGGCCGGCGGCGCCAGCTGCTCGAGGCGACCGGCGTTCATCACGCCGACCCGGTCGGCGACGGCGAGCGCCTCCTCCTGGTCGTGGGTGACGAACAACGTCGTGGTGCCGACCTCGAGCTGCACCCGACGGATCTCGTCGCGCAGCTGCACCCGCACCTTGGCGTCGAGCGCGGAGAGCGGCTCGTCGAGCAGCAGCACCGACGGCTCGACCGCCAGCGCCCTCGCCAGCGCGACGCGCTGCTGCTGACCCCCCGACAGCTGGTGGGCGTAGCGGTCGGCGTGCTCACCGAGGCCGACCAGGTCCAGCATGTCGCCGGCCCGCTTGCGGCGCCCGGCACTGGTGCTGCCGCGCAGCTTGAGGCCGAAGGCGACGTTGTCGATCACCGTCATGTGCGGGAACAGACTGTAGGCCTGGAACACCATGCCCATGTCGCGCTTGTTGGCCGGAACCCTGGTCAGGTCCTTGCCGCCCACCGACACCGAGCCCGAGGTCGCCTGGTCGAGACCGGCCAGGATCCGCAGGGCCGTCGTCTTCCCGCACCCCGACGGGCCGAGCAGGGCGACGAGCTCGCCGGGCGCGAGGTGCAGCGTCAGCCCGTCCAGCGCCCGCACGGATCCGTAGACGCGGGTCAGGTCGGACAGCTCGACGGCGAGGCCGCGATCGGTCATGAGGAGGCTCCTTGCTTGTGCCGGTCACGGCTGAGGAAGGTGAGGCCGAGCAGCAGCACGGACACGACGAACATGGTCGCGAGCGCCGCGGCCATGGCGGCCGGCCCGTTGCTGCGGTAGATGTTCGCCATCTCCACCGGCAGGGTGTCGAAGTGCAGCAGCGAGGCGGCGACGTACTCGCCGAGCACCAGCGCGACCGCGATGAAGGCCGCGCCCAGGATGCCGCCGGTGATGTTGGGCATGATGATCCGCACGATGACGGTGAACCAGCTCGCGCCCAGCGACCGCGCCGCCTCGGCGAGCGTGGCAACGTCGATCGAGGACAGGGCGGCGTCGAGGGCTCGGTAGGCGTAGGGCAGCACGAAGACGACGTAGACGAACGTGAGCACCAGCGGGGAGTCGCCCAGCAGGTAGGTCACCCACGAGTAGACGTTGCTGATGCCGACCACGACCACCAGCGCAGGGATGGTCAGCGGCAGCAGGCAGAGGAACTCGACCAGCACCTTCGCGCGCGGGACGCGGAGCCGCACCCACACCATCGTCGGCACCAGCAGCGCGACCATCAGCACCACGGTGAACAGCGCCAGCAGCAGCGAGTAGACGATCGAGGCCCGGAAGTCGTCGTCGGTGAAGACGTACTCCCAGTTGTCCCACGTGCGCCCGGGGGCGCTGCCGCGGACCTGGGTGGAGAAGTCCAGCATCGCCAGGAGCGGCACGAAGAAGTACGCCGCGAACGCGACCAGAACGACGGCCCGCACGATCCGGAAGAGGGGTGAGGGACTCATCGCATCCACCTCGACGTACGTCGCAGCAGGAGGGTGTACGCCACCATCACCACCGTCACCACGACGATCATCTCCAGCGCGAGCGCGAAGCCGACGTTGGCCTGGCCGAGGAGGACCTCGCTCGTGATCGCCTGCCGGATGAGGAGCGGCACGATCGGCTGGCCCTGGCTGACCAGGATGGCCGCCGTGGCGTAGGCCGCGAAGGCGTTGGCGAAGAGCAGCAGCATCGCGCCCAGGAAGGCGGGGGTCAGCAGCGGGATCGCGACGTGGCGCCAGTACGCCCACGTGCTGGCACCCAGGTTGACCGCGGCCTCGCGCCACTGCGGGCGCAGGCCCTCGAAGGCGGGCGCGAAGACGATCACCATGAGCGGGATCTGGAAGTAGCAGTAGACGACGACCAGGCCCGGCAGCCCGAAGAGCCAGCCGGACCCGTAGAGGTCGATCCCGGCCAGGTCCGCCACGGCCAGGGTGATGACACCGACGGGACCGATGGTCGCGATCCAGGCGAAGGCGAGCGTGACGCCACCGAACTGGGCGAGGACGCCACTCACCGCCAGCGTGCTGCGGCGCAGCAGGCTGCTCGGGGGCATGGTGAAGACCAGGTAGGCCAGGAGGGCGCCGAGCACGGCGCCGATGACCGCCGTCGACGCGGACAGGACGAGCGAGCCCCGCAGCGCGGAGAGGGCGGCCTCGCTGGTCAGCGCGTCGAGGTTGCCGAGCGTCGGGCGACCGTCCTCGTCCTGGAAGGCGCCCACCACCACGGTCAGGGTGGGGACGACCAGGAAGACGAGGACGAAGAGCAGGAACGGCAGGAGCGGGAGGGCCGGGCCGACGGCGAACCGCCGGCCCGGACCCCCGCTCACGCGGGTCGGGGTGCTCAGCGGATGGCCTTGGACCAGTTCGCTGCGAGGTACTCGCCGGCGGTCACCGTCTGCTCGTCGGTCGGGATGACCGGCTCGCCGGTGACCTCGGGCAGGGCGTCCCAGAGCTCGGCGTCGATCGTGCCGGCCTCGGCCATCGCCTCACCGCGGACCGGACGGGCACCGCCCTTGAGCCAGAGGTTCTGGCCCTCGTCGCTGTAGAGGAACTCCTGCCACAGCCGCGCGGCGGCCGGGTGCGGCGCGTCGGCGTTGATCGCCTGGAAGTAGTAGCCCGCGACGACCGCCTCCTCGGGGACGACCGTCTTCCACGTGTCGACGTTGGCAGCCGCAGCCGCGCCGAGGTAGTCCCAGTCGATGACGACCGGCGTGGTGCCCTGCTCGATCGTCGTCGAGTCGGGGTCCACGGTGAGGAAGTTGCCGGCCTTCTTCAGGTCGGCGAAGAAGTCGACGCCGGGAGCGATGTCGTCGGCCGACCCGCCATTGGCGATCGCCGCCATCATGACGCCGCTGAACGCCGCCCCGGCCTGCGTCGGGTCACCGTTGAGCGCCACCTTGCCCTTGAACTCAGGCTTCATCAGGTCGGCCACCGAGGTGACGTCGGGGACCACGGACGAGTCGTAGCCGATCGACATGTAGCCGCCGTAGTCGTTGACCCAGGTGCCGTCCGGGTCCTTGAACTCGTCGGGGATGTCGTCCCAGGTCTCCACCTGGTAGGGCGCGAACAGGTCGGTGTTGGCCAGCGCCACGGACTGGCCGAGGTCGAAGACGTCGGGCGCGCGGTCGGTGCCCTTGAGGTCGTTGGCCGCGTTGATCTCGTCCTGGGACGCGGCGTCCGGCTGGTCGGAGCTGACCTCGATGTCGTACTTCTCCTCGAACGTGGAGATGACCTCGCCGTAGTTGGCCCAGTCCGGCGGCAGGGCGATGACGTTGAGCTCGCCCTCATCCTCCGCCGCCTTGACGAGCTCCTCCATCCCGCCGAAGTCCTCCGAGGACTGGGCGGACGCGGCGTCGACGCCGCTCTCGGTGGTGGTGTCGGACTCCTCCTCGGGAGCCGCGCAGCCGGCTGCGGCTGCGAGTGTCGCCATCGCGGCGAGGGACACGAGTGATGTGCGGACCTTCAACTTCGACCTCCAGGGTGCTGGCCGGCCGCAGCCGGTGGAATGTGCCGCGCGGAGCCTCGTCGGGCCCGTCTGCTCGGAGGCTACTCCCGAGTGACCCCTGTGGGTACGACCGATGAACGCGTGGTCTGGCCCGCTTCGGCGGTTCTCCTCCCGGCGGGCCCCCACGCCGCTACGCTGCCGTCGCCCCGGATCGGATCGGGGTCTCCGGCGCGTCCGGGGTCTGTACTACGGGGGTACGAACGTGCTGCGCCTGCTCCTCTTCCTGATCCCGCTGGTCCTCAGCATCTACTGCATCGTCGAGGCCATCTCGGCCCGGGACGACGAGGTCCGCAACCTGTCCAAGGTGTGGTGGATCCTGCTCGTCCTGTTCTTCCCGTTCGTCGGGTCGATCGCCTGGCTCGTCGCAGGACGGCCGCAGCGTGACGCCCGGCGGCACGGTCCCCACGAGCGCAGCGCGGGCGCGTTCCCGGAGTACGACCGTCCCGGCCGTTTCGCGGCTGCCGACCCCGCCGCCGACGAGGCGTTCCTGAAGAAGGTGCGCGAGCGCGCGGAGGAGCAGCGTCGCAAGGCGCGGGAGCAGCAGGCGCGCGAGCAGCAGGAGGGCGCGCGTCCGCGTCCGGACCCGGAGGGCGAGTCCGGCAAGGAGCCCGGCCCGGCGTAGCATCGGCAGCCGTGACGACCGCTGCCGCTGGCCCCGAGTTCCACTACTCCGACCTCCTCCCGACCGCCGGTTCCAACGGCGCTCCGGAGACGCCCTACCGCCTCGTCACGACCGAGGGCGTGAGCACCGTCGAGGTCGGGGGTCGCACCTTCCTGCAGGTCGAGCCCGAGGCGATCCGCCGGCTCACCGAGGAGGCGATGCACGACATCAGCCACTACCTCCGACCGGGCCACCTCGCGCAGCTGCGCCGGATCATCGACGACCCCGAGTCGTCGGGCAACGACCGCTTCGTCGCGCTCGACCTGCTCAAGAACGTCAACATCTCCGCCGGCGGCGTCCTCCCGATGTGCCAGGACACCGGCACCGCGATCGTGATGGGCAAGAAGTCCGAGGGCGTCCTCACCGGCACCGACGACGGCGAGGCGATCAGCCGTGGCGTGTACGACGCCTACACCCGGCTGAACCTCCGGTACTCGCAGCTCGCGCCGCTGACGACGTTCGAGGAGAAGAACACCGGCACCAACCTGCCCGCGCAGATCGAGCTCTACTCGACACCTGCGAAGGACGTCCCGGAGTACAAGTTCCTCTTCATGGCCAAGGGCGGCGGCTCGGCGAACAAGTCGTTCCTCTTCCAGGAGACCAAGGCCGTCCTGAACCCGACGCGGCTGATGGAGTTCCTCGACGAGAAGATCCGCTCCCTCGGCACCGCCGCCTGCCCGCCGTACCACCTCGCCGTCGTCATCGGCGGCACGAGCGCCGAGTTCGCCCTCAAGACCGCGAAGTACGCCTCGGCGCACTACCTCGACGACCTGCCGACCCAGGGCTCGATGGCCGCCCACGGCATCCGCGACGTCGAGCTGGAGGAGAAGGTCTTCGAGCTCACGCAGTCCTTCGGGATCGGCGCGCAGTTCGGCGGCAAGTACTTCTGCCACGACGTGCGCGTCGTCCGCCTCCCCCGCCACGGTGCCTCGTGCCCGGTGGCGATCGCCGTCTCCTGCTCGGCCGACCGGCAGGCGCTCGGCAAGATCACGCCGGAGGGCGTCTTCCTCGAGCAGCTCGAGACCGACCCGGCCCACTACATGCCCGACGCCGGCATGGCGCACGACATCGAGGGCGGCGCGGTCGTCCCGATCGACCTCAACCAGCCGATGGCCGACATCCTCGCCGAGCTCTCGAAGCACCCGGTCAAGACGCGGCTCTCGCTCACCGGCCCGCTCGTCGTGGCACGCGACATCGCGCACGCCAAGATCAAGGAGCGCCTCGACGCCGGCGAGGAGATGCCCGACTACCTGCGCAACCACCCCGTTTACTACGCCGGCCCGGCCAAGACCCCGGAGGGCATGCCGTCCGGGTCGTTCGGCCCGACCACGGCCGGTCGGATGGACTCCTACGTGGAGCAGTTCCAGGCCGCGGGCGGATCGATGGTGATGCTCGCCAAGGGCAACCGCTCGAAGGCCGTCACCGAGGCATGCCACTCCCACGGCGGGTTCTACCTCGGCTCGATCGGCGGCCCGGCAGCGCGCCTCGCTCAGGACTGCATCAGGTCCGTCGAGGTCGTCGAGTACGAGGAGCTCGGCATGGAGGCCGTCTGGAAGATCGAGGTCGAGGACTTCCCGGCCTTCATCGTCGTGGACGACAAGGGCAACGACTTCTTCACCGACCCCTCGGGCGCGGTGACGGTGCCGCTGAGCTCGCTGACCGGGGCGGGCATCCGGGTCCGCTCGGCGCAGTAGCGGCCGCACCGCAGTCAGGCGGCGGTCAGGCGGTGGAGGCGAGGAGGCGCGCGGCGAGGTCGGCCGCCGCCTCGCCGATCCGGTGCCCGAGGGGCTCGGCACCCTCCACCCGGCCCTGGTGGGCGCCGCCGAGGAGGACGGTGGCGATCGGCGTGATCGCCTGCACGGCCTCGCGCACCGCCGGGAGGTCCTCGACGGTCGGGACCGCGAGGACCACGGCCTCGGGCAGCAGCGCACGGACGGTGTCGACCCAGCTCTCCACGGGGAGGTCGGCGCCGAGGTAGGTGACGTTGACGCCACGGCTGCGCAGGACCATCGCGAAGGCCATGACGCCCAGCTCGTGGCGCGAGCCCCGGGCCAGCCCGACCATCACCTGGGGTGCCCCCGGCTCGGCGTGCGGGAGCTGGTGGAACGCCTGGGCGAGCCGGCGCAGGACGGCGGCGCTGACGAAGTGCTCCCCCGCGACGCTCACCGTCCCCTGCTGCCAGGCCTCGCCGAGGCGTACGAGGGACGGCATCAACCACTCGTCGACCGCGATCGCCAGGTCGGTCTCGGTGAACGCCTTGTCGAGCATGGCCTCCAGACGTACGACGTCGAAGTCCTCGCCGCACGCGGCAAGGTCGTCGAGCCGCACCGGTGGCGACCCCGGTCGGGGGAGGTCGGCGGTTCGTGCCGACTCGTCCAGCACGCGCCGCGCCGCCTCGCGCGGCGCCCACCCCGAGTCGACGAGGTCGCGCATCACGGACAGGCGTCTGACCGCCTCGTCGTCGTAGAGGCGGTAGTTGCCCTCGGTGCGGGCCGGTGACACCACGCCGTACCGCTGCTCCCACTTGCGCAGGGTCTCGCGCGGCACTCCGGTGAGCTGCGCGGTGCGTCCGACGGTGTACACCCGCCCAACGTAGCGAACTATGGACAAAGTCTGGACAACCGACGCCTGCTGCCCCGCGCGTCAGCTGACGGCGCCGAGGCGGGTGGCGAGGGCGTCCGCGGCCGCACCGGCGTGGTGCCCGAGGTGCACGGGTCCCTCGACGCGGTCCTGGTGGGCGCCGCCGAGCAGCACCTCGGTCATCGGCATCAGCGCGTCGGTGACCTCGCGCACGGCCGGCAGGTCCTCGATCGTCGGAGCGGCGAGCACCACGGCCCGGGGCTGGATGAGGCGCACCGCTCCGACCCACGCCTCGAGCGGCAGGTCACCGCCGAGGTACGTCACCGCGACCCCGCGCGACCTCAGCACCAGCGCGAACGCCAGGACGCCGATCTCGTGGCGCGAGCCGCGCGCGAGACCCACGACGACCCGCGGGCCGCCGCTCGGGGCGGGCGGCAGCGACTGGAACGTGAGGGCGAGCCTGCGGTGCACCGCACCGGTCACGAAGTGCTCACCGGCCACCGAGACCAGTCCGTGCTGCCACGCCTTGCCGAGGTGCACCATGGAGGGCAGCAGCCAGTCGTCGATCACCGACACGACGTCGATGTCGCCGAAGCCCTCGCCCAGCAGACGTTCGAGCCGGGCGACGTCGAAGTCCTGGGCGCAGGCGACGAGCGTCTCGAAGCGTGCCTCGTAGGCCGGCTCCTCCGGTCGGGCGACCTGGGCCTCGGCGGCCGCGACGTCCTCGGCGACGTGGCGAGCCGCCTCGTGAGCCGTCCAACCCGCCTCGACCAGGCTGCGCATCACGACCAGCCGGCGCACCGCCTCGTCGTCGTACAGCCGGTAGTTGCCCGGCGAGCGCTGCGGGACGACCACGCCGTAGCGCTGCTCCCACTTGCGGAGGGTCCCCGTGGGCACGCCGGTGAGCTCAGCTGTGCGGCCGACGGTGTACACGAGTTCACGGTAGTCGGGCGCGCTCGCTCTGGGCAGCCATTTGACGCCCCGATCTCGCGCGCGGCGACCTTGGACGAACCCTCCCCACGGATGTGGGCACGGGCAGCGTCCCGTCCGGCAACGACGGTTGGCAGGATGGCACCATGGTGAGCCCCGAGAGCGTCCAGAGCGTGGAGATCGCCCGGGCCGAGAGCCCCCGTGGCGAGGTCGTGCTGCGGCGACGCGCGAGCGGCACCGGCGCCGACGTGCTCGAGCTGCGCGTCAACGGGGTGTTCGTGATGGACACCCTCGAGACGACGAGCGAGATCGAGCTGGCCGCGCAGGCGCTCGACCTGGTCGAGGAGCCGGCCGCGGTGCTGGTCGGCGGGCTCGGGCTCGGCTTCACCCTGCAGCGGGTGCTCGCCGACCCCCGCGTCGAGCGGGCGGTCGTGGTCGAGATCGAGGAGGCGCTGGTGCAGTGGATGCGCGACGGGACGGTGCCGCACGGACCCGCCCTGCTGGCCGACACGCGCGCGACCGTCGTCAACGCCGACATCGCCATGGCGATCGCCGAGGCGCGCTCCACCTACGACCTGGTGCTCCTCGACGTCGACAACGGACCGGGCTACCTGGTGCACCAGCACAACGAGGCGGTCTACGAGGAGGAGTTCCTCCGCCGGTGCCGCGACGTCCTCGGACCCGGAGGCGTGCTCGTGGTGTGGTCGGCCAACCCCGCGCCCGAGCTGCTCGCCTCGCTCCGCACGGTGTTCGGCGACGCGGAGGAGCAGGCCCACGACGTGCTCCTGCAGGACCGGCCGGAGGAGTACTTCCTCTACCTCGCCCGTCGCTGAGGGCCGACCACCCTCAGCGCAGGAAGGCCTCGAGCAGCGGGCCCGCGGTCTGCGACCCCGAGACGCCGGTCTCGACGAACACCGCGACGGCGAGGTCGCCCTGCGTCGCGATCATCCAGGTGTGCGTGGCAAGTGCCCCGGAGGCGTCGGGCTGGCCGAACTCAGCGGTGCCGGTCTTCGCGCCCACCTCGCCCGGCACGTCCTGGAGGAAGCGTCCCGACCCGGTGGTGACCACGGCGCGCAACAGCCCTCGCAGGGTGCCGGACTCGCGACCGGTGAGCGGCTGGTCCGGCGCCACCTGCTCGACCTGGTGGTCCGGCAGCAGCACCGGCAGCACGGCCCGGCCGGCCTGCACCGACGCGGCGACCATGGCCATCGCGAAGGGACTGGCGAGCACCGTGCCCTGGCCGATCATGTCGGCGGCGGCGCCCGTCGCGGTCTCCGGCGGCGGGACCTGGCCGAAGTAGACCGGGAAGCCGAGGTCGTGGTCGGTGCCCAGCCCGAGAGCCTGCGCGGCCGCAGCCAGGTCGCCGTCAGCGAGCCGGTCGGCGTTGCCGATCAGGGCCGTGTTGCAGGACTGGGCGATGGCCTGGGTCAGGGTGATGTCTCCCAGCGCGGAGGCCGGGTAGTCGTCGTAGTTCTTGAACGACCGGCCGTCCACGACCGTCGTGGCGGGGCACGACACGACGTCGTCCACCCCCATCCCGCTGCGCAGCAGCGCGAGCGACGTGACCACCTTGAACGTGGAGCCGGGGGCGTACTGCCCCGTCATGGCGAGGTCGGCGCCCGCCGCCCCGGTGCCGTTGGCGCTCGCCAGGACCGCGCCGTCGGACGGCCGTATCGCCACGAGGGCCGCGGCCGGCGCACTGTCGCCGAGGGCGGAGAGCACGTCCTCGGCCTTCTGCTGGAGCGCCGGGTCGAGGGTGGTCACGAGGTCGGCCCCGGCGGTGGCCGGGACCTCGGCGAGGGTGCGCAGCTCGTCGTCGGCGTCGCGCGCGATGACGGCGGCGCCGGGAACGCCCCGCAGCTGCTCGTCGTAGCGGGCCTGCAGGCCGGAGAGGCCGACCTCGTCGCCGGCGACGATGCGGCCCTCCGAGGCCTCGACGACCTCTGCCGTCGCCGGGCCCACGCGGCCGAGCAGCGCCGCGGCGAACTCGCGCGTCGGGGCGAGCGGCATGGTGTCGCGCACGGCGAGCGCGCCGCGGATCTTCGCGAAGCCGGGCAGCACGTCGAGGGCGTCGTCCTCGCGCAGCACCAGCGCCTCGACGAAGGCCTCGGCGCCCATCACCTCCGCGCGCTGGACGTACGACGCCGCGTCGACGTCGAGGACCCGCGCGATCCGTCGGGCGCTCCGGGCGACCTGCGGCCCCCGGACCTTGGTCTTGTCGAGCCCGTAGCGCAGCACCGGCCGCTCGGTCACCAGCACCGCGCCGTCGGCTCCGGTGATGTCGCCGCGCACCGGCGGCAGCGATCGCAGGCCGAGGTTGTCGCCGTCGGCGAGGTCGGGCGCCAGCGCGTCGGGCGCCCAGTCGACCTGCCAGCCGGTCCCCTCCGGCACGAGGGCGACCGTCGTGTCGTACTCCCAGGGCGCGCTGTCCGTCAGCTCCCACTGCCAGGCCAGCGTCGCCGTCGCGGAGTCGGGGTCGTCGCCGGTGCCGTCGACCTCGTCGACGGCGGTGACCTCGACGGCCACCGGCACGTCCTCCAGCGGCGCGACGAGGTCGGCGAAGGCGGCGCGGTCGGCGTCGTCGACCAGGGGCACGTCGGCGAGCGAGTGGTCCGACAGGGCGGCGGCGAGGTCGTCGGCCACTCCGGACGGCGGGTCGGTGTCGTCACCGCCGAGCGCGGAGCATGCCGAGCTCACCCCCACGAGCAGAGCGGCGACCCCGAGACGGAGTGATCGCATGCGCCCATGGTCCCGAGCCCGGGCGTCGCGACCAAGGCGCAACGCCGACGAGCGGTGGCTCAGGCGAAGCGCTGGCGGTAGTGGGGCGACCCGCCCGCGTAGTCCTCCCAGTCGATGTCGCCCACGTCCCGGCCCGCCAGGGCGGCTCCCAGCCGGTCGAGGTAGTAGTCCCAGCCCGGACCCACGCTCGCGGCCATGTCGACGCCCGTCGCCCCCGGGACGAGCACCTGGACGAACCTGAGCGAGGTGACACCGTCGGCCTCCTGGAGCTCCAGCTCCATCTCCCACAGCGCCTTCTCCCCCTGGCCGTCCTCGCTGAACGGCTGCGGCTCGCGGCTGCGGACGGCGAAGCGGTGCGGCGGCTCGCAGGCCAGCACGTCCATCTCCTCGGCGGGCACGTCGTCGCCCTCCGCGGTCATCCGGAAGCTCACCGACCCGTCCGCCGGGTCCCCGCTCCACGTGCCGATCCAGCGTTCCATGCGGGACGGCTCGGTGCAGGCCGCCCAGACGTCGTCGAGCGGAGCCCGGTACCGGCGCTCGATCACCAGCAGCGTGCGTCCGTCGCGCTGCTCGCGGCGTCCGGTCATGAGGGTCGTGTCCATGCGATGTCCTCCTGGAGTCGGGATGGGGTGGGAGACGGGGTGGCGGACGGGGTGGTGGCCCGGCGCTCGCGTCCGGTGCGGCGCACCTCGAGCTCGAGCCCGCCGAAGGCCGGCTCGGCGATCGGGGGCTGCGGAGCCCCGGGAGCCCCGAGGGCGCCCAGCCAGTCGGTCAGGACGGTGAGACCGTCGCGCCGCAGCCGGTAGTGCCGCTCCCGGCCACGGTCCTCCGCCTCCACGATGCCCGCCTCGGCAAGCACCCGGAGGTGGCGACTGATGGCCGGCCGGCTGATGGCGTGGTCGGCGGCCAGGTCGACCACCCGGGCCGGGCCCCCCGCCAGTCGCGTGACGAGGTCCCGGCGCACGGGGTCAGCGAGGGCTGCGAACGGGTCCACGCCACATTGGTAACCAGATTGTTACCGTTTGTCAAGGCTGGCCCACCGAGCGATCCGCGGGACAGCGACTCCGGACAAAAGTCGGAACAACCTTGGACAAACCCTCGACAACCTCACCGCGGCATGGTTCGTTGGACGTCCCATCTCCCCCCACCAGGAGTCGACATGACCCGCACCTCTCGCACCGTCGGCAGCCTCGCCGCCCTGTCCCTCGGCGTGGCCACCGTCGTCCTCGCCCCCGCCGCGGCGCAGGCCAAGGCGGACACCGACTGCATGCGCGCCGGCATCAGCACGCTCAAGTCGGCCGGCCTCTTCTCGACCGTCGCTCGCGACGGACTGCCGATCGCCACCGCCGTGTCGGTCGGCGTCACCCCCCGCGCCGGGACCGACGTCGCGCCCCTCCCGGACCCGCTTCCCCTCAGCGTCGTCCTGGCCGACCACCGCGCCGGCGACGACAGCCTCTTCGTCTACCCCTGGTGCTGATCCTCGCCACCCGACGCGCACGACGACGCCGCCCACGACGCCCCGCTGGCCTCACCCGAGGTCGGCGGGGCGTCCGCCGTCCTCGACGTGACCGCGACGCGGAGGCGTAGGTCCCCCGACAGTGGGTACGGTCGTCGGGTGACCGAGACACGCACCGAGCACGACTCCATGGGCGAGGTCGAGGTACCTCGCGACGCCCTGTGGCGGGCCCAGACCCAGCGCGCGATCGAGAACTTCCCGATCAGCGGCCTCACGCTGCAGCCCCGGCACGTCCAGGCGCTGGCCCACGTCAAGGCGGCCGCCGCGACCGCCAACGCCGCGCTGGGCGTCGTACGCCACGAGCAGGCGCAGGCCATCGTCTCCGCCGCCGACGCGATCGTCGACGGGGCACACGACGGGGAGTTCCCCATCGACGTCTTCCAGACAGGATCGGGCACCAGCTCGAACATGAACGCCAACGAGGTCATCGCGACCCTGGCCGCGAAGGCCGGCGTCGAGGTGCACCCCAACGACCACGTCAACGCCTCGCAGAGCAGCAACGACACCTTCCCGACGAGCATCCACGTCGCGGCGACGCTCGCCGTGGTGGACGACCTCCTTCCCGCGCTCGACCGGCTCGCGACCTCGTTCGAGGGCAAGGCCGAGGAGTTCGCCGACACGGTGAAGTCGGGGCGCACCCACCTGATGGACGCCACGCCCGTGACGCTCGGGCAGGAGATGGGGGCGTACGCCGCCACGCTGCGCCTCGGCGTCGAGCGGCTCGAGGCAGTGCTGCCGCGCGTGCGCGAGCTCCCCCTGGGCGGCACCGCCGTCGGCACCGGAATCAACACCCCGGCCGCCTTCGCGGAGCGGGCCATCACCGCGCTCTCCGAGCGGACCGGGCAACCCTTCACCGAGGCGCGCAACCACTTCGAGGCGCAGGGCACCCGCGACTCGCTGGTCGAGCTGTCCGGCGTCCTGCGCACCATCGCCGTCGGGCTCACGAAGGCGTGCAACGACCTGCGGTGGATGTCGTCGGGACCCACGACCGGGCTCGCCGAGATCCACCTGCCCGACCTGCAGCCGGGATCGAGCATCATGCCCGGCAAGGTCAACCCGGTGCTGCCCGAGGCGACGCTGATGGTGTGCGCCCGCGTCGTCGGCAACGACGCGACGATCGCGTGGGCCGGCGCGTCCGGGAGCTTCGAGCTCAACGTGATGATGCCGGTCATGGCGCACGCCCTGCTCGAGTCGATCCACGTGCTGTCCACCTCCTCGGTGCTGCTCGCCGAGAGGTGCGTGGACGGGATCACCGCCGACGCCGAGCGGATGCGGCGCTACGCCGAGTCCTCCCCCTCGGTGGTCACCCCGCTCAACGCCCACATCGGCTACGAGCAGGCCGCCAAGGTGGCCAAGAAGGCCCTCGCCGACGGGGCCACGATCCGCGAGACCGTGATCGAGATGGGCTACGTCGAGCGCGGCGACCTGACCGAGGAACAGCTCGACGCCGCGCTGGACGTCGACTCGATGACGGGTCGCCGCACCTCGGAGTGAAGCGGTCGCCGATCGTCCGGTAGCCGTCGTACGGTCGACGGATGAGCGAGACGTCCTACGACATCAAGCCCCTCACGCCCGAGACCTGGCCGGCCTTCGACGACCTGGTCATCCGGCACAACGGGATCTTCGGCGGCTGCTACTGCATCGCGTTCCACCCGGACGGTCCCGAGCGCGGCCAGGGCAGAGAGGCCAACCGGGTCCTCAAGCGCTCGTTCGTCGAGCAGGGGGTCGCCCACGCCGCCCTGGTCATGGACGGCGACGAGGCCGTCGCGTGGGCGGAGTACGGCACTCCGGCCGAGCTGCCCGGCATCCACCACCGCAAGCAGTACGACGCCGAGAAGGAGGCCGACCCCGACTGGCGGATCACCTGCGTGTTCGTCGACCGCCGCTTCCGCCGGCAGGGCCTGGTCGAGGTCGCCGTCCGTGGCGCGCTCGACCTGATCGCCGAGGCCGGTGGCGGGTTGGTGGAGAGCTATCCGCACGACCTGACCGAGCAGACCAAGAAGATGTCGTCGTCCTTCCTCTACAACGGCACGCGGCGGCTCTACGAGCGCCTCGGGTTCACCTACGTGCGCCCCAAGGGCCTGAAGAACTGCGTGATGTCGATGGACGTCGCACCCGCTTGACCGTTATACCCCCCGGGGGTATGTTTGTCGCATGGATCAGCACACCGCCCACGGAGCCCACCACGGGGCGCACCACGACATGGGCAACCTCGGCACCAACGCCATGGCGATCTCCGCCACCCTCCACTGCCTCACCGGCTGCGCCATCGGCGAGGTCCTCGGCCTGATGGTCGGCACCGCCCTCGGCCTGGGCAACCTCGCGACCATCGCCATCGCGGTGGGCCTGGCGTTCGTCTTCGGCTACGCGCTGTCGACGCTGCCGCTCCTGCGGGCCGGCCTCGGCGTCGGTGCCGCGCTGACGGTGGTCCTCGCGGCCGACACGCTCTCGATCGCCACCATGGAGGTCGTCGACAACCTGGTCATGGCGATCATCCCGGGCGCGATGGACGCCGGGCTGGTCAACCCGGTCTTCTGGCTCTCGATGATGCTCGCGCTCACGGTGGCGTTCTTCGCCGCGTGGCCCGTGAACCGCTACCTGCTGGCACGCGGGAAGGGACACGCCCTCACCCACGGGTTCCACGGCGCCGAGCCGGTGGGCGCCCGCCGGTTCATCCCGGACCTCGCCACCTCGGCGCTCGTCGCCGCCATCGTCGCCTTCATGCTGGGCGGCCTGGTCGTCTCCGTCGCCGACGAGCTCGAGGCACCGCCGGAGACCGGTCACGCGGCCAGCGCCGCGAGGTGAGGCCACGCGGCCGCGAAGGTGTCGAGCATCGCGGTGATGAACGCCGCCATGTCCTGGGGGGCATCCGATCTACTGCGTGGCGCAGGGGTCCCTGCAGGAGGACAGTGAGGCCATGGACGCATCCCAGCAGACAGCGGACGAGGTCGCCCAACGGCTCTTCACCTCCCTGCTCGGCACGGTGGAGATCATGTCGGTCTACCTCGGCGACCGTCTCGGTTGGTACGCCAGCCTCGCCTCCCAGGGGCCGGCGACGGCTCCCGAGCTCGCCGCCCGCACCGGCACGCAGCCCCGTTACGCGCGCGAGTGGCTCGAGCAGCAAGCCGTGGTCGGCCTGCTCTCGCTGCAGGCCGACGGCGCCGCCGACGCACGCGTCTACGCGATCCCGCCCAGCACCGCGGAGGTGATGACCGACGTCTCGAGCCTGGCCTACCTCGCGCCCGTGGGCCGGATGTTCGGGGCCGTGGGTCCGGCACTGCCTCGGCTGCTCGAGGCCTACCGTGCCGGCGGCGGTGTCAGCTGGGACGAGCTCGGACCCGACGCCCGGGAGTCGCAGGCCGACGCCAACCGGCCGTGGTACGAGAGCCGGCTCGGGCCCGCACTCGCCGGCGTCGGCACGTTGCATGACGTCCTCTCCCGGCCGGCGGTCAGGCTGCTCGACGTCGGCAGCGGTGGCGGGTGGTCCAGCATCGCCCTCGCCCGCGCGTACCCAGGTGTCGCCGTGACCGGCATCGACATCGACGAGGAATCGGTGCGGATGGCGACGGTCAACGCCCGGGAGGCCGGCCTCGCGGACCGGGTCACCTTCCTCCACCAGGACGCCTCGACCCTGCCGGCCGGACGCTTCGACGCAGCATTCGCCTTCGAGTGCATCCATGACATGCCACGACCGGTCGACGTGCTCTCAGCCGTCCGCCGGGCCTTGGCGCCCGGGGCACCGCTGGTCGTCATGGACGAGGCTGTCGCCGAGGAGTTCGCCCCGAACGGCGACGACCTCGAGCAGATGATGTACGGCTTCAGCCTCTTCGTCTGCCTCCCCGACGGCCTGTCGAGCACGCCGAGCGTCGGGACCGGCACCGTCATGCGCCCCTCGACCCTGCGTGCGTACGGCGAGGCCGCCGGCTTCACCGGCTTCGAGGTGCTGCCGATCGAGGACTTCGGGTTCTGGCGCTTCTACCAGCTGTCGTGACGCTCGGAGCGAGGGTCAGTACCAGCCGTTGCCCTGCTTGAAGCTCCACGCGCTGCAGGGGGTGCCGTAGGTGTCCTGGATGTACTCCAGGCCCCACCGGATCTGCGACTCGGCGGAGGTCATGTAGTCCGCCGGCAGGTCGTGCAGCTGCGTCAGCGCCTGCGGGATGCCGTACGCCGACGACGTCGGGTTGTCGGCGTCGATGCGCCAGTCCGACTCGCTGACGTAGAGCGAGTCGAGGCAGGAGAACTGGTCGGAGGAGAAGCCGTACGCCGGCAGCAGCGCGCGGGCGATGTCGCGCGGGTCTCCCTCCGACAGCTTCTCCGAGCGCGTCACGGCCGAGCCGCCGGACATGGCCAGCGTCGTGGCCTTCGCCTTGTCGGTGCGTCGCGCCGAGCGCGAGGCGACCTGCCGCGACGAGCGCTCCAGCGTGGTCGCGCCAGCGGTCGAGCCGGCACCCTCGGCCGTCGCGTCGGCGGACGGGGTCGGGGTGGCGGTCGCGACGTCCGCGGCGGCGGGCGTCAGCACGTCGGGGTCGGTCGAGGCGAGGCCGCCGGTGACGCTCACGCCGGTCACGGCAGCTGCCAGACCGGTCAGGGCGACGCCGGTGCGCAGGGCTCGACGCGGCGCGCGGACGGCCTTGTGCTTGCCGGGCGCGCGGTGCTTCGGGACGTACTTGTCTGACTTCGACACAGGGGCTCACGGGGGTTGACGACAGGGGGTGTCGCGCCGGGTCGTGCACGGAGGCGCGGGGCGACCACGAGGACCTGGTGCGGCGGGACGGGGCGGTGGTGCGGGGGAGCCCGGCCCTGCCGACGACCGAGGTCACGGAACGGTCACGAGCCACCATGCATGAGGCTTCAACCACGTGCAAACCGAACCGCACAATTGGTGCTGTCCCTTGCGTCACAGCGCTCTATCGACGCCTCATGGGCCTCATCAGTCACAGGCGGGTGACCAGCGCCACCGAGTCGCCCCCGCCCCACACGCGCGGCAACGCCGGGTTACGGCTGTACCCACGGGGTTGCTCGGGGGTGGGCAGTGGGCAGTAACCCGGCGTTGCAGCGCGCAACAGCGCGGAGCGCGGAGCGCGGAGCGCCTCGGTCAGAGGGTGACGTCCTCCAGCATCTCGGTCACGAGCGCTGCGATCGGCGAGCGCTCAGAGCGGGTGAGCGTGACGTGCGAGAAGAGCGGGTGACCCTTGAGCTTGTCCACCACCGCGACGATGCCGTCGTGGCGGCCGACGCGGAGGTTGTCGCGCTGGGCCACGTCGTGGGTGAGCACCACCTTGGAGTTCGCGCCGATGCGCGACAGCACGGTCAGCAGGACGTTGCGCTCCAGCGACTGGGCCTCGTCGACGATGACGAAGGCGTCGTGGAGGGAGCGGCCGCGGATGTGCGTGAGCGGCAGCACCTCGAGCATCCCGCGGTCCATCACCTCGTCGACGACGTCGCGCGAGACCAGCGCGCCGAGGGTGTCGAAGACCGCCTGGGCCCAGGGGGACATCTTCTCGTTCTCCGAGCCCGGCAGGTAGCCGAGCTCCTGCCCGCCGACGGCGAAGAGTGGCCGGAAGACCACCACCTTCTTGTGCTGGCGCCGCTCCATCACGGCCTCGAGGCCGGCGCACAGCGCCATCGCCGACTTGCCGGTGCCGGCGCGGCCGCCGAGGGAGACGATGCCGACCTCGGGGTCGAGCAGCATCTCCAGCGCCACCCGCTGCTCGGCCGACCTGCCGTGGATGCCGAACGCGTCGCGGTCGCCGCGGACGAGGTGCACGCGCTTGTCCGCCCCCACGCGGCCCAGCGCCGTACCCCTGTCCGAGAGCAGCACGAGCCCGTTGTGGCACGGGAGGTCGCGGGCTTCGGCGAGGTCGATCACACCGTCCTCGTAGAGCTCGTCGAGGTCGCTGGCGAGCACCTCGAGCTCGGCCATCCCGGTGTAGCCGGTGTCGGAGCTGCTGATCGCCTCGGCGCGGTACTCCTCGGCGTCCAGCCCGACGGCCGAGGCCTTGATCCGCAGCGGGAGGTCCTTGCTGACGAGGGTGACCCGGTGGCCCTCGTTGGCCAGGTTGCGGGCCACGGCGAGGATCCGGGTGTCGTTGTCGCCGAGCCGGAAGCCCGACGGCAGCGACTCCGGGTCGGTGTGGTTGAGCTCGACGCGGACCGTGCCGCCCTCCGTCCCGACGGGGACGGGCTGGTCGAGCCGCCCGTTGACGACGCGCAGCTCGTCGAGGGCCCGCAGGGCCGAGCGCGCGAAGAACCCGAGCTCCGGGTGGTTCCGCTTGCCCTCGAGCTCGGTGATCACCACCACCGGGAGCACGACCTCGTGCTCGGCGAAGCGTTTGGTCGCGGCCGGGTCGGCGAGCAGGACGCTCGTGTCGAGGACGTACGTGCGGCGGGTGCTGCTGGGCGGAACCGAGCTGAGCGATGCGGAGCTGGGTGAGGTCTTGCTGCTGGCCACGACTAACCCCTTGCTGCGGGTCGGCGCGCGCACTCCTCGCCCGGCCCGATGTCATTCAACGGACCGGAGAGCTCCCATCTGAGTGCCCAAGGTGTGCCTCCCGGTTCAGCCGGCTTCCCCACCTGCTGATGCTGCGAAAATACGCCCGCGGCCCAACCGATCCGGGGCGACACGCCCGAACGCGAGGTGACGGTCGGGCGACGTCCGAGGGCCGCCGCTCAGCCGCCGAAGCGGCGCTCGCGCTCGGCGTACGCGCGGATGGCGCGCAGGAAGTCCACGCGCCGGAAGTCGGGCCACAGCGCCTCGCAGAAGTAGAACTCCGAGTTGGCCGACTGCCACAGCAGGAAGCCGCCGAGGCGCTGCTCTCCGGACGTGCGGATCACGAGGTCGGGGTCGGGCTGGCCCTTGGTGTAGAGGTGCTCGGCGATGTGCTCGACGTCGATGATGTCGGCGAGCTCCTCCAGCGAGGTGCCCTTGGTGGCGTGGTCGGCGAGCAGGGCGCGTACGGCGTCGGCGATCTCGCGGCGACCGCCGTAGCCGACCGCGACGTTGACGAGAACCCCGTCGATGTGGCGGGTGCTCTCCTCGGCGGCCTTGAGCCGCTCGGCGGTCTCGGTCGGCAGCAGGTCGAGCGCCCCCACCGGGTGGATCCGCCAGCGGCCCGCCTCGGCGAGCGACTCGACCGCGCCCTCGATGATCTTCAGGAGCCCGGTCAGCTGCTCGGGCGGGCGGTTGGTGAGGTTGTCACTCGAGAGCAGCCACAGCGTGACCACCTCGACGCCGACCTCCTCGCACCAGCCCAGCAGCGGACGGATGTTGTCGGCGCCGGCCTGGTAGCCCTCGGCGGTGTTGAGCCCGACCGCCTTGGCCCACCGGCGGTTGCCGTCGAGCATGACGCCCACGTGCTTCGGGATCTGGTCGTGGGGAAGGAACTTCACCACCCGGGACTCGTAGGCGGGGTAGAGCACCCGTCGCACGGCGTCCTTCACGTTGACCACCAAGCGATCGTAACGCCGTCACGCCGTGTGACCGGGCACTCGGTGCACTCGGCTGCGCTTCTCACCCCCGTCCGGGTAACTTCGTCCCATGGAGACCCCCGGCCAGACCCCGCGCGACCGCGTCGAGCACGCCGTCGAGCGCGCCGGCGAGGTGATGGCCGACAAGATGGCCGAGATCAAGCCGCACCTGCGTGGGTGGCTGCACGCCGCCACCGCGCCGATCGCGCTCGCTGCCGGCATCGTGCTGGTCGCACTCTCCCCCACCGCCTCCACCCGCGTCGGGTCGGCCGCCTTCGCGCTCTCCGCCCTCCTCGTCTTCACGGTCTCCGCGATCTACCACCGCGGCACGTGGTCGCCGCGCACGTGGGCGTTCCTGCGCCGCTTCGACCACGCCAACATCTTCGTCCTGATCGCGGGCACCTACACGCCCTACGCCCTGCTCTTCCTCGACGGCTCGGCGCGTACGACGCTGCTGCTCGTCGTCTGGATCGCGGCGGTCGCGGGCGTGTTCTTCCGGGTGTTCTGGACCGACGCGCCGCGCTGGCTCTACACGCCGATGTACATCGCCCTCGGCTGGGCGGCGGTGTTCTTCATCCCCCAGTTCATGGAGGGCGCCGACCGCTTCAGCAGCGGCATCGCGGTCGCCACGCTGGTGCTCGTGGCGGTCGGCGGTGTGCTCTACACGCTCGGCGGCGTGGTCTACGGCCTCAAGCGCCCCAACCCCTCCCCCCGCTGGTTCGGCTTCCACGAGGTGTTCCACTCGTTCACGATCCTGGCCTTCGCCGCCCACTACGTCGGCGTCTCGCTCGCCACCTACTCTCTGCGTTGATCTGCCCTCGCTCCGCTCGGGCGTGTTCGGCGCCCCTGTAGACGTCGTCTTCCCTCCTCGCTCGACGGCGCTGTCTCGCTTCGCTCGTCACGCTTGCTCGCTCGTCAGTCCAGACGACGTCGGGCGCCGAACGTGCCTACTGGGGCTTCTCGCGCGAGCGGAGCGAGCACCGAAGACACCTACTCAGCCGAGGCTGAGCACCGTGAGGACGACCAGCGAGGCAGCGACGACGACGCCCGCCAACACCCAGGCCGCGACGGGCGAGCGCCGGGCCAGCCGCTCGAGGGCGAGGTAGCTCGCCCCGATGACGGCGAGGGCGACGGTGACGTGCAGCAGCACGGCGAGCATCACCCCGGCGATCGCGCCCGCCATCCGCAGCCGGCCCCAGAGCAGGCTCAGCGCCAGCGGCAGCACGATCGCCCCCGCGAACCCGCCTGCCAGCTCCACCCGCCACGTCCGGTCGCCCATCCACGGCACGTCGACCGCCCCGGCCCAGGACCGGTCGAAGAGGTCGCTGGTCGCGCTGTAGCCGAGGTAGAGCACCGTCGCGATCGTGACTCCGGCCGCCACCCGGTAGGACCAGTGCTTGACCGGCGACCACGGCACGGCCCGGCCGACGAAGATCGTCGCCACGGTGACTGCCGACCAGACGATCCAGCGCCGGATCACTCCCGTGCCGGTGTCGGCCATCGCGTCGCGGAACACCCGGTCGGCCTCGACCCGGTCGACCTCGTGCCCGTCGGTGGAGACGTACGACGTCGGGTCGCCGCGACCGGCCACCATGGCGTCGTGGAGCAGCGCGGCGGGCAGGTGGGCCCCGGTCTTGGGCACCAGCCAGGTGAACAGGGCGGGCACCGAGGTCAGGTCGGTGCGGAAGTCCGCGTCCGCCGGGACCAGCAGCTCGCCGAGGTGACGGTCGCGGTAGGCCAGGCGCCGCGCGAGGGCAAACGTCTCGACGCCCTCCGCGGAGTGCCGCTCGAGCACGATGCGGGGATCGGACCCGGGGTCGGGCGGCTCGCCCGGACCCGCCGCGGTCGGCAGCGTGCCGCCGTCGTAGAACCGGCGCGGCTCCACCGCCACCTGTCTCCCGATCGATCCGACCCGGTCCCGAGCGTCCATGCCTCCAGTCTGGCGGTGCGGACCGACAGCCTCCAGCGTCCCGGCCGCGCCCGATGTCCCGGGTGCAGCGGCGGGGCCGACGTCAGGCGGGCATCTGGTCGAGCGCGGAGCGGATCGCCCGGAGCGCGTCGTTGGAGGAGTTCACCCGCCAGTCGCGTTCCTTGTTGCCCTGGAACCAGCACACCGCCCGGACCCGAGGGAAGGTGGTCGCGGCGAACATGTCGGTGATCCAGCGTCCCTTGGAGGCGGACTTGATGCGGGGCGCACCGTCGTCGTACGACGGCTCCTTGCAGCCGACCTCGCAGATCCACACCGGAGCGGTGGGGTGCAGGGCGACGAGCCGGTCGTACTGCTCGCGGTAGATGTCCTCGAAGGTGCGCCACTGTCCCCAGCTGAGGCCGGTGTTGCCCCAGTTGTAGCCGTCGAGGCCGAGGACGTCGACGTAGTCGTCACCGGGGTAGATGGTGCGGATGTCGGTCGTGCCCTCGTAGGTGTCGGTCGTCGGGTTGAACACCCAGCGCAGGTTGGTGGCGCCCCGCTCACGCAGGTAGGTCACGAGGTAGCGCCAGGCAGCGATGAACTCCTCGGGCGTGCCGCCGTGCTCCTTCTCGCCGGCGGGGGTCGGCTGGAACGAGGTCCAGTCGCCGTTCATCTCCGGCCAGGGGCGCACGTACATGACGTACGGGAAGGCGCGCGCCGCCGCGGCGACCTGGTCGAGGTACGCGTCGTGCAGGCCCGCGGGCCACTCGCTGTAGCGGAACCTGCCGATCTCCCACGCGACCAGCAGGTCGCGCGCGCCACCTCGAGCGGTGTCGAGGTCCTGCTGGGCGGGGAAGACGACGTCGGGTCCGTAGAAGTAGGACGCGATCGAGACCGGCGCCTGGACGTTCCGCTGGAGGTCGTCGAGGACGCCGGGGGTCCACGGCACGTCCCACGCGTAGGCGCCGAACCGGACCTGCCGGCCGAGCGGGGTGCCCGACGCGGCGTACGCCCTGCCGGGCGAGAGGGACAGGGCTGCGGCGGTGCCGACGAGGGAGGCGCCCACGAGGGCGCGACGAGACAGGGTGGGGCCGAGGAACGACACGGAGACTCCGAGAAGGTCGAGAACGTCTGCCAGCGGTCGCGACGACCGGTGGGACCCCCAGAATAGAGGCGGCACGGGGCTCCCGTCCGGCGAATCCGGCCGCTCGTCCGCCACAGCCGCCGCCTAGGGTGCGCCCATGACCACCGCGCGCACCGTTCCCGTCACCACCGAGATGGACGGCGACGAGCTGGACGCGCTCGACGCCTGGCACCTCGCACGCCACCACGGGCTGCGGAAGATCGCGGTCGAGTCGTTCGTGCGCTTCCGCTACGGCGACGGGTTCACCAACTCGCGCGCGCTCGCCCTGCAGGCCTGCCTCGCCGTCGTCCCGTTCCTCCTCGCCCTCACCGGCCTCGCCTCCGACATCGACCGCGAGCGTCCCGCCGCGGTCGTGGCGCACGTCGTCGACTCGCTCTCCCCCGGCTCGGGCGACGGTGACGCGCTGGCCTCGGCGGTCGACGGGTCGGACGCCTCCGAGCGCGCCGGCGAGATCGCGCTCGTGCTCGGCCTCGGCTTCGCGCTCCTGTCGATGACCACGGCGATGGCGCAGGTCGAGCGCGGCGCCAACCGCATCTACGGCATCCGGCGCGACCGCAAGGCGCTCCACAAGTACGGCCGGGCGGCGGTGCTGACCGCCGTGCTCGCCTTGCCGGTCGGCGTGGGGTTCGTGATGATCGTCGGCGGCGGCGCGCTCGGCGAGGCGATGGCGGAGAGCTACGGCTGGTCCGACACGGCCGTCGACTGGTGGAACGGCCTGCGGTGGCCGTTCGGCATCGCGCTGCTCGTCTTCGCGATCGCCGTGCTCCTCGACCACGCGCCGCGGCGCCGGCAGCCGGCCCTGTCGTGGCTCGCACTCGGATCCGGGATCGCCGTCGTCCTCAACGCCGTGGCCACCGCCGGGCTCGCGGCGTACGTCTCGCTCAGCGGGTCGTTCGGCAGCGTGTACGGGCCGCTCGCCGGCGTGTTCGCCCTGCTGCTGTGGGCGCTCCTGTCGTCCGTGGCGTTCTTCTACGGCACGGCCGTGTGCGCCCAGCTCGAGGCGCTCCGGGCGGGTGAGGTCGCGCCGGCGCTCGACGACCCGGGCCGCCCGCACGCCAGGACCGTCGGGGACCAGGCCGTCGGCTGACCTGGGCCGCACCGTGAAGCATCACGCCCGCAGCATCCGTAGCAGCGGCCGGAGGTCGTCGTGGACCTCGACCGCGCCGGCGTCGAGGAGCACCTCGCGCGGGTGGGACGTGCCGATGCCGTGCACCTGGCGTACGCCGGCACCGAGCGCCGCGCGGACACCCGCCGGCGAGTCCTCCGCCGCCAGGGCGGCCGCTGGGTCGGCGTCGAGCCTCCGGCAGGCGAGGGCGAACCCCGCCGGGTGCGGCTTGCCGTCCGCGACGTCGCGGGCAGTCACGACGAGGTCGACGCTGTCGAGCTCCAGGGTCAGCGACTCGACCAGGGACCGTTGCACCCAGGCCGGTCCGGCCGAGGTGACGATCGCGACCGGCGTGCCGCCCGCGCGGGCCGCCTCGATCAGCTCCCGCGCACCGGGCACGGCCACCGCCGCCTCGTCCGGCACGTGCTCGAGGACCTCCGCGAGCACGGCCTCGGGGTCGAGCCCGTCCCAGGGACCGGGCTCGGTCGCGAAGACGTCGACCGCGCGGCGTCCGGTGAAGACGGAGAGGTCGGGCAGCTCCCAGCCCTTGTGGGCGAAGAACGACTCGTAGCCGCGCCGGTGCAGCGGCTCGGAGTCGACCAGCGTCCCGTCGAGGTCGAGCAGCAGCGCGGAGACGCCCGTCGTCGCCCCCGTCATGCGGTCGCGAAGAGCACGTCGCCGGCAGCCACGGACCCACCGACGGCGTCGCTCGCGACCGACCCCTTCGGGGCGTCCATCAGCACGACCGGGACGATCGGGGAGACGTCCTGGCCGCTGGCCGTGGACGGCAGCGAGGACGGGTCCCACGTGATCATCGGGTCGCCAGCGGCGACCTCGCTGCCCTGGGTGGCGAGGACCTCGAAGCCCTCGCCCTCGAGGCGGACGGTGTTGATGCCGAGGTGCACCAGGACGCCGACACCGTCGCCGAGGACGACGAAGGCGTGCGGCAGGACCTTCACGACCTTGCCGGCGATCGGCGACACCACGGTGGTGCGGCCGGGCTCGGGCTCGATGGCCACCCCGGGGCCGACCATCTCCTGGGCGAAGACGGGGTCGGGCACGTCCGACATCGCGACGACGCGTCCCGGGCAGGGGGCGAGGACCTGGACGGCACCGCTCACATCAGGTCCTCGATGTCGTCGGCGAGGTTGTCCGCCTCGGGCCCGACGACGACCTGGACGACGGTGCCGCTCGCCATCACGCCGTGGGCTCCGGCGGCCTTGAGGGCGGCCTGGTCCACGAGCGAGCCGTCCTTGACCTCGGTGCGGAGGCGGGTGATGCACGCCTCGATCTCGACGACGTTGTCGGCGCCGCCGAGGCCGGCCAGGATCTGCTCTGCCTTGCTGCTCATCTCAGGTTCCTTTCGTGGGTGGATCCACTGTCGCGTACGCCGACGGGTGCGGCGCAAGGTCGTGGGGGTCAGCGGTCGGTCTGGGTGACCTTCTTCAGGCCGCGGGGGTTGTCGGGGTCGAGGCCCAGTCGACGGGCCATCTGCTCGATCATCAGCTGCGCAGGCACGATCGACGCGATGGGCTCCACCGTCTCGGGCAGGTCCGGACCCGCCAGGTGGAGGTCGCACTCGGCAGCAAAGGCGGACGTGCCGCCGAGCCCGAGGACGCGCGCCCCGCGCTCGTGCAGGTCGCGGACCAGGTCGACCATCGGCTCCGCGAGCGGCCCCTCGGCCGCCCCGACCAGCACGGCCAGCAGACCCTCGCTGACCACCGAGATGGGGCCGTGGCGCAGGTCGGCGTACGAGTAGCCGCGCACCGGGCGCAGGCACGTCTCCTCCATCTTCAGCGCCGTCTCCAGCGCGGTGCCGAGGAGCAGCCCGCGCCCCGACACCACCACCCGGTCGGTGGCGGCCAGCGCCTCGGCGGCCGCGTCGACGTCGGTCCGCAGGAGCTCCTCGACGGCAGCGGGCACGCGGTCGAGCGCGTCCCCCAGCGACGCCTCGCCGAGCGCGTCGGCGAGGACGGCGAGGGCGACGAGCTGGGTGAGGTAGGACTTGGTCGCCGGCACCGCGACCTCGGGGCCGGCCCGGGTCACGAGCGCGACGTCGGCGGCGTCGGCGAGCGGCGAGCCCTCCACGTTGGTCACACCCACGGTGGCGGCCCCGCAGGCTCGCGCCCACTCCTGGGTCTCGACGATCTCGGCGGTCGCACCGGACTGGGACACCGAGACCACCACGGTGTCCGAGAGGTCGAGGCGCGCGCCGTAGTGCGTGGCGACGCTGGGCGCGGCCAGCGCGGCAGGGACGCCAGCGGCCACCTCGAGCAGGTAGCGCCCGTAGATCGCGGCGTTGTCGCTCGAGCCGCGCGCCACCAGCAGCACGCGGCGGCGACCGGCGGCGAGCGCGCGCAGCCGCGGCTGCTCGGGCAGGAGCGCGTCGAGCGTGCGGCGGGCGGCTGCGGGCTGCTCGGCGATCTCGGCGGCCATCTGCGTCGCGCGGGCGGTCGGGGGTGCGGTGTCCATCAGTGGTCCTTGACAACGTCGACGTGTCGGAGCCATGCTCTCCAACTGGTACGTACCAGACCGTACCAATGGATCCACCAGACGTCGAGAGGACGACATGTCCCCCAGGATCGAGGACGGGCCGCGGCCCAAGCACGTGCAGCTGAGCGACGTGCTGGCCGAGCTGACGACCCGCGACCTCGGGCCCGGCGCCTCGATCCCCTCGGAGCGCGAGCTCATGACGACGTACGACGTCTCGCGCGCCACGGTGCGGAAGGCCATCGACAGCCTGGTGGTCGGTGGGCTGCTGGAGAAGATCCACGGCAAGGGCACCTTCGTCGCGCGACCTCGCGTGCAGACGAGCCTGCACCTGGCGTCGTTCTCCGACGACATGCGCCGCCGCGGCCTGGTCCCGGCGACCCGCCTCATGCGCGTCGACGAGGAGCGGCCGCCGGCGGAGGTCGTCACGGCGCTGCGGCTGGGCGCGCGCGGCACCGCGTGGCGGATCGACCGCGTGCGGCTCGCCGACGGGCAGCCGATGGCGATCGAGCAGGGGTGGTACCCGCGCTCCCTCCTCCCCGACCTCGACACCGCGGACCTCACCGGCTCGCTCTACACGCTCTTCGCGAGCAGCTACGACCTCGTCATCGACGGCGCCGAGCAGACCCTGTGGGGCGAGGCGGCGGAGGGTGCGACCGCGCGCCGCCTCGAGGCGCCCGTGCACACACCGCTCCTGGTCTTCCGCCGTGTCTCGACCGCGGCGGGGCGACCGGTCGAGTACGTCGTCTCCCGCTACCGGGGCGACCGCTACCAGGTCCACATGAGCCTCGGCGCCGAGCAGGGCGCCGCCAGGAAGAAGAGCACCAGAAGGGAACGATCGACGTGACAACCCAGGACGCCGCCTCGAGCGGCAGCACCACGGAGAACAAGCGCAGGTTCAACCTCGCACCGCTCCAGAAGTTCGGGCGCAGCCTGATGCTTCCCATCGCCGCCCTCCCGGTGGCGGCGCTCCTGCTGCGCCTCGGCGCAGACGACCTGCTGGGTCCGGATGGCCTCGGATGGGACAGCGTCGCTGCGGTCGTGGGGGCGGCGGGCGGGGCGCTGTTCGCCAACCTTCCGCTGCTGTTCGCGGTCGGCATCGCGATCGGCATGGCGAGGAAGTCGGACGGCTCGACCGCGCTCGCCGCCGTCGTGGGCTACCTGGTCTTTCAGGGCGTCGGCGACGCGATGTCCCCGGTCGTGCTGGGCCTGCCGGAGGGCGACGCCGAGCAGGAGCTGATCGACTACGGCGTCCTCGGCGGGATCGTGACCGGCCTGGTCAGCGCGTGGCTCTGGCAGCGCTACCACCGGATCAGCCTGCCGCCCTACCTGGCGTTCTTCGGCGGACGCCGGTTCGTCCCGATCATCACCGCCTTCGCGATGCTGGTGATCTCCGTGCTGATGAGCTTCGCCTACCCCGCCTTCGACTGGGCGATCACCGGCCTCGGCGAACGGGTGACGGAGAACGCGGTGCTCGGCGGCTTCGTCTACGGCACGCTCAACCGGCTGCTCATCCCGCTCGGCCTGCACCACATCCTCAACAACCCGCCGTGGTTCATCTTCGGCGAGTACACACCGGCTGGCGGCGAGCCCGTCAACGGCGACATCGCCCGCTTCCTGGCGGGCGACCCGACGGCCGGCGCGTTCATGACCGGCTTCTTCCCGATCATGATGTTCGCGCTGCCCGCCGCCGCCCTGGCGATCTGGCACGAGGCCAAGCCGCAGAACAAGAAGCTCGTCGGCGGCATCATGCTGTCGGCCGCGCTGACCGCGTTCCTCACCGGTGTCACCGAGCCGCTGGAGTTCGCGTTCATGTTCGTCGCGTTCCCCCTCTACGTCATCCACGCCCTGCTCACGGGCACGTCGATGGCCCTGACCAACGCCCTCGGCATCAAGGACGGCTTCGGCTTCTCCGCCGGGCTGTTCGACTACGTCCTCAACTACAACATCGCCACCAAGCCCCTGCTGCTCATCCCGATCGGCCTGGCCTACGCGGCGCTCTACTACTTCCTGTTCCGGTTCGTGATCCGGAAGTGGAACCTCCGCACGCCGGGTCGCGAGGAGGACGACGACCTGGCCGGCGGCGGCTCGATGCTCGAGCAGGACAACAAGGCCTGACGTGATCCTCGCTGCACGACAGGTGGTCACCCCGGCGCGCGTCCTCGTGCCGGGGTGGCTCCACGTCGACGGTGACCGCATCGTCGAGGTCGGCGAAGGGGCGCCACCCCGCGAGCCCGACGTCGACCTCGGCGGGGCGAGCGTCGTCCCGGGCTTCGTCGACCTCCACGTGCACGGCGGCGGGGGTGCGTCGTTCGACCTCGGTACGTCGGACGCGGCGGCGGTCGTCGCGGACACCCACCTCCTCCACGGGACGACGTCGATGGCGGCCAGCCTGGTCACCGACACCTCGCAGCGGATGGCCGACGCCGTCCGCGAGCTCGCCCTGCTCGTCCAGGACGGCCGGCTCTCCGGCATCCACCTCGAGGGACCCTGGCTGAGCCCGCAGCGCTCGGGCGCCCACCAGCCGGGCTCGCTCACCCACCCGGACCCGGCCTCGGTCCAGGCCCTCCTCGACGCGGGCGACGGCGCCGTACGCATGGTCACCCTCGCGCCCGAGCTGCCCGGCGGGATCGAGGCAGTCCGCCAGCTCGTCGACGCCGGCGTGGTCGCCGCGATCGGCCACACCGACGCGACGTACGACGAGTCGCGGGCCGCCCTCGACGCGGGTGCCCGCCTCGGCACGCACCTCTTCAACGCCATGCGTCCGCTCCACCACCGTGACCCCGGCCCCGTCGGCGCCCTGCTGGACTCCCCCGTCGACGTCGAGCTGGTCGCCGACGGCGTGCACCTGCACCCCGCCGTGCTGCGCACGGTGTTCGCGGCCGCGCCCGGCCGCTGCATCCTCGTCACCGACGCGATGGCCGCCGCGGGCGCTCCGGACGGCGACTACCGGCTCGGCCCGATGGCGATCGAGGTGCGGGACGGCGTGGCACGTCTGGCCGATGGGAACGGGACCGGCGCCATCGCCGGCTCCACCCTCACCATGGACGCGGCGGTCCACTTCGCCGTCCGCACCGCGGGCTTGCCGCTGCTCGACGTGGTCCATGCGGCCAGCACCGCGCCGGCCCGGGCGTGGGGGCTGGACGACGTCGGCGCGCTCGAGGCCGGCCGCCGCGCCGACCTCGTCGTCCTCGACGAGGGCTTGCACGTGGTCCGGACGATGCGCGCCGGCGCCTGGGTCAACCCTTCGTCGACCCCAGCGTGAGCCCGGAGACGAACTGCTTCTGCAGCGCGAAGAACACCACGAGGACCGGCAGCGCGACGATGATCGAGCCGGCCGCGACGAGGTTGGTGTCGGTGAAGAACTGACCGCGCAGGTTGTTGAGCGCCGAGGTCATCGGCAGCTTGTCACCCTGCTGGATGAGCACCGTGGCCCAGAAGAACTCGTTGTAGACCCACGCCACCTGGAGGGTCGCGAGGGCGGCCAGGGCCGGGCGGACGAGCGGCATCGTGAGCTGCCAGTACTGCCGCCACACGCTCGCCCCGTCGAGCTCGGCCGACTCGTAGATCTCGCGCGGCAGCGTCTTCATGTAGTTGCTGAGCACGAAGGTGCAGAAGCCCATCTGGAAGGCGGTGTTGACCAGGATCAGCGCCCAGAAGCTGTTGAGCAGCGAGCCGGAGTCGCTCATGAACATCGGGAGGGGGACCTCCCGGAACATCCGGAACACCGGGATCAGCAACGCCTGCGGCGGCAGCAGGTTCGCTGCGAGGAAGACGCCCAGCATCATCAGGTTGAAGCGGTAGCTGAACCGCGCCAGCACGAAGGCGACCATGGAGGACAGCCACAGCGTGAGCACGACCGCCGGGATGGTCACGAGCAGCGAGTTGCGCAGGTGCAGCCCGAAGTTGCCGCGCGACCACGCCTCCTCGTAGTTCGACGTGGTCCAGCCCCCGAAGGACAGGTAGCCGTTGGCCTGGGTGTAGTCGTACTCCCGGAAGGAGTTCACCAAGGCCCACAGCAGCGGGAACAGCCACGTCAGCGCCAGCAGCGCGACGATCACCGTCACGACGACGCCGCGGGGCTTGCTGAGGACACCGCCGTCGGCCCGCTTGGGCGGCGTGCGGGTCGCACCGTCCCCGGAGGGCGTGGGCTCGGTGGCGGGACGCCGGGTCTGGGTGCTCATCCTCGTCGCTCCTCACGGAACACGTTGCGCAGGTAGATGGCGATGAAGACCGACGAGATCAGCATCATGATCACCGCCAGGGCGGAGCCGAAGCCGTACCGCGTCGCCTCGCCGATGACGTTCTGGGCCACGAGGGCGCCGATCACCTCCAGGCCGTTGCGGCCCTTGTTGATCACCCAGACGATGTCGAAGGCGCGGAGCGACTCGATGACCACGATCACGATCACGATCATGTTGATCGGTCGCATCACCGGGAAGATCACGTGGAAGAACGTCTTGACCTCACCGGCGCCGTCGACGGCGGCCGCCTCGCGCAGGCTGGCGTCGACGCTCTTCAGGCCGGCCAGGTAGATGAGCATGATGTAGCCGGTGTGGCGCCACCCCGTCGCCACGAGCACCGCCCACAGGTTGATGTCCGGGTCGCCGTACCAGTCGACCTGCGACCCGAAGACCTCGTTGATCAGCCCCTGGTCGCGGGAGTAGAACAGCTGCCAGATGAAGCCGATGAGGGCCACGGACAGCACCACCGGCATGTAGAACGCGGTCTGGTAGAACCGGCTGCCCCGCACCTCGCGGTCGAGCAGCACCGCGATCAGCATGCCGAGGACGGTCGGGACCAGGAACAGGAAGACCAACCAGATGAGGTTGTGCTGGATGGCCGGCCAGAAGGCCGGGTAGATCGTGACGATGTCGTGGTAGTTCTGGACACCGACCCACTCGATGGTGTCGAGGTCGCCGAAGCCGTTCCACTTCCCGAAGGACAGCACCACCGAGAGCAGGGCCGGCACCCACACCAGGGCCAGCACCAGCAGCAGCGGGACGGTCACCATCATGATGACGGTGAACCGGTCGCGTGCGCCCAGCTTCTTCTCCCGGCCCCGAGGTGGCGCCGAAGCCCGCTCGGTGGTCCCTGCGGGCTGCGGCGCCTCGTCGATGTGTGCCATGGCTCAGCCGAAGATGGAGGCGGCCTGCTCCTGGATGCTGGCCGTGACCCCGTCGATGTCGTCGGGGTTCTTCAGGAAGTCCTGGATCGACGGGATCATCACCGTGTTGGCGAAGTCGGCGTTGGTGTCGCGGTCCATGAACTGGGCGATGTTGGCAGCGGCGCCGACGACCTCGGCCGACTTCTTCTGCAGGTCGCTGTAGGTGGACGTGCTGGCGCCGGAGTTGGCCGCGATGAACGGCGCATCGGCGCCGTTGTTGGCCGCATCCGCCGCTGCGGCCGTGCCCAGCCACTTGGCCATCTCCTTGCCGCCCTCCTGGTTCTTGCCTGCCGCTGCGACGCAGAAGCCGTCGATGGGGGCGTCGAGCGCGTCGGCGCCGATCGAGGAGTCGAGCTCGGGGAAGGTGAAGAAGTCGAGGTCCTCGCCGTTCTCGCCCAGCGCGTCGACGACGAAGGTGCCGAGGAGGTACATGCCGCACTCCCCCTTGCCCATGGAGGTCGCTGCCTCCTGCCAGGTGCGACCCAGCGGGTCGGCCTGGTGGTAGGGCAGCAGCTGGCGCCAGGTGTCGAAGACGAGCTTGACCTCGTCGCCGTCCCACTGCTCGTCACCCGCCATCAGGCTCATGTGGAAGTCGAAGCCGTTGAGGCGCATGTTGAGGATGTCGAAGGTGCCCATCGCGGGCCAGCCGTCCTTGTCGCCGAAGGCGAACGGGGTGACGCCCTTGCCCTGCATGTCGTCCATGAGCGCCATGAAGTCGTCGTTGGTCTCCGGCGCCACCCAGCCGTTCTTCTCGAACACCGACTTCCGGTAGAACACCGCCCACGGGTAGTACTGGACCGGCACGAAGTACTGCTTCCCGTCAGGCGCGGTCGAGGCCTCCTTGAAGGAGTCGTTCAGTCCGTCGATCGGCCAGATGTCGCTCAGGTCGGTGATCAGCCCGTTCTCCGCGAACTGGGCCATCCGGAATCCGGCGAACCAGGTGAAGACGTCGTCGGGCGTGCCCTGGAGGTAGGTGTTGATGCTCTCCTGGAAGGTGTTGTGGTCGACCGCGTTGAGCGACACCTCGGTCCCGCTCTCCTTGCTGTAGGCCTCGGCCATCGCCGCGAGCCGGTCATGGGCGGGTCCGACGCCCTCGGCCTCGTTGATGCCGAACTTCACGGTCGCGCCCTCGCCACTGGCCGGTCCCGCGTCGTCACCGCCGCACGCAGCGAGCAGGTTGGCGCCGCCGACGGCGAGGCCGCTCAGGGCCATACCGCGCAGCACGGAGCGCCGCGAGGCGGCCATGGTGGTGAGCGCCGATCGGGGGATGGCGCTGGAACGGGACAGTGACACGACGGCCTCCAAGAGACAAAACCAAACAGGGGAGCACAGCATGTGACGGCCGCCACAGGCTCGTCAACCCTTTCGGGCGGTCATTCCGCACTCGATCAAACATTTCCGAACCCAAATCCTCGTCGGAACGTTGACTTTCTCGTGTGAGGACGAACACAGTTGCGCATGCCGACTTCCCTGCCCGCACTCGCCTTCGGCGGCGACTACAACCCCGAGCAGTGGCCGGCCGCGGCCCACCGCGAGGACCGACGCCTGATGCGCGAGGCCGGCGTCGACCTGGTCACCCTGGCGGTGTTCTCGTGGGCATGGCTGCAGCCGCGAGCCGGAGCGTGGGAGTTCGGCTGGCTCGACGAGCAGATGGACGACCTGCACGCGGCGGGGATCAAGGTCGATCTCGCCACGGCCACGGCCTCCCCGCCGCCGTGGCTGACGCACCGCCACCCCGAGATGCTGCCGGTGACCCAGGACGGGCGCACGCTGTGGCCCGGAGGGCGCCAGTCCTTCTGCCCCAGCTCGCCCGTCTACCGCGAGCACGCCCTCGAGCTGTGCACCCGGATGGCCGAGCGCTACCGCGACCACCCGGCGCTCGCCCTGTGGCACGTCTCCAACGAGCTCGGCTGCCACAACGCCCGCTGCTACTGCGACACGAGCGCGGCGGCGTTCCGCACCTGGCTGCGCCACCGGTACGACGACGACGTGGCGCGGCTCAACGACGCGTGGGGCACGGCGTTCTGGTCGCAGCGCTACGACGACTTCGAGCAGGTGCTGCCGCCGCGTCTGGCGCCCACCCACGCCAACCCCACCCAGCAGCTCGACTTCGCGCGCTTCAGCTCCGACCAGCTGCTCGACAACTTCGTCGTCGAGCGCGACGTGCTCCACCGGCTCTCCCCCGGGGTGCCGGTGACGACCAACTTCATGGTCATGCGACAGACGCCCGGCATGGACTACCTGCGGTGGGGGCGCGAGCTCGACGTCGTGTCCAACGACCACTACCTCATCGGGGCGGAGGACGGCGGCCACCGTGAGCTGGCGTTCAGCGCCGACCTGACACGCGGCACGGCTGACGGCCGTCCGTGGCTGCTGATGGAGCACTCCACGAGCGCGGTCAACTGGCAGCCCCGCAACCGCGCCAAGGTGCCCGGCGAGATGATCCGCAACAGCCTGTCGCACGTGGCGCACGGCGCCGACGCGGTGTTGTTCTTCCAGTGGCGCGCCTCCCGGGCCGGGGCGGAGAAGTTCCACTCGGGTCTCCTCCCCCACGCCGGCACCGACACCCGGCAGTGGCGTG
Source organism: Nocardioides sp. GCM10028917 (assembly GCF_042666175.1). Taxonomy (NCBI): domain Bacteria; kingdom Bacillati; phylum Actinomycetota; class Actinomycetes; order Propionibacteriales; family Nocardioidaceae; genus Nocardioides; species Nocardioides sp. GCM10028917. The sequence continues at coordinate 510,284 of NZ_JBHTFL010000001.1, forward strand.
AGGTCGTCGAGCTGTCCCGGGTGCTCGACGCGGCCGAGGAGGCGGCCGGCAGCACCGCCCGCAACGATGCCGCCATCCTGTTCGACTACGAGGCGTGGTGGGGCTGCGAGCTCGACTCCCACCCCAGCATCGACGTGCGCTACCGCGATCGGGCCGAGGACCTCCACCGGGCCCTGTCGGCCCAGGGCGTCGGGGTCGACGTGGTCCATCCGTCCACCGACCTGTCGACCTACCGCCTCGTCGTGGTGCCCACGCTCTACCTCGTCGACGACGCCACCGTGGCTGCCGTGACAGCGGCAGCCGAGGCCGGTGCCACGGTCGTGATCACCTACTTCAGCGGCATCGTCGACCAGCACGACCACATCCGCCTCGGCGGCTACCCGGGTGCGTTCCGCGAGCTGCTGGGCGTACGCGCCACCGAGTTCCTCCCGATGCTGACCGGCCAGTCGGTGCAGGTTGAGGGGCTGGGAGCCGACGTCGTCACCGCCGACACCTGGGCCGAGGACCTGGAGCTGACCGGGGCCGAGGCGGTCGCGACCTACCTCGACGGACCCGCCGCCGGGCTCCCCGCCGTCACCCGCAGGGCGGTCGGCTCGGGCACCGCGTGGTACGTCGCCACGCGCCTCGACCCCGGCGGCACCGACCGCCTGGTGGAGCGGCTGGTCGCCGAGACCGGCATCGAGACGCTGCCCGGCGCCGCCGACCTGGTCGAGGTCACCCGCCGGGTCGGCGACGACGGGCGCTGGCTCTTCGTCATCAACCACGGCGACGCACCTGCCCCGGTCGACGTGCACGGGGTGGAGCTGGTCACCGGCCGGGACGTCTCCGGTGACCTGCAGGTGCCCGCGGGCGGCGTGGCCGTCGTACGGGAGTCCTGATGCTCGCCGCCCAGCGCCGGAGCCGGATCCTCGCCGAGCTCAGCCGGGACGGGACCGTGCGGGTCACCGACCTCGTCGAGCTGCTCGGCGTCTCCGACATGACCGTGCGGCGCGACCTGGTCGCCCTGCACCGCGACGGCCTGCTCGAGAAGGTCCACGGTGGGGCGCTCGCGGTGGCCGAGCCGTCGTCGTCCGAGCCGGGGTTCGCCGCGAAGTCGGTGCAGCGCCGGCGCGAGAAGGAGGCGATCGCCGCTGCCGCCGCCGAGCTGGTGCACACCGGCATGGCGATCGCGGTCTCGGCGGGCACCACCACCCACGCCCTCACCGAGCACATCGCCCGGATCCCCAACCTCACCGTCGTCACCAACTCGGTGTGGGTCGCCGACGTGCTGCACCGCACGGGCGACGCCACCACCTCGGTCCTGCTCACCGGCGGTCTCCGCACGCCGTCCGACGCCCTGGTGGGCCCGGTCGCGGTGTCGTCGCTGCGCAGCCTCCACGTCGACGCGTTCTTCATGGGCGTGCACGGCATGGACGTGCGGGCCGGCTTCAGCACGCCCAACCTGCTGGAGTCCGAGACCAACCGCGCGATGATCGAGCGCTCGCGCCGCCTGATCGTGTGCGCCGACTCGAGCAAGTGGGGCGTCGTGGGACTGAGCAGCATGGCCGCCCTGTCAGAGGCGGCCGTGCTGGTGACCGACTCCGGCCTCTCGGCCCACGCCAGCGGCGCGCTCGCCGACCACGTCGGCGAGCTGGTGGTCGTCGACCCGGTCGACGACGACCACGACTTCGCGGCAGCGGGCGACTCGTGAGCACCGCACCCGTCCACCTCGCGCGCGGCGGGGTCAGCCTCGTGCTGGCCGGCGCCCACGGCATTCCTCGCATCGTGCACTGGGGCGCCCCGCTCGGCGACCTCGACGACGCCGCGCTGACCGCCCTGGCGGCTGCCCGGCGACCCGGCGCCTCGCGATCGTCGTACGACGGTCCGCGCACGACGGGCCTCGTGCCCGACGGCACGCGGGGCTACTCCGGCACGCCGGCCCTGTCCGGCCTCCGCGTCGGCGGCACGACCCGGGCGGTGGCGCCGAGCCTGGTCGCGTGGGACGTCCGCGCGGACGGCGAGGCGAGCGTCTCATGCACGTCGACCGACGACGAGGCGGGCTGGTCCGTGCGGGTGGCCCTGTCGCTCGACGCCGCCGGGCTCCTGCACGCGCGCACGTCGGTGACCAACACCGCCGACGGCGACCTCCACCTCTCCTCGGTCCTGACCGCGCTGCCCGTCGGCGCCCACGCCACCGAGCTGCTCGACCTGACCGGACGCTGGTGCAAGGAACGCACGCCGCAGCGCCATCCATGGGTGCAGGGCACGCACCGGCGCGACGCCCGCCACGGCCGCACGGGTCACGACGCCACCCTCGTCATGGTGGCCGGGACGCCCGGGTTCACCTTCGGCACCGGAGAGGTGTGGGCCGTGCACACCGCGTGGAGCGGCAACCACACCCACTACGCCGAGCGCACGCCCGAGGGTGAGTGCCTGGTCGGCGGCGGCGAGCTGCTCGACCCGGGCGAGGTCGTCCTCTCCCCCGGCGAGACCTACGACGCCCCGCACGTGCTCGGCTCGTGGTCGGGCTCCGGCCTCGACGCGATGAGCCACCGCTTCCACGCCCACCTGCGCGCCGTCACGCCCCGGTCCCGGACCGAACGGCCCGTGATCGCCAACTCGTGGGAGGCGGTCTACTTCGACCACTCCCTCGACCGGATCGCCGAGCTCGCCGACGCTGCCGCCTCCGTCGGGGTCGAGCGGTTCGTGCTGGACGACGGCTGGTTCCTCGGCCGCCGCGACGACACCGCCGGGCTCGGCGACTGGACGGTCGATCCCGAGGTGTGGCCGCAGGGGCTGGGACCGCTGGTCGACCACGTGACCGGTCGCGGCATGGAGTTCGGCCTCTGGGTCGAGCCGGAGATGGTCAACCTCGACTCCGAGACCGCCCGTCGCCACCCCGAGCGGGTGCTGCGCGGTCGCTCGGCCGTTCCGCCGGAGTGGCGCCAGCAGCAGGTCCTCGACCTGCAGGACCAGGGCGCGTACGACGACCTGCGCGCCGCCCTCCTCGCCCTGCTCGACGAGCTCGACGTCGCCTACCTCAAGTGGGACCACAACCGGGACCTCACCGACGCCGTCCACGACGGCCGTCCAGCCGTGCACGGGCAGACGCGGGCCTTCTACCGCCTGCTCGACGAGCTGCGGTCCGCGCACCCGGCGCTCGAGGTCGAGTCGTGCTCCTCGGGTGGCGCCCGCGTCGACGCCGAGGTGCTGTCCCGCACCGACCGGATCTGGCCCAGCGACACCATCGACGCGCTCGAGCGGCAGCACCTGCAGCGCTGGACGTCCCTGCTCGTGCCGCCGGAGCTGATGGGCTCCCACGTCGGCGGCCCCACGGCCCACACCACCGGACGAACGCACTCCCTGCGCTACCGCGCCGCCACCGCGCTGCTGCACTGGTTCGGCATCGAGTGGGACATGTCGCGCCTCGACGAGGCCACCCTCGCTGAGCTGCGCGCGTGGATCGAGCTCCACAAGCGCGTGCGACCCCTCATCGGCACCGGGACGCTCGTGCACCCCGACCACCCGGACCCCGCCGTGGTGGTGACGGGCATCGTCGCCGAGGACCGCTCGGAGGCCTGGTACGTCGTCGCGACCGTGGCGGCGACCTCGACCCAGCACCCCGCCCCACTGCGGCTCACGGGCCTCGACCCGGACCGGCGCTACCGCCTGACCGAGGAGATGCCCCGCGGTCCGGTCGGCGCCGACCTGACCGGCACCTGGTCCGTCGACGGCGCCGAGCTGAGCGGCCGGGTGCTGGCGACGTCGGGCATCGCCCTCCCGGTCCTGGACCCGGAGGAGGCCCGGGTGCTGCGGCTCGTGGCCGTGGGCTGAGCCCACCGGGCGGGCCTACCCTGCTGGACATGGACGCACACGCCTGGGACGAGAGGTACGCCGCCACCGACCTGGTCTGGTCGCGTGAGCCCAACCAGTTCGTGGCCGCCGAGCTCGCCGCCCTGCCTCCGGGCACCGCGGTCGACCTCGCGGCCGGCGAGGGACGCAACGCCATCTGGCTCGCCTCGCGGGGGTGGTCTGCCATCGCCGTCGACTTCTCGCAGGTCGCCCTGGACAAGGGCGCCCGGCTGGCCGCGGACGACCCCCGCGACCTCGACGTGACGTGGGTCCGCGCCGACGCCACCACCTGGGGGCCGACGGAGCCGGTCGACCTCGTCGTGGTGGCCTACCTGCAGGTCCCCGCGGGCGATCGGCGGCGTGCCGTGCGCAACGCCGTCGGGATGCTGCGCCCCGGCGGGACGTTCCTGCTGGTCGCCCACGACTCGACCAACCTCACCGACGGGGCCGGCGGGCCGCAGGACCCGGCGGTGCTGATGACCGCCCAGGACGTCGTCGGCGACCTGACGAGCACGCCGGACCTCGACGTCGAGGTGCTGCGCGCCGACCGCGTCGCCCGCGAGGTCACGGCGGCCGACGGCCACGGCGGTGAGGAGCGACGTACGGCGTGGGACTGCCTGGTCCGGGTGGTCCGGCGCTGACGCACAGGCCGTACGGACGTCGGGGCTCGGGGTCGGCTGCGTCATGCCGTCCCCTCCCCATGGGTGTCGGTTCGTATGACGCAGCGGCCGGCGGTCAGGGCGAACGACGACGACGGCCCGCTGCTTCCACGGCACCCCCGGCAAGAGCGCGGAGGCTCCGCGTCACCTCATGACCTTGAGGTTCCGCCTTGTCGCGCGAGTCACCGGCCGCGGCCCGTCGGACAGGACGAACGACGACGACGGCCCGCCCTCCGGTGGGAGGACGGGCCGTCGGGGACTGCTCGGGGGCGAGGCGCGAACGCCTGACCACCCGGGATCAGTCAGGGCCCCGAAGCCGGAGTGACCACCGTGATCCGAGCAGTCGCCAGCCCGGGGCCCACTGCTCCATCACCGGAGTAGGTGGCGATCAGCTCGACCGTCCGCGGCTTGCCGAGCGGACCGATCGTGAAGATCGCCTTGCCGTTGCGAAGTTCCGCGGCCGGCAGCTTCGTGCCGTCCACGGACAGCACCACTGTCCCAGTAGGAGCTTGGTCAGCGTCCGAGGTAACCGCGACCTGGACCTGTGCCTTCTTGCCGGTCCTCACCTGGTCCGGTGCATCGATCGTCACGGACGATGCCACGGGGCCAGCCTCCACCACCTTCAGCTGCGCGCTGCCCTGGCCCGGGTCGGTCGCCACGTCGCCGGCGTACTCCGCCACCAGCTCCACGGTCCCCGCCTCGGCGAACGGGCCGACCTCGAAGGTCGCCTTGCCGTCCTCGAGCTCCACCGCCGGCAGGTCGGTGCCATCCACGGACAGCACCACCTCACCGGTCGGTGCCGCCTCGGCAGCCGAGCCGACCTCGACGACGACGTCGCCCTTGGCACCCGTCTCGAGCTCCTCCGGCGCGGTGACCGTCACGTCGGACGCGACGTTCTCCGGGTCGGCGAGGTCCATGACCTGCACGTCGCGGTAGAAGACGTTCTCGCCACCGCCGTGGTTCTGCAGGCCGATGTAGCTGGGCCACGTCAGGCGGTTGGGCTGGCTGTCCGGGCTGGTGAAGTCGTTGACCAGCACGTCGTTGAGGTAGATGCGGATCCTCTTGCCCTCCACCTTGATCTCGTAGTGGTTCCACTGGCCCTCCGGCTTGAGAGCCGCATCGCGGGCCGGGAGGTCGGCGGACTGGAAGTTGTAGACCGCGCCGGTCGTGCTGTCGGCGTCGTCACTCCGGTCGATCTGGATCTCGTAGCCGTTGTCGACCGCGACCCACGGGTCGGTGCCCGGGTTCGGGAACCCGACGAAGACGCCACCGTTGTCGTCCTTGGTGAGCTTCCAGTCCAGCTGCAGCGAGTAGTCGCCCTCGAGCGGCTCCGAGTGCCACAGCAGGCCGAGGCCACCGTTGGTCTTCAGCGTGCAGTCGGCTTCACGGGTGAACACGCCGGGACCGGCCATGTTCCAGTCCTCGAGGCTCTCCGCGGTGCCGTCGAACAGCGTCCGGTAGCCGGGGTCGGCCTCGGTCGCCTCGCAGGTGTCCGGCTCGATGACCGGGTCACCGCTGACGCGGAACCAGTCGAACGCGCCGACCTGGCTGCCGGTGCCGTTGTAGGCGGCGACGCCGATCTTGGGCGCGACCAACCCCGTGGAGGGGTAGCCGGCGCCCATCGACTGCCAGGTGGTGCCCTGGTCGACCGACCAGCGGCCCTGGACTGCGGTGCCGGTGGAGACGAGCTGCAGCTGCAGCTCGTCAGGAGCCGCACCCTCGGGCAGGTCGGCGTTGGTGTAGACCATGTCGCCGTTGATCCGACGACCCAGCTCGAGCACCCAGTCGCCGTCCGGCTTCTCCATCGCCACGAACTTGGCGTAGTTGGACGCGTTGGTCCAGGCGACGAGGCCACCCTGCAGGTAGTCGTCCGTGCCGGTCATCGTGAGCTGCGTCGTGGCGGCCCACGTGTCGTCGGCGGGCGCGTCCTGCAGGATCATGTTCTTCGCGTCGACTGCACCGCCGGACAGGTCGCCGGACTGGGCGTTGATGCGCAGCTGGCCACCGGTCAGCGCGACGCCGGTCGCCGTCTTGTTGAGGATGGTGCTCCACCGGCAGGTGTCGAGCGTCGTGTCGTCGAACTCGTCGTCGGCACCCGGCGCCTCGTCCGGCGCGCAGGCCGAGCGGGCTCCGAGGTCGAGGTAGTCGATGTTCACGTTGCCGTTGTCGCCGGCGTCGCGCTGGATCCTGACGACGTTGGCGCCGGCCCGCAGCTCGAGCTGGTCGGTGACCGAGCCCCACTCCTTCCACGTGGCGAACGGCGGCAGCGACAGCTTCTTGACGAAGACGTCGTTGACGTAGACCGACATCACCTTGGTCTGGTTGGCCTGCGGGTTGGGACCGTTGGCGTAGCCGAGCTTGACGGCGTGGAACCCGGCCGTCGTCGCGGTCACGTCGAAGGTCACGCTCGCGCCGTCGACCTCGAATCCACCGACGTAGCCGGTGCCGCTGTAGCCGGCGTGCTCGGTCTGCACGCGGTTGCGGTCACCGGTGACGGTGCCGTCCTCGGCCTCGACGCGACCGGCCGTCGGGTCGACGACCTTGACGTGGTCGAGGTTGACGTTGCCGTCGTCGCCCTGCTCGTAGGCGATCCCGACGCGGGTGACGCCGGCGGGGAGCGTGACGCGGGCGGTGTAGGTGCCCCACGTCTTCCAGTCGGCGAACGGCGGGAGCAGGATCTGCTGGCGCTCCTCGCCGATGTAGAGGCTCATCTTCTTGGTCTGGTTGGGCTGGGGGTTGGGGCCGTTGGCGTAGCGGATCTGGAGGTCGTAGGTGCCCGCCTTCGGCGCCACCACCTCGACCGTGGTGCCCGAGCCGACCGTCTGGATGCCGTCGACGAAGCCCGATCCGGTGTAGCCGGCGTGCTCGGTCGCGACGCCGGCGGTGCCGGACAGCTCGCCGTCCTCGAGCTCGTAGATGCCGTCCGGAGCGGGCTCCGGGTCGGTCGCGACGTAGCCGGGGTAGCTGTTCAGGGTGTACCAGGCCTCGGTGCTCCACAGCGTCTCGTCCGACGCGGACGAGAACGGGCGCGGGGAGCGCAGGTGCACGACCCGGTCGGGCTTCATGCCGGCGACCTGGAGGGTGACCGTACGGCCGTCCTCGCTCGCGGTCGCGCTCGTGACGTCGAGCGACTCCTCGTCGAGCTTGGGACCGCCGTACTGCGCGGTGGCGCGGTAGCGCCACTGCTCGAGCCGGTACTTCGACGCGAGGTCCGCGAGGGTCGCGGCCGAGAGCGGCTGGGTGTAGGTGATCTCGAAGCCACCCTCGACGACGTCCATCGACTCCATGTCGAAGGGCACGTCACCGCTGACGTCCAGCTTCTGCAGGCCGTAGCGGAGCTTGCCGGTCTGGCCCCAGTTGCCGCCGGCGCCGAGGCCGCCGATGATCAGCGAGCCGTCGGGGCCCTTGAGCACGCGGCTGACGCCGGCCTCGAGGCCCTGGGTCATCCGGAACAGCGCACCCTGGTAGCGGCCGTCGACCTTCTCGAGGTCGGCGCGCTGCAGGCCGCCGTAGGTCACGTCGCCGATGAACATCTGGCCGGCGTACGGGCCACCCTCGACCACGACGGGGGTGCTCGGGGAGTTGGCGATCTCGTTCTGCGGCATCCACAGGACGGGCTTGGTCACCGGCTGGTCGTCGAAGCGACCCGGGGTGCCGTCCTTCTCGGTCGTGTAGTGGTTGTAGAACTCGCCCGGCTTGATCTCGAGAAGCTTGGAGGCCGGCAGCCAGCCGCCCTGGTTGTCGGTCACGAAGATCTCGCCCTCGGGACCCCAGCCCATGCCGTGCGGGGTGCGCAGGCCACCGGCGACGTAGTCGATCGCGCCGGTGTCCTTGTCGATGGTGATGTGCGTGCCGCGGTCCTGCGAGCCCTGCGGGACGGTGGTGGCGCCACCGAGGTTGATGGAGACCGACAGGTTCACGTGGAACTTGCCGTCCTTGTAGAGCATGCCGAAGCCGAACTCGTGGAAGTTGCCGTCGAACGGGTACGTCGCGATCTCCTGGCTGCCCGCGTAGACACCGTCGGTCCCCTCGCCGGTCAGCTTGATGAGGCCGGTCTTCTCGGAGATGTAGATCTCGCCGTCGACCACCGAGATGCCCTGCGGCTCCTTGAGCCCGCCGGCGATCTTGGTCCTCGTCACGTCCGCAGGCGAGGCGGCGTCCTGGACGCCGCTCAGGCGGTAGAGCTCGCCGAGCTCGACGTTGCCCTGGTCGTTGCCGTTGCCGCCCCAGGTCAGGACGAGCAGGTCGTCACCGTCCCACTCCAGGCCGGTGACCTGCGGCTCGAAGCCGTCGGCGCGCAGGTTGACGAGGTCGTACGCCGGGTTCAGCCCGTCGAGCTGGAGGCCGTCGCCGGCGGAGTCGTCCTGACCCTCGCACTGCTTGAAGCCGGGGGCGGTGACGCGGGTGACGTTGGCCTCGGTGCTGAGCGCGGACGTCGGCACCACGGCGAAGGTGCTGGAGCCGGGCGGCATCCACTCGAGCGTCAGGCGCTCGCCGCCGCCGGCCTCGAAGTAGTCGAGGCGCAGGGCGTGCTCCGTGCCGGCGGTCAGCGTGAAGCTGCCCTCCTTGGCGGTGTCGCCGTGCAACCCGTCGTGGTCGACGACCACCTGGTCGTCGATCTGCAACCGCGACCCGTCGTCGCTGGTCAGGCGGAACATGTAGGTGCCAGTGGTCTCGACGCTCAGCGTGGCCAGTGCCTCGACGACGAAGTTGTCCTGGAGGCCCCCGAAGTCGGCGGGCGTGCTCCAGTCGATCGTCTGCTTGAGCTGGTCGACGTTGGGCGTCTGACCGGCCTTCAGGGTGCACAGCTCCGAGATCGACTGACCGAGCTGGAAGGCGCGCATGGTGAGGCCGGGCTCGTCACCGGCGGGGATCGCTGACGCGCTGGGCGTGACGGCGGCGAGGCTGGCCGCCACGGCGGTGGCCAGTGCCGCGGTGGCCCAGCGGGTCCCGCGGCGAGACCGAGCGCCTGCGGCGCGCGATCGGGGGTGGACGGGGGACAACGACACCTGGACCTCCTGGGACCCCGGCGGCGTGACGCGCGCCGGGACGGTTGTGACGACGCTCACCCTAGGTCGGATCCGACAGTTTGTGAACAACTTTTGACTGCCAATCGTCATAAGGGGTGGACCCCGTTACAGTCGCCCCCGTGCTCGAGGACCTCGGACGGCTGCTGCACCGCTGGAGACGCCCGGTCCTCGCGACGTGGGCGGTGGTCGTCGTGCTCGGGGCCGTCCTCGGCGGCTCGGTCTTCGACCTGGCCGAGGCCCCCGACCCGCTGCGCGACGACAGCGAGTCGGCCCAGGTGCAGGAGCGGCTCGAGGCGGCCGACCCCGAGGGCGAGCTGGTGGTCGCCGTCCTGTCGGGGGCAGACATCTACGGCGTCGACCTGATCGACCAGGCCACCCGCACGCTGCACGACGTACGCGACCTGCCGGACGTCGTCGAGGTGCGCGACCCGTGGACCACCGGCGCGCAGGACCTCGTCCGGCCCGACCGGTTCGGCACCGTCGTCACCGTCGAGATCGACCACACGGTCGACCGCGAGCGCGCCCTCGCTGCCGCCGCGGAGGTCGAGAAGACCCTGCAGCAGGTCGGCATGCCGGAGGTGCTGGTGGGCGGTCCGCTCCTCGCCGAGGAGGCCTTCGGCGCGCAGGCGGTGCAGGACGCCGCGCGCGGCGAGGGCATCGCGATCCTCGTGCTGCTCGTCGTCCTCACGCTCGCCCTGGGCGGGCTCGTCGTCGGCCTGCTGCCCGTGGCGACCGCGCTCGGCTCGGTCTGCGTGGCCCTGCTGGCACTGGCGGGCCTGGCCCGCCTGACCCCGGTGAGCGACTACGCCGTCAACGTCGTCACGCTGCTCGGCCTCGGTCTGGCGGTGGACTACGCCCTGCTGGTCCTCGGTCGCTTCCGGGAGGAGCGGGCAGCGGCCGCGCCCGGCACCGACGTCGCGGCGGCGCTCGGGCGCACCCTGGCCACCTCCGGGCGCACGGTCCTCGTCTCGGGCCTCACCGTCGCCACCGCGCTGGCCGGCCTCCTCGTGCTGCGTGACCCGGTGCTCTCCCCGATGGCCGTCGGAGGTCTCGTCGCGGTGGCCGGCGCCACCCTGACCGGCCTGACCCTCGCCCCCGCGCTGGTCGCCGTGTCACACGACCGGATCCCCGCGCCTGCGCCGGGACGCTTCCTGGGCGGCACCCCCAGCGCCCACGCGCTGCTGCCGCGCCTGGCGCGGTTCGCGCAGCGCCGCCCGTGGCCGGTGCTGCTCGGGTGCACCGCGCTGCTGCTCCTGCTCAGCACTCCCCTGCTGTCCCTCGACCTCCGCAACTCCGACACCCGCTCGCTCCCCCGCGACAGCGAGCCGCGACTGACGCAGGCCGCGATCGAGGACCGCTACCCCGACCAGGTGGCCACCCCGATCACCGTGCTGGTCGAGGCGGAGTTCACCTCCCGGGAGACCGCCGACGCCATGGCCGGGCTGGCCGGCATCCCCGGGGTGGTCGACGTGCTGCTGTTCGACCCCGTGCCCGGCGACGTCAGCCAGCTCCTCGTGGAGCCCGAGCCGGACGCCGCCGGCGACTACGACGGCCCGAAGGTGCAGGACCTCGTCCGTCGGATGCGGGCCGCCGACCTCGGCGTCGACGTCCTGGTCGGCGGGCCCACCGCCGAGCTGGTCGACACCCGTGACGCGCTCGCCGACCGGGCTCCGACCGCGGTGCTGGTCGTCGCGCTGCTCACCGCGGTGCTGCTGGGACGGCTGACGCGATCCGTCGTCGTACCCGTCAAGGCCGTGGCGCTCAACCTGCTCTCCCTCGGTGCGACCCTCGGCGTGGTGGTGGCGATCTTCCAGCGCGGCTGGGGCTCGTCCCTGCTCGGCTTCGACTCGTGGGGCGCCCTCGACGTCACCACTCCGCTGCTGCTCTTCATGTTCGCGTTCGGGTTGTCGATGGACTACCACGTCTTCCTCGTCGCCCGGATCCGCGAGGCGTGGGACGACGCCCTGGCCCGGCCGAGGCGCAAGCGGGATCGTGGCAGGGACCTCCGCGCGCTCAACGACGACGCCGTCCTGACCGGGATCACCGCCTCAGGTCCGGTGGTGACGCTCGCCGCGGTCGCGATCGGGATCGTGTTCCTCGGCTTCGCCCTCGGCGAGCTGATCGCGGTCAAGGAGATCGGCGTCGGGATGACCGTGGCGGTGCTGCTCGACGTGACCGTCGTGCGCGGCCTGCTGCTGCCGGCGTCGATGACGTTGCTGGGCCGGTGGAACTGGTGGCTGCCCGGACAGGGGCGGCCGGACTGATCCGGACTGAGGGAGGCTCAGCGCTCGTCGGTGGTGGCGGAGGTGCCAGGAGTGTCCGAGCCGTCAGGGGCGCCGGACACGTGCGGCTCCTCGGAACGCTGCACCGGCTCGTCGCCGTAGACGCCAGCGTCCTTGGCCGCCTGCGCCTTGCGCAGCTGCTTGACCAGGCTGAACGCGATGATGACGACCGCGATGATCATGAAGATCCACACCGCGAAGCCCAGCGGACCCGCCTTCACCTCGGTGTCCTCCGGCATCGGGTCGTCCACGAGCGTGATGATCAGCAGGTCGAGCATGCGCCTAGTGTCCCACTTCCCCCTCACGGAGCGGGGGTCGGGATCCCCGCGAAGAGATCGTCCTCGGGCAGCGTGCTCTCGACGGTCGACTCGACCAGCTCGTAGTCCTCGGTGGGCCAGGTCTTCTGCTGGATCTCACGCGGGATCGCGAACCACATGCCGTCGGGGTCTATCTGCGTGGCGTGGGCGAGCAGGGCTTGGTCGCGGACCCCGAAGTAGTCGCCGCAGGGCACCCGCGTGGTGATCCGATCGTCCCACTCCGGCTCGCGCTCCCACTTCTCGAGACGCTCGGTGTAGGGCGACTCGAGGTCGTGGGCGAGCATCGCCTCGTGGAGGGCGTTGGTCTTCGCCCAGCTCCAGCCGTGGTGGTAGTAGAGCTTCATCGGCTGCCACGGCTCCCCCGCGTCGGGGAAGCGCTCCGGGTCGCCGGCCGCGTGGTAGGCGGCGACGGAGACCTCGTGGCAGCGGACGTGGTCGGGGTGCGGGTAGCCGCCGCGCTCGTCGTACGTCGTGAGCACGTGGGGACGGAACCCGCGGATCAGCCGCACAAGGCGCTCGGTGGCCTCCTCGAGCGGTACGAGCGCGAAGCAGCCCTCCGGCAACGGCGGCAGCGGGTCGCCCTCGGGCCAGCCGGAGTCGACGAAGCCGAGCCAGTCCTGCCGGATGCCGAGGATGTCCCGGGCGCGGTGCATCTCCTCGCGGCGGATCTCGGTGATGTTCTCCCAGACCTCCGGGCGGTCCATCTTGGCGTTGAGCACGGAGCCGCGCTCGCCGCCGGTGCAGGTGACGACGTGGACGTCGACGCCCTCGGCGACGTACTTCGCCGTCGACGCGGCTCCCTTGCTCGACTCGTCGTCGGGGTGGGCGTGGACGTGCATGAGTCGGAGCCCGGTGCGCGACCGGTCCGCGGGGGGCTGGGCCATGGGCTGGAGTCTAGGAGGAGGGACTTACGCTTCTGTGCGTGACCACCGACCTCACCGATCGCTACGGCGCCCCCGCCCGGTGGCGGCGTCCCGCGGCCGTCGGGCTCGCGGTCGTCCTGGCCGTCGTCGGACTGACCTGGCTCGCGTGGACGGCGTGGTTCCACGGCAGCCCAGACGTCCGCTCCGAGGTCATCACCTTCGAGGTCACGAGCGACCACGAGATCGAGACGCGCGTGGACGTCCAGCTGGAGGACGGCGTGGAGGCCAGCTGCCGCGTACGCGCCCTGGCCGAGGACAAGACGGCCGTCGGGGAGCTCGCCTTCACCCCGGTCGACGGCGTCAACGAGGTCGTCATCCGCACCGAGCGCCGAGCCACCACGGTGGAGAAGCTCGGGTGCACCTCGCCCGACCAGCCGCGTCCGCGCTGAGTCGTCGGCCTGCACTTTTGCCGCAGGCTTGCTAACCTGATCGTTCTGCCCGTCCGGGTGCGCTGGCCCACGTCCGTCGCCGCGCCGACTCCGATCGGACGGAAGAATCCCACCGACCCGATGCGGGCGCGCTGAGGCACACCCGCATCCAGTACCACGTGAGCAGGAGCACCGACATGACCGACCAGGGCACCGTCTGGCTGACCCAGGAGGCCTACGACAAGCTGCAGGCCGAGCTCGAGGACCTCAAGGGCCCCAAGCGCCAGGAGATCATCGAGAAGATCGCCGCCGCGCGCGACGAGGGCGACCTCAAGGAGAACAGCGGCTACCACGCCGCCAAGGACGACCAGGGCAAGCAGGAGGCCCGCATCCGTCAGCTCGAGGACATGCTCCGCAAGGCCGAGGTCGGCGAGACGCCGCCCAACGACGGCATCGTCGAGCCCGGGATGGTCGTGACCGCCCGCATCGACGGCGGCGACGAGGAGAAGTTCCTCCTCGGCGCCCGCGAGAACCTCTCCGAGGGCGACACCCTCGACGTCTACTCCCCGCAGACCGCCCTGGGATCTGCGATCAACGGCAAGAGCAAGGGCGACACGGTCAGCTACACCGCGCCCACGGGCAAGGAGTTCTCCGTCGAGATCGTCGACGCGGAGCCCTACAAGGCCTGAGCCTCACCTGCCAGTCACCGTCTCGAGCGGTGTGTGGGGGGATTCCGGAGTCCGGAAGTCCCCCTCGCGCACCGCTCAGCGGCATTTGTAGGCGTGTCCTCAGGGGAGCGGTGTCACACGCGGCTTCGGCGCAGCCGAAAGGCCGCTCAGGCACCGCTCGGTGGCGTACGACGCTCAGTTGTCGACGCGGTAGCCGCGCTCGCGGAGCCGCGCCTTCAGGTGCTCGGCGTGCGCGTCGCCGCGGGTCTCGAGCTGGACGCGCACCTCGACCTCGTTGAGGGTCAGCGACGGCGAGATCCGCTCGTGGGCCACCTCGAGCACGTTGGCGCCCTCCGCCCCGACCTCGGCGAGCAGGGAGGCCAGGCCGCCTGGCAGGTCGGGGATGCACACGCGGAGGTAGAGGTAGCGACCGGCAGCGGCGAGGCCGTGGCGGATCACCTTGCTGAGCAGGAGCGGGTCGATGTTGCCTCCGGACAGCACCGCGACGGCTGGGGTCTCGAAGCCGGTCGGGTTGTCGAGCAGCGCCGCGACGGCGGCAGCGCCGGCGGGCTCGACGACCTGCTTCGCGCGCTCGATCAGGGCGAGCAGCGCGCGGGACAGCGACTCCTCCGAGACGGTGACGATCTCGTCGACGTGGTCGCGCACCGCCGCGAAGGTGATGTCACCGGGCCGGCCGACCGCGATGCCGTCGGCCATCGTGCTCATCGACTCGAGCGGCACGGGCCGGCCGGCGGCGAGCGAGCCGGGGTAGGCCGCGGCGCCCTCCGCCTGCACACCCACCACCCGTACGTCGGGGCGCAGCGCCTTGACCGCGATCGCCACGCCGGCGAGCAGACCGCCGCCGCCGGTGGGCACCAGCACGGTGCGCACGTCCGGCGCCTGCTCGAGGACCTCGAGCCCCAGGGTGCCCTGCCCCGCGACGATGTCGACGTGGTCGAAGGGGTGGATCAGCACCGCACCGGTCTCGTCCGCGAACTCCCGGGCTCGCGCGAGCGAGTCCTCGAGGTAGCGGCCGTGGAAGACGACGTCGGCGCCGTAGCCCCGGGTCGCCTTCTCCTTCGGGATCGGCGCCCCCTCGGGCATGAAGACCGTGGAGCTGATGCCGAGCGTCGAGGCGGCGAGCGCGACACCCTGGGCGTGGTTGCCGGCGGACGCGGCGACGACGCCCTTGGCCCGCTCCTCGGCGGACAGTCGCGAGATGCGGACGAAGGCACCGCGCGACTTGAACGAGCCGGTGCGCTGGAGGTTCTCGCACTTCAGCGACACCGGTCCGCCGACGAGGGCGGAGAGCCAGCGCGACTCCTCCATCGGCGTGGTCACCGTCAAGCCCTCGAGCACCTCGCGTGCGGCGACGATGTCGGCCAGGGAGCACTCGTCGGTCATGCCTCGTCCTTGATCTTGTCGTCGTCGTCGAGGTCGTCCGGGACCGCGAGCGGGCTGTCGTCGTGGATCTCGTCGCGTTCGTTGGGAGGTGGCCCGATGTCCTCGTCGAGCGCGTCGTCGGGATCGTCCTCACCCACGTCGGTGTAGGACCCGAGGTGCTGGGCGACGGCGTTCCCAGCGGCCGCGAGGGGTACGGCGATGAGCGCGCCCGCGATGCCGGCCAGGATCACCCCGCAGCCGATCGCCACGATCACGCCGAGCGGGTGGAGCGAGACGAAGCGGCCCATGAGGAACGGCTGCAGCACGTGTCCCTCGACCTGCTGGACGAGGATCACGCCACCCAGCATGAGCAGCGCCGTCCACGGACCCTGGTCCACGAGCGCGACGAGGATCGCGACGAGGCCGGCCACGGTGGCGCCGATCATGGGGACGAACGCGCCGAGGAAGACGAGCACGCCGATGGCCACCACGAACGGCACGCCGAGGAACCACGCGACGAGCATGATCCCGATCGCGTCGACGAGGGCCACGAGGACCGTGGCCCGCACGAACTGGGTGAGCGACACCCACGCCACGCGGCCCGAGGCGTCCACGCGCTCGCGCGCCGCGCGGGGGGTGAGGCGCACCAGCCACGACCAGATCCGCTCGCCGTCGGCGAGGAAGAAGTAGGCCGAGAACAGCACGATGAAGAAGCCCGCGACCACGTGGCCGACAGCGGTGCCGACCTCGGTGGCACGGGTGACGATGCCGTCGGCCCCGGTGCTGCCCGAGACCGCCGACTGGACCTGCGTGATGTAGCGGTCGAGCTGCGAGTCCGAGATGCGCAACGGACCGGAGCGCAGCCACTCCCGGACCTGTCCGAGGCCGGTGACCACGGAGTCGGAGAGGTCGCTCGCCCCCTGCGCGACCTGCTGGCCGACGAAGGTGAGCAGCAGCGTGACCGTGCCGAGGCCGAGGAGCATCACCACACCGGTCGCGAGGCCGCGCGGCACCCCGACCCGGCGCAGCCAGATGACGGTGGGACTGGCCAGTGCGGCGACGAGGAGCGCCACGGCGATCGGCAGGGTGATGACGGCGAAGAAGCGCAGCGTCCACAGCAGGCCGAGCGTCGCGATCGCGATCGCGATGAGCCGCCAGGACCAGGCGGCGGCGAGGTCGAGGCCCCACGGCACCTGGGCGCGGCTGAAGTTGGAGGGTCCGGTGGTGAACGCCGGTCCGGTCCGGCGCTCCGCACGCCCCTGGGCCCACTGGGCGACGATGCGCTCGGCGAGCCCGTCCTCCTCGCGAGCGAGCGCGGCGAACAGCCGTCGCCGTCCGGACTCCACCTCGCGGTCGCCCGGGGTGTCGGCCGAGGGCCTGCTCTGCTCGCTCACGTCGGTCACGCTACCGATCCCCCGCAGCCCTGAGACCACCCAGCAGACGGTGCGCCGCGAGCGGGTGCTCCTCGGCCAGCAGGCCGGCGGCGGCGAGCACGTAGTCGTGGTCGACGACCACGCGCGGGTCGCGCGGCAGCTGCCAACCCCCCTCGAAGGCGTCACCCGTGGCAGGCGTCAGCACCCGGCGTACGGCGTCGGGACCGCCGTGGCGCAGCACGCCGCCCGAGCCGACCAGGAGATCGACCTCGCGGAGGTCCTTGCCGCTGCGCTCGACCACGCGGCCCTCGGGGCTCACCACGACCCTGCTGCGGCCGGCGTGGCGCTCGAGGGCGATCCGGACGGCGGCCGCGGCGATGTCGAGGTCGGCGTCCTGCTCGGCAGCCGGGTCGGGGCAGCTGACCGGGAGGAGGTCGGGCCGCTCACGGCGGCGTACGGCGGCGTCGTGCAGGTCGTCGCGACGTGCGGCCTCGACGGTTGAGACGGCCGACCAGCGCATGCCGAGGTCGCCCTCGACCGTGCGGGTGACCGGCGTGGTGGCGACGACCTCGCGGGCCAGACCGCTGTCCTCGGGGTCGAGCTCGACGACGCTGTGCACGTCGGTGGTGGCACCGCCGACGTCGACGACCACGACGTCACCGGCCCCCCGGTGCTGGTCGCCGAGACCGCGGGCGAGGAGCTCCACACCGGTCAGCACGACGTCGGGTGTCGCCCCGCGCACCATCGAGGTGAACGTGCGGCCGCGGTCGTCGGTGCGGCTGCTGAGGTGCTTGCCGCCGATGACGTGGCTGAGGAAGATCTCGCGGATCGCCCGGCGCGCGCTACCGGGGGCGAGCACGCCGATGCGCGGCACCACGTTGTCGGCGAGGACGTGCGGCGTCCCGGAGCCGGCGAGCAGCTCCGCGACCAGGGGCTGGGACTCGACGTTGCCGGCCACCACCACCGGCCCGGGCCACGGCTGCCCGGCCAGGAACCGTGCGTCGCCCTCCAGCACCTCGGCGTTGCCTCCGTCGGTGCCACCGACGAGCAGCACCACGTCGGGCTCGGCCGCCCGGAGCGCGGCGAGCTTGCGGTCGTCGAGGCCGCCGTGCAGCACGAGCACGACCTTGCCACCGCTCGAGAGCGCGACCCGGCGGCCCGCCTCGGCGGTGACCAGCTCCTCGTTGCCGACGACCGCGACGCGGAGCCCGCCACCGGCGCTGGAGCAGGCGAGCACGTCGGCGTCCTCGGCGCGGCGATCCTGCCCGACAAGCGCGGCCACACAGGCGTCGTACCCGTCGAGGACGTCGCCGGCGCCGGTCGCGTCCGGGAGCGTGGTCGGGTGGCTCGCGGTGGCGAGGAGCTCTCCGGTCGTGCGGTCCACCAGCACGGCCTTGGTGAACGTCGACCCGAAGTCGACGCAGACGACCGCGCTCACACCAGCACCGTCAGGGCGACCACCACGATGATCGCGATCACGGCGAGGACGACGAGCTGCGCGCCGAACCCGTGGGGGAGGTCGGTGCCCTCCCGGATCGCGCGCTCGGCCTGGCGGTAGCGGTACCAGCCGACGCCCGCGGTCATCGCCGACGCGAGCAGGAGGGCGATGCCGAGGGCGACGTTGGGCCAGATCCCCTCGAGCAGGTTGAGGGCCCCCACGGCCGCCACCATGAGACCGATCGCGGTGCGCTCGTAGGCGAGCAGGGTCCGCTCGTTGGCCAGGAGGTAGCGGGGGTCAGGTGCCTCGTCCACGTCTCAGCCCAGGGAGCGGTCGAGGTCGGCGACGAGGTCGTCGACGCTCTCGATGCCGACGCTCAGCCGGATGAGGTCGTCCGGCACCTCGAGGTCGGTGCCCGCGACGCTCGCGTGGGTCATCCTCCCCGGGTGCTCGATGAGCGACTCGACGCCGCCCAGCGACTCCCCGAGGGTGAACACCTCGGCCCGCTCGCAGACGGCGAGGGCCTGCTCGAGCCCGCCCGCGACCCGGAACGAGACCATCCCGCCGAAACGCTTCATCTGGCGGGCCGCGACCTCGTGGCCGGGGTGGGCCGCGAGACCGGGGTAGATCACCTCGGTGACTCGCGGGTCGCCGTCGAGGAACTCCACGATCCGCTCCGCGTTGTCGCAGTGGCGGTCCATGCGGACGCCGAGCGTCTTGAGGCCGCGGTGCGTCAGGAAGGCGTCGAACGGCCCGGCCACCGCGCCCATGGCGTTCTGGTGGTAGCCGACCTTGTCGGCGAGCTCGAGGTCGCGCACGATGACCGCTCCCCCGACGACGTCACTGTGCCCGCCGACGTACTTGGTCGTCGAGTGCACCACCACGTCGGCGCCGAGCGTGAGCGGCTGCTGGAGGTAGGGCGAGGCGAAGGTGTTGTCGACCACGAGGAGGGCGCCTGCGTCGTGCGCGACCGTGGCCAGCGCCTCGATGTCGCCGATGGTGAGCATCGGGTTGGTGGGCGTCTCGACCCACACCAGCTTGGTCCGGCCGGGCTCGATCGCCGCGGCGACGGCGTCGGTGTCGGCGACCGACGCCGAGCTGTGGTCGGTGCCCCAGACCTTGGCGACCTTGTCGAAGAGGCGGTGCGTGCCGCCGTAGGCGTCGTCCGGGATCACGACGTGGTCGCCGGGCCGGGTCAGCGCCCGGATGATGGTGTCCTCGGCGGCCAGGCCGGAGGCGAAGGCGAACCCCTTCTCGCCGTCCTCGATCGCGGCGAGGGCACCCTCCAGCGCCGTACGCGTCGGGTTGGCGGAGCGGCTGTACTCATACCCGCCACGCAGGCCGCCGACGCCGTCCTGCTTGTAGGTGCTGCTGGCGTAGATGGGCGGGTTGACCGCCCCGGTCATCGCGTCGGGCTCGTAGCCGGCGTGGATCGCACGCGTCTCGAACCCGGCCTTGTTGGCGCGTTCCTGGGTCACAATGCCGAGGGTAGACCCCGCGGCCCTCGGCCCGGACAGCGGAACGGCCGCCGCACCCCCCGATGCGCACCTGTGCCGGCCACCCGGCGAGACGCGGTCGCGGCCCTTGCCCTGCGCGCGACAATGGAGGCATGTTCGGATTCGGCAAGCCCACGACCCTGCCCACCCCCGACCAGGCGCTCCCGGGGCGCGAGCAGCAGATGTGGACCCTGGGCGAGCACGTGGTCCTCCACACGCCCGTCGTCTCCGACGACGTCCCGGAGGGCCACGAGGTCGCCGTCCTGGGCCTCGGCTGCTTCTGGGGCGCGGAGGAGGTCTACTGGCAGCTCCCCGGCGTCTGGTCGACGTCGGTCGGCTACGCCGGCGGCAGCACCCCCCACCCGACGTACGACGAGGTGTGCAGCGGGCACACCGGCCACACCGAGGCCGTCCGCGTCGTGTTCGACCCCGCGAAGGTGTCGTACGCCGACCTGCTGAAGAAGTTCTTCGAGATCCACGACCCGACCCAGGGCATGCGCCAGGGCAACGACGTCGGCACCCAGTACCGCTCGGCGATCTACTGGACCACGCCCGAGCAGGAGCAGACCGCCCGCGAGCTGACCAAGGTCTACGGCGAGGAGCTCGCCCGCCGCGGCCTCGGCGAGATCACCACCGAGATCCGCCCCGCCAGCGAGACGCCGTACTACTACGCCGAGGAAGCGCACCAGCAGTACCTGGCCAAGAACCCGTTCGGCTACCGCTGCCACGCCAACACCGGCGTGGCCTTCCCGGCCTGACCAGCCGCATGACCGACACGGTCCACGTCACGGACAACGCCGACAGGAACCGCTACGAGGCTCGCCTCGACGGTGAGCTCGCCGGCTTCGCCGAGTACCAGCTCACCGACCAGCTGATCGTCTTCACCCACACCGAGGTCCAGCGGGTCCACGAGGGCAAGGGTGTCGGCTCGGCGCTGGCCAGGTTCGCCCTCGACGACGTGCGAGAGCGCGGCGGACGCCGGGTGCTCGCGATCTGCCCGTTCATCAAGACCTGGATGCTCCGCCACCCCGCGTACGCCGATCTCCTCTACGACCGGCCGACCTCGGTCGTCCACGACTGAGCGGCGACATCGCGCCACGTGCGCGACGTCGCTGCAGGGGTGTCGATCCGGGCCCTGCTCGTCCGTCAGAGTGGTGACGGGCCGCACGGGGCGGCCGCACAGGAGGAGTGACATGACGAAGTACGCCATCTACTTCAACCAGCAGTGGGTGGGCGACCACCCCGCCGAATGGTACCAGTCCCGTGTGGAGCCGAGCACCGCGGTGGTGAGGGAGATCGAGGCCGCCGGCGCCCTCGTGTTCGCCGGCGGGCTCGTGGAGGACCGCTCCGAGGCCTTCAGCGCCGACGCCACGAGCGGCACGATCACGATCACCGACGGCCCCTACGCCGAGACCACGGAGTACCTCGGCGGGATCACGATCGTCGACGTCCCCGACCTCGAGACAGCGAAGATGTGGGCGGGGAGGATCGCCGAGGGCTGCGGATGGCCGCAGGAGGTCCGCGAGATCAAGTAGCTCGCCGACGCCGGCCGCTCGGACGGGCCCGGACGGCCTACTGCGCGACCCAGTCGGTGAAGCTGCGCGGCTCGCCGAGCCAGTCCGTGGCGGTGTCGTTGCCGTCCGGGTGCGTGCCGGCGACCCGGACGGCGACGCGGACCCGCTCCGGCGACCCGAGCGCCTCGCGGGAGATGCGGATGCGGACCCGCTCGGTGTCGTGGTCGACCCGCATCCGGTAGGAGCCCTCCACGGGCTCGGGCGAGAAGTCCGAGAAGCCGTCGACCTCGAGCAGGTTGTAGTCGGTGCCGAGGAAGAAGCCGCCGGCGAAGAGGTACTCCGGGCCGCGGTCGTCGGGGTCGGTGTCGAGGAACACCGACCCCGACGAGCCCGTGCGGTACGACGGCCGCAGGTCGGTGTGGGTCGTGGTGACGACGACGTTGGCGGCCTTGTGCTCGACCTCCACCGACCGGAGGTCGACGCCGTGGCCGAGGTCCTTCGGGTCGGAGACCCCGATGCCGTCGGCGTTGGCCGGGAGGGCCTGGGTCAGGGCGAGGGCAGAGACCGCCAGGGTCGCGGCGCTCAGGAAGGTCCTACGCATGGTGCTGGTCCGTTCTCTCGTCGGGCCCCGGACGGGGTCGTACAGGGAGACGCGGCAATGCGCGCCGAGGTTGTCACCGATCGCCCCCATGGCTGGCATGATCCGCTTCTCATGCATGATTCGCCCGATCCGAGGAGCCGCGTGGCTGCCCTGACTCAGCGTCGACACGCCGTCGCCGCCTGGCTGGTGCACGCCTACACCGCCTCCGGTGTCGTGCTGGCGTTCCTGATGTTCGTCGCCGTCATGGAGGGCGACACCGTCCGGGCGCTGTGGCTCTTCCTGGTCGCCATGGTCGTCGACGGCACGGACGGGATGCTCGCGCGGTACGTGCAGGTGAAACGGCACGCCCCGTCGTTCGACGGCGCGCTGCTGGACAACATCGTCGACTACCTCACCTACGCCTTCATGCCGATGCTGCTGCTGTGGAGCGCGGGCTACCTGGGTGAGGGCCACTCGGCGACGGTCCTCGCGGTGATCCCCCTGCTCGCCTCGGCGTACCAGTTCTGCCGGGCCGACGCCAAGACCGACGACCACCTGTTCCTCGGCTTCCCGAGCTACTGGAACATCGCCGCGTTCTACGTCGTGGTCCTCGACCTGCAGACCACAGCGGTCGCCGTCGTGCTGCTGGTGTGCGCGGTCCTCGTCTTCGTCCCGGTCGGCTACGTCTACCCGTCCCGCACCTCCACGCTGCAGTCGACCACGCTCGCCCTCACCTGCCTCTGGCTGGTCGGGTACGCCGTCCTGGTGGCCCAGCTGCCCGACCCCAGCCCGGTGTGGCTGGCGATCTCGGTGGCCTACGTCGCCTACTACGTCGCGCTCAGCCTCCACCTGACGGCACGGAGAGTCCGCCCCGTGCCGACCGTCGGCTGACTACCGACCGACCTGCATCCGCACGTCGACGACCTGGCCGAGGTCGACGCCCTCGGCGCGGCGCACGGCCGCCTTCAGGGGCAGGAACCACGTGTCCTCCCGGGGGAACATCGCGGTGGTGAACTCCGTGTCGCCGATCCACGCACGGACCGGCACCACGCCCCAGTAGACGACGTCCGCCTTCACCTCGTCGACGAGGTCGGCCGCGTCGGGCGGCAGGACGACGAAGAAGAAGGGCGCCGGCCCACGCCACTCGACCACCTCGCCGGCGAACTCGATCTCCATGCCCCCACCTTCCCAGCAGACCGGCCCGCGGACGGGCAGACGCGGGGGCGGGCGGAAGACCCCACGGCCTCCGCCCGCCTCGCACCGCCGCGCCCCTGTCGCACGACGGCCCTCCTCGGAGGGTCTGGTTCAGCCCTCGGCTGAGCTCGCGCTCACCCCAGGGCCGCGACTGCCGCCACGACGTCGACGAGGCCGTGGCCCTTGTCGTACGACGTGGTGCCGACCGGACCGGACTGGTAGGCCGCTCCGTCGGTGAACTTGTGCGCCGATACCTCGAGCGCCCGCTCGATCTCGGCGGGTGTCGCCGTCGGGTCGGCCTGGAACAGCTGGGCGACGATCCCGGCGACGTGCGGCGCCGCCATCGACGTACCGCTGATGGTGTTGAAGGTGCCGATGTCGAGCGCGCCCGGACCGTTGCGGACGTCCAGGCCCGTCGAGCAGATCGCGAGGTAGAGGCGGCACGAGGAGGTGATGGCCTCACCGGGCGCCGAGATGTCGGGCCATGTCGAGGCGTCGGCGGCAAGGCCGCGCGAGCTGAAGTCGGACACGACGCCGTCGCGGGTGCCGGTGTCCTGGTCGTAGTAGGAGGCCACCGAGAGGATGCCGCCCGTGGGGTCCTGCCCGGGCGGGTTGGTCAGGCTCGTCGTGCCGTCGCCGCCGTCGTTGCCCGCAGCCCACACCGTGACGACGCCCTCGGCCGCGAGCGCGCGCTGGAGCTTGACCGTGGCCGACTCGGGGTCGAGCTCACCACCACCGGTCGGGCCGTAGGAGTTGTTGGTGACCTTGATCGGGGGGCAGGTCGCTGCCGGTACGCCGGCGCCGCACGGCGCCTCGTGGTTCTCGAGCACCCAGTTGAGCGCGGAGTCGGCGCCGAGGATCACGAGACCAGCGCCGGTCGAGATCGACACCAGCTTGGCGCCGGGGGCGGCGCCCTGCAGCTTGCCGCCGTCGCTCAGTGTGGTCGGGCGACCGGCGACGATGCCGCTGACGTGGGTGCCGTGGCCGCCGACGGAGAGGGTGTCGGTGTCGACGAAGGCGGGCACGCGCTGCACCGAGCAGGTCTCGGTCAACGGCTCGCACAACGCCTTGAGGTTGGCGACGACCGCGCTCGAGCCGTCGGCCTCCTTGAAGTAGGGGTGGGTCGGGTCCACGCCGGAGTCGATGACCGCGACACTCACGCCCTTGCCCGTCAGCGACGTGCCGTCGGCGCCCGTGAGGGTGGCGGCCGCCTCTGCCCCACGGGTCGCGATGTTGGACGTCTCCTGCAGGACGTCGATCGGCTGCGCCGCGCCCTCGACGTACGTCACTCCGCCCTGGCTGCGGACCGCGTCGACCTGGTTGCGGGTGGCGTCGGCGATCACGACGCCGATCCGGGTGAACTCGCCGGTCTTCCGCATCCCGGTGGCCGCGACGGCCTGGCGGGCCGCGGCGATCGAGGTGCCGTGCACCATCACCGTCGTCCTGCCGGTCAGCCCGCTCAGCTGTCCGGCGAGGAAGTCGGAGACGTTGGCCCGGTCAGCCGCCGGGGCGGTGGCCTGTCCGGCGGCCGGCGCGGTCGCGCCGCCGCTGAAGGTGGCGCTGGCGGTGAGCACGCTCGCCGCGCAGGCGAGCAGGGTCTTGGGTCGCACGTTGTCCTCCCGAGGGGTCGAGGTCATCCAGTCCTCCAACGAGCGGATCGACCTCGGGTCACGCCCCGCCTTCCTCGGGGATCGCCGGCCAGTGGCGCGCCGCATCGGGCGGGTGTCGCAACCCGATTGCGTCGACCCGGACAATGGAGGCATGACCGAGCTCCCCCGCAAGGCTGCCGCGCGCACAGCCCGACTCGCTGCGCTCCCGCTCGGCTATGCCGGCCGGCAGGCGATGGGGCTGGGCAGGCGGCTCGGGGGCAAGCCCGCCGATGCAGTGCTCTCCGATGTGCAGCAGCGCACCGCCGAGCAGCTCTTCCGCACCCTGGGCGAGCTCAAGGGCGGTGCGATGAAGTTCGGCCAGGCCCTCAGCGTGCTGGAGTCCGCCCTGCCCGAGGAGGTCAGCGCGCCCTACCGGGAGCACCTCACCGCGCTGCAGGACTCCGCTCCCCCGATGCCGACGGCGACCGTGCGCGAGCAGCTGACCGCGCACCTCGGCGACGACTGGTCCGAACGACTCGTCTGGCTCGACGGTGCCCCGACCGCGGCCGCGTCGATCGGGCAGGTCCACCGCGGCCGCTGGCGCGACCTCGCGGGTGGGCCCGAGTCGGCGGACGACCGTGACGTCGCCGTGAAGGTGCAGTACCCCGGAGCCGGCGAGGCGCTCATGTCCGACCTCCGCCAGATCGCCCGCGTGGCACGCGGGATCGCGCCGGTGTTCCCCGGCATCGACCTCAAGCCCCTCGTCGCCGAGCTGCAGGACCGGGCGGCCGACGAGCTCGACTACCACCTCGAGGCGGAGGCGCAGGCGGCGTACGCCGAGGCCTTCGCGGACCACCCCGACATCGTCGTGCCTGCGGTGGTCACCGTCGGCACCGAGGTGCTCGTGACCGAGTGGCTCGACTCCGCCTACTCCCTCGCGCACGTTATCCGCGACGGCACGCAGGAGGAGCGCGACCACTACGGCGAGCTGTTCGTCCGGTTCCTCTTCGAGGGCCCGCGACGCACCGGCATGCTCCACGCCGACCCGCACCCGGGCAACTACCGCGTGATCCCGGCACCCGACGGCGGCCTCGGCCGCCTCGGCGTCCTGGACTTCGGTGCCGTCGCCCGGCTGCCCCAGGGGCAGCTTCCCGCGGCGATGGGCCGGCTGATCCGCATCGCGCTCGAGTCCGACGAGGAGTCGCTCGTCGCGGGGCTCCGCGAGGAGGGGTTCATCAAGGACCGCATCGAGGTCGACCCCGCGATGCTGCTCGACTACCTCGCGCCGTTCGTCGAGCCGGCCGACCAGGAACGCTTCGCGTTCACCCGCGAGTGGATGCGCACGCAGTTCGAGCGGATCAACGACCCCCGCGCCGAGACCTTCACCCTCGCCACCAAGCTCAACCTGCCGACGTCCTACCTCCTGATCCACCGCACCTGGCTCGGTGCCGTCGGCCTGCTCAGCCAGCTGGGCGCCGCCGTGCCGTTCCGCGAGATCCTCGAGGAGTCGCTGCCCGGCTTCGCCGACTGACGCAGGGATCGTGGAGGATCGCCGGGCGGGCCGTGCGGTGGCACGATGACGCGCATGTCGCGACCCACCGAGGCCACCCCCACGTCAGAGACCGCGCTCGCGCGCTGGCACGCGGTCGTCGAGAGCCGGGACCCCGCCGGGCTGCGGGACCTCATCGCCGAGGACGCGGTCTTCCGAAGCCCGGCCGTGCACACACCCCAGGAGGGCCGCGAGACCGTCGTCGGCTACCTCACCGCTGCCTTCACCGTGCTGGGGCCGCGGTTGGCCTACGAGCGGGAGTGGCTGGGCGCGGACTCGGCGGTGCTGCAGTTCCGCAGCGAGGTCGGCGGCCTGCAGGTGTCGGGCGTCGACATGATCACCTGGGACGCCGACGGCCGGATCGTCGACTTCACCGTCATGGTGCGTCCCGCCAAGGCGCTCCAGGCGGTCATCGAGCACATGGGCGCCGAGCTCCTGCGGATGCTGGAGGCGGCCGACCGCCACTGATGCCTCACCGACCTCAGACCCAGAACCCCCGGCCGCCGCCGTACCAGTCGCCGAAGTGCTCGCGGTACGACGATGCCGGCCCGCGGGAGCCGAGGTAGGACCCCACGACCGCGGCTCCGAGGTCGTCGAGCTCGGGACTCACCATGCGTCCGTCGACCCGGCGCGCCATCGAGTCGATGAAGCGCGCCAGACCGGGGTCCTCGCCGAGCCGGAAGAACGTCGTCTGCGCGCCGAGCCGCGCGGCAGCGTCGAGCTCGCGCACCGAGTGGGCGATCGTCAGGGGGTGCGGCGGGTAGGAGAACCACACCTCGCCGTCGGGCTCGAGGTGCGCGGTCGGCTCGCCGTCCGTGACCACCAGCAGCACCGGCTGGGCGTTGGGGTGCTTGCGGAAGAACCGGTTGGCCAGCAGCAGCCCGTGGTGGAGGTTGGTGCCCTTGTCCCACCGCGCGTCGAGGGCGGTCAGCTCCTCGATCTCCATCACCTGCGCGTGACGGCCGAACGCGATCAGCTGGATGTCGTCGCCGCGGAAGCGGGACCGCACCAGCTGGTGCAGCGCCAGCGCCGTGCGCTTCATCGGCACCCACCGGCCGTCCATCGCCATCGAGAAGGACGTGTCGACCAGCAGGGCGACCGCGGCCTGCGTGCGGGCTTCGGTCTCGACCACCTCGATGTCGTCGACCTGGATGCGCACCGGTGAGGCGCCGCCGTCCCGGAGCACGGCGTTGGTGATCGTGCGTGGCACGTCCCACGGCTCGGTGGAGCCGAACTCCCACCGCCGGGTCGCCCCGGACGGCTCCCCCGCGAGTCCCGTCGTACGCGTCTCCCGCGCGCCGGACCGGCCGCTCATCCGCTCCGCGACGTCGCGCAGCAGCGCCTTGCCGAGCTGGCGCATCGCCTTGGGCGAGAGCCGCAGCTCGCCGTCGGAGCCGCGCTTGAGGTAGCCGCTGTCGCGCAGCGCCCGCTCGAGCTCCTGCAGGGTCTTGGCCGCGACGGCAGCCTCCGGACCGAGCTGCCCGGCGAGCGCGTCGAGGTCGACGTCGTCCATCCGCGCGCCGTGGTGCGACTGCGCGAGCTGGTCGGCCAGCGCGTCGAGCTGGGCGAGGTCCTGCAGGGCGCCGGTGCCGTCGCCGAGACCCAACCCCTGGTCGCCCTCGAAGCCCTCCGAGCCCGACCAGTCCTCCCCCGGGCGCAGGGCCTGGAGGTTGGCGTCCATCCGCGAGAGCTGCTCCATCAGCTGCGGTGACCCGAAGGCCTGCTGGGAGAGCTCCATCAGCTCCTGGCGCTGCTCGGGCGTCATCGAGTTGAGCATCCGCTGGGCGGCGGCGGCGCGCTGGGCGAGCGAGTCGAGCAGCTCCTCCATGTCCTGCGGGTCGTCGGGGAAGAAGTCGCCGTGCTTGTCCATGAAGTCACGGAACTCCTCGTCCGTGACGCCCTCGCCGGCGTGCTTCTCCAGCAGGTCGTTGAGGTCGGAGAGCATCTCCTGGACGGCCTGCCGGTCCTCCTCGGTGGCGCCCTCGAGCGCCTCCTTCATGCCGGCGAAGCGCTGGTCGAGGAGCTCACGGCCGAGCAGGTCCTTGATCTCCTCGTAGGCCTCGCGCGCCTCCGAGGACTGCCAGTCGTACGACGACAGCTCGGCCACCGCGGCCGGGGTGGAGGACGGCAGGTTGTCGAGCATGAGCTCCCGGAACGCCCGGTCGCCGTCGTCCAGCGTGATGTCGCGAGCCAGCTGCCCGCGCTCGGCCAGCACGGCCTTGTCGAGGAGCTCCTTGACCTCGCGCATCGTGCCGTCGAGGTCGTTGCGCTGGAGGATCTCCCGCCGACGCTCGGCGACGCGGCGGGCGAGCTCGTCGAGGCCGGCCTGGTCGGTGCCCCCGCGGCGCAGGAACTCGCGCATCGCGCGCTCCGGCGAGTAGCCGGCCATGACGTCCTGGCCGATGGCGTCGAGCGCCTCGGCGAGGTCGACGGGCGGGGCGAGCGGGTCGCCACCGTCGTACTTGCGGAACCGACTCATCGCAGCCTCTTCATCATCCAGACGTCGGCGGGCCACTCGTGGTCGGTGACCCGCTCGACCTCCTCGAACCCGCGGGCCCGGTAGAAGGCGAAGGCCTGGTCGTTGCCGTCGACGACCTCCAGCCAGAGCTCGTCGCCCTCGACCATCGCCTCGACGTCGGCGAGCAGCCGGCTGCCGATCCCGCGGCCGTGGTGGTCGGGGTGGACGTAGAGCTTCCACATCACCTCGCGGTCGCCCGAGACGTGAGGGAAGTCGCGGTAGGACTGCGAGAGGCGCCCGAGGTTGGCCAGCGCGACGACCTCGCCGTCGACCTCCGCGACGAGGTGCGGGTTGCGCGCCAGCGACGTCTCGAAGACCTCGGGGACCCACCACTCGTCGAGCATCCGCCGGGCGTACGCCGCGTCGATCGGGCCGTAGGTGGGCGGCACGACGGCCTCGCCCAGGGCTCGGAAGGCCGGGACGTCGTCGAGCGTGCCGGAACGGACCGTGACGACCGGGTCAGCCATAGACGGTCTCCCCGGCGTCGGTGTCCTTGCCGATGCGGCGGGCGAGGTAGAGCCCCTCGAGGGCGAGCTCGATCGCGGCGGCCCGCTCCCCGTCGTTGGTCGCGCCGAGCCGGTCGCAGACCTCGTCGTAGAGGTCGGACTCGCCGAGCACCGGCAGCCCGGAGAGGAAGTCGCGGGCGCCGACGCGGGCGCCGGTGCTGACCATGGCGCCCTCCTCGATGGCCTCGACCAGCAGGCGCAGGTCGATGCCGGCGAGGTGCGCGCGCACGGTCTCGGCGACGGCGGTGCGGAGCAGGTGGGTGAGGATCTCGGTCTCGCGACCCTCCTCGCCCGTCTCGAACTCGATCTTGCCGCCGAGGACGTCGACGGCGGTCTCCAGGTCGACGACGCGCGCCACCGGCTCGTCCTCGCCCTGGGTGGTGGCGCGGTGCAGTGCGGCGGCGGCGATGGTCTCGGCGCCGGCGATCGCGAAGCGGGCGCTGACGCCGGAGCGCTGGTCGACCGACTGGGAGTCGCGCAGGTGGCGGGTGAACCGCGCCAGCACCTCCACCAGGTAGGCGGGCACCTCGGCGACGAGGTCGGCCTCCTGCTCGATGACGGCGATCTCCTGCTCGACCTCGCGCGGGTAGTGGGTGCGGATCTCGGCGCCGAAGCGGTCCTTGAGCGGGGTGATGATGCGTCCGCGGTTGGTGTAGTCCTCGGGGTTGGCGCTCGCGACGACGAGGACGTCGAGCGGGAGCCGCAGCACGTAGCCGCGGATCTGGATGTCGCGCTCCTCCATCACGTTGAGCATCGCGACCTGGATGCGCTCGGCGAGGTCGGGGAGCTCGTTGATCGCCACGATGCCGCGGTGGCTGCGCGGGATCAGGCCGAAGTGGATGGTCTCCGGGTCGCCGAGGTGACGCCCCTCGGCGACCTTCATCGGGTCGACGTCGCCGATCAGGTCGGCGACCGACGTGTCCGGCGTCGCCAGCTTCTCGGCGTACCGCTCGTCGCGGTGCCGCCACGAGATGCGCAGGTCGTCGCCGTACGTCGCCACCGCCTGCTGGGACGTGACGGTGATCGGCTCGTAGGGGTGCTCGCCGAGCTCGGACCCGGAGATGACCGGGGTCCACTCGTCGAGGAGCGCGACCAGCGACCGCAGGAGCCGGGTCTTGCCCTGGCCGCGCTCGCCGAGGAGCACGATGTCGTGGCCCGCGAGCAGCGCCCGCTCGACCTGCGGGATGACCGTGTCGGCGAAGCCGTGCAGGCCCGGCCACGGGTCCACCCCCTCGCGCAGCCGCGCGAGCAGGTTGTCGCGCAGCTCCTGGCGCAGGGGCTTGAGCTGGTGACCGCTCTCGCGGAGCTGGCCGAGGGTGCTGGCCGACGGGTGCTGGCCGGCGGGCTCGCTCGTCTGCTTGCTGGTGTGGGGGGTCGTGTCCGTCACGCCTCCACGCTAGACCCGTCCGACAACGTCGAGTGCGCTCGAAGTCCCCGGCCGATCGCCGACTCCGGACCCTGGCTGCACGGGACCTTCGGCCCTGCTGACGACCCTGCGCCGGGGCGAGGCTGGGAGTCCAGCTTGAAGGAGGCTTCCCATGCACACCTCACTCGACCTCTCCCGGGAGGACTGCTCCCGCCTGCTCAACGCGGGCGTCGCCGGCCGGGTCGCGGTCGGCACTCCCACAGGACCGCACATCGTGCCGGTGAACTACGCCGTGGACGGCGAGTCGGTCCTCATCCGCACCGCGGCCTACAGCCTGCTGGGCACCTACGGCCGCGGCGCGCAGCTGTGCTTCGAGGTCGACCAGTTCGACTACGAGCTCAAGCGCGGCTGGAGCGTCGTGGTGCGCGGTCGCGGCAGCTTCGTCGACGACCAGGAGGAGCTCGCGGAGATCGCCCGGTCCTGGGAGCCCCACCCCTGGGCGACCGGCCAGCGCAACCTCGTCGTCCGCATCCCGTGGACCGAGGTGACCGGCCGCCAGCTCGGCGGCGGCTGGGATCCCTGGCAGCACCTCCCCGCGCGCCGGCTCGCCTGACGGCACACTGGTGCGCGTGACGCACACTCCTCCCGACCTCGGCGCCGACGCCCGCTTGCTGCTCGAGGCCGTCACGGCGATCTCCAGCGACCTCGACCTCACCAGCGTGCTCACGCGGATCGTGGAGGCGGCGACCGCCCTGACCGGCGCGCGCTACGGCGCGCTGGGGGTGCTGGGCAACGACGGCGAGCTGGTCGAGTTCGTCACGACCGGCCTCGACGAGCGCACCCGCTCTCTCATCGGCGACCTGCCCCGCGGTCGCGGGATCCTCGGGGTGATCATCGAGGACCCGTCGGGCCTGCGCCTCGCCGACCTCAGTGCCCACCCGTCGTCGGTCGGCTTCCCGCCCAACCACCCGCCGATGACGTCGTTCCTCGGCATGCCGGTGCGGATCCGGGGGACCGTCTTCGGCAACCTCTACCTCACCGAGAAGGCCGACGGGGGTCCGTTCAGCGAGGCGGACGAGGGTCTCGTCGAGGAGCTCGCCCGCACCGCGGGCTACGTCATCAGCAACGCCCGCTCGTTCGCCCTGAGCGAGCGCCGACGGCAGTGGCTCGAGGCGTCGGCAGAGCTCGCCGAGCTGCTCCAGCCGCCCGTCGACCTCGACGCCGTGCTGCCCCAGATCGTCTCCATCGCCCGCCAGGTCGCCCGGGCCCGGGCCGTGGCGCTGTGGTCCTCGCTCGGACCCGAGCACGACACGGTCAGCGTCGCCCCTGACATCGCGGCGGACGACGACCGGGTGGCCGCCCTGCTGGCCGAGGCCCGGACCGACGTCGATCCGGGCGGCAACGCCGCAGTGGTGACGGCCACCTTGGGCGGCGATGACGACGCACCCCTCGTCGTCGTGCCGCTGCGCTCGCACCTGGCGCCCGTCATCGCGCTCGTCGCCCTCGCGCAGCCGGGGTCGGGCCTGCTCGACGTCGAGGAGCGCGAGCTGTTCGCCGCGTTCGCCGACCAGCTGGCCCTCTCCCTCGACCGCACCCAGGCGCTCGACGACCGCCAGGAGCTGGCGCTGATCTCCGACCGCGAGCGGATCGCCCGCGACCTCCACGACATCGTCATCCAACGGCTCTTCGCCACGGGCCTGCAGCTGCAGGGCGTCGCGGCGATGACCGGCGGGAGCGCGATCTCGGAGCGGCTGGACAAGTCCGTGGCCGACCTCGACGACACGATCAAGGCGATCCGCGGCACGATCTTCGAGCTCCAGGACCGCCGCGGCGACTCCCTGCGCGCCGCGATCCGCCAGCTGGTCAAGGAGTACGTCCCGGTGCTGGGCTTCACACCGGTCGTGCGCACCTCCGGACCCGTGGACACCGCGGTGCCGCAGGCGCTGGGCGCCCAGCTGCTCGCCGTGCTGCGGGAGGCGGTGTCCAACGTCGCCCGCCACGCGCTCGCGGACGCCGCCCAGGTCGACGTCGTCGTGGCCGGTGACCAGGTCGAGCTCCGCGTCTCCGACGACGGCGTCGGCCTGCCCGCCGAGGTCACCGAGAGCGGCCTGCGCAACGCCCGACGACGTGCCGACGACCTCGGCGGGACGCTCGAGGTCTCAAGGGTCGGTGAGCGCGGCACGGTGCTCGTGTGGCGCGTCCCGCTGCACTGACGCCGACGCGCTCCGGGGGGACGCGTCAGGCCGAGGTCCGGTCCGCACGCCAGAGGACCCGGCGCCGGGGGAGGCGCCGGGTCCGGTGAGGGACTGGTGTCATCGCAGGACGGGGTACTTCCGTACCAGGCTCGTGCGGTTCCACCAGCGACCCAGCCCCCACGTGGTGCCGGCCGCGCCGAGAGCGAGGACGACCATCACGATCACGCCGATCAGGTGGTCGTCGACGATCGGGTTGTTCTCCAGCGGGAGGACTGCGGCGTACATGAAGGCGTACATGAGCGCGCCGGCCGCCGTGCCGATCCGCATCCCGACCCCCAGGAGGAGGGTCACGCCGATGCCGAGGAGGCCGAACATGAAGAGCCAGTCGACCCAGGCCTGGCCGGCGAGGGAGGTGAAGAAGTCGTGGAAGGGGTTGTCGACGGGGACCCCGAAGCTCAGGAACCCCTCGGTGGGGCTGCCGCCGTTGAGCCATGCGGCGTCCTGGGCCATGAAGTCGATGCCGGCGCGGGACCCGTCCTCGGCGTACTGGGCTCCGGTGCTGAAGCCGAGGGCGAAGGTCTTGTCGAGGAAGGCCCAGAGGAAGGTGAATCCGAAGGCGATCCGCAGGACGGCGAGGGCGCGGGAGAATCCGGTGCTGCGGACCTCCTCGGTCTCGGAGGTGGTGACGCCCTCGGTGCTGATGTGGTGCTGGCGGTGGATGACGTTCATCGCCATCTCCTCCTCTGGTGGTGGATTTCCGGGTCACCACCAGAGTCCCGCCGGCACGCTCGCGGCATCAGGGCCGCCGGTCACCGGGTGGGCAGGACCAAGGTCCCGACCGCGGGCGGCCTCAGCGCGGCGCGTCGCCGAGGAGCTTGGAGGCCAGCACGGCCGCCTGGGTACGACGTTCGAGGCCGAGCTTGGCGAGGATGCTGGAGACGTAGTTCTTCACCGTCTTCTCGGCGAGGAACATCTGCTCGGCGATCTGGCGGTTGGTCAGGCCTTCTGCGATGTGGCCCAGCAGGATCCGCTCCTGGTCGGTGAGGGAGGCCAGCTCGTCGGGCGTCTCCGGGCCCCTGCGGATCCGCTCCAGCACGGTCGCCGTCATCGCCGGGTCGATGAGCGACTTGCCGGCTGCGACGTGGCGCACCGCGGCGACCAGGTCGGAGCTGCGGATCTCCTTGAGCACGTAGCCCGAGGCGCCGGCCATGATCGCCGCGAACAGCGCCTCGTCGTCGTCGTACGACGTCAGGATCAGCGCGTTGATCGTCGGGTCGACGGCCCGCACGGCGCGGCACACCTCGATGCCCGAGCCGTCCGGCAGCCGCGCGTCCAGCACGGCGACATCGGGCCGGAGGGCCGGGATGCGTGCGGTCGCCTCGATCGCGCTCGCGGACTGGCCCACCACGACGATGTCCTCCTGCTGCTCGAGCAGGAACGTGAGTCCCTCACGCACGACGTCGTGGTCGTCGAGGAGGTACACGCGGATCGGGTCGGCCATGGGGCCATTCCACCAGACACGGGGCCCTGCGCGCTCCAGGATCAGCCCAGGTCGAGGTACATCACGTGCAGGCCGACCCGACCGTGCCTCGTGCTCTCGAACGCGCCGGGCACCGTGCCGACGATGGTGAAGCCCAGGTCCTGCCACAGCCGGACCGCCGCCGTGTTGGTCTCGACGACGGCGTTGAACTGGATGCCGGCGAACCCCTCCTCGCGGTGCCAGGCGACCATGTCCTCGGCCAGGCGCCGACCGACGCCGCGGCCGCGCGCGGCAGGGGCGACCATGAACGACGCCGTGCCGACGTGCGCGCCGCGGCCCGGGCGGTTGGGGCCCATCTTGGCGGTGCCGAGGACGCTGCCGTCCTCCTCGAGGACCGTCACGCGGCTGCCGTCGAACCACCAATCCCGGGCCTGGTCGGACGTGGCGCCGAGCGGGTAGGCGTAGGTCTCACCAGCCTCGACGATCTCGCGCCAGAACGGCCAGATCGCCGGCCAGTCCGCCTCCGTCGCCGCCCTGATGCCCATCGCGTGCCCCTCCTGGTCCGACCGGTCTGGAGCAGTCTCCCGATGTCGCCCGGGCGGGCGCACACTGGGGGTGACCAGCAGAGAAGGAGGCGCTCCATGGCGCTCACGCACCGCACGGTCGCGATGATGATGCCGGTCACCGACGTCGACCGCGCCCGCACGTTCTACTCCGAGTCCCTGGGGCTCGACTACACCGGCACCAACGACGAGGGCAGCGCGACGTACGCCCTGGACGGCGGCTCCACGCTCGTCCTGCTCCCCCGCCCCGACAGCCGACCGTCGGAGAGCACCGCGATGAGCTTCGAGGTCGACGACATCACCACCGAGATCGGCGACCTCGAGCGGCGCGGCGTGGTCTTCGAGGACTACGACCTGCCGGACCTCAGGACCGTCGACCACGTGTGCGCGATGGGGGCCGAGAAGGCGGCGTGGTTCAAGGACCCCGACGGCAACGTGCTCTGCCTGCACCAGGAGGGCTGACCCGCACCACGTGAGCAGGCGCCCGCTCAGACGTCGGTCGCGCCGTCGATCGACTGGCGGATGAGGTCGGCGTGACCGGCGTGGCGGGCGTACTCCTCGACCATGTGCACCAGCACCCATCGCAGCGTCGCCGTCTCGCCCTTGGCCGGGTCGCGTGGACGCGCGACGAGCCGGCCGAGGTCCGGGTCGGCGGCGAGGGCCGCATCCAGGCACGCGTCGGAGCGGACGACGGCGTCGACCAGCAGCGCGTCGAGCTCGGCGTGCGACGCACCGGCCGCGCTGTGCCAGTCCCAGTCCGGGTCCTCGTCCCAGGGAGCGGCGTCCCACGGCGGGGACGGCTCATGACCGGCCAGGTTGTAGGAGAACCAGTAGTCCTCCACGAAGGCGAGGTGCTTGAGCATCCCGCCCAGCGTCAGCTCGCTCGGAGGGAGGCGCTGGTCGAGCTGCTCGTCCGTCAGTCCGCTCGCCTGCAGCCGGATCGTGGCGCGGAAGTGGTCGAGGTAGGACCGCAGCATCCCGACCTCGTCGTTGCTGAAGGACGGCTCGGGCCGCTCGATCGTCATGGCGGCGAACCTAGTGCGGAGACGCGCGGACAGAACACCGGTCTTGCGGGGCTGCGGCGCTCGACCGAGCGGCCGAGCCGAGGGTTCTGTCCGCGCGTCTACCGTCGTGGGGTCAGAGCGACGGGCCCTCGCCGCGGAGCTTGTCGACCTCCCCCATCGCATCTCGCAGCTGGCCGAGCCACTCGTCGGCGTGCTGGCCGACCAGCCGCACCGACCATGCGAGGGCGTCGGAGCGCGACCGGGCGACCCCGGCGTCGACGAGCGTGTCGAGCACCCGGCGCTCCGGCTGGCGCAGCCGGGTCATCACCGGCGCGGCGACGTGGGTGAACAGCGCCTCGGTGTCGCCGAGCCGCACCCCCCAGGACACCTTGCGCTCGTAGCGGGCCTGGGCCTCGAGGGCGATCTCGATGCGCTCGGCCTTGGTCTCGGACCGGAAGCGGCCGATGCGGCCCTCCGCCTCGGCCCCGTTGACGTCGTCGGTGCCGGCGAGCGTGCCGACGACCAGGATCTCCTCGCGGTCGACGGTGACGTCGACGGCGCTGAACCATGCCTCGGGCAGTCGCCCGTGGAACCACTCGGACGCGTCAGTGGCGTCCGGCAGGTCGGCGACCTGCCACCCGCCGCGGCGACCGCGACGGCTCTCATTGTTCTTCATGCATTACATGCTTACATCGCAACACAAACGGCGCCAGTATCGTCACCTCGTGCTGTCCACCCCGTGCCCGTGCGGCAGCGACCAGCCGTACGACGCCTGCTGCGGCCCGCTGCTCGCCAACGTGGCGCAGGCGACGACGCCGGAGCAGCTGATGCGCTCGCGCTACACCGCCTTCGTCACCGGGAACGCCGACCACCTCTTCCGCACATGGCACCCGCGCACCCGGCCCGACGACGTACGCCCCGACCCGGGCACGCGGTGGACCGGGCTGCGGATCCTCGCCGCCGAGGCCGACACCGTGGAGTTCGTCGCGAGCTGGGAGGGCGGCGCCCTGCACGAGGTGAGCCGGTTCGAGCAGCGCGCCGGCCGGTGGGTCTACGTCGACGGCGAGGTCGACGGCGACATCAGTCGGTGACGTCCACCCAGCGCTCCCCCACCGGGGTCGCGCGGGACCGCCCGCCGGTCGCTGCGGCGACCAGCTCGTCGAGCCGCTCCACCCCCTCCGGGGCGGCCGCGAGCAGCAGCCGCACGCGGGCGTCGTACGTCACGTCGAGCACCACGGCACCGCGCGACCGCAGCTCCCCCTCGACGCGGCCCGCGTCGGCGTGGTCGAGGTCCAGGGCGAGCTCGGTGAGCAGCGAGCGACGCAACGACCCGGCCTCCGCCACCGCTCCGCGGACGGCGTCACCGTAGGCCCGCACCAGGCCACCGGCTCCGAGCAGGGTGCCGCCGAACCAGCGCGTGACCACGGCGGCGACGTCGCTCAACCCGGCACCACGCAGCACGTCGAGCATCGGGGCCCCGGCGGTGCCCGCCGGCTCGCCGTCGTCGGACGAGCGCTGGACCGCACGGTCCGCTCCCAGCACGAAGGCCGAGCAGTGGTGCCGGGCGTCCCAGTGCTCGCGCCGCAACGCGGCGACGAGGGCACGTGCGTCGTCCTCGGTCGCGACCCGGCGCAGCGTGCACAGGAAGCGCGACCCGCGGTCCTCGACCTCGGCGGTCGCGTCACGGGCGATGGTGAGGTACGCCGTCACGCCGGGCGCTGCGAGGGCTCGTCCACCGCGTCCGGCGGTGCGGCGGGCTCGTCCACCGCGTCCGGCGGTGCGGGCAGCTCGTCGGCGTCCCGCTCCAACGGGCCGGGCTCCCAGCGCACCACCACCTTCTCGAAGCCCTTGTGCCGCTGCATCCGCGCATAGGAGGCGTAGGCGCGGCGATCGGCCTCGGTCAGCACGACGTTGTCGGTGAACGGCGTGAGGAGGGCACGGGGCCAGAGGCGACGAGCCAGCACGACGTTGATCTCGGTCGCCAGGACCGCCATCACCGCACCGATCCACAGGAAGCCGATGAGCCCGAGGACCAGGCCGAAGGTCTTGGTCATCGAGGAGGTGTTGACCAGCACGCGGTCGACGTACGCCGCTCCGCCGAGCTGCAGCACCTGCCACATCACCGCCAGCGCGTAGCCGCCCGGCGCAGCTCGCACGAACGAGTGCTGGGCGGTGGCGGCGAACCGGAAGAGCAGGGTGAGGAAGGTGCCGACGACGACGACGGTGATCAGCGGGAGCAACAGCTTCAGGCCCTGGTCGAGCGCCTCGCCGAACAGGTCGGTGGTGCTGGCGACGGTGGAGACGATCGAGACCGCCAGGAGCGAGAACCCGCCTGTCACGAGCAGGCCGAGGGTCTTCAACCGGGCGTAGAAGGGGTTGGGGCGGCTGTTGCGCGGCACCGACCACGCGACGTGCTGGGTGTTCTGCAGCGCCTGTCCCAGCCCCATCGCGCCGTAGAGCGCCGCGAGCGCACCGATCACCACACCGGTCACCGATCCCTGCAGACCGTCGGGCCGCCCCAGCTCGTCACCGATGATCGGGAACTGGGCGAGGGCGGAGTCGAGGATCTGCTCCTGCCACTGGGGCTCGCCGCGAAGGATGAGGCCGAGGATCGAGGTGCCCAGCAGCATCAGCGGGAAGATCGCGATGAAGGCGTAGTAGGTCAGCGCCGACGCGAGGTAGGGCCCCTGGTCGTCGAAGTACTTGTAGACGACGGCGATCGGGAAGCCGAGGACGCGATGACGACGCTGGAACCCGTCGACTGCCGAGACCGCTGCCACGAGTGGAGGCTACCGCCCGGACGGGCTCGTCCCCCGGACCGCAGGCCGCATGCCGTCACCACCACCCGACCAGCTGTCCGCCGAGTCGTACGACGAAGCCGGCGACGACGACCAGGAAGAACACCCGCACGAAGCCTGCGCCGCGCGCCACCGCGAGCCGCGCGCCGAGGTAGCCGCCGGTGATGTTGGCCGCTGCCATCGGCAGGGCCAGCTGCCAGATGACCGCGCCCTGCGGCACGAACACCGCCAGCGCCGCCAGGTTGGTCGCCCAGTTGGCGAGCTTGGCCTTGGCGGAGGCCTCGAGAAAGTTGTAGCCGAGCAGGCCGACCAGCGCGAAGACGAAGAAGGAGCCCGTGCCCGGTCCGATCGCACCGTCGTAGAACCCGATCGTCAGGCCGGTGAGCACCACCACGGTGACGTGCTTGCCGCCCTGGAACCGCAGGTTGGTGAGCTGGCCGACGCTCGGCTTGAACCACACGTAGGCGCCGACGACCACGAGCACGACCAGGATGATGGGGTCGAAGGCGCTGCGCGGCAGCATCGAGGCGACGAGGGCTCCGCCGACCGATCCCAGCCCGGCAGCGAGCATCAGCGGCAGGAAGGTGCGGGGGTCGGGGTGGATGCGACGGACGTACGTCGCCGCGCTGATCGACGTGCCGCAGAACGACGCCAGCTTGTTCGTCGCGGCGATCTGCACCACCGACGCGCCCGGCAGGCCCAGCAGCAGCGCGGGCAGCTGGATCAGCCCGCCGCCGCCGACCACCGCGTCGACGAAGCCCGCAGCCAGTGCCGCCAGCACGAGGAAGAGGACGACCTCCCCGGAGAGGTCACCCATGTCGGAGTCCCACGTCAGCTGGACGTGTCGCGGCGGAACTCCTGGACCACGACTGCGTCGTAGTCCTCAGGCATCGTGGTGCTGAGGCCCGGGCAGATGAACTGCTGGGACTGGTCGGCGACCATGCTCGGGGCGGAGCAGCTGAGCGTCGCGACCGGCGAGCCGTCGGTGGAGAACACCATCTCGAAGAGCGCGACCCGCTCCTCGTCGGAGGCGTTGGTGATCGTGCCCTTCACCTCGGGCGTGGTGACCTCCTCCAGGCCGGCCGAGCGCTTGATGCCCTTGAGCTCCCACCCGTCCTCGACGTCGAAGCCGTTCCAGGTGAAGGCCTTGCCCACCTCCACCTCGACGGGGTCCTTGCTGGTGCTGGTGCTGGCGTCGTCGCTGCTGCAGGCCCCGAGGGCGCCGAGGCAGGCGAGCGCCACCAGGCCCGTGGCCAGCCGCGTGGTGGGGCGCCTCACGAGGCGGCCACGAAGGTCAGCAGGTCCTGCCGGGTCAGCACGCCGATGGGCTTGCCGTCCTCCTGGACCAGCACCGCGTCGGCGTGCTCGAGCAGTGACACCGCGTCGGCCGCGGCCTCGGTCGAGCCGATGGTCGGCAGCGCCTCCGACATGTGGTCCTCGACCTGGTCGGTCAGCTTGGCGTGACCGGCGAAGAGCGCGTCGAGGAGCGTGCGCTCGGACACCGAGCCCGCGACCTCGGCGGCCACGATCGGCGGCTCGGCGCGGACAACGGGCATCTGGCTGACGCCGTACTCCTGGAGGATGTGGACGGCTTCGGCGATCGTCTCGCCGGGGTGGGTGTGCACGAGGTCGGGCAGCTGGCCCGACTTGCCGCGCAGCACCTCGCCGACGGTGCGGTGGTCGGCCTGCCCGCCGGTGGCGAAGCCGTACTGGCCGAGCCACTCGTCGTTGAAGACCTTGGTGAGGTAGCCGCGCCCGGAGTCGGGCAGCAGGACGACGACCACGGCGTCGGAGCGTCCCTCGGCGGCGAGCTCGTGGGCGACCTGACGGGCGGCGAAGGCCGCCATGCCGGCAGAGCCGCCGACCAGCATGGCCTCCTCGCGCGCGAGGCGACGGGTGAAGGCGAAGGAGTCGGCGTCGGAGACCTCGATGACGCGGTCGGCCACGGACCGGTCGTAGGTCTCGGGCCAGAAGTCCTCGCCGACGCCCTCGACGAGGTAGGGGCGGCCGGTGCCGCCGGAGTAGACCGAGCCGGCCGGGTCGGCACCGATGACCTGGACGTCAGTCCCAGCAAGGGCGGCCTGCTCCTTGAGGTAGCGCCCGACGCCGCTGATCGTGCCGCCGGTGCCCATGCCCGTGACGAAGTGGGTGATCTTCCCCTCGGTCTGCTCCCAGATCTCCGGACCGGTGGTCTCGTAGTGGGAGCGGGGGTTGTGGGGGTTGGAGTACTGGTCGGGCTTCCACGCGCCGGGCTCCTTGGAGAGCCGGTCGCTGACGTTGTAGTAGGAGTCCGGGTGCTCCGGTGCGACGGCCGTCGGGCAGACCACGACCTCGGCACCGTAGGCCTTGAGCACGTTGCGCTTGTCCTCGCTGACCTTGTCGGGGCACACGAAGACGCACGTGTAGCCCTTCTGCTGGGCCACCATGGCCAGACCGACACCGGTGTTGCCGGAGGTCGGCTCCACGATCGTGCCGCCGGGCTGGAGCGCGCCCGACGCCTCCGCGGCCTCGATCATCCGGCTGGCGATGCGGTCCTTCACCGACCCGCCGGGGTTCAGGTACTCCACCTTCGCCAGCACCAGCGGGGCGTCTGGCCCGGCTTCCCCGTCTCCCCCGGGGAGGTCGAGGGTCCGGCTGAGCCGGACGAGCGGGGTGTTGCCGATCAGGTCGAGGAGCGAGTTCACGTACTGCACCCGGCCAATCTAGCCGTCCACCCGCCCGGAGCCCTCACTGCCGGTTGCGTAGCATCGGGGCGTGGGGGCGACAGGAGCAGCACGCAAGCTGGCATCGGCCGCGGCCCTCGGCGGCGGCGGACTCTCCGTCCTGGGGGCCGGGCTCTACGGGGTCCTGGTCGCCGAGGCGAAGATCGCACGGCGGCTGATCGGCAACGCAAACGACGTACCTCCGCAGGCGACGGGCTGGTACGGCCGCGGCCGGCCGGGACCGGCGATCCGCATCGCCCTGCTCGGCGACTCCAGCGCGGCCGGCTACGGCGTGGACCGCGTCGAGGAGACGACCGGCGCCCACCTCGCCACAGGCGTCGCCGCGCAGGCCGACCGCCGGGTGCACCTGCGGTCGTTCGCCGTCGTCGGGGCGCAGTCGAGCGCGCTGGCCGAGCAGGTCGACGCCGCCCTCGGCACCCATCCCGACCTCGCCGTCGTGCTGATCGGCGCCAACGACGTCACCCACAGCGTGCTGCCGTCCGCGTCGGTGCGCCACCTCGCCGAGGGCGTACGCCGCCTGCGCGAGCAGGGCGTGGCGGTCGTGGTCGGCACCTGCCCCGACCTCGGCACGATCCGGCCGATCCCGCAGCCGCTCAAGCAGGTGGCGCGCGAGTGGTCGCGCCGCCTGGCGGCCGCGCAGACCATCACCGTCGTCGAGAACGGCGGCCGGTCGATCTCGCTCGGTGACATCCTCGGTCCCGAGTTCGACGCGGCACCGGCCCTGCTGTTCGGGCCGGACCGCTTCCACCCCTCGGCCGACGGCTACAAGCAGCTCGCGTCGGTGATGATCCCCTCCTGCCTCGCAGCCCTCGACCTGCTGCCCGAGGACGAGGCGCTGCCCGAGCCGCGCCGCCGCGAGGGCATCCTCCCGGTCGCGGCCGCGGCGGTCCGCGCCGCTCGTACGCCCGGCACCGAGGTCGACGGCACCGAGGTCGGCGGCACCCAGCGCGGCCTCCGCGGCCGCTGGGTCGAGCTCCGCCACCGCCGTCGCCGGCCGTCCACGGACGCCGAGTCGCCCGGCGAGCACGAGGACGCCGTCTCGGCCGACCCAGCCGAATCCGCCGATCCCACCGATCCCGCCACCACTGCGACCGGTGCTCCGGTCGGCGGTGAGTGAGGCAGGTCCTCGCCGGGGGCACCGGTCCCCCGACATGCCGCCGGCCCGCCCGAGCTGAGCTCGAGCGGGCCGGCGGAGTGGATCAGTGGACCAGCTGGGTCAGTCGCCACGCATGATCGCGAGGATCCGGAGCAGGTTGGTGTAGATCCAGACCAGGCTGACGGTGAGGCCGAAGGCCGCGCGCCACGACTCGCGCTCGGGAAGGCCGGCGGCGACGCCGTTCTCCACGAAGTCGAAGTCGAGGATCAGCATGAACACACCGAGCACGAGGCCGGCGAGCGCGAAGAGGAAGCCGATCGGGCCGTTGCCGTAGAGCGGCGACTGGACGCCGAAGAGGCTCAGCACCAGCGACAGCAGGCCGAGGCCCACCATGCCGAACATGCCGGCGATGACGCCGCGGCGGAACTTGTCGCCGACCTTGATGTCGAGGAACTTGTAGACCGCGAGGGTGCCGGCGAAGGCAGCGAACGTGCCGAGGACGGCGCTCATCACGATGCCGGGGTACTGGGCCTCGAACAGCGCGCTGATCGCGCCGAGCGCCACACCTTCGGCGAGGGCGAACGCCATCACCAGAGCCGGGCTGATGACGCGCTTGAACGAGTTCACCAGCGAGAGCAGGAACGCGCCACCGGCACCGACCATCGCGAGCAGGCCGATCCGGCCGAGGTCGGCGGTGTCGCTGACGTCACCGATCCACCACCAGGTGGCGAAGGCAGCGGCAAAGACGAGGGCGACGGAGATGGCTGTCTTCTGGACCACCGAGTCGACCGTCATCCGGCCCTGGTCCACCTGGCCGGGCGTGCCGGTGCCCCAGGTCGAGGGGTCGGTGCCGGCGTCGCCGTAGCCGGGGTAGGACGAGCCGCCGGCGGCGTAGGTCTGGTTGCCGTAGGCGTTGGAGGAGGCTCGGTTGAACTCCTCGGAACGGGCGAAGACGGGGTTGTTGCTTTTCATGGTCTCTCCTTGGAGGCCGCCTCCGGAGGTTCCGGAGGGTCGACGTCGTCGCGGTGACGACGCCTGTCGTGTCCATCCCACTCTAGCCGGGGTGGCATGTGTTCAAACGTGGGCGGCGGGCGCGCTGTTCCCGTCACAGCAACTTCTCAGGATGTGCCCCGGCTGGGGTTCGAACCCAGACTGTGCGGTTTTTAAGACCGCTTCCTCTACCGGTTGGGATACCGGGGCGGTGACCTCGGAGCCAGCTCAGAGGTACGTCCTGCGAGCGTAGACGGCGTGCGCGCCGGCCGTGCGGTCAAGGAAGAGCAGCCCGTCGCAGTGGTCGATCTCGTGCTGCAGCGCCCGCGCCTCGAAGGCCTCGGCCTCGAGCTCGACCTCCTCGCCGGTGCCGGGCAGCTGGCCGCGTACGACGATGCGGCTGGGACGCTTCACGTCGCCGGTGAGGTCGGGGACCGACATGCAGCCCTCGCGCGCCTTCTCGTTGCGGGTGCCGGAGACGACCTCGGCGTTGCACAGCACGAAGGTGCCGTGGTGCTCGCGAGTCTTGGGGTGCTCGGACACGTCGACGCAGAACACCTTGGCGCCCACCCCGACCTGCGGCGCGGCGAGC
Source organism: Nocardioides sp. GCM10028917 (assembly GCF_042666175.1). Classification (NCBI taxonomy): domain Bacteria; kingdom Bacillati; phylum Actinomycetota; class Actinomycetes; order Propionibacteriales; family Nocardioidaceae; genus Nocardioides; species Nocardioides sp. GCM10028917. The sequence goes on from NZ_JBHTFL010000001.1 coordinate 554,309, forward strand.
CCGACGCAGCCGGGCGAGACGCGCATGGTGGCGACCAGGTCGGCCGCGAGGCGTACGACGTCCGGCGACGTGGGGTCGACCGTCTCGCCGAGCGTCGACAGCACGGCGGCAGGGGCGCGGACGACCTCGCGCAGCTCCCCGGCCACGCCGAGGTCGGTGTCGGTCCACTCCAGGACCCGGGGGTTGAGGCTCATGCGGGCGCGCTCAGAGCTCGTCGGTGTCGGCGGGACGCAGCGTGACGCCGACACCGAGGTCGGCGGCGACGCGGGACAGCTCGGCCTCGACGCCGGCTACGTCGGTCCCGGCCGGGAGGTCGACCTCGGCGACGAGGAGGTAGAGGTCACCGGCCAGGCGGGTGGTGAGGTCGGTGATGTTGCCGCCGACGCCCGCGATCACCGCGACGACGGCGGACACGATGCCGGGGCGGTCGCCGCCGTGCACCGACAGCACCCACGCCGTCGCGTCGCTGGCCGCCGTGCGCTCGGCAGGCACCTCGCGGACGGTCACGGTGAGGCTGCCGTCGGCGGTGAGCGGCGCCAGGGCCTGCTGGATCTCGGCGTCGTCAGCCGACCCCTCGCACACCAGCATCATCGCGAAGTGACCCCGCAGCAGGGTCATCGTCGAGTCCTCGAGGTTGAGGCCCAGCCCGGCGAGCCTGCCGGTGGCCTCGGCGATGATGCCGGGACGGTCGTGGCCGAGGACGGTGATGGCGTGGAGGGTCACCGGGCCAGTTTCTCAGAGGGTCGAGCCGGTCAGCGCCCTCGCCCGCACGAAGACGTCGTCCGTCATCTCCCGCGTCAGGCGCCGGGTGTAGGTGTTGTGCGGCGAGGGGTGGTAGCAGCCGACCAGCGTGACGTCGCCCAGCGCGACCTCCGCGCCGTGGCCGAACTTCGGCCGTGTCGACGGCGCGTGCGCCCCCGCGGCGACCAGCGAGCGCACGGCGCCGTCCCAGCCGAACGAGCCGAGCGCGACGACGACCCGCACCGTGGGCAGCAGGGCCAGCTCCGCGGCGATCCACGGGGCGCACGTGTCGCGCTCCACCGCGGTGGGCTTGTTCTCCGGCGGCGCGCAGCGCACGGTCGCGACCATCCGCGCGTCGACGAGGCGCTGGCCGTCGCCCGCGTGGTGGCTGGTCTCCTGCACCGCCCAGCCGGTGCGGTGCAGGCTCGCGAAGAGCCAGTCCGCGCTCGGGTCGCCGGTGAAGATCCGCCCGGTGCGGTTGCCGCCGTTGGCGGCGGGCGCCAGCCCGACGATTAGCAGCGAGGGCTCGGGGTCGCCCCAGCCCGGGATCGGGCGGCCCCAGTAGGGCTGGTCGGCGAAGGACGCCCGCTTGTCGACGGCCACGCCCTCGCGCCACGCCACCAGCCGCGGGCACGCCGAGCACACGCTCACCCGGGCGTCGAGCTCGGCCAGCGGCACGCCGCGGGCGAGTCGTCGTACGTCGTCGGCGTCGCGCGCGACCGGGGTCTCCGCGGCCGCCGGGTCGTCGGGCCAGCCGGTGCCGGGCGCCACCGGGCTGGTGAACGCGCCTCCCACGACCGGGTGCGGGAGGAGGACCGGGTCGCTCATCGGGCGATCGCGGCGGCCATGCCGTGGAGGATGTCGGCCTCCGAGACGACGTGCTCGATCACGGGCACCCGGTCCAGGATCCGGGTCCAGATGAGGGCGCCCGCGCCGATGACGTCGGCGCGTCCGGGGTGCATGTAGGGCAGCGCCCGCCGCTCCCGGACCGTCAGCGCGAGCAGGTCGTCGACGAAGGAGGCGGTGGCGGCGTTGGGCAGCACAGCCCGGTCGAAGGCCTCGCGGTCGTAGGAGGCCAGGCCCAGGACCCCGCACGCGATCGTCTTGATCGTGCCGGAGGTGCCGATGACGGTGCGGGCACGGTCGAGCGGGATCCGGGAGTCGTCGAGGTGCCGGTCGATGTCGGCCACGCACGCCGCGACCTCCGCGGCGGTCGGCGGGTCGGCGTGGAGGTGGCGCTCGTGGAGGCGCACGGACCCGATGTCCATGGACACCGACTGCCGGTCCTCGCCGTGCCCCAGCACCAGCTCGGTCGACCCGCCGCCGATGTCGACGACGAGCACCGGCTCCGGCGGCATCGGGACCTGCGCGGTGATCGCGCCGGCGTAGACCAGCGCGGCCTCCTCGTCGCCGGACAGCACCTCCGGCTCGATGCCCAGGCGACGGCGTACGCCCTCGGCGAAGACGGCCGCGTTGCTCGCGTCGCGCGTCGCCGACGTCGCGCAGAACCGGACCCGCTCGGGCGGGACGCCGTGCTCGCGGAGCAGTCCGGCGAGCTCGTCGATCGCCGCGAAGGTGCGCTCCAGCGCCTCGTCGGCCAGCACGCCCGTGCGGTCGACGCCCTGCCCGAGGCGTACGACGCGGGAGTCGCGCAGCGCCACGTCGAGCTGGCCGTCGTCGCGCACGGTGCCGATCAGGATCTTGATCGAGTTGGTCCCGCAGTCGATGGCCGCGACGGTCGTCTCGGGGTTGCTCATCCGCTCATTGTGCAGGCGGCGGCTCGACGCACGGACCCGACGCCCACCAGTCACCGAGCCGGTCCAGGACCTCGTCGCCGAGCGGGTTGACCCCGCGACCCATGGCGAGCGACTGCCCGGCGAGGACGTGGAGGCACTTGACCCGGTCGGGCATGCCACCCGCGCTGATGCCCTCGATCTCGGGGACGTCGAGGCCGGCCCGCTCCCCCACCTCGGCGCGGACCTCCAGGTAGCGCTCGTGCGCCGCGCGGTAGGCCGCCGCGAGCTCCTCGTCGGTGCCGAGACGCTCCTGCATCTCCTTCATCACGTGGGTGCCCTCGAGGGTGCCGATGCGGGACGCCGCTCGGGGGCAGGTGAGGTAGAAGGTCGTCGGGAACGGCGTGCCGTTGGGCAGCCGCGGCTCGGTGGTCACGACGTCGGGGTTGCCGCAGGGGCACCGGTGGCCGATCGAGTCGATGCCGCGGGGCCGCCGCTTGAGTTGGGCGCGGATCACGGCCTCGTCGGCTGCGTCGATGCGGGGGTTGTCGCGAGGGGTCTGGTCGTCGCTCACTGCTTCGTCCCGTCGACGAGGTCGACCGGCTCCTCCTCGGGCGGGGGCGGGTTGCCGGCGAGCTCCATCGACTCCCACGCCGACGTCCACCAGGCCGTGGGCACGGTCTTGATCACGTCGTCCGGGTCGTTCAGCGAGGCCTGCGCCTCGAGCGGCTCGCCGTCGGGACCGATCACCTCGAAGCCGGCCTCACCGGGCATCAGGTACCCGAACCGTGCACGAGCCTGCGCCTTGACGTAGGCCGGGTCGTCCCAGCGCTTCTTCTCGCGTTCGAGGTCGTTGATGCTCGCCTCGCGCTCGGCGATCTGCACCTTGAGGTCGCCGATGTGGGACCGCTGCTGCAGGTAGGCCCGCAGGGACGACGCGTAGGACACGGTCAGCACGGCGAGCACCAGCACCAGCACCGCGGCACGGCCCGTGAAGCGGGGCCGACGCGCCCCGCTGCGTGGGGCGGCGGCACGCGACGCCGCGGGGACCGGCTCAGCGGGGCGCGCGGACGTCGTACGCGTCCCGGCTGCCCGCGGCCGTGAGCCGCGGGCGCCGGGGTGCGTGCTGGAGCCCTGCCGCGGGCCGCGCGATCCGCCGGGCCCGCCCCGAGGAGTGCGGCGCTGGGAAGGCATGCAGGCAAGTGTGCCTGCTCAGCCGCCGAATCGCGGGAAGGCACCCCGGCCGGCGTAGCGAGCCGCGTCACCCAGCTCGTCCTCGATGCGCAGGAGCTGGTTGTACTTCGCGACGCGGTCCGAACGAGCCGGTGCACCGGTCTTGATCTGGCCGCAGTTGGTGGCCACGGCGAGGTCGGCGATCGTGGTGTCCTCGGTCTCGCCGGAGCGGTGGCTCATCATGTTGCGGAAGCCGGCGCGGTGAGCGAGCTCGACGGCGTCGAGGGTCTCGGTGAGCGAGCCGATCTGGTTGACCTTGACCAGCATCGCGTTGCCCTGCCCGCCGTCGATGCCGCGCTGCAGGCGCTCGACGTTGGTGACGAAGAGGTCGTCACCCACCAGCTGGGCCTGCGTGCCGAGGGCGTCGGTGATCGCCTTCCAGCCGTCCCAGTCCTCCTCGTCGAGCGGGTCCTCGATGGAGACGATCGGGTAGTTGGCGACGAGGTCGGCGTAGTAGTCGACCATCGCGTCGGTCGTCACCTTCTTGCCCTCGAAGGTGTAGGAGCCCTTCTCGAAGAACTCGCTCGCGGCGACGTCCATCGCGAGCGCGATGTCCTTGCCGAGGGTGAAGCCGGCGGCCTTGACGGCCTCGGCGATCAGGTCGAGCGCGGCGCGGTTGCTCTCGAGGTCCGGGGCGAAGCCACCCTCGTCGCCCAGGCCGGTCGACAGGCCCTTCTTCTTCAGCACCGACTTGAGGGCGTGGTAGACCTCGGCCCCCTGCTGGAGGGCCTCGCGGAAGGTCGGGGCGCCGATCGGCGCGATCATGAACTCCTGGACGTCGACGTTGGAGTCGGCGTGCGCGCCGCCGTTGACGATGTTCATCATCGGCACGGGCAGCAGGTGGGCGTTGGGACCGCCGACGTAGCGGAACAGCGGCAGCCCGGCCGACTCGGCGGCGGCCTTGGCGGTCGCGAGGGAGACGCCGAGGATGGCGTTGGCGCCCAGCTTGGCCTTGTTGGCCGTGCCGTCGAGGTCGAGCATCGTCTGGTCGACGAGGCGCTGGTCGTCGGCGTCGAGCCCGACGACCGCACCGGCGATGGAGTCGATGACACCGTCGACGGCCTTCTGCACGCCCTTGCCGAGGTAGCGCTTGCCGCCGTCGCGCAGCTCCACCGCCTCGAAGGCGCCGGTCGAGGCGCCGCTGGGCACGGCCGCACGGCCGAACGCTCCGTCGTCCAGCAACACCTCCACCTCGACGGTGGGGTTGCCGCGCGAGTCGAGGATTTCGCGGGCACCGACGGCAGAGATGATCGACATGGCAGAGCTCCTGAAGGGGGACGTCTCGGGGTCGGCAGCCAGCCTAGCCACGTCGTACGCCGACGTCGCCCGGGTGTCCGTGGGTGCGACTAGCGTGCGCCGGGTGCCCGCCCCCGCCGACCTGCTCCGCGCCTTCGTCGCCCGGGCGACAGCCGACGAGACCGACCCGCCGGGCGGGCGGCTGCGACACGCGATGGCGGGCGAGTCGCCGGAGCGCTTCCGGGACCGTCTGCTCCTCGAGCGAGCGGCCCACCTGGTGGCCACCACCGACCGCCCCCTCCAGGCCATCGCAGCCGAGTGCGGGTTCCGCGGCTACGACGTCTTCAGCCGCGCGTTCCGCCGCGAGCTCGGCGCCCTGCCATCGCAGTGGCGGGCCGATCCCACGTCGTGGGCGATCGACGCGCCCGGTGACGCCCACTTCCACCCGCCCCTCGGCGTCCGGCTGCCGGCGCGCAGCCGGATGGACCCGGTGGACCTGATCGTCGAGATGGCGGAGCACCACGTGCACCTCGTGCGCACGCTCGCCGAGCGGGCCGGCCAGGTGCCCGAGACCGAGCTCGACCGCCCGGCCGGAGGAGGGAGCCTGCGCTCCGCGCTGGCCGGCAGCGTGACGAGGATGGAGACGTTCACCGCGCTCGTCCACGACGTGGCGAGCCCCGACCCGGCGGAGGACGCAGCCGAGCTGCACGACCTCCACGGCCGTCTGGAGCGGGTGGGGCCGGACTTCGTCGGTTGCGTCGCACTCCTGGGCGCGACAGGCCGGTTCGACGAGGCCTTCGTGGACGCGTTCTCCCCCGACCCGACCACGGTGTCGTTCGGACAGCTGGTGCGGGACGTCGTCACCGACGCCGAGGGGCTGGTGTCGCTCGCACGGATGCGGCTGGGCGAGTGCGAGGCCGGGGACTTCGACTGACACCACGAAGGCAGTTCGCGTGGGCGACGCGGGCTCCCACGCTCAACGCCTCGGCTGCCGGCGCCGAGCTGCCTGCATGGTGCACCGGTCCGGGGCCGTTGCTCTCAGGCTTTCTCGGCCGCCTTGGCCTCGTTGTACAACGCCATCACCTCGTCGACGGTGGTGGCCACCGCGTCGCCGAAGACGTGGGGGTTGCGCCGCTCCATCTTCGCGATGACCCCGCGGGCCACGTCGTCGAGCGTGAAGTCGCCCGCCTCCTCCGCGATGACCGCGTGGATGACGACCTGCAGCAGCAGGTCGCCCAGCTCGTCGCACAACGCGGCCGGGTCGCCCGACTCGATCGCCTCGACGACCTCCTCGGCCTCCTCGCGCACGTAGGGGATCAGCGAGGTGTGGGTCTGCTCCCGCTTCCACGCGCACTCGCGCTGGAGCACCCGCATCTGGTCGGCGAAGTCCTCCAGGGCTGAGCTCCTGCGCAGCGGGGCGGTCATGGCCTCAGCCGCAGCGGTGGTTGACCGGCAGCGTCTCGGCGAAGGCCGGGTCGGGCTCGGTCGACATGCCGGCCTTGGCGGTGTCGCCGACCGCGACCGAGGTGCTGGTGTCGACCGGGGACAGCACGCCGTCGACGCTGCGCAGGCCGTAGCGGGGGTCGATCTCGAGGTCGTGGGTGTTGGGCCACTGGTTGAACACGTCGATGCCGGCCTGGGTGGTCTGCTCGGCCGTCGGCTCCGTGACGCCCTGGTCCTCCAGCACGATCCGGCCGACCTGGTCGAGAATGTCCTGGGCGTAGGCCGACGTCGAGGCCAGCTCGACGTAGTCGTCCTGGACCTCCTCGGGCTGGGTGCTCGCCGTGTCCTGCCGCTGGGCGACGTCGTTCATGTAGGTCGTGCCCGGCTCCACGCCGTAGTCGTCGGCGATCTGCGAGGCCTGCGAGCGCAGCGTCAGCAGCTGGACGACGTACTGGCGCACGAAGCCCATCGGCACCGCGGACTCGAGGTCGCCGACCGCCGTGCAGTAGTTGGTCGTCACCTCGTCGACGTGGCGCGTCGAGATCTCCTCGTCGCCGACCTTGACCGCGACACCGGGGCTGGCGCTGCCGCACCCGGTCAGCAGCAGTCCTGCGATGGCCGTCGTCGCAGCCGTCATCAGGCGGGTCTTGCTCACGGGGGTCACTCCTTGGTCGACGCGGCGGGCGCGGGTGCGGGTGCGGGCGGGTCGACCACATCGTCGATCACGGCGCGGGCCCATTCAAGCAGGGCCACGCCCGCCACCGGGCGCACGGGGAAGCCGGTCCCCTGCGGCCGCGGCACGAGGATGGTGCTGACCGGCGCCTTGACGACGCTCTTCGGGTGCAGCCGCTGGAGGCGTACGACGCGCGACTCGGGCAGGTCGACCGGGGCGAACCGGACGTACTTGCCGGCCACCGTCACCTCGCGGACCCCGGCCTGGCGGCAGCGGGCGCGGAAGCGCGCCACGACGAGGAGCGAATCCACGACCTCGGGCGGGTTGCCGTAGCGGTCGAGCAGCTCGACGCGGACCTCGTCGACGTCGGCGTCGGTGCGCACCTCGGCCAGCCGCTTGTAGATCTCGAGGCGCAACCGCTCGCTCGGGATGTAGTCGTGCGGGAGGTGGGCGTCGACCGGCAGCTCGATGCGGACCTCGGCGAGCTCCTCCTCGGCGCCGCCCTTGAAGTCGGCGACCGCCTCGCCGACCAGGCGGACGTAGAGGTCGAAGCCGACGTCGGCGATGTGACCCGACTGCTCGCCACCGAGCAGGTTGCCCGCACCGCGGATCTCGAGGTCCTTCATCGCGATGGCCATGCCCCCGCCGAGGTCTGAGTGCTGGGCCAGCGTCGCGAGCCGCTCGTGGGCGGTCTCGGTCAGCGGCTTCTCCGCCGGGTAGAGGAAGTAGGCGTAGGCGCGCTCCCGCGAGCGGCCGACGCGACCGCGCAGCTGGTGCAGCTGAGAGAGCCCGAGGGTGTCGGAGCGCTCGATGATCATCGTGTTGGCGTTGGACACGTCGAGACCGCTCTCGACGATCGTCGTGCAGACGAGCACGTCGAAGCGCTTCTCCCAGAAGTCGAGCATGACCCGCTCGAGGGCGTGCTCGCCCATCTGGCCGTGGGCCGTCGCGACCCGGGCCTCGGGCACCAGCTCGCGGATGCGCGCGGCGGCCTTCTCGATCGACTGCACCCGGTTGTGGATGTAGAAGACCTGGCCCTCGCGCAGCAGCTCACGGCGCACGGCCGCGACGACCTGGCGGTCCTCGTAGGCGCCGACGTAGGTGAGGACGGGGTGCCGCTCCTCCGGCGGCGTGGTGATGGTCGACATCTCGCGGATGCCGGTCACCGCCATCTCGAGGGTGCGCGGGATCGGCGTCGCGCTCATCGACAGCACGTCGACGGACGTGCGCATCCGCTTCATCTGCTCCTTGTGCTCGACGCCGAAGCGCTGCTCCTCGTCGACGATGATCAGGCCGAGGTCCTTGACCTTGATGTCGGGGTTGAGCAGCCGGTGGGTGCCCACGACGATGTCGACCGATCCGTCGGCCAGACCGGCGATGACCTCCTTGGCCTCCTTGTCGGTCTGGAACCGCGAGAGCCCCTTGATGACGACCGGAAAGCCCGACATCCGCTCGGAGAAGGTGGACATGTGCTGGGTGACCAGCAGCGTCGTGGGGACCAGCACCGCGACCTGCTTGCCGTCCTGCACCGCCTTGAACGCCGCCCGCACCGCGATCTCGGTCTTGCCGTAGCCGACGTCGCCGCACACGAGGCGGTCCATCGGGACCACCTGGCGCATGTCGGCCTTGACCTCGTCGACGGTGGTGAGCTGGTCGACGGTCTCGGTGAACGGGAAGGCGTCCTCCAGCTCGCGCTGCCACGGGGTGTCGGGGCCGTAGGCGAAACCCTTGGTGGCCTGCCGGGCGGCGTACAGCTTGATCAGCTCGGCCGCGATCTCGCGGACCGCGCGGCGCGCCTTGTTCTTGCGCTTCGTCCAGTCGCCGCCGCCGAGGCGGTCCAGGCTGGGGTTCTCGCCGCCGACGTATCGGGTGACCTGGTCGAGCGTGTCGGCCGGGACGTAGAGCATGTCGTTGGGCCCGCCTCGCTTGCTGGGGCCGTACTCCAGGACGAGGTACTCGCGCACCGCCCCGCCGATCTCGCGCTGCTTCATCTCCACGAAGCGGCCGACGCCGTGCTGCTCGTGCACGACGTAGTCGCCGGCCTTGAGCTCGAGCGGGTCGATCTGCTTCTTGCGCCGGGTGGGCATCCTGCGCATGTCGCGGGTGGACGTCTTCTGCCCCGACAGGTCGTCGCCGGTGACGATGGCGACCTGCGCCTCGTCGTCGACGAGGCCGTGCACGAGGTGGCCGCAGGTCACGGTCACGACGTTGGGCCCGGCGGTGTCGCCCTCCTCGACGAGGCGGGCGGCGATGTCGTTCTCCCCCAGCAGCTCGACGAACCGCTCGGCCGGTCCGTGCCCGGCGTGCACGACCACGACGTCGCGCCCGTCGGTGATCCAGCCGCGGATGTCGTCCACGGCCTGCTGAAGGTCGCCGCGGTAGGCCTCGGCGGGGTGCGTGGGCAGGGTCCGGCTCGGGACCGCACCGCTGTCGGTGGCCGCAAGGCCGTCGCGAGCGCCGAGCGTGGCTGTGTCGGGACCGGCGTCGGGCACGTCGCTCGTGTCGATGCCGAACGGGCTGACCGTCCACCACGCGTGGCCGAGGCCGAGCGCGTGGAGCCGGACGTCGGCGATCTCGCGGTAGGACGCCGCGCCGAGGTCGATCGGGGCCGTCCCGCCACCGGCGGCCGCCGCCCACGAGGCGCCCAGGAACTCCTCGCTCGTCGCGACCAGGTCGTGCGCGCGGGTGCGGGCACGCTCGGGGTCGAGGACCAGCACGGTGGTGTCGGCCGGCATCAGGTCGACGAGCAGCTCCATCGAGTCGACCAGCGCGACCGCGAGCGACTCCATGCCCTCCACGGCGATGCCGGCGGCCATCTTGTCGGTGAGCTCGAGCAGCTGCGGGTGCGCCTGGCCCAGCTCCGCGGCGCGGCGTCGTACGTCGTCGGTGAGCAGCAGCTCGCGGCACGGCGGCGCCCACAGCCGGCCGACCGTGTCGACGGTGCGCTGGTCGGCGACGGAGAACGAGCGGATGTCCTCGACGTCGTCGCCCCAGAACTCCACCCGCAGCGGGTGCTCCTCGGTCGGCGGGAACACGTCGACGATCCCGCCGCGGACGGCGAACTCGCCGCGGCGCTCGACCATGTCGACCCGGCTGTACGCCGCGTCGGCCAGGCCGCGCACGACCTCGTCGAGCGGCCGGGTGTCGCCCGGGGCCAGCTCGACCGGCTCGATGTCGGCGAGGCCGGCGACCTGGGGCTGCAGCAGGCTGCGGATGGGCGCGACGACGACCTTGAGCGGACCGTTGGCGGCGTCGGTGCCGGGGTGGCGCAGGCGCCGCAGGACGGCCAGCCGGCGGCCGACGGTGTCGCTGCGGGGGCTGAGGCGCTCGTGGGGCAGCGTCTCCCAGCTCGGGTAGTAGGCCACGGCGTCGGGGTCGACGAGGTCGGCGAGCTCCTCGACGAGGTCCTCCGCCTCGCGCGAGGTCGCGGTGACGGCCAGGACCGTGCGCCCGCGCTCGACCAGTCCGTGCACCACGAAGGGCCGCACGGCGCCGGGCCCGGTCAGGTCGAGGGAGGACTGCACCGCCGCGTCGGCGAGGGCGCCACCCAGGGTGGGGGTGGCGACGACGCGCGTGGCGACGGAGGCGAGGGGCGTGGACGGCACCGGGGATCCCTTCGAGAGCACGCGGAAGAGCCCCCAGCGGAGGAGGGGGTGGGGGAGGATGAAAGTCTACGGGGGCTGCCGGACACGGGCGCGCGGGGGACGAGGGGTTTGTCCCGTGCGGCTCAGGGGTAGCACCACCTCAACGCCCGGCGTTGTCGGGCGGCCAAGACTTTCTCCTGAGAGGAACAACGGGGACATGCGCACCACTCGTCTCATCGCCGGCACCGTCAGTGCTGGACTGCTCGGCCTGGCGCCGATCGCCATCGCCGCGCCCAGCCAGGCGGCCGACACCTGGACCACCTCCATCGTCGCGACGCCCAGCGCCGCCCAGCTCGAGTACGGCGACGACTTCTACGTCTCGGTCGACCTGTCCAGCTCCGACGGCTACTCCCCCGGCAGCACCGACGGCACCGTCACGCTGATGGCCCAGGAGGCCGGCTCGGCCGCATGGGTCCCGGTCGCCACCGCGGAGAACACCTACGCGTCGTTCTACGACGTCAAGCCGCAGATGAACACCAGCTACAAGGTCGTCTACAGCGGCTTCACCGACCCCGATCAGGGCACCTACGGCGACAACTACACGGCCAGCGAGTCCGCGCCCTTCACGATCGGCGTCGCGCGCAAGATCACCCGCCCCAGCTCCGGCTTCGTGATCAAGGGCAAGGTCACGCCCAGCTACGCGAAGAAGAAGATCGTCATCAAGGTCTCCAAGAAGGAGAAGAAGGGCTACAAGAGCTGGAAGACGATCAAGACCGACAGCAAGGGCAAGTACAAGGTCCGGCTGCCCCGCCGCGGCGGCACCTGGTACTGGTCCTTCACGGTCAAGGGTGACGCGAAGTACCTCGCCAACGGCTTCGGCTGGCGCACCTGGGTCTCCTGACCCCACCAGGAACCTCAGGCACCTCACGCACGTCCACGACGGCCCGGCAGAGCACCCGCTCTGCCGGGCCGTCGGGCGTGCAGGGTCCGACTTTCGACCCTTTACCGTTCGTCAGGCGGACACATAGGTTCGCCTGTCATGGACCACATCTCGGGACCCGACCACTCCACCCTGCCCACCTCCCAGACCAGCCAGACCCGCACGCTCAGCCGCCGCAAGCTCCTCGCCGGTGCCGCGGGCGGTGTCGCGGTCGTCGCGGCCGGCCAGCCCGCCTGGGCCGCCGACGCGACCCGCCCGGGCGCCGTACGCGGCCCCGCTCTCGCCGTCCGCGACCGCCAGGTGGTCACGGGCATCCGTCCCTCCCGCGCCCTGGCCGACCTGCGGGTGCTCTCCGAGCGCATCGGACCGCGCATCGGCGGCACTGCCTCGGAGAGGGCAGCCGCGGAGTTCGCGCTCACGTCGCTGCGCAGCGCCGGCGCCCGCGACGTCCGGCTCGAGCCCTTCGCCGTCGCCGACAAGTTCCTCGCCGACATCGGCGACCCTGACGGCCAGCTGCCCGACGACATCTGCTGGCAGGCCGGGGCCTCGCCGGACGCCGGTCTCGACGCCGCCCCCGTCACCGGCCGCGTGGTCGACGTCACGGGTGCGACCGCACCGGCGTGGCCCACCGACGCGGCCGCGCTGACCGGAGCCGTCGTCCTCGCCGACGACGCCCAGCACGCCGACGCCGCGACGCGCGTCAACCTGCGAGCAGCGTTCGTCCTGGAGGCGCAGCGACGCGGGGCGGCGGCCGTCGTCCTGCTGCCGGCCGACCTGGTCTACCCGCGCCGCGCCTCCGCGACCTCGCCGCGTCTGGTGCCGACCACCGGCACGACCCCGCCACCGTGGACGCCCGTCGCGACCATCCCGGTCCTCGGGGTCGCGCAGGTGCAGAAGCGGCTGCTCCGCGAGGAGCTGTCGGTGCGTCCGCTGCGCCTGACGATCGGGACGACGTCCCACCGCGGCCTCACCAGCAACAACGTGCTGGCCGACATCCCCGGTCGGGCCGGGGCCGGAGGTCCGCTGGTGTACATCTCCGCCCACTACGACTCGGTCATCGGCGCCCCCGGGGCCAACGACGACGGCTCCGGCACGGTCCTGACGCTCGAGCTCGCCCGGGTCATCCACCGGATGCCCAGGACCGACGCCACCGTCCGGCTGGCGCTGTGGGGCTCGGAGGAGCAGGGCCTGATCGGGTCGCGCCACCACGTCGCCCAGCTCCCGCAGGCCGAGCGCGACCGGATCCTCGGCGTCTTCCAGAACGACATGGTGGGGACCAGCTGGAGCCCGGCGACCCGCTACTGGCAGCTGTCGTTCTCAGGCACCGGGAACGCGACGACCGACCAGGTCACCGCGGCCGCCCAGCGACTCGGCTACGACCCGCAGCTCTCGCCGGTGACCCAGCGCGGGGCGAGCGACCACCAGTCCTTCCAGGAGGTCGGCATCGCCTCGGCCAACTTCTCGTGGCGTGGCGAGGAGACGCCGGCGCTGCTCGAGCCGCCCTACCACTCGCCCGAGGACACCATCGAGAAGAACATCAGCATGGACCGACTGACGGTCAGCATGGAGCTGATCGGTTGCGCGGCCTACGCGTTGGCGCGGTGATGGGCTGACCGACGTCGTACGACGTCACGCTCAGGCGGGCGGGGGTGGACCCGCGTCCACCTCCGCCTGCGAGCGCAGGATGCAGAACTGGTTGCCCTCGGGGTCGGCGAAGACCACCCAGCCGGTGCCGGGTCCCCACTGGCCACGCTGGTCGGCGACCTCCGTCGCGCCGAGGCCGCGGACCCGCTCCACCTCGGCGTCGCGGCTGCCCGCCCGCGGGCGCAGGTCGAAGTGGATCCGCTTCGCCGGCAGGTCGGCGTCGGGCACCTCGATGAACAGGATGCTGTGCCCGGTGTCCGGGTCGAGGACCATGCACTCGTCGTGCCCCGGCTCGTTGGGGTCGCCCTCCACGTCGACGTAGCCGAGCAGCGCCTTCCACCACTCGGAGAGCTCGTAGGCGTTGTGGCAGTCGACGGTCGTGTGCGAGACGAAGGAGGTCATGGCCCCACGCTGGCAAGTCGCTGCACCGTCCCGCAAGCGGGTTTCGCCGATCGTGGTCGGGCCACCCCGAGTCGGTGGTCAAGGCCCTGCTGCTGACCGGGCTGGTCGGCTGCATCATCGGGCTCAAGCTCGTCCACTGAGCCGCCTCGGTGGTCGAGGACCCCTGTCAGGCGGTGCCGTGGCGTCGGACGAAGTCGACGATCTGCTCGGCGAGCTCGGGACGGCACACGATGAGGTCGGGCAGCGACGTGTCGTCCTCGTTGTAGACCAGCGGTGAGCCGTCGACGCGGCTGCAGTGCAGGCCGGCGGAGCGGGCGACCGCGACCGGGGCGGCGTTGTCCCACTGGTACTGCCCGCCGGCGTGGACGTAGGCGTCGGCGATGTCGCGCACCACGCTCATCACCTTCACGCCCGCGCTGCCCATCGGCACCAGCTCGGCGTCGAGGTCGGCCGCAAGTGCCTCGACGAAGGCGGGCGGCCGGCTCCGCGAGACGGCGATGCGGGGGCGGTCCGAGGTGCGCGGCGGCACCACGCTGGGGCGGCCGGTGCTGAACGTCTCCCCCAGCGCGGGCTGGGCGACCGCGCCCGCGACGAGCTCTCCGTCCTCCCACAGGGCGACGTGCACGGCCCAGTCGTCGCGGGGGGGCTCGGAGAACTCGCGGGTGCCGTCGAGGGGGTCGATGATCCACACGCGTCGGGCGGTCAGCCGCGACTTGTCGTCGGACGCCTCCTCGGACAGCACGCTGTCGTCGGGACGGTGCTGGGTGAGCACCCGGTCGAGCTCGGCCTGCGCGGCGGCGTCGCCGGCGTCCTTGAGCGCCTTGCCCTCGAGGCCGTCGGCGGCGGCCCCGGCGCGTACGTCGAGCAGCACCGAGCCGGCCCGTTCGGCCGCCCAGACGGCGAAGGCGTGGTCGTCGAGCGTCGTGGGATCGATCATGACGCCAGCCTATCGACGGCCGACGCCCACCTTCTCCCCGCTCCGGTGTCCGTCGGCGTGATGATCCGGGTCGTCGCCCGGATCCTCACCCGCCCCTCGGGGCCGGGGCACGATGTCGCCGCCGCCTCCCGTGGGGTCGTAGGCCTGGTGGAACATCGCCACCGCCTTGAGCTGCGTGGATGCGCCGAGCTTGGCGCGCAGCGCCTTCACGTGGCTGCGGACGGTGCCCTCTGCGACGCCCATCTCGACGCCGACCTCCGCGACCCGCCGACCGGAGGCGAGGAGCTCGAGCACCCGCCGCTGCTGCGGCGACAGCGACTCGAGCTGGTCGCGCACGTGTCGGCGCCGGTCGCGGTCCATGGCCCACGAGGTGCGCAGGGCCGCCCGCTCCTCCGGGTCCATCGACGATGCGCCGGCGGTGAGTCGCTGGACGACCTCCGCGAGCTGTGACACCGAGGTCGTCACGGTCACCACGTCGACGGCGTCGTTGGACAGCAGCCCGCCCCACCGGGTGGAGGTGTCGGGGGAGCTCACGATCACCACCCGCGCGTCGCCTGGCTGGGCGAGCGCCTCGACATGACCGACGACGGCGGAGTTGTCAACCCCGTCGACGATGGCGACGACCACTGCTGGTCGGGACGCCACGAGCACGGGAGAGCCGTCGTCGTCGACCACCGACTCCCACCTCCGGGTCTCGGCCGGCACTCCGACCGAGCGCAGCGCGGCCGTGACCGCCTGCGCGACCAAGAGGTGCGGTGACAGCACCCAGACCGGACCTGGCACGCTCATGGGGCCTCCTCCCGCTTGCCGGCTGCTCCAGCCTGTCCGTCGTACACCCCCACACGTCCAGCCCTTGGCGAACGTGCACATATTTGGGGACGCGACCGGTCCTCGTCTTCCGCACCCGGAGCGGGGCGCCGGCCGGCGGCTACCCCCTTGAGGGGAAATCGCCGCGTGCTCGGGCACCGCTGGGGACGACCTGAGGGACTCCTTGACGAAGCCTCCACGAGTCCTGCGAACGGCGGACCAGACCGCCTTTGCCCTATTTGCGGTACGGCCACAGAATCATTGGACCCCCCGCACCGTGAGTTGCACTCTCAGCCGAGAGCCTGACTCACACGTCAGATGCACGTCGCGCTCGGCAGCTTTGGGAAGCAGCCGACGCGTCTCGACAACAACTTGGGCTGTACCGCAGGGGGGTAGCAGGGAATGCTGGGGTTCTGCAGGGGGGATCTGCGCCACACGTGCCGGACGGGAATCATGGGGCTCGCCTCGTTCCTCGTCCTGGTGTGGATCGGGTCGGGGACAGATCACGCATGGTGGTCGCCGCCGTCGGCGTCGACGGTGCCGTCGTTGGGCGAGGGGGTCGTCAGCGGCGTCTTCGTCGCCGCCGCCGGCTGCACCGCGCTCGTCACGTGGCGCAGGCACGCCGGCGCGGTGGCGGGCTGGATCGTGGCGACGGGCGCGCTCGTCGCCGCCCAGGCCCTGGTCGTCACGCTCATCGCGCTGCACAGCACGCCACCGCGAGGTGCGGTCGTGCAGCTGCTCATGCTGGCGGTCGGCATGGCCGGGATGCTCGGAGTGGTCATCCCCCTCCTGGCCCCTGAGCGTGTACGACGCGTCGCCGACGAGACCTTCGTCATCGGCCTCGGGCTGGGACTCGTGGCGGCGGGCCACCTGCTGCTCCAGTTCCCGCGGGTCCAGCCGCCGCCGCCGCAGATGCAGCTGCTCATCGGGGTCCTGCTCTGCACCCACCTGCTGGCCGCTGTCCTCGTGCTGCAGCAGCACGCGGCGTCACGACCGGTGAGCGCACTGCTGCTGGTCACGGTGGGCGTGGTCGTCCTCGGCCAGCTGGTCCCGCCGTCCGGTCTCGCCGGCGGCACCGTCGACGCGGGCCTGTGGCTCGCCCGCACGGCAGTCGGTGCCGCCTGGCTCGGCATCGCCTGGGCCACGCTGCGCCGGACCCTCGAGGACGAGCGCCAGCGCATCGACTCCTTCGAGCACGAGCTCGTCGACGCCACCCGCGAGCAGCGCGAGCGGATGCACGAGCTGCGGAGCACGATCGCCGGACTCGTCGCCGGATCTGCCCTGCTCGACCGCCAGGACCTCACCAGCGAGACGCGGGCACGGCTGTGGGCATCGCTACGCCGCGAGCTCGACCGGATGGAGCGGATGCTCGCCGGCACCGGCCCGCAGACCACCGACCTGCGCCTCGACGACGCGCTGGCCCAGATCCTCGACCTGCAGCGGCTCAAGGGCCGCCACGTCGAGCTGCACTCCACCGGGGACGTGGTCCGGGCTCCCTTCGACGCCCTCTCCGAGGTGCTCAACATCCTGGTGGACAACGCCTCCAAGCACGGCGGCACCGACGAGAGCGTCGTGGAGGTGATGCGCCGCGACGAGGAGACGGTCGACATCACGGTGACCGACTTCGGTCGCGGGATCCCCCGGCACCAGCGGCAGCAGATCTTCGAGTGGGGCAAGCGCGGCACCGAGTCGAGGGGCGAGGGCATCGGGCTCCACGTCGCCCAGCGCCTGATGACCGAGGCGGGTGGCTCGCTGCGCCTCGCCGACCGGGACGGCAGGGGATCGTCGTTCGTCATCTCGCTGCCCTCGCCCCGGCGCTCGCCGGAGAACGACCTGGGCCCGACCCGACTGCCCGCACCGAAGCTGACGATGGAGGACGGCCGTGCCTGGCGCGTCTCGGGGTGAGCACAGGGTCCTGATCATCGACGACCACCTGCTCTTCGCGGAGTCGCTCGAGCTCGCCCTCTCCCTGGAGGGCTACGACGTACGACGACTGGAGCCGCCGGACGAGGGCGGGTCGATGGCCACGCTGCGATCGCTCGCCCTGCGGGCCAACGCCCGAACGGTCCTGCTCGACCTCGACCTCGGCCGGTTCGGCGACGGGATGAACCTCGTCGCGCCGCTCGCCCGGGCCAACGCCAACGTCGTGGTGCTGACGGCCTCGGACGACATCGGCCGCTGGGGAGCGTGCATGCGCCTCGGGGCACGCAAGGTGCTGTCCAAGACCGGTGC
Source organism: Nocardioides sp. GCM10028917 (assembly GCF_042666175.1). Classification (NCBI taxonomy): domain Bacteria; kingdom Bacillati; phylum Actinomycetota; class Actinomycetes; order Propionibacteriales; family Nocardioidaceae; genus Nocardioides; species Nocardioides sp. GCM10028917. Next base: position 571,914 of record NZ_JBHTFL010000001.1, read on the forward strand.
CCTCCAGCAGGCGCTCGCCACCGTGCGGCGACTGCACCAGGGGCTGCCGGTGGTCACCCGCGAGGAGCTCGAGTCGTTGCTCGAGGCCTGGGCGCGCGACCGCCAGGCCCACGACGACGTACGCCGCCGGCTCGACCTGCTCACCCCGCGCGAGCGCCAGGTGCTGGGCTCCCTCATCGAGGGTCGCACCGTGCGGGCGATCGCCCAGGACAGCGTCGTGTCCGAGGCGACGGTCCGCACCCAGGTGAAGTCGATCCTCGGCAAGCTGGAGGTCTCCTCGCAGCTCGCCGCCGTCGGCATGGCCAACCAGGTCGGCTGGAAGGTCGGCGCCTGAGCGCACCGGCTCGACGAGAGGTGCCGTGCCCTGCGCCGGCTGACCTTGCCACGGCGGGTGCCACGGCGTGGACGCGGAAGCGGCGGCCGAGGAGGGGGACCTCGACCGCCGCCACTGGTTCGCATCGGTTCCGGGTGACGAAGCGTGGGGTTCCGCGTCACGCCAGCGGCCACCAGGAGGCGGCCAGTGCGGGGCTGGCCCGAGAAGAGCGAACCAGTGCTTGGTGCACCTCTTCGAGAGTAGGTCCGGCCGGCCGGAACTGCCCATCCCTCTGAATGGGTATCTCCCGGGCGTGCACGGCTTTCGCTCATTTGCGGCATGCCCGGCCGGGTGGGGCTTCCTAGGCTCGCGACAAGGTCAGTAGCGGGGCGCCTTGGGCGGTGCTCCGAAGGGGGGTTGATGGGAATGACGCAGGTCGTGACCGACATGGTGTCCGGGGTGGTGCCCGTCGTGGCACCCGACCCGGCGACCGACGTGGCCGGCATGGTGGCCGACGTCGTCACCGCGGACGGGAGCCTGCTGGACAGGCAGATCCCCCGCCCGCGAGGGGTCAACACCCTGCCGCTCGTCGACCCGATCGTCCTCGCGCCGCCGGCCGTCCCGGAACCGGTCACCGCGACCGTCGTCCCGGAGCTGCCCCAGCGGAGCGCCACCCGGCCGGCCCCGACGTGGCCGGCGGTCGTCCTCGACCTCGTGCTCGCGCTGGGGCTCGCCGTCGTGTCGGTGTCCCAGGGCCGGCTCGAGCTGCCCGCCGCGATCGCGACGGCCCTGGCGTGGCCGCCACTGCTCGCCGTGTCGGGTCGCTACCGGCGCCAGGCGCTCGGGCAGTCCCGTGGCGCGCGGCTGGGCGTGGTCCTCGCCGCCGGTGCCCGCACGGCCGTGCTCACCCTGGCTGTCTCACCACTGGTGTGGCACGCCGACGCGCTGGCCCTCGCCGCGCTGGTGGCCGGCTTCACCGTCGCCAGCGCCCTGCCGTTCGTCGCCGGCGTACGCCGTCCCCTCCCGCGCGTCGTGCTGGCGGGCCGGCCGCGCGACGTCCGTGAGGCCGTGGCGCACCTCCGCGCGAGCGGCACCCACGAGGTGGTCGCAGCCTGCCTCACCCGTGTGTCGAAGACCCCCGTCGAGGGCGACGTACCGGTCTACGTGGGTCTCCAGGCCTCCTCGACGGCAGCCCACGACCACGGCGCCGACGCCCTGGTGGTGCTCCCGGGCGCGAAGCTGTCGCCCGTCGAGGTGCGCCGCTTGCACTGGTCCCTGTCCGGCATGGGCACCGAGCTCTTCCTCGGCACGGGCCTGCTGGACGTCGAGCCGCAGCGGACCCGGGTGATGTCGACCGCCGGCCTCGGCGTGCTGCACGTCGGCAAGCCCACCCTCAGGGGACCCCGCCGGCTGCTGAAGGACCTGGTCGAGCGGACCCTCGCGCTCCTCGCGCTGATCCTGGCCCTGCCGCTGCTGGCCGCCCTCGCCGTGGCCATCCGGATGGAGACCCCCGGCCCCGCGTTCTTCCGCCAGGAGCGCATCGGGCGCGACGGCGTCCCGTTCACCATGCTGAAGCTGCGCTCGATGGGCGTCGACGCCGAGGCAGCAAGACTCGGGATGGGCGAGGCCAACGAGAAGGACGGCGTCCTGTTCAAGATCGCCCAGGACCCGCGAATCACGCCCCTCGGCAGCAGGCTGCGCCGCTACTCGCTGGACGAGCTGCCGCAGCTGTGGAACGTCGTCCGCGGCGACATGTCCCTCGTGGGACCCCGTCCGGCCCTGCCTGGCGAGGTCGCCCGCTACGACGTGGACCCGCGGCGCCGGCTCGTCGTCAAGCCCGGCGTGACCGGCCTGTGGCAGGTGTCGGGCCGCTCCGACCTGACCTGGGCCGAGTCGGTCCGGCTGGACCTGAAGTACGTCGAGAACTGGTCGCTGCGCCACGACCTCTCGATCCTCGTCCGCACAGTGCGAGCGGTGCTGGGTCACCGCGGCGCATACTGACGTCGCGGGCACCGTCTCGTCAACGACCGTGGGGGTCGACCATCAGATGAACACCAGACCTGTCCGGGTCGCCGTGATCGGCGTCGTGGCCTGCCTGCTCCTCGGCGGCTGCGGCGCCGACGGGGCGTCCCCGGAGGCCATGTCCCCGACCGTGTCCTCGACCGCGTCCCCGGATGCCGACTCCGGATCCGTGTCGGGCGGGGACGGCTCCGGCGCGCCGGGTCGGACGAAGGACCGAGCCCAGGACCAGCCGGGAGACCACACGGCCGAGGCGGACGGCGGGGCCAACGGGAGCGGTCAGTCGCCCGAGCCCAGCGCGAGCGCCTCGCCCGGCACCGGCGGCGACTCCGAGGCCACCGACGGGACCGCACCGGGCTCCGCCCCCGCGCTCGAGATGCCCGAAGCACCCGAGTCCCCCGTCTCCAGCCTCTCGGAGCTGCTTCCCCCGGCGAACCCCGCGCCGCTCGTCACGACGCCGCTCCCCCGAGGCGCGAGCGCGCAGGGCCGCCTGCTGCGGCAGTTCCCGGACGCCCTGCGCCCGCCCCGGGGCGCCCGCGTCGAGAGCAGCAGCCTCTCGCCGATGGGCGACCGGCTGCAGGTCGGGCTGGTGGCGACGACGTCCCTCCCACCTGCGCGGGTCCTGCGGGCCTACCGCGCCCGCCTCGCTCGCCGCGGTATGGACGAGACGGCGGCCCCGCCGAGCGTCGCCGGCTCCCAGGCGGCCTCGTTCCGGCGGGGTGACAGCGTCGTGACCGTCACGGTCAGCCCCCGCGGCTCCGGCTCGAGCTACGCCGTCCATGCCTCGCTGCGCGCCGCGGGCGGGTGACAGATGTACATCTCCGTCCGCGACCGGCCCGCCGGCGGCACCAGCCGCGGCTCGACCTCGACCCGGCCCCCGGTGGGCCGGGTCGTCATCACGCTCGGGGTCGTGTCGCTGCTGACCGACGTCTCGTCGGAGTCGGTCGCCGCCATCCTCCCGCTCTACCTCACAGCGGTCGTCGGGCTCACGCCGGTGGCGTACGGCCTCATCGACGGCCTCTACCAGGGTGTCAGCGCGCTGGTCCGCCTCGGCGGCGGCTGGCTGGCCGACGCCTCCGACCGTCCGAAGTGGGTCGCCTTCCTCGGCTACGGGCTCTCCGCCGTCGCGCGCGTCTTCCTGCTCTTCGCCTCGGGCGCGGCCGGGATCGCAGCCGTAGTCACCGCGGACCGGATCGGCAAGGGGATCAGGACGGCACCCCGCGACGCCATGATCAGCACCGCCACCCCCACCGAGCACCTCGGCCGCGCCTTCGGTGTGCACCGGATGCTCGACACCATCGGCGCGGCGCTCGGCCCGCTCATCGCGTTCGGCCTGCTCGTGCTCGTGCCCGACGGCTACTCCGTCGTGCTCGTGGTCTCGCTGGCCTTCGCCCTCGCCGGCGTGGCCCTGCTCGGCCTGCTCGGACCGGACGTCCGCGCCAGGCGCGACCGGGAGAGGAGCAGCGGACCGACGCCGCCGCCGTTCCGGTGGCGCGACCTGACCGACGCGCGACTGCGACCGCTGCTCGCGGTCGCGGGGCTGCTCGGGCTGCTGACCATCGGCGACGGGTTCATCTACCTCGCGCTGCTCGACCACGGTGGGATCAACGTGACCTGGTTCCCCCTCTTCTACGTCGGCACCAACGTCGCCTACCTGCTTCTGGCCGTGCCGGTCGGCCGGCTGGCCGACCGGGTCGGGCGTGCTCGCACCCTGATCCTCGGCCACCTCGCCCTCGTCGGCGCCTACCTGTGCGCCGTCCTCCCCACCTCGACCGCCGCGGCCACCGTCGGGACGCTGGTCCTCCTGGGCGCCTTCTACGCGGCGACCGACGGCGTCATCGCCGCCATCGCGGGCCGCCTGGTCCCCGTCCAGGCACGATCCAGCGGCATCGCCGCCGCCCAGACCGTGGTGGCGCTCGCCCGGATGCTCGCCTCGGCAGGGTTCGGCGTGCTGTGGCTGCTGCTCGGTCCGACGGTCGCCATGGCGTCCGTCGCCGCGCTGCTGGCGCTCGCGGTCCTCGCCGCCGCCACCCGGATCACGCGCCTCGACGGCGCCGCGGCGACCACGTGAGCACCCGCGCCCGGGTGCTGGCCTTCGTCGCGGTCGTCGTGGCGATCGCCGTCGGGGCGACGGTCTACGTCGTCGACCAGGGTCGCGAGGTCCGCGCCGAGCGGGCCGCCGAGCCCGAGGCCGAGCAGACGCCCATCGCCGAGGTCACCGAGGGCCCGCGCATCGTGTTCCGCCACACCGGCCTCGACAGCCAGTACGGCGTCGTGGCAGTGGTGCCGCTCGACGACCCGAGCGGGCCGCGCGCGTTCACCGGCGTCTCGTGCAACCGGGTCGCGGCCCGTCCCGAGGGCGCCTCGTGCCTGATCAGCGACGAGGGGGTCGCCATGACGTACGAGGGGATGGAGTTCGACGCCGACTGGCAGGAGGTTGCGAGCAACGACCTGCCCGGCATCCCGAGCCGCACCCGGCTCAGCCCGGACGGCACGCTCGTGGCGACGACCGTCTTCGTGGCCGGCCACTCCTACATGTCGACCGGCTTCTCCACCGCCACCGAGGTCCACGAGTTCGGCGACGGCGAGCGGTGGGGCAACCTGGAGAAGTTCCAGCTGGTCGTCGACGGCCGTGAGGTCGACCCCGTCGACCGCAACGTCTGGGGCGTGACGTTCGTCGACGACGAGACGTTCTACGCGACGGTCGCGACCGGCGGTCGCACGTGGCTGGTCGAGGGCGACCTCACCGCGCGCACGCTCACCACGGTGTCGCCCGACGCCGAGTGCCCGGCACTGTCACCCGACGGCACGCGCGTCGCCTTCAAGGTCGACGTCGACCCGGGTCGTCGTGTCGTGTGGCAGATCGCCGTCCAGGACCTCGCGACGGATGAGCGCACGCTCCTCGAGGCCGGGCCGCGTGGTCTCGACGACCAGGTGGAGTGGCTCGACGACGACACGCTGATGTACGGGATGCCGCGCCCGGACGACCCCGGCGTCACCGACACCTGGGCGGTCGACACGGTGGCCGACGCGGAGCCCGCTCTCTTGATCGAGCAGGCCTGGTCGGCCACCGTGGTGCGCTGACCGACTCAGCTACTCCGTCGGTCGCGAGATCGCAGCCCCGTCTTCAAAGCGGTTGCGCTCCCAGATGCTGCCGTTCGGTTCACCTCGTGCGTGCAGGCTGTTGCTCGGACCGAACACGCCGCACTTGTTGGACTCACCTCGCGCGAAGATGTTGTCGGTGACGGTGAGGTTGGCCGTGTCCGGGTAGGGCTTACCTGGGTAGTAGCCCGGGTTGAGGCAGTAGCCGGCCTGGCGGTGGATCGACTGACCCGTGCCGCTGAAGGTCGAGGCGAGGAAGTTCCGCGTGATCGAGATGTTCTGGATGGGCGCGAAGTCACCGTAGAAGCCGATCACCGAGGAGCAACCGGCGTCGTCGGTCGGGTCGGAGACCTTCGACCAGTCACCACAGCTGGCGTAGTTGTGGTCGATGGTGAAGCCATCGGTGCCATTACCACCGAAGGCGTTGTAGTGGTAGGCGCCGCCGAGCTCCATGCCGTGCACCCAGCTGTCCCTGGCCTCGCAGTTGGAGTCGCACTTGATGACGCCCTCTCCACCGTGGGAGTTCACCCGGTAGACGAAGAAGTTGGAGCGCCCGATGTTCTCCCAGAACGGCAGGTCCGTCGGCGCCACCTCGGTGTCCTCGATGAGAACCGGGCCGTAGGTCGACTTCTCAGACATGATCACGCCCTTGACCAGGGAGTTGCGGATGGTGACGCACGGAGTGTCCTTGGACGACGTGCCGTTGCCGGCCTCGACGAGGATGGTGCCGTCGACGACCTTGGAGTCGATGACCACGCCGCAGGAGCGGATCGTCATCGGGCCGTCGTACGGCGTGAGTGTGACCGGCGCACGCGTGTCTCCGGGTAGTCCGTGCGGGTAGCCGGTGTTGTGCGGTCCCGGCCAACAGCCGCCCCACGGGTCGGCGCCGCCGGGGGTGTTGGCCGCCCCGACGCAGTTGCCGTTCGGGATCGGGGTGGGGTTGGAAGTGGGGGTGGTGGTCGTGGACTTGCCGGCCGGAGCGAAGCGGACGTCCACCCAGAAGTTGTCGTTGGCCCTGGAGCCGCGGTTGGGGAAGCCCGGGCCCTTCTTCGACCGGTAGACCCCGTTCTTTCCTGCGAAGGCTGCGAGATAAGCAGTCGATCGCGCCTTGGCGAGGCCACCCCGGGTGGCGGCGTAGCGTCCGCTTGCCGCGTAGGCAGAGACGACGTACGTCTTGCCCGGCACCAGCTTGACGGGGTCGGAGAAGCGGACGGACACCCAGCCCGCGCCTCGGGACCTCGTGAACTTGGCCTTGACGAGCAGCCGGCCGCGTGAGCTCCACAGAGAACCGGATCGCGGCGTGGACGAGGCTTTCCGGGACACCTTGTAGACCCGGATTCCGGTGGCCTTTCCCGCGACCTTGGCGCTGAACCTCATGCCGACCTCGCGAGGAACGGTCGTGCGGACCCGGACCGACCCCTTTGCGGGACGCGCCGCCGGGAACACTCCGACCGCGGCGTCGGCCCGCGGAGCGGCACCGAAGTGCTCCGGTCCCGCCTGCGCGGGGTCCCCGCCATTGGTGAGGGCCAAGGCGAGGGCGACCAGCCCGACGAGGGAGAGCGCGATGCGGCCCCGGGCGGACAGAGTTCCCTCCCCGGCGCCATCAGGTACGCCGACCGGTCGGCGCGGACTGGGCAGCTGCTGCATGACGGATCACCTCGGGGAGGGCTGGGGGAATGCGCGCGCGGGGCCGCGCAACGGCTTGACCGAGACACCCGGGGGATGGTGCCTGCCGCCATCGTGCGCCAGGCCGCTGGCGGTGCCAACTCCTCTGGCGCTTCTGCACTGTCCACAATTGGGTAAATCGGGTGACCCGCCCCGTGCAGTCGCAGCCGCGTTGTGACGCTCGGAGTGTAGTCAAGATCACATTCGCTTGACGGCTTCCACCACCCACTCCGCGGTTGCGTGGCGGATCCCCTTCCTGAGGCGGTACGGTCGCCCGCATGCGCGTGGTTAACCTCTGCTTCCACGGCATCGGGGCGCCCGGCCGTGATCTAGAGCCCGGTGAGGACGCCTATTGGATCGAGGTCGACGCGTTCGGAGAGATCCTCGACCTCGTGGCTGATCGACCCGAGGTCCGGCTCAGCTTCGACGACGCCAACGCCTCCGACGCCGAGGTCGCCCTGCCCGAGCTGGTCAGGCGCGGGCTGCAGGCCTCCTTCTTTGTCGTTGCCGGGCGTCTCGACCAGCGCGGCAGCCTGACCAGCGACCAGGTGCGCGAGCTGCAGGCCGCAGGAATGACCATCGGCAACCACGGCATGACGCACTGCCCCTGGCGCGGCCTGGACACCCGCCAGCAGCACGAGGAGCTGGTGTCGGCGCGCACGCTGCTCGCCGAGCTGATCGGGGCCCCCGTGCGTGACGCGGCCCTGCCGCTCGGTCGCTATGACCGCCGCACGATCTCCCAGCTCCGGGCCCTCGGCTACCGCTCCGTCCACACGAGCGACCGCCGCAGGGCTCGCGAGGGGCAATGGATGCAGCCGCGCTACAGCGTGCACCGCGACGACACTGCCGCCTCCGTCGAGCGCGACGTGCTGCGGCCACCGTCGTTCGCCGCCCGCAGCCGGGGTGTCCTCGTCGGGACGGCCAAGCGCTGGCGGTGAGCCCCCTGCTCGTTCCGTCACCAGATTGGGGGATGTCGGCCGAGCGGCCGAGTGCGGCCCGAGCGCACGTGATGGAATTTTCCCGGAACTTCGGAGGGGGACACCGTGAGGCTCACGATCGCTTGCGTCTACAACGACGCAGAGGTGCGTCGTCACTGCCTGGACCGCTCGATCGCTGCCGGCGCCGGCGTCTCCGGCGTGGAGGTGCAGTACCTGCCGATCGACAACACCGCCGAGCAGTTCGCCTCGGCCGGCGCCGCCCTCAACCACGCCGTCACCCTGGCCGAGCACGATGTGGTGGTCTTCGCCCACCAGGACGTCTATCTCCACGACCTGCAGCAGCTCGCCGCCGGGGCCGGGGCCCTGGACGACCACACGTGGGGTGTGCTCGGCGCCTGCGGGGTCACCGCCACCGGCGAGGTGGTCGGCCGCCTGCGCGACCGCGTCATCCTCATCGGGACCCCGGCCCCCGAGCCGGTCGCGGTGCAGACGCTCGACGAGGTGCTCTTCATGGCTCGTCGTGCCGACCTGCTCGCTCAGCCCCTGAGCGAGGACCCGAGCCTGGCTTGGCACGCATACGCCGTCGAGTACGCCCTGCGGATGCGCGCTGCTGGACGTCGCGCTGGTGCTGTCGACACGGCCATCACCCACAACAGCCTGACCGCAAACCTGGCCCGCCTCGATGCGGCCCACCGTCACGTCGGGAAGCTCTTCCCGGCTGAGGTCCCGATCCGGACGACGTGCGGCACGGTGCGCCGCAGCGAGCGCGGCTGGCGGGACCTGCCTGGACTGCACAAGCACCGCTGGCGGCGCACGTGGCTGCGTCAGTCGGCTTCGGCGGCCCGCGTCCGGGCCGTCATCGACTGCCGGGTCGTGATCGCCGACATCGCCGACGAGGTGGACCTCGTCGGCTACTCCGCCGCGAACCCCCTGTACCTGGTCAACGTCGACCCGACCGGGGCCTTCGCTCATGTGGCCGGCGAGAAGGTCGTGCTCGATCGGCGCGGGCGTCCAGTCGTGATGTCGTCGGTGGCCCTGACAGACCTTGCGGACACCCTCAGTGCTGTGGGCAACCTCGACCACGTGCTCGTGACCGGCTTGAAGGTCGCGGACCTGGACGCCTTTCGGTCCCACGTGGACGTCAGGGCATGGCTCGCCGGGGTGCAGTGGGACGAGGTCTGGCTTCTGGGGGGCCCGGAAGCAGTGGAGCCGCCCGCAGCCTGGGGCCGCCGGGAGACCGTGCCGATGGGCATGGGGTCAGGCCGGCGCTGAGACGCGCCGGTTGCGCCGCCGCTCCAGCCAGCAGACCAGCACCACCGTCATCGCCGCGCCGCTCACACCCGAGGCCGCCGCGGCCCGCACCCGGTTGCCGCGCACCGGGTAGATGGTGGCGTCGGAGGTCGACGCGATCGACCTGATCCGGCTGCGAGGTTCGATCCCGAGATCGTCCTGCATCGAGTCCAAGGATGCCTCCACCATCTCGACGGCGATCCGCGCATCTGCAGTCACGCCCTCGGGGGTGGGGCCGGCGACCTGGATGTCGAGGTAGTTGGCCGAGAAGTCACCGCGGTGCTGGGATCCGAGGTTGGGCACTCTCACCTGAATGCCGCTCTGGATGCCCTGTCCGACCATGCTGGTGTCCGTCGACGCCGTCATCATCGAGCGTGCCCCGCCGTTCACGTGGTCGGCCACGAGGCCCACCATCGGGTGAAGGGTCAGGTGAGGGTCCTCGAGGTAGTTGGGGAATTCGGGATCGGTCGGTCCGAGGAGCACGACGTTGAACTGCGTCCAGTAGACGGTCGGTTGGTGGGTCGAGACGTAGACGAAGCCGAGGCTGATGACTGCCCCAAGCACCATGACGTACCACCGCTGGAGCATGGCCCGGATGAGGTCCCTGGTCGTCATGGCGTCACGTCCGTCGAGCTCAGCCCGACGACCTCGAGGCGACGAAGTCGGTAAGCGTCCCCACGCACTCGAAGACCTCGCCGGTGAAGTCGTCGTCGTCGATGACGATGTCAAAGCGGGTCTCCAGGGCTGCGGCCAGCTCGACCACGCCGAGCGAGTCCAGCTCCGGGAGCTCACCGAACAGTCCTGTGCTGCGGTCGAGCATGGGTGCGCGGTCCTCGATGCCCAAGGTGCGCGTGAGCACCTCGATGACGCTCGCAAGGGTCGCGTCCGTGTCCGGGTCTTCCATGGTGCTCCCTCGTTGGGGTGTGATGGTCAGGTCTACGGCGGTCACAGCAGGACCTCCACGGGAGCGGGGTGCCCCAGAAACGCGGTCGGACTGGCCGTCATCCCGTAGGCGCCCGCCTGGAACACGACAACGAGGTCCCCCACCTCGGGCCTCGGCAGGTCCACCCGGTCGCCGAGCAGGTCCAACGGCGTGCACAGGCACCCGACCACGGTGACCGAGGACGTATCGACGTCCCCGAGCCGGACGCCGAGAGCCATCGGGTAGTTGCGGCGGATGACCTGGCCGAAGTTGCCCGAGGCCGCGAGCTGGTGGTGCATTCCCCCGTCGACGACAGCGTACGCCTCCCCGCGCGACTCCTTCACGTCGACGACACGGGTGACGTAGACCCCGGCCTCCCCGACGAGATAGCGCCCGAGCTCAAGGGCGACCTGGGCGTTGGGCAGCGCCGGTGCCAGCCTCTCGTCCACCAGCGCTCCGAGCCGTTCCCCGACGAGGGAGAGGTCCAGCCGGCCGTCCTTCTCGAAGTAGGGGATGCCGAAGCCACCACCGAGGTTGACGTAGCGAGCCTCCTCCGGCAGGTGTGCTGCGAGCTCGAGAACGAGGTCGACCGTCTGCTCCTGGGCCTTGACGAGGATGTCCGCGCGCAGGTTCTGCGACCCGGCGAAGACATGGAAGCCCAGCATGTCGACATCCGTGGTCGACACCTCGCCCAGCAGCGCCGGCACCATCTCGGCGTCCACACCGAACTGCTGGGCTCCGCCGCCCATTCGCATGCCCGACCCCTTGACGGCAAAGGGCGGGTTGACGCGCACGGCCACCCGCGGACGGAGGGTCAGCTCCTTGCCCGTGCGGACGACGCGCTGGAGCTCGGTGCGCGACTCGACCTCGATGACCACACCGGCGGCCACCGCCTGGCGCAGCTCTTGGTCGGTCTTACCGGGCCCGGCGAAGCTGACCTGCTCGGCGGGGTGCCCCGTGTCGAGGGCGACCTTCATCTCCCCCGCGGAAGCCACGTCAAGAGAGTCCACCAACGTGGCAAGGTGCTGGACCACCGCCGGCATCGGGTTGGCCTTGACCGCATAGCCCAGCGTGACGCGGTCGGGCAGCGCACGGCGTACGTCCGCGACGCGCGTGGCGATCGCGGCCCGGTCGTAGGCGAAGAACGGCGTCGTCCCGACGCGTGCCGCGAGGCGGTCCAGGGGAACCCCGCCGACGACGAGCTGATTGCCGTCGCGGCCGAAGGCGGCGACGTGATCGGCGGCCCTCATCGCTCGAGCTCCGAACGCAACAGCACCCGGTCGAACTTGCCGTTCGGCGAGCGAGGCAGCGCGCCGCGGACGACGATCTCGGCAGGCACCATGTAGAGAGGGAGCCTGCGTCGCAGCATGGTCATCAGCTCCAGCTCGTCCAGACTCTCGCCATACGGACTGACGACCAGCACGATGCGGTGCCCGAGGGTGGGGTCGGGCAGGCCGAGCGCTACCGCATCAGTGACCAGACCCGTGTCGTAGACCACCTCTTCGATCTCGGTCGGGCTCACGCGGTAGCCACTGGTCTTGATCATGTCGTCAGTGCGGCCCACGAAGTAGAGGTAGCCCTCCTCATCGCTCACGACGCGGTCCCCCGACCAGACGGCCAGTTCAGGTGAGCGCCACCGCTGCTCAGGACCGGGCACGGGACGGAACCGCTCGGCCGTCCGCTCGATGTCACCCCAGTAGCCCATGGCCACGAGCGGCCCGCGGTGCACGAGCTCACCCTCCTCCCCGGGCGCACAGGGCGTCCCGTCCGGACCGACGATGAGGATTTCCGCGTTGGGGATGGCTTTGCCTATCGAGTCCGGTCGCGCGTCGACCTGCGCCGGGTCGAGGTAGGTGGAACGGAACGCCTCGGTGAGGCCGTACATCAGGAACGGACTCGCTGCCGGGAAGATCTCGCGCAGCCGGTCGAGGGTGGGCCGTGGCATCCGTCCACCAGTGTTGGCGAAGTAGCGCAGCGAGGTGCGCGCTTCATCTGGCCAGTCCACGGTCACCAGCTGGAGCCACAGCGGGGGGACACAGGTGAGCCCGGTGACGCCGTGGCGCGCGCACAGGCGGGGCAGGTCGCGGGGCAGGAGGTAGTTGTGGAGCACCACGTGGGCACCCACTGCGAAGGCGGTCGTCAGCTGGCTCAGGCCCGCATCGAAGCTCAGCGGGAGGGCCGAGAGGATCACGTCGTCGGCGGTGTTCTCGAGGTAGGAGCTCACGCTCTCGGCGCCCACGATGAGGTTGCGGTGGCTGAGCACCACACCCTTCGGTCGCCCGGTGCTGCCTGATGTGTAGAGGATCGCGGCCATGTCGAGGTCGACGTCCCCCGTGGCAGCGACCACACCTGGGGTCTCTGTGAGGAACGAGGAGAGGGCGTGCACCTGCACGTCGTCGCCAGGCTCGCCCTGGTCGCTGTCGACGACCAGCACGTGCTCCAGGTCGGGGCAGCCCTTGACCTCCTCTCGTACGGCGTTCCAGCGCTGGTGGGTGGTCACCAGGACGCGCACGCCGCAGTTGCCCAGGATGTAGGCGACCTGGGGTGCTTTGAGGACCGGGTTCACCGGCACGAAGACCCCGTCGGCGACCGAGGTGCCGAGCAGGGTCGCCACCGTGTCGGGCCGCTTGTCGAGGAAGATCGCGACCCGCTCACCCGGGCGAAGCCCCATGGTCGTCAGGACCCAGCCCACACTCTGGGCCCGTTCCCACAGCTCCGCGTACGTCAGGGACGTGTCTCCGTGGCTCAGGGCCAGGTGCTCGCCGCGGACGGCGGCCTGCTCCTCGACGAGGTGGTGCAGTCGGGTCCTTACCACGGTACGCATGTCAGCTCGCTATACAGGTAGTCGATGGAGTGGTCCGCCAAGTCCGGGCTGCGGAACATCCGGCGGCGAGGTGAGCGCTGGGCACGCGAGAGCCGCGGCGGCCGGCCTGTCACGCGCCGCTCGGCCAGGGTCACCAGAGTGAGGTGCCGCAGGAGGAGGTGCCGGTACGGCGCGTGTCCCGCGCGACCCAACACGACAGGGTCGGAGACGTACAGCAGAGTGGCGAAGACCGGTAACCCCCTGCGCCGGTCGCGGCGCGCCATGACGTAACAGGACTCACCGCCGACGGTCACCACGAAGTGAAGTGCGGCGCCAGCGTCGCGGTGGTCACGGTAGATGTCGAGCTCTCGATCCGTCAGGGCCCGCTCGATGTCGCGGGGGCGGCTCAGCAGGTGAACCCCGCGGCGCGACGGCAACGGCAGGTTAGGCACCAGCGCCGTGGCGGTGTCGAGGAACTCGAAGCCCAGGCGGGTGTTGAGGTCGATGACGTTGCCGCTGGGCGACAGGTCGACGAAGTCGTAGCCGCGCTGACGCAGCATCGCACGTGCCAACCGCACGCCATGGGCGCGGTCGCCTTCCAGAACGCACCAAGCGGCCAGGTTGCACACTCGACGGGTGCCCTCGTCCACGGTGCGTTCGGAGTAGAAGGCGAGGTAGACCCCGACCACGTCGTCGCCGCGCCGGAGCATGAAGCCGTGGTTGGGCGCGTCGACGCTCCACGTCGGCATCGCCGAACGGGCCCACTGATCGGCGCTGAGCCGGCTGTTGAGGTGGCGGTGCAGGAAGTCGCCGACCATTCCCACGTCTGCGTCCGTGATCGGCGCGACGTCGACCCCCCTCGGCCCGTCAACCATGCCATCACAGTAGGGAGGCGGGGATGCCCGTTGGCGGGAACGCACTCACCTACCTCAATTGGGGGAAAGCGTCGACGACCCTCCGGAGATCCCGTGGGAGGGTCCGAAGGGGTGTGGAACCATACGAGGGCGGGTCAGGGAAGCCCGTAGAGCGTGGAGGGGGCGGCGGTGCAGTTGATCGTGTTGTGGCGCACGCTCGTGCGCCGTTGGTATCTCGCCCTGGTCGTCCTCGCCCTCGTCGTGGCCTCGACGTACCTGGTCGTCCACCAGGTCGGCCCCACCTACAAGGCTGAGGGGTCAGCCCTGGTGTTCCCGCCTACGTCTTCGAGACTGGTCGGTGGCGCCACGAAGGTCCAGGGGAACCCATACCTCCAGTTGGCGGGCGTCTCCCAGGCACGCGACATCGTGATCCGGACCCTGAAGTCCAAGAGCATCCACGACGAGTGGGCGTCGGAGTTTCCGGGCTACGACTATGAAGTCACCCCGGACTTCACCAACAGTGCCCCGATCATCCTCTTCACCGTGGAGGGCAGCTCGTCCACCGGATCAGCGGCAGCGCTCCACGGCCTGATGGAGCACGTACCCGTCGTCCTGCTCGAGCTCCAAGACGGCTTGGGACTGACCCAGTACGACATGGTCACGGCGAAGGACCTGACGCGCGACGAGGTCCCGGAGGTGATACGCAAGACCCAGATCCGGGCTGGCATCCTCGCGGCAGCGGTCACGCTGACCCTCGGTCTGCTCCTCCTGGCCCTGCTGGAGTCGCTGCTCGCCGCGCGGACCCGCACGCGGACGGACCCGATCACCATGCTGACGCAGGTCGAGCCGCACGAGGCGGACGCGCCGACGCCGCCGGACGACCGCGGCGACACCCAGCCCGCCGAGCCCCCCGACACGCGGCTAGTTGTGTCCCGCCTGTCCAAGGGCCGGAAGAAGCCGTCCCTCGGCCACGTCGAGCCCGAGGGCGCGGACCACGCGCGGGGCGAGAAACTGACATCCGTGCCCGTCCCCACGGGTCGGATGAGCGGAAGACAGGGATGACTCAGGTAGGGACCACCACCGGCACCATCCGCGCCCGGGCCGGCGTGGACGCGACGGCGATCCTCACCACCTATCTCGTGCTGCTCTGGTTCGTCCCCTCGACCATGGTCGTCCCTGCGCTGGGAAGCGCCGGCAGCCCGTCCAACCTTCTCGGGGTGGGCTGCTTCTCCTGGTGGGTCTGGTTCCACGTGCAGCGCGCGGAGGACACAGGCGTTGGCTTCCAACCGGTGCGAGCGGCCATGCTGGGCTGGCTGCTCATCATGCTTGTCGTCTACGCCCACGCCATGGCGAGCCCGATCCTGGGCGACGAGATCAGCGTCGCGGACAACGGCATCCTTCGTTTGCTGGGCATGGCGGGAGTTCTTCTCCTTGCCACCGACGGCATCACGACCCGTGAGCGCCACCGCGTGCTGCTGCGACGTCTCGCGCTGGCGGCCGGCGTCGTGGCCGTGCTCGGCCTGGTCCAGTACGCCACCCACCAGATCTGGGTCGATCGACTGTCGATCCCCGGGCTCACGGCAAGCACGGCCGGTCAGGAGCTCAGCGAGCGCGCGGGCTTCGCGCGCCCGAGCGGCACCTCGACCCACCCGATCGAGTACGGCGTCGTGCTCGCCATGGCGCTGCCACTCGTCATCGCGCTCGCGGGCGGGCAGCACCGCCAGCGGTTGTTCTTCCGTGTCCTGTTGGTGCCCATGATCCTCTCGATCTACCTCTCGGTCTCCCGCTCGGCGTATGTTTGCGCCTTGGTCGCCCTGGTCGTGATGGCACTGTCGTGGGACCACAGGAAGAGGATCCACGCCGGCTTCTTCCTGCTCGTCACAAGCGTGGCGATGTATCTGTGGGTCCCGGGGCTCCTTGGCACGATCGTCACCCTGTTCTCGCAGGGGGAGGACGACCCCAGCGTGGCCTCGCGGACGGGCAGCTACGAGATCGCAGCGCAGTTCATCACCAACAGCCCGTTGCTGGGACGCGGCTTCGGCACGTTCCTGCCGAAGTACTGGATCCTCGACAACGGCTACCTCGGCCTGCTGATCGAGGGCGGGATCCTCGGCCTCGTGGGCCTGCTGGCCGTGATCGTCGCAGGGGTCCTGGCAGCCCGCCGCGCCCGATCCTGGTCCACCGACCCCGACGACCGACAGATGGCCAGAGCCTTGATGGCCTCGATCATGGCCGGCGCCTGCGGCCTGGCGTTCTTCGACACCTTCGCCTTCCCGCAGACAGCCGGCTGCGTCTTCCTCGTCATCGGGTTGGCGGGGTCGATGCGGCGGCTCGAGGAGCGCGCGGCGCCGGCGTCCGATCGCAGCCACCCGATCCCCCCCTGACAGGCTTCAGACTTCAGACCTTGGCGAGCACCTCGCCGAGCCCCGCCTCGAACCTCTCCCAGGAGAACATCAGCGACGCACGCTCGGAGCCTCGGGCACCGAGGCGGAGTCTGCGCTCAGCGTCGGCGACGAGTCGCTCGACCTCACGGGCGAAGGACTCGACGTCCTCCCTCGGCACCAGCACGCCGGCATCCCCGAGCTGGTGGGCGACGCCACCGACGTCGAAGGCAACGACTGGCTTGCCGAGGAGCATCGCCTCCATCACCACGAGCGGGAACGGGTCGTCCCGCGAGGGCAGCGTCATGATGTCGAACCCAGCCATGGCCGCGGAGGGATCGGCGGAATGTCCGGTGAACTCCACGCCGGCGATGGTGGCGGCTACCGCGGGGGGTTCTCCGTCACCGACCCAGACGAAGCGCAGGCTCCCGGGCGGGGCGGAGCAGACCAGGAGCCGGGCCACCTGGAGCCAGAGGTCGACGCCCTTGCGATGCTCCACTGCACCGACGCACCCGACCACGACCGGTCGCGCGGTCGACTCCGAGGGTGAGGGCGAGAGCGCGGATGCTGCCCCCAGGACCCTCGTCGCGTCGGGGATCGAGAGCAACAGGTCCACGTCTTCGCGCGGCGCACCGAGCGCGACCAGGGCGTCGGCGACGCTGGGCGAGCAGGCGACGAGGCGGACCCGCCCGCCGGGCAGGCCATCGATCCCCACCCGGTCGAGGAAGACGCGCAACACCTCGCCCGACTCGTGGACGTGCAGGACGGCGGGTCGGCGTAGGAGGTTGGCGGCGCGGACGTAGCCGGCCGACGACGTCGAGTTGGCGTAGACGAGATCGGGTCGGTGCACCGCGACCACGACCACGGCCACGGCGACCTCCAGCAGCCCGGCCACCCGGCTGCGGATCGGTCCCGGCCGGGACCACAGCCTCCTCAGCACCCGCCACAGCGGTGGCACGCGTACCGGCGCCACATCGCCGAAGTCGCGTAGCAGAGGGCCTGGTCGCTGGGACACCATGCGTACGTCGTGCCCTTGGCCGACCAGGCCGCGGGCCACGAGTGCCGCGATGCGGGGCGCCCCGGTGCGGGACGCCTCGTGGCTCACCAGCAGCACTCTGCTCACGACGGCGCGCCCGATGAGAGTGTGACCCGGCGGCCGACGCGGCCGAGCAGATCGCGCGCGGCGAGGTAGCCGACATCCCCGAGGCGGACCAGCCACGAGTCGCCGTGGGCGAGGC
Source organism: Nocardioides sp. GCM10028917 (assembly GCF_042666175.1). NCBI lineage: Bacteria > Bacillati > Actinomycetota > Actinomycetes > Propionibacteriales > Nocardioidaceae > Nocardioides > Nocardioides sp. GCM10028917. The sequence continues at coordinate 589,439 of NZ_JBHTFL010000001.1, forward strand.
TCTCGCGGTAGATCGCCTCCAGGTGGTCGGCGCCGGCCTCGAGTCCATAGCGGTCACTGACGAAGCCCAGCCCCCACTCGCCCAGCCGGCGCCGCGTGTGGAAGTCGGCCAAGGCGTCGAGGTGGGCCAGGAACTCGACCACAGGCCTTTCCGGGGCGCGCCTGCCGTAGTAGCCATCTGCAGTGAACTGCTCCACCGACTCAGCCGAGCAGAGCCGACTGAAGCCGGCTTCGCCGAGCACGATCAGTGGGGTCGCGTGGGCCATGACCCGCAGGGCGGAGCCGCCCATGGCGAGACCGATGTCGGCAGCGGCGTAGGCCGGGTGCGGATCGGCCAATGAGCCCGTGAGCACGACCGCCGGGCGCCCGAGCGAGCGGTTGACCTCCCCGGCGCGCTGACGCACCCGAGCCATCCCGCTGCCGTCACCGACGACGACGAGGCGCAGCCGTGGGTCGTCGCGCTCGACGAGCGCGTCCATCGCGAGCATGATCCCCGGCAGCTTGTCCACGCCGTGGAGCTCCTGCGCCCTGGGCAGCGCGTCGACCCGGCCGACGAGCACCAGCGCAAGGTCGTCGGCGGCAAGGCCATGCTCTCGGCGGAACGCGACGGCAGCATCCGCGTCTGGACGGTCGCGGGTCAGGTCAACAGGCGGCTCGAGCAGGTAGGAGCGCGGTCCGTGCCGGTCCAGTGCCTCCTGGTGCAGGCCTCCGGTGCCCACCACCAGAGACGTACGTACGGTGACCGGAAACTCGTTGTTCATCAGCCAGTTGTGCACGACGGCCGCCCGATGACGGCCCGGCCCGCAGGCGAGCACGGCGCCCCGCCCGAGCCACGCAGCGAAGACGTGGAGGACGTCCAGGTCGTGCCGGCGGACCTGGCGACGGAGATGCCGTGCACGACGGAACAGGCCGCCGGTCGCGGGGATGCGGATCACGCTGAAGCCGGCCGCCTCGGCATAGGGCAGCACCGAGACGGACACTTCGTCGTCGACAGCGATGATGACGATGTGATGACCCCGCGCCCGCAGGGTGCGAGCAAGGTCGATCGCGTTGATGGGGCACCCGCCGAGGGCCAGGCCCTCCAGGACGATGCCGACCCGCAGCGACTGCTCAGGTGCGGACACGGCAGTGGTGGTGGATCGGCCCGGGATCAGTTTCCGCATGAAGCGGGTGACCTCCGGCAGGTCCTGCTCGATCATCGACCTGGCGGCGACGAGGTAGACGCCGACGGCCGCGAGGCCGCCGGTGACGAGCCCGCGCGCAGGGTCCGCTATCCAGCTGCCGCAGAGCCAGGCGGCACCCCCGGCCGCCCCGGCCGCCATCGCGGGCCGGACCAGGGTGAGTCCCAGCGTGGCGGGAAGCCGCCCCAGGCGTGAGCGCATCGCCCACAGGTAAGCCGGCAGCGACACCAGGAGCACCACGGCGATGTGAGCCCACGCCGCGCCGACCAGGCCACCAACCGTGGTGCCCCAGATCATGGCCGGCACGAGGACAGTGACCCAGGCGACCTGCACCAGCAGCAGCTGGGTCGTGGCGCCGATGGCCACCAGCACGTTGACATAGAGGAGTGTGAAGGCGAAGCAGGCCCCGTACACCGCGAGGACGGACAGCACGGGTGCAGCGTCGGCCCACTTCTCGCCGAAGACCGTGTGCACCAGGTTCGGCGCCATGGCCACGCTGCACGCCGCGATCGGGAGGGCGACCAGTGCCACCAGCCGCGTGGCCGACACCAGCGTCTGGACCAGACGTTCACGGTCGTCACCGACGCGACCGAAGGCCGGCAGCACGACCCCGTTGAGCACGGAGCCGAGCACCGCGGTGGACCAGCCTGCCACGTTGAAGGCGATCATGTAGATACCGACCTGCTCCGCCGTCAGGAGGCGGCCCAGGACGAGGTAGTCGGCATTGAGCAGCGTCCAGTTGATGAGGTTGGCCAAGGCCAGCGGCAGCCCGAACCGCATCAGCGGTCCCACCAGCTCCGGCCGCCACTCCGGGCGGTATCGCCGGTCGAGGCACGCGACGAACACCAGCCCGGTCACGACCTGGCCGACCACGCGCGACCACGAGAACGCCAGCGCGCCCTGTCCCATCTGGGCGAGGACGATCAGCACCACGTTGGCAGGGACGAAGCCGGCCAACATGCCCCACAGGATCCGGTCCTGGCGGAAGTCGCGCACCAGCTGCGCGCCTGGCACGGCGAAGAGGCCGGTGAGCGCGAGGCAGATCGACATCACACGGAGGGGCCCCTCCGCATCGGGCATCCCGAGGACCCCGGCAAGTGGTCCGGCGAAGACGGCCATCAGCGTCGCGAGCCCGAAGCTGACCAGGATGGAGATCGACGAGACGGTCCCGGCAATGTCCTCGGGCTCTATCACAGATCGCGCTACTGCGGAGGCCATACCCAGCTCGGCCAGACTCGTGACGACGACGAAGACCGCCAGCGCGATGGCGAAGACGCCGAACTCGTCAGGCGAGAGGATCCTGGCCACCACCGCGGTGACGCAGATGCCGGCGATCCGCATCACGATGTTGCCGACCGCGGCCCAGACCACGCCGCGCCCGACGTTGCGGCGCAGGTCTTCCTCGACTTCGTCCGGTCCGACCGCCCCCAGCGGTGCGGTGGTCTCCCCGACTGTCACGTTCCGTCCCCTCGTCGGTTCGTGGATGTGGTGTTCCGACGTCACGGGGACGCGCGGAACACCACGTCCACGAAGTAGTTGGTGGAGTTCCAGGAGGCGTTCGGCAACCCGCCGCCGGTGCCGTAGCGGTAGCGGCCGTTGTTGCCAGCTGGCGCCGTCAGCGGACCGACGACTCGCGGTGCGTTGAAGTAGGCGGGTGTCGCGGAGTAGTGGCCGTTGGGTGCGTAGTAGGACACGACGTACGACGTCCCGGCCGTGACCGGCACCGGCGTCGGGAAGGTCGCCGTCTGCCACCCCCCGTCGGTCTCGTCGGCGAACGTCACCTCGCCGAGACGCTCGCCGGTGGTCGTCCACACCGACCCGGTGTGGGTTCCGGTGTTGCCCGAACCCTTGTAGAACTTCACCGCCGTGACGGTGCCGCTCTGCGTCGGCGTGAACACGGTCCCGAGCTCGACCGCGTCGGGGTCGTTCACCGACGGCGTGGTCGGCACGACTCCGTCGAGGAGCGAGGTCGAGGCAACGACGGCCGTGCGGAAGGTCCAGGTCTGCGTCGGGAGCACGGCACCCTCGGTGGAGATCGCGTTCGAGAGGGTCGCGGTGTACTCGGTGTCGGGCGCAAGGGCGCTGTCCGGCGCGAAGGTGACGGTCGAGCCACCCCCGGACAGAGCCGCGCTGCCGGGCACGGCCGAGCCGCCGCCCTCGAGGCTCATCGTCCAGCCGGTCGCCAGCGGCGCCGACAACCTGATCGACGCCTGCGTGCTGACCGTGACCCCGGTCGCCCCCGGCGCGGGAGTCTGCGACTCGACAGTGATGGAGGGCGGCGTGCGCTGGAAGACCACGTCCACGAAGTAGTTCGCCGCACCCCACGAGTAGGTGGGGAAGCCGCCGCCGGCGGCGTACAGGTAGCGCCCGTTGGCCGCCGCGGGTGCGGTGAGGTCACCCGCGGTCCACGGTGCGGCGAAGAAGTTGGACGTGTAGGAGTAGTGGCCCACCGGCGCGTAGTAGGACGCGACGTACCTCTGCCCGGCCTGGACCGCCACCGGAGTGGACAGCGTCGCCGTCTGCCAGCCCGCCGCGGTCTCACCGGTGTAGGTCACCTGCGCCAGGCGAGTGCCGGTGCCCGACCACAAGGAGCCGGTGTGGGTGCCGGTGTTGCCCGCACCCTTGTAGAAGCGAAGGGCCGTCACGAAGCCGTTGCGGCTGGGCTCGAGGACCACGCCGAGCTCGACCGGGGAGCCGTCGTCAGCGTTGTCGACGACCGGGATGGAGTCGCCGAAGAGGGTCTGCTGGTCCAGGGTCTCGGGTCCCCGCGTGCGGAAGCTCCAGGTCTCGGCGGGTAGCGCTGCGCCGTCCGCAGAGACGACCCCGGTGAGCGAGACCCTCACGTCGGCATCCGCCGGAAGCATCGCTGAGGGGGTCCACACGAGCTCGAGGCCGTCGCCGCTGAGCACGGCCGAGCCGGCGAGCGTCGAGCCGCCGCTGCTGACCGTCAGCGAGGAGCCCGCGACGATCGGTCCACTGAACCCGACCCGGACGTTCGAGGCTCGAGGTACGCCGAGCGCACCCCCGGCCGGGGTCCTGCTGGTGATCGAGATGGCCGGGTCCACCTTCTCGAAGACGACGTCCACGAGGTAGCTCGTCGACGAGGAACCGCCCGGGAAGCCGGTGCCGTACGTGTAGGCGCCCGCCGTCGAGGTCACCGTGAGCGGGGGGCGCGACAGGTTGGCTGCAGCGAAGGCATTCGGCGTGGCGGAGTAGCGGCCTACCGTGGTGCGGTAGGAGGCGACGTACGACGTGCCCTTGCGAACCGTGACGGGCGAGGGGAACGTGAGGGTCTGCCATCCGGTCGTCGACTCGTCGGTGAACGTCCCGGTCGCCAGGACCGTGCCGTCGGTGGCCCAGAGCGTGCCGGTGTGCGACCCGGTGTTGTTGAGGCCCTTGTAGAACCGCACGCCGGTCACTTGACCGTTGGTGTCCGGGGTGAACCGGACACCCAGGGTGACCGGGTCGCGGTCGAGGTCCTCGAGCAGCGTCGGGGTGAGCGAGTCGTCGAACAGGGTGCACGGGCACACGCCGGGCGGGTTCGGCGGCTTGACGGTCGTGAAGGACCACGTGTCGCCGGAGCTGACCGGGTTGCCTGACGTGTCGGTGCCGGTGACCTTGGCGGTGTACTCCACGAAGCCCGCGAGCGGGGCGCTGGGCGTGAAGGTCACGGTCCGGGTCGAGGCGTCGTACGCCGTGGCGCCGGTGACCGTCGTTCCGTTGGCGTCCTTCAGTGTCAGCGCAGCGGATCCCGCAGCCAGCGGCTTGGAGTACTTCGCGCTCACTGTCGTGCTGGTCGGCGTGCTCGAGGAACCGGGTAGCGGCGCCTGGTTGAGCGCGATGAGGGCCGAGCTGTCCGTCGTGGTGAAACTGACGTCGACGTAGTAGTTGGCGTTCTGGTAGCTCTGGCTCGGGAACTGCCCCGGGTTGGCGAAGAGACCGCCGGCTGGGGCGCCGTAGCCACCCTCGACCATCAGGGCACCCGCCTCCCGTGCGCGGGACGAGAAGCCCCAGCTCTCGAGCGCGTAGTTGCCCGAGGGCGCGGTGTAGGACGCGACGTAGGCTTCGCCGGCCGCGACCGCGACCGGTGTCTGGAACGTCACGCCCTGCCACCCCGTGGCGGATTCGTTGGTGAAGGTGGCCCGCCCCAGGCGTTCACCGGCGCTCGACCAGAGCGATCCGACGTGCGTGCCGGAGTTGCCCGCGCCCTTGTAGAAGCGGACGCCGGTGACGAAGCCGTCGGCCAGCGCCACGAAGCGCACGCCAAGCTCGACAGCGGAGGGGTCGTTGGACGCGGGGACCTTCGGCAGCTCGGCTCCGAAGATGCTGCACGGGCACTGCGCGTTGAACGCGCGCGTCACCGCGGTCCCGATGTTGGCCGAGTCGTCCATGGCGCGCACGCGGATCGGAGTGCTGCCGAGGCCGCGCTGCAGGAAGGTGTAGGACCACGAGGTGGTGCCGGTGGCGGCGCTCCAGCTCTCGCCGGCGTCGGTGGAGACCTCGACACCCGCGACCCGTCCTCCACCGGTGTCGGCAGCCGTGCCGGACACCGTGACGTACTGGCCGTTGGGCTGGTTGGCACCCGCCGCGGGGCTGGTGATGGTGACCGTCGGCCCGACGGTGTCGGTCGACCTGGCGGCCGCGACGAGGCCGGTCATGAGGGTGCTGGGCTGGGCGCCCATGTCGGCGAAGAGATTGACCTGAGCTTGCTGCATCCGGACGTCGGCAGGCTCGGAGGCGTACGCCGAGTCGTGCACGGCGTCGAGGCCCCACGTCCACTGGACGGAGCCGGCGCTGAAGACGAGTGCCCCGCTGGGCGCCTTGTACATCGTCAGGTTGTGCCGGGTGGTGCCCGAGGCCACGGTGTTGCCGAAGTCCTGCAGGTACTCCGGGACGGCCCCGACCGTTGTGGACAGTCGCACCAGGCCGTCGGGCCGGTGTCCGTTGTCCACGTCTTCGTTGGACTCGTAGCCCACGGTGTGCGGTGCGAGCGAGGCAGTCCCGCTCGACATCGTGGAGAGGGGCGTGTTGCGCCACAGCCGCAGCTTTCCCTCGGCAGCGCTCACCTGGACGGCGAGGTCACTGAAGTTGACCTGGTACTGGGTGCCGACCAGGGCGTTCTCCGGTACACCGGCACCACGGCTCGGTGGAGCGAAACGCGGGTCACGCCAGGTGCCCGTCCACTCCGGGTCCGGGTCAATCTTGGCGTTGCTCCACGTCTCCTTGTAGGACGTCAACGTGCGGTAAGCGGTGTTGCTGCCGTCGATGGAGGGCTGGTAGCGCGTCTTCCAGTAGCCCTCGTTGCCGGCCAGGAACTGGAGATGGACTCCTGCGTCACGAGCCGCCTCGATGTTGGCCCGCTGGGCCTTGCTCCAGTACTCGTCGTGGCCGACGGACAGGAACACCTTGTGGTTCCTGATGAGGTTGCCCCGACGGTCGGAATCGACACCGGCGATGTAGCTGACGTCGTAGCCGTTGCGCTCCATGAAGCGAACCATGGCGTACTCGGCCGACATGAAGAAGTCGCGGCCCTTCTCGCGACCGCGCGTCAGCACAGGGCGGTTGTAGCTCACCTTGTAGGCGCGACCGTTCGAACCACCGCCGTAGAAGAAGGCGCCACCGTAGGTGTTGTAGGCCTGCCAGGTGGGGTCGGCGGTCTGGAAGACGACGTCGGAGGTGCTGGCGTCGTCGCGGACGATGAAGGTGATGTGGCTGCCGTCGCCGGTGGACCGCTTGACGTGGGCGATGTAGACACCCGAGACGGCGGTGGCGGGGACGTTCCACGAGGCCGAGACGCCCCAGTTGCCGCAGTCGTAGAGGTCGGTCGTGAGATCGGTGATGCAGTTGGGCTGGTTCTGCGGCAGCGAGGCGCTCGGGGTCACCGAGGCGATCTTGCGGGCCCCCAGTCCCTGGTAGTAGCCCATCCGGTAGACGTCGACGGTGTACGAGGAGGCAGAGGTGTCGATCTTGAAGTCGATGCGCTGACCCACATTGACCGAGATGTCGGTGGCGAACCCCTGGATCTGCGGGTCTCCGGCGCCGTCGATCTCCCAGACGTCGGGATCGGTGCCCGGCTTGGAGTTCTCGCAGGCGATCTTGTTGCCGCCGGGGGCGCAGGGATCGGCCGCGTTCGCGGGTGCGGGTCCGCCCAGCGCCAACGGACCTAGGAGCGCATTGAGTGCCGCGACGAGCACGAGCGCAAGCAGCCTCACCGTCCACGCCCGCCCGAGACCCACCGTGCCCACCGTGTGACTCGCGACAGCGCTGTCCATCTCGTCCCCATCCTTTGGCGCACCCCAAAGGCGCCACGGTCAGATCTTCTTGGCGCGACGCCCGAGCGGCGAGCGAGGGAATCCGATATCCCCAATTTCAGTACGCCGTCAGGCACCCGTCGCCGGAATTGGCGCGCGGCGCGAGCGCTGGCGCGGGATCCGCACGCCGCTGATGTGCAGCGGCGGCGGGTCGGTGACCTTGGTGACGGTGCGGCTCGCGGCTGCCACGAGGTCGCGCGCCTTGAGGCTGTCGGCGTCGCGCGAGACGCACAGGTCGCGCAGGGCGAGCTCGAGGGCGATCGTGAGCTGGTGGTCGTCGACGTGCTCACCGTGCATCGCCCGGCGGGGCACCAGGATGGGGCACTTGCCGTTCTCCAGGGCCATCAGCGCGATGCCGGTGCCGGCGTGCGCCACCACGACGTCGGCAGCCCGGATCGCGGCCGCCATCTCCTCGGACGGCACGCGCTCGCGGGCGTCGATCCCGAGGCCGGTGACGTCGGTGCCGCCGGTCTGCCACAGCACCTCCGCGCCGTCCGGCACGAGGGGCACCAGGCGGTCGAGGAGCCGGCGGAAGCCGTAGCCGTCCTGCGTGCCGAGGCTCACCACCATCGACCGCACGGGGCGCTCGACGGCCGGGGCCGTCTCGTACAGCTCCCACGGCGAGGCGAGGAACTGCCAGTGCCCCCGCGCCAGGGCGCTGGACTGGCTGAAGGTCGTGATGCCCGGCACCATCGCGAGGGCACGGCCCGACAGCGACGGGGCGTCCAACCGGGTCGCGCTCTCGATGTAGACCGTCTCGATGCCGCGCAGCCGCGCCTGCGGCAGCACCGCGAGGGCGAGAGCCGCGCCGGTGCTGACCACCAGTGACACGTCGTGGTCGGCGAAGAGGCTGCGGCACGCGAGTGCGTTGCGGGCCAGCGCCCGGGTGTCCCGGGGCGGGCACGGCAGCGCCCAGTGGACCCGCTGACCCGCGAGCAGCGACTCGGTCTGCGGCGTGCGGGGCGTCACCCACACCACGTCGTCGCCCACGCCGAGCCGCGGCCGCAGCGTGTGCAGCTGCATCAGGTGGCCGCCGTCGTTGGCGACGAGCAGGGTCGTCACGACCGGCCGCCCGCCACCGCGTCGGCGAGCACCTCGACGACGCGGTCCTGCTGGGCCTCGGTCAGGTGGGGGTGCATCGGCAGCGACAGGATCTCCCCGGCCGCGGTCTCCGCGACCGGCGCGGTCCCGCGCCCGAGCCCCAGATGGGCGTAGGCGCCGGTCAGGTGCACCGGGTACGGGTAGTGGATGCCAGCGCCCACCCCGGCCCGGCCCAGCTCCGCCAGGACCCGGTCCCGCTCGGCGACCCGGACGACGTAGAGGTGCCACACGTGCTGCCCGTCCGCGCCGAGCAGCGGGCGGCGTACGCCCGGCACGTCGACCAGCAGGCGGTCGTAGCGGGCGGCCGCGCGGACCCGCAGCTCGTTCCACTTCTCGAGCCGGTCGAGCTTGGCCCGCAGGTAGACCGCCTGCACGGTGTCGAGCCGGGAGTTCATGCCGATGACGTCGTGCACGTAGCGGGTCGACGACCCGTGGTTGCGCAGGCGGCGCACCTCGGCAGCGATGGTCGCGTCGTCGGTGGTGACGGCGCCGGCGTCGCCCGCGGCGCCGAGGTTCTTGCCCGGGTAGAAGCTGGTCGCCGCGACCGTGCCGAGCGCACCCGCGCCGCGACCACCGAGCCGGGCGCCCTGGGACTGGGCGGCGTCCTCGACGAGGGGGACGCCCGCATCGCCGCAGACCTGCGCGAGCCGCTCCATCGGCGCAAGCTGGCCGAAGAGGTGCACGGCCACGACGGCCTGGGTGCGGTCGGTCATCGCATCCTGCACCTGCTCGGGGTCTATCAGGAGGCGCTCGTCGTCGCAGTCCACGAGCACCGGCACGGCGCCGATCCGCGAGACCGCCTCAGCGGTGGCGATGAAGGTGTTGGCCGGGATGACGACCTCGCCCCCCGATCCGACCCCCGCTGCCCGCAGTGCGAGCTCCAGCGCGTCGGTGCCGTTGGCGACCCCGACGCAGTGGTCGACGTCGACGAAGGAGGCGTACTGGTGCTCGAAGTCCGCGACGGGTGGGCCGTCGACGAACGCCGTGGCCGCGAAGACCGCGGCGATCCCCGCCTCCACCTCGGCCGCGACCTCCGCGTGCTGCGAGGCGAGGTCGACGAAGGGGACGGTGGTGCTGTTCCGGGTCATGCGTGGACTCCTGTCCGGATCGGTCGGGCGGGCACTCCCACCCAGGTCTCTCCTGCGGGGACGTCGTCGAGGACCACCGAGCCCATCCCGACGGTGGCGTCGGCGCCGATGCGTACGCCCTCGCGCACGGAGGCGTTCATGCCGAGGTAGGCCGCCTCACCGACCTCGACGTCACCGCCGAGGGAGACCCCTGCGCAGAGGGTGGCGAAGTCGGCGATGGTGCAGCCGTGCGTGAGGGTCACGTGGGGCATCAGGACGACGTGCTCGCCGACCTCGACGTCAGCGGTCAGCACCACGCCGTCCAGGGCGATCGAGCCCCGGCCGATGTGGCAGCTGCCGGGCAGCACGAGCCGCGGGTGCAGCAGGGTGGCGTAGCGGGAGGCGCCGAGGCCGACCATGGCGAGGCGCGTCGCGACCCGCCGACGGAGCCGGCCCTTGCCGAGGGTGAGGAGCACCTCGTGGTCGACCAGCCCCGTGACCAGGTCGACGCCGCCGAGCACCGGCGCGAGGCCGTGCAGCGTGCCCCACCGGGCCGGGTCGTCGTCGACGACCTGGACGGGACCGTCGTGCTGGACGAGGACGGCGACCGCGGTCGCCTCCCGGGCCAGCCCGCTGGCGCCGACGAGGACCAGCCCGCTCACGGTCGCCACGCCGATCCGAGGGCGTCGCACACGCGCCGGTGCTCGGCGTCGGTCATCTGGTGGAACAGCGGCAGCACCAGCGTCGCGTCGGTCAGCCGCTCGGTGACCGGGAGGGGCGCGTGGGCCAGCTCGGCGTGCGCGGGCTGCCGGTGCGCTGCCATGATGCCGCGGCGCGCCGAGATCCCGGCGGCGGCGAGGTGCTCCATCATCTGCTCGCGGTCCATCGGGTGCTCGGGCAGGACCTCGAGCCAGCAGGACTGGAAGTTGGTGGTCCCCCAGGCGGGGTCCCCCACCAGGCGCAGGCCCGGCAGACCCGCCACCGCATCGGCGTACCTCGCGGCGAGCTCGCGGCGACGGGCGACCATCTCGGGGAGCCGGCCGAGCTGAACCAGCCCGACCGCTGCCTGCAGGTCGGTCATCCGGAAGTTGAAGCCGACCTCGTCGAAGCTCTCCGGCGGCGCGAGGACGCTCGCGTGCCGGTCGGCGGCGGAGACGCTCATCGCGTGCTCGCGCAGCCGGCGGGCGCGCTCGGCCCAGTCGGCCCGCGACGTGGTGAGCATGCCGCCCTCGCCGGTGGTGAGCAGCTTGCGCGGGTGGAAGGACCAGGTGGCGATCTCCGCCTCCGACCCGACGGGGCGGCCGTGCGCGGTGGACCCGGCCGCACAGGCCGCGTCTTCCACCACGGTGATGCCGAGGGGGTCGCACCAGGCACGGATCCCCCGCAGGTCGAGGGGTACGCCGCCCTGGTCCACGGCGATCACCGCGCGCGTCCGCGGGGTGACCACCGTGGCGATCGTGGCAGGCGTGAGGTTGCCGGTGACGGGGTCGACGTCGGCGAAGACCGGCGTTGCCCCGACGTAGGTCGGCGCGTTGGTGGTGGCGACGAAGGAGAACGACGGCACGACGACCTCGTCCCCGGGCCCGACGCCGGCGACGACGAGGGCCAGGTGCAGGGCCGTCGTGCAGCTGTTCAGCGCGACGGCGTGCGCGACCTGCTGGGACTCGGCGAAGGCGGCCTCGAACTGTGCCACCCGCGGCCCCTGGGCCACCCATCCGGAACGCAGCACCTCCGAGACGGCAGCCACCTCCTCCTCGCCGAGCCACGGCTGCATCACGTTGATCCGGGTGAGCTGCTCCTCAGCCAGGCGGTCGAGGCTCATCGCGACACCGCCACGGCGCGTCCCGCGGCGATCTGCTCGCGCTGGGGGCGCCACCACTCCACGAGCTGGCGCAGGCCGTCCTCGAGGCCGGTGGTGGCGACGAAGCCGAGGTCGCGCTCGGCCGCGCACGTGTCGGCTAGGCGGCGTACGACGCCGTTGACGCCGCGCTCGGGACCGTGCTCGACGGGCAGGTCGGAGCCCATCACCCGCAGCAGCGCCTCGGCGAGCCCCAGCAGGCTGGTCTCCTCGCCGCGGGCGACGTTGTAGACGCCCTCGACCACGCCGGAGGACGCCGCCAGCACGTTGGCGCGCGCGATGTCGGTGGTGAAGACGAAGTCCATGGTCTGGCGCCCGTCGCCGAAGATCAGCGGCGGCAGGCCGTCGTCGATGCGCTCCATCCATCGGACCAGGACCTCGGTGTAGAGGCCGTGCACGTCCATCCGCGGTCCGTAGACGTTGAAGTAGCGCAGGGCGACGTAGTCGAGGCCGTGCATCGCCCGGAAGCTGCGCAGCATGCCCTCGTTGAAGGTCTTCGCCGCGCCGTAGAACGTGTCGTTGTCGTAGGGGTGCTGGTGCTCGGGGGTCGGGAACTCTTCGGCCAGCCCGTAGACCGAGGCCGACGACGCGGCGACCAGCTTGTCCACGCCCGGCACCGACGCGGCGGCCTCGACGACGTTGAAGGTCCCGTCGACGAGCACCTCCAGGGCCAGCCGGGGCTCCTCGGCGCACTGGGTGATCCGGATCGCGGCCTGGTGGAAGACGACGTCGCAGCCGCTGGTCAGGTCGTGCACCAGGTCGCGGTCGCGGATGTCGCCGCGCATTAGGACCAGGTCGGCACCGTCGCGCGCGAGGGCGTCGCCGAGGTTGGCCTCGCGTCCGCGGACGAAGTTGTCGAGGACCCGCACCTGGGCCGCCCCGGCGTCGAAGAGCTGGTCGACGAGCGTCGACCCGATCGTGCCGGCACCGCCGGTCACCAGCGCGGTCGCGCCGGCCAGGGCCGTCATCGGACGCCCTCCATCACGGGCTCGCTCACGTTGCCCGCCACTGCGGCTCCCGCCTGGCGGGGCACCGGCGGCGGACCCGCCGGCACCGGCAGCGCGGCGTCGTACGACGTCTCCGAGCGATCGGCCAGCCGCTGCGAGGCGGCCTCGAGCACCTCGAGGACGCGCAGCCCGGACCGGCCGTCGGTCAGCGCCGGACGGCCCTCGTGGATGGCTGCGGCGAACTCGCCGACCATCGACCCGAGGGCCTCGCGCTCGGGGAGCGCCGGGGACCAGGTGTCGCCCAGGCGGTAGGAGACGGTGGAGGCGGCACGGTCGGCGCCGGCGACCGACGTGCGGGCCAGGTCGACGCCGCGGTCGTAGATGCTGAGCCGCTGCTGCGGGTTGAGGTCGTCCCACACGAGCGTGCGGCGCGACCCGCCGATCACCATCTGGCGGATCTTGGTCGGGCTCAGCCAGTTGACGTGCACGTGCGCGAGGCCGTCGTCCGGCAGCGGCAGGGTCAGGTGGCCGACACAGGCGCGGCCGGCGCCGATGGGGTCGGCGCCGGTCGCGCCGATGCCCGTGGTCGGAAGACCCCCCGGCAGCACGAAGTCGAGGATCGCGAGGTCGTGCGGCGCCAGGTCCCAGAGCACGTCGATGTCGGGCTGCACCAGCCCGAGGTTGATCCGGACCGAGTCCACGAAGTGCACCTGGCCCAGCTCGCCGCTGCCCACCAGCTCGCGCATCTTCTGCACGGCCGGCGTGTAGCAGTAGGTGTGGTCGGTCATCAGGACCAGGCCCTGCGCGTCCGCCAGGTCCACCATCGTCCGGCCGCGCGAGACGCTGTCGGCCAGCGGCTTCTCCACCACCACGTGCTTGCCCGCGCTCAGCGCCTGCAGCGCGAGCCCGTGGTGCGTACGAGCCGGGGTGGCGATGGCGACGGCGTCGATCCGCGGGTCGTCGAGCACCCGCTCGACGCTGTCGGTCACCTCGACGTGCGGGCCTGCGACGCGGCGCGCCCGCTCGAGGTCGAGGTCGCAGACCAGCTCGAGGTTCCAGTCTGGGGACGCCCCGAAGTTGCGGACCAGGTTGGGGCCCCAGTAGCCGGCGCCGATGACGGCGATGCCCAGCGGGCCGTTGGTGCGGGTGCTCATCGTGCTTCCTCCAGTCGGCCAGCGGCCTCCACGTAGACCTCTCCGGTGACCGGGCAGATCCACCGGTCACGGTTGTCCGAGACGAGCGGGACGCCGCTGCGGCCCACCCAGCCGATCCGCCTCGCGGGCGAGCCGACGACGAGCGCGTGGTCCGGCACGTCGCGCGTCACGACCGAGCCCGCTCCGACACTGGCCCACCGACCGATCCGCACCGGGGCGACGCACACCGCGCGCGCCCCGACGGACGCTCCCTCCTCGATGGTCACCCCGACGGGTTCCCAGTCGTCGGCGTCCTTGCGCCGTCCGTCGGTCGTCACCGCCCGCGGGTAGGTGTCGTTGGTCAGCACGACCGCCGGTCCGATGAAGACGCCGTCGCCCAGGACGGCCGGCTCGTAGACCAGCGCCTGGTTCTGCACCTTGCACCGCTCCCCGATGCGCACGCCCGGGCCGACGTAGACCCCGCGCCCGAGGATCGTGCCGTCGCCGACCTGCGCCCCCGAGCGCACGACGGTCTGGTCCCACACCTGCGCGCCGGGACCGACGCGGGCGCCGTCCTCGACGGTCGCGGTGGGTGCGACGAGGGCGCGGTCCCGGGACCCGGGACGCGCGTTGGACAGTGAGGTCATGTGCGTGAGCTCTCGTCTCGTTGCCAGGTGGTGAAGTCCCCGGACCTCAACGCCCTGCGGGCGCCGAGCCGGGCGGCGACGTGGACTGCCACGAACACCGGAAGTCGGAGGGCCAGGCCGGGCCGGGTGACGGCGAGGCCGAGCAGGGTGCGCGCCCCGGTGCGCGAGCCGGGACGGCGTACGCCGAGCTGGCCGGCCTGGGCGTTGCCCGTCGCGATGCGGATGCGGCGGCGCACGAGGTCGCGGACGGTGCGCGGCGGGTGCACGACGGCGACGGCGCTGGGCACCACCCGGCGCTCCTCGCTGCTGAACGAGTCGGACATGCCGAGGTCGTCGGCCATCATCCGTGGGAGCGCGGCGACCCGCGCCTGCCCCTGCTGGGACAGGACGACGACGCCACGGCCGAAGAGGCCGGACTCCACCTGGGGCAGCGCCTCCCAGACGTCGTAGTACCACCGCACCCAGCGCGAGCACCCCGTGCGCGGGACGTCGCGGCGCGGGGCGGTGGCGAGGACCTCGTCGCGGGTGATCGGCTCGATGAGCCGGAGCGCGGCCGCGCCGTCGAGCTCGATGTCGGCGTCGAGGTGGATGCGCGGGAAGACGTCGGTGGCCGCGTTGCCGACCCGCACGGCCTCGACCTTCGAGGGCTGCGGTATCTCGATGACGCGCGCGCGCGGGTCCACCTGCCGGGCGACCTCGGCAGTCTCGTCGGTGCACCCGTTGCACACCACGACCACGTCGAGGTCGTCGTCGTGGGTGCCCTCACGGAGGGCACGCAGGTTGCGGCCGATGCTCGCTGCTTCGTTGTGCGCAGGAATGATGACGCTCGCGACAGCCATCCCCACTCCCCCACGTCCAGTGCCGACCGAGCGGCTGGCACTGTCAGATCTTGAGGAGCCGGGAGCCCTGCACGGCCTCCGGGAAGACCCTTTCGCCAATATTGGTGAGCACGTACAGCCCCTGGTAGACGAAGGCCGCTTCGACCGCCTTCTGTGCGAGCCGGTGACCTTGCCCGGCGGCGTACATCTGGGTCAGGATCCGGGCGGCCCGATGCTTCGACTCCGTCCTGCGGGCCACCTCAGCCGCGAGGTGCGTCACCGCGCTGCCGCCCGCCTGCCAGTCCCAGTCACCGGTGGCGCCGATGATCTGATCCGTCTGATACTCCTCGATGACGGAGTAGCCGGCCTGTCGAAAGAGACGGCGATGAAAGCGCTTGCCCCGCAGGATCCGGTGGGTCCGGTCGAACAGTCCGTCCGGAGGCCGCTGTCGGTCCCGGGCGATCTGCGCCAGCTCGCGGTGCGTCGCGATGCTGAACGCGGAGATGACAGGCATGCTCACGATCACGACGTGGTCCTCGGGAAGCAGCGTGCGCCCTGCCCTCAGGATCGCCAGGGCGTCCGACGGTTCGAAGTGCTCCAGCACGTCGAGGAGCACCACTGTGTCGAACGGTGTGGCTCGCAGTCGCTGGAGAAGCTCCGGGGGAAGGTCCAGGAGGCTGGCTTTCACGGCTTCGTACCGAGGCCCTTCACCCCGGGCTCCGCGCTCGTGGGCGATCTGGTTGGCGAGGTCCACGGAGGCGGCGTCGAAATCTATGCCCAGGGCGTAGAAGCTCGGATCCAGGCCGTAGGTCCCGACCCCGTCGCTGCAGCCCAGGTCCAGGACGTTCTTCGTGCGGCTGAAGCGGCGGATGAGCTCGTACGTCGATGCATACAGGCCGTCGCGACTGACGACGTCGATGTCCCGTTTCGCGGTGTACGTCCCCGTGCCGACGTTCTCGATCCCGTAGGCCACGAGGTGCTCTCTGGCGGCGTGTCGATCCATGTCCATCACCTGGGTTGCGCGTTGGAGAACTCGATGTGCTGCGAGCGCAGGTTCCGCAGCGAGAGAAGAAGCAGGTCCAGCTCGAGGACCGACCACTCGTCGTCGATGGCCGTTCCCGAGGCGGTCGTGATCAGGGCGCGGTAGAGGTTGAGCGGCTGCTTGCGCAGCTCGGCGTGCAGCGTGCCTTCCAGGACCTCGCGCAGGTAGTCGTGCTGGACCGACGCCGAGGATCCGTAGGAGTAGGCAGTGTCCACGCCGTTGTGGGCGGCGAGCTGCACGAACGCTCGCCAGTCGACGGCCGTGAGGTGGTCCACCCTTCGACCCGACCACGACTCGACGGCCTTCACCGACGAGCTCGGGGGTGAGGAGGCCACCGCGGCGCCGATGCCGGCGGCGAGGGGCAGGGACTCCACCCGCACGTTCGCGCCGTTTGCCCCGATCTCGACCAGCATCAGTCCCTCGATCGACTGCTCCCCCGCCAGCCACGGCACGTCGGCCGCGCCGCCGGGCCGGGTCGCGACCAGCAGGATCGTCTCACCCGGCGCCGCCGCCGGCCGCGCGGCCAGCCCGTCGAAGGCGCCGTCGATCCGGTCGAGCCGGCTCGTCAGGCTCAGGTTGAGGCCCAGCGCCACCAGCGCGAGGACCAGACCGAGGAGGCCCACTACGCCGAGCAGGCGTCGTACGCGCCGCGGAGGGGCGCCTCCCGGCACCGGGGCCGGGGGTAGATCCCAGCTGTGCCGGGGCGCGGCGACGTGGACGGTCCTGGACTCGCGGACGCCGGAGCGTCCCGTCGGTGGCGTGAGCGTTGCCAACGTGATCCCCTCCCCGTCACGGCCGCTGCCACGACGCTAGGGCGGGTCACCTGCGTCCTCATGCCCCAAACGGGGGAGAACCAGACGAAGAGGGTCAGGAGTTGAAGCGCTGCTGGGTCTTCTCGAGGCCGTCGGTGATGAGCGACTCGACGGCGTCGGCGGCGTCGGAGACCTGGAACGGCAGCTCTTTGCGCTCGACGGTCGAGTAGTTGGACAGCACGAAGTCGGCGACGTCCTGGCGGCCGGGCGGCCGGCCGATGCCGGCGCGGACGCGGTGGAAGTCGCCCGTGCCGAGCGAGGACCGCATCGACCTCAGCCCGTTGTGGCCGTTGTCGCCGCCGCCGAGCTTGATCCGGAGCGTGCCGAAGGGGATGTCGAGCTCGTCGTGGATCGCGATGATGTGCGCCGGGTCGACCTTGTAGAACGTGGCGAGCGCCTTGACCGGGCCGCCGGACTCGTTCATGTAGCCGCGGCCGCGGGCCAGCACCACGCGGGGCCCGCCGAGGGACAGCCTGCCCTCGACCACGTCGGCGCGACCCGACTTGTGGGAGCGGAACGGCGACCCCATCCGGGAGGCGAGCTCGTCGGTGACGAGGTACCCGACGTTGTGCCGGTGCCCGGCGTAGGTCGGACCGGGGTTGCCGAGACCGACGACCAGCCACACGTCGCTCGACCCACTGGTCTGGTCTGTCGTCACGTCCTCATCCTTCCATCGCCGACCGGGCGCTTCGTGCCCGTCACACGCATCGACCGGGCGGTTCGTGCCCGACACGGGCACGAACCGCCCGGTCGGCGGTCGAGACGGGCACGAAGTGCCCGCTGGTCACTCGGAGTCGGTGCCCTCGGCCGCGGCGTCCTCGGCGGGAGCCTCGGCGCCCTCGGCAGCCTCGGTCTGCGACTCGGGCGCGTCGTGCTCGATGCCGGCGTCGGCCTCGGCCTCCTCCAGCTCGGCCTCGAGGGCCTCGGCGGAGATCTGCTCGGTCACGTTGACGATGAGGAGCTCCTCGTCGGCCAGCAGCGTCGTGCCCGACGGGAGGTCGAGGTCCTTGGCGAGGATCTGGGTGCCGGCGGCGGCGCCCTCGACGGAGACCTCGAAGAACTCGGGGATGTGGGTGGCCTCGGCCTCGACGGACACGACGGTGTTCTCGTTGACGACCAGCGTCTCGGCGGCGGCGTCGCCCACGACGTGGATCGGGACGTCGACGGTGACCTTCTCACCGCGGCGCACCGCGACGAAGTCGACGTGCTCGATGACGCGACGGATCGGGTCGATCTGCACGTCCTTGGTCAGGGCGAGCTGCTCGGAGCCCTCCACCTCGAGCGCCAGCAGCGCGTTGGCGCCGCCGTGCTTGAGGGCCATCATCGTCTGGTGGCCGGGGAGGATGACGTGGACCGGGTCGTTGCCGTGGCCGTAGATGACGGCGGGGATCTTGTCCTCGCGGCGGATGCGGCGGGCAGCGCCCTTGCCGAACTCGGTGCGGGGCTCGGCGGCGATCTTCTCGGGGGCAGACATCATGTTCTCCGTACGTCGGTGGGGTTCGGGGGCCTCGGGCCGGAGACGACGAACGCCGCGCTCCGGATCGGGGGCGCGGCGCAGTGATGCGGTCCGGCCCAGTCGATCACGGAGTCCTGTTCGTGCGGGCTCCCTCGCCGAGGCAACCCCCCGACTCTAGACCCGGGCCGGGTGCGAGGTCGAATCGCGGCGTGCGTCGCCGGCACCGACGTCGGAGGCGCCGCCCATGGGCCGCTCACTAGGGTGTCCCGGTGCCCCTGATGCTCCCCGAGGCGCGCGAGCGCGCCGCCCTGCTGACCGACGTCCACACCCAGCTGCACCTCGACCTCACCTCGCCCGAGGACTTCGGCGTCGAGGCGACGATCTCCTTCGGCTGCACGCAACCGGGGGCCTCGACGTTCCTCGAGCTCAACGGCGGCACCGACGTGACCCTCGACGGCAGGCCGGCGCCGTACGCCGACGGGCGGATCGCGCTGACCGACCTGGCCGCGTCCAACACGGTGCGCGTCACGGCACGGATGCCCTACGTCACCGACGGCGACGGCATGACCGTGACGATCGACCCTGCCGACGGCGAGCGCTACGTCTGCGCCCACACCTCGATGGACATCGCGCAGAAGGTCGTCCCCTGCTTCGACCAGCCCGACATCAAGTCGACGTTCACCCTGGCCGTCACCGCCCCGTCCCACTGGACCGTGCTCGGCAACGGTCCGCTCGAGGGCCGCACGTCGGGCGAGGGCGGCGACATGTGGACCTTCGGCACCACGCCGCCGTTCTCGTCGTACCTCTTCACCCTCGTCGGCGGCCCGTGGGTCTCGGTGACGTGGGACGAGCCGTACGCCCCCGCGCCCGGCGGCTCGCTGCCGTTCGGCTGGCACGCGCGGGCATCGCAGGGCGGCGAGCTGCAGCGCGACGCCGACGAGCTCAAGCGCATCACCAGCGCCTGCTTCCAGCACTACACGACGGTCTTCGAGCCGGAGTACCCCTACGCCGACTACCAGCAGGTCTTCGCACCCGGCCTCAACTGGGGCGCGATGGAGTTCCCCGGGTGCGTGGTCTTCCGCGACCAAGCACTCACGCAGGGCACCCCCACCGAGCTCGAGCGCGAGTGGATGGCCTCCACGATCGCCCACGAGATGGCGCACATGTGGTTCGGCGACCTGGTGACGATGACGTGGTGGGAAGACTCGTGGCTCAACGAGTCCTTCGCCGACTTCATGGGCTACGACGTGGCGGGCGTGGCGGCCGGCTACACCGACGCGTGGACGTCGGCCGCGATCACCCGCAAGCCGGCGGGCTACCGCGCCGACCGGCGCCGCTCGACGCACCCGATCGCCGAGGACACCGACAAGATCGTCGACGTCGACACGGCCTTCGCCAACTTCGACATGATCACCTATGCCAAGGGCAACTCCGCCCTCGCCCAACTGGGCCACTGGCTCGGCGAGGATGACTTCCTCGCCGGCGTCAACAAGCACCTGACCGCCCACGCCTTCGGCAACGCCGACCTGGCCGCCTTCCTCGACTCGCTCGACTCCGCCACCGACAAGGACGTGCGCGGCTGGGCCGAGGCGTGGCTGCGCTCGACCGGCTTCGACACCCTGCGGGTCACGCGCGAGGACGACGGCGTGCCCGTGCTCACCCGGGAGGGCTCGCGGTCGCACCGCATCACCGTGTCGGCGTACGACGACGCGATGCGGCTCGTGGACTCCCGCGACGTGCTCCTCGGCGAGGAGCCGGTGCGGCTGGAGGACTTCGCCGGCCGGGTCGTCGTGCCCAACTCCGGCGACGAGACCTTCGCGGTGATCCGCCCCGACGAGCGGTCGTGGGCCGCGATCACCGGCGGCCTCTCCTCGATCGAGTCGCAGCTGACCCGGGCGATGCTGTGGTGGACCGCGGTCGACCTCTGCGAGTCGCAGGTCATCGGCGTCGGCGACCTCGTCGCACTGGCCGACACGCACCTGCGCCCGGAGACCCACCCGCTGGTCTTCGAGGGCGTCATGCGCGCGCTGCAGTCGATCACCCGCCGCTACGCCTCGCCCGAGGAGGCCGCCGGCCACCTCGCCGTCGTCGCCGACATCGCCCGCGGCGCCGTCGAGGGCGGCGACCCGGCGCTCGCCGCCGGTGCGTCGCGCGTGCTCGCCCGGATCAGCGCGGACAAGGACTTCCTCGTCGACTGGCTCGGCCGCGACGACGTCGACCAGTCTGTCCGCTGGGCCGCCGTGCAGAGGCTCGCCGAGCTGGGCGACGACTCGTGGATCGGCCCCGAGGAGCAGCGCGACAAGTCCGTCGCCGGCCACCACGCCGCGCTCGCCGCGCGCGCCGCCGTACCCACGCCGGAGGCCAAGGCAGCCGCCTGGGCGCAGCTGATGGGCGGCGAGCTCGGCAACCACGAGTTCGACGCCGTCGGCGGCGGGTTCTGGGGCTGGGACCAGGCCGACCTCGTCCGCCCCTACCTCGAGCGCTACGTCACCGACGGCCTCGCCCTGGCCCGCCGCTCCGGACAGGCGATGGGCGACGTGATCGGCGACGCGTTCCCACTGCTGCCGCTCCCGGTCGACGTACGCCGCGAGCTGCGCGCCGCGGTCAAGACCGCCCTCGAGGGCGACGTGCCCACCGTCCTCGCCCGCTCGTGGAACGACTCCCTCGACGACCTCGACCGGACGCTCTGACTGCCTACTGGCGATCCCCGGATATCCGGGGAACTTCCCGCTTGTCGGCCGAAGCTCCGGCCGACAAGCGGGAACTTCGGCAGCGAAGTCAGGGCTCGCCCGAGCCGGCGTCGTACGTCGTCAGCAGCGCAGGATGCCTACGCGTGGCCGTCGAACATCGAGGTCACGGACCCGTCCTCGAACACCTCGCGGATCGCCCGCGCGATGAGCGGGGCGATCGAGAGGGTCGTGAGCTTGTCGAACTGCTTCTCCGGCGGCACGGGGAGCGTGTTGGTGACCACGACCTCCATGGCGGAGGAGTTCTTGAGCCGGTCGACGGCGGGGTCGGACAGGATCGGGTGGGTCGCGGCGATGATCACCCCGGCGGCACCGTCGGCCAGGCACGCCTCGGCGGCCTTCACGATCGTGCCACCGGTGTCGATCATGTCGTCGGTCAGGATGCAGATCTTGCCCTGGACCTCACCGACGACGCGGTTGGCGACGACCTCGTTGGCGACGTCGACCCGGCGGGTCTTGTGGATGAAGGCCAGGGGCACGCCGCCGAGGCGGGCCGACCAGCGCTCGGCGACCTTGATGCGGCCGGCGTCCGGCGAGACGACGGCGAGCTGTTGGTCGCCGTACTTCTGCTTGACGTAGTCGGTGAGGATCGGCAGCGCCATCAGGTGGTCGACGGGACCGTCGAAGAAGCCCTGGATCTGGTCGGCGTGCAGGTCGACGGTGATCAGCCGGTCGGCGCCAGCGGTCTTGAACAGGTCGGCGACCAGGCGGGCCGAGATCGGCTCGCGGCCGCGGTGCTTCTTGTCCTGGCGGGCGTAGCCGTAGAACGGCATGACCACGGTGATCCGCTTGGCCGACGCCCGCTTGAGCGCGTCGACCATGATCAGGTGCTCCATGATCCACTCGTTGATCGGAGCGGTGTGGCTCTGGAGCACGAAGGCGTCACAGCCGCGCACGGACTCCTCGTAGCGCACGTAGAGCTCGCCGTTGGCGAACGCCCGCGCGTCCTGGGGCACGAGGCCGCACTCGAGGAGGTCGGCGACCTCCGTGGCGAGGTCGGGGTGCGCCCGGCCGCTGAAGACCATGAGGTTCTTCTCGGTGGTCCGCTTCATTCCGGTCACGCGACGCGACTCCTCGCTGTCCTGGTCAGCCTCGGGGGAAGGCTCGTTCGGAGGTGCTGGACAGAAGTCTGACCCACAACCCGGCCGCCACCAACCCCGGGGTCACTGGTCGGTCTTCTCCTGCTGTTCACGCGCCGTTCGCGCGGCCTCGGCCTGCGCCGTGCCGGACCGCTTCGACTCCGACCAGCCCTCGAGATTGCGCTGCGGGGCGCTGCTGACCGCCAGCGCACCGGCCGGCACGTTGCGGCGTACGACGGTGCCGCCGGCGGTTCCCGCGCCGTCGCCGATCTCGACCGGCGCGACGAAGGTGTTGTTGGAGCCGGTCTTGGCGTGGCGCCCGACGACCGTGCGGTGCTTGGCCACCCCGTCGTAGTTGGCGAAGATCGTGCCGGCGCCGATGTTGGTGCCCTCACCGATCTCGGCGTCGCCGACGTAGGACAGGTGCGGCACCTTGGCGCCGTCGCCGATGCTGGAGTTCTTGGTCTCGACGAACGTGCCGATCTTGCCCTTCACCCCGAGCTGCGTGCCGGGCCGGAGGTAGGCGAACGGCCCGACCGAGGCGTCGTCGCTGATGACGGCGAGCTCGCCGTGGGTGCGTACGACGCGCGCGCCGGCGCCGACCTCGCAGTCCTTCAGCGTCGTGTCGGGCCCGACCACGGCGTCCTCCCGCACGACGGTCGCGCCGAGCAGCTGCGTGCCGGGGAGGATCGTGGCGTCGGGCTCGAGCACCACGTCGGCCTCGATCCACGTGGTCGCCGGGTCCATCACGGTCACGCCGTCCTTCATCCAGCGGGTGACGATGCGGCGGTTGAGCTCGCGCCCGAGCTCGGCCAGCTGGGCGCGGTCGTTGGCGCCCGCGGTCTGGGCGACGTCGTCGATGAGGTGGGCGCCGACGGTCAGCCCGTCCTCGCGCGCCAGGCCGACGGCGTCGGTCAAGTAGTACTCGCCCTTGGCGTTGTCGTTGGTGATGCGGGCCAGCGCCGAGACCAGGAACTCCGCGTCGAAGGCCAGGATGCCGGAGCTGATCTCGTCGATCTCGCGCTGCTCGGGCGTGGCGTCCTTCTCCTCGACGATCGCCTCGACGTCGCCCTCGTGGTTGCGCACGATCCGGCCGTAGCCGAACGGGTCGGCCAGCCGGCCGCTCAGGATGCTCACGGCACGTTGCGCGGCGTGGTGCTCCTCGGCGAAGGCGCGCAGCGACTCCCCCTCCAGCAGCGGGGTGTCGCCGGCCGCCACGATGACGGTGCCGGTCGTCGTGCCGGACGCCTCCATCGCGACGCGTACGGCGTGGCCCGTGCCCTCCTGGGTCTCCTGGACGGCGAGCACCGCGGACGGCACCAGCTCCGTGATGTGCGGACCCACCTGCTCGCGCTGGTGGCCGACCACCGCGACGACGCTGGTCGGCTCCACGGCCTGCACGGCGTGGAGCACGTGGCCGATCATGGAGCGCCCGCCGATCGGGTGCAGCACCTTCATGGTCTTCGACTTCATGCGGGTGCCGCCGCCGGCAGCGAGGACGATGACGGTGAGGTTGTCCATGGCCGCAGTGTGTCACTGGCCCTGGGCCGGGATCAGCCGGTGGTCTCCTGCGTTCGACCCAGGGACTGCCATCCTGATCGTCTGCGCCCCTTCGGGGGGCTTGCTCGTGGATATAGTGGCCGCGTGCTTCTGGACGCGGCGGTCGTGGTGGTCACGTACAACAGCGAGGCGCACGTCGCGCAGCTCCTGGACAGCATCCCGGCAGCCATGGCGGGCCTCGCCCACTCCGTGGTCGTGGTCGACAACGGATCGAGCGACGACACGCCTCACCTCGTCGCGGCGCGCACGGACTGCACGCTCGTTCGTTCGTCCAACGTGGGCTACGCAGCGGGCGTCAACCGCGGGATCGCGGAGTCGGGACCGGCGAGGGCGTTCCTGATCCTCAATCCCGACGCCACACTCGATCCCGCGTCTGTCGTGGCGATGCTCGAGGTGCTTTCCCAGCCCCACGTGGGGGTCGTCGCACCGCGGGTCCGCGAGGCGGACGGCAGCCTGTCACCGACCTTGCGCAGGAAGCCGAGCCTGGCCAGGGCCGGTGGGCTCAGCTTCACCGGCATTCCTGCCTTCGCCGAACGGATCGAGGAGCCCGGTGAGTACGACCACGAGCACCCGGTGGACTGGGCGGTAGGGGCGATCCTCCTGGTCGATGCGGACTGCTACCGCGCGGTTGGGGGGTTCGACGAGAGCTACTTCCTCTACTCGGAGGAGACGGACTTCAGCCTGCGCGCCAAGGACCTGGGCTGGTCGACGGTCTACACCCCTCGAGCTGGCGGGATGCACGTCGGTGGGGGCTCGGGCGAGAGCGCCACCACGCACACCATGAAGATCATCAACCGTGTGCGGATCTACCGCCGACGTGCCGGCACACCGCTTGCGTGGGTGTACTTCGTGGTCACCGTCGTCAACGAGCTCCGCCGAGCCGTCCTGGGGCACCGACGATCCTGGCAGACACTTTGCGCGCTGCTACGACCGAGCCGGCGCCCCGAGGTGCTGGGCGCTTCCGAACACCTGCTGCCGGACTGACGACGAATCTGGGGGCCCGATGCGCGACGTACTGCTGATCGCCCCTGCCTGTGACGGGCAGGACGTCGGCGAGTCATGGCTGGCTCACCAGTGGGCCGACCTGTTGTCCCAGCGCGCCCGCGTGACGCTGCTGACCAGCCACAAGAGGGACCACCTCCCACCCTCCCGACAGCTGCCCGGCGTACGGGTCGTGGAGTGGGCCGAGCCCCCGGGGGTCGGGCGCTTCGAGCGCTTCAACAGCCTCCTGCAGCCGGCGTACGCCCCCTTCTACCTCCATGCACGAAGCTGGATACGCCGGCAGCTCGCCGCAGGCGCGCACTTCGACGTCGCGCACCAGGTGGTCCCTGTCGCCATGCGCTACCCCTGCCCCGCCATTGGTCTGGGAGTGCCCGTCGTCCTCGGCCCGGTTGGCGGAGGGCTGGAGTCGCCGCCGGGGTTCGTAGAGGAGGAGGGCGCCACGCCGTGGTACCAACGCCTCCGGGTGCTCGACCAGGCGCGGCTGGCGCACGACCCGCTGCTGCGCCGCACATACGAAAGCGCTGAGTGCGTGGTCGGGATCGCCCCCTACGTGGCCGATCTGCTGTCCGGGCTGTCCCTCAAACGGCTGGCCGTGATGAGCGATGTCGCGGTACATCGCGTGCCTCCGCTGGTCGACCGCTCAGGCAGGAGTGGGACCGTCCGATTGCTCTTCGTGGGTCGAGTGATTCGCACCAAAGGCCTGCGCGACGTCGTACGGGCACTCGACCAGGTGCGGGACCTCGACGTCGAGCTGGACGTCGTAGGGGACGGCAACGACCGGGCAGCGTGCGAGGCCCTTGTCGAGGAGCTGCAGCTTGGCGACCTGGTCCGCTTCCACGGCTCGGTCCCGCGGGAGATGGTCACCCGGTTCTACGACGCCGCCGATGTCTTCGTCTTCCCCAGCTATCGCGAGCCTGGCGGCAACGTCGTACTCGAGGCCATGGCATCGGGGCTGCCGGTGATCGTCTGCGAGCGGGGCGGCCCAGGGGCCAACGTCGACAGCACATGCGCCCTCCGGCTGGGGTCCGAGAGCCCCTCCCAGCTGGCCCGTGACTGTGCGATCGCCATCCGCAGATTGGTCATCGACCCGTCGATGCGGATGCAGATGGGTGAGGCGGGTCGGCACAAGGTGCAGTCCACGCACCTGTGGGAGCACCGGGTCGACCAGATGAGCGCCCTTTACGAGGAGGTGATCGCAGGGCAGTGAACCGACGAGCGAGCGGCTACGCCTCGGAGGCTGACCCTATCCGTGCTGTGGCGCCATCTGTCGTCGCTTGTC
Organism: Nocardioides sp. GCM10028917; assembly: GCF_042666175.1. Taxonomy (NCBI): domain Bacteria; kingdom Bacillati; phylum Actinomycetota; class Actinomycetes; order Propionibacteriales; family Nocardioidaceae; genus Nocardioides; species Nocardioides sp. GCM10028917. Next base: position 615,478 of record NZ_JBHTFL010000001.1, read on the forward strand.
ACTCCAGAAGTCTGCCGCTCCCGTCGAAGTCCATGTCGGCGCACCAGTGGCCGCGGCTGCCAGACTCAACGCGCTAGAAGAAGGTGACGATGACCAGGAGTTGTTGACTCCCTCCCAGGAGGAGGGAGCGCCTTCCATCCCCGCAAGACGTGGACGCCCGACCCAGGTCTGGAGTTCATGCGCCTGCACTGCCGGATGGACGACGAGGTCATCCCGTTCCAGGTCAAGCGTTACCTCGGGCTCCCTGGCCAGGCACCGTTCGACAGGGTCCGCGAGCGCATCTGGCTGGATGCTCGCACCGTCGTGCAGGCGCGCTAGGGCGACGACTTCGACCTCGAGGCCCTTCCACCGGGCCGACCAGAACCTCGCTTCACTGGGTCTCGACCCGCTGCAGGTGGCGCTCTCACGCCTCTGAGCGGGCCGGGCCTCGGTGACCTACCCGAAGACTGGGTATTCCGAGGCCGCACCCGACACGTCCACCGCCTCCCCGACGATGCTGCTGGCGCAGGGCTGTTCCAGCGCGCCGGGGGTGAGCATGACGAGGCAGGGCCACAGCGAGGCGTCCAGGATGCCCGTCGAGCGGTCCACGGCCGTCGGCGGCTACGTCGCCCCGCTCGACGGCATCCGGGCCGTGGCTGCGGTCATGGTCGTCCTGTTCCACGCCCAGGTCGGCTTCGTGAGCGGCGACCTCGGCGTGGACATCTTCTTCGTCCTCAGCGGCTTCCTGATCACCGGCATCCTGCTCCGCTCCGGCGGTGACGGACACATGAGCTACCGGCGCTTCTACGTACGCCGCGCGTTGCGGCTGCTCCCGGCGTACTTCGCCGTGCTCGCCTTCAGCGTCGTCGCCGACTTCGTCTGGAACTCGGGAGGCACGCTCAAGGGCGCCGTTTTCTCGCTGGCCTACGTGTCGAACTGGGCAGCAGGGCAGGAGATCGGCCTCGGACTGCTCGCCCACACCTGGAGCCTCTCGATCGAGGAGCAGTTCTACCTCGTCTGGCCCCTGCTCCTGATGTGGCTGATCCGCAGAGCTGGCAGCCGCGCCGACCGACTCGTCGTTTCTGTGGCGGTACTGGTCGCGTTGACCCTGGTCGCGACGGTGCTGTGCTGGGTCCTGGGCCTCTCCGTCGGGTTCACCTGGAACTCGACCTTCTGCCGTGGTTCGCAGCTGCTCGCCGGGGCCCTCCTGGCCGTCTGGGTGACGGCACGCCACGCCGAGGGGCACCACGCGGTTCCGGGCTCCGCCGCGGTGGGCACGACAGGCCTGTTGTCGCTGCTGGGGCTGGTTGCGGTGTCCTGGATGTCGTGGGAGGACCCCTGGGTGACGATCCTCGTACGCTGGCCCCTCGTGACGATCCTGACCGTCGCCCTGATCGTCTGCTGCATTTCCCCCTCGCGCCAGCTCGTCAACCGGATGCTCGGGTCGCGTCCCATGGTCGCCACGGGCCGGGTGTCCTACGGGCTCTACCTGTGGCACTTCCCGGTGCTGGTCCTTGTCGACAGCACGTTGGGGCTCAACACGTGGGGGCCTCGCCTGCTGGGCCTGGCGATCACCGCGGTCATCGTTCCGATGTCCTACCGCTACATCGAGCGACCGTTCCTGGCGCTCAAGACGGAGCCGGGGACACCGCTGGGACGTGCGCTCCGGCTCGCGCCCGAGTCCGCCCGCGTACGCGCCTGACCTAGACGGTATGGAATGACCGGCTCGTCCTGAGTTGGTTGCGGGCCGGGGCCTCACTCACACATGTTCGTGGGTTACCGAGCAGGGGCTGCCTGCTCGGCCTATCCGACAGTTGTGATGGAGGCCCCGGTGTTTACAGAGCGTACGAGTGTTGGGCTCGACGTGCACGCACGATCGGTTGCGGCAGCGGCGATCGATGGCGTCACGGGCGAGCTCGTCCAGGCGAAGCTGACCCCGTCACATGAGCACATCCGTTCGTGGCTGGCGGGGTTGCAGGCTCCGGTGGCGGTGGCCTACGAGGCCGGTCCGACCGGGTTCGGGTTGTCGAGGTCGTTGAACGCGGCCGGGATCCGTTGCGAGGTCGTCGCGCCGTCGAAGCTGCAACGGCCCAGGGGCGACAGGGTCAAGACCGATGCCAGGGACGCAGTCCACCTGGCCCGGCTGCTGCGACTCGATGAGATCACTGCGGTGACCGTGCCCAGCGTCCACCAGGAGGCAGCACGTGACCTGGTCCGCGCCCGCGAGGACGCCCGGGGCGACCTGATGCGGGCCCGGCACCGGTTGTCGAAGCTGTTGCTGCGCCAGGGCTACGTCTACTCCGGCGGGAAGGCGTGGACCGGCACCCACGACGTGTGGCTGAGGCGCACCGGCGCACAGCTCGACTCCGCCGCGACCAGGCTGACCTTCGAGTCCGACTACGACGCCGTGCTCCAGATGAAGGCGCGCCGCGACCGCCTCGACGAAGCGATCACCACCATAGCCGCGGATTGCGAGTTCACCCCGGTGCTGCGGCGGCTGGGCTGCCTGCGCGGGATCGGGACCCTGACCGGCCTCGCGCTGGCGGTCGAGGTCGGCGACTGGGACCGGTTCACCGGCAAGACCATCGGGTCCTTCATCGGGTTGGTGCCCAGCGAGTACTCCTCGGGCCAGTCACGGGTCCAGGGGTCGATCACCAAGACCGGCAACACCCACCTGCGGCGGCTGCTGGTCGAGGCCGCGTGGCACCACCGGCCCGCCTACCGCATCGGCAAGACCATGCGGGACCGGTGGGAACTCGCCGGGCCTGCTGCCCGTGCCCGCGGCGACGAGGGCAACCGGCGACTGCACCACCGCTGGAACACCATGCGCGCACGACACAAGAGGCACACGATCGCCAACGTCGCGATCGCCCGCGAGCTGGCCGGCTGGTGCTGGTCACTGGCCGTCCTCGACGAATGAGGACCGACCACTGATCTGCTTCGTCGACCCATGGCCACGGCAGCAGCGCGAGGAGCGACCCGCGACACAGCTATGAGCAGCACCGAGACCCACACCAGCGATCGGCGCGACGCTCGACCCTAGACACGCGATCCGCTCCAGCCGAACAGCCCGTCCTGCGGTACCCAACCCGCGCATATCAGCCTGACCGTGCGTCGCCAACGACACGCTGACCACCGCCACACCCCGACGAAGCACGGGGCGCCCGCCCCACCATCAGTGGGACGGGCGCCTCAACCTGCCCTTGACAGGCGGTGCCTACATATCAGCTGTAGTTCCCCGTGACGTTGTGAACGCGGTCGGCGGGGACGAGGCCTCCGATGCCGGTGTG
>NZ_JBHTFL010000002.1:0-101135 GCF_042666175.1 Nocardioides sp. GCM10028917
CGGACCGACAACCTCGCGGCCCTGTGCCGCTTCCACCACCGGCTCAAGACCCACACCGCCTGGCGCTACCGCGTCACCGGACGAGGGTGCTTCGAGTGGACCTCGCCTCACGGCCACCGCTACCGACGAGATCCATCAGGGACCAGCCGGATCGAGCCAACCGACCGACCATGACCCCGTCCCACACCCCGCCGGCCACCATCAGGCGGGGCCACAGGCGTGCGTTGGCGCACCGCCCGGCCGGCGATGACGAGCCTGGTGACAGGATCGGCGCCAGTCCCTACCGTGGGTCACCACCCGACCTCGGAGGGGACACATGGGAGTGATCACAGACGTGCGGGTGCGCCAGCCCGCCAAGGACGACCTCGTAGGGCGGCAGTTCCTCGTCGCCGGGGTCGGCAACGGGTTCGAGGGGACGATCGGCATCCGCGTGCTCGACGGCCGCGGCCGCGTCCTCGCCGAGGGCTCCGCGCAGTCGACCGGCGGGATGGCCGCAGTGGGGGAGTTCTCCACCAGTGTCACGGTCAGCAGCCCGCCGCGCGACGGCACTCGGCTCACGGTGCAGGTCTTCGGCGACAACCCCGGTCTGCCCGACGAGGGGCCCAGCCCAGGGTTCAACCTGCGTGAGGTCGAGGTCATCATGTTCCCCGACCTGCAGGGCTGGCTGCTCTACCGGGTCGAGCGTGGGGACACGCTGACCTCGATCGTGCGGAAGGTGCGCGACTACACGCGTACGACGGTCGCCCAGGTCGTGGCAGCCAACCCGAAGATCAGTGACCCGGACAGGATCCGCGTCGGTCAGCGGCTGCGGATACCGGTCAAGGGCTGACCGGTGGGGACAGCTGTCCCGGGGCTCGCTTGTCGTTCAGTCCGGTTCACAGATGCAGAGCTGGAGCGCCGCCTCTGCGGTGAATGGCGCCCGTGACCAGTCGCCGTAGCGCTCGACGACCCGGAGACCGCCGAGCCCGACCAGGAGCGGCAGCTCCTGCGGGAAGATGCTCCTGATGTCCAGCGGCGCGACCATGAAGTCGGCCTCGGACTCGGTCGAGAAGTACCAGCTCCCGCGGGTCACCTGCGCGGCCGCGTCGTAGGTCTCGGCGACGTCGACATGCACGACGCCGCGATCGGTATCGACGAACGACAACGCGTCGCGCCTGCGTCGTACGCCGTCGGCCCGCGCAAGCATGCGCACGCTCGGGTTGAACACGTCGAAGACGAGCCGCCCTCCGGGTGCCAGGTGCCGTCGCACCGACCGGAAGCAGTCCACCAGGTCGTTAGCCTCGTGCAGGTGGAGCAACGAGTTGGCGGCGATGAGCACGAGGTCGAACGTCCGTCCCAGGTCGAGCTCGCGCATGTCGCCCTGCACCCAGTCCACCACCACGCCGCGCTCGCCAGCCTTGCGCCGAGCCTCCGCCAGCATGGCCGGCGACAGCTCCACGCCCACGCAGGGATGCCCGTCCGACGCGAGCGGGATCAGCTTGTGCCCGGTGCCGCTCCCCAGCTCGAGGACAGAGCCGCCATGCCGATCGGCCTCGGCCCGGTAGAAGCTGACGGCTTGCTCGCCCCCGGGGAACAGCCGGTCGTACAGCTTCGGATCCGAGTAGAACTGCTCGCTCATGAGCCGCATCCTCCTGGTTTTCTTCTCGACGGGGGGAGGTGCCGGTCCACCGACTGCTGCGGCGGGTACGGTCGAGGAACTCACCTGTCTCGGAGGTCCTCGTGCACCTGCTCGTCACCCTGACCGCCGTACTGGCCATCACGGGATCGACGCTCACCGCGACCGGTCCGGCCTCGGCCGAGGTGTGGAGCCCGCTGCAGGAGGCCACCGGCAGCACGCTGGCCGTCGCCCTTGACGGCGGGTCGACGGCCCTCATCAGCGTGGCGGGCTCGGACGAGGCGACGATCGTCGACCAGCGTCGTGCGGCCGACGGCACCGTCGGGGTCGCGACCGAGGTGATGACGGTCGAGGGCGCCGAGGCCTGCCGGCCCGTCGATGCCGCGACAGCGATCGGCAACCTCGCCGTGGCCGTGGAGTGCCGGCTGAAGACCGACGACGAGGAGCCGCCCTCGATGCTCGCCGAGCTGGTGTGGACAGGCGACGACGGCTGGGTGTGGCGCGTGGAGCGCGAGGCCGTCCTGGGGTCGGTGGACTACTCGCCCGCCGGGCAGTACGCCGCCTTCGCCACCGACAGCGAGTACGGGCGACCCCACCACGTCACGAGCTACCACGCCGACCTCGGCTGGCGCGACCTCACCCGCCGTGAGCGCGGCCGCCCGACCATCGGCGACATCGTCGCGGCGATCGACGACTCCGGCGACGTCGTGGCGATCCGCGGCGCCGGCTCGGAGGACGAGCCCGGCTACTGGATCGGCGGTCGCCTCCGCGTCGAGACGTACGACGACGCCGCGCGGACGTGGACGCGGCGCCCCACCCGGAGCTACCCGGACGGCGGCATCGACCCGAAGGGCATCGACGTCGCGGGTGGGCGCTTCTCGGCCACGCTGGTCGAGTCGCGCTCGACCGGCAAGCTGGACGGTCGCGACAGCCGGGTCGTGGTGCTGACGGGAAGGCCCGGCAACCCGCGACGGTGGACCTCTCCGCGGTGGGGACACCGGGTGGTCACCGCCACGGCCGCGATCACCGGTGACGGGGTCGGTGCGGCCTCGTGGCAGGCGGTCGGCCGCGGCCGCACCGCCCGGTCGCGGTTCGCGACGTGGACGCCGGGACGTGCTCGGCCGTCGGTGCACGCGCTGCCGGGCAGCACCACCCTCACCGACGCGACGGTCTCCGGCGACACCATGGACCTGGCCGTCAGCGCGAACGGCCGGGGCGTCATCGCCTGGGTCCGCCACCGACGTGGGGCCGACCAGGCGTCGGTCGCCGGCGCGTCGTTCCGCATCGGGAGCGACGGCCGGGTGCGCGACCAGGTGGACGCGACCTGGTGGCACCCGGTCGCTGCGTCGGTCGCCGTCACCAGCAGCGAGACCTCGTCCGCCGTCACGCTCGGTCGGCTGATCGCCGACTTCTACCCCGCACCGGAGACGCGCTTCAGCGTGATCCCCGGAGGCTGACGTCCTTGACGTACCTCCGGCACGGCGAGACGAAGGTCTGCCCGCCGGCGCTGACCTCGTACGGGAGGTCGCCGCGGTCGACCCACCCCTGGCGCTCGTAGAACCGTCGGGCACGCGCGTTCCCCACCACGACCGCCAGCCAGGCCGAGGCATGACCGCCGGCGGCCACCCGCCGCTCGGCCTCGACCAGCAGGTCGGACGCCAGCGCCGTCCCGCGCTCCGACCGGGCGACGAAGACCTGCTCCACCTCGTCGTCGACCACCATCACGAAGCCCTGCAGCGACCCGTCCTCGGCGACCGCTACCGCGGTGTCGGTCACCCGGGACGGCGTGCGCTCGTGGAACGCCGTCAGGGTGCGTGCAGCCGTGAGCCCGTCGGGCACGTGGCCGGCGTGGCCGTCGTGCCAGCCCTCGTGCCACAGGTCGGCGACCGCGGCCATGTCGGCGTCGTCTGCCGGTCGGATCGACGTCATGGGGCCACCCTAGGATCGCTGCCATGAGTGACGACGCGCTCGAGCGGATCTGGACGCCCCATCGGATGGCCTACGTCCGCACGGCGGTCGACGACGAGGGCTGCCCGTTCTGCGCGATCCCGTCGCACCCCGACGAGGAGTCGCTGGTCGTCGCGCGCGGCGAGTCGACGTACGTCGTGCTCAACCTGCACCCCTACAACCCCGGCCACCTGATGGTGCTGCCCTACCGCCACGTCGCCGACCTGACGGACCTCACGGCGGAGGAGGCGGCCGAGCTGATGGCGATGACGCAGCAGGCGCTGCGAACGGTGCGCAAGATCAGCCGCCCGCACTCCTTCAACGTCGGCCTCAACCTCGGCCGGTCTGCCGGCGGGTCCCTGTCCGAGCACCTGCACCAGCACGTGGTGCCGCGGTGGACCGGCGACGCCAACTTCATCACCGTCGTCGGCGGCACCAAGACCCTGCCGCAGCTGCTCGAGGACACCCGTGACCTGCTGGCCGCCGCCTGGGACCCGGCTCAGACCACCAGGTAGGGGTGCTCGGCGGCCCGACCCTGGAACGCCAGGATCGCGGGATTGCAGATCCGGCCGTCGCGGATCTCCATGGCGCGCTTGATCGTCTCGTCGGCGTCCCATGCCTCGGGCCCGCTGAGCACGGTCCCCATGAAGGGCAGCAGAGCCTCGCTGTTCTCCCACGTGGCCGAGTTCCACAGGTAGGACGGACTGTGGTCCACGGCGTAGTAGTGGACCCGGTCCGCGACGGTGAACATCGGGTCGTCGAACGTCGTCGGCACTGCCCACGAGAACCCCATGCCCTCGTCGCAGGACACGTCCACGATGAGGCTGCCCAGCCTGAAGTCCGCCAGGTCCTCGGTCTGCAGGTACGTCAGCGGCGCCGCCGTGTCCTGCAGCGTGCAGTTGACGACGATGTCCGCCTCGGCCAGGTAGGGAGCCAGGGGCATCCGTCCGCGCTCGGTGATGACATGGGTGACGGTCGACTCCCCGGGGTGATGGTCGAACTGCCGGATCCGTACGGAGTGGATGGGGGAGCCGACAGCGGCGACGCCGCGGGTGGTGAGCACCACGACCTCGTGGACGCCGTGCGCCTTCAGGGCGGTGACCGCGCCCCGGGCCGTGGCACCGAACCCGATGACGACCGCGCTCAGCCGGCGGCCGTAGTCGCCGGTGATCCCGACGAGCTCCATGGCCTGGAGCACCGAGCAGTAGCCGGCGAGCTCGTTGTTCTTGTGGAAGACGTGGAGGCCGACGTGCCCGTCCGCCGTCCAGTGGTTCATCGCCTCGAAGGCGATCAGCGTGAGCTCACGGTCGATCGCGAGCTGCGTCATCGCGCGGTCCTGCACGCAGTGCGGCCACCCCCAGAGGACCTGACCGGCGCGCATGGCCGCGACGTCCTCGTGCTGCGGCTTGGGCAGCACGACGACGTCGGAGTCCTGCAGGATCTCGTCACGGGACGCGAAACCGGCCACGTGCGGGGCCAGCTCGTCGTCGGTGATGCCGAAGTGGTCGGCGTACCCGTGCTCGAGGGTCGTCCGTGCCGCGATCCCGGGGTCCAGGCGCGACAGGTGGTCGGGGTGCAGCGGGAGGCGGTGCTCGTTCTCCTTGGCGGACGTGCCGATGACGCCGAGGCTGAGGGGGCTCACTTCTTCTTCGGCATGAAGGGCTCGTCCTTGTCGCCCTTCCCGGCCGCCTTCGCGTGCTTCTCGGCGCGCTTCTCCTTGATGGACTTCCCGGACTTCTTGGACATGCCCTGTCGCGGCGACTTGTCGCTCATCGAGGCTCCTCGGTAGGAAGCCTGGGTGGCTCCGTCCTGCCACAGTACGCCCCGGCTACCGTGGCACCCGTGGACGACGACGGGCGACTCGAGCGCGACGCAGCACTCGCCGCCGACCTGGTCCGGGAGGCGGCCCTGCTGGCCGCCCGCATCCGGCAGGAGGGCCTGGACGTCGAGCGCAAGACCAGCGGCTCCGACATCGTCACGCAGGCCGACACCGCAGCCGAGCGGCTCATCGTGCAGCAGCTCACCGCCGAGCGGCCGGACGACGCGATCGTGGGGGAGGAGGGCGCGTCGAGGCCCGGCACCTCGGGGCGGACGTGGGTGATCGATCCCGTGGACGGCACCTACAACTTCTCCCGCGGCAGCGACTGGTGGTGCACGGCGATCGCCCTGCACGACGAGGACGACGTGCTGCTCGGCGCGGTCCACCACGCCGCCAGCCTGCGCACCTGGGTGGGCGGGCCCGACCTGCCGAGCACCTGCGACGGCACGCCGCTCGCGCCGCTCCCGGACACCCCGAGCGAGGCCCGCTGCGCCGCGACCTACCTGCACCCGCCGTTCTACGGCAGCGAGGTCGGCGAGGCCTTCGCGCGCGCACTCGGCCAGGTCGGCACGCTGCGGATGTTCGGCTCCGGGACGATGGACACGATGGCGATCGCGTCGGGTCAGTGGGACGTGCTCTTCCAGCACTCCGTCGCCGACTGGGACCGGCTGCCGGGCGCCGCGATCATCCGCGGCGCGGGCGGCGAGTCGGTCGTCGTACCCGCTGCGGGCGTGGACTGGACGATCTCCGGGGCGCCCGCAGCGGTCGCGGACGTCCAGGCGGCGCTGCTCGACCGGTAGCCTGCGGCCGTGCTCGATCGGTTCAAGCAGTTCTGGCAGGGCGTGATGCTCGCGCCCTTCATCAACCTGTTCATCCGTCTGGGCATCAGCCCCGACGTGGTGACGCTGGTCGGCACCCTCGGGGTGAGCTTCGGCGCACTGTTCTTCTTCCCCCTCGGCATGGTCTGGGAGGGCGTCCTGTTCATCACTGCCTTCGTCTTCAGCGACCTGATCGACGGCGCGATGGCCCGCAAGGTCGGGCGCAAGGACGACTTCGGCGCCTTCCTCGACTCGACGCTCGACCGGGTCGCCGACGGCGCGCTGTTCGGCGGGCTGGTCCTCTTCTTCGCCTGGGAGCGTGAGAGCCCCCTCTACCTCTCCCTGTGCCTCGTCATCCTCGTCATGGGTGCCGTGACGTCGTACGCCCGCGCCAAGGCCGACCACCTCGGCTACGACGCCAAGGTCGGCATCGCCGAGCGTCCCGACCGCCTGGTCGGGATGCTCGTGCCGGCCTTCTTCGCCGACCTCCTCGACCTGTGGATCCTCCTCGAGGTCGCCCTCTGGGCACTCGCGGTCGCGGCCACCGTCACGGTCGCGCAGCGCATCTGGGTCGTCCGCCGACAGGCGCTCGCGCGGGCGGCCTCGCAAGCCTGACCGAGCGCGCGACCGCTGGCGGCCCGATGCATCCTTTGGGATGAGCCCGCACTACGATCCAGACATGGCTGAGCACACCCCCCAGACGTCTGTCGAGACCCCCATCGAGCACGGCACCAGTCGCGTCAAGCGCGGCATGGCCGAGATGCTCAAGGGCGGCGTGATCATGGACGTCGTCACTGCCGACCAGGCGAAGATCGCCGAGGACGCCGGCGCCGTCGCCGTGATGGCGCTCGAGCGCGTGCCGGCCGACATCCGTGCCCAGGGCGGCGTGTCCCGGATGAGCGACCCCGACATGATCGACTCCATCATCGAGGCCGTCTCGATCCCGGTGATGGCCAAGGCCCGCATCGGTCACTTCGCCGAGGCGCAGGTGCTCCAGTCGCTCGGCGTCGACTACATCGACGAGTCCGAGGTCCTCACCCCGGCCGACTACACCAACCACATCGACAAGTGGGCCTTCACGGTCCCGTTCGTGTGCGGTGCGACCAACCTGGGCGAGGCGCTGCGCCGCATCACCGAGGGCGCGGCGATGATCCGCTCCAAGGGCGAGGCCGGCACCGGCGACGTCTCCAACGCGGTGATGCACATGCGCACCATCGGCGGTGAGCTGCGTCGGCTGCACAGCATGTCCGAGGACGAGCTCTACGTCGCGGCCAAGGAGCTGCAGGCCCCCTACGAGCTGGTCAAGGAGGTCGCGGCCGCGGGCAAGCTGCCGGTCGTCCTCTTCACCGCTGGCGGCATCGCCACCCCGGCCGACGCCGCGATGATGATGCAGCTCGGCGCCGAGGGCGTCTTCGTCGGGTCGGGCATCTTCAAGTCCGGCAACCCGGCCCAGCGCGCCGAGGCGATCGTCAAGGCCACCACCTTCCACGACGACCCCGACGTGGTCGCCAAGGTCTCGCGCGGCCTCGGCGAGGCCATGGTCGGCATCAACGTCGACGAGATCCCGCAGCCGCACCGGCTGGCCGAGCGCGGCTGGTGACGCGTCGCCGCGGCGGCCTCAGCCCCGCCGCGGCTCGCCGGCGTACGTCCCGAAGGACCACTGGTTGCCCTCCGGGTCGGTGACGCGGACCTCCCGGCTGCCGTAGTCCTGCTCGACGACCGGCGACGGGTCGAGGCCCGCGTCGACCGCGCGCCGGTGCACCTCGTCGACGTCGGAGGCGACGACGTACGCCGCCGTGGTACCGGGCTGCTGGGTGAACGGGCCGTCGGGCTTGTGACACCCGAGCATCACCCCGCCGCCCTCGGGCCAGTCGAGCTGGGCGTGCTGGACGACGCCCGCCTCGTCGCGGTAGGCGGCCGTCTCCTCGAAGCCGAGCGCGACGAGCGTGCGGATCACGAGGTCGGGGTCGTGCGCCTGCAGCGCGGGCCAGACGGTGGTGCGGTGGGGATCGCTCATGGGCCCGATGCTGCCGCGACGCCCGCCGGCGCGCCTTGGACATTTGGGAACTCCGCGGCGAGCCATGCCGACGGCGCGAGCCCGGCGAACTCGCGGAAGTCGCGCACCAGGTGCGACTGGTCGAAGTAGCCCGTGCGGGCGGCCACCTGCGCCAGCGACGCGCCCGCGGACGCCGCGGCGACCACCTCGCGGCGCGCGGTGTCGAAGCGGGCCAGCCGCTGCACGGTCTTGGGTCCGTGGCCCGTCTCGGCCGTGAGCAGCTGGTTCAGCCTCCGGCGGCTGTAGCCCACGGCGTCCGCGACCTCGCCGACCGCACGGGGGCTCGGGCCGGTGAGCAGGCGCCACGCCTCCTCGATCTCGGGCGACGGCCCCCCGCGGGAGGCGGCGCGGTCCGTGCGGTCGGCCAGGCGCACCAGGAACCTGCTCACCGCGGCGTACCTCCCGGGCCAGTCGAGGGCCGCGTGCAGCTCCTCGACCACCCGGTCGACCTCGTCGCCGCCGACGAGGTCGCGCGCGTCCCAGCTGCCGACCGGGAGGTCGGAGGCCGGGACGCCGAGCAGCCGCCGTACGCCGACCGGGTGGAGGGTCAGCTGCACCCCGGTCCACCGACCGGGCTGCTCCACCATCGCCGCGCGGGTGTGCAGCCCGCCCAGGCTTACCCACTGCGCGTCGCGCACGCCGGCGTCCCACGCCTCGGCTGTGGGTGCGGTGCGCAGAGGACGCTCCAGGCTCAGCACCAGGGTCAGCCCGGCGGACGGCAGTCCCCGGTGGACGCCGGGGACGAGGCCCTCAGCGGAGTAGCCGTACATCGCGAGCACGTGCGGGGCGAGCCGCGCCGGGACCCGCGCCGCCGGCAGGTGCTCCCACGCCCCGACCATCCACCGAGTGTGCCGCACCGTGCGGCGCGGCGTCACGCGTCAGCGAAGGGCGCGGGTCAGCACGCGCGCGGCACGGCTGAAGCCGTACGCCTCCTCGCCCGACTGGGCGGGCAGCCCGAGCCGGACCACCATCGTGCGAGTCGACGGGTCGACGAGCAGCACCTGCCCGCCGAAGCCGAGCGCGGCGAAGACGTCGACGGGGGCCGACGGCGCGAGCTGTCCGGTCACCGGGCGCAGCGGCTGGCCCTGGGCGTCAACCGGGTCGGTCGCGCCGCGCAGGGCCCCGGGACGGTTGAGCCACCACAGGTAGCCGTAGGCCGCGTTGTGGACCGTCGAGGACCGCCCGACCGCGCGTCTGACGTAGGCAGCGTCGAGGATGCGCGTGCCGCCGACCTTCCCGCGGTCGAGGTAGAGCCGACCGAGCCGGGCGATGTCGAGGCACGTGGTGCGGAGGCCGTAGAACACCGCCGCGTCGTCCGCGGGGTCGGTGATGAACGACGACCGGGTCATGCCGAGCGGCTCGAACAGGCGCTCCCGGGCGAACCTCGCCACCGGCATCCCGGTCGCCTCCTCCAGCACCGGCTCGAGGACCTGGATCGCGGCGTTGTTGTAGGCCCACGCACTGCCGGGGGCGTACTGCTGCGGGAGCGAGACGGCGTAGTCGGTGCGGCTCCGGGCCGCGAGCAGGTCGGCGTAGTCGGACTGGAGCGACCAGAAGCGGCCGCTGTCGTTGGAGAGCAGGTTGCGCACCGTCACCGACTCCGAGGCAATGCCGCGCCACTGCGGCACGTAGGTCGAGACCGGATCGTCGAGGCGCAGGTCGCCGTCGCGGACGGCGATGCCGACCAGCGTGCTCGTGACCGACTTCGTGATCGAGAAGACCTCGCGGGGTTCCTCGCGGGGCAGCTGCCAGTTCCACTCACCGACCAGCCTGCCCTTGCGCAGGACCGCGAAGCAGGTGGAGTCGAGCCGGCGGGCCTCGGCCGCGCCGCGCCGGACGGCCCTCGTGCGCAGGCCCAGCCGGGCGGGCGTCGCGACGGGCCAGCCCTCGACCTCACCGGCGCGCGGCGCCGGGCGACCAGCGGCCGCGTCGACGGACCCTCCGACCGGCCCGGCCGACCCGGCGAGAGCGCCGGCGGTGCTCGCGGAGCCGCTGCCGGCGGCGAGCGACAGGGCAAGCAGGGCGGCGCCCAGCAGGGCCGGACGGGGGAGACTCATGGGGCGTGAGCCTACGGCGACAAGGCGGCCTAGGATCGGCGTTCGTGAATCCGACCATCGGCGTGCTCGCGCTGCAGGGCGACGTGCGCGAGCACCTCGACGTCCTGCGGTCGCTGGGCGCGGACCCGATCTCCGTACGCCGTCCCGCCGAGCTCGCCGCCTGCGACGGCCTCGTCCTCCCGGGCGGCGAGTCCACCACGATGGTCAAGCTGGCCAGGATCTTCGACCTGCTCGACCCGCTGCGCGACGCCGTACGCGGTGGGCTGCCCGCCTTCGGGACGTGCGCGGGGATGATCCTGCTCGCCGACCACATCGAGGACGGCGCGGCCGGGCAGGAGACCGTCGGCGGCCTGCACATCACGGTGCGTCGGAACGCCTTCGGCCGCCAGGTCGACTCCTTCGAGGAGGACCTGCACGTCGACGGGCTGGCCGACCCGGTGCGAGCGGTCTTCATCCGCGCGCCGTGGGTCGAGGCCGTCGACGACGACGTCGAGGTGCTGGCCCGGGTGGAGGACGGTCCCGCCGCGGGTAGGATCGTCGCGGTCCGTCAAGGCCCCCTGATGGCGACCTCGTTCCATCCCGAGGTCGGCAGCGACGGCCGGGTCCACGGCATGTTCGTGGACCTGGTGCGCTCGGCCTGACGACGTACAGACGAAGCGACGGATAGAGGGACTCATGTCAGGCCACTCCAAGTGGGCAACGACCAAGCACAAGAAGGCCGCGATCGACGCCAAGCGCGGCAAGCTCTTCGCCAAGCTGATCAAGAACATCGAGGTCGCGGCGAAGCAGGGCGGCGGCGACCCGGCCGGCAACCCGACGCTCTACGACGCCATCCAGAAGGCGAAGAAGAGCTCGGTCCCCAACAAGAACATCGACTCCGCGCTCAAGCGGGGCTCGGGTGCCGAGTCGGGCGGCGTCGACTACAAGGCGATCTCCTACGAGGTCTACGGCCCGCAGGGCGTCGCGATCCTCGTCGAGTGCCTCACCGACAACACCAACCGCGCCGCGATGGAGGTCCGCACGGCGGTCACCCGCAACGGCGGCACCATGGCCGACCCCGGCTCGGTCTCGCGCCTGTTCACCCGCAAGGGCATCGTGGTCGTGCCGAAGTCGCAGGACCACGACGGCACGGTCCGTGAGGTCACCGAGGACGACGTCCTCGAGGCGACCCTCGACGCGGGCGCCGAGGAGGTCAACGACCTCCACGAGGCGTTCCAGGTGCAGAGCGAGGCCACCGACGTCGTGGCGGTCCGCACCGCCCTGCAGGACGCCGGCATCGACTACGACTCCGCCGACGTCGAGTTCGTGCCCAGCATGGAGATCCCGGTCGACGCGGCCGGCGCCGGCAAGGTGCTCCACCTCGTCGACGCCCTCGAGGACCTCGACGACGTCCAGGACGTCTTCACCAACGTCGACATCCCCGCCGACGTGATGGCCGAGCTCGAGACCGCCGACGCCTGAGGCGCCTGCGCCGCGTGTCGTACGACGTCGCGCCGCCGGCGCGGGTTAGCGTGGTCGCACGAACACATGTTCGGACGAGACCGACGGCGGAAGGGGTGTGCGCGTGCGCGTGCTCGGCATCGACCCCGGCCTGACCCGGTGTGGCGTCGGGGTGGTCGACGGCAGCGTCGGCCGGCCGCTGACGATGGTGGACGTCGGCGTGGTGCGCACGAGCTCGACGCTCCCGATCGCGGAGCGGCTGGTCACGATCGAGAAGGGCCTCGACGCCTGGATCGAGGAGCACCGGCCCGACGCGGTCGCGGTGGAGCGCGTCTTCGCCCGCTCCGACTCCAGCACCATCATGGGCACCGCCCAGGCCAGCGGCATCGCGCTCGTCGTCGCGGCGCGTCGCGGCCTGCCGATCGCCATGCACACCCCGAGCGAGGTGAAGGCTGCGGTCTCCGGCAACGGGCGCGCCGACAAGGCGCAGGTGGGGGCGATGGTCGTCCGCATCCTGCGGCTGTCCGAGCTCCCCAAGCCCGCTGACGCCGCCGACGCGCTCGCGCTGGCCATCACCCACGTCTGGCGCGGCTCGGCGCACACCCGCCTCGAGGCCGCCGCGGCACAGGCCGCGGCACAGGCCCGGGCGCACCAGAAGCAGACCCCGATGAGGACCCGATGATCGCCTTCGTCCGCGGCGAGGTCGCCGCCGTCACCCTGTCCAGCGCCGTCCTCGAGGTCGGCGGGGTCGGCCTCGAGCTGATGTGCACGCCCGGCACCCTCGCCACGCTCCGCGTCGGCCGGCCCGCGACGCTGCCCACCAGCATGGTCGTGCGCGAGGACAGCCTGACGATCTTCGGCTTCCTCGACGAGGACGAGAAGCAGGTCTTCGAGATCGTCCAGACCGCGTCCGGGGTCGGCCCCAAGGTCGCCCAGGCGATCGTCGCGGTCATGAGCCCCGACGACGTACGCCGTGCCATCACGACCGAGGACGTCAAGGCGCTGACCCGCGTCCCGGGGATCGGGCAGAAGGGCGCCCAGCGCATCATCCTCGAGCTCAAGGACCGCATCGGTCCGCCGGTCGGCGTGCACCACCCGGCCGCTGCAGCCGTGCCCGCCACCGACGCCTGGCGCGACCAGGTGCAGCAGGGCCTCGTCGGGCTGGGCTGGTCGGCCAAGGAGTCGGAGAAGGCGGTCGAGGCCGTCGCTCCCGAGGCCGGCGACGCCCCCGACGTCGGCGCCCTGCTGCGCGCCGCCCTCCGCGCGCTGAGCAAGGCGTGAGGGGAGCGGGACGGCGATGAACTGGGACGACACCGACGAGGACACCGACGACGTCGAGCTGACCGACGCAGAGCTGGGCCACCTGCAGCGGCTGACCGACGCCGAGGCCGACGGCGACGACCGCGCGGTCGAGGCGGCGCTGCGGCCCAAGACGCTCGACGAGGTCGTCGGGCAGGCGCGCGTACGTGACCAGCTGGGGCTGGTCCTCGAGGCGGCGCGCCGCCGGGGCCGGGCGCCCGACCACGTGCTCCTCTCCGGACCGCCCGGGCTCGGCAAGACCACGCTCGCGATGATCATCGCCGCCGAGATGAGCACGCCGCTGCGGCTCACGAGCGGCCCGGCGATCACCCACGCCGGTGACCTCGCCGCGATCCTGTCGGGCCTCAACGACGGCGACGTCCTCTTCGTCGACGAGATCCACCGGATGTCGCGGCCGGCCGAGGAGATGCTCTACATGGCGATGGAGGACTTCCGGGTCGACGTCGTCATCGGCAAGGGGCCGGGAGCGACCGCCATCCCGCTGGAGATCCCGCCGTTCACCCTCGTCGGCGCCACCACCCGGGCCGGGCTCCTTCCCGGTCCGCTGCGCGACCGGTTCGGCTTCACCGCCCACCTCGAGTTCTACGAGCCCCACGAGCTCGACCAGATCGTCCACCGCTCCGCCGGGCTGCTCGGCGTGCACCTCACCTCGGAGGGCTCCAGCGAGATCGCGTCCCGCTCGCGCGGCACCCCCCGCATCGCCAACCGCCTGCTGCGCCGGGTCCGCGACTACGCCCAGGTGCGCGCCGACGGCGTGCTGACCCTGCCGGTGGCCCAGGCCGCGCTCGACCTGTTCGAGGTCGACGAGTCCGGCCTCGACCGCCTGGACCGCGCGGTGCTCGACGTGCTGTGCCGACGGTTCGGCGGGGGACCGGTGGGCGTCTCCACCCTGGCTGTCGCGGTCGGGGAGGAGCGCGAGACGGTCGAGGAGGTCGCCGAGCCGTTCCTGGTCCGGATGGGGATGCTCGCCCGTACGCCCCGCGGGCGGGTGGCGACGCCCGCGGCGTGGCACCACCTCGGCCTGACGCCGCCACCGGTCCCGACCGTCGACTCGACCCTCTTCGACGACGTGTGAGGCCGGTCGGTCACCCGCGTAGACTCCACGCGCTCCCGCACCCGACCCCTCGAGGAGAGCCCCGACCGTGAACGACCTTGCTGCACTCCTGCCCCTGGTGGCCATCCTGGCCCTCTTCTGGTTCATGGTGGTCCGCCCCCAGCAGCGCCGGCAGAAGGAGGTCGTCCGCCTCCAGCAGAGCATCGAGGTCGGCCAGCGCGTGATGATGTCGTCGGGCATCTACGGCACCGTGGTCTCCCTCGTCGACGACCGTGCCCGTCTCGAGATCGCACCCGGCACCCAGATCGACATCGCCCGTGCCGCGATCGCCAAGGTCGACGAGCCGCTGGAGCAGCCCGGTCCCGACGCGCGCGACGATGCCTGACCGTCGTACGGCCCAGGAGGCGCTGAAGCGCCTGACCGTCGACGTCGCCGACTGGCCGCAGGAGGGCGTGACGTTCAAGGACATCACCCCCGTCCTCGCCGACCACCACGCGTTCTCCGCGATCATCACCGCGCTGGCCGCCGCCGGTCGTGACGACCACGGCACCGTCGTCGTCGACAAGGTCGTCGGCATGGAGGCGCGGGGGTTCATCCTCGCCGCGCCCGTCGCGCTGGCGCTCGGCATCGGCTTCGTGCCGGTGCGCAAGGCGGGCAAGCTGCCCCGCGCCGCCCACGCGGTGTCGTACGCGCTGGAGTACGGCGAGGCGACGCTCGAAATGCACCAGGACGCGATCGCCCCGGGCGAGCGCGTCCTCATGGTCGACGACGTGCTGGCGACCGGCGGAACCGCCGTCGCGACGCGGCAGCTCATCGAGGCCTGCGGCGGCATCGCGACCGGCGCCTCGGTGCTCATGGAGCTGTCGTTCCTCGACCCGCGGTCGGTGACCGGCGACCTCCCGATCGCCACGCTGCTCACGATCTGACCACATCCACCCCCGTCCAGGCGCGGGGTTGCCCGCGTGCTCACTAGACTGGGCCAATGGCAGAGGAGCAGGCACCCGCGCAGGACGCCAAGGCGCCTCTCACCGCGCGCAGCATGCGTGCCCGCCTCGCCCGGGTCGGCACCCGCCCGCCGTCGTCGAACCCGGTCCTCGAGCCCCTGTTCCGGGCCGTGCGGGCCAACCACGCGAAGGCCGACCTCGCGCTCCTCGAGCGCGCCTACGCGGTCGCCGACAAGTGGCACACCGGCCAGATGCGCAAGAGCGGTGATCCCTACATCACCCACCCGCTCGCCGTCACGACGATCCTCGCCGACATCGGCATGACCGAGCCCACGCTGGTCGCGGCGCTGCTCCATGACACGGTCGAGGACACCCCCTACACCCTCGACGCGCTGCGCGCCGACTTCGGCGACGAGGTCGCGCTGCTCGTCGACGGGGTCACCAAGCTCGACAAGGTGCAGTACGGCGACTCCGCCCAGGCCGAGACGATCCGCAAGATGATCGTGGCGATGTCGCGCGACATCCGGGTGCTGGTCATCAAGCTCGCCGACCGGCTGCACAACATGCGCACCCTGCGCTACGTCCCGGCCGCCTCCCAGGAGCGATCGAGCCGCGAGACCCTCGACATCTACGCCCCGCTGGCCCACCGGCTCGGCATGAACACCCTCAAGTGGGAGCTCGAGGACCTCGCCTTCGCGACGCTGCACCCCAAGATCTACGACGAGATCGTGCGGATGGTCGCCGAGCGCGCACCGTCGCGCGACCAGTTCCTCGCGGAGGTCGTGGCCGAGATCGAGCAGGACCTCAAGACCTCCCGGATCAACGCCAAGGTCACCGGCCGGCCCAAGCACTACTACTCGATCTACCAGAAGATGATCGTCGGCGGCCGCGACTTCTCCGACATCTACGACCTGGTCGGCATCCGCATCCTCGTCGACGAGGACCGCGACTGCTACAGCGCCCTCGGGGTGATCCACTCCCGCTGGAACCCGGTCCTGGGGCGGTTCAAGGACTACGTCGCGATGCCGAAGTTCAACATGTACCAGTCGCTCCACACGACGGTGATCGGCCCGCAGGGCAAGCCGGTCGAGGTGCAGATCCGCACCTTCGCCCAGCACCGCCGCGCCGAGTACGGCGTCGCCGCACACTGGAAGTACAAGGAGAACAGCAAGGCCGGCGTCGACACGGACCGCCTCGGCGACAAGGACGACCTCACCTGGCTGCGCCAGCTGCTCGACTGGCAGAGCGAGGTCGACGACCCGGGCGAGTTCCTGGAGTCGCTGCGCTTCGAGATGAACCAGCAGCAGGTCTACGTCTTCACGCCGCGGGGCGACGTGATCCCGCTGCCCTCGGGCGCGACCCCGGTCGACTTCGCCTACGCCGTGCACACCGAGGTGGGGCACCACACGATCGGCTCCCGGGTCAACGGCCGCCTCGTGCCGCTGGAGTCGACGCTCGACAACGGTGACGTCGTGGAGGTCTTCACCTCCAAGTCGCCGACGTCGGGCCCGTCTCGCGACTGGCTCAACTTCGTCCAGTCCCCGCGCGCCCGCTCGAAGATCCGCCAGTGGTTCACCAAGGAGCGCCGCGAGGAGGCGATCGAGCGCGGCAAGGACCAGATCGCCAAGCTCATGCGCAAGGAGGGACTGCCCCTCACCCGGCTGATGACCCACGACGTGCTCGCGCTGGTCGCCGAGCACTTCCACCACGCCGACGTCTCGGCCCTCTACGCCGCGGTCGGCGAGGGCAACCTCAGCGCGCAGGCCGTCGTACGACGCGTCATCGACCTGCACGGCGGCGACGACGGCGCCCAGGAGGACCTCGCCGAGGGCGTCACCATCACCGGCCGCACCCGGACCGCCACCAAGCGTGGCCCCACCGACTCCGGCGTGATCGTCAAGGGCGTGGACGACCTGTGGGTCAAGCTCGCCAAGTGCTGCACCCCGGTGCCACCCGACCCGATCCTCGGGTTCGTCACCAAGGGCGGGGGAGTGTCGGTGCACCGCAAGGACTGCACCAACGCCTCCAGCCTGCTCGGCCAGCCCGAGCGGGTGCTGGAGGTGGAGTGGGCGCCGACGTCGCAGTCGACGTTCCTGGTCAACATCCAGGTCGAGGCGCTCGACCGCGCCCGCCTGCTCTCCGACATCACGATGGCGCTCTCCGACGCCCACGTGAACATCCTCAGCGCGACGCTCTCCACGACCCGCGACCGCGTGGCCAAGAGCCGCTTCTCCTTCGAGATGGCCGACGCCGCCCACCTCGACGGCGTGCTCCGCGCCGTACGCGCCGTCCCGGGTGTGTTCGACGCCTACCGCGTCACTAGCTAGTTTGGGCTCGCTGCGCTCGCCGTGCTCGGCGCCCCTGAAGACGTCGTCTTCCCTCCTCGCTCGACGGCGCTGCCTCGCTGCGCTCGTCACGCTTGCTCGCTCGTCAGTCCAGACGACGCCGGGCGCCGAGCGCGTGTGCTGACGCGCTCCTTGACCGGGCGTACTTCCGAGACGCAACGAGCGTGGCGAGCCCGAGGTCAGGTCATCGTGGGGCTCGGCGCGCTACGGCGTCTGGACTGACGAGCGATGCGAGCGCAGCGAGCGAGTCGAGGAGGGAAGACGCGGTCCTCCAGCGCGCCGAGCACGGCGAGCGGAGCGAGCCAATCAAGCACCGAACTCCGCGGCTGCCTTCCTCGCCATGTCGAGGAACGCCTGCTTGTTGGCGAGCTCGGACTCGAGGTCCTTCACGCGCCGGTCGTCGCCGGCGGCGGACGCCTTGTCGAGCTTGGCCTGCGTCTCGGCGATGCCGGACTCGAGCTTGCCGATCATGTCGTCGGCGCGCGCGGACTTCTCGGGGTCGCTGCGGCTCCACTGCTCGTCCTCGACCGAGCGGATGGCCTGCTCGACCTTCCGCATCCGGCCCTCGAGCTCCTTCATCCGGTCACGGGGGACCTTGCCGGCGGCGTCCCAGCGGTCCGCGAGCTCGCGGAAGGTCTTCTTGGCGGCCTCGAGGTCGGTCACGGGGACCAGCGCCTCGGCCTCGACGATGATGGCGTCCTTGACCTCGGCGTTGGCGGCGAACTCCTCGTCGAGCGCGGCGTTGGCCGCGTCGCGTGCGCCGAAGAAGGTGTCCTGGGCGCCGCGGAAGCGCTGCCAGAGCTGGTCGTCGACCTCGCGCGGCGCGGGGCCGGCGGCCTTCCACTCCCGCATCAGGTCGCGGTACCTGCCAGCGGTCGGCCCCCACTCGGTCGAGGACGAGAGCGCCTCGGCCTCCTTGGCCAGCCGCTCCTTGACGACGCGCGCGGAGTCGCGGCGCTCGTGCTCCTCGGCGAAGTGTGCCTTGCGGTGGCGGGTGTACGTCGTGCGTGCGGTGGAGAACCGGCGCCACAGGGCGTCGTCGGTGGCGCGGTCGAGCCGGGGGAGCTCCTTCCACGTCGCGAGCAGCTCGCGGAGCCGGTTGGCGCCGTTGCGCCAGTCGGTGCTGTCGGCGAGCCGCTCGGCCTCGGCGACGAGCTTCTCCTTCGCCGCCTTGGACTCGGCGCTCTTCTGCGCCCGCTCCTCCTTGCGCGCCGAGCGCTGGACGGCGATCACCGGGGCCAGCGCGTCGAGGCGGGCCGCGAGGGACACGAGGTCACCGACCGCGTGGGCGTCGCCGACCTGCTCGCGCAGCGCCTTCACCGACGAGGTGGCCTCCTCGGGCGCCAGCCGCCCGGAGGCGACGCGCTGCTCGAGCAGGTGGACCTTGCCCTCGAGCTCCTCGAAGCGCTTGGTGAAGAACTCCAGCGCCTCCTCGGGCGTGCCGGCCTCGTAGGACCCCACGGAACGCTCGCCATCGGCGGTTCGGACATAGACGGTGCCGTCCTCGGCCACCCGGCCCCAGGGCTGGTCGCCCTGTGCCGAGTCGTCTGGGGACTGCTTGTCGGAGCTCATGGTCGCCCATCGTAGTCATGGCCCGGACCGCCCTCGGTAGGCTTCCCACCCACAAGCAGACGACTGGCCGGACGCCGGTCGACGACCAGCAAGGACTGACGCCCGTGTTCATCGCCGGCTTCCCCGCCGGACCCTGGGGGACCAACTGCTACGTCGTGGCGACGGGTCCCGGGTCGGAGTGCGTGGTCATCGATCCCGGCAAGGACTCCGCCGCCGGTGTCGACCAGGTCGTCCGGGAGCACCGGCTCAAGCCGGTCAGCGTGCTCGTCACGCACGGACACGTCGACCACATGTGGTGCGTCGCCCCGGTGGCCGGCACCTACGACGCCACCGCGTGGATCCACGCGTCCGACCGGCACCTGCTCTCCGACCCGATGGCCGGGATGAGCCCGGAGACCACGCAGATGCTGCTCGGTGGCGACTACTCGTGGGCCGAGCCCGACGACGTACGCGAGCTGTCCGACCTCGCCGAGCTCGAGCTCGCGGGTCTGCGGTTCGTGGTCGACCACACGCCGGGCCACACCGAGGGCTCGGTGACCTTCCGGACGCCGTACGCCGAGCAGGACGTCTCGGAGCTGATGTTCTCCGGCGACCTCCTCTTCGCCGGGTCCATCGGCCGCACCGACCTGCCCGGCGGCGACCACGCCACGATGCTGCGCAGCCTGGCCGACAAGGTCCTGCCGCTCGCCGACGACATCGTGGTGCTGCCGGGTCACGGGGAGCAGACCTCCATCGGCCGCGAGCGCGCCACCAACCCCTTCCTCCAAGACCTTTCCCACGACCTTCCCCAGGACCGACGATGAGCAAGATCGCCCCGCTGAGCGGGTTCCCCGAGCTGCTGCCTGCGCAGCGCGCCGTCGAGCGCGAGGTGATCGCCTCGGTCTCGCGCACGTTCGAGCTGCACGGGTTCACCAACATCGAGACCCGGGTCGTCGAGCCGATCGACCGGCTGGCCAAGGGCGGTGAGGTGGACAAGGAGATCTACGTCCTCCAGCGCATCGCCGCCGAGCCCGACGCGAAGGCCGAGCTCGGCCTCCACTTCGACCTCACGGTGCCCTTCGCGCGCTACGTCCTCGAGCACGCCGGCCACCTGGAGTTCCCCTTCCGGCGCTTCCAGGTCCAGCCCGCGTGGCGCGGGGAGCGGCCGCAGGAGGGCCGCTACCGGCAGTTCACGCAGGCCGACGTCGACATCGTGGGCCGCGACGAGCTGCCCTTCCACCACGACGTCGAGGTGATGGCGGTGATGGTCGACGCCCTCGGCCGGCTGCCGATCCCGCGGGTGTCGTTCCAGTTCAACAACCGCAAGCTCATCCAGGGCTTCTACCGCGGGCTGGGCATCGACGACGTCACCGACGCGATCCGGGTCATCGACAAGCTCGACAAGCTCCCGGCCGACGAGGTCGCCCGGCTGCTGGTCGACCGCGTCGGCACCACGCCCGAGCAGGCCCAGCGCTGCCTCGAGCTCGCCACCATCCGCGTCGAGGACACCTCGTTCGTGGACAGGGTCCGTGCCCTGGGGGTCAGCGACGAGCTGCTCGACCAGGGGCTCGAGGAGCTCGCAGCCGTGGTGGAGGGCTGCCGCGCCGTCGCCGGCGACCGCGTGGGCGTCGAGGCCAACCTGCGCATCGCGCGCGGGCTCGACTACTACACCGGCACCGTCGTCGAGATCTTCATGGAGGGCTACGAGCGGCTCAAGTCCGTCGGCGGGGGAGGGCGCTACGACGCGCTCGCCAGCGACGGGCGTACGACGTACCCCGGCGTCGGGGTGTCGTTCGGCGTCTCCCGCACCCTCGTCCCGCTCATCTCCGACGGTGTCCTGTCCGGCAGCCGCCCCGTGCCCAGCGTCGTCCTCGTCGCCCTCAACACCGAGGACGACCGCGCCGCCAGCACCGGCGTCGCCGCCGCCCTGCGGGCGAGGGACGTCGCGTGCGAGGTGGCCCCGTCACCGGCGAAGTTCGGCAAGCAGATCCGCTTCGCCGAGCGGCGAGGCGTCCCCTACGTGTGGTTCGTCCAGGGCGACGGCACCCACCAGGTCAAGGACATCCGGACCGGCGAGCAGGTCGAGGCGGACCCGGGGTCGTGGACCCCGCCCGAGGCTGACCTGCGGCCCACGATCATCAGCACCGCCACCCCCAGCAGCACCACCAATGATCCAGAGGAGAACCAGTGATCCGCACCCATGACGCCGGCGCCCTGCGCGCCGAGAACGTCGGCCAGACCGTCACGCTCGCCGGGTGGGTGGCGCGTCGGCGCGATCACGGCGGGGTCGCGTTCCTGGACCTTCGCGAGCGCAGCGGCGTGGTGCAGGTCGTCGTGCGTGACGAGGCCGTCGCCCACAGCCTCCGCAGCGAGTACTGCCTCAAGGTCGTCGGCGAGGTCGTCGCGCGCAAGGAGGGCAACGAGAACCCCAACCTCGCCACCGGCGAGATCGAGGTCGTCGCGACCGAGGTCGAGGTGCTCTCGGCCTCCGACCCGCTCCCGTTCCCCGTCGACGACGCGTCCGGCCACAAGGGTGGCGAGGTCGGTGAGGAGGCCCGCCTCAAGCACCGCTACCTCGACCTGCGCCGCTCCGGCCCCAACGCCGCGCTCCGCCTGCGCAGCAAGATCAACAAGGCCGCTCGCGACGTGCTCGACGCCCGCGACTTCGTCGAGGTCGAGACGCCCACGCTGACCCGTTCCACGCCCGAGGGCGCCCGCGACTTCCTGGTGCCGGCACGTCTGGCCCCGGGCAGCTGGTACGCCCTGCCGCAGAGCCCGCAGCTGTTCAAGCAGCTGCTCATGGTCGGCGGCATGGAGCGCTACTACCAGATCGCGCGGTGCTACCGCGACGAGGACTTCCGCGCCGACCGGCAGCCGGAGTTCACCCAGCTCGACATCGAGATGAGCTTCGTGGACCAGGAGGACGTCATCACGCTGATGGAGGACGTCCTGGAGGCCATGTGGGCCCAGGCCGGCCACACCATCCAGCGCCCGCTGCCGCGGATGACGTACGCCGACGCGATGGCGAGGTACGGATCCGACAAGCCCGACCTCCGGATGGGGCTCGAGCTCGTCGAGTGCACCGACTACTTCAAGGACACCACGTTCCGGGTGTTCCAGGCCGACTACGTCGGCGCGGTCGTGATGCCGGGCGGCGGGAGCCAGCCGCGCCGCCAGTTCGACGCCTGGCAGGACTGGGCCAAGCAGCGCGGCGCCAAGGGCCTGGCGTACGTCACCATCGCCGAGGACGGCGAGCTCGGGGGCCCGGTCGCGAAGAACCTCACCGACGCCGAGCGCGAGGGCCTCGCCGCCCACGTCGGGGCCGAGCCGGGCGACTGCATCTTCTTCGCCGCCGGACCCGCCAAGAGCAGCCGTGCGCTGCTCGGTGCCGCCCGCCTCGAGATCGGTCGCCGCGGTGGCATGCTCGACGACTCGACCTTCGCCTTCACCTGGGTCGTCGACGCCCCGCTGTTCGAGCCGAGCTCCGACGCGGTCGCCAGCGGCGACGTCGCCGTCGGCGCGGGCGCCTGGACGGCGGTGCACCACGCCTTCACCAGTCCCAAGCCCGAGTTCCTCGACACCTTCGACACCGACCCCGGCAGTGCCCTGGCCTATGCCTACGACATCGTCTGCAACGGCAACGAGCTCGGCGGCGGTTCCATCCGTATCCACCGCGGTGACATCCAGAGGCGCGTGTTCGCGGTCATGGGCCTGTCCGAGGAGGAGGCGCAGGAGAAGTTCGGCTTCCTGCTCGACGCCTTCAAGTTCGGTGCGCCCCCGCACGGCGGCATCGCCGTCGGCATGGACCGCATCGTGGCGCTGCTCGCGGGCACCGACTCCATCCGCGACGTCATCGCCTTCCCGAAGTCCGGGGGTGGCTACGACCCGCTCACAGCGGCGCCGGCGCCCATCACTCCGGAGCAGCGGAAGGAAGCCGGTGTCGACGCGACGCCCGCGAAGGACGTCCCGCCGGGGGAGTGATCCCCCGCAGGTTTGACCGCTCATCCCGGTGACCACGGGCACAACGCGTCGTAACGGGATCGTTACCCGTCAGTGATCGTTCGCGCGTCGCAGGTCACATAGAGTCCCGTTCGGCGCGGTCCCCGGAGGGACCGCAGACACCACCGGACCCGAACTCGATGGGGAGAGAATGTCGGCACAAGCGACGGGGCCTGAGACCCTGGGCTCGCTCAGCGACGAACCGGAGATCAACGACCCGAACAGCTCGCAGGCCAAGGAGATCTCCGGCAAGTCGCCGATGCAGATCGCGCTCGGCCGGCTGCGGCGCGACAAGATCGCCATCGCGTGCGCGATCATCGTGATCTTCTTCCTGCTGGTCGCCGTGTTCGCGGACCTGATCGCGAAGGCGTTCGGGGTGAGCCTCGACACGGTCACCGCGTGCGAGGTCCTGGAGTGCAACTTCGCCGAGCCGGGTGTCGGCTACCCCAAGACCGGCCCGCCGTTCTACCCCTTCGACCCCGAGCACCCCTTCGGCATCGCACCGCGCACGGGTGCGGACAACCTGGCCCACTGGATCTACGGGTGCCGCACCTCGCTGCTGATCGCCGGCGTGTCGACGCTGATCGCCTCGGTGGTCGGCATCGTGGTCGGCCTGGTGGCGGGCTTCGCCGGTGGGGTCGTGGACAAGATCCTGTCGTTCATCACCGACTTCTTCCTCACGATCCCCTTCCTGCTCGCGGCGCTCACGATCGCCCCGATCATCATCGACCGCTTCGGCACCAGCGACAGCTACGAGACCATCCAGATCGGCTCGCTCATCCTGATCCTGTCGATGTTCGGCTGGATGACGGTGGCGCGCCTGATCCGCGGCGAGGTGCTCTCCCTGCGCGAGCGTGAGTTCATCCACGCCGCCCGGGTGCTGGGGATGCCCACCCGGCGCATCCTGTTCCGCGAGCTGCTGCCCAACCTCACGGCGCCGATCGTCATCAGCATCTCGCTGATGCTGCCTGCGTTCGTGGCGGCAGAGGCCGGCCTGGCGTTCCTCGGCATCGGCGTCACCGGCAGCGCCTCGTGGGGCCAGACCATCGCCAACGCGGTGCCCTACTGGAGCAACTACCCCCTCTACCTGTGGGAGCCCCTGATCGGCGTCGTCGCCCTGGTGCTCGCGCTGAACCTCCTGGGCGACGCGGTTCGCGACGCGTTCGACCCGAAGACCCGCCGCTGAGGCGGAGATCCTCAACAGACGTCACCCCGGGCGTTTCCGGTGTGCGAACAACAACGAAAGGCTGGACAATGAGACGGACCAAGGCGGCGGCAGCACTCGCCACCAGTGCCGCGCTCGTGACCCTCGCTGCCTGTGGTGGCGGCGGCGGGAACGACGACGAGACCGGCAGCGGCAGTAGCGGCGAGGGCTTCCAGGATGCTTCGGAGACCATCGCCAAGGACCCGGAGCGTCAGGGCCCCGCGGCTGAGGTCGAGGGCGCTTCGGCCGGCGGCACCATCACGGTGTACCTTCCGGACGACCCGGGCCCCGAGGACCTCGACCCGACCAACGGCTGGTCAGTGACGGGCAACTCGATCCAGCAGGCGCTCACGCACCGCGCGCTGACCCAGTACGCCCGCGACAACGAGTCCGGCGAGATGATCCTCGTCCCGGACCTCGCGACCGACCTGGGTCAGCCCAACGAGGACTTCACCGAGTGGACGTTCACCATCCGCGACGACGCGACGTGGGAGGACGGCAAGCCGATCACCGCCGAGGAGGTCGCCTGGGGCATCGAGCGCTCGCTCGACTCCGACGCCTTCCCGTCGGGTCCCGGCACCGAGTACTCGAAGACGTACTTCCTGGACGCCGACAAGTACGCCGGTCCCTACACCGACAAGGGCAAGGAGTGGAAGGGCATCTCCTTCGACGAGGACGCCCGCACGGTGACCATCAAGATGTCCCAGCCGTTCCCGGACATGGACTACTGGGGCGCCTTCATGGCGATGGGCCCGACCCCGCTCGGCAAGGTCTCCGACCCGCCGGAGTACGGTCGCAGCCCCCTGTCGACCGGCCCCTACAAGGTCGAGTCGTTCCGCCCGAGCGAGGAGCTCGTGCTCGTCAAGAACGACGCCTGGGTGGCCGAGTCCGACCCGGCCCGCCACCAGTACGCCGACAAGTGGATCTTCAAGTTCGCTGCTGACCCGACCCAGACCGACGAGCTGATGCTCAGCGGCAACACCGAGTCGCAGACGGCCCTCTCGGCCAGCATCACCGCCGAGAACTACGCCAAGTTCAACCAGGACCTCGGCGAGCGTCTCGTCCAGCAGTCAGCGCAGTGCACCAGCTTCTGGGCGCCCGACTACGAGAAGACCACGCCGGAGATCCGCAAGGCCCTGGCGTACGCCTACCCGTACGAGAGCGTGTGGCAGGCCTCCGGTGAGGTCCCCGGCGTGACCCGCGTCCCGGCGAACTCGGTCATGCCTCCCGGCATGGCGGGCAAGTCCGACTACCAGGTCGACGGCGAGCAGATCACCTACCAGCCCGAGAAGGCGAAGGAGCTCCTGGCCGAGGCCGGCGAAGAGGGCTACGAGATCCACATGGCCTACAACACCGGCTCGCCGACCACCGAGGCTGCTCAGAAGCAGATCGAGAAGGGTCTCACCGACTCCGGCTTCAAGGTCACGTCCTACCCCGTGCCGATCGAGACCTCGCTCTACACGATCTGGACCGACCCGGACAACAAGATCAACAAGAAGCTCAACCTGCGCGGTGTCAACTGGTGCTCGGACTGGCCGTCCGGCGCCACGATGATCCCGGCCCTGCTCCGCACGGGCGCCACCTACAACACGGCGTTCTTCTCCGAGGAGTCCATGGACGCGAAGATGGACGAGATCGGCACCATGCCGATCGAGGAGCAGCCCGACGCCTGGGGTGCCCTGGACGAGGAGATCGCGACCGAGTACTACCCGATCATCCCGACCGCGTTCCGCAACGACCTCTTCGCCTTCGGCGAGAAGATCGGGAACCCGACCGGTGACGGTGCCCTCGGTGCACCCAACTACAAGGATCTCTACGTCGCTCAGTGATCCTGGGGTCGACTGACTGAACGGTCGATCCTGCTCCACCTTCGGTGTGGGGGCCCCGTGAACCGGGGCCCCCACACCACCGTGTGTCGGCCATGCCGGCAGCTGCTCACAACCTCGGAGGGAAATCCTCGTGTTCGCCTATGTCGTCAAGCGCCTGCTCTCGGGCGTGGTCGTCCTGTTCCTCATCTCGATGAGCGTCTTCCTGCTCTTCTGGTACGGACCCTCCGAGCCCGCCCAGACGATCTGCGACAACGACACCAGCAACCGCTGCACACCCGCGCGGCTCGAGGTGTTCCGCGAGAACCTCGGGTTCAACAACCCGTGGTACGAGGAGTACGGCAAGTTCATGGAGGGTGTCGTGGCCGGGCGCGAGATCCAGTTCGGCAGCACCACCGTGTTCGAGTGCCCGGCCCCGTGCCTGGGCTACTCCTACCGGACCAAGGCCCCGGTGTTCGAGGAGATGAAGGAGCGGATGCCGGCCACGTTCTCCGTGGCCATCGGCGGCGCCTTCCTCTACCTGACCCTCGGCATCCCGATGGGCGTCGCCGCGGCCCGAAGACGCGGCACAGTGGCAGACAAGGCGCTGGTGTCGACCTTCCTGGTCGTCTCGTCCGTCCCCTACTACCTGTTCGCCCTGCTGACGTGGCTGTTCCTGACCATCAGCTGGGAGATACCCCTGTTCTCCGACACCGGCTACTTCCCGATCACCGAGAACCCGGCCAAGTGGTTCAGCGGGATGCTGCTCGCGTGGCTGGCGCTCGGCGCCTGGGGATGCACCTCCTACACCCGCTACTCCCGCGGGTCGATGGTCGAGGTGCTCAACGAGGACTACATCCGCACCGCGAAGTCCAAGGGTCTGCGGGACAACACCGTGGTCTACAAGCACGCCCTGCGGTCCGCGCTGGTGCCCGTCATCACGATCTTCGGAATCGACTTCGGCACCCTGCTCGCGGGTACGATCTTCACCGAGAAGATCTTCGACATCGACGGCATCGGGCTGTGGAGCCTCCAGGCGGTCGCTCAGCGTGACCTGCCCGTGGTGGCGGCCACCGCCCTGTTCGGCGCCGCCGTCCTGATCATCTCCAACATCGTCGTCGACGTCATCTACAGCGTTCTCGATCCCCGAGTGAGGCTCTCTTGACCATCACGTCCCCCTCCTCCGCGTCGTCGTCCACCGACGTCGACGGGCCCTTCCTCCAGGTGGAGGACCTCACGGTCTCGTTCCCGACCCAGGACGGGCCCGTCCAGGCCGTGAAGGGGCTGAGCTACTCCGTCGAGCTCGGCAAGACGCTCGGCATCGTCGGCGAGTCCGGTTCCGGCAAGTCGGTCTCGAGCATGGCCGTGATGGGTCTCCACGACGCGAAGTCGAGCGAGATCACCGGCTCCATCCGCGTGGGCGGCACCGAGGTCGTCGGGCTCGCCGAGAACCGCATGCGCAAGCTGCGCGGCAACGCGATGGCGATGATCTTCCAGGACGCCCTGGCTGCGTTGCACCCCTTCTACCGCGTGGGCGAGCAGCTGGCCGAGGCCTATTCGATGCACCACCCGAAGGCGTCCAAGCGGGATGCGCGTCGCAAGGCGATCGAGATGCTCGACCGGGTCGGCATCCCGCAGCCCGACCGCCGCGTCGACGACTTCCCCCACCAGTTCTCCGGCGGCATGCGGCAGCGCGCGATGATCGCGATGGGCCTCATCAACGACCCGTCGCTGCTGATCGCCGACGAGCCCACCACCGCGCTCGACGTGACGGTGCAGGCGCAGATCCTCGACCTGCTCCAGGACCTGCAGCGCGAGTTCAACTCGGCGGTCATCATCATCACCCACGACCTCGGCGTCATCGCCGAGATGGCCGACGACGTGCTGGTGATGTACGCCGGCCGCTGCGTCGAGTTCGGGACGACCAAGGAGATCCTCACCAAGCCCGAGATGCCCTACTCGTGGGGTCTGCTGTCCAGCATCCCCGAGGTCGGTGCCTCCACGGACGCGCGGCTCATCCCGATCCCGGGCAACCCGCCCAGCCTGCTGAAGCCGCCGACCGGCTGCTCGTTCCACCCCCGCTGCGCGCACCGCGACAAGGTGCCCGGCGACCTGTGCGTCACCGAGCTGCCCGCCCTGACGCCGGCCAGCAACCGTGCCGGCCACCTCAAGCGGTGCCACCTGCCCAACCCCGAGGAGATCTACCGGACAGAAGTCCTCCCGGAGATCGCCCCCGACCTCGTCGAGGAGACCCGATGACCCAGGACCCCAACGCCAAGGTGGGGATCGACGCCAGCGAGGTCGGCGCCAACGCGGCGGAGACGGGTGAGCGGGACCTCTCGCACCATGTCGACGTCGTGGACGACCACGAGGCCTTCCACGAGCCGCCGGACTTCCACCAGCTCGCGGAGCACGGGCACGTCGCCACCCCGCTCGACCTCGACGCCGAGCCGATCATCTCGGTCGACAACCTGAAGATGTACTTCCCCGTGAAGTCCTCGGGGCTGGTGCGGAGGACGGTCGGCCACGTGCAGGCCGTGGACGGGGTGTCGTTCCAGGTGCCGCGCGGCGGCTCGCTCGGCCTGGTCGGTGAGTCCGGGTGCGGAAAGTCCACCACCGGCCGGCTGATCACCCGCCTCTACAAGCCGACCGGCGGGTCGATGATGTTCGAGGGCCAAGACCTGGCCAAGCTCTCGAACTCGCAGATGCGGCCGCTGCGCCGCGACGTGCAGATGATCTTCCAGGACCCCTACACCTCGCTCAACCCGCGCCACACCGTCGGGTCGATCGTGGGGGCGCCGCTCGCGGTGCACAACGTCGTGCCGAAGGACAAGATCCTGCCGCGGGTCCAGGAGCTGCTCGAGGTCGTGGGTCTCAACCCCGAGCACTACAACCGCTACCCCAACGAGTTCTCCGGCGGCCAGCGCCAGCGCATCGGCATCGCCCGGGCGCTCACGCTCAACCCCAAGCTCCTGGTCGCCGACGAGCCGGTCTCGGCCCTCGACGTGTCGATCCAGGCGCAGGTGGTCAACCTGCTCCAGGACCTGCAGCGCGAGTTCGACATCGCCTTCCTCTTCATTGCCCACGACCTCGCGGTGGTGCGCCACTTCTGCCCCGAGGTCGCGGTGATGTACCTCGGCAAGATCGTGGAGATCGGCGACCGGGAGACCATCTACGGCCACGCCCACCACCCGTACACCCAGGCGCTGCTCTCGGCGGTGCCCGACGTGAAGCAGGCGGCGATCGGCGGGCGTCGGGAGCGGATCCGGCTCGAGGGCGACGTGCCGAGCCCGATCAACCCGCCGTCGGGCTGCCGGTTCCGCACCCGCTGCCAGTTCGCCCAGGAGATCTGCGCGAAGGTGGAGCCGCCGCTGCTGCAGATCGGCAAGCGCCACAAGGTGGCCTGCCACTTCGCCGGCGAGCTGGGTGCCCACCCGGTCCGGCCCGTGACCACCGACCTGCTCGCCGTCGACGACCAGGGCACCCCGGTACCCGGTGCCACCCCGACCAACGAGCAGCTCACCATCCCGGGCTACGAGAAGACCTGGTACGACCTCACGTCGAAGCAGACGACGGGGGTCTGAGGAGCGCAGCGACGGCGTCGGGGATACTCACCGGCGTGGACGGCTTGTTCGAGATACCGGGCGCGGGGCAACCCGCGCCCGGATCCGTGTCCGGACAGGTGCCGAGCGCCGGGTCCCTCGGCGCCAACACGCACGCCTCGGCGCCCCTGGCCGTGCGGATGCGTCCGCGCACGATCGACGAGCTCGTCGGGCAGCAGCAGCTGCGGGCCGCCGGCTCGCCCCTGCGGCGGCTGATCGAGGGCGACCAGTCGATGTCGTTGCTCCTCTGGGGACCCCCGGGCACCGGCAAGACGACCATCGCGGCGATCGTCAGCCAGCAGACGCGACGCCGGTTCGTCGAGGTGTCGGCAGTTGCGGCGGGCGTCAAGGAGGTCCGTGCCGCCATCGACGGGGCCAGGGCCGAGCTCGCCCGTGGTGGACAGGAGACCGTCCTGTTCGTCGACGAGGTGCACCGCTTCACCAAGGCCCAGCAGGACGCGCTGCTCCCCGGGGTGGAGAACCGCTGGGTCACCCTGATCGCCGCCACCACGGAGAACCCGTTCTTCTCCGTGATCAGCCCGCTGCTGTCGCGCAGCCTGCTGCTGCGCCTGCAGTCGCTCACCGACGACGACGTCGCCGAGGTCATCGACCAGGCGCTGACCGACGAGCGCGGCCTGGCCGGCAGCACCGCGCTGGACGAGGACGCCCGCAGCCACCTCGTACGCCTTGCCGGCGGTGACGCGCGACGCGCCCTGACCTACCTCGAGGCCGCCGCCGGTGCCGCGGCCAGCAACGGGCTCGCGACGATCGACCTGGCCACGGCCGAGACCGCCGTCGACCAGGCCGCGGTCCGCTACGACCGCCAGGGCGACCAGCACTACGACGTCATCTCCGCCTTCATCAAGTCCATCCGCGGCTCGGACCCCGACGCCGCGCTCCACTACCTCGCGCGGATGATCGAGGCTGGGGAGGATCCCCGCTTCATCGCCCGTCGGCTGGTCGTGCACGCGAGCGAGGACATCGGCCTGGCCGACCCCACAGCGCTGCAGGCGGCCGTGGCGGCGGCGCAGGCCGTGCAGCTCATCGGGATGCCCGAGGCGCGGATCAACCTCGCCCAGGCCACCATCCACCTGGCGGTGGCACCCAAGTCCAACGCCGTCATCAGCGCGATCGACGCAGCGATCTCCGACGTGAAGGCCGGCAAGATCGGGCAGGTGCCCGCCCACCTGCGCGACGCCCACTACGGCGGTGCCAAGGACCTCGGCCACGGCAAGGGCTACGCCTACCCGCACGACGAGCCCTACGGCGTCGCCGAGCAGCAGTACCTCCCCGACGTGCTCAGCGACGTCAGCTACTACAAGCCGACGGCCCTGGGCGCGGAGGCCGGGGTCAAGGAGCGCTGGGAGCGCGTACGACGCATCGTCCGGGGCGGGTGACCCCGCTACGGTGACGGCATGCGCCTCGGGTTCCACGCCTCCCACGAGCAGATCGCCCCGTCCCGCCTGCTGAACGACGTGCAGCACGCCGAACGGGCCGGGTTCGAGATGGCGATGTGCTCGGACCACTTCGGGCCGTGGAGCGCGCGGCAGGGACATTCCGGGTACGCCTGGGCGTGGCTCGGCGCGGCCCTGGCCCGCACCAGCCTCGAGCTCGGGTGCGTCAGCGCCCCCGGCCAGCGCTACCACCCGGCCGTGATGGCGCAGAAGATCGCCACCCTCGGCGAGATGTTCCCCGGCCGGTTCTGGGTCGCCCTCGGCAGCGGTGAGGCCAGCAACGAGCACATCACCGGCGAGCGCTGGCCACGCAAGGAGGTGCGGACCCGACGCCTCGAGGAGTGCGTGTCGGTGATCCGCCGGCTTCTCGACGGCGAAGAGGTCAGCCACGACGGGCTGGTGACCGTGGACCGGGCGAGGCTGTGGGAGCGGCCGTCCGTCCCGCCCCGCCTGATCGGTCCGGCGGTGTCCGTGGCGTCCGCCGCCCGGGTCGCGGCCTGGGCGGACGGGCTGGTCACGATCAACCAGCCGATCGAGGTGCTCCGCGACATCGTGTCGGCCTACCGCGACTCGGGCGGTCGCGGGCCGCTGTCGTTGCAGGTGCACCTGTCGTGGGCACCGACGGCCGAGGAGGCGGACGCCCTCGCCTTCGACCAGTGGCGCAGCAACGTCTTCACCGAGCCGGTCAACTGGGACACCGAGACCCAGCAGGGCTTCGACGTGATGGCCGAGCACGTCGACCTCGAGGCCGTCCGCGGCGCGGTGGAGGTGTCGCACGACCTGTCGTGGCACCGCGACCGGCTCGCCGAGCTTGCGGCCGTCGGGTTCGACGACCTCTACCTGCACCACGTCGGGCAGGAGCAGACGGCCTTCCTCGACGCCTTCGGCGCCGAGGTGCTTCCCGCCCTGCGGGGCTGACGCCCCGGCGCCGCATCTGGTTGTGTGGCTGGGTGAGAGTCACCGACACGAGCGACCTGTGGTGGAAGAGCGCGGTCATCTACTGCCTCGACATCGAGACCTTCTACGACGCCGACGGCGACGGGGTGGGTGATCTCGGCGGTCTGGCCGAACGCGTCGACTACCTCGCCGAGCTCGGCATCACCTGCCTGTGGCTGATGCCGTTCTACCCGAGCCCCGACCGCGACGACGGCTACGACATCACTGACTTCTACGGGGTGGACCCGCGCCTGGGCAATCACGGCGAGCTGGTCGAGGTGATCCGCACCGCGCACGACCGCGGCATCAACGTCATCGCCGACCTCGTGGTCAACCACACCTCCGACCGGCACCCGTGGTTCCAGGCGTCGCGGCGCAGCACGTCGAACCGCTACCGCGACCACTACGTGTGGCGCGACACCGAGCCGCCGGACACCTCGAAGCTGGTGGTCTTTCCCGACCAGGAGGACTCCATCTGGGAGCGCGACGGCCGCACGGGTGAGTGGTACCTCCACAACTTCTACAAGCACCAGCCCGACCTCAACCTGTCCAACCCGGCCGTGGTGGACGAGATCCTGCGGGTGATCGGCTTCTGGCTCGAGCTCGGCTTCGACGGCTTCCGGGTCGACGGCATCCCGTTCCTGGAGCAGCACGCCAAGAACGCGGGCGACGCGGCAGGCACAGTCGACCCGCACGAGCTGATGCGGACCATCCGTGCGTTCCTCAACCGGCGCACGGGCCGGTCGATGATGCTCGGCGAGGTCAACCTGCCGCATGCGCAGCAGCGCGCGTTCTTCGGCGGCAAGGCCGCGAACGAGCTGCAGATGCAGTTCGACTTCATCGGCATGCAGGCCACCTACCTCTCCCTCGCCCGCGAGGACGCGCGTCCGCTCGTCAAGGCGCTGAAGCAGCGCCCGCAGATCGACGAGACCTGCCAGTGGGCGACGTTCCTGCGCAACCACGACGAGCTCACGCTCGACAAGCTGAGCGACACCGAGCGCGAGGAGGTGTTCGCCGCCTTCGGTCCGGACCCGGAGATGCAGGTGTTCGACCGCGGCCTCAAGCGCCGCGTCCCCGGCATGATGGGAGGCGACCCGCGGCGGATCCGGATGGCCTACAGCCTGATGTTCTCGCAGCCCGGCACGCCGACGCTCTACTACGGCGAGGAGATCGGCATGGGGGAGGACCTGGCAGTCGACGGCCGGATGGCGGTCCGCACCCCGATGCAGTGGAGCGCGGGCCGCAACGGAGGCTTCTCCACCGCCGCCCCGGGGAAGCTGATCCAGCCCGTCGTGAGCGACGCGTGCGGCCCCGAGCACGTCAACGTCGTCGCGCAGATGCACGACCCGGACTCGCTGTGGAGCTTCATGCGCAAGCTCATCAGCATCCGTCGTACGTGCCCCGAGCTCGGGTGGGGGACGTGGAGCGTGGTGGACCAGCCGGAGCGGAGCGTGCTGGTGCAGCGGTGCCAGCTCGACGGCACCGCGGTCGTGACGGTGCACAACCTCGGTGCCGATCCCGTCACCGTCGACGTACCGATCGATCCGCGCGACGAGGGTCTCGAGGCGGTGGACCTGATGGCCGAGGAGGTGGTCACGGGTGGGCCGACGACCCGCGTCGCGCTGGAGGGTTACGGGTTCCGCTGGCTGCGGGTACGCCCCGCGGGCGACCTCGCCATCCCCTGAGCCCCGGCGAGGCTTGTAGGCTCGGCGCCGTGACGGCGGAGCAGGTGGGGCTGGGTGCAGCGGGCGCAGTGGCGCTCGTCGCGCTCGTCGTCGCCCTGCTCGCGCACCGTCGGGCCCGCCGGGCCGAGACCCTCGCCGCCTCCCTCTCCGAGGGGGTCGCCGTGCCCTCGGCACCAGCGGCGCAGGCGCCCCCGGTCGCCGAGAGCGACGCGGCTGCCTTCGTGATCACCCAGGTGGGCGGCCCCCACCAGGGCGACGCGACGTCGGCCGGATCCGTGCCGCTTCCCCGCCCGATCGACGGCCGCCTCTTCACCGACATCGTCGCCCGCGAGACCGTGGTCAGGGCGGCGGGCTGGACCCACGGCCTGCGCCGGGCCCTGTCGCCCGAGACCCGCAACCGGATCCGCTTCGAGGTGCGGCAGGAGACCCGGCGTGCCGCTCGAGGACGCCGCGCCGAGATGAAGCAAGCACTGCGCGAGTTCCGGGCGCGTGAGCGGGCGGCCACGCGCGACGAGGCACCGGGATCGCTCGGGGAGGACGTCGCCTGATGGGACGCCCTCTCTGGTTCGTCGCCGGGGCGGGGGTCGGGGTCTACGCCGCTGCCCGCGCCCGCCGCGCCGCCGAGTCCCTCACCGCCGACGGACTGCGCGACCGCGTCCGCGGCTGGCAGGCCGGCGCCCGGCTCTTCGCCGAGGAGGTCCAGCAGGGCCGTGCCGAGCGCGAGACCGAGCTGCGTGAGCAGCTCGGCCTGCCGCCCGCTTCTCACCAGGCCGGACCACCCGAACTGACCACCAGCACCACCCAGGAGAACGAGAACTGATGGACACCGCCGAGATCCGCCGCCGCTTCCTCGCGCACTTCGAGGCCGCCGGACACGCCGTGGTGCCCTCCGCCTCGCTGCTGGCCGACGACCCCAACCTGCTGTTCGTCAACGCCGGGATGGTGCCGTTCAAGCCCTACTTCCTGGGGCAGGAGACGCCGCCCTACGACCGCGCCACGAGCATCCAGAAGTGCGTGCGGACCCCCGACATCGAGGACGTCGGCAAGACCACCCGCCACGGCACGTTCTTCGAGATGTGCGGCAACTTCTCCTTCGGCGACTACTTCAAGCGGGGCGCCATCGAGCTCGCCTGGGACCTGATCACCAAGCCCGTGGCCGACGGTGGCTACGGTCTCGAGGCGGACCGTCTGTACCCCTCGGTCCTGGTGGGCGACGAGGAGGCGATCGGGCACTGGATGGAGGTCACCGGCCTTCCCCGCGAGCGCATCGTCCAGCTCGGCCCCAAGGAGAACTACTGGTCGATGGGCGTGCCCGGACCCGGGGGCCCGTGCTCCGAGATCCTCTACGACCGCGGGCCCGAGTGGGGCCCGGACTTCGACCCCGCCACCCTCGGTCCCGACATGCCCGTCAAGCTCGAGGACCGGCTGCTCGAGATCTGGAACCTCGTCTTCATGCAGGACGAGCTCAGCGCCGTGCGCTCCAAGTCCGACTTCGACATCTCCGGCTCACTGCCGAAGAAGAACATCGACACCGGCATGGGTCTGGACCGCGTCGCCCTGCTGCTGCAGGGCAAGGCCAACATGTACGAGATCGACGTGGTCTACCCCGTCATCGCCAAGGCGGAGCAGCTGACCGGCAAGACCTACGGCGCCGACCACGACGACGACGTCCGCTTCCGCGTGGTCGCCGACCACGTCCGGTCGTCGATGATGCTCATCGGCGACGGTGTCACGCCGGGCAACGACGGCCGGGGCTACGTCCTGCGCCGGCTGCTGCGTCGCGCCGTGCGCTCGATGCGCCTGCTCGGGTGCGAGGACCGCGTGCTGCCCGAGCTGATGCCGATCTCGCGCGACAAGATGGGCGAGACCTACGACAACCTCGTCATTGACTGGCCGCGCATCTCGCAGGTCGCCTACGCCGAGGAGGACGCGTTCCGCAAGACGCTGCAGGCGGGCAC
This sequence comes from Nocardioides sp. GCM10028917, assembly GCF_042666175.1. Taxonomy (NCBI): domain Bacteria; kingdom Bacillati; phylum Actinomycetota; class Actinomycetes; order Propionibacteriales; family Nocardioidaceae; genus Nocardioides; species Nocardioides sp. GCM10028917. The sequence goes on from NZ_JBHTFL010000002.1 coordinate 35,610, forward strand.
CCAGATCTTCGACTCCGCTGCGTCCGAGGTGAAGACGTCGGGCGGCACGACGCTGTCCGGCGAGCGCGCCTTCGCGCTGCACGACACCTACGGCTTCCCGATCGACCTCACCCTCGAGATGGCGGCCGAGCAGGGCCTCGCCGTCGACGAGGTGGGGTTCCGGGGACTGATGGCCGAGCAGCGTGAGCGCGCCAAGGCCGATGCTCGCGCCAAGAAGGGCGCCCACGGCGACACGGCCGCCTACCGCGCGATCTTCGACGAGTCCGGCCCCACCGAGTGGCTCGCCTACGAGACGCTCGAGACGGAGTCGCGCCCGCTCGCCCTGCTCAGCGGCGGCTCCCCGGTGTCGCGCCTCGGGGAGGGCGAGGTCGGCGAGCTGGTCCTCGACCGCACCCCCTTCTACGCCGAGTCCGGCGGCCAGGTCGCGGACGCCGGCACGATCGTCTTCGACGGCGGCCGCCTCGAGGTGCTCGACGTCCAGCGCCCGATCAAGGGCCTGGTCGTCCACCAGGTGCGTGTGCTGGAGGGCGAGCTCGACCCCGGGCGCGAGGTCCACGCCCGGGTCGACCCGGAGTGGCGCACCGGCGCGCGCCAGGCGCACTCCGGCACCCACGTCGTGCACGCCGCCCTGCGCGAGGTGCTCGGCCCCACCGCTCTGCAGTCGGGCTCCTACAACCGGCCCGGCTACCTCCGCCTCGACTTCGGCTGGACGCAGGCGCTGAGCCCCGAGCAGGTCCGTGACATCGAGCTCGTCTCGCAACAGGCGCTGCGCGCCGACCTCCCGGTGTCGTGGGACTACATGACCCTCGAGCAGGCCAAGGAGTGGGGCGCGATCGCGCTCTTCGGCGAGACGTCCGACAACACGAAGGTCCGGGTCGTCGAGATCGGCGGGCCCTGGTCGCGCGAGCTCTGCGGCGGCACCCACGTCTCCCACGCCTCCCAGATCGGCACCGTCGTGGTGACCGGCGAGACCAGCGTCGGCTCGGGGAACCGGCGCATCGAGGCGCTCACCGGCGTCGAGGGCTTCGGCTACCTCGCCCGCGAGCGCGACGTCGTCGCCCAGCTCACCGGCCTGCTCAAGACGCAGCCGGACGACCTGGTCGGTCGGGTGCAGGGCCTCACCGAGCGCCTCAGGGCGGCCGAGAAGGAGCTGGAGAAGGCGCGGCTCGCCCAGCTCCTCGGCGCCAGCGCCGAGCTGGCGGCCGGCGCGACGCAGGTCGGCCCGGTCAAGGTCGTGGCCCACCGTGCCGACGGCGCCGCCGGCGGCGACGTACGCAACCTGGCGATGGACGTGCGCGGCCGGCTGCCTCAGGGCGAGCCCGGGGTCGTGGTCATCATCGGCCAGGCCGACGGCAAGGTGTCGGTCGTGGCCGCCACCAACGACGAGGCGCGTGCCCGCGGGCTGTCCGCCGGCGAGCTGGTCCGCACCGTCGGGCCCCTCCTCGGCGGCAAGGGGGGCGGCAAGGACGACGTCGCCCAGGGCGGCGGCACCGACGCCTCGCGCATCGACGAGGCGCTCGCGCTGGTGACGCGCGAGGTCGCGGAGAAGGTGCAGGGCTGAGGGTGCGGACCGGCGTGCGGCTCGGCGTCGACCCGGGCGACGCCCGGATCGGCGTCGCGAGCAGCGACCCCTCCGGCTTCCTCGCGACCCCCGTGGAGACCGTGCGCAGCGGCAGGGGCGACGTACGCCGCCTCGCGCAGCTCGTCGCCGAGATGGAGGCGGTCGAGGTCGTGGTCGGGCTGCCGCGCTCGCTCAACGGGACCGAGGGTCCGGCGGCGCAGAAGGCGCGCGCGCTCGCCGGCCGGCTGGCTCGCCGAGTTGCCCCCGTGCCCGTCAGGCTGTGTGATGAGCGACTGACCACGGTGTCCGCCGAGTCGATCCTGCGCGAGCAGGGCCGCCGCGGGGCCAAGCGACGCGCCGTCGTCGATCAGGCAGCGGCGGTGCTGATCCTGCAGACTGCACTGGACACGGAGCGGTCGAGTGGACACGCACCGGGAGAGATCGTCGAGGTGACGGAGACAGATGAGTGAGCACGAGACCCGTCCGGACGACGTGCGCGCGGACGAGCGCGAGGAGCTGGAGGACGACTACGTCCCCGGCGGCAAGCGTCGCAAGGGACGCGGCCTCAAGGGCTGCGTCGCGGTGCTGGTCGCGCTCGTGGTGCTCGTCGGCGGGTTCTACGTCGCGCTGACCCAGGGTGTCTCGTGGGTCGCCGACCAGTTCCAGGGCCCTGAGGACTACCCGGGCCCGGGCAGGGGATCGGTCGAGTTCACCGTCAACGAGGGCGACTCGACCGCCCAGATCGGTCGCAACCTCAAGGCCGACGGCGTCACCAAGTCGGTCCAGGCCTTCATCGACGCGGCCGCCGGCGAGCCTGCCGCGGCCGGCATCCAGGTCGGTGCCTACGAGCTCCAGAAGGAGATGAAGGCAGCCGACGCGCTCGAGGTCCTCATCGACCCGGACAACCTCATCGGGTTCCCGACCGTCACGATCCCCGAAGGCCTCCGGCTCACCGAGATCGTGTCGACGCTCGCCGCGAACACCGACTACCCCGAGCAGGCCTGGAACCGGGCGCTGCAGCAGCCTGACCGCCTCGGCCTGCCCGACTACGCCGAGGGCAACGCCGAGGGCTACCTCTTCCCGGCCACCTACGAGATCAAGCCGGGCATGAAGCCGCCCCGCATCCTCAAGATGATGGTCGACCGCTGGCGCGAGGCCGCCGATGCCGCTGGTCTCGAGGAGAAGGCCGCCGAGCTCGGCAAGACCCCCGGCGAGCTGATGATCATCGCCTCGCTCATCGAGGCCGAGGGTCGCGGCGACGACATGCCGAAGATCTCCCGCGTGATCTACAACCGCCTCGACGGGCCTGGCGACAAGGGCGGCACCAACGGCACGCTCGGCATCGACGCCTCGATCGCCTACGGTCTCGGCCTCTCGCCCGGCTCCACCGAGCTGACACCCGAGCAGCTGGCTGAGGACACGCCCTACAACACGCGCATCAACGCCGGTCTCCCGCCGACCCCGATCGAGTCGCCGGGTGACGACGCCATCGCGGCTGCGGCCAACCCGGCCGACGGCGACTGGTACTACTACGTCACGGTCGACCTCTCCACGGGCGAGACCAAGTTCTACGAGGACTACGACGGCTTCCTCGAGGGTCGCGACGAGTACAAGGCCTACTGCGAGACCTCCGACCGATGCTGAGCCCGACCCCGAGTCCGACCCCGACCCCGCTGACGTGAGCGCCGGGGCGGGCCGGCGCTGCGGGGTGCTGGGCGACCCGATCGCCCACTCGCTGTCGCCGGCGCTGCACCGGGCGGCGTACGCCGAGCTGGGGCTGGACTGGACCTACGACGCGCACCGGGTCGCCTCTGGCGACCTGGGCGCGTTCCTCTCCGGGATCGACGCCGCGTGGCGCGGGCTGTCGCTGACGATGCCCCTCAAGCGCGAGGCGCTGCCGCTGGTCGACCGGCTCACCGACCGGGCGCGCCTGGCCGGTGCCGTCAACACGCTCGTGCTCGAGGACGACGGCACCCGGGTCGGCGACAACACCGACCTCCCCGGGGCGGTCGCCGCCATCCGCGAGCGCACGTCGATCCCGCTGGCGACGGCGACGATCCTCGGTGGCGGCGCGACCGCCACCTCGGTCGGGCTCGCGCTGACGGACCTCGGCGTGAGCACGATCGTCCTGGCGGTGCGGGACGAGGCCCGGGCGGCCGAGACGCTCGCCGCCCTGCGGGCGCACCCGGCCGCACCCGAGGTCGTGGTGTCGACGCTGGGCGCCGGACCCTCCGGCACCGACGTCGTGGTCTCGACCATCCCGGCGGCGGCGCAGACGCCCGAGCTGGTCGCGCGCTGTGCGGAGACGCCGGTCGTCTTCGACGTCCTGTACGACCCGTGGCCCACGCCGCTCGTGACCGCGGCTGCGGAGCGGACGGTCGTCGGCGGCTTGGACCTCCTCGTGCACCAGGCCGTGCTGCAGGTCGAGCTGTTCACCGGACGGACTGTCGCGGTCGACGTGCTGCGAGATGCTGGCGAACGCGCCCTTGCCGCGCGCCATGCCGGTTGAATGACCCCGTGACCGACACCCTGACCGACCCTGGGCTGGCCGCGCTCCTCGCGGCAGTGCTCGCCGGGATGGCCGGCCTGCTGGTGCCGCGGCTGATCGCACGCGTGCCCGAGCCCGCGCCGAAGGAGGCAGTGGACGACGCGCCACCCGCCGACGAGCCGCCCAAGATGCTCTACGCCGACATCGCGGCCCGGCCGGGGCTCGCGTGGCGCAGCGCGCTGCTGGCGGCCGTGGCGGGGGCGCTGCTCGGTGCGGCCACCGGGTTCGACTGGCCGCTGCTGTGGCTGGTGCCGCTGACCCCGGTGGCGGTGGCCCTGTCGGTGATCGACTGGCACACCCGCCTGCTGCCCCGCGTCGTCGTCGTACCCGTCACGCTCGCCGCGGTCGTGGTGGTGACGGCGGTGGGCCTCGCGACGGGAGAGCGCGAGGCCCTCGTGCGCGCACTCGTCGCGATGGTGCTCGCCCGGTCGTTCTTCTGGGTGCTGTGGTTCGTGCGGTCGGCGGGCATGGGCTTCGGCGACGTGAGGCTGGCCGCGCCGGTCGGGCTCGTGCTCGGCTGGACCGGGTGGGGCGCGCTCGCCATCGGGCTCTGGGCGAGCTTCATGCTGTTCGTCGTCCCGGCGCTCGTCGTGCTGGTGGCGCGGCGCGACCGCAGCCTGCTCAAGAGGTCGTTCCCCTTCGGTCCCTTCATGGTCGGAGGCGCGCTGGTGGGTCTCGTCTGGGGGACTGCGCTCGCTGCGCGCATGTGGGGCTGAGAGACTTCCCCCATGCTCCGATGGCTCACAGCAGGCGAGTCCCACGGTCCCTCGCTGGTGGCGATCCTCGAGGGGCTGCCCGCCCACGTCCGCGTCACGACCGACGACCTCGCCGACTCGCTGGCCCGGCGCCGGCTCGGCTACGGCCGCGGAGCCCGGATGAAGTTCGAGCAGGACCAGGTCCGCGTGCTCGGCGGGGTGCGCCACGGTGAGACCCAGGGCGGCCCGGTGGCCATCGAGGTCGGCAACACCGAGTGGCCGAAGTGGGAGAAGGTCATGTCGGCCGACCCCGTCGACCCCGTGGAGCTCGAGGCCCTCGCCCGCAACGCCAAGCTGACCCGTCCGCGGCCCGGCCACGCCGACCTCGTCGGCATGCAGAAGTACGACTTCGACGAGGCTCGTCCCATCCTCGAGCGCGCGTCCGCCCGCGAGACCGCGGCCCGCGTCGCGCTCGGCCGGGTGGCGTCCAACTTCCTCGAGCAGGCCGTCGGCGCACGGGTCGTCTCCCACGTCGTCTCCCTCGGTGGTGTCACGGCGCCGGCGGGCCTCGTACCCGCTCCCGAGGACGTCGAGCGGCTCGACGCCGACGAGGTCCGCTGCCTCGACCCCGAGGCCAGCGCCGCGATGGTCGCCCGGATCGACCAGGCCCACAAGGACGGCGACACCCTCGGTGGCGTCGTCGAGGTCGTGGTCCACGGCCTCCCGCCGGGCCTCGGCTCGCACGTGCACTGGGACCGCCGCCTCGACGCGCGCCTCGCCGGCGCTCTGATGGGCATCCAGGCGATCAAGGGCGTCGAGGTGGGTGACGGCTTCGAGCTCGCCGACACCCCCGGCTCGCTCGCGCACGACGAGATCGTCACGACCGACGACGGCCTCCGCCGCACCTCCGGCCGCTCCGGCGGCACCGAGGGCGGCATGTCCACCGGCGAGGTGCTCCGGGTGCGTGCCGCGATGAAACCCATCGCCACCGTGCCCAAGGCGCTGCGCACCGTCGACGTGGCCACCGGCGAGGCGACCGTCGCCCACCACCAACGCTCCGACGTCTGTGCCGTGCCCGCGGCCGGCATCGTCGCCGAGGCGATGGTCGCGCTCGTGCTGGCCGACGCCGTGGTGGAGAAGTTCGGCGGCGACTCGGTGCAGGAGACGCGGCGCAACGCCGAGTCCTACCTCGACACCCTCCGCTTCAGGTGACGCCCGGATGAGCCCTCGCGTGGTGCTGGTCGGCCCCATGGGGGCCGGCAAGACGACGGTCGCCAGCCTGCTGGGCGACGCCTGGGACCTGCCCGTGCGCGACACCGACGCCGACATCGAGACCACCACGGGCCGCGAGATCTCCGACATCTTCGTCGAGTCGGGCGAGGACCACTTCCGCGACCTCGAGGCCGCCGCCGTCGCTGCTGCTCTCGCGGAGCACGACGGCGTTCTGGCGCTCGGCGGTGGTGCGGTCCTGCGTCCGGAGACGCGTGAGCTGCTGGCCGGGCTGCCGGTGGTCTTCCTGCGGGTCGGCCTCTCCGACGCCGTGAAGCGGGTCGGCCTCGGGGTCGGACGCCCGCTGCTGCTCGGCAACGTGCGCGCGCGCATCAAGGCGCTGCTCGACGAGCGCACCCCCGTCTACGAGTCCGTGTCGGCCCACACCGTCGACACCGACGGCCGCACCGCCGACGAGGTGGCGGCCGAGGTCCGGAGGCTGCTCGGATGACCAAGCGCCAGACCAGGAAGCAGCAGCAGCGGTCCCAGCACCGCACCCAGCAGCGGACCCAGCAGCGGACCCACCAGTCCGCGCCACCGGTGCGGGAGTCGTCCGGCGACACCGTGCTGCACGTCGGCGGTGCCGCCCCCTACGACGTGGTCGTCGGCCACGGACTGTCCGAGCGGTTGCCCGCGCTGCTGGGTGAGTCGGTTCAGCGGGTGGCGGTGCTCTACGCCGGCACGCTGGGCGAGCTGGCCGACCCGGTGGTCGACGCCCTGGTCGAGCACTACGACGTCCTCGCGCTCGGGCTCCCCGACGGTGAGCGCGCCAAGACCGCGCCCGTCGCGTCCGACTGCTGGGAGGCGCTCGGCGAGGCCGGCTTCACCAGGTCCGACGCGGTCGTGACCATCGGCGGGGGAGCGACCACCGACCTCGGCGGGTTCGTCGCCGCGACGTGGCTCCGCGGCGTGCGCGTCGTCCACGTGCCCACGACCCTGCTGGCCATGGTCGATGCTGCGGTCGGCGGCAAGACCGGCATCAACACCGGCTCCGGCAAGAACCTCGTCGGGTCGTTTCACGAGCCCGCCGGGGTGCTGTGCGACCTGGCGCTGCTGGAGACGCTGCCGCACGAGGAGCTCGTCGCCGGGCTGGGCGAGGTCGTGAAGTGCGGCTTCATCGCCGACCCCGCCATCCTCGACGTCGTCGAGGGCACCGACCCGGGGGAGCTGACCTGGGACTCCGCCGAGCTGCGCGAGCTCGTCGAGCGGGCGATCCGGGTCAAGGTGGAGGTCGTCGTCGAGGACCTCAAGGAGACCGGCGGCGCCGACGGCCACCCCGGTCGCGAGGTGCTCAACTACGGCCACACCCTGGCCCACGCGATCGAGCGCACCAGCGACTACGCCGTCCGCCACGGTGAGGCCGTCGCGATCGGGTGCGTCTACGTCGCCGAGCTCGCCGCGCGGGCGGGAAGCCTCGACCCCGCCGTCGTCGAGCGGCACCGCGCCGCGTTCGCCCGGGTGGGGCTGCCGACGACGTACGACGCCGCCTCCTTCGACGACCTCCACGCCGCGATGAAGGTCGACAAGAAGGCACGCGGCTCGCAGCTGCGCTTCGTCGTGCTCGACGACCTGACCACGCCACGGATCCTCGCCGGGCCCAGCGAGGACGACCTGCGCGCCGCCTACGCCGCGATAGCCTCCCCTGCGTGACGGGGACCGCCGGGGAGGAGAACGTAGTCAGCGATTCCGGCGGGTCCATGGTCCGACTCGTCGGAGCCGCCACTCCGCGGCACGTTGACCTGTCCTTGCTCGAGGGAGAACGCAACGTCGGCATGGACTGGCGCGAAGCCGGGACTGCGCCCCACCAGGCACCCGGTGACGTCGTGCTCTGGCACTACGGCCGGAGCATCGCCCCGGTGCGCGTCGTCCGAGACGACGAGCGAGGGCTGGTGGCGTGGCTGGCAGAGGGCACCGAGGGTGTCGACTGGCGACCGGCCGACGGCCGAGCGACTCGCGAGGTGCCACTGGCCGAACGCTTCACCGTCGCGCTCGCTCCGGTGATCTCGCGCTGGTCGGGTGGCGGTGTGCTCCGAATCGCGCCGACCGGACGACCTTGGTCGGTGTGGCTCTTCTGGGAGGACGACGGGGCATTCGCCGGCCACTACATCAATCTGGAGCTGCCTCACCGGCGATCCGCTGGCGAGACTGCGACCCGCGACCTGACCCTCGACCTGTGGCTCGAGCCGGATGGGGTCCTCTGGCTGAAGGACGCCGACGAGGTCGAGGCTGCCGTCGCCTGCGACCGCTACTCAGTCGAGACTGCTGCCGAGATCCGGGCGGTGGCGGAGTGGGCGCGGGCCGAGCTGGTCGAGCGCCGGAGCTGGCCGCTCGACGAGGGGTGGACGACGTGGCAGCCGCCCGCCGACTGGACCGTCCCGTCGCTTCCCGACACTGACGAGGTCCGACGGGCCCGCGCCACTACGCTGCCGTCATGACGAAGGTCCTCGTCCTCAACGGCCCCAACCTGGGCCGGCTCGGCCGCCGGCAGCCGGAGATCTACGGCTCGACCACCCATGCCGAGCTCGCCCACCAGTGCGTCGAGTGGGGTCGCGGCCTGGGTCTCGAGGTGGAGGTCCGCCAGACCAATCACGAGGGCGAGCTCCTCGACTGGCTCAACACCGCCGCCGACGACGGGCTCCGCGTGGTGCTCAACGCCGGCGCGTGGACCCACTACTCCCTCGCGCTCTGGGACGCGTGCGCCCAGCTCACGGCCCCGCTGGTCGAGGTGCACATCTCCGACCCCAAGCAGCGTGCTGAGGAGTTCCGCCACACGTCCGTCGTCGAGCCGCACGCGGTGGCGACGATCGCCGGCCAGGGGATCGACGGCTACCGGCAGGCGCTCGAGGTGCTGGCCGACGCCACCTCGTGACGTCGTACGCCGGTCGGGGACGCAGCGCCCTCGTCCTCGCGGGCCTGCTCGGCAGCGTCCACGCCGCGTTCAGCCTCTACTGGGGCGTGGACGGCGAGTGGCTCGTCGAGACGCTCGGCCGTCGGATGGTCGACGCGTTCGCCGGGTGGGAGTGGCTGCTGCTCCCGATCGGCGCGGTGAAGCTCGTCGCGGCGTGGGTCCCGCTCGCGGCTGCCCGCGCCGGGTGGCCGGCACGGCGGCTGTCCCGGGGCGTGTGCTGGCTCGGCGCCGCGGTGCTGCTGGTCTGGGGCGGGCTCAACACGGTCGTCGGCAACCTGGTGCTGGCCGGCGTGATCGTCCCGGACGGCGGCTACGACCGACCCGGAATGGTCGGCCACGCGTTCCTCTGGGACCCGCTGTTCCTGGCCTGGGGCCTCGCCCTCGCCGTCGGGCTGGCTCAGTCGCGCGCCAGGAGCGCGCGGGTGGCCGCGTCGGCGGGGTAGAGCGCCTCGATCGCCAGCTCGGCGACCGTCACGTCACCGGGCGTGCCGAAGATCGTCGTGGTCGTGAGGAACGACAGCGCGTGGTCTCCGGCGCGAAGCCGCAGCGTGAGCACGATCCCCGGCGGGGGCTGCGGACCCCGGACCGGGAACTCGGCGAGCAGTGCCGCGAGCCGGGGGTCGCCGGTGGTGTCGTGCTCGTGCCGGATCCGCGACAGGATGGCCGCCCGCCACTCGTCGAGGTTGGCGATGCGGGGCGCGAGCCCGCGCGGGTCCAGGCTCAGCCGTACGACGTTGACCGGCGGCTCCAGCAGCTCGGCCGGCACGTCCGCGAGCAGGCGGTAGGCGGCATCGTTGGCGGTGACGAGGTCCCAGCCCCCGTCGATGACGAGCGCCGGGTAGGGCTCGTGCCCGGCGAGGATCTGCTCCAGGGCCTCGTTGACGTCCGCCAGGGCGGGCGCGCCGAGGGGCAGCTCGGAGGTGTCAGGGACGAAGCCCGCCGCGGTGAAGAGCCGGCGGCGCTCGCGCAGCGGGACGGCCAGGGCCTCGCTGAGCTGCCCGACCATCGTCGCGCTCGGGCGCGCCCTGCCCGTCTCGATGTAGGACAGGTGTCGGGTGGACACGCCGCACTGGTCGGACAGCGCCTGCTGGGACAGGCGCCGTCGCTGGCGCCAGTGCCGCACGAGGGAGCCCACGTCGGTCGGCGCGGGCGCGTCGAGGGGGACGTCGAGGGTCATGGTGGTCACTGTGTCAGCCCTTCCGCGCCAGCCACACCTGTCCTGCGGCGAAGGCGCCGACGACGACGGCCTGCACCACGGTCCAGGCGACGCCGAGCGTGGTGAGCCCGCCGAGCACGGCGTAGCCGAGGCTGGCAACGACCCAGACGACGTTGAGCGCCGCCAGCGCGGCGACCCCGCGTCGCGGGACCGGTCGTCGGGTGGCGAGGACGGTCACGCCCGCGGCGACGAGGACGAGGAATACGCCGAGGGAGCGGACGAGCTCCTCGGGCGCGCCGAACCAGTCGGCGAGCCAGCCGCCGGCGAGGGCGTACGCGAGGCCGTTGACGGCGGTCGTGACGGCGTCGACGAGGAGGAAGGGTCCGACGACGGGGATGGTGATCCCGCGTCCGTCTCGTGTCGTGGTGGTCGTGGTCCGGGTCTGCTGAGTGGTGGTCATGACCTCAGGCTGGTCGCGGTCGGGCCGCAGGGCCATGACGTCCGAGGTCATGACGCTGCCGTGCGGGGTGGCACGATCGCGCCATGGACGCACCGGTGGACCTCAGTGCCCTCGCCATCAACGTCGTGGTCCCCGAGGAGCTGCGCTGGCGCGACAAACGCCGCGACGAGGAGTTCGAGCTCCAGTCGCTGACGATCAGGATGCTGCCGGACGGCACGCTCGCGGCGAAGGCCTACGGGCGACCGGTCGCCGGGGGACGGGGTGCGTACGTCTCGTTCCCGGTGCCTGACCGGCCCGAGCTGGCCGCCCTGGTCTCGGCGGCCGCGGACGAGGCGGCCCGCCGGTGGGCGGCCCACGCCTGACCGCCCACCCCGTCCGGCGCTGTGCTTGGATCGCGGGGTGCTGCCCTTCCGCCAGGTCGATGTGTTCAGCTCCGAGCCGTGGCTCGGCAACCCGCTCGCGGTCGTGCACGACGCCGATGGCCTCACCGATGAGCAGATGGCGCGCTTCGCGCGGTGGACCAACCTGTCCGAGACGACGTTCCTGTCAGCGCCGATCGACCCGGCCGCCGACTACCGGGTGAGGATCTGGACGACGACCGGCGAGCTGCCCTTCGCGGGTCACCCCACCATCGGCAGCGCCCACGCGTGGCTGGAGGCCGGGGGAGTGCCCCGCGGCGACGTGGTGGTGCAGGAGTGCGGCGCCGGGCTCGTCGACGTACGACGCTCGCCCCGGCTCGGGTTCGCCGCCCCGCCCCTGCGCCGCTCCGGCGCGGTCGACGCGGACCTGCGGGCCCGCATCGTGCGCGCGCTCGGTGTCACCGACGCGGCCGTGGGGGACATGGCGTGGATCGACAACGGCCCCGGGTGGGTCGGCGTCGACCTCGGCTCGGCGGAGGCGGTCCTCGGCATCGTGCCCGACATCGGTGCCTTCACCGACCTCAAGGTGACCGTCCTCGGTCGCTGGGACGCGACGTCCGCCGCGGAGCTCGGGGCCGACGTCGAGGTGCGCGCGTTCTACGCCGACGGCCGGGAGTTCGGTGAGGACCCGGTGACGGGGAGTGCCAACGCCGGGCTTGCCCAGTGGCTCATCGGCACCGGCGCGCTGCCGTCGTCGTACACCTCGCGCCAGGGCAGCGTCATCGGCCGCGAGGGGCGGGTGCGGCTCGAGGCCGTCGACGACGACGTGTGGGTCTCGGGTGACGCGGTCACCCGGATCGTCGGCGAGGTGGACCTCTGACCGACGCGGCCGGGCGGCGGGACTCGCCCGACGGTCGGCCAGGGGCACCGAGGGCTGGGTCCGGGACGAGGGTAGACGACGGCGCCGGTCGCTGTCCCCGGAACGGGTGGACCGGTATGGACCTGTGGAGAGGTGCGGCATCAGGGTCTGCGGAGCACGCGCTCGCGCACGACGTCGTCCTCCCAGGCGTCCCCGATGGGGAATCTCTTGCGCCCGACCGGCTCGAAGCCGTGACGGGCGTAGAAGGCGTTGGCACGGGCGTTCTCCTCGCTGACCCCCAGCCAGACCCCTCGGGCCCCGGTCGCGTCGGCCGCTGCGAGGGTGTGCTCCATCAGGAGCCCGGCCGTGCCCGAGCCGTGGTGTTCCGGGTGGACGTAGAAGCGCGCCAGCTCGACGGTGGGTCGGTGGCGGATCGCACGCGCGACGTCCGGGTCGGTCGGCTCCTCGAGGAGCAGCATCGCGTAGCCGACCGGGTCACCACCCGCGTCGTCCTCGGCGACGAGCACGGTGCAGGCCGGGTCGCCGACGTGGCGCCGGAAGCTCGCCGGGTCGAGCCGGGTGGTGATGTGGGTCGCGAGGAAGTCGGCCGGCGTCTGCGGGGTGCAGGCGAGGGGAAAGGTGAGCGCCGCCAGTCGGGACAGGCCCTCTGCGTCGGCCTCGTTCGCACGGCGTACGGTCACGGGCGCGGCCACGTCGGCAGGGTATCTGCCCGACGGCTCGCCGCGGCGGGCTCAGGTGATCTCCGGGAGCTCCTGTGCCGCCCCGAGCAGGACGCGGAACGGGTCGCCCGTCTCCGACAGCCGGTCGAGCACCGTCCGGATGGTCCACCGGTCCGGACGAAGGTCCGGGTCGTCGAGCTCGTCCCACGTGATCGGCACCGAGACCGGTGCTCCGTGCGCCGGCCGTGGTGACCAGGGGGCGACGAGGGTCTTGTTGATCGCGTTCTGCGTGTAGTCCAGGCGCGCCAGGCCCTTGCGAGCCTTGACCTCCCACTTCCAGCTCACCAGCTCGGGCACCACCTTGCCGACCGTCCGCGACAGCCGTTCCACCCAGACCCGGGTGTCCTCGAACGTGTAGCCGGGCACCACCGGCACCCAGACCTGGATGCCGCGACGCCCGGTGACCTTGGCGCGTGCGGTGACCCCGAGGTGGTGCAGGGCCGTCCGGTGCAGCCGGGCCAGCACGAGCAGGTCCTCCCAGGACGTCGAGGTCCCGGGGTCGAGGTCCACCAGGGCGTACGTCGGCTCGTGGGGCGCATCGGTCCGGGACGTCCACGGGTGCCACTCCAGCGCACCGAAGTTCGCCGCCCACACGAACGCGGCGGGCTCGTCCGCGACGACGTACGTCCTCGTCTCGCCCTCGTCGGCCTCCTCGTTGTCCCAGGCCCCGAGCCACTCCGGCGCGTGCGCGGGCCGCTCCTTGTGCCAGAAGCCCGGCTCACCGGCCCCGTCGGGGTAGCGGTGCATGTTGAGGGCCCGGCCCTCGAGGTAGGGCAGCGCGACCGGCGCGATGCGGGCGGCGTACGCCAGCAGCTCGCGCTTGGTGACCGGCGGGTCGCCGGGGAAGAGCACCTTGTCGAGGTTGGTCACCCGGAGCCGGCGACCGAACACCTCCCAGGTGCCCTGGGTGGGCAGCGCCGCGAGCTCGTCGATCGCCTCGTCGGGGAGCGGGTCTGGGACCAGCGACACCGCGGCGACCTCGGCCGGCAGGTCCGAGCGCCACAGGCGGTGCGGATCGGCGAGCACCTCCTCGTTCGTACGGCCGCTCAGCACGGACCGCGGGTGGTCCTCGGGGTCCCACCCCTCCACGGCGTGCTCGTCGCGCTTGTGCAGCAGCATCCACGGCTCGCCACCCTCGCCGGGGCGTCCGTCGCGCCGGACCAGTACGAGCCTGCCCCGCAGCTTGCGGCCGCGGACCTCGGCGTGCAGCTCACCAGCCTCGACCGCGGCGCGGGGGTCGTCGGTCCTGACCGGCTCCCAGGTGCCGATGTCCCACACGACCACGTCCCCTCCGCCGTACTCGCCGGCCGGGATGACCCCCTCGAAGTCGAGGTACTCGATCGGGTGGTCCTCGACGTGCATCGCCAGGCGTCGCGCCCGGGGGTCGAGCGTCGGCCCCTTCGGGACGGCCCAGCTCACCAGCACGCCGTCGATCTCGAAGCGAAGGTCGTAGTGCCGCCGACTCGCCCGGTGCCGTTGCACGACGAAGCGCGGCGCACCGTCCGCCTCGGCGACCTCGCCCGAGGGCTCCGGCGTGCGGCCGAAGTCCCGCATGCGGCGGTAGGTGTCGAGCGGATCGGCCATGTCCCACGGTTCCCCCGCCCGGGGCGCACATGCGACGCACGCATCCAGGTCGTCGTGTCGGGGTAACGGTGTCGGCGAGGGACGACCCGACCGACGACGTACGACGAGGAGGCGCGGTGGGCCTGACGAGCGCGCTGCAGGCAAGGCGTGGACCCGACGAGCTCGTGCTGGTGCGCCACGGCGAGAGTGCCGGCAACATCGCCGACACCGAGGCCCGTGACGCGGATGCCGAGCGGCTGGAGCTCTCGGCACGCGACGCGGACGTCGAGCTCTCCGCCAACGGCGAGGAGCAGGCGCGCACCCTCGGCCGGTGGGCGGCGGGCCTCGCGGAGGGGGAGCGACCGGACCTCGTCGTCTGCTCGCCCTACCGACGCGCCGCCGACACCGCCCGCGCCGCGCTGGCCGACCTCGACGTCGAGCTGCTGATGGACGAGCGCCTGCGCGAGCGCGACCTCGGGCTGCTCGACGGCCTGACCGGCAAGGGCATCCGGGCGCGGTACCCCGAGGAGGCCGAGCGCCGCTCACACGTCGGCAAGTTCTACTACCAGCCGCCCTCCGGGGAGAGCTGGGCCGACGTGGTGCTGCGGGCGCGCAGCCTGCTGGCCGACCTGCGTGAGGGGTACGACGGCAAGCGGGTGTGGCTGTTCACGCACCAGGCGGTGATCATGTCGTTCCGCTACGCCCTGGAGGGCCTCGAGGAGACCGAGCTCCTGGAGATCGACCGCACCACGCCGATCCCCAACGCGTCCGTCACCCGCTACTGCAGGCGACCCGACGGCCTCGTGCTGGAGACGTTCGCCAGCGACGAGCACCTCGACCCGGGCCCGGCCGAGAAGACGGACGAGGAGGACCAGGCGGGGGAGGCACCCGATGCCTGACGGTCGGCTCGTCGACGCAGCACTGCTGCGCGACTGGCCCCTGCCCGACCTCGGGTCGGACAAGGAGGAGCGCGGTCGCCTTGTGGTCGTGGCCGGCAGTCGCGAGACACCCGGCGCCGGCCTGCTGGCGGCCGAGGGGGCCTTCCGCGTCGGCGCCGGGAAGATCCAGCTGGCGACCGCACGGTCGTGCGCGCCCGCCCTCGCCGTCACGGCGCCCGAGCTGATGGTCACCGGCGTGGCCGAGGACGGCGGAGGGTCGCTGCACCCCGACGAGGCCGACGAGCTGGTCGAGCGGGCGGACGGCGCCACGGTGCTGCTCGGCCCCGGCTTCACCGACCCCGACGTGTCCGACGAGCTCGTGCGCCGGATGGTGCCCAGGCTCGGCGCCACGGTCGTGATCGACGCGCTGGCGACGGCGTACGTCACGGACAACCACGCGGAGGTGGCGGCGCTCGACGCGACCGTCGTGCTCACGGTCAACCCCGGCGAGCTGGCGCACTGCCTCGGCGTCTCCGGCGACGAGGTCTCGCGGGACCTGGAGGGCCACACGTCACGGCTCGCGGCGCGGACGCGGGCGGTCGTCGTCTGCGGTGGCCCCGTGAAAGTCGTCGCCCACCGGGACGAGGTGTGGCGCGTCGAGGCCGGCAACGCCGGGCTCGGGACGGCCGGGTCGGGCGACGTGCAGGCGGGGATCGTGGCCGGTCTGGTGGCCCGCGGTGCCCAGCCCGCACAGGCGGCCGTGTGGGGTGCCTGGCTGCACGCCACCGCCGGCGATCGCCTCGCCGAGCGGGTGGGACCGGTCGGCTACCTGGCCCGGGAACTGCCCGGGGAGCTTCCTGGCCTGCTCGCAGAGCTGGGCGGATGACCTCCCTGCGGGCTGCGCTCGGACCTGCGCGGGTCACCGGTCCAGACATCCGTAGTAATGCTGATGCGGTCGGGCCGCGGCCCCGGTCACACTCGACGTGCTACGACAGGGGAGGAAGACCATGGGAAGCGTCCTGAGCAGGAGCGCCCACGCAGACCAGCTGGAAGCCGAGGTCCGCGACGCGATGTGCTGCGTCCCGACCGACCGGTGCTGGGAGTGCCAGGTGAAGCTGGGAGAGGTGCGAGCGGTCCGCCGCGACGCGCTGCTGCACACGATGAGCACGGTCCGACCGCGACGGCCCGTCTGGTGATGGTCCGGGACGGCGCTGTCGGCGCCGGCAGCGGGGGACGCGTCCCCCACTCGGTCGCGGCCAGCAGCCGGGACGAGCGGCGCGAGGGCGCGCGCGACCGCGCGACGCTGGAGTTCGGCGACCGGGCCGACGCAGCGCTCGACCTCCTGGAGCTCCTCGAGCTCGCCTGGCACGACAGCCACGGCGACCCGACGCCACCGACCGAGGTCGTCGAGGACGTCTGGGTGGTCGCGTCGGGCGACCTCGGGCAGCTGGCCTCGGCGTCGCGGCTCGCCGTCACCGACTGGGGCGACCTGCGCCTGGCCGCCGACGACCTGCGGGCGCGCGTCTAGTAGGCGCCGGCACGGCCCGCCCTACTGGGGGTCCGGGGAGCCGAACCTCTCGGCGATGACGCCGTGCCTCAACCCGCGGTCACTGACGGTCAGGGAGTCCTGGCCGGTCAGCGTGAGGATCGTGCGGACCACGCACGCCCCGGCGAGGATCACCTCGGCCCGGGCCGGCTGCAGGCCGGCGATCTCGCGCCGCTCCTCCGCAGAGCGAGTCCGGAACACCTCGATCTGTCGGTCCACCTCGTCCGCGTCGAGGACCGTCGCGTGGACGGCGTCCGGGTCGTAGTGGTCCAGGCCGTGCGCGATGGCTGCCAGGTTGGTCGAGGTGCCTCCCATGGCGATCACCATGTCCGGTCGGGGTCGGTCCGCCAGCTCGGCGAGGTCGGTCGCGATGGCGTCGAGAGCCGCGTCGACGGTCTCGCGGGGTACGGCGTCCGCGAGCCCGAAGCGCTCGGCGAACCGCACGGCTCCCACGTCGACGCTGAACTGCTCGTCGATCCGGTCGGCGCTCCCGAAGGTGAACTGGCTGCTGCCGCCGCCGGAGTCGAACACCAGCAGTCGGTCGCCCGCCAGCGGCAGGGTCGACACCGCGGCCATGTACGCGAGCCGCGCCTCCTCCCGACCCGAGATGACCTCCACGGTGACCCCGCACCGGCTCTGGACGGCCGCCAGGAACTCGTCCCGGTTCGATGCCTGCCGTAGACCCGCGGTGCCCACGGCGACGATGTCGAGCGGACCCTCCCGTCGGGCGTCCTCGACGAGGTCCTCGATGGCGTCGACCGTGCGGTCCATCGAAGCGGCGGTCAGCCCACCCGCCGCCACCAGCCCCTCGCCGAGCCTGGCGACCACGGCGGACTCCACCTCGATCTGCGGGCTGCCCTCCTCATCGAGGTGGCCGACTGCGAACTTGACCGAGTTGGTGCCGACATCAATGACGGCGAACCGCTTCGGGCCCCACCCGAGCATCGACTTGAGTGCCCGGGGCACGCTGATGTTGGGTCGACCGTCGAGCCCCAGCCGGCCGATCGTGCGCAGCACGAGGTCCGGGTCCGGGGACTCCACCGCGACGGTCCGGATGGTCCGTCCCTCGGCGCTCACCTCGGTGAGCTCGACCATGCAGTCGTCCACGAGCGACCTGCGGCGGCTCTTGTGGATGTCCACGACGCGCAGGTCGTCGCGCGGAGCGACGAGGTCCTCCACCAGCTGCTCCAGGCTGAGCTCGGTCCGCGGTGCCTGCGGCGGTGGCGCACCGAGCGCCGTGAAGGCGGCCGCGACCGCTGGCACGTCGAGCGGGAAGGGCGCCTTCATCGTCGGCAGCCACAGCTGGAGCCCGACGCCGCTCACCTTCTGGAGCACCTTGGTGTCCAGGACGCCGTCGCGGACCTTGACGGAGGCGTCGCCGTGCATCGACAGGACATAGATCTCGTCACTCTCGGCGGACGCCTCGGTCCGCAGCGGTGCGAGAGCGTCGAGGTCGGCGAGGTCGTCGCCGAAGGTGCGCCACTCCCACCGGGGTACGACGGACGGCGCTGACGGGTGGGTCGGGTGGTCGCTCATGTCACTTGTCCCTCATCTTCCTCGGCGACCCCGGACTCCCGAACCGGGCGAACGGGCATGGCGCGGGTCGCTCCCAACGCGGCTACGGCTCGGTGCACGTTGCCGTGGATGTGGTCGGCCCCCAGGAGCTCCACCGCACCCTGCCGCTCGAGCACGCGTCGCACCGCCGGCCGGACGGCCGCCAGCCGCAGCTCCACACCTGACGCGTCCGCCATCCGGATGATCTCCGACACCGTCGCCGCCCCTTGGGAGTCGATGAAGTTGACCCCTGCGAAGTGCAGCACCACGCCGTGCACGTCGGGGTCGAGCACGGCGACACGCACCTGGTCGACCAAGGCATCCGCAGTGGCGAAGAAGACTCCGCCGTCCATCCGCAGCACCACGGTGCCAGGGGTCGTCTCGTCCTCGGGATGGGTGTCGAGGTCGCGGAACACCTGGGTGCCGGGCTCACGGCCGAGCGTCGACACGAGCGGGTGCGTGACGACGTACACGAGCCACACCAGCGACAGGGCGATGCCGATGACCACGCCGGCGAGGATGCCGAGGACGAGGGTCCCGAGGATCGCTGCCGCAGCCACCCAGAAGTCGGCTCTCGACACCCTCCGCAGGCGCCGCATCTCACCGACGTCCATCATCCCCATGACGACGGCCTCGATGATGAGGGCTGCGAGGACGGGCTTGGGCAGCGAGGAGAAGAGCGGGGCGAGGAAGAGGAGCGCCAGGAGGACGGTGACTCCCGAGGTCAGGGACGCGAGACCGGTGCGGGCGCCCGACCGGTCGTTCAGGGAGGTGGCGGAGAGGCTCGTGGAGACCGGCATCCCATGGAGGAGGCCCGCGCCGATGTTGGCCGCTGACTGGGCGACGGACTCCTGGTCGATGTCCACCCGGTAGTGGTGTCTGGCTGCCATGGCGCGCGCGTCCCCGGCGGTCTGGGAGAAACCGATCATCACCAGTGCGAAGGCGGCCACGAGGACCGTGCCGGCGTGGTCCACCAGCAGGCCGGGATCAGGCACCTCGAACGACGGCAGCCCTCTCGGGATGTCCCCGACGAGGGCCACCCCCCGGTCCGCGAGGTCCAGCACGCGCGCCGCCACGAGTCCGCCGACGAGCAGCACGAGTGCGCCGGGAACCTGCGGGGCGACCCACCGGAGGCCGAAGACGACGGCGAGGGCCACGACGCCGACCACCACGGTTGCAAGGTGCGCCTGGCCCAGCGTGGACAGCCACGACCAGAGCTCCTGGAACGAGCTGCTGCCCTCGCTGTCGGTGCCGGTCAGCTTGGGCAGCTCCCCGATGACGACGTCGATGGCTGCACCGAAGAGGAAGCCGGTGACGACAGCCCGGGACAGGAACTGGGACAGCCACCCCATGCGGAACACCGCCAGCGCGAGGAAGAACAGGCCACTCGTCAGCGTGATGCCGGCCACCAACGTGGCCGCGTCGGCGGGGTCGGTCACGCTGGCCGCCAGCACCGCGCCACCGGCGACGGCCGCGAGACCTGAGCTGGGACCCATCGAGATCTGGCGGCAGGTGCCGAACAGGGCGTAGAGGATCGTCCCGGCGGCGGCGGCATAGAGCCCGCTCTCGAGTGGCACACCTGCGATCTCGGCGTAGCCGAGGTTCTTGGGAATGATCAGCGCCGCCACCACGACCCCGGCGACGAGGTCACCGCGCAGCCAGCCTCCCTGGTAGTGGCGCAGCTGGTCGAGGATCGGCAGGAAGCGGAGCGCCGACCTCCGTGGGGAAGCCATGGCGCTGTCGGGGGGCGCAGCCGTGCTCATGGGAACTCGACCGGGCCCGGGTCACCCCGGCCCGACGGCCGGCTCCGCGCCCGGCTCCCCGGAGAGCTCGGCAGCGAAGAACTCGAGCGCGGTCTTGGTCTTCGTCTGCTGCTCGCCCGAGACGTCCAGGCCCTTGGCGGCCAGGAAGGCGCGCAGCTCCGCCGCGGCCTGGAAGGCCTCGGAAGGCGCCGCCTTGGCGGAGAGCTCGAGGATCCTGGACCCGTCGGGGTAGAACCAGAGCTCCGCAACGATGCGCATGCTGAGCTCTGGTGGGCGGAGCTTGAGCTTGAAGACGGTGATCGGTCCCAGGATCGACAGGTCGTCGAGGGTGACGCCGTCCGGTGCGTGCGCCTTGTAGAACTGTCGCTGCTCCTTGGAGAAGAGGGTGCGGACGCCCTTGCGTCCGGCGGCGACCTCCTTGACGGCCTTCGGCCCGAGCGCGCCCTTCATGGACGCCGAGCACACGAAGCCACCCGGCATGGCGTCGACCTCGACCACCAGGTTGTCCGACGTCCGCTCCTCCTGGACGTCCGCGGGAACCACAGGCCTCAGCTTGACCACGGAGTCGTCCCCTCGGCCCTGGACCCGTCGAGCCCGAGCGACCACTCCGACGTCGTTCAGGGCCAGGTCAGGGGTGTCGAAGAAGTACACCTGACGGATCTGCGCGTCTAGCGGGTCGACGTCCAGGGCCGCTGCCGCCTGCCGTCGGTAGGAGTCCGGCACCGTCAGCTTGAGCTCGACGCTGTCGGCGTCCTTCGCCAGCGCCAGCACCTCGCCGACCTGGGCATCAGTGAGTCGGGCTGGTGAGTCGGACGTGACTGACATTCCTCGCTCCCTTCGCTGTGGGAGGTCGCGTCGACACGACACCGCCCCGAACACTGTCCAGCGCCGAGCGGCGCTCGGCATCACCCGGAGCGTGTGACGTGCAGGCGGAACCCGACGCGAGATCAATGCTCGTCGTCGAGGCGCCGAACGGTGTTGGATGGATGGAGTCGCTGCAGGAGCGGACCGAGAAGGAAGTGCAATGGATCAGGGCGAGCGTCGCAAGTCCCTCCGCTGCCGGCTCGGTCTTCACACGCTGGTGACGTGTGAACGCCGGCGCTCGCTGGCAGGAATGCGGACGCTGCGGCAAGTACACCCACCAGGTGGTCATGAGCAACCGCTACCCACCGTCGGGCAGGGGGAGGAAGCCGTCGGCGGCGCCTAGCTTCGCCCGGCGGCGCCGACGCGCGCCACCTCTCACGATTGACGTGGGGGAGCTCCCGGAGTCTCGACCTTCGATGGAGGCCGCCAGCTCGCAGTCGATCCAGCGCCCGATCACCGCGACCACGTAGGCCCGCTCGCGTCGGTCGAGCAGATGCCCCTTCGCGATGCCGTGCCACGTCTCCGGCAGCTGCGGCAGCAGGTCACGGTGGCATGCTGCGTCTCCAAGACCGGGTGGTTGCGGTACGGGGTCCGCCGGCCGTCGTTGCGCGGGGCACGGCCAGCGCCGGCCGCTCCGCGATGATCTCGGCGGCTTGAGCCCCATCGTGCGGACCGGGCGGCTCAGCGGTGGCCCGATCCCGCCCGCGCAGGTGGCACCGCCGCCCGAATGGTCGCGCGGTGGCGCGGTCGATCCGGTGGTCGATCTCGGCGCGCTCGGACGCGCTCCCCAAGTAGGCACGGCACGGTGGTCAACGAAGAAGCAGGACCAGCTGGGTCTCCGCGAGGCCGCGTCAGCCTCGTCAGCCTCGCGGCAAGGCGACCGTGCCGCGCGGCGTGACGAGAACGGACAGTCCTGCCGGACCGCCCCACAGGTAGGTGCCGGAACCGACACGCTCGTAGGACCACGACCCAGCGGTCTTCGCCCGGTGGTGCCGCCGGCACAGGGGGGCCAGCGACTCGGGCGACGTCTGACCCGGCGGCCCGCCGTCGCCCGGGTCCTCGAAGGGCACGCGGTGGTCGAGGTCGCACTGGCGTGCGGGACGACCGCACCACGGGAAGACGCATGACTCGTCCCGGAGCCGCACCTCGTCGGCCATCCGCGGCGGCGGGTCGTGGCGGTCCACCGACCAGCGGTCGTCGGCCGCGACGTGGAGCACGGGCTGCACTGTGACTCGGGCTCGTCCGGCCCAGTCGCGGACCAGATCGAGGGTCACCGGGCCGATGCCTTCCACTGAATCGGTCGCGCACGCGTCACCCGCGACGACGCCGGCGAGCGAGGCGTGGAGGTAGAGCCGAACCTTCGCGTCACGGCGGCCGAGCGCCGCCTGACGCGCCGCCTGACGCGCCGCCTGATGGCTCGCCGGGTCGCCTGTCGCCAGGAGGCTCGCCAGGTCGAGGCGCGCTTGCGCGTCGGCGATCACGCCGAGGGCCTTGGCCTTGCGGACGCCGAGGTCGTCGGTGTCGCCGAGCGCGCCGAGTGCTTCGGCCTCGGCGCAGACGACGTCGTGGAACCGGATCAGGTCGAGCGTGTCGCCGCTGGCGTGCAGCTCGGACGTGCCGGCGTAGTGATGGGGATCGGCGTGGGTCAGCACCACGTCCCACGACAGCCGCGCCGCCGCCTCCCGATGAGCCTGCTCCTCCCCGTCGCAGCGGGCGGCTGCGTCGGCGACGACCCGGTCGAGTGCAGGGAGGCTCAGCGAGGAGACACGACCCGCGACCTGGCGGTCGACCCAGCGTGCCGCTTCCACGGACAGGTGTCGGGTGCGGGCGGCGACGCGTCGCGCCTTCCACGCCGGCACGAGCTGGGCGCAGGTCTGGTCCCACAGCAGCGGGAGCCGGTGGTGCAGGTCGAGCGCGTCGGCGATCAACGTCGAGGCCGCTGCGGGTGAGCATCCGAGCGCCACCGCGAGCGGCTCGGGAGTGAACGCGGCGACGGTGGGCGTGCCCGCCCCGCCCAGGGTCTCGGGCGCAGTCAGCACGGAGGGGAGCGTCGGCCCGGAGGGCGTCTCGCACGCGTAGAGAGCCGGGTGGGCGATCGCCCACTGGTAGGCGACGCGCAGCTTGTGGACCTCGGCCACACGCAGCAGCGCCTCGACATCGGATGCCTCGGACAGCAGGGCCCCGGCAGCGAGGTCCGCCAGGTCGGTGACCCGGTCCCTCGCGTGCGTGTCGGTGCTCTCCATGGACCTACTCAACCAGAGCCCACCGACAGTGGGCCCGGACCGAGAAGCCGCCTGTGGACAGGGTTCTGGCTCAATGCGTGAGCGCAGAGTCGACGTACAACCACGCGTCCACGACCTCGCCTGAGGACAGCTCAACGGGCGCCAGGACGCGCTGGTAGCCGTCACCCTCGAAGGCGTCGAGGCGTGCCCACTCGGAGTCGAGAGCGGTCGAGCTGAGCACGAACCCCCGCCACCTCGTCGGCGAGCCCGTGCTGGTTGGGTCGCCCCGGCGCCAGCGTGCCGTAGACGAACAGCCGTTGCATCAGAGCGAGGCGAGCCAGTCGTCGATCGGGACGTCGCCGTCGCCGAAGACGAGGGTCTTGCGGTGCGCCCGCGGGTCGTCCAGGACGGCGAGCGCGACCTGGGCGACGAGCTCGCGGGAGGTCGTGTCGCCCTCGCCGGAGCGGGCGTGCGGGTTGACCGCACCTCGGCCCGGCTCGAGGGTCAGGCTCCCGGGTCCGAGGACGGTCCAGTCGAGGCCGGACGCGCGGAGGTGCTCGTCGGCTGCGATCTTGGCGTCCTGGTAGGTCCGGAACGGGTTGTCCTCCGGGACGAGGGAGTCGCGGTCGGCGCCGGAGAAGGACACCATCACGTAGCGCCCGACGCCCGCGGTCTGCGCCGCGTCCATCGACCGGATCGCGGCGTCGCGGTCGACCGCGAAGGTGCGCTCGGGGTCGCCGCCACCGGCGCCCGCCGACCAGACCACGGCGTCCTGCCCGGACAGCAGGTCTGCCAGGGCATTGGTGTCGGCGTCCTCCACCGAGGAGACCAGGGCGGTCGCGCCGGTCGCCTCGACGTCGGCCGCGTGGTCGGGGTTGCGGATCACCGAGGTGACCTCGTGCCCCGCTTCCACGAGCAACGGGGCCAGGATGAGCGCGATCTTGCCGTGTCCGCCGATGATGGTGACTCGCATGGCGTCGACGCTACACACGGCTAGGTTGGCGCGGGTGCAGACCTCGACCCACGACGTGACCATCGGCGCGGGGGAGGTCCGCAAGCAGTTCGTCGCCGGCCACGAGGCACGGGCGGAGCGGGAGTGGGCGTGCCTGACGCTCCTCGCCGAGCACGCGCCGGGCCTCGCGCCGCGGCCCCTGCGCCGTGAGGACGGCCAACGACCGGTGGTCGTGATGTCGCGGGTCCCGGGGGCGCCAGTGGCACCGCGACCGTTGACGACCGTTGAGACCGCTGCGCTGGGAGTGGCGCTGCGCCGGATGTACGACGTACCGGTCGAGGCGGTGACCGCCGCGGGGATCGGGCCGCGGAGATACGGCGCGGACGCCCTGGCGGGGGTGCTCGTCGAGTGGCTCGCCGAGGACCACGACCTCGAGCAGTGCCGCGACCCGGCGCTGATGGCGGACGCGCTGGCCCTCGCGCGGGCGTACGTCGCCGCTCCGCCGCTGCCCGAGCCGCGGCTCACGGCCCTCGGGATCGCCGACCTCAACCCGGCCAACGTGCTCCTGCACGACGGGGAGGTGCGGCTCGTGGACTTCGAGGACGGAGGCCTCAGCGACCCGGCGTACGAGCTCGCGGACCACGTCGAGCACCTCGGCAGCCGCCTGCCCGGCGTGTACGACGTCGACGCGCTGGCGGCGGCCGTCGGGCTGGACGCCGGGGACCGCGCCCGGACGGCGGAGTACCGGCCCCTGTGGGCGGCGTTCTGGCTGGCGATGCTCCTGCCGGGCAACGGGGGCTGGCGACGCAACCCGCGCGGCACCACCGAGGCGCAGGCCGTGCATTTCATGGCTCTCGCGGGCCACCACTAGACTTGTCGGTCGGCGCCGGGCCCGTGGCCCGCCCACGGACTCCTTGACAACTCGACGAAGGCGGACATCACCAACATGGCAACCACCAACGACCTCAAGAACGGCATGGTCCTCAAGATCGAGGGTCAGCTCTGGGCCGTCGTCGAGTTCCAGCACGTGAAGCCCGGGAAGGGCCCGGCCTTCGTGCGCACGAAGCTCCGCAACGTCGAGTCGGGCAAGAACGTCGACAAGACCTTCAACGCGGGCACCAAGGTCGAGACGGCCAACGTCGACAAGCGGACCATGCAGTACCTCTACAACGACGGCTCGTCCTACGTCTTCATGGACACCAGCACCTACGAGCAGCTCGAGGTCACCCCGGAGGTCGTGGGCGACGCGAAGAACTTCATGCTGGAGAACCAGGAGGCCATCGTCGCCACCAACGAGGGCCGCGTGCTGTTCATCGAGCTGCCGGCGTCCGTCGAGCTGCTCATCGCCGAGACCGAGCCGGGCCTGCAGGGCGACCGCTCGACCGGCGGCACGAAGCCGGCCACGCTCGAGACCGGCCACACCATCGCGGTGCCGCTCTTCATCACCACCGGCGAGAAGGTCAAGGTCGACACCCGCGACTCGTCGTACCTCGGCCGCGTCAAGGCCTGACACCACGTGGCTGCCCGTTCGAAGGCGCGCAAGCGTGCGCTGGACATCCTGTTCGCCTCCGAGCTCCGCTCGGAGGACCCCGTGGTCGCGCTCGAGCGCGCCATCGAGGCCGGCGAGGGCCCGACCAACGACTACACCACGACGCTGGTGCGGGGCGTGGTCGAGCACCGTGAGCGCATCGACGAGGTGCTGACGACCTACAGCAAGGGCTGGACGCTCGGCCGGATGCCCGCGGTCGACCGCAACGTGCTCCGCATCGGCGTGTACGAGCTGCTGTGGGGCGAGGACGACGTGCCCGACAGCGTGGCCGTCAGCGAGGCGCTGCACCTGGTGCAGGACCTGTCCACCGACGACTCGCCGGCCTTCGTCAACGGGCTGCTCGGCTCGATCCAGCGCGACCGCGCCAGCCTGGTCTGAGGGACGCCCGGGACCGTTGCGGCGGGTGGTGCAGACCGCCCTCACCCGCAGGGGTCAGCAGAGTCGCGGCGCCGGTGCGCGAGGTCCTAGGTTGGCGCCATGAACGCCACCACGCACAGCGCCGAGCAGGCCCACAACAGCGACTGGATGGACCACGCGATCCGCGCCGGTCTCGTGGCCTACGGTGTCGTCCACCTGCTCGTCGGGTGGCTCGCCCTGCAGCTCGCCTTCGGTGAGAAGGAGGACAGCGCCTCCAACTCCGGCGCGCTCCACTACCTCGCCCAGCAGCCCCTCGGCGGTTTCCTGGTGTGGATGATCGCGATCGGCATGTTCTTCCTCGTCGTGTGGCGGCTGCTGGAGTTCGGCTTCGGCTTCCGCGACGAGTCCGACGACAAGAAGCGCTGGCGCAAGAGGGCGACGTCGCTGTTCAAGGCGGTCATCTACGGGGCGATCGGGTGGAGCGCGGTGCGGGTCGCGACCGGCTCCGGCGGCGGCGGGGGCGGCACCGACTCCACCACCGCCAAGCTCATGGACCTCCCCGGCGGTCAGCTGATCGTCGGTGCCGTCGGACTCGCGATCATCGGCTACGGCGTCTCGCTCGTCGTGCGCGGCTGGACCGAGAAGTTCCGCGAGCACCTCGACGCCCAGGGCCAGTCCGGCCAGGACGGCTCGGCCTACGTCCTGATGGGCAAGATCGGCTACATCGCCAAGGGCGTCGCGATCGCGATCGTGGGTGGGCTGTTCTGCTACGCCGCGATCACCCACGACCCGAAGAAGTCGGGCGGTCTCGACCAGGCGCTGCAGACGGTGCTGGAGCAGCCGTTCGGACAGGCGCTGCTGACGGCGATCGCGATCGGCATCGCCGCCTACGGCGTGTTCTGCTTCGCGCGGGCCAAGCACCTGTCGCGCTAGCGGCGCACGGCGGTCCGGCTCCCGGTGCTCGCGGGAGCCCCGGCCGCGACCGCCAGGGCGGAGGCGACCATGTGGTCGCGCACCTGCTCCGCGGTGACGCGGCTGATCCGTGGCACGCCCGGCTCGTCCTCGGAGACCCGCATCGCGACCCGACCGAGCTGCAGGGTGCCGAGCCCGCTGGCGTAGAGCATGTTGGCGAGCAGGCCCGGGTCGTCGACGTGGAAGTCGCCGCTGTCCACGCCCGCGGTGATCGTGCGGGTCAGCACCGACAGGCACCCGCTGATGGCCTGCCCGAGGCGGTACATCGCGCTTTCGCTGACCTCCTCGAGCAGGTCGCCGCCGGGGCGTCGCATGATCGCCTGCGCGCAGTCGACGAACGCGGGATGGGCCAGGCCGTAGTCCACGAACGCCTCCACCAGGCGTACGAGCTGGTCGCGGGGCTCGTCGGTGACGGCGGCCGCCTGCTCCAGCGCCACCCGCAGCTCGTCGAGGTACTGCACCAGCGTGAGGCTGAACAGCTCCTCCTTGCCGGTGAAGTGGCGGTAGATGATCGCGCGGTTGATGCCGACGGCCCGGGCGATGTCCTCGATCTGGGCGTCCCGGACGCCGCGCTCGTCGAAGAGCCGGCGCGTCGCGGAGATGATCTCGGCCTCGCGCCGCCGCCGCCGGGTCGCCGCGGTGCCACCCCGTGCGGGCGCGTTCGCGGACGTCGGCTCGGTGCTCATGGCGGTCAGTCTAGGTAGGTCGTCGTCCGGGCCCCGTTGTGGTTCGATGCCGGGGTGTTGGTCGCTGCCGTCCGTCGTGCCGTTGCCGTGCCGGGCGCGGCGCTCGTCGCCGCGGTCATCGGGGCGGTCCTCGGTGCTCTGCTCGCGCCCGTCGGTGCCTCGGCCGTCACGGCCGAGGGACGCTTCGCCGGCACGGCGCGGCTGCCCGGTTGCTCGGGGGCGGTCGTGCGGTGGCCCGCCGCGCTCGACACCGACCGCGCCGTCGTCCTCACCAACGGCCACTGCGTGCGCCAGCCGTTCCTCGGCGCCCGCGAGGTGGTGGTCGGCGAGAAGCGCTGGACGCGGGTCGAGCTCCTCGACGGCCGGGGGCGTGTCGCGCTCGTGGCGCGGGCGGTGCGGCTGCAGTACGCCTCGATGTACCGCACCGACGTCGCCCTGCTGCGGCTGCGTGAGACGTACGCCGACCTGGCTGGCCGCGGTGTGACGCCGCTGTCCCTGGCGGCCGAGGGACCGTCGCGCGGCGACCGGATCCGGATCCCGTCGGGCTACTGGACCGAGCAGCGTGCCTGCACGACCAGCGGGACGGCGTACCGCCTGCACGAGCGCGAGTGGGACTGGTGGCGCTCGATCCGGCTGCCGGCCCGCGACGGCTGCGCGATCCGCGGCGGCTACTCCGGCTCGCCGATCGTGTCGCGGAAGACGGGGCTGGTGGTCGGGGTTGCCAACACCGGCTACGTGGGCGGCCGCCGCTGCATCGACTCCGCCTGCGAGGAGAACCGCAGCGGCCGGGTCGTCATGCGCAGGCACATGAACTACGGCCAGCAGACGTCCTGGCTGCTCGGCTGCCTCGACGCCGGCCGGACGTTCGACCTCGACGTGACCGGCTGCCGGTTGCCGACGCCGCGCGGCTGAGCGGACTCGGGCCGCTCAGGCGGTGAGGTGCGAGCGCACCGTCTCGATCGTGTCGGCCTCGTGCGGGCCCTTGTCGTCGCGGTAGCGCAGCACCCGGGCGAAGCGGAGCGCGACGCCACCGGGGTAGCGGGTGGAGCGCTGGAGCCCGTCGAAGGCGATCTCCACGACCTGGAGCGGCCGCAGCTCCACGACGTAGCTGTCGCGGAGGGTCGCGGGGGAGACGGCGAGCTCGGTGAACCGCTCGGTCTGCCACGCGAGCATCTCGTCGGTCATGCCCTTGAACGTCTTGCCGAGCATGACGAAGCCGGTCTCGGACGACTCGTCGCGCGCGCCGAGGTGGATGTTGGACAGCCATCCCTCACGCCGCCCCGACCCCCACTCAACCGCGAGGACGACCAGGTCGAGGGTGTGCCGGGGCTTGACCTTGACCCATGCCGAGCCGCGACGGCCGGCGGCGTAGGGCGCCGACAGGTCCTTGAGCACGACGCCTTCGTGGCCGGCGGCGACGGTCTCGGTGGCGAACGCGTCGGCGGCCTGCGGGTCGGCAGTCACGAGGCGGCGCACGCGGTGCTGCTCCGGGACGAGCGCGTCGAGCGCCTCGAGGCGCTCGTGGCCGGGGGAGTCGAGCAGGTCGCGCCCGTCGACGTGCAGCAGGTCGAAGAAGTGAGGCGTGACGGCGACGCCGGAGTCCTGGGCAGTGCGGCTGGCGGTGTCCTGGAAGGCCATCGGGCGCCCGTCGTCGGAGAGGGCGAGCGCCTCGCCGTCGAGGACGAAGCGCTCGGCGGGGAGGGAGCGGGCGACCTCGACCACCTCGGGGAGCCGTCCGGTGATGTCGTCGAGGCTGCGGGTGACGACGAGCACCTCGTCGCCGTCACGGTGCACCTGGATGCGGATGCCGTCGAGCTTGGCGTCGATGGCGACCAGGGTGTCGCCGTCGGGGGAGAGGCCCGCCATCGCGGCGGCGACGTCGGGTGCGCTGGAGGCGAGCATCGGCATGACCGGTCGGCCCACCTCGAGCCCGATCCCGTCCAGCGCCTCCTCGCCCGCGAACGCCGCCCCGGCGGCCGCCACCGTCGAGCCGGCCAGCATCGCGGCACGCCGCACGGCAGCGAGGGGCACGTCGGCCACCTGGGCCACCGCCTCCTGCGTGACCGCGTCGAGCGCACCCTGCCGGACGTTGCCGGTGACGATCGCACGCAGCCACGCCTGCTCGGCAGCGGTCGCGCGGCCGAACAGCCGGGCCACCGCCTCCTTGCGCGCGACCTGCGACCCGGAGCCGGACAGGCGCGACATCGCCTCGAAGGCGTCGTGGACCTCGAGCACCGTCAGCGAGGGCTCGTCGGCCGGGGCGGGAAGGTCGCTGACGCCGCGCCAGCCCAGGCCCGTGCGCCGCTGGCGCAGCGCGCCGCCGAGGTAGGAGACGACCACCTCGAGCTCCTCCGGCTCGACGCGACCGAGCAGCTCCGCGAGCGCGGCCACCTTGGCCTTGCGGGAGCGGGTGGTGGCCACGGCGGCGGAGGTGGCGACGAGCTCGGCGAGCAGCATGGACCCATCCTGCCGCCCGCCACCGACAGCGGTGCCACCCGAACGGGCAGGATGGTGGCCATGAGCACCACCCCCTCCGCTGCCTCGCTCTACGTGCCGCGGTTCAACGTGATGGACCCCGACGAGGTCCGCCCGTTCGTCGACGCGGTCGCCACGGCGCAGCTCGTCACCGTCGGCGAGGACGGCGTGCCGGACGCGACGTTCCTGCCGGTGCTGTGGGAGGGCGACCGCCTGGTGGGTCACCTCGCGCGCGCCAACGGGCACTGGCGGCGGATCGTCGACGGCTCCCCGGCACTGGCGATCGTGACCGGCCCCGACGCGTACGTCTCGCCGTCCTGGTACGCCTCGAAGGCCGAGCACCGCAAGGTCGTCCCGACGTGGAACTACTCGGTCGTCCACCTCCGCGGCCCGGTCGCGGTGCACGACGACGGCTCGTGGGTGCGCGAGCTTGTCACGCGGCTGACCGACCGCCACGAGCAGCCGCGCCCCGAGCCGTGGGCGGTCACCGACGCTCCGGCCGACTACGTCGAGAAGAACCTCCGCCCCATCGTGGGCGTCGAGCTCCTCCTCTCCTCGGTGGAGGCCAAGGCCAAGCTGAGCCAGAACCGGTCCGACGAGGACCGCGCCGGTGTCGTCCGCGGCCTGGCCGCGGACGGACGCGAGCCGGACGGGCTCGTCGCGCCGTGACCCGCGTCCGCGAACGCTTCACCGGCCGCATCGCCGGTGTCGGCAGCGCCAGCGGCGTACGCATCGTCGTCGGCCGCTGGGACGAATCGCCCTGGGGCTCGTTCGCCGACGTCATGGTCGAGGACGCCAGTGGCCACCGGGTGCTGCTGGCGCCGTCGGAGCGGGTGCGCGACTTCGTGGCGGCCACCTACTCCTTCGACGAGCACGTCATCGAGCCGGTCACGGTCGAGGACTCCGCCGACGGCTGGCTGGTGTCGACACCGTCGCTCTCGCTGCGGCTGGTGACCGGTGGTCGTACGCCGCTGGGAGCCCTGCTCACCGCGGTGCCGAGCGGCCTCGCGACGTCGCCCGCCTGGTGCTTCGTCGTCGACCCCGTCGCTCGTGTCGTGCTGCGCGGCGTGCGCACCCGCGGGACGGCCGGCAACGACCGACGGGAGTGGTACGGCGCGACGTCGGTCGTGGCGGTCACGGCGATCTCCGGTCGCTGGCGCGGTGCGGACCTGGGGGCGCTCACGCCCGTGGACCCGCCGTGCCGGTTCGGCTTCTCCAGCACGCCCAAGCGTCCGTCGGTGACCAGCGTCGTGACCACGATCGAGCGGCCTGCCTAGACCGCCTCGCCACAGCAGGCCAACGCGCGGCCACGAGAAGGACACGGCATACCCAAATGAGGGTAGGTGCGGATTTGACAGATCTACGTTGCGCAGATAGGGCGTCGGGAGGCGACGCCCACCAGCACTGGGAGCGTCATGCGCACACTGGACAAGCGGGTCGTGGGGACCCTGCTCGCCGCCACCGTGGGACTCACGTCGGCCACGGTCTTCTCGAACCCGGCCGGGGCGGCACCGCCCATCAGGATCCACGGCGTCGTGACCGCTGCGGGGGGCACCGGGCTGTCCGGGATCCATGTCACGGCGCTGGGCGAGAGGACCGTGGACGGCGTCGCCCAGTGGGTCGAGATCGACACGGCGACGACCGGGGCGGACGGCAGCTACAACGTCGGCAAGCTGCCCGACGGCAGCTACAAGGTGCGCTACGACGACCCCTCGGGCAGCTACTCCACCGAGTTCTACAACGACGCGTTCCGTCCCGCGGACGCCACCGTCGTCGAGCTGCGCAGCGGGAAGTTCGACATGGCGCCGGTCGTCCTGGGAGGCGCGGCCCACCTGTCCGGCCTGGTCACCGGCAGCACGGGAGCCGGCATCGTGGGAGCGGAGGTCACGGCGTACGTCGAGGAGGGCGGCGCCTGGAACCCGCTCACCACCATCGAGACCGTCGAGAACGGGCGCTGGGACCTCGGTCTTCTTCCGGGCGGGGCGTACAAGCTCGGCTTCCACGACCCCGCCACCGGAGTCGGGGAGTACTGGAACGACAACGCGTCGCTGGCTGACGCCGACACCCTGACCGTCCAGAACGCCGGATCGACCAGCGGCTTGGACGCCACGCTCGCCACGCCCCTGCCGACCCCGGACCCGACCCCGGTGCCCAGCCCGGAGCCGACCACGGAGCCCAGCACGGAGCCCAGCCCGACGCCCACGGCCGACCCGACCTCGAGCACCACGGCTCCTGCCACCCCGGCAGCGCCTGCTCCGGTCGCGACGACGCCGGCGACGACGACGACCGCGAAGGTCGTGATGGTGAAGCGACCGCGGATCAGGGGTCTCGCCAAGGTCACCCAGGTCGTCCGGGTGACCCGCGGCACCTGGAACCCGACCACGGTGTCGCGCAAGATCCAGTGGCTCGCCAACGGCAAGCGCATCAAGGGGGCCACGAAGGCCCGCCTCCGGGTCACCGCGAAGCTCGCCGGCAAGCGGCTCTCGGTGCGGGTCGTGGCCTCTGCGCCGCAGCGCACCCCGCTCGTCGTGACGACGCGCACGACGAGGAGCGTCCGCCGCTGACGCACGTCACCCGGGGCCTCGGGCTGCTCTCAGAGCAGCCCGAGGCCCTGCGCGTGGCGGCGTACGGCCTCGGTGTCCGCGGCCAGCACGAACGGCACGTCCGGCCCCCAGACGTCGGAGACCTTCTCCACGCGTCCGTCGCCCGGGTCCAGCCGCACCTCGCGGATGTAGACCGCCAGGATCCGCCCCGGGTGCTCGCGCACGATGTCGGCGTAGATCTCGGGGTCGTGCTCGCCGGAGTCGCCGAGGAGGACGAAGGAGAGGTCCGGGTGGATGTCGAGGACCTCCCGGATGCGGTCGTGCTTCTGCTCGCGGCCCCGCCAGGTGCCGAGCAGGTCGCGCAGCAGGACGGGACCGAGCGGGAAGCCTCGATGACGGAGGAAGCCGATCAGGAACGAGTGCAGGTTCCACGGGCTCGACGAGACGTAGAAGACCGGGTTCACGTCGGCGGCGAGGTCGCGGTAGAGCTCGACCGCCCCGGGGAACGCTGTGCGGGTGAGCGAGGAGCCGGTGAAGGTCTGGACGATCATCCGCACCACCCGCTGGACGCCGGTTTGGAGGATCGTGTCGTCGACGTCTGAGACGATCCCGAATCGGGCATCGGCGGACGGGACGCGTACGTCGACCGCCGCAGCACGCTCGCCGCGCACGCCGCGGTAGTCGCCGCGGAGCTCGACCGTTCCCGGTGTCCACGGGCTCTCGAGGGCGTCCGTCGGTGCGATCCTGACCAGGAAGTAGCCGTCGCCGTCGGTGGCTGTGTCGACGCTCGCACCGCCGACCGTGATCCTGAGGGGGACGCCGGGGAGCTCATCGGTCAGGAAGTGCCGCACGGTTCGGCGCACAGCAGCCCTGATCCCCTCGCCGTCCACTGCCTCGGTGGCCATGGGGTTGTCCAGGACGCGTCCTCGTACGACGACGCCCGCTGGCCCGCCGTGGCCGACGTAGGGCTCGATCCGGAAGTGCTCGGGTGTCCCCGCTCCACGGCGCCGGAGCCGGACGCCGTCCCACGCACGCTCCAGGGCGACGACCAGGCGATGGAGGTTCAGGAGCCGGGCGCCGTCCCACGCGCGCTCCAGGGCGACGACCAGGCGATGGAGGTTCACGCAGCCACCGTATGTGGACCGGAGGTGTCCGCCCCGCGCTCCCACGCCTCACGCGCGCAGGAATCTCAGCACCGCAAGGACCCTCCTGTGCGACCGCTCGTCGGGGCCGAGGTCGAGCTTGGTGAAGATGCTCCGCACGTGGCCCTCGACGGTCTTGGGGCTCAGGTGCAGCTCGGAGCACAGCGCTGCGTTGGTGAGGCCCCGGGCCATCAGCGCGAGCACGTCGCGCTCACGTGCGGTGAGGCGGTCGAGCGGGTCGTCGTGGCGACGTCGCGCCACCAGCCGGGTCACCAGCTCGGAGTCGAGGACCACGTCGCCACCCGCGACCCGGCGTACGTCGCCGGCGAATGCCGCGAGGTCGAAGACCCGGTCCTTGAGCAGGTAGCCCACGCCTCCGTCGAAGTCGGTCATCAGGCGCATCGCGTGGTGGACCTCCACGTGCTGCGAGAGCAGCACCAGCCCGACGGACGGGGCGAACGCGCGGATCTCCGTGGCGGCGTCGATGCCCTCGCTCGCGAACCCGGGCGGCATCCGCAGGTCCACCACGACCACGTCCGGCGGCTGCTGCCGGACCAGGTCACGAGCGACGGCGCGTCACCCGCCTGTCCGACGACCTCGAAGCCCGAGTCGGTGAGGATCCTCGCCAACCCCTCGCGCAGGAGCACGGAGTCGTCGGCGAGGATCACTCGCACGGCAGCACCGCCCTGACCGTGGTTCCTCCGCCCGGCGGGCTGACCACCTCCAGGCGAGCGTCCAGCGCCGAGAGCCGGTCGGCGAGGCCCTGCAGGCCCCGGTCGGGGGCGAGCCTCGCACCACCGGTGCCGTCGTCGCGCACCTCGACGGTGAGGCGATCCCGGTCGAGCGACACGCCGACGTCGACGACGTGGGCACCCGCGTGACGCGCGGCGTTGGTGAGCGCCTCGCTGACGAGGAAGTACGTCGTCGCCTCGACCTCCGCCGGCGGCCTCCGGTCGAGGGTCAGGTGCAACCGGACGGGCAGGGACGAGCGGTCGGCGAGGTTGGCCAGCGCGGCCTCGAGGCCGTCCTGGGTGAGCACCGCCGGGTGCACCCCGCGCGCCATCTCGCGCAGCTCCGCGGTCGCCTCGAGCAGCTGGGTGCGGGCGTGCTCCGCGCGGAGCACCAGGTCAGGGTCGCCCGACGCCGCAGCGCGCTCGACGAGCGCCCCGAGCTCCATTCCCAGGGACACCAGCCGCTGCTGCGCGCCGTCGTGGAGGTCTCGCTCGATCCGGCGTCGTGCGGAGTCCTCGGCCGCGACGATCCGTCGGGCGGCTGCCTGCAGCTCGGCCGCCTGCCGGGCCACCTCCTCGAGGCGGGCACGGTGGTCGATGACCAGACCGGTCTGGGCCACCAGGTCTTCGAGGAGCTGGTCCTTGGCCGGGGACATCGCCTCGCCGGGCGCCATCGTCAGCGCCAGCGCTCCCTGCACGACGCCGTCGCGCGACACCGGCCGCACCAGCTCCCGCCGGCCGCCCAGCTCGGCGAGCGAGCTGGCGCCCGCGGGGGCTGGGGTCGGCCACGCGGCGACGGCCGTCATGTGCTCCGCGCCGCCGAGCCAGACCACCACCTCGCACGCGCCGACGCCCCCGGCGATCGTCGCCGCCAGTCCCTCCAGCAGTCCCTCGTCGTTGCGGGACAGCTGGGCGGACAGGCGCGACAGCGTCTCGTACGGCGTCGCGCGCCGGCCGTAGACGAGCCGATCGGCCAAGCCTTGGGCACGTCGTCTCACCGGCTCGAAGACCACCGCCACGGCGGCTGTCGCGGCGAGGGCCAGCACTCGGTCCGACACGGGGATCAGGGCGCCCACCCCGACGACCAGCGCGACGTAGCCGCCGGAGACCAGCAGGACCATCGCACCACCGACCAGCGCCTTGTTGATGATCGGGTCGATGTCGAAGAGGCGGTACCGCACGATCGCCACGCCCGCCGCCAGAGGCACGAGCGGGAGGCTGAGCAGCCCGAGGAGCGGCGTGTCCCAGACAAGCTGCCCGGTGAGCATGAGCAGCGCGGAGACGGCCACGGCGAACACGAACCACCGCAGCTGGCGTACCTCGACCCTGTCGGCCCGGCGCAGCCGGGTGACGACCGCCGCAGCCCACAGGACCTGGAAGCCGAGGTAGGAGCTGAGCATCACCGGCCAGACGACCGCCCGGGCGACGTCATCGCCGCCGAGGTCGAAGGGGAACACGAGGCGGCTGTGGCTCCAGTCGTCCTCGATCGGCCACAGTGCCGACGCAAGCGCGATCAGGGACGCGACCCCGACCATCGTGCGCGACGCGGCGCGCCACCGCCACGACAGGTGCTCGCCCGTCGGGAAGACCATGATGCCGACGCCGGCGGCCGCCATGACCAGCGGCACGAGCCAGATCGACACCCAGGCGAGCCACGCTCCTCCCGGGAGGGCCGGGCTGTGCAGCCCGGCCTGGCGGCCGAAGTACATGGCGGCGTCCGCGACCCCGAGCAGGACGAAGAGGAGACCCATGCGTTGCCCGGGCCGCGCCCAGAGCACGTAGAGCCCGACGCCGGCGAAGGTGAGGGCGAGGAGCGCGTTGTGGCGGTTGCCGACGTGGAAGTCGAGGGTCGCGCCGTAGGCGACGAGGCCGAGGACGAGCAGGCCCAGGCTGCCGACGACGACCTCGCCCGCGAGCGAGCGCGGGTCGTCGTACCCCACCTGGTCGGCAGCGAGGGCCGGGCTCATCCATCGATGTTGGCACGGCTCGCGCGTCGGCGTACCAGGGTTGACCCTCGAAACGCTCCCGGGTGCGCCCGGATGTGCGGCACCGCGACACGGTGGACCGTGAAGGCATGACCACCGCGAGCCGCACCCGCCCCACTGCCACCACCACGCCGCGCGTCGCCCGCACCGGCTTCCTGTTCCTGGTCGTCGGTGGCGTCGCGTTCTTCGCCGGCGGCCCCCTGCACCCGCAGGGCAGCGACGAGGGGGACAAGACAGAGCAGCTGCACTCGATGCTCGTCGACTCGGCCTGGTACCCGGCCCACCTCGTGGCCCTGCTGGGCTTCGCGTGCGTCGCCGCCGGTCTCCTCGCGCTCCGGCGGGACCCGGCCGTGCACGACCGCCTCGGCAGGACCCTGTCGATCGGTGCCGTCGTCGCGGTCGTCGCGACGCTCGGGGCCGTGGTCCACCTGTTCGCCGCCACCCAGGCCGCCGACGTCGAGCACGGCCACACGACGCCGCTCGTCGCCGCGTTCATGGGTGTGGAGACGATCGTGAACCCCGCCTGGGGACTGATGATCGCGGCGCTGGCGGTCGTCGGCGGCCGTACCCGAGCCCTCGGCAACAAGATCGTCATGCCGTTCGGGGTGCTCGGCGGCCTCGCGTTCGCGCTGGCCACCGCCACCATCGCCTTCGTCGACACCTTCGACCCACTGTTCCCAGTCGCCGGGCTCGCCGGTGTCTGGTTGGTCGCGGCCGGGCTCGTCGGCCTCGTCCGTCGCGCACCGGAAGGAGCCATGTCATGAGCACCGACAGAACTGCACGAGGAGGAGACGACTGGGCGCAGGACGGTTCTTCGCCGACTTCGCGGGCTCGGTGCCGCCCGACCGACTTGTCGAGGAGTCGATCGAGGCGTTCCGGTCGGTCACGAGTCGGCACGGGGTGCGGGTGGCGGGTGTGTGAGTGATGAGGTTCGAGGTGATCACGCAGGCGTCCCCGGAGCAGGTGCGGGCCGCCTTCACCGACTTCACCGAGCGTCGTCTGGAGATCTGGCACCGCACGCTCGACCCCAAGAGGTTCGAGGTGCGCGAGCTCGGCGAGGACTGGGCGGTCGCGCGGGAGGCCACGCCCCGGTCCCCGTTCTGGGTGGTCGCCCGCTACGACTGGTCCGATCCGGCCGTCATCCGGACGAGGGTCGAGGAGAGCAGCTACGGCGGCACGGGCGACGGCACCGTGCGGATCGCGCCCACGGCGGACGGGGGGAGTCGGCTGGAGGTCGAGTGGCAGAACCCAGGAGCCCGCTCGTGGCAGAAGCTGCTGCTGACGCTGATGCACCGGGGGCCGATGGGACGTCTCGTCGCCCGGATGTGGGCCTCGTCCCTGGACGACTACGCACGCGCGGACGACCCCTGAGGACGTACGCCACGACCCGGCCGGCCCCGTGAGTTGCCTCACGCGGACCGGTCGGATCCTGGCGTCCCGGCACGCTCAGGGCAGGCGTGCGGGCGCGGGCCCCGCCCTGCCCGGGATTCGACATGACCGGGCAATCGTGTTCTGGTGGAAGAGCCGCAGGCCAGGGTCCCCGTCGCGAACGGGGCGCCTCCCATCGCGAGGTGTTGCCCGCCGCGGCCTCGACGCCTGACTCGACGGTGTCGCGTCCGAGCGCCCCCGGAGGCGCACAACCCGTGAGGTCCGAAGCACGTGCGTGCCACCACCACACCCGCCCTGTCCGCCCGCCTGCGAGGTGCCGCCGCCGGCGCCGCCGCAGCCGCCCTCGCCCTGACCCTGGTGCCCAGCAGCGCCGTCGCGCAGGAGACGAGCCGCGACGCCGTCGCCGTACGCCTCAAGGTGGCCGACCAGCCGCCCGTCGACGTGGCGACCGTTCCGCGCGCGTGGCCCGGTGAGCTCCTCGAGACGCAGGGCGTCCCCGTCGACGGCAACGACCTCGTCGACGTCGTCCGCGACGGCCGCGAGGTCAGCGGTCCCCGCAAGCGCCTGCGCCAGGGCGACGTCGTACGCCTGACCGATGTCGTCAAGGAGCGCAAGTCCAAGCGTGAGCGCGTGCGTGCCGGCACCGTCGAGGTCCCGACGACCAAGCTCGAGCCCGGCCGCCGCAAGGTCGTGCGCGAGGGTCGCCCCGGCGTCCGGAAGGTCGTCGCCGTGAAGACCCTCCACAACGGCGAGCCGGTGAAGTACCGCGTGGTCAAGCGCAAGGTCGTCAAGGACCCGCGCCCGCGCCGCGTGCTCGTCGGTCGCCAGCCCTACGCCGTCACCGGGGCCGACGGCCTCAACTGGGGCGCGCTCGCCAACTGCGAGTCCGGCGGCAACCCGCGCGCGGTCAACCCGGCCGGCTACTACGGGCTCTACCAGTTCGACCTGGGCACGTGGCGCAGCGTGGGCGGCTCCGGCATCCCCACGAACGCCTCCGCCGGTGAGCAGACCTATCGCGCGAAGCTGCTCTACAAGCAGCGCGGCCGCTCGCCGTGGCCGAACTGCGGGCGCCTGCTCTGAGCTTGACACCGGGTGAGTAACGCCACCTGAGCTGACGTCGATTCAGCTGGGGAACCGTCGGGCTGTCGATCGAGTTGATCGGCAGCCCGATCGTTCCCCACCCGCGCCTACTCCCTACAGGACGTCGGCCCAGGTGAGTGAAAGCCCGCTGCAGGGGTGTGCGCTGGGGAACGGAATCCACCTCGATCCCGCAGATGTGAATGCAACTGGTTCCCCAACAGGCTGATCAGGTCTTCACGGCACGTCGATGCACCGGAGTGACGAGGGATTCGTAAGCGGCCCTCCACTCCGGCGTCTGCCAAGGTCGCACGGACGTCGCAAATCGACTCCTTCCAGAAGATGTGGAGGGCTCCCTTGTACTCGCCCGAGGGCGAGGCAGTGGCCCGACGAGCGAATGTCGCAGCCGCACCCGGGCGGCAGCAGATCAAGGAAACTGTGGTCGCGCACCCGGGCGAGCCACGTCCGCCGACGAGGCGTCTACTCCCCGATGCGGGTGCGCACCTGGTACAGCTCGGGGAAGAACGTCAGGTCGAGCGCGCGGCGCAGGAAGTCGACGCCCGACGACCCGCCCGTGCCGGTCTTGTGACCGATGACCCGCTGCACGACCTGGAGGTGGCGGAAGCGCCACTGCTGGAAGGCGTCCTCGACGTCGACGAGCTCCTCGCAGGTCTCGTAGACGCCCCAGTGCTCGGCGGGGGCGGAGTACACGGACGCGAAGAGGTCGACGAGCTCGGCGTCGGTGGTGTGCGGCTGCGTCCAGTCGCGGTCGAGCAGCCGCTGCGGGACGGCGTACCCCTGACGTGCGAGGTAGGCCAGGAACTCGTCGTACAGCGACGGCTCGTGCAGCAGCTCGTCCAGCGCGGTGCGGGCGGCGTCGTCGTGGGAGAAGACCTTCACCATGTCGGCGTTCTTGTTGCCGAGCAGGAACTCGACCTCGCGGTACTGCGCGGACTGGAAGCCCGAGCTGGTCGCGAGGAACGGTCGGATCTCGGCGTACTCCGAGGGCGTCAGCGTGGCGAGCACCGACCACTGGTCGGTGAGCGTGTGCTGGATGTGCTTGACCCGTGCCAGTCGCTTGAGCGCGGGCGAGAGGTCGTCGGTCCGCAGCAGCGCGCGCGCGGAGCGCAGCTCGTGGATCAACAGCTTGAGCCAGAGCTCGCTCGTCTGGTGCTGGATGATGAAGAGCAGCTCGTCGTGCTGCTGCGGGTCGGACAGCGGCTGCTGGGCCGACAGGAGCACGTCGAGTCGCAGGTAGTCGCCGTAGGACATCGACTGCGAGAAGTCGCGCTGGATGCCCTCCTCGAGGTCGCGCCGGTTCGGTGTGTCGCCCGCTCCCTGTGCCATGAGGTGCAAGGTAGTCGGTGTCCTCGTCTACCGTCGCACCCATGGCCCCCACGACTGCCGAGCGCACCCGCACCTGGGCGCCCGACTGGCCGTGCGCGCCGGCGCAGGTGCTCCGCCCGCAGCGCCGGGGGGCGGGCGACCCGACGCAGCGCCACGAGGAGTCCGGCCGGACCTGGCGCGCCATGCGCACGCCGGAGGGGCCGGCGTCGTTGTGCGTGGAGCCGCGGGCGTCGGCCGGTGAGGTCCTCGGCCGAGCCTGGGGGCCCGGAGCGGAGTGGGCGCTCGACCGGATGCCGGCGCTGCTGGGCGCCGATGACGACCCGTCCGGCTTCGAGCCGCACCACCACCCCGAGGTCGCGGCCGGTTGGCGCACCCACCGGCACTGGCGCATCGGGCGCACCGGGCTGGTGATGGAGTCGCTCGTGCCCTCGATCCTCGAGCAGAAGGTCACCGGCAAGCAGGCGTTCGGCTCGTTCCGCGAGCTCGTACGACGCCACGGCGAGCCCGCGCCCGGCCCCGTCGCGCCGCTGCGGCTGATGCTGCAGCCGACCCCCGAGACGATCGCCGCGATCCCGTCGTGGGAGTGGCTGCGCCTCGGCGTACAGCCCGCCCAGTCGCGCACGATGGTCACTGCCTGCCAGCTGGCGTCGTCCCTCGAGCGGGCGGCCGAGGTGTCCGCCGACGAGGCCGACCGCCGGCTCCGGTCGGTCCGGGGCATCGGCGTGTGGACGAGCGCCGAGGTGCGCCAGCGGGCGCTGGGCGACCCCGACGCAGTCAGCTTCGGCGACTACCACCTCGCCAACTGGGTCGGCTGGGCGCTCGTCGGCCACGACATCACCGACGCGGAGATGGGTGAGCTGCTCGAGCCCTACCGCCCGCAGCGCGGTCGCGCCGCCGCCATGGCCATGGCCGGTGGTCGGTCCCGGCCACGGCGCG
This sequence comes from Nocardioides sp. GCM10028917, assembly GCF_042666175.1. NCBI lineage: Bacteria > Bacillati > Actinomycetota > Actinomycetes > Propionibacteriales > Nocardioidaceae > Nocardioides > Nocardioides sp. GCM10028917. Next base: position 76,696 of record NZ_JBHTFL010000002.1, read on the forward strand.
GCCCACGGATGAGCGTCCCGACGCACCTCCCGACCCGCTGACCGTCCGCGGGCGTCCCGGTCCAGACCCCCAGAAATGGTGTCGCCGCCCGCGGTGGGCCCGGAGTAGCGTCGAGGCCGATGTGAAGGCTTGAGGGAGGGCCGCCATGGGCGACGTCGATCCCGTCCTGCTGCTCGCAACCACCGACGATACGTCGAGGGACGTGCTGGGGTCGGAGCTGCGGCGCAGGTACGGAGGCGACTACGAGGTGGTCGTCTGCGCGAGCTACGAGCACGCCCGCGCGGTGCTCGAAGGGCTCCGCCGGTGGGGACGGCAGGTGGCGCTCGTGATCGCCTGCTACGGCCCCGACGACCGCGGCGGCCTCGACTTCCTGCGCCGCGCCTACTCGCTGCACCCGTCGGCCAAGCGGGCGGTCGCCGCCATCTGGGGCGACTTCGCCAGCACCGGAGACGTCTTCGCCGCGGTCGCCCACGGGCACGCCGAGCTGGTCCTCCTGCGACCCGAGCGCCGGCGCGACGAGGAGTTCCACGGCGCGATCACCGACACGCTGGACGACTGGCACCTCGCCCAGGGCATCGGCTTCGAGGCGGTGCGGATGATCGGCGAGCAGCGCGACGAGCGCACCCATGCGCTGCGCGACCAGTTCGGACGCAACCACATCCCCGTCGGCTTCCACCAGGTCGGCACCGAGTCCGCCAACCGCCTGCTGGCCGGGCTCGGCCTCACCGACCCCGAGCTTCCCGTGCTCCAGCTCGCCTTCACCAACCCGCCCACGACGCTCGTCGCTCCCACCGACCTCGAGATCGCCGATGCGTTCGGGCTGATGAGCCCCCTGTCGCCGGACCACGTCTACGACGTCGTCGTGGTGGGCGCGGGCCCGAGCGGCCTGGCGGCGGCGGTGTACGCCTCCTCCGAGGGGCTCTCGACGATGGTGGTCGAGCAGGCCGCGGTGGGCGGGCAGGCCGGCACGTCCTCGCTCATCCGCAACTATCCCGGCTTCTCGCGCGGCGTCAGCGGCGCGCACCTGGCCTACCGGTCGTTCCAGCAGGCGTGGTCCTTCGGCAGCGATTACTCGTTCCTGCGCGAGGTGCAGGAGCTCGGGACGGACGGCGACCTGCGGACGGTGTCGATGTCCGACGGCAGCGTCATCCGCAGCCGCAGCGTCGTCATCGCCACCGGCGTCGACTACCGCCGCCTCGGGGTGCCCGCGCTCGAGGGCCTCGTCGGACGAGGGGTCTTCTACGGCGCGGCCGTCGCCGAGGCGCCGTCGATGGCCGGGACGGAGGTCTACGTGATCGGCGGCGGCAACTCGGCCGGCCAGGCGGCTCTCCACCTGGCGCGCTACGCCCGCCACGTGACGCTGCTGGTGCGGGGTGCGTCGCTCGCGGCGAGCATGTCGGAGTACCTCATCGCGCAGCTCGACGCCACGCGCAACGTCGGCATCCGCTACGGCACGGCGGTGCTGGACGGGCGCGAGGAGGACGGGTGCCTGGCCGCGCTCACCCTGGGTGAGCAGCACGGTGGTCCCGGTGGGGGCGAGGAGGTCCCGGCCGGCGGCCTCTTCGTGCTCATCGGCTCGGTGCCCCGCACGCAGTGGCTGCCCGCGGAGATCGAGCGCGACGCGGCCGGGTTCGTCGTGACCGGCGGGGAGGGGCGCCTGCCGCTCGAGACGAGCCTGTCCGGCGTCTTCGCCGTCGGCGACGTGCGCGCCGGGTCGATCAAGCGGGTCGCGACAGCCGTCGGGGACGGCGCGACGGTCATCGCCACGCTGCACGGCTACCTCGCGGCGCACCCGCAGACGACACCGACCGCATGAGCCGGCACCGAGCCGGGACCGGCGCGCCGGTCACCCGCGGCATGCGGGTGCTCCTGGTCGTCGCGGCGGTGCTCGTATTCCTCGCCGGCTTCCAGCTGACGGTCTTCCCGACCCGGACCGCGGAGTGGTTCTCGTGGACCATCGACGTGCCGATGACGGCGGTGTTCCTCGGCGCGGCGTACTGGTCCAGCGCCGTCCTGGAGGTCGCGGGCGCGCGCTCACGCACGTGGGGCCGCGCCCGCCTCACCGTGTGGACCGTGCTGGTCTTCACGGTCCTCACGCTGGTCGTCACGCTCATCCACCTCGACAAGTTCCACCTCGGCGCCGAGCACGCCGCGAGCGCTCGGGCGATCACCTGGGGCTGGCTGGCGATCTACGCCGGGGTGCCGGTCGCGATGGTCGTCGGCCTGGTGCTGCAGGCGCGCGCCGGCGGCACGATGGTCGTGGACGTCGTACGCCTGCCGGCGGGCCTGCGGTGGCTGCTGGTCGGCCTCGCTGCGCTGCTGCTCGCCACGGGTGTCGCGCTGCTGCTGGCGCCCGAGTGGGCCGCCGACGCGTGGGCGTGGCCCCTGACGCCGCTCACCGCCCGCGCCATCGGTGCGTGGCTGGTCGGGCTCGGCTGGGCCTCGGCCCACGCCCGGCTGGTCGACGACCGGGAGTCGGTGCGGCCCGTGGGGCTCACCGGGGCGGCGTTCGTCGTGCTCGAGGCCATCGCACTGCTCCGGTACGGCGACGCGCTCGACTGGTCGGGCTGGCAGGCGGCGGCGTACGTCGCCGGCCTGGCGTGGATCGCGGTCGTGTCGGCCTGGATCCTCGCCCTCCGGAGTCCCCGGCTACCCGTCGAGTAGCGCGTTGACCGCCCGGGTCAGCCGGCGCTCGAGGTCGGCCCGGTCGACGCCCTCGCCCGTGCTGAGCAGGGCGCGGTCGCGGTCCTCCATGACGGCACCGGTCACGCCGTCGACGCGGGCGAGCGCGTCCTCGAGGTCGGCGTACGCAGCGAGGCCGAGACGGGCGTCGATGTCCTCGGGGAAGGACACCTGCCAGCGCCCACCGTCGACTGCGGTGACCTCGACGAGGTCCACCGCCTGCTCGGGACGCGTCGGTCCCGGGACGGGGACCTGGGCCAGGCTGTGCTCCACGACGCTGCGCAGCCGAGCCGGGTCGGTGCCCGACTGCACCTGCCGCACCGTGCCGATCACCTGCCGCCACGGGGGAGCGATTCCCTCGACGTCCACCACCGGCTTGAGGTGGTAGGCGCTCTTCGGGTCCTCGTCCAGCACCCAGGGGAGCGGTCGGCCGAGGCGCATGGCGTAGATCTCCCCGACGTACGCCATCAGGCCCTCGGCGAGGGCGGCGCCGTACGCCGACCACCCGGCCGACGCCAGCGACGCGTCGTACCACTCGGGGACGGGATCGACCGTCCTCTGCTCGCCGATCCGGTCGACGACCGTGACGACGAGGCCGTCGAGGGCGTCGGGTCCCGGCGCACCGGCGCCGACCTCCGACACGAACCACGCCAAGCGGTCCCTGAGGAGGCCCGGCCACCGGGTGCAGAAGTCCCGCGCCCGCTCCGGCGACGCCGGGTCCCCGATCAGCATGGCGTCATCATGGCAGCCACACCTTCACCGCGATCCCCTTCGCCTTCAGCTCCGCCAGCAGGTCGGCGTCGGGGCCGACCCGGTCGGACCGACCGCTGGGGAAGAAGTTCCACGTGTAGTCGTCCACGTCGCCGTTGTTGACCAGGTAGGCGTCCTTGTCGATCTGCGTCTGCGCTCGCGAGTCGAGCCGCCCGTCGCCGGTCTTCACCTCGTTCACCCGGACGGTGCCGGCATCGTCGACGAAGTCGTCGACGATGCGGAACTTCCCACCGTTGACCGGCGCAGTGAACCGCTTGGCCTTGCCTCCGCTCGCACCGCGCACGAAGTCCTCGGCCTCGCGGCCCCAGTAGCCACGCGTGGCGGTCTCGTCGAACCACTTGCCACCGGTCGACGCGATCTCCACGGCGGCGTCGTCGATGAGCGCCTTGATGTGGTCGAGGTTCTGGCCACCGCGCGCGAGCCGCCGGATCGAGCTGTCGGACATCTTCCCGCTGAGGCTCGAATAGGTGCCCGGCTTCAGGACCCGCAGGACCGGGATGAAGAGGACCTCGAACGCCTTGCTGTCCTTCGACGCCTTGGCGAGCCACACGATGAGCTCGTCCGCCTTCGCCGTGCGCGCCACCCACTTGCCTGCGTCCTTCACGATGCCCGGGATGTCGCCCGCCACGGGGACGAAGAAGCCCAGGGCGCCGGCAGCGACCTCGAAGATGGCCCAGCCCCACTCGCCGCGCATCGCCGCGCCGATCGTGTCGCGCACCGCGACGACGATGTCCACGAAGGGAATGAGGCCCAGCGTGATCATGCCGGCGAGGTACTCCGGCTGGTCGGCGAGGAACGGCTCGAACGCGATCAGGTCCTGGCAGTCGGCGAACGGGATGTTGCACGGGTCGACCGCGTTGATGCCGGGCACCAGGGTCGGCGGGATGGGTCCCGGCGGGTCGAGCACCTTGATGGTCGGCGTCAGGCCGCGGTCCGCGATCCAGTAGCCGATCTCGCCGAGGAGCGCGCCGGCGACGAAGGCCCGCGTCCGGTCGCCGAGCGAGGGGTCGTAGGTGAAGGGATCAGTGTCGCCCTCGAGCTCCTCGGAGTCGTCGAAGCGGTCGCCGTCCCCGTTGCTCGCGAGGAGGTCCCATCCGCGGACGTACTCCTCGCCGTCGTCGACACCATCACCGTCGACGTCGCTGCGCATCGCGTCGCCCCCGGCGTCGACCTCCTCGGCGTCCGAGAGGCCGTCGCCGTCGGAGTCACCTTGATGGGGGTCGCTCACCATCCGGTAGAAGAACGCCGGATAGGGGATTCCCCAGTCGCGCTCGAAGGTCAGCTCGTCGCCGTCCCACAGCCCGTCGTCGTCCGTGTCCTCGTCGAACGGGTCGGTCATGACGGTGAGGCCGGTGCCGGTGACGACGCCGCGGACCTCGTCGCCGTCCAGCAGGCCGTCGCCGTCGGTGTCCGCGCCCTCGTCGATGTCGCCGCCGATGCGGTCGAAGACCTCGGGCAGGTCCTCCGCGTCTGCGACGGCGAAGTACTGGCCTCCGGTCGCCTCGGCGATCTGCCGCAGCAACGAGTCGTCGACCGACTGCCCGAGCCCGATCGTGTAGATCGCGATGTCGTTGTCGACCGCCTGCTGGGTCAGGCTGGGGGAGTACGGTCCTTCGCCGTCGGTCAGCAGGATCTGCGCCTTGAGGTGGTCGGGGTCGCCGTTGTCGATCAGCTCGCGGTTGGCCACCGACACGCCAGCACCGATGTCCGTGCCGCCGCTGTCGTCGATCGCGTCGATCGCTCCCTTCGCGGTCGCGAAGTCGCGGGTCAGGGGCTGGGCCAGCGTCGCCCAGGAGTCGAAGTCGACGACGCCGACCCGGTCGCCCTCGATCAGGCCGTCCACGAAGCGCTTCCCGGCCTCCCGGCGCAGGCCCTCGGGGTCGTTCCACGACATGGACCCCGACGAGTCCAGGGTGAGCATCACGTCCACGAACTCGGCGCCGCCCGGCTCGCCGGTGCCCGGGTCGGTGGGGTCCCAGAGCTCGAAGACGCTGTTCCAGTTGGGGACGTAGAAGAGCACGAACGTCGTGAAGTGGTCGGTGGTCGCGGTCGCCACCCCGTTGCTGACCGTGGTCGGCAGCGGGACGATCGAGCCGGCCTCGTCGTCGTAGTAGCCCACGGCCAGGCCGTCCACGTTGCCGCCTGGCACCGCGGCCGGGTCGAAGGAGAAGCTCACGGCGGCGGTCTCGAAGTCGCCAGTGGCGGACACGTCGACGGCGGCAGACAGGCGGCCCGGCATGTCGGCGTAGAGCGGTTGCGACGTCTCGACGGTGGTCACGGCGGTCCGGGCCACGTCACCGACGCCCGTGAGGTGGACCGACAGCCCCGCGCCCGGTCGCTCGACGGTCGAGGTGTAGACCTCTTTGCCGTCAGTGACGCCGTCGCCGTCGGTGTCGGGCTTGCGCGGGTCGGTCCCGAGCCGCAGCTCGCTGTCGTCGAGCAGCTCGTCGTCGTCGGTGTCCTCGTCCGAGGGGTCGCTGAAGCCGTCCTGGAGCTCGCGGCCGTCGAGCAGGCCGTCACCGTCGGTGTCGGGCTCGATCGGGTCGGTGCCGGCCCGCTGCTCCTGGGCGCTGGTGAGGCCGTCGTCGTCGACGTCCACGTCCTGGTCGGCGATGCCGTCGTAGGTGGACGGGCGGGTGGGGTCCGTGAACGTGTTGAGCAGCTCGACGGCGTCGGTGAGCCCGTCGCCGTCGGTGTCGGCCTTGTCGGGATCGGTGCCGGCGGAGATCTCCCGGTCGCGGGGGATCAGGTCGCCGTCCGGGTCGGACTGCGCCCAGTAGTCGGTGACCGCGGTGTAGGCCACCTGCCAAGCCCGCCCAGCCTTCGTGCTCGCCTGCGCGTAGCTCTTGTTGCGCACGTGCTCGAGCACCTGGCGGTACTCCTTGTCGAACGCAGCGACGACCGCGTTGCGCGCGCCCTCGCCGCCGACGGCCGACACCGGCAGCGCGAGGAACGTGTCGAGCTCGGTGACGGCCGCGATGCGGTCCGCCTCGGCGATCCCGGCGCCGATGGCGTCACGTGACTGCGCCTGCGCGGAGGACAGGACGTTGAGCTGGCCGATCATGGCCGAGTCGGCGTCGAACAGGCGGACGTCGAGCCCCCTGTCCCCGCTCTGGTGCGGCAACGCTCGTTGGAGGTGGCTGTCGGCCTTCTCGAGGCTCTGCACCACGCCACCCGTCGTGAGCCGGGCCTGGACCCGGGAGAACTCCTCGAGGGCGGCGAACCTGGCCTGCACCCCGGAGCCGGGGCTCAGCTCCGTGACGTACGTGGGCTCCGTGGGCGTCGCCGGCGCGGCGGACGCGGTGACCGAGCCGGTGCCGGCCAGCACCACGGCCATGGAGACGAGCATCGCCAGGATGCTCGAGAGGGTGGACGAGCGACGCGAGGCAAGCAACGTCTGAGCCATGGGCGGACTCCGAACTGCACAGGTGCAGGAGTCCCCCGTCGGCCCCCTACGGTGCGGGAAACGTAGGTTCGGCGCCGTCGGGCGCACAAGGCTCTCCCGGAAGATCGCCTCTGCTGTCTAGACCTCAGCGTGCCCGACGCACCGGACCGGCCTCAGAGCAGCGGGCGCAGGGGGGCGAGGAAGCTCTCGGTGAACTTCCGGTTGAGGTCGCGCGCCTCCCACTCCGACAACGTCAGCTCGAGGCAATTGGACTGGTCGTTGGTGAAGACCTCCTCCATCACCGCGGCGAAGGCCGGGTCGATGACCTCGAGGTTGATCTCGTAGTTGCCCTGCAGGCTGAGGCGGTCGATGTTGGCGGTGCCGACGGTCGACCAGCTGCCGTCGATGGTGGCGGTCTTGGCGTGCACCATCGCGTCCTTGAACCGCAGGATCCGCGCGCCGGCGGTGAGCAGCTGGCCGTAGTAGCCGCGCGAGATCCAGTCGGCCACGATGTGGTTCGACTTCAGCGGCAGCAGGATGCGTACGTCGACGCCGCGCCGCGCTGCTTCGGCGAGCGCGTCCACGAAGTCCTGGTCGGGCAGGAAGTAGGCCGTGGTCAGCCAGATGTTGCGGGTCGCGCGGGCGATCGCCTCGAGGTACATGCTGCGGATGGGGAAGTTCCACTGCCGCGGGATGTTCTTGTGGACCCGGATCTGGGGGTCCCACTCGGACGCCGTCTCGATCAGCAGCGGCCGGTCGTTGCGCCGCAGCCGGTGGTGGCGGTTGAGGTTCCAGAAGTCGGCGAAGGCACGCTTCATGTCCCACACGCCGGGCCCGGTGATCCGGACGTGGGTGTCGCGCCACTCGGTGGCGTAGGCCGAGCCGATGTTGTAGCCGCCGAGGAACGCGACCTCCTCGTCCACGACGAGCATCTTGCGGTGGTTGCGGCCGTAGCGGCGCAGGTCCCAGACGCGGAAGCCCGCCGTCCAGACGGGGTAGCGCAGCACCTTCAGCGACGGCGGGAAGCGCTTGAACGCCGGGGAGACGACCATGTTGGCGAAGCCGTCGTAGATGCAGTGCACGTCGACCCCGCGGTCGGCGGCGGCGGCGAGGGCGGTCTTGAACTTCCACCCGATCTCGTCGCCCTTCCAGATGTAGGTCTCGAAGAGGATCTGCTTCTTCGCGCCGTCGATGGCGGCGAGCATGTCGTCGTAGAGGTCGCGGCCGAAGGTGTACGTGGTGATCTCGCCGTCGCCCACCGGCACGGTGCCCGGACCGGTCACCGGGAACGGCTTGGGCCGCTTGCCGCGCCGGCGGTAGGAGTCGACGAGCGAGAGCGCCACGGCGACCGTGAGCTGAAGACCGACGAGTCCCATCAGGGCGCGCCGGACGGCGGTCAGCGTGCGGGCGACGGTCACGGGGTCAATCTAGCGAGGGATCCCAGCACGGGGCTCAGGTCAGGTCGAGGGCCGCGTAGCGGGCGACGTCGCACGGCTCGTCGGACAGCACCCGGAACAACGCGGCCCGGAGCATCGCCTGTCGCTCGACCCCGGTGCGCCAGCCGTCCAGTGCGGTGCTCGGTGCGCCGAGCCACAGCACCGCGTCGAGGACGCAGACCGCCTCGGCCCACAGCGGCGAGCGCCAGGCGGGGGAGAGGTCGATGACGAACGGGGTGCCGGCGGCGTCGAGCAGCACGTTGCCAGCGAGGTCGGCGTGCACCAGGTGCTCGCGGCCCAGGTCACTGTCGTCCAGCCCGGACACGAGCCCGTCGACGAGTGCAGCCAGGCCCGGCTCGGGGCGCTCCGCTGCCGCCGCGACGGCCGCGTCGGCGTCGTACGCCTGGCGCTCGGCCGCGGCCCAGCGGTCGGTGCGCGCGTCGAGACCGGCGGGTCGCTCGGGCACGGCGGTGGCGAGGTGGGCGTGCAGGAGGTGGCCGGTCGCCCTCAAGGTCGCGAGGTCCCGGCACTGTGTCGTCCCCGGCTCGAAGCGGGTGGCCGCCCAGCCGTCAACGACGACCTCGCCGTCGCGGGCGGGCACCGGCAGCGCCAGCCGGACCGCGCGCGGCGACCGCTCGTCGAGCCGCACCGCCAGCCGCGCCTGGATCGGCGCCAGCCAGGCCTCGGAGGAGGCGTGTCCCGGGGAGAGGACGAGGTCACCGGCTCGCCAGCTCGTGCCGCGGCCGCCCGGGAGGGGCTCCAGGACGCCCTCGGCGGCGAACAGGTCGAGCACGCGGTCCGGCGGCTGTGACGGGTGGGGCACGGTGCGAGCGTAGGACGGCGCGTCGGACGACCAGAAGTCGGCGCCGCTGCCTCGTCCGAGCGGGTCGCCCAACCGTGTTCACGCGTTGTGGTCGTCCGACGCGCCGCTCGCTGGTGGGTCACGACCAGCGGGCCCGGGGCCACTGTCGGTGGCTCCGCGTACGCTCGACGCATGCGTCCAGTCACCGATCTCCAGCGCCGGGTGGCCCCCTTCAAGGTGGTGTCAGACTACGAGCCCTCAGGCGACCAACCGGCCGCGATCAAGGAGATCGTCGGCCGCATCCAGGGCGGTGAGAAGGACGTCGTGCTCCTCGGCGCGACCGGCACCGGCAAGACGGCCACCGTGGCGTGGGTGGCCGAGCAGCTGCAGCGTCCCGTCCTCGTGCTCCAGCCCAACAAGACCCTCGCCGCGCAGTTCGCCAACGAGCTGCGCCAGCTCTTCCCGGACAACGCGGTGGAGTACTTCGTCTCCTACTACGACTACTACCAGCCCGAGGCCTACGTCCCCCAGACCGACACCTACATCGAGAAGGACTCCTCGATCAACGAGGAGGTCGAGCGGCTCCGCCACAGCGCGACCAACAGCCTGCTCACCCGCCGCGACACGATCGTGGTCTCGACGGTGTCGTGCATCTACGGCCTCGGCACCCCGCAGGAGTACGTCGACCGGATGCTGCGGCTCAAGGTCGGCGAGGAGCACGACCGCGACTCGGTCCTGCGGCGGCTCGTGGAGATCCAGTACACCCGCAACGACATGTCCTTCACCCGTGGCACGTTCCGCGTGCGCGGGGACACCCTCGAGATCTTCCCGGTCTACGAGGAGCTCGCGATCCGCATCGAGTTCTTCGGCGACGAGGTCGAGCGGCTGATGACGCTCCACCCGATCACCGGCGAGGTGATCTCCGAGGACACCGAGCTCCACGTCTTCCCGGCCACCCACTACGTCGCCGGGCCGGAGCGGATGGAGCGGGCGATCAAGGGCATCGAGCTCGAGCTCGACGACCAGCTCGCCACCTTCGAGAAGCAGGGCAAGCTGCTCGAGGCGCAGCGGCTGCGGATGCGCACGACCTACGACGTCGAGATGATGCGCCAGGTCGGCTCGTGCTCCGGCATCGAGAACTACTCGATGCACATGGACGGCCGCAGGCCCGGCAGCGCGCCCAACACCCTGCTCGACTACTTCCCCGAGGACTTCGTGCTCGTCGTCGACGAGTCCCACGTCGCGGTCCCGCAGATCGGCGGCATGTACGAGGGCGACATGTCGCGCAAGCGCAACCTCGTCGACCACGGGTTCCGGCTGCCGAGCGCCATGGACAACCGTCCGCTGCGCTGGGACGAGTTCGTCGACCGGATCGGCCAGACGGTCTACCTCTCGGCCACCCCGGGCAACTACGAGCTGGATCGGGTCGGCGGCGTCGACAACACGGTGCAGCAGATCATCCGCCCGACCGGACTCGTCGACCCCGAGGTCGTGGTCAAGCCGACCAAGGGCCAGATCGACGACCTGATCCACGAGATCCGCACCCGTGCCGACAAGAACGAGCGCGTCCTGGTCACCACGTTGACCAAGAAGATGTCCGAGGACCTCACCGACTACCTCCTCGACGCCAACATCCGCACCCGCTACCTCCACTCCGAGGTCGACACGCTCCGGCGCATCGAGCTGCTGCGGGAGCTGCGCATGGGCGAGTACGACGTCCTCGTCGGCATCAACCTGCTCCGCGAGGGCCTCGACCTGCCGGAGGTGTCGCTGGTGGCGATCCTCGACGCCGACAAGGAGGGCTTCCTGCGCTCCGACAAGTCGCTCATCCAGACCATCGGCCGAGCGGCCCGCAACGTGTCCGGCCAGGTCCACATGTACGCCGACAAGATCACGCCCTCCATGGAGAACGCCATCGAGGAGACCAACCGTCGCCGGGCGATCCAGGTCGCCTACAACACCGAGCGTGGGATCGACCCGCAGCCGCTGCGGAAGAAGATCGCCGACATCACCGAGATGCTCGCCCGCGAGGACGAGAACACCGAAGCGCTCCTCAAGACGTGGGCCGACGTCGGCCAGAAGGGGCGCGCCGGTGGGGTGAAGGCCGGCAAGTCGCCGACTCCCGCGCTGTCGAAGATCCACGCCGAGGCGCCCGACACCGCCGGGATCCCGTCCACCGACCTGGCCGAGCTCATCCAGGCCCTCACGGACCAGATGAAGCAGGCGGCCGCCGACCTGCAGTTCGAGGTGGCGGCCCGCCTCCGCGACGAGATCGGCGACCTCAAGAAGGAGCTCCGCCAGATGATGGAAGCGACGAAGTGATGAGCGGCGTGCGCGGTCGGGCTAGTCGCCGGCGTCCTTGCGCCGCTTCTCGATCGCCTTCTTCTCCCGCTTGAGCAGGTGGCGCTCGTGGCTCTCGACGATGTCCTGCTCCTGCATCTGGATGCGCAGCAAGTTGACCGCGGCCGCGAGCATGGGGAACAGCGGCCACGGGAAGCCGCCCCACATCGTCACGGCCCAGATGGTGCAGGTGATGACCGTGATCCCGACCAGCCCGGTCAGGGCCTCGCGGCGGTCCTTGGCCCACATCCGCACCGCCTGCCCGTGAAGGTCCGGCCGAGCCACGAAGCCGCTGGTGCCGGGCTCCAGGGACGCGCACGGCGTGTCGGGGACGAGGTCCTCGAGCTGCGGGACGAGGTCGGCGAGCACCTTGGCGGTCGTGGCCGCAGTGGAGCGAGCGTCGTACTCGGCGTGGTCGAGCCGACCGTCGGCGTACGCCTGTCCCAGCACCTCGATCGCCAGCTCGCGGTCTCGGTCGGACGCGCGGAGGCGGGCTGCCTGTGCGGAGCGGGGGTCGTGCTCGAAACGCTCCCAGGTGCCGGCGGACATGGCGCCAGCATAGGCACGACCCACCCGTCCGGAGGTGGGCGCTGGTCCGGTCGGGCGGCGCTCGCTAGGTTCGCGTCATGAGCACTCCCATCGACCTCGGCCGCCCCGTCTCCGGTGACGTCATCGATCTGATCCTCGAGGACCACCGCCGCTTCGAGGGCCTCATGCGACAGCTCCGCGACAGCACGTCGGACCGCGACGCCGTCCGCAAGGCGCTCTCTGCCCTCCACGTCGCGCACGCGGAGGCGGAGGAGAAGCACGTCTACCCCAAGCTCCACAACAAGAATGCGATCACCGAGCACGAGGCCGAGCACGGCGAGGAGGAGCACGCCGAGGGGCACGAGGCGATGCTCAAGGTGCTCGAGCTCAAGAGCACGGACACGCAGGCCTTCGACGACGCCGTTGAGGAGCTGGCGACCGCGCTCAACCACCACCTCACCGAGGAGGAGCTGACGATCCTCAACCCGGCGCGCGAGGAGGTCAGCGAGAAGGTGCGCGTCGAGCTGGGCGAGGCCTTCGCGACCGAGCGCAACGCGCAGCTCGACGCCGACTGCGGCAGGATCGACAACGTCCGCCGGATCGTGCAGGAGGCCGAGAAGGAAGGCCTCCTCGACGACGACGAGGACGACGACTGACGAAGGTGCCCGCGTGGACGTGACGCAGGTGGGGGCGCTGTGTGCCGGGCTTCCCGGGGCGTGGCCGGACAACCCCTGGGACCACGAGCACCCGGTCTACAAGGTCGGGCCGGGGGAGCGCGGCAAGATCTTCGCGTTCCTCGGCGCGACGACCGTCGGGGTCAAGGCCGGCACGACGCGCGAGGTCGCCGACGAGTGGCTCGATCGCTACCCCGACGACGCCAGCGTGATGGCGTACATCGGCAGGTCGGGGTGGAACGACCTCGCCCTGGCCGGCGCGATCCCGGACGAGGAGCTGGTGGAGGCGGTGGAGGAGTCGTACCGGCTGGTCGTCTCGCGGCTGCCGAAGCGCGACCGGCCCGACGGCTGGGAGGCCGTCAGCGGCGGTGGCGCATCATCGTGAGCCCGACCATGCGGGCCACGACCATCGCGATGTAGAACACCCCGACCATCATCTCGACCATCACGACCGACCGGGCCTGCTCGCCGACCGCCACGATGTCGGACAGCCCGACGCTGGTGAGTGTGGAGAACGACAGGTAGAGCAGCTCGAACCACGGGCGTCCGTAGCCCTCGGCGTTGATGAACGAGTCCGGCCACACGATCTGCACGACCACGAAGACGTAGGCGAACCCCCAGGCGACGACGGTGAAGGCCGCGCCGGTCGCGAAGTACTCGTCGGTGGTGACTTCGTCGTCGTGGAACAGGTACCGCAGCATCGCGTAGGAGACGTAGAAGTAGAACGGCGCGTGCAGCAGGCCGGAGACCAGCACGATCGGGTCGGTGGTGGGGAAGATCGCCTCGAGCAGCGTGAAGACGATCGTCGGGGCGCCGAGGAAGAACACCACGCGGCTCACGTGGGGCGTACGCCGGACCGCGAGCACCGCGGACCCGACCGCCAGCATCCCGATGATGCCGAGGAACGCGCCGCCGAGCTTCGAGCCGCCGAGGAACGGCCAGGCAAGCACCTGCAGCAGCTGGGCGCCGAGCAGCATCGCTGACGGGTGCGTCGTCACCTGGTCGAGTCGTGTGCTCACGACGACGCAGTCTAGGTACGCGCGGGTCACAGGCGCTGCAACCCTTCGGCTGGGCTAGGTTCGCCCCGTGGGCGAGCGAGCGGTGCGATGGGTGGCCGGTGGCCTCGCCGTCGTGCTCGTCGCGCTGCTGGTCGCGATCGGGGTGGTCGTCACCGGGCAGGACGACGTCGACGCCGGCCTCACGGCCGCCCAGCGGGACGTCGCCGGCGCGGCGCGGGCGGAGGCGCTGGCCTTCCTCACGGTCGACCACCGCGGCATGGACCCGCTGATCGACGCGGTGCTCAGCGGAGCGACGGGCGGCTTCGCGAAGCAGTACGCCTCCCAGCGCAGGACGCTGACCAGCGAGGCGGTCCGCACGGAGGCGACCTCGACGCCCGAGGTCGTCGCGCTCGGGGTGGGCGACCAGGACGACGACTCGGCCACGGTCCTGGTCGCGGCCAACAGCACGGTGACCAACGCGAGCACGGGCGACGACGGTCAGGTCCGCTACTACCGGCTGCGCCTGCGGCTCGTCCGCGAGGACGACCGCTGGCTCACGAGCGACCTTCAGTTCGTGAGGTGACGAACGTGACCGGTGGGATGACCACGCAGCGGTGGATCGTGGCGCTCGCAGCGCTGGTCGTCGTGGCTGCCGTTGCGCTGGTGTGGGTGGTGCGTGACGCCGGTGACGACTCCGGCGTCGACGTCAGCAGTGCGGACTCGGCGGACGCCGTGGTGGCGTCGTCCGTGGTGAAGGAGTCAGCGCGAGTGGGTGCCGCGGAGGGCGCACGCGCGGCCTACAGCTACTCCTGGAGGTCGCTGACCTACGACAAGGCCGCCGCCCGCAGGCTGATGACCCCGGCGATGCGCGACCGCTACGACCGCACGATGGCCGGCGTCTCGACGTCGAGCCGCGGCGACCGCAGGGTCGTCAGCGCCCAGGTCGTGGACACGGCACTGGTGACGGCGTCGCCGACGTCCGCGCGGGTGCTGGTGTTCGTCAACCGGCGCACGTCGGGTGACGACCTCGACCGTCCTACGATCGACCTGGACCGCGTCCTGGTGACGGTGCAGCGAGTGGACGGCGGCTGGAAGGTCAGCGAGCTCGACGCCCTCTGACCACGACCCCGCACGGAAGGACAGCCGCGGACCGGCCCTTGTGGCAGGGACGCCCCGACGGAAGGATCCGCGACGTGGACGACGTGACGACCGACCTGCTGATCATCGGCGCGGGGCCGACGGGATTGTTCTCCGCCTACTACGCCGGCTTCCGGGGCCTGAGCGTCGCGGTGGTCGACTCCCTGCCCGAGCTCGGCGGCCAGATCACCGCGATGTACCCCGAGAAGGCGATCCTCGACGTGGCGGGCTTCCCCAGCGTGAAGGGCCGCGACCTCGTGGAGGGGCTGGTGGCGCAGGCCGCCACCGCCGATCCGACGTACCTGCTGGACCGGACGGCCACCACGCTCGAGCACGGCGACGACCAGGTCGTCGTGACCCTCGACGACGGCACCCGCGTCACGGCCGGCGGCGTCCTCATCACCTCGGGCATCGGGAAGTTCAGCCCGCGGCCGCTGCCGGCCGGCGAGGGGTGGGTCGGGCGGGGGATGGAGTTCTTCGTGCCCAGCTTCGCGCCGTACGCAGGCAAGGACGTGGTCATCGTCGGGGGAGGCGACAGCGCGTTCGACTGGGCCCAGCACCTCGAGCCGATCGCCGCCTCGGTCACGCTCGTCCACCGCCGCGACGCGTTCCGCGCCCACGAGCGCACCGTCGCCGCGGTCAAGGACTCCAGCGTCGAGATCATCACCAACGCCCAGGTGACCGAGCTGCGCGGCGACGCCCACCTCGAGGAGGTCGTGGTGAGCGTCGACGGCGAGGAGCCGCAGACCTTGAAGGCACAGGCGCTCGTCGCTGCCCTCGGCTTCATCGCGGACCTCGGTGCGATCCAGCAGTGGGGTCTCGAGACGCAGAAGCGCCACGTCGTCGTGGACTCCTCGATGCGTACGAATCTCGCGCGGGTCTTCGCCGCGGGCGACATCACCGACTACCCCGGCAAGGTCCGGCTCATCGCCGTCGGCTTCGGGGAGGCGGCCACCGCCGTGAACAACGTGGCAGTGGTGCTTGACCCCTCGGCCCACGTCTTCCCCGGTCACTCCAGCGAGGCATGAGCGCCCATCCGGCTGCGGGTGGGCTACCCGTCGGTAGGCATAATGGCCCGGTGCGCATCGCCATGCTGTCCTACCGGAGCAAGCCCCACTGCGGGGGACAGGGCGTCTACATCCGCCACCTGACCCGCGAGCTGGTCCGTCTCGGCCACGAGGTGGAGGTGTTCTCGGGCCAGCCCTACCCCGACCTCGACGAAGGCGTCGTGCTCACCAAGGTGCCGAGCCTCGACCTCTACCGCGAGCCCGACCCGTTCCGCGTGCCGCGGCTGCGCGAGTTCCGCGACCGGATCGACGTCGAGGAGTTCCTCACCATGTGCACGGCCGGGTTCCCCGAGCCGAAGACCTTCAGCTCGCGCATCGATCGACTGATGAAGGAGCGCGCCGGCGACTTCGACATCGCCCACGACAACCAGGTGCTCGGCACCGGGATCATGGAGCTGGAGTCGTACGGCCTCCCGGTGGTCGCGACGATCCACCACCCCATCACGATGGACCGCCGGATCGACCTCCAGACCGCGCCGACGTGGCGCAAGCGGCTCACCCTGCGTCGCTGGTACGGCTTCCTGCGGATGCAGACGAAGGTGGCCAGGCGCTACCGCACGGTGCTCGTGCCATCGGAGTCCTCGCGCCGCGACGTGGCGCGGGACTTCGGGGTCGACCCGGCACGGATGAAGACCGTCCTGCTCGGGGTCGACGACGTCTTCGTCCCGCCGACCAGCCCCCGTGTCCCCGGCCGGATCCTGGCCATGGCCAGCGCCGACGCCCCGATGAAGGGCATCGCCACGCTGCTCGAGGCCTTCGCCAAGCTCGCCGTCGAGCGCGACGTGTCACTCGTGCTCGTGACCCGGCCGGAGCCCGGCGGGCGCACCGAGCAGCTCGTCGACCAGCTCGGGATCGCCGACAAGGTGACCTTCGTCAACGGCGTCAGCGACGCCGAGCTCGTCGAGGTGATGGGCTCCGCCGAGCTCGCCTGCGTGCCCTCGCTCTACGAGGGCTTCTCGCTCCCGACCGCGGAGCTGATGGCCTGCGCGACCCCGTTGGTGGTGTCGCGAGCCGGGGCCATCCCGGAGGTCGTCGGACCGGACGGCGTCTGCGCCGACCTGGTCACCCCCGGCGACGTGGGCGAGCTCGAGCAGGCCATCGCGGCGCTGCTCGACGACCCGGAGCGTCGTACGGCGATGGGCGCGGCCGGCCGGGCCCGCGTCGAGGAGCTGTTCAGCTGGCGCGCGGTCGCCGAAGCCACCGCCGCCGCCTACGAGGAGACCATCGCCGACTTCCGGACCGAGCAGGGCCGGCGTGAGCAGGAGGAGAGCCACCGTGCTGACCGTTGACTTCGACCGGCTGGGCCTGCGCCCGGGTGACCGCGTGCTCGACATGGGCTGCGGTGCGGGACGTCATGCGTTCGAGATGTACAAGCGCGGTGCCGACGTCATCGCGTTCGACCAGGACGCCGACGAGCTCGCCACCGTGCGCGAGTGGTTCGCCGCGATGCGCGAGGCCGGCGAGGTGCCGGCGGGTGCCGAGGCCGACGTGAAGGAGGGCGACGCCCTCGCCCTCCCGTTCGCCGACGGGGAGTTCGACCGGGTCGTGGCCGCCGAGGTGCTGGAGCACATCCACGCCGACGTCGACGCGATCAAGGAGCTCGTGCGGGTCCTGCGCCCGGGCGGCACGCTGGCGATCTCCGTGCCGCGCTGGCTGCCCGAGGTCGTCAACTGGAAGCTGTCCGAGGACTACCACAACGCCGAGGGCGGCCACATCCGGATCTACACGGCCCAGGAGCTCGTCGACAAGGTCACCAAGGCCGGACGGGCCAACGACGGCACGCCCGGCGACGCGATGGTCTTCACCGGTCGCGACCACGCCCACGGCCTGCACACGCCCTACTGGTGGATCAAGTGCGCCGTCGGCGTCACCAACGACGACCACCCGCTCGCCAAGGCGTACCACAAGCTGCTGGTGTGGGAGATCGTGAAGAACCCCAAGGC
Source organism: Nocardioides sp. GCM10028917 (assembly GCF_042666175.1). NCBI lineage: Bacteria > Bacillati > Actinomycetota > Actinomycetes > Propionibacteriales > Nocardioidaceae > Nocardioides > Nocardioides sp. GCM10028917. Next base: position 94,459 of record NZ_JBHTFL010000002.1, read on the forward strand.
GCTGCAGTACGCCGGAAAGGTGCTCGACCCGCTCATCGGGAAGAGCATGGTCCTCTACTTCCGCAAGCCGGAGGCGGCGTGAGCGGACTCCCCGCCGTCGAGACGATCCTCACCCGCGCGCAGGTCGAGCAGACGGCTGCCACCATCGCGGCGATGCAGGAGCCGTCCGGTGCGATCCCGTGGACGCCCGGCGAGCACACCGACGTCTGGAACCACCTCGAGGCGGCGATGGCGCTGGTCGTCGGCGACCAGCGGGAGGCGGCCGAGCGAGGCTTCGCCTGGGCGCGCGACACGCAGCGGGCCGACGGCTCCTGGCCGATGAAGATCGTGGTCGGCGAGGTGGAGGACCACTCCGGCGAGACCAACATGTCGGCGTACGTCGCCGTCGCTGCGTGGCACCACTGGCTGGTGGAGCGTGACGAGGCGTTCGTCCGCCTGATGTGGCCGACGGTGCGGCGCGCGCTCGACTTCGTGGTCTCGATGCAGCTGCCGTTCGGCGGCATCGCGTGGTCGCAGGAGTGGCACGACGGCCGGCCGGGTCCGGTCAACGAGGACGCCCTGCTCGCCGGGTCGTCGAGCATCTACCACTCGCTGCGCGCGGGCGTGGCGCTCGCGGAGCTGGTGGGCGAGCCGCAGGTCGAGTGGGAGCTCGCGGGCGGCCGCCTCGGCCACGCCCTGCGCGAGCACCGCGACCTCTTCCTGGACAAGTCGACGTTCTCGATGGACTGGTACTACCCGGTGCTCGGCGGAGCGGTGCGCGGGCCCGAGGCGCACGCGCTGCTCGCGGAGCGGTGGGACACCTTCGTCGAGCCGGGCCTGGGGATCCGGTGCGTCGCCGAGAACCCGTGGGTGACGGGCGCGGAGACCTGCGAGCTCGTGCTCGCCCTCGACGCCGTCGGCGACCGTACCCGGGCGCTCCAGCTGCTCGCCGACATGCAGCACCTGCGCACCGCGGAAGGGTCCTACTGGACCGGTTATGTGTTCCCCGACGACGTGAACTGGCCCGCCGAGCAGACGACCTACACGGCAGCGGCCGTGGTCCTGGCCGTGGACGCGCTCAGCGACGGGACTCCCGGCGCCGACATCATGCGCGGCACGACGCTGGCGCCGGACTTCGCGGAGATCGGGCTGGAGTGCGGGTGCCCGTCGTCCGACGCGTCAGCCGAGCGGGTCGCCGGCGTCGCCCGACGTACGGCATAGCACCCGCATCGACCCGACCGCCTCGACCTCGGTGAAGGCGCCGCTCGCCAGCGCGGGGAGGTAGATGTCCTCGTAGGGCGGGCGACCGCCGTCCGCGGGGTCGGGGAAGACGTCGTGGATGACGAGCACGCCGCCCGCCATCACCCATCGCGGCCAGGTGCGGAAGTCGGTGCGGGCGGGCTCGACCCCGTGGCCGCCGTCGATGAAGAGCAGCGAGAGGGGGGTGCGCCACCACGCGCCGACCGTCTCCGAGCGGCCGACGACCGCCACCACCTGCTCCTCGAGGCCTGCGGCCGCGATGGTGCGGCGGAAGGTCGGGAGCGTGTCCATGAGGCCGAGGTCGTGGTCGACGAGGCTGTCGTCGTGGTGCTCCCAGCCCGCCTGGTTCTCCTCGGAGCCGCGGTGGTGGTCGACGGTGACGACGGTGCCGCCGACCTCGCGGGCGGCGCCACCCAGCCAGACGGCCGACTTGCCGCAGTAGGTGCCGACCTCGAGGGCCGTACCGAGCGGGAGTCGCTCGCGGGCCCAGCGGTGCAGCAGCGCCCCCTCGTCCTCGGGCATGAAGCCCTTCGCGGCGCGGGCATGGGCGAGCAGGTCGGCGGGCATCACGGGAGACGACCCTAGTGCGGTCACACCTGCGTCCTGGCACGCGTCAGGTGGGTGAAGGCATGCATCTCGCCATCCATCTCACCATCCATCTCACCAGGAGCAGACATGAGCAACCACACGATCGTCATCCCCGCCGCCGACCTCGAGACCGCGACGGCGTTCTACCGCACGGCATGGGGCGTCGAGCCGCACACCGAGACCCCCTACTACGTCGGGTTCAACCTCGACGGGCAGGAGATCGGGCTGAACCCCCACGGCGAGCGGGACCAGATGACAGGTCCGGTCGTCTACTGGGCCACCGACGACCTCGCCGCCAAGGTGGCCGAGGTCGAGGCGGCGGGCGGGACCGTCGTACGTCCCGTGACTGAGGTCGGCGGCGGGACGTCGCTGGCGCTGCTGACCGACCCGGCCGGGAACCAGGTCGGCTTCATCACCCAGGGCTAGCTGGCGGCGCCGTCGACCTCTGTGGGGTCGACGCCGCTGTCGGCCTCGAGGCCGTGGCGCCAGGTGTTCCAGTGCCACGTCAGGTAGCGGTCGACGGCCCGCACCGCGTGGGCGCTGCGGATGGAGTGGAAGACGTCGAAGGCGTGCTGGGTGCCCGGCAGCTCGGCGTACACCACCGACTTCTCCGACGTGCGTCGCAGCTCGGCGACGAACAGCCGCGCCTGGTCGACGGCCACGAGGCTGTCGAGCTCGCCGTGGATGACGAAGAAGTCCGGTGCGTCGGGCGTGATGCGCAGGATGGGGGAGGCGGCCTCGTACACGTCGGGCGCGTCCGTCCAGGTCGTCTGGATGACCCGGGGGCCGAGGAAGGCGTCGCGCATGCCGATGGCGTTGGCGAGGCCGGTCGACCCTGCGAAGTCGTAGACCCCGTAGAACGGCACCGCCGCCTGCACGGAGGTGTCGGCGTCCTCGAAGCCCGGCTGGAACTGCGGGTCGCCGGGGGTCAGCGCCGCCAGTGCGGCGAGGTGGCCCCCGGCCGACCCGCCGGTGATCACGAGGTAGTCGGGGTCACCGCCGTGGTCGGCGATGTTCTCCCTGACCCAGGCGATGGCGCGCTTGACGTCGACGATGTGCGCGGGCCACGGATTGCGGGGTGCGAGGCGGTAGTTGATCGCCACGCAGACCCACCCCTTGGCGGCCATCCGGTTCATCAGGGGCCGGCCCTGGTGCTCCTTGGCGCCGAGGCTCCAGGCGCCGCCGTGCACCTGGAGGAGCACGGGGGCGTCCTTGATGGCGTCGTCGCCGGCCGGCAGGTAGATGTCGAGGTGACCGCGGCGTCCGGCCTCGGAGTACGGCAGGTTGCGGATCACCCGGACCGCGTCGTCCCGGAAGTCGAACGGCCGGGCCAGGCTGCGCCACGGCGTCGCCAGGTCGGCCGGGTCGGGAGCCGCGTCGAGCTGCTCGACGTAGTCGACGCCGAGCCCCTCCACGAGGGCGTCGTCGAGGACCCCGACGGCGCGGCGGCTCTGTCGCACCATGTGGGCCAGGCCGAGTGCGTTGGCCCCGGCGAGGGCGAGGCCCGCCTTGGCGCGCAGGCCGGACCGGCGGCCCTTCGTGAGGTGGGCGGCGGCGTCGAGGGCGGTCAGGGCGAGCATCTGCGGCGCGGTCTCGCCGAAGAGCCAGCCGGCGGCGAAGGACGGCACGCCGGCACGCTGCCCGCGCGGGGGGCGCAAGGAGTTGGCGGTGAGGGCGGCGATCACTGACTGACGGGACAGGAAGCTCACGGACACCATGTTACTCACCGGTACCACCGGCCGGGCCGCCCGCCCGTGCGGGACGCGGGTGGTCGTGAGCCGGGGTCAGAGGACGAAGATCGCGATCAGGATCGCCGTCGCGACCAGTGAGATCAGCAAGGACCCCATGCAGCCCAGACGGTTGCTGAAGAAGAAGAACAACGGGTACCTCCAGTGGCGCCGGACGGACGACGTCGCCGTACCCACCTGCGCGTCTGCGATTCCCCACCGGATGGTCCCCGGCATGATCGCGGGGTGGACTCTCCCGCTGCGGACCCCTGGACCTACGTCGTGACGGACGTCGAGCTCGACGGCCCGTGGCCGGGCACCAACTCGATGCGCTCGTTCGCGTCGGTCGCCGTGACGGCCGACGGCGTCGAGCACGGTCGGTTCGAGGCGGTCCTGGAGCCAGTGCCCGGCACTACTCCGGACGGCGCCACGATGGCGTGGTTCGACACCCAGCCGGGCGCGTGGGAGGCGGCGACCCGCGACCCCGAACCCGTCGTCCAGGTGATGGAGCGCTACGTCTCGTGGCTGCAGGACCTGCCCTGGCCGCGCATGTTCGCGGCCTTCCCCCTGGCGCTCGACGGCATCTGGATGGACCACTACCTGCGCCGCTTCACCCCGTACGGAATCAGGCAGGGCCACCACGAGGAGGACCGGCTGTTCGTCGGCGGTGGCCTGTGCCTGCGGAGCTATGCGGCGGCGGTGACGGGCGAGTCCGTCGGGCTCGTGGACGTCGACACCCTCCCGAGCGCGTGGTTCGGCGGCGTGGAGCACACGCACCGCGCGATCGACGACACCGTCGGCTACGCCAACCTGCTCGTGGAGCTGTTCCGGCGTGCTGCCCGGTGACTGGCTTGACCTTGCCCCCACAGGAAGCCGCAGGGTCGTCGCACCGGTGACGGACACCGGGGAGGATGGGGACGATGACCACGGAGCTCCTGACGATCGGCGACTTCGCGCGAGCGTCGGGCCTGACGCCGAAGGCGTTGCGGCTGTACGACGACCTCGGGCTGCTGCGGCCGGCCGAGGTCGACCCGAGCTCGGGCTACCGCCGCTACGCGCCCGAGCAGCTCGGCCAGGCACGCTTGGTCGCGACGCTCCGACTGGTCGGGATGCCGCTCGCTCGGATCGAGGAGGTCCTCGACGCGCCTCCCGCGGTGGCGGCGCGGCTGGTCGAGGCCTACTGGCTCCAGGTGGAGCACGACACATCCAGCCGTCGCGACATCGTCGCCGTCCTCGTCGAAGAGCTGGAGAGCGAGGAACCATCCATGACCACATCCACCGACACGTTTCGTGCAGAGATCGGCACCAGTCACCGGACGGGCGGCAGGGCCCAGCAGCAGGATGCCCTGATCGCCACGCCCGGGCTCGTGGCTGTCGCCGACGGGTTCGGCGAGCGTGCAGACCTTGCCACCGCCGTGCTGGCAGCGTTCGAGTCAGGCGGGATCGAGGCCGCCGTCGCGGAGGTGGCGGCGGAGATCGCCGACTCGCTCCCGGAGGCGCCGACGTCGGGCACGACATTGACCGCCGTGACGATCGCGGGCGCCACGGCGTCGGTGACGCATGTGGGCGACGGACGCCTCTGGCTGGTGCGCGGCCACGAGGTCCGTCAGGTCACCCACGATCACACGGTCGTGGCGGCCCTCCTCGAGTGCGGCCAGCTCACGGCGGACGAGGCCCGTTCGCACCCGCACCGCAGCCTGCTCAACCGGGCCCTCGTGCCGGGCGTCGTCACCGACGACCTCGAGGTGCGCCTCCAGCCCGGGGACCGCCTGGTCCTCACCACCGACGGCGTCCACTCGCACGTCGAGGACCTGGCGTCGTTGCTGGTGTCGCCGGTGCCGGCGCAGCAGGTCGCCGATGAGGTCGGGGACGTGGTGGCGGCCTCAGGCGAGCCCGACAACCACACGATCGTCGTGGTCGACCTGACGTGAGGGCGACGTGGGACGGAGCGCGCAACCTGGCCGACCTGGGTGGGTCGGCGCTCGTCGGCGGCGGCGAGACCAGGCCTGGGAGGGTCTACCGGTCGGCCGCCCGGGAGTGGATGACAGCACGCGGATGGGACGACGCGCGCAAGGCCGGGGTCGCGACCGTGGTGGACCTGCGAAACGAGATGGAACACGGGCGGACCGGTGCCCACCCGGGTCTGGACGCCGATGCCACGGCCGGAATCACCTTCGTCCATGCCCCCACGGAGGACCCGAGCGACGCCGACTTCTTGCGGCGGTGCGGGCCGTGGCTCGACCATCCGTGCTCCTGGACCATCAACATGCAGATGTACCCGCAGAAGATCGTGCGTGTGCTCGAGGCGGTCGCGCTGGCGGCCTCCCCCGTCCTCATCCACTGTGCCGGGGGACGCGACCGCACGGGCATGATCGGCTCGCTCCTGCTCCTGCTTGCCGGCGCCACTCCCGAGGCGATCGTCGCGAACTACGAGGCAGGCTTCCGTGGCGCTGCAGAGCACCGGGGCCACGGGCTGTCCTTCGACCAGGTCACCGGCCGCTGGGTGCCGGCCGCCGACGAAGGGTGGACCGGGGACGAGCTCGACGCCGCGTTGGACGATCGCCGTCCGGTCCTGCTCGACTGGGTCCACACCTTCGACGCACAGGGCTACCTCATCGCAGCCGGCGTCGACGCGGACACGAGGCGTCGGCTCGAGGTGCTGCTCGTCGGGTGAGCCCGGCCTTGCGCCGGGTGAGCCCGGCAAACGCCACCGAACGTGTCGCCAACGCACGCCTGTGGCCCCGCCTGATGGTGGCCGGCGGGGTGTGGGACGGGGTCATGGTCGGTCGGGTGGCTCGATCCGGCTGGTCCCTGATGGATCTCGTCGGTAGCGGTGGCCGTGAGGCGAGGTCCACTCGAAGCACCCTCGTCCGGTGACGTGGTAGCGCCAGGCGGTGTGGGTCTTGAGGCGGTGGTGGAACCGGCACAGGGCGGCGAGGTTGTCGGTCCGGGTGGGGCCGGGTTGTGGTCTGCCTTCGGCTTCGGCATCCGGGTCGTACGGGATGACGTGGTCGACGTCGCTACCCCGGGCCGGTCGGGCGCACCACGGAAACACGCACGTGCGGCGGAATCTAGGTAGTCACGCAACACCGGATGTGTTCGTGGTCTGGGACAGTATCTCCT
>NZ_JBHTFL010000003.1:0-726566 GCF_042666175.1 Nocardioides sp. GCM10028917
AGCGGTAGGTCGTGGCCGGTTCGGGGGTGGTGACCACAGGCGCTACCGCGTCCACCACGGTGACCGGGACGCTGCGGGTGGTGCCGGAGTGTGACGCGCCGAGCGGGTCCTTCCACGACATCTGCGCGAACACGACCCGGGTGCCCGCGCCGCACTCGTCCACAGAAAGGTCGTCCCGGAAGGCGCCGTCTGCTCCAGCCGCCGTGGCTCCGCCATCGACGCAGTAGCTGCTATTTGTCGATGTGCCGGCGCGGAACCGCATGCTGGTGACAGGGAGGGATGCGGGAGGTTGCACGGCGAGCGAAAGCGTGCCCGAAACCTCGGCGTCGTCACCCACGCCGGAGATCGCCGGCTTGCCGAGGCGGTTGATCCCCGTCGACTGGGTGACGTCGGATGTTGTCCCATCGCTGGCCGTCGCAGTGATATCGATCGTGTAGGCGCCGTCCTCCACGGGCTGCCCGGTTCCGTCGCGGAAGTCCCAGGCATAGTAGCGAGACCCGCTCGGCACCGACACCCCGGTGAGTAGCGTCCGGACGACGCCCAAGTCGGCATCGCGGACTATCGCCGTCACGTTCGCCGGTCGGTTGAGATAGAAGCTGTAAGACACAGACTCCTCGGCGTCGGACAAGACCGGGTAAATGTAGCGAGGGGAGTCGGTGAGGGTTACCTGCACCGGCGGTTCAGCCGCCGTGCTGGCCGCCAGCGTGCCTGATAACAGGGCCAGAGTCGATACCAGCACGGCCAGGCTGATGCTGCCGCCCTCGGCGGCCTTGCGTAGGCGTGCCACAACTGTCCGTCGTCGATCCCCCATGGCGTCGGATGCTAAAGATGCGCAGACCCCAGCGGGCGGAATTGCCGTTGCCTGCGCGAAATCTTGACCCTGCCGCGCTGAACGCACGATAGGTCTTCACCCTGAAGGAGGTGCAGCGCACGACGCGAGGCGGGTGAGCGCGGCGTAGTGACCCATTATCGGCATCCGAAAGGGAACAACACGTCCGGCCACGACATGGCGCTTCTGCTCGTACCGACTGTCTGGCTCTTGCTCGAAGTCATTCTGTGTTGAACAAACGCCATTGGGCTCGCAGCAACCGACGAAACTTCCGTCGGGCATTGGGCCAGACAGCCGTTGCGGCTGACCCCAGAAGTGTGCTGAGGTCTTCGGTGCCGGCCGCGCGGGCGAGGTTGTCGTGCGCGGCCGGGTCGTGCGGTATCGGGGCAGGACGCGTGGTGGTCGCAGCAGGCCGCGGGACTCGAGGTCGCCGATGAGCGGCAGGACGGCGTTGTGGACGGCTCGGCCATCAGCGCCTCCCCTTGCGTCCGTGTAGTGGGGGTCTGACCTTTGGTTCAAGCACGCAAGTCCGCAGATCGCGAGTCGGTCTGCGCGTACGCCTCCGATGAGCCAAGGGACCTTGTCGGACCGGGTAGGTGGTGCGGGCTGCGTACACCTAGTCGGCGGGGCGCCAGGACGTCATCACATCGTGGGCCTCGTCGTCGGTCAACGCGACCACGTCGCCACTCGTCAGGTCGACACGGGCGATCTCGCCCTCGTCCTCGGTCGCGTCAGCAGTGAACATCAGATGTTCGCTTTCCGGCGACCAGGTCGGCATTCAGTCGTCATTGCCTTCAGTGGTGACCACCTTCCACGCATGCGTTCCGTCGGCCTCCATCGCCCAGATGTCCTCGTTCCAGAGCACCGGGTCCGTGGCGTCCGGGTCGCCGGAAGATGCGACGAACGCGATCTGGGTGCCGTCCGGCGACCAGTTGGTCTCACACGCCCCTGGCGGCCCTTCGGTCTCGAGCTCCGACGCCTCGCGCGTTGTCGGCGGCAAAGCTAGACGCCTCGCCTGGTGACGCCGAAAGGCGGCGGAATGACTGTGAGGATCGTCAACCCCTGAGAGGGCAGTTCGGACCTCGAAGCATCGGTCTTCAGTCTGTGTATCCCTGGCGGGCCGGCTGCGGCAGGATCACCGAAGGTCGATTGCTGCACGCACGAGCGATCCACGGGCAGATCGATGCCTCCTTCGCACGATCAGACCCATCCGTACTCGGTCGGGAGGTCTCAGTCCAGGAACCACGACACGAGCGTCGAGGCTAGCGACGAGGTGACCAGCCACGTGATGGTGCTAACCGTGATCGCGACGGCCAGCATCGTGACGACCCGCGCCGTCCAGGTCGCTGCACCGCCCCGCGCGGACCACCAGAAACCGACCCACAGCAGGATCCCGATTGCCACCATCGGCCCGGCCACAATCGCGTAGATCCCGGCCAGCCCGACCGGGAAGCTCCATGCGGTGTCGTACGGCCACAGCTCCATGTAGTCGATGCCCCAAGGCATCTCGTCGAGCGGGAACCGGTCGAGGTCGTTGACGTAGTAGGGCATCAGCATGGAGACCGCGAACGAAGCGGGGAGGGAGGTCGCGATCGCGAGCAGCAGCCATGGCGCCCACCATCGCGGAGTGTGATCGCGTGGCAGCGCAGCCTCGCGGATCCGGTTGTCCAGGTCGGGCATACGTCCAGGATGCAGCTCCGGCTCCACGTGCCAAGGCTGGTGGCAGCCGCTTACCCGGAGCGGGGTACGGGGCAGCACGGTACTGACGCAGGGGGCGCATCGGAACTGATGAAAGCACGGAGTTGAATCCCCTCACATGCGGCTCCAGAGCAGCGCTCATCGCCGGAGACGCGCACCATCAGCGGCAGATCCGTGCACTGGCACGCACCGGCACGCGTCTGCATCGATCCGATAACGGCCCCGCCGAGCAGGGCGGTTACTACGCCACACTCGCTGCAAAGACTTGTTCAAAGTATGGGGTGACCGTGCCGAGACCTCGAATCAAGGGGATCGCCTGCGTACTTCTTTCTGCGTGCGCCGTCCTGGGAGTTACCGCCTGCGGCGATGAAACCAGTCCTGCACGGGCGAACCCGAGTGCGGACGCTGACTCACCGGTGATCGCGCAGCCCGAGCGCGCCAATGCTTACCCCGAAGCACAGGTGTCCGGGGAACTGAGCCTGCGTGACGGCTGTCTCTTCGTCGGCCCAAACCTTGTGGTGTGGCCCTACGGCGCGACATGGGACGACACGGAGGAGGCGGTGACCTTCGACGCTCCGCCGTTTGCAGACGCCCCTCCGGCCAGGGTTGGCGGCCACTTCGAAGGTGGCGGCGCCTACTACTCCGACGACACAGATTTCACGTCGTGGTTCGGGGCGGAGTTCGGGGGTTCCATCGCCGAGTGTCAGGCAGCGACGAATACGCGAGACGTTGTGTACGCCTATCCCTCGATGCAAACCTAGAGGTTTGCGCCACAAGCCGCGGATGCACGGTTCGCGGCAGATGAGTGCGTTCGACATGGGTCCACACCCCTTGTTCAGGGCAGCGGCAGGAGGTCGGCGACCTCGTAGCATTCCTCGTCGTCGACGCCATTGGGAGTGGGGTCCAGGCTGAGCGACCGAGGGACACCCACCTCGTCCACCACGTATTCGACGACCTCGTCGGGTCGTGCGGACTCAGCCAAGTCAGCAAGGTCTTGCAGGGTTGGCACCTCAGCGAACGTCGGCTCGTATGGATAGTCGTCGTTGAGGTTGTCGACGTCGCTCACTTGTCCGTCGCGCACGGTGACCCGGTAGTCCCCGATCAGGCCTCGCTCCCCGCATGAGGATGTCAACTTGAACGCGTACGACCTTGGGAGCGTCGTCTCCACGCCGGTTTCGGACCAGGTGGCATCCTCAGCCGGGTCTGATTCCGTCTGATCGCCACAGCCAGCAAGCGAGGCGCACGCAACAACGAAGAATGTGGCGGTCGCGGCACGGCGTCTGGTCACGACGTGTAGACGCACCCGGCCGGGTATCGGTTCCCGACCAACGCCAGTCGCTGGGCGCGAGCCACGGTGTTTCCGGATCTCGGCAGATCCGGTAACTCAGGCACGCCATCACGCGGCGGAGTGACGCTGGGCAGCTACGCGCGGATCGTCGACAGGAGCGCGGACGCGCCCCTGTCATCGTTTCGTTCGAGGCGGGGGTTGCGGTGCTTGAGAAGACTGTTAAGCCACGCTCGGCCTGTTCGCGCCACCGCGAACACCTGCCGTCCTGGTGCCGGGGACTCCGAGCCCGAGCACCGCGCATAACGCACTGACAAACCTCACCACCTTTGGTGATTCGCGACGGCCAATCGGGGAGCACGGTGGCGAGAAACGGGCGGAGGTTTCGACATGGGATTCTTTGGTGATCGCCGACGGCGTCGGGAACTAGAGGACGGAATAGACCGCACAGGCCAGAGCCTGAAAGACGTATTCAGAGCAGCCCGCGGGCGCGACCGGCAGTTCAGGACCTGCGCTGAGTGCAGTCGCGAGATCGAACCGGGACGTGATCGCTGCCCGAAAGGGCACCCGGCCTAATGTCGAGATGGTTCGCGGCAATCGCGGCTCTCGGCCCCGTCTTCGCCCTCGGCACCCTAGCCATTCCGTTCATCCTTGCGGGGCTGGGGTTCTCCAGAGCCTCAGAGGCAAATGTTGAGTGGAAGAACGACACTTTCGCGGTGGTCATGTTCGCATCGGCGCTCGCAACCGCTCTAGTGTTCTGGGGTCCGTCGGCATACCGCTCGTATCAGTGCTCGCAAATTTCGGCGCAGAGCGGGCAGGGAGACTTCGGTGACCAGTTCGCGCGTGCTCGGGAGTACGACCGACTCGCTTGTGGAGAGTGACGAACGGGCTGACTCAATATCACGGCAGTCCTCGCGGGCACCGTGCGCACCATGACCACCACTGGAGGCGCACATGAGCGCTTACAAGCAGCCGACCTTCCGGCGCCACGTCGATGCCGAGTACTCGCTGGACTGCCAGGTACGACCGTCCGTCAAGAGAGACTCGCTCGGCCGAGACTGCTCTCCTCACTGCCCCGCACGTGGTCCTGAGCGTCGCGGTGCGCTCAACCCGGTCTGTCCCACCGACTGCGCTGCGAAGATGCGCCGCCCCGCGCGAGCCGTCTATCAGTTCATCACTCGGCCTTGCGCGCGTCGTAGAGCACGACATGTTTCTGCATGTTTGGGGAAGGACGCGACCGCACTCGACCTCGTTAGCAGCAGGTGCCGCCTGGCGTCCTTCGAGATTGAGTCCTCGGCTTAAAGGCTGAGAGAAGCACCCCGAGATGGAGGGTGCGAAGGGCGCCGCCTGCGCGTAGCGACCCAGTCGAAAGCGCACCGGCGGACGGTCGAGAACATGTGATGCGATGTCCGTGGGTCTGTCAGTGGCCGCGGCTAGTCTGCAGACATGACCACCAAGATCCGCAGAGTTACCGAGGGCGACCTCCTCGCACGTCGCGCCGAGATCCTGCAAGAGATCGGGATCACGAGGGAGGAACTCGAAGCGAAGGTCGAGCAGGGTGGACTTGCGGGCCGCGAGTGGTCCGCCTGGTCCGAGATTGAAGACATCGACTATCTCCTCGGCCGTGACTGACCAACCGCCTCAAGAGCTCCTCGATCAAGCAGCGAACTTCGGCGACGCCACGACCCAGCTTCTCCAAGAATGCTTCGAAGATGCGCCTGCGATGGAACTGGTCATCAAGGGAACGCGTGCAAGCCTCGCTCCCGAGGGCCAGACCGACAAGCGAGGCGGCATCCCCTTGCTCGCCCGAGGTCAACGTCTCGCCTCGCTGCCTATCGATGTGCTCTGCCGACTCGACGCGACTCTCACATACCTAGCGGTCGACAAGTCCAAGATCTGGGTGGTCGCCGGCGTGGACTCGACGCCAATCTTTCGGTTCGAGTACCTGTACGACGCCGACTGGGTCCCTCATTCGCACATCCAGGTTCATGGGGAGCGGGGAGCTCTCGCGCATCTGCTCTCGCAGACCGGCCATCCCCGGCCCCACAACATGTCTGCATTGCATCTGCCCACCGGCGGCGCCCGCTTCCGACCCAACCTCGAAGACGTTGTCCAATTTCTAATCGTCGATTGCCGCTTCGATGCGCTCGACACGTGGCGTACTGCCGTTGATCGCGAACGCGCCGAATGGCGGCGTGTGCAGACCCGAACCGCTTGTAGAGCACTTCCCGAGGAGGCCGCGGCACAGCTCGAGACGATGGGTTACAGGGTCACCCCACCTGACGAGGGGCATCCGCCTCCCGGTCGCAAAGCACTCGGAGGCTGGTAGTTCCGAACCTCTGCCGATAGGCGGCGGAATGCCGCACCGAGGAGCGGGGCGACGGCGTCCCAGTCCAGACACCTGTGGCCAGCCCTCAATGGCGGCGCCCTCGTTGACCTCGTCCTGGGGCTGACCGTGGGTCGGTTTCAAGCGTCGTTGCCTACGACGCTGGCGGCATCGTCGGCCAGGTGACCGGCCGAAGTGGGTCTTGTTGGCCGTTGCAACCAAGCGCACACTGACGATGAGCAGTGAGGAGTGAGGCAGTGAGCATTTTCGAGAGCATTCGGTGCAAAGTGGGTTGGCATTCTTGGGAGCCGCTCGTCAGCGACATGACTGGCGAGGCCCACCACAAGTGCTTGTACTGCGGCAAGGTCAAGAGTGTCGATACAGGGCATCCCCCGGAAGCACACGACAAGTCGCAGATCAACCATTGAGAGACCGCGGCCTGGGGCCCTCGGGCTGGTCGACCTGCTCTGGCGCCAGTCACACGCACGCGTAATTGTCCTATCCCCATCGGACCGGCCGCGGCGTCATAGTGCAGCCGGGACTCGGTCATCAGCGACAGCAGAGTGCTTGGCAGAAGAACATTCCCGTCGGACCCGCAGGTGCGGGTCCCGCAGCGCCGACAGGCGGCAAAAGGACGCAGGCTTCGCGGCCCGACGCTGATGCGGTGATGGTGTGGCCGCCGGCGCAAGCATCGACCCGGCTCGGCGTCTCAGGGGGGCGTGTTGTCTTGAAGGTTGTGGTCGAACGTGCTCGCCCCCGCTTTTCGGCCCTTGGGGTTCTGCGCGTGATACTTCACCTCAATTGAAGCGAAGGCCAACGTCACCGACTCGGTCAGTAGGTCTTCACCGCCAGACCCTCCGGTCTGATAGCTGGTGACCCTCACGTCCTTCATGCCGATGCTGTAGTACTCGAGCTTGCCGTTGGCCCCGGCCTTGCGAACGATGATCCTCGCCTCAGGGAAGTGGGTCCCGAGTGACACCGACTTCAACAGCTCCGCCGACGACAGGTCGACGTGCTTGGTGATGGCGATGTCTTGGAAGTCCGCCTTCGTGGAGCCGCCACCGCGGCCAGTTTGAGGCGAACCTGAATTGCTCACGCCCCACGACCACGCGAGGATGTCGATCTTTCCGGCATGCTCCTTGTCCTTCGATTCGCCCTTCACCGGGCCGAGGTCCAAGAACATGTCGAGTGCCATATCTTCCCCCGGTTCACTAGTCCCGTTCAGCGTCGGACGTCAAAACGCTCGGGCTCATGGATGGAGTGCCGTGCCTCGATGATAGCGAGGACCACGTCCGCCCGGGAGACTGTCGACCTGCCGATCTGCGTCCGTAGAGACAACGGGCCAGGAGGGTTGGGAGCATCCCGCGGTCGTGCGTGCGGCGAGTCGCATGGCCCCAAAATCGACAATGTCGCGCCGAACTGAGCCGCATTAGATGGAAAGCCCACGAGCACGCGCGGTTGCTCTCACGCCGATGGGCCGCCACCGCGAGCCAACGCCACAGACTTGCCGCATGCCGTCCCAGGTCGCACGGGGTTGCCATCCCGGCTCGCGTGCGCTTCTCGGGCAGGGCGCCGAGAGCTACCCGAGAATCGACCGGGAAGCGTCCACCGCCTGTTCGGCGGCGGAAAAACGCACCGTGCCGCGCGTAGCAGGTGGATCCAAGTTCGTATGAGATTACTTCTAGCCACGGTGCTGTCGAGCGGCGATGCTGTAGGCAGGCGCCATGGCAGCGCGGACTTCTCTCGGATAGTGAGGTCGCCGAATGATCGAGCCGCATCAGTGGACATTCATCGAGCTTCGCGGCGACGCGTCCGGGCCGCCGACCATGAGCCGTTGGTTCCCCGAGGTGGCTGCCGGCGAGGAGGTGTTGACGCGAGTCGGGCACTGTTTGGTTGTTCGCGAGGTTGATTGGGTGGGCGACGCTGACCACCGTGCCACCTTCATGTTGCAGCATTGGGACGGCGTCAACGAAAGCACCCAGTCGCCGCTGCTGTATGCACCCGACTCGGCTGCCGGGGGATCCTGGCGCTCACAACAAGGAGCACTAGTGCCTTTGGGCCGCGTGCTCTACACCCGGATTGCGCTCGGCTCCATCATTCTGATTCGCGGCTACTGGCTGCAGGAACAGGCGCTCGCAGACCTGCAACTCGCTCCAGCGGAGCGGGGAACCCAGGTGGAAATGCGACTCCCTCCTCCGGACTTCAAGCTCTGAATGAGTCAGGATCTGTCGTGAGCAAGAACGTAGTGCTCTGCCTCGACGGCACCAACAACACGATCAAAGCCGAGCAGAGCAACGTTCTGAGGCTTTACGGCGTGCTGCGAAAGGACCTCCCTCACCAGCAGGTGTCCTACTATCAGCCGGGGGTGGGCACCTTCAGCTCTCCGGGGACTTGGACGCCTGTTGGTCGCAGCCTCACCCGGCTCCTCGGATTGGGTTTCGGATTTGGCTTCCGCCAGAACTTGGGAGACGCCTACCGGTTCCTGATGTCGGTCTACGAGCCTGGGGATCGCATCTACCTCTTCGGTTTCAGTCGTGGCGCCTATACCGCGCGCGCCGTCGTCGGCATGCTCGACATGTTCGGGGTCTTCAGGCGAGGCACCGAAAACCTCGTGCCGCATGCTGTGAACCACTACGTACGTCGGGTCGACGACAAAACGATCGACTGGGCTCTGGCTCGTCAGTACGCCGCCCTACTGAGCGGACAGGGAAACTCTGAGGGCAACGACCACGTAGCCGTGCACTTCCTAGGTCTCTGGGACACGGTCAACGCCATCGGCACCCTGCGCCGCCAGATCACCCTGCCGTATACCTCGATCCTGCCGCATGTATCTGTCATTCGACATGCTCTTGCCATCGACGAGGTTCGACGCGCCTACCGCCCCTACTGGATCGGATCCCGCGAACGCTTGCGTACGCACACGACTCCGCCTCCACGCGGGAACGTCGAAGAAGTGTGGTTCCCAGGTGTCCATTCGAACGTCGGAGCGATGTTCAAAGACGAACAGCCGGTCTCGTTGATACCGCTCCTTTGGATGATCGACGAGGCGTGCGAGCACGACCTCTACGTCGACGAGCACCGTGCTGCGGAGCTGCGCAAACTGCTGACTTGGGACCTGGCGGCCGCACCGCTGCATGTCATGGGTGGACCTTGGAAATTGATGGGACGGTCCCGTCGCCGACTACACACCCGCCCCCGCGTCCACGCCAGCGTCCGACACCGCATCAAAGCGGACCCGGAATATGCCCGACGGTTGCCGCCGAACATCCAATACGTCGACGAGGAATGGCACCGCTCAATCACTCAGAGCAATCGTTCAGAGGACGAGCCGGCGGTTGAGTGAGCTTGGACGAGCTTCCATGACGGCCGGGCGTGCTCGAACGATTACTACCCAACGAAGCGCATCGACAGGGGGATGGCCATGGATCAAGAGGTCGGATTGGCGGAGGCGGTCCCCTGAGTGAGGGCCGAGTTCTTCGCGGCACAGGCGGAGGGGGCCGATTCCGCCAGTGACTCCCACCGCGGGCGCTAGCGGGTGCGCATCAACGATGACAAGATGGTGCAACCGGGATGACAGTCCCAAGGCTCAATGAGCTCGGAACGATCAGAAAGGGCTGGGTAGAATGAAGTTCGACCTCACCCCACAAGCACCCAATTCTTCCGACGACGCCCGCCTCGTAGGGGAGTTGATCGATTGGCTCCGAGCGGATCGCCCGACGGAGACGCAGGTAGCGAAAAGGTCTCATGCGCCGTCACCAGAGGAGATGGGCGTTGCTGAGTACGTAGAGGCGGTCGTGGCGACAACCCCGGCGGTGACAGCTCTGCTCCTTACGATCAGGACCTGGATCAAGAGCCGTACCGGAAAGGTATCGGTTCGTATCAAAACTGAAGATGGCAGAGAGTTTGAGGTGGATGCTTCAAATGTTGACGACGTAGATGGTCTGGCAACCAAATTGACCACCGACAGGTAGCGCCTCGCAAATGCCTTCTTTCGATCCCGCTGGTGCAAGGGCGGTCCTGATAGGCGCAAGCCGATTCCCCCGCGATGAGCAGAACTTGCCCGACCTCCCTTCCGTCGTAAACAATGTCCAGGACCTTGAGCGGGCGCTCGCGGCGGAAGACATCGTCGGCATCCCTCTAGCCAACATCGTTAAACTTCTCGATGTCGAAGAGCCGTCTACCATCGCGGAGCAGCTTGCGGAGACCGCGGCCGCCGCCGAGGACATGCTACTCGTCTACTATGCCGGCCACGGCCTCATCGGCGAGACTGCTAATCTTTTGTTGAGTACGCCGAAGACTAAACACGTTAGCGGAGAGTACTCGTCCCTCCCCATCGATACAGTGAAGCGGGCGATTCGCAGTTCGCCCGCAAAGACAAAGATTCTCATCCTGGATTGTTGTTTCAGTGGCCGAGCCATCGACATCATGAGCGGCGAGGCGGACGTCGTGCGCGCGAGCGTCGATGTAACAGGCACCTATGCGATGGCGTCCGCGCCGGCCACGAAAGCCGCGTCAGCACCTGCTGGCGCTCGCTATACCGCGTTCACCGGCGCACTATTGGAGACTCTGGAGCGGGGAATTGACGCCGAAGCAGACGAACTCACAATTGAAACTCTTTTTCAGGAGCTCAAGGCGCGACTCAACCGGGAAGGGTCACCCGAACCACAACGAATAAACTTTCAAGGCGCAGACAAGTTTCGTTTTGCGCTGAACCGGTACCGTCATGCAAACAATTCGTCCGCCATCCGACAACTCGAGGCGCGTCTAACCGCCTTGACCGAAGAAGTCGCCCAATTCAGGCGAGTCGTTGAGGCCGCACCACAGACAGACCCAATAGCTCTCGAGCGGCGGATAGACGCGCTTGAGCATTCAGCTATGGCGCCGGTACCCGCTCAAGACCCTCCGCTTAGTCCCCGAACGAAGATCGGCTCGCTGAACTTTTTCTTGCTCTTTCCGACGGCCGTGGTGGCAGGATACTACTTCCTATTGTGGAACTTCACAGACGCAAGAGCGGATGTACTGTCCCTGCTTATCATATTCATGCTAATCGCTGCGGTTCCTTGCATTTTCGGCGCTTATGCCGTTACAACTCAGACGCGCACCTTTGAGCGCATCTTCGGGACTTGGCTATTACCGCAAGCGGCCCTGTGGGGTGGACTAGTGGCTGGCTTGGGTGTATACATCACCTACGTGACGTTCCCCTACGGATAAAGACGGGCTGCAACGGTAAGCAGAATTATCTGCTACGACAAACTGCTGCGGGATCCATTTCGCTCCCCGAGCGATGTCGTGACAGATTTGCCGACGAACTTCGTAATTCGTGCGCCCATGACCGCTCGCCTGCTGCGCAACAGTCCTGCTCCCGCAGGACGGATGTCTGCCGTCGATTGGGGTCGGAACCGGCTGGGGACACGACTCCACCTAGGCGCAGTCCCATGTAACAACCCGCATCGCCTGTGCTGAGCTGCGCGTTGCTGGTGCGACTGGAGCACCGCCTACCGGCGGTATCGTGGCGGGGTCCTGGGCGGCCCGCCGGCCAGTGGTCTGGTGGGCACGGCCGACTCTGCCCGAACACTTAGCGGCACCGGTCGTGCGCGTAAGGCCTGACAGAGTCGGCCTCGCCCAATCCTGTATGACCGTCTGTGCGACGGTTTTGCAGGACGTGGCGGCGCGTGCCTCCACTCTGACTGTGGCCCGACCAGCGTCATCAGTCGCAAGGACCGATGGCGCTGGCAAGCGGCGCAAAGACGCACTCTTCAGAGCGACGTAATATCCGTTCAGCGCAGAAGATCAACGGCGACGCTGGCGCTCCAATACGTGTCTGGCCGAGCCGCAGGCGCCACTCTGGTCAGCGCCCGAGTTTGGCCGTCATCGACGTTCCAGGTGATCAGGCCGCGGGTGGACTCGTAGAACCAGAGGGTGTCATCGTCCAACCATCCGCGCGGCCAACCTGCAGCCTCGCCCCGGCCGAGTCTCAGTCGAGCGACCGGCGCCCAAGACCGCATCTCGACGGCCACGAGCTCGCGGTTGTAGCCAAAGACGGCGTGGTCTCGCCCCACTGCTGCTCCGCGCCGGGCCAGGAGGTGAGGTAGTGCAACTACTGTCCGCAACTTCGCTTGGTCGCGATGAACGGTGCGGACGGTCTTGTCTCCGCGGCGCGTGAACGTGACGACGGATCCGTTCGCCGCGAAGCCGTCGATAGGTAGGACGTAGGAGGCGCGTCGAAACTTCTCCGTTTGCGGGTCGAGCGCCCACGTCTTTTGCGTCGATGCGCCGTGCAGCCGCATCACGTTGGTGCGGCTGCCGTCAGGCCGCCACCGAAGGTAGCGAGTGTGGTCGCCCGGCAACGCCACCTCGCGAGGGCGGACCGTCAACAGATCGAGCAGGACGATGCCAGCAGTGGTGGGGGCGGCCCATGTGGTGCCGTCAGGTGATAGTTCGCCGGCGCCATAGGTGTCCACGCCGGGATGCGTCGAGGCAGGCAGTCCAAGGCTCTGCATCTTCAATGAGCGCCATTCGCCATCGAGCCCGAGGAAGAACACCGTCTCGGCTTCCCACGCACCACGGTCATCGAACGACTCGCGCGGGTGATACGCCATCAAAGCTCTACCGGGAGACTCAGCGAGCAGATCGGGCAGGACACTGTCGTCAGGTGGGAACGCATTCGGCAGCTTCGAGTCCGCCCTCGGAGGCTTGCTGCTGATCCGGTCGATCCGAGCAGGGGCAATCGGCCACGGCACCGAGCTGCGTCCGTGGGCGGCGCTGTCGGATGAGCCGGCCACCACCTCGGGAGACGGGGGCGCCGGGCCGTCGGGCGCTCCGGCGTCAGAGCACCCCAGAGTGACGAGCAGGATGGCGATAACGCCCACCCGAGCCCGCCGCCCCCTTTGCATGTGCAAACAACACCACAACGGTGAACCGGTCGACGCAGGCTTGACGGCATCGAGGGACATTTTGGGCTGCGCCGGCAGGCGGCGAACAGACTCACGTTTGCGGATTGCTGGGCGCGGTGCCGCGCGCCCAGCGTGTGGTTGCAGGAAGACAGTCAGCGCACACCGACAGGGCGCGGGCGCGTACGCGCGCCATGACTCAACACCTATACGCTGGAAGGCGGCTCGGCCCGTCGGCCGCGCGAGTGACTCAAGGCGGCTGCGCCCTTCCTCTCGACGAGCCTTCGGCGCGCGCTGGGGATGTTGGGCCGCAGAGCGTTCAATTCTTTGTCTTCAGAGGCAAGGGCTCGCGTTAGACGGCATCGGCTCAAGATGAACACAGCCGTGAGTAGGGAACCGAACACTGCGGCTAGACCAAGCGCATCAGCGATGCCGGGCAACGCCGTCGCTCCACCGTAGAGCCAAGTCACTATGGCGCTCCAGATCAGAAGGGCTACGACGGGCGCCGACAACATAAGCGCGCCACCGATGATGCCGAATGATGCCCAATGGTCTGCTTGTGCGCGGATCCGTAGATCGACTCGGCCCGATGCGGTAGACCGAAGGAAGGCGACGCGTTCCGCTGCGCGCTGCTGCCAACCATCGAACGACTTCACGACGGCGAAGAGAAACGCCAGCGTAATAAATCCGCACCAGCTTAGAACCGCTCGGATCTCGCTATGAGTTGTCGCCGTATCACTTAGAAGCAGTGCACCTGTAACAACTAAACTTGCACCCGAGAAAAGCGTCCATAGAATCTGAGTCCGCGTAGCTGCAGGGTACTTCTCGTATGCCACAAGGAGGAGTGCTTGGTCATCGACGAACTCCTGCATCTCTTGGCGAGCGACTGAAGTCGTTGTAGTCGCTGGAAGTACCTCGACGGCCGCGCTGAGTGACTTACGAAGGCTCGCGACCAGACGGAAATGCGGCAAAATTGAGAGGGCAACAAGAGAGCCCACCACACCCGGGATGTACTGCAAAACCTGGTCCATCGGCTCCCCTTGAGGTCGCGGACTGCCCCACCGCCAGTCCGAAGGGCCAGTATGAGTGAAGCGTCTGTGATTACGCGTAGGACGATGGGAGCGCCGCTCGCGTTCCGCAGATCCAGAGCCGTTAGCGGCCGCCAAGCTGCGACGCGGTCTCGGGTGATCTCCTGGCTCCCTTGCTGGTCGGGAGTCATGGCGGGGCAGGCGGTGGAAGGATCGCTGCTCCTTCGGCGGAGAAGCGATGGTTCCGCTCTTGCACCTCGTTGGAGTGCTGGCCAATCAGTTTCACCCCGACACCGGGATAGCGCCGAGCACGCGACTCTCCCGTCGCCTCGTACTCAACCCGTTACGCGGAATGCGAGACGCTGGTCTCAGCCACCGTAGCTAGTACTCCTGGGGCCAAAGTTTCCAGAACCGGCTGATCCCATTGAGCGCACCGATGGCTTCCTCGCGGATGGCTTCAGGCACGCTGGCGTAGGAACGCTCGATGATGGTGCGCGTATCAAGTACTTCGTCCTCAACCCCGATGCTTGGCAGTTCCGAACGGGCATTCCCTTCAGTCCTGCTCGTCTCGTTCCCTGCGGTAGGAGTCAGGATGGTCTCAGCCTCTCCCTCGTCCGTCCGCGTGGCAGGCCCGAATGTTTCGCTGAATGAGGCAACAACTTCGCTGGTGTCCATGAACGCTAGGTCGACGAACCGCCGAACGTTCCTGAGGTTCCGATCAACCTCGGCCCTGTCGAGGGATCGTCCGCCCAGACGTGGGTGGACGACGGAGTTCCTGATGGAGGCGAAGCCTTCGACTATCGCGGCGTCGTCAGGAGCCAATACGCCTTCGACCTCGAGCTCAACAGCGAGGGAGCCGATTCCCACATCGCGACTCGAATGCACCGCATTCCGGGCAGCGATGACCTGCAGCGCACCTTCCAGAACAATGCCGCCGAGGGCGACGGCCCCTTGGAGGAAGGCCTGCTCTTCGCCGTCAGACACGAGCGTTTCGGCGGTTGTCAGCGCCTGTAGCAGTCCTGCGCGAGTCGGCAGACCAACGAACGGATGTGGCAGCGAGATGACGTCCAGGCGTGCGTTGGGCAGAGCCTCCACGCGGCGAGCGAAGGACTCGAGGCTCTGATCACGCTCAGCCTGGCCGGGGCCTGTGCGCCGGACCTCAACGAACACGGTTTCGCGTCCCCGGGTCGCCACGAAGTCAACCAGGCCAGCGAGCTGGCCGATGGTCCCGAGCCCCTTCAATTCGAGCGGCACCTCGTCCGAGGCCGTCGCGTGGACTTCGTATCCTTGACTCAGGTACCACTCGAGGGCCGACGCGAGTGCCTTCTGCTCCCAGCTAGGAATGCTCGCCTGGCTCATAGCAGCACCTGGAGGTCGGGCGGCGTGACGACGCGGATGTGGACGAACTGGGATCCATGCACAAAGGCAGGCGCAAGCACGGAGCTCATGCCCTGGACGATGTACGCACCGCCGAGGTTCCGCCGCGCGCAGTACACGTCAGTCAACTGCTTGTCGTCCTTCCAGACGATGCCCGTCATGGCGTCCAGTATCGGCTTCGCCATGTTGTCCAAGTCCAGCTGCCACTTGCCCGGCTCGTAGTAGGCGATCACCACGGCAAGCGCTCCCGGCTCAGGCGGGGCGGATCCAAAGGCCGCGCTGGCCGCGGCCGCGACGTCATCCTGCCAGTCCTTCTTGAGCGTGGAGTTCTTGGCCTGTGCACTGATGGGACGTCCGGGCACCACAAACTCCACGATGGGATGGGTGCCCGAGAATGCCGCCACGCGGCAACCCTACGGGCCCGACCCACGGGTCTCTGCTCACGTAGCCCGCGAGTGCGCGTGCGGCGGGCGCGCGCTCACTCCACGCCGAGAGAAACTCGGTCGAGTTGATGAGAACCGTCACCTGGCTGCCCACCGCGATCCCGAGGTCCCTCAATCGACTCCCGAGTGATGGCCGAAGTGACGGACTGGCCGCCGGAGAGCTCGACCTTGACGACAGACATCGCCCCGCCCGAAGTGATGGCCGTAACGGTGCCGGCAAATTGATTACGGATGGACAGACGCGTACCGATTCTCCATAACGCGAGTCGGTGCCTGGAACCTACCCGTTCACGAGGGGTTGTGCGGCCGTCCGCTCAGTGGCAGATCCGAACGTTGCACGACCTCCGCGGCGGGCTAGGTCAGGCGCCAACCACTGGCCTGTTGCCCGGTGCGACGCGGGTCGATCGACCCGGGGGACATTCGCATCGATTGTCGGCGTTTCCCGGTAGCGTCCGGCGGTATGAGTAGGCCACCCGGGGGAGACGGTGAGAACGTGCCGAGCGTCACGGAGGATCTGGACAAGGCAGGGCCCTGGGTGAGAGTGCCGGGGGAGGAGAAGTGGCAGTCTCTGCAGGACTCCGATGGTCGCGCGTGGAGCGTGTTCGAGTCCCTCGGTCTGGCTAGCTACCGCAGCGAAAATCTGGTCGTCCTCCTGGGCTTGGGTACGTCCTTGGGGTTGACGGGCAGTGACGGCAAGGCACCCACGATGGCCGACTTGTTCAAGAGCGTTAGGACGTTAGAGGGGTTCGACCATGCGGCCGAGCTCGCTCCGACTGCTGTTGAGGCGGGTGACGTCGAAGCGCTGCTCTCGGCCTGCCAGATGCAGGTGGGACTGAGAGACGACGAAGTCACTAAACAGTTCTTGAGCGCCGCCGAAGCGGTAGTCCTGCAGGCGTGCAGCTTCGTGGACGACACGACCGACCTAGGCACACATGAGGCTTTCCTGCGGAAGGTTGGGCGACGCGCGACCAGGCTCGCCCGCACCAAGGTCTTCACCACGAACTACGACCTCGCCATCGAGCGAGCAGCAGAGGCAACCCGCTTCACGCTCCTCGATGGTTTCGGTCCGACCGCAGGGGGGCTCTTCGACGGAGGCAATTTCGATCTCGACGTCGTGCGCCGCGCGCCGGACGGGACGCTCCAGCTTGCCGCGAACGTCATCCAGCTCTACAAGCTCCACGGATCCGTGGATTGGGACGAAACCAACGACGGGGTACGTCGGGACACGACCCCCGGGAATCCCGTCCTGATCTACCCCTCGAGCATGAAGTACCAGCAGTCCTACCGTCCACCGTACCTCGAATCGATGGCTCGCTTTCAGATGACGCTGCGACAACCAGAGACAACCGTGATCGTCGCCGGCTTCGGCTTCAACGACGCGCATGTAGTGGGCCCATTGCTCTCGGCAGTCCGGTCGAACGTCTCGCTGCGCTTCATCGTGGTCGACCCAGCGCTCCGCGACACCGAGAACGAGTCCCTGCTGACATTGACCCGCCTCTCGGATGCACGTGACGAGCGGATACTGCTCTTCGCCGGCACCTTCGCCGAATTCACCACTCGCCTTCCCGACATGGCACCTCACGACGCGCACGAGGCTCATGACGAGCGAGTGCGAGGCACGTCGATCTGATGCAATTCCTTCACCCCTTCATTCCTGAGCGACTCGCCGGCACTGTCATCGCGGTCCAAGGATCTGAGGCGACGGTGTCCCTGCCATGGGCAGGTTTGGCGCCAGTGTCCCTATTCGGCCAACCGATCCTTCGAGGCGAGGTCGGCGAGTTCCTTCTTTTCGCATGCGGACCCTTCGCTATCTTCGGTCGACTGGTCAGCCTCGAGGCACCGCGGGCTAAGCGCCCCGAGGCCAGCACGACACCTGACGCCCAGGTCGCGACCGACGTCGTCGGCACCGTCCAACTCTTGGGGACGCTCCGGCTCGATGGGAACTTCACCCGCGGGGTGGAACGTCACCCACGGGTCGGGGACTTGGCATACGCCGCTGACGCTGACGCGATCAGAGCTGTGTTGTCGTCCGAGGTCGACACTGACGGCGCGCGGCTGCCGCTCGGCGTCCTGCGTGGCGGGCAGAACGTGGCTATAGAGGTGCCTGCCGAGGTGCTGTTCGGTCGGCACCTGGCCATCGTTGGATCCACCGGCGGTGGCAAGAGTTGGACGTTGGGGTCCCTCCTTGAGCAATCCGCACGCGAAGGAGTGCGAGTCCTCCTCTTGGACGCCACCGGTGAGTTCGCTCCGCTCGACGACTTGGCTGAGCACATCTCAGTAGCCATCTCGCCCCCAGCCAATGGATCGCAGGCTTGCTTGCCACACCGCCAGCTCAGCGAGTCCGACCGGCGCGCCCTCTTGCGGCCCTCAGCGGGAGCTCAGCTACCGAAACTTCGTGCGGCGATCCGTTCCCTTCGACTGGCGCAAGCGCTCGGGGAAGGTCATTCGCTGATACATGACGGGCTGCTCTCGAAGGCGAACCGGCCGCGCAAGCCATACTCGGACGCGTGCTTTGAACACGCGGCAGTTCTCGATGACCCGCAAGCCCCCTTCGACATCAGGAAGCTCAGCGAGCAGGTCCGCCACGAGTGCGTCTACGAGAACGACCAGCGAGAGGGCACGAACTTTGGCGGCTGGGCGATGAACGAACTCAGTTACTGCAACACGATGATCGCTCGCATCCTCGATCTCACCTCAACCACTGAGGTCATGGACATCCTCGACCCGCGTCACGCAACACCGCCGCCCTCCGTGCTCGACCTCATCGACCAATGGCTCGCTGGTGACGAGTCCAAGAACATTCTGCGCATCTCTCTCGCTGACCTGACCTTCGAGCACAACATGCGTGAGATCGTTGTGAACACGATCGGGCGTCACCTCCTGGCTCGCGCACGAGACGGCGCATTCCGGCCCCGACCCCTGGTCGTCGCCATCGACGAGGCACACCAGTTCTTCGGGCAGGGCGTCGCGGACGAGTTCGTGGCAGCCTCGTTCGATTCCTTCGACCTCGTTGCCAAGGAAGGGCGCAAGTACGGTTTGGTGATTTGCATGGCGACGCAGCGTCCTGGAGACCTGCCCGCTGCGGTCCTCAGCCAAGCCGGCATGCTCCTGGTTCACCGGTTGACTGAGCGTCGTGATCGCGAGCGCGTGGAGCAAGCAGCGTCCGAGCTAACACTCGCGGCCACCCGTTTGCTACCGGCGTTGGTTCCCGGCGAGGCTCTAATCGTTAGCAGCGAGTTCGCTGTTCCGGTCCCCGTTCGGATACACCGACCGAAGCGGCCGCCAAAGTCAGATGGTCCGTCATTCGCGCGCACGGAGTAGAGGGCAACGACGGGTCTGCTGCACGATCCGTGACAGCCTGACCCAGCCAGGACTGCGGCTGGCGACCGAAGCGACCGGCGACGCGTGCACATTCCCCATGCAACTTTGGCGGGCGACCTCTACGGGGCGCTCCAGGCGTGGACTCACCCTCCCGGTGTTCGCGGCTGCGGGTGAGTTGGTAGACGGCCGACACTCGGACGGACACGGCAAGATGTCCCTTCGCGTCCAGCAGAACCGTTCCTCACCTCACACAAGTTCCTGGGTCATCTTTGTCGCGTCATAGTGGGCGTTGGCATGTCCTCTTCGCCGCGCGCCTTCCCGTCGTTCTAGACCCCGGCGACGTAGGCGGTGAGGAAGTGGACTCCGTGGCGGTCGAGGTTTCCGCGGGCACGGTTTGTAGTGCTCGGTGGTGCGTGGGTCGGAGTGTCTGGCGAGGATCTGTGCGTCGCGGAGCGGGACGCCGGCGTCGAGGGCGTTGGTGATGGCTGCGTGGCGCAGCGAGTGCGGGCTGATGTGTCAGGGGATGGCTCCTGGTTTCGCGATGCGGGCGACCATTCGGTAGGCGTCTCGCCTGGCAGCCGTACCGAGGGCCGACTCATCCTGCGCCCCGTCTCCGGCAACCCCATCGACAGTTGTTGGCCGGGCGGGCCACGCTTGATTCGCTTCCGCGTAAGTCACAAGTGCACTAGGAGGGTCCGGCGGTCCAAACAATGGCACGTAGACATTCGGTCGCAACGCGAGCAGCAAACCGACGTGGAGTCCTGTGCCCTCGTCTCTCAACTGCTTCAGATGGTCGGAGAGCTTGTCTGACCGCTCGGCAACGGATTCCGTAACTGAGCCCGACCGCAGGTGCACCGACACGGTCTCAAGGCCATCTTCACCTAGCCGCTCGATCACGGCCGCATGCACCAGTGCGTCGCGTTCCCCATGCGGGTTTGGCCCGATCTAACATTTGAGCGATCTCGCTCTCGCTGACCGAGGCGTAGGGCGGCAACCCATCCGCGTTCAGTCGGCGCCGAATGACGTTCGCGGTCTGCTTCAACTGCAACTCGGCGGGATCGAGGTCGAGCGCATGCGTAACTCCATGCACCGCCTGCTCAATCCCTCCCGACGACACGACCATCTTCCCGATCGCACGGTGGAGTGGGTCCCGATCGTCGCTGTCCACGCTCTCGGACGGTACACACTTGGCGGCCCGAATTCATTGCACGCAGGGGCCACGTCGTGTGCGGCGGAAAGCCGTGCATCGCGCTGCGGATCCATTCGTTTGTTTAGGTCGCCGCCACGCGCTCGGCGGGCATGACGGCGATTCTGCTCCCGCGCCTGCTCGGTGAGGTAGTCAGCAACCCTTCCTTGGTCCCGGCAGGGCAAGGCGCGCGCGACGTGGGGGGAGTGCGCAGGCTTCGCCAAACAGTCACTCGTTGATTAGGGCCCTCTGCCCGGGAGCGGCCCGCTGCGCGGCCACGGATGCCAAGATTACCCACGCGGCCAGAGATTGGAGTGATGTCGAGACCCGGGCCAGCGGAGCATCCGCCACTTACACTCCAGTCATGGAAGGGTCCACGCCGTTTCACGTGGAAGCGCCAGCAGTCGCGACGCCCATGAACGTCACGCCACCGACAACCCCATCTGCGCCCAGCGTGCCTGCCCGGCCGCTCCCAGGTCAGGCCCCCCGGCGAAGCAGTGGGCCGGCCCGGTGGGTGTTACCCGACCTGACCGGACTCTGGGTCTCGCCCGGGGCTGACGGCGCGTACTCGGCGCTCCAGGTTCACCTAAACCAGGCGGGAAGCATGATCGTCGGGTGGGTGACAAGTCCACCTCGGCGCATCCCCATCAGGGCCTCGAAGTGCTTCTCGCCCAAAAGTCCACAACTATCCCCTGATGCGTGGGCCATCCGGAACGTCGCGATCGTCTTCGTCGGGTACCTCAATGACCCGCGTGTTGATGTTAGGGAGCGCGAGATCTCCCTCCACTGTGCGGCGGTGCCCTTGTCAGATGTGTACGACGCGCACCACAGGTGGTTTCCTGATGTCGACCCTGCTCAGGTGTTCGGTCGGCTGCAGTCCAGAGCGGAAACCGAAATCGGCACGCTGAGGCTGGGTTCTGGCAACGAGCGTCGGATGCAGATCCAGTTCCATCACGACGCGCCTGGTTTCGAAGAGTTGAGGCAGCTCCACACGACCCCGCGCATCCCTGGCTTCTACGGCGCGATGACCCGCACCCAAGACATCGCCTCGGAGCCGTTCCGGAGCTGGCTGCTTCACCACAGTCGGCCAATTCCGCCCGGATACTTGGAGGACTCCGCCCGAACGCTGGCACCCGACGCGAGATCTCGAGACGACATCACCACCGGGCCTCTTGGTCAGGCGATCCAGCGGTGGCACGCGTCTAAGGAACCACTCCGACGAGAGAATCGCGGCAAAATCTTCGACCATCTGGTCAGGTGGCTCGGCGACAGCAATCCATTACCGGCTCCACTTTATCGGGCCCACACGCTGAGCGCTTTGAACGCTGCACTCTCCGTGAATCGGGTGAAAGTTGACGAGAACGGCTCAACTAGGGTCGACAGCTACCGCAACTGGATCACCCTCGCTTACGCAGAGGAGGTGGATCGTTGGAACAACGCTGGGCGTCCGTCAAATCAGCCCTATGTGCCGGCGATCGGCAATATGGGAATCGAGGATGGCGATTACCTGTACACATTCACTTTTGAGACGGGTGCCGCGCTCCCCCTGCCCAAGGTTGTCACTGGAAAAATCCCTGAGCCAGGGAACTACGTGCGCTTTCGGGTACCGGGCTTCTCCATCGGGTTCAACCCGTTCTACGCGAACGTCCGTCTGCAGAAGGTGGAGGCTGTACGAGACGGCCAGGGGCGGGCTCAGGTCGACGCAAAGGGAAAAATCAGAGTCACGCCGAAGGGCGAGCCAATCTTCGACACCGCCCATGACTCGCTGAGTGGGCTCATCGGAGTGTTCATCGACGTGGGGTTCGGCTTTCCGAAGCCCGGCCTCAACATCAAGGAGGTCCAGATCCTCAGCGCCAATGGCACGCTTACTAAGAACTCCTTCGATGGTGCCTCATTCCAGATAGGCACCATCAAAGGTCCGGGTGCTACGGGGCCCTTAGAGGCGGGTGCCCAGGCCGGCGGCTCGGTCGCGTTCTCTGTTTCGCGGGACAGCGGCGGCGTCAAGTTCGACCTCACGACCCTCGTCGACATTCCTCCCTCCCTAACAAATTTGCAGGCCGACAAGCCTGGTGATTTCTTGAAGCCTCTGCTGAGTCCCGGTCAGGTTCGCGCCAAGTATCAGGACCTGCTCAAGCCGTCATGGAACCTCTTCAGTGGTGGGCTGGCACTCGGCTACTTCGTGGCGGGTGGCCGGTCCACGAGGATCACTCCATCAATTGATACCCCGGCTCCCCCCGCGCGCCCGGCCGAAGTCGCCATCGGGCTCGACCTAGATGACTTCTTCGAGTTAAACAAGTCGGAGATCCCCACAAACCAGGCTTACATCAGTACGTATAGCCGGTTGGCGGTGGTCGAAGCCTCATTGGCCGAGTACCTCGCCGTGCTCATCAACCCCTCGGCAACCCGCTTCGCTCTCGGGTGGACGTCGCCTGAAGGGGAGACACTTCACAACCTAAAGTTGTCCGTCGACCGAGCGCAGGCGCTCGCGCACGCTTACCTCGACGCCTTCCCAGCCGGCCGGGTCCCTCCTATACCTCCCGGCAATATCATCGGACGCGGGGAGGGGCCGTCGCTCGAGAAGCCGGGCGACCGTGGCGTACAACTGCAGGACCCTGAGGCCGCGCTCGGGATGACGGCGAGAAACCCCAGCTTCCGAGCCAGTTACGAGGAGTGGGTACGCCGGAACGCAGACCAGGTCGCTCTCTGGCCGGGGTGGCGTCGGGCCCAGCTACAGGTCGACGGCGTCGTGATCATCGCGCTGGGGGCGCCTCAAAAGCCGTGACGAACTTCTGGGAGGTGCCGCGCCTCGAAATCGTCGCGTCCGCAGGATGACGGCGCTGGACGTGGTTGACCGGGCGACCTTTGGACGTGAGGCGGCGTTTTCCCCAAGATCGGCGAAGTACATCGGTCCGCTACCCCGCGGCGATGAGCAGCGATAATCTCAACTCGGCCTCACAACAGCCGCTGAGCATCGGAAGCGCCACCTGAGGGAAGCCATGTTCGACCTGACCAAGGACCTCGATCGCTACAAGGGCATCCCGCCGTACGACTCCCAGTTGTATGGCGTGTACCAGCCGCTCCTGGGATGGCGGTCGAAGTTGACCTCGCATTGGCTCCGAGCGGGCCGGTCGCTCACGGTCGATCCTCGGGTGAAGAAGATCCTTGACGCCAACATTCGCCCCAGCCCAACGCGAGTGGACGCTGAGTCGGATTGGACCAAAGTAGACCCACTGTTGCTTGGCATGGCTAGGCCGCCGTGGGTAGTGATTGTACGGAAGGATTTCGGTCCGAGCCACCTGATCAACCTCGTCCGTGCACGCCTTCAGGTCTTCGTCGAGGAGCACGACGGCAGGATGCCGCGCAGTCAAGAAGAGTGGGAGATGGTCTTGCACGCCGATCAGACCATTCTTGAGTCGATGCCCGACGGTTCAAGATCGCTGATTGCCCAAGTCAACGACTACCACCACGGCCACTTTTGGGATGCGGCCGGTAAGAAGGCGACCGAGAGGTTCAAGGCTGACTTCCTCGGCGCCATGCAATTCGAGTCGCAGATCGCAGAACTGCTCGTAGCGTGCATTGAGAGCCGCTCCGGACTAGCTCCGGAGTTGCTGGAGGAACTTTTCGTTGTCGAGCCGACTCCACCACTGACTGATTTGTTCAGACCGTCAGACCCTTTGGCAACGATCGACCCCCGCGAGGACGGCGGCACGCTGGCTCCAATGGGGCTCGTCCACGTTTATCGGCAGCTCTACCACGATCTCGGCACCTTCCTTGGCGAACCCGTCGAGCACGTCTGGCTCGCGCCAGGTACCACTACTGAACTCATCGAGGTCAGCACCCGGCGAGAAATTGTCGAGAGAACCCTCGAGGAGGTGCTTGAACGCTCCACTACTTCTGAACGTGGAAGCAAGGCCACCGACGAATTGTCGACAGCCGTAAAGGATCAGACCGAATCGTCGGTGAACATCGGCATCTCCCAGAGCAACACGGTCGATCTGCACGTCTACCAAGGAACACTAAACACAGACGTCGGCATCGCGTCGTCCCGGGCTAACAGCCGGGAGCAGGCGCAGAAAGCGCTCCGGGAAACCAGTGAAAAGGTCACCTCGGAGCTGAAGCAATCGGTGAAGTCGACGTTCCGGACCACGGTTGAAACAACCGACACCAGTAGTCGCCGTCACGTCATAGCAAACAACACGGGCGAGCTCGTCAACTATGAACTGCGCCGAAAGATGCGTCGGGTTGGCGTCCAACTGCAGGACGTGGGCACTCGGATGTGCTGGCAAGTTTTTGTGGACAATCCGGGCGACAGCCTTGGCTTGTCAGAACTCGTCCACCTCACTGACACCGCCGAACTGACCAATCTCAAGGAACCAGAAAAGATTCCGCCTCCAGCGCCGATCACGAAACAACTGACCATCAGGGTGCCGTACATCCCACTGCGCAGATACTGGAGACCAGACGTGCGCTACGAGTGGTGGAAGGATGACAACGGTGCGCAGGTCGGTAAGGCCAGCGATCCAAACGACAACGACAGTAATTGCATCGTCAAGTTCGACGGCTACAAATTCGAGCCACCCCAGACCGGGTATGAGCTGCAGGGCGTCGACGACATCCGGCTACTGCCGGCGCCCGCGGGACAATTGGCACTACTCCGAGGCGGAACGCTCAGGCTCGACCGTGCATCACAGAAGTTCGAATTCATTCTGCAGCAGGTGCACTACGGTGGTCAGACCGCGATCGAGCTCCCCGTAGAACTACGCTTCCACCCGACCAGTACCGAAAAACAACGAGTCGAAGACGCGAACACGGCGATCAGCGGCGCCTATGAGGAGGAGCGAAAGCTTGCCATCCGTCGCACGCTGGTTGAGAACGTCCGATCCCGCATCAAGGACGCCGCCGGGATTCGACCGAGACCGAGTTGGGACCTGCGTGAGGAAGAACGAACAGTCATCTACCGGCAACTAATCAAGCAACTCATGTTCGCCCACGATGACGCGCCATTCGCCGACAGCAGGGAGCGACGCATGGCTCACGTTCGATCCGAGATCCTCCGGTCAATCTTCGACATCGACGCGATGCTCTACTTTGTCGCTCCCGACTGGTGGATGCCTCGAAACCTGTCGGCCGGCCTCGAGCTCAACCCTCAAGTGGCTCCACCCCACATGGCAACGTCCGCCTCAGACACTCAGCCCGCGCCCGCTGCCCCAGCTCTAGACGAGACGGACACCGTTTCCTACGGGGGCAAAGACTCGCGCCGGGAGGACAACTACCTAATCACTGAAGCATCACAGCCAGCAAAGCTCGGCAGCTCGCTGGGGTGGCTCCTTCAGTTGGACGGGGACAACCACCGCAACGCATTCCTCAACTCGCCATGGGTGAAGGCGGTCATCCCAGTCCAGAAAGGCCGGGAGACCGCCGCGCTGACCTGGCTTAGGGCCGTGGAGAACCAACCCGACGATGGCTGGGACCACCCGTACAGCGGCACCGACCCCGAGTTTGTCGGCAAGACGTTGGGCAAGGTGTTGGAGACCATTGCCAACCGGCTGACGGCGGACAACGGCAGCATCGATCAAACGCTCGCCACAGACAAGGTGTTCTCAGAGGGGTTCGACCCAATGGGAGAGAGTTTCGACGCTGCCGTCGAGCCACACAAACCGTTCAGCCAGTGGATCTCGGTCATCCCAACCGACCAGATCGTGGCAGTGGAATACAAGCCAATGGACCTACAAAAGGACGACGAATAGCCGAACGAATCGGCTCTTAGTTGAATGCCCAGCGAGGAACCTCGGCCTGTTCTCGAGGCGATGAACGGCTCGCTGATCGGGGATCGGCGGGAGCTCGACCTTCGCCCCCGACGGGGTCGTGATCAGGGAGCTTTATCCGGGGGAGCCTGAGCGGCTTCATCCTCGAGGGGGCTGGTCAATGGCAGGCGTCACGGCCGCGGGGGGAAGCGCCCAAGGCGCGGATCAGGCCTGGGTTTGAAGTGGGCGCTCGGCCAGCGTCATTCTGGGCGGTTTGCTGCGGCTTCGAAGCCCCGAGTTACCGCCGCCCGGTTGGTGGCATGCCGCGATCCGGGATAGGACCTGGTGCGGGATTGTCCGCTCGATGGGGTCGGCGGATCGTGGCAGGGTCGAGAGGCGAGTTCCCGTCGATGGGGATCGCCAGTCGGGAGACGATCCGGTAGCGGAGGTCGCGTGCGGGGCTGTCTCCTAGGGGTGTCTCGGCGACGATCGCGCGGGTTGCGGCGACGACGTCGTGGCCTTGTTGATGGGCTTGCTGCAGCATCGCCGCGGTGGCTGGCCAGTCGCCTTGTTCGAGTAGTCGCGGGTCGAGCTCGCGGGCAAGCGGCTCCCACCGCTCGGCGGGCGTCTTGTCGGCCGCGGCCGAGAGTCGGGCTCGGACGTCGCTGCTCTTGTGCAGCTCGGCCAGCGCAGCCTCCCGCGGGTCGGCGTCCCATGTCTTGACCGCTTCGCGCAGGTCCCGGCGGGACTGCAGCTGGGAGAGCTGCAGCCGTGCGCTCACCTGGTTGACGCCCGGCTTCCAGGCCTGGCTGGGACGGGCCGAGATGACCCGCATGGCGGCCGCCCGTGCCTGGTCGGCGCCGAGGTTGTCGAGGCGTTCGGTGAGGAGCTGGTCGCCTAGTGACCGGAAGGCGGGCTGGCCGCTGGCTACCGCGGCGGTGAGCGCGGCCGGGCCGCGCTGAGCGAGCAGGTCGGCGGGGTCGAGGCCGTCGGGGAACCGCGCGTAGCCGGGGTCGAGGCCGTGCGGGGTGAGCATCCAGAAGTCGCGCTCGGCGGCGACCCGGCCGGCCAGGTCGGGGTCGGTGGCCACGATCGGGTCGTGGCCGGTTGCTTGATGAATGGCGGCGAGCTGGGCGGCCTGCTCATCGGTCAGGGACGTGCCGAGAGGGGCCACGCCGACGTAGAGGCCGGCGCTGGCGATCGTGACGGCGACCGCGTCCATCGGGCCCTCGACGATCACCGGGACGGCGCCCTCAGTGGGCAGTTCGTCGACGACGCCGAACAGCTGCGCGCCCTTGTGGAACAGCGGGGTGTCGGCGGTGTTGAGGTACTTCGGTCCGGCCTTGCCATCAGTTAGGTCGTCATCGGTGAGGTCGGGGCGTCGGCGGCCGACGAAGCCGAGCACCTCGCCATGGTGGATCACCGGGAACATCACGCGGTCGCGGAATCGGTCGATCAGTTGACCTGTGCGTGGCCCGGTTCTGATTTGGGCGGCGACTCCGGTGGCGAGCATCTCGGCGTCGCTGACGCCACGGCCGCGCAGGCGGTCGACCAGGTTGGTCCAGCCGGCCGGAGCCTGACCGGGGCGGAACCGCTCGTCGCCGGCGAGGTCGACGCCGAACCGGCCGGTGAGGTAGTCGCGGCCCCACGAGTCGGTGAACCGGGACTCGAAGAAGGCTTGCGTGAGCTCGTTGATCTCGAGCATGCGCTCGCGCGTTACGGGAGAGGAGAGCCATGCGTCGGCGCGCTGGTACATTAGGCGGATGTCGGCGTCGGTGGGCTCCAGTCGGGTGCCGCCGAGGTCGCGGATGTAGGCGGCCCGGCCGAGGTCGGGCTCGATGTACTGGCCCTCGTCGACGTCGACCACGTCATGCTCGAGTGCGTCGACCTGGCGCTCGTCGACCAGGTAGACGGGGGGCTCGAGGTCCGTGCCGGGGTCCCCAGCAAGCGGCCACGGGATGTCGGCAGGGGGGTCGACGAACATTGTCTGGTCGGGCTCGATGCCCTCCCGCAGGTCGGCGGGCGGCTGGTCGAAGTGGTAGTCGTGTGCGTGCTCGTCGAGGGCGGCCTCCAGCGCGATCGAGGTCCGCCAGACCAGTGCCTGGCACTCGTCGACACCGTCCCAGCCGTCGCTCGGCAGCGCCCGGGCGGCGCCTAGCAGTGCCTCGACCTGCCACCCGCGCTGCACCCCGTGGTCGATGTTGGAGACCAGCGCCGGCCACCAGGTGCTGGCCTGGATGCTCGCGGCCCGCTCGGGACCGAACAGGTCAGCGAGCCGCGGTGCCCAGTCGGTGGTGACGCTATCCCGGGTCGACCGGGGGGAGCCGACGTCGTTGACCTGGGCGGCGACCGCAGGCGTGAGCTGGTGCGCCATGCGCCACCACAGCGCGGCAGCAGCGTGCTCGTCGGGCAGCGGTCCGGCCGGGTGATCGGGCGCCGCAGCGGTGCGCAGCAGCCGGTGAGCGGTGACGCCGGCCCGCGACATCGCGGCCAGTCGCTCGGCCAGGAGGGGGGTGAACTCGTCGCCGCGGATCTGCGGTGCGAGCGTGTAGAGCAGCTGCCGCCATTCCTTGAGCGCCGGGGTGTGGTCTCCGGCGACGGCCCGGTTGAGGCGCCGCTGATAGGTGGAGGAAGCCTTCTGCAGCTGCGGTGCGCCGGTCGGTCGCCGGTCGTCGGCGGGGACCTGCATGGCTGCGCGCCAGACCTCCACATCAGCAACCAGCTGGGCCGCGGTGGCGCCTGTGTCTGATGCGGGGCGGAGGCCGTTCTGCGCCCACACCGGCAGCCCACCCTTGCTGGCCTGTTCGGCGGCGCGGGTGTGGACCTGCTCGGCCAGCTGCTCGACCAGGAGCGCCCGCTGGGAGAGGTAGGCACCCCAGTGCGGGTCCTCGACCAGACGGGCAGGGATTCCTGGCATCCAGGGCACCAGAGCAGAAACGGCCACGTTGCCTGTGCTGCGGAATCCGGAGGAGTCGAGGCGCCAGTCCAGCACCGCGGCCCGGTCACGAGCGCTCTCCAGTTCCCGGTCGCTGGCGGCGGCCCGCAGGGCTTCGACGGGGTTCTCGCCGGTGGCGCCGAGCAGCAGCAGATGGGCGCGCAGGGTGGGCCAGGCGGCCTCATCCGACAGCCCGGGAGCCAGGGTCTCGACGGCGGAGTCCAATGCGTCGACCAGATTGGCGGCGCCGTTAACCGTGGTGCCGGCGCCATGGGCATCGGCGCCGGTGATGGTCTCGTGGCGCAGCAGGTCCTCCGCGGCGACGTGGAGGCTGTCGAGGTAGCGCTGCGAGGCCTCGCCGAGCCGGATTGCCGGGTCGGCCTGATCGCGGACCAGGCTGGTCGCGGACCGCTGGGCGTCGTCGCGGGCCAGCACCTGTTCGAGGATGTCGGTGGGCGTGAGCGGCCGGACCAGAGTCGAGTGGATCACCGAATGGGGGTCGCCGTCGCCGACGACCTCGAGGTAGACGTGGTTCGCGTGCGCGCCGCGGGTCATCATCGTGTAGAGCTGCTGACGCGACTCGGTGCCGGTGGCCAGGGCGTGCATGGTGTCGGCGGTGACGCCCTGGGCGGTGTGCACGGTGCACGCGTAGCCGAGCTCGGTGGAGCGGGCGACATAGTCGGCCGGCAGTCGCACGGTGCGGCGGTGCTGGGTGTGCTGGACGCTCAGGTCGCCGCCGTCGTGGATCTCCAGGACCGTCCAGCGGTCCCCGTTCTTCACCCAATCTGTGGCCGAAGTACGCAGCCCGCGGTCGTTCTCGCGGGTGATGATCAGCTCGCCGATCGACGCCTCATTGCCATCCGCGAGCCGCCGCACCCGGTCGATGCCGGCCCGATGGTGGGAGCCGGCCGGGTCGATTTCACTCTGCTGAGCGAGGCGGTGGCCGCGAGCCTGCTGGTTCAGTTCGCTGACCAGATCCCGGGTCGGGGCGAGCATGATCGAGTCGAGACCCGCGGCGCGGTCGGTCTGCCACGCGGCGAACACGTCCTCGGCCATCGTGGCCAGGTCACCGACGTGGGCCCGGCCCCGGTCGAGGTAGAAGCCGAGCGCCTCGGACTTGCCCTCACGCAGCGCAAGCGAGGCACCGCCTTCGGCGGGGTCCTTGAACCGGACGAGCTCGCTCAGCTGCAGCGCGCCGTGGGTTGCGCGGATGTCGCGGAGCACGCCGCCGGCGCCGATCGCGGCGAGCTGCTGGTCGTCACCAATCAGGCGGACGCTGCCGCCGCGCTCGAGGACGTAGGTGACCGCGGCGTCCAGGGACAGGGTGTCCGCCATGCCGGCCTCGTCGATGACCACCAGGGTCGAGGAGTCGATGCCCGCGACCCAGTCCGGCACGGCGGCACCGGACCTGCGGGCCTGCTGAAGGGAATGCGTGAGCTTGGCCAAAGTCTCTGTCTGGCAGTGGTTCTGGGTGTCGATGTGGGAGCCCATCGACGTCCGGAGGGCGTCCGCGGCCGCCGCTGAGGGAGCGAGTCCGATGATGGTTCCGCCGCCGTCGGTCCAGGCGCTGGCCAGGGCTCGCATCGCGGTGGTCTTGCCCGACCCGGCGGGTGCGATCGCCAGCTGCAGCCGTGCCCCGGAGGTGGCCATCTCCCGCACCAGCGTGGCCTGTCCGGCGTTGAGGGTGACGCCGTTGGCTGTTGACTCC
Source organism: Nocardioides sp. GCM10028917 (assembly GCF_042666175.1). Classification (NCBI taxonomy): domain Bacteria; kingdom Bacillati; phylum Actinomycetota; class Actinomycetes; order Propionibacteriales; family Nocardioidaceae; genus Nocardioides; species Nocardioides sp. GCM10028917. The sequence continues at coordinate 30,771 of NZ_JBHTFL010000003.1, forward strand.
AGCAGCGCCAGGTCGACCGAGGAGGACTCCACGGCGTACCCGTCGTGGCGGCCGGCGGCGTCGACCAGACGCTGCTCGGCGGCCAGCACCTTGCTCGAGGTGAACAGGTGGACGCCACCCACGGTATACACCGAAGAGCCGTCGACGCGGCGCAGGTCGTCCGGCTCGATAATGGAGTCGAGCGGCTGAGTGATGCGGACGGACTGGCCCTCGAGCACGTCTTCCACGAGCATCGTGACAAGCCGAGCGACCTGATCGGACGGCACGCTCACGGCCCGGACCTGCCGTTGAGCTTCGGCGTAGACGTGCCAGTACTGCCAGGTGGACCGGGCGCCTTCCATCGTTGCGACGATCCGGTTGGTCGTCTTCGTGAACCAGGTCGAGTCGACCAGCGGTGGGCCGGCGCCCTTCGGGTTCAGCGCCTGGTCGATCATCTTGTCGACGCGCTGCGGGGTGCCGAGGACGTCGAGCGCTTCGCGGCGCCAGGCCCGACGCTGCTCAGCGAGGGTGCGCGGTTCGTGCTTGGTCTCACGGGTCTCGAGGGTCGCCTGCTGGGACAGCTGGATGGTCTCCACGGGCGTCGGGGGACGGCCATGGGCGACCTGGAACGCCGCAGCCAGCTGCTTGCGGCGCTCCTCCACGCTCGCGCGGCGCTTGGAGAAGCGGGTGTTCAGCTGGGCGTCGACGCCGACGATCTCGCGGATGGGACGAGTGCGGGTGTCGGTGTTCGGGCGCTCATCGAACTGGACTCCGAGGGCCTCGGAGAGGTGTCGTTCGAGCGCGGTGTTGTAGGTCTCTGAGGCGGAGACTTTGGCCTTGAACATCAGCCGGCCGTCGATGGCCAGCCACTTGCCGTCGAGTGTCTGGACCTTGTTCGCCACGGCGACGTGGGTGTGGAGGTCGGGGTCTCCGGCGCGAGAGTCGCGGTGGGTAAACGCGGTGGCGACCAAGCCGCGGACGTTGACCTGGCGGACGCCGTTGGTGCCCTGGCGGGTGAACAGTGCCTTCTTCTCGATGAAGTCCAGGGCGTCCTTGAGGGCCGCCTGGTGGGCCCGCTCGATCACTGCGGCGGTCTTCGGGTCGGCGATCGCCCACAGCACCGAGACGCTCTTGACCGGGGAGAAGGTGAGGTCGTAGCCGGCGACGGCGTTGGTCTTGGACCGGGAGTGCTTGGCGATCGTGGCTGCCAGCTCGCGGGCGTCGGCCGGCTCGCGACCGTGCTCGGCACGGAAGAACTCCCGGCCCACCTCGGTGCGGATTCTGGCGCGCTCCGCGGCGGGGACGGGGTAGTCGCCGGGGTGACCAGCGGCCTCGTTCCACCCACTGAAACGCTTGGCAACGTCGATCCGGAACGGGCTCATGTCGTTGTTGTAGACCTTGTACGGGGTGCCGAGCCGGACCGCGGTCTTGTAGTCCGCTTCGGTCGGCCGCCCCGCCTCGTCGCGGCCGATCCGTAGGTCCAGCACCTTGGTGCGCTGGGTGGCCAGCGGGTGGTGCCCAGAGCCGAACAGGCTCTGCATGTGGTCGGCAGTGACCACGTCGCCGGCCTCAAGGCCAGCGACGCCCTCGCCCCCAGCCCCGATGCCCGAGCCGACCCACACCCCGGGGGTCTCGCCCTTCTCGGTGTAGTAGCTCGCCAGGCCGGTGTGGCCTTTGTTGGTGCCGTCCATCGCTGCGACCTGGCGGGTCAGGTAGTCGTATCCCGACCCCGCGGTCAGCTTGTGGAGGCTCATCGTCACGGTCACCTACGTGCGCACGGGCGAGGCAGGCGATCACTCTGGGCTGGCTTTCGGCTCTTTCCCTTCTTTTCGGCGAACCGGGAATGCACTAGGTGTGTGGCACTAGGTCGGTCGCGGAAATCTGGGGGGACACTCAGGGGCGTGGGTGACGGCCGGGGCGTCGGGTTCGGATCGGGTGGGATGAATGGGTCGAGGGAGCGGGGTTTGAAGGTCTCTGCGGTTCGGTGATCGCTCGGACTCCGGGAGATGTCGTAGGTGACTGTCAGAGTCCATGTCGACAGAGTGAGGACCGGATGAGTCAGCAGACGATCAAGCAGCAGGCAAGGCGTACGGCGCGGGAGACGGCCGAGAGGCGGCGGCGCGAGCACGAGGATCGGGAACGTCGGGTGATCGACCTGGCCGAGCGGGCCATGGTCGCGATCGGTGAGCGCGACGCGGCGGTGGCCGAGACCGAGAAGCGAGCCGGTGAGGCGCTGCGGGAGTTGACCGAGCGTGAGGGCTTGTCGTTGGGCGATGCGGTCGAGTGGTGCGGCGGCACGTTGACGGTGCGTGAGGCGACGCGGCTGCGGCGGCTCGTCCGTGAACCGCAGTCCGACGCGGGCCGCGATCATGGCGGCGAGCGGGACGGCTCGCAGGTGGGCGACGCGGCGGCCGCGGGGGCGGGTGGGGGAGTGGGTACCGATTCGTCGGCTGGATGACGCGGGCGTCGCGGCAATCGCTGCTTGTGCAAACCCATCGCGAGACGAGAAGCAGCCGCAAGCCAATCGTCTCGAACGTCGGGCAACGACCCCGACAGCGCATGGGGTGCGAGGTACTTGGTGAGGGGTGCGGAAGGGCGAAAGTGGCGTTAGTCGAAAGGGCGTCCGGCGGAGGCCGGGTGTCTATGGACGTGCCTGGCCTGTGCGGGTCGGATCGCACCTCGGTCATGTTCGGCTGTGACCTTCGACGTGAGAAAGGGAGAGGCGTTCGGACGGTTGATCCCGTCGGGAAGGACTTCGCTGGCCACCGTCCGGACCGAGTGGGGCCGCGAATTCGTGTCCGGGGGAGGCTGTTGGCATTTCCGCACTCGTGGAGACACAGTTGGCTGCGTGACAGAACGAGCCGTCGCTTGTACGGGTCATACAAAGTTCGCGACCTCGGAATGGCTCGCGGGTGCGGGCGGGCAGCATGTTCCGCAGTGACTACCCATCATTTCGTCCGGGGTCGGGATTTTCGTCGCCGCCCTGCGATACCGTTTGAGTCGGAACTGGAGGCGTGCAGCCGTGACTTCGTCCAAGGTCCTTGGCAGACAATCGTCGAACCCTCCACGCGTGGGTCGCACTCGACGGAATCGCAGAAGCGAGGCAGTTGCGCCTGACAAGCGCACGAGGTCAGCAGGGTCGGCGAGCCGGGCGGACGGCCGCACGACGACCTTGCCTCGATGGGAACCCGTCCAATCGACGGGCGACCCGATCGAGTCGACGGCTCGGCATCGGACGGAGGCGCTGTTCGGCGTGAGCTTCGACTCGGTTCGCATCCACACCGGAGCGGAAGCGGCCGCGTCGGCGCATGCACTCCGCTCGCGCGCGTACACGGTCGGCGAGCACGTCGTCTTCGGAGCCGACCGGTACGAGCCGGGCGCGGCTGAGGGCAACCGGCTGCTCGCGCACGAGCTCGCGCATGTCGTCCAACAGCGCCGGCCCGGCTCGGCATCGCACTCCCGGCTCGAGGCTGAGTCCGACCGGGCCTCGCAGTCAGTTGCTGCCGGCACTTCGCCGACGATGGGCGGAGGAACGACAGTCGGCGTGCAGAAGGCTCCGCTGTCCGATGCCGAGTTGGGAGCACTCGATCGCGAAGAGCTCGAAGAGCGCCGCGAAGCGAACGAGGAGGAGTCACGGATCCTCGTCCTGTCGCCGCAAGTTCACGATGAGTTGGTCAGGGAACGGGTCACGATCGAGCGACGGCTCGGCATACCAGGGCCAGTGGCCGAACGCTCCAAGCCGCGAGTGCCCAAGAAGGGCGTGAAGGCTCCAGCAGCAGCGGACGCGTTCACAGGGATTGACTACGAGCTCGCGGTGGGAAGCAGCCTGCCCGAGGCGGACACGTGGAACTACTACGCCGGCAACAAGTACTTCAACGTCGGGCGTGCCCTGCGGATCGCCGAGAACGGCGAGGTGACGACGCTGTACTACGCCGCCGCCGTCAAGTGGGAGGGCTTCAAGGGCCCACAGTGGATCATCGGCCCGGAGTCGATCGACTACTTCATGAGCAGAGCCGACGACTTTCACAGGCGGACGATGGCCGCACCGAAGGACCCGGAGAGCCTGTGGGACTGGGAGCGAGAGGTTCACCTGGCCCAGATGGCCATCATGAGCGGCGAGATCAAGAAGGCGCTCCAGCACGTCGGCCGCTCGCACGTCGAGAAGTGGTCCGATGACCCGATCGGCACGCTGCTCGAGGTCGTGCCTACGGGAGGCGGCAAGCGTGGCCCTGTACGACGTACGCCCAAGGCGCCCCGGGTGCCGAAGGCCTCCTCCAAGAAGGCTGGTCCAGCTGCGAAGCCATCAGCACCGATGCCGAAGCCAAGCCAGGCTTCGACGACGGGCGCCCCGGGCCCCAAGCCTCCGAGTACCCCTGCCCCGGTGAGCACCCCCAAGCCTGGTGTCCCTTCTACGCTCCGCGAGTCGGCGGGCGCCGCGCCTCCGGGAACGATGGAGATGACGGACCCCTTCACCGGCCGTAAGGGTCAAGTGGTGGCTACCTCCAAGAAGCCGGCGTCGCAGAGGACGTCGACCGCGGCGAGTCGAGCCGAGTTCCACGCGTACGACACGGCGCTGAATCGTGGCAAGGAGATCGGTCTGCAGCGACCTGGCGCCGTCACCCAGGGCGGTCCGGACTTCATTACCGCCCGCCGTAACGCCAAGGGTGAGATCGAGGTCATCGTCACCGACGCGACGATCAACCGCGCCAAGGTGCCGAAGTCGTCGCTGCCGCGCAAGTGGCGGGCCGAAGTCGACGAGGCGGTGGCCCCCGACCGACTCAAGCTCGGCGACCCAAAGCTCGAGGCTGAGATCCGGCGGGCGGTCAAGGATGGTCGGGTGAAGCTACGAACCCAGATGATCGAGACAACGCCACAAGGCGTGACGATCACGGAGATCCATTAGGCCAACGATGCCGAAACCGTCATTCGAGCGGGTGTGAATGCCGCAGTAGTCGGTGATCTGCTGGCGCGGTCAAGGCGAAGGCGCAACTCTGGCCGGGCACAGGGTTGATGTACGTCGGCGGGTACAGCAGGTCGAAGGACTCGATCCCGGTAGTGTCCAGCCGAATCTCGGCGCGATTCGGGGTGGCAAACGACGCGGCGGGCGAGCAGTCCGCAGTCTCCACCTCGCCGACGACACCCGTGACGAAAAAGGTCCACGCCCGCGGTGCCCGGGTCGTACCACCGGCGGGGCTGAGTCATCAGCGTAGGCGCTTCTCGACGACGAAGGGTCCCTTGCAGGGACCGGTTCCTTCTTTCACCAGGTTGAACCCTCCCGGGGAGGTCCTGACATATCGAAGGCCAGCCGGGTGACGATATGGGCGAGCTCGTGGGCCAACACCTCGGTGCCTCGGGAGTCGTCGGCGCGTACCGTCCCGCGGCGAAGGCGATGTGCGGGCCGACCGAGTAGGCGTCGGCGGCGACCGCGCGAGCGGCGCGATCTGCCGCCCTGTCGGTGTGGACGCGAACCTGGGAGAAGTCGCGTCCGAACGCGGCTTCCATGCGCGTGCGCGTGGGCGGTCTCCAGCGCGTGGGCCACCCCGGTTGTGATCGGCACTCGGCGTGCCGGCGGGCGAGCGACTATCACGACTGGCGGCGATACGACGCCGTCCCCACCGCTTCGCGCGTGATACCTCGAACATGCTTCCGCCCTCAGAGTCAGCGCGTGTCATCGGGTTACAGCGTCAAGCCGGTCTCACCCTTCCCGGCCGGTCGCGGCCGATCCTTCATGGCCGCGAGGAAGTGTGTCTTGCCGAACTCTTCCCACTTGCTGGCCTTCGCGACGTTGCCCGCCGTGATCCGGACCTCGAAACGGACCATCCCCTTGTGTTCCTTCTCCTCCTTGTCCACGCGGAACTTCCCCATCGCGCCGGAGATCTCGCCCCTGCCGTGATGGAGGGCTGACAGGAGGTCGCGGTTGTGCGTGAGCCCTTTGAGCCACGCCAGGACCTCTGGGTTGGCGTCGTTGCTGCCGCCGTGCCCGTGGACGAAGAACTTCGACCGCGTGGTAAGGCCGAGCTTGTCCAGCAGGAGGGGCTGAGCGTCAGCCACGAACCGACGGAAGAGCGCGCGCTCCTCGTCGGTGAGCACGTGCTTGTGGACCGAGCCCAGGTGCGTGCGGCTCATGATGGCGAACGTGTACTTGGCGGCCTTTCCGATCGGGGAGCTGGCAGGGTATTGCCCGCGGATCACCAGGTTGACGACGAGCTCGAGGAAACCCCTCAGGTCACTGATGTCCCCCCTCGGTCTTCGCGCCTTCGTCACGTGGTCGATGATCCCGTCGACGATCGAAGTGACCTTGCCCTCGACGTCGAGTGACTTCCTCTTCTGTTTGCTCTTTCGGCTCGAGGGATCGTACTTGTCGAGTTCGTACTGCCGCATGAGTGAGGGGTACTGGCTCATCTCCATCGACTCCGAGATCTGGATGTAGGCGGGCCAGTCCGGCTTCTTGACATCCACGACCAGGTGCTCGGTCGGCTTGAGGGGTCGGTCGGCACGGTCCTTCGTGCTGTTGTCCTCGAACGTCTTCCCCTTTTTGCGCTCCTTCCTGGTCAGCCGCCACCCGCGCGGGCGCAGGTGCGGGATGGGGAACGTAGCGGCGGGGAGCCGATGGTAGGTGGTGCCGGCGATCCGAACCGTCGGCGCGGCATTGATGGCCTGGGTCATCTCAAAGGCCTCCTTGAGCTGGGCCGCGAGCTTCGGCCACTTGCGCTCCCACTCGGTCTCGAACTCGACCTGCCCGTTGGTCTCGCTTTCCATACGCGCACCCGACGCGCCCTTGTAGATGTAGTCCCGCGAGCCGAACTTGCGGGGGAGACGCGGCACCTCGCCCGTCGCCTCGTCCCAAGCGTGGATGAAGCTCGACTTGTTCTGGAGCTCGAACTTCATGGCGCGCTGAATCCCGTGAGATCCAGCGTCGGATGCCTGCTGCACACTGTGAGCGAGCTCATGGGCGAGCAGATGTCTCCCCGCGGTTGACCCCGGCCGGTACTGATCCGCGCCGAACACGATGTCGCGGCCAGTGGTGAACGCCCGCGCCCCGAGCGCGTCCGAAGCCGCCGCAGCGCCGGGATCCGTGTGGATCCGCACCCGGGCGAAGCTGACGCCGAAGCGCGGCTCGAAGAAGGCGCGGTCACCCGAAGGGAGCGCAACGCCCGTGCCAAGCCTGAGGATCGCCCTGTTGTCGTCCCGCGGCGGCGCCAAAGCACGTCGCGCTCCCTCGGGCTTCGGGGCGCGACTGATCCCTCGGGGCAGACGATGCTCGATACCGAGCCTGCGGCCTTGCGCGGGGCGTGGACTGAGCATCTCAGTAGCGACACGGTCGGCCTCGGTCTCCGCTGGTCCTCGGGCGGCAGCCACCTTGAGCCGCGGTTGGGGGCATCTGTGTCGTTCGCGAGGCGCGCTCATGGTCGATGCTCTCCTCACGAGGGCGCCGGCAGAGCGCTGATGGCGTCGAGGGCGGTCACGAGCTTGGCTCGGACCTCCTTCGTGATGCCGGGATCCTCGAACTTGGCAGACCGCAGGTCGGCGAGCGAGTGGATCCCGAGCGTCTTCAGAGTGGCGACCGCGCTGGTGCTGACGCCCTCGAGCATGTACGGCGGCATGGCGTCCAGGCGGTCGACGTTGTCGAGCAGCAGCTCGTGGTGTCGCTTCCTCCCCGCGGTGTCGAACAGGCGCCTGAAGGTCTTGAGCCGGTCGGGATAGGTGACCGTGTCGATCACGGGACTCCCCAGCCTCCGGCTGAGGTCTTCCGCCGACTCGATGATCCAGGAGCCCTCCATCGGACTGTGGGCGAACAGGAGGTTGGCGTTCATCAGCGGCTTGGTCGGCTCGTCGGTGTCGAAGAGCGGCACGCTTGCCCACGCGGTTGCGATCTCGAGAGCGGTCTTGCCCTTCAGATCGGCCGTCGCGACCGGGATCTCGATCTCCGTCGGCTGCCCGTCGACGACGGCGTACACCTTCACCACGGCGTCCGGCGTGGCCGCGCCGACTCCCATCAGGCGCTCGCGCAGCCCGAGCTTGTCGAACGGCTTGAACGAGCGTGTCGTCTTCGTGCAGTCGAGGCATCGGTACGCCAGCGACAGCACGTGCCTGCGATGGTCGGTGGCGATCCCCTCGATCTCGGAGCCCTTCATCGTGACCGTGGCCAGCAGCACCCAGCTCGTCTCGGGGCACGGAGGGCACTCGTCCACGCCGTCGCACGGCGACGTGAGCTCCCCGCACGGGGTGTCGTAGTGCTCGGGAAGCTCCGGCAGGAGACCGAACTCGTACTCGTCGCGATACCTGCTGTTCTCGCAGGCGGCGTCCTTGCACGAGCATCCCGTCGGCGCGTGCACGGGCTTGACCGCACGCTCGCGGTACCGCACCGCGAGGTAGAACGTGCCGGTCCGGCTCGTCTCGACCGGGCGGCACCAGGGGTCGTCGTTCGGCAGGCAGGCGACCATGCCGAGCATGTCCTCCTTGCAGAGGTCGAGCAGCTCGCTTGTCGCCACGACGATCTCGTTCCCGTACGGGTCGAGCGCGTAGCCGCTGGTGACCCGAACCTTGCACGGATCGTCGCCCTCGTCGTCGGCACGTGCACATCCCTCCACCACTAACCCGCAGACGAGCCCCCAGCCGTGCAGCAGCCGGTTGTGCCGTCGGAGCTTGTCCTTGAAGTACAGCTGGTCCTGGGTGAGGTCGTCCGGGGTGACGATCTGGCGCGGGTAGAAGCGGGTCCGCTCCAACCCCGCCAGCGCCTGGGTGCTCGTCCACGCACAGGTGGCGCAGCCACAGGGCTCGGCGGAATGAGCCGAGCCCGAGCATCCGCAGTCGCCGGCACACCCGCAGCCGTACGTCGTCGATCGTGCCGTCGTTATCGTCGTCATCAGCTCTTCTCCCATGCGAAGGTCCAGTGAATCCAGCCGTCGGCTTGTGACGCTCTCGGCAGGCGCTGTCCGCTCGGGCGCACCCGGGCGGACAGCTTGCTCGCCTCGATCTGGTCGTTCCAGAGATCGAGCAGCTCGTTGCGTCCGAGACAGGTCCCGGCGAACGAGCCGATGCTCTGGGTCGCGATCGGCGAGCGGGACGCGACGAGCAGCCGACCGGAGGTCGCTACCGGCGCGCTCAGCTCGAGCTCGACCGTTCCCGCCAGCTCCTGCCCCAACGTGGCGTCGAAGTCGCCAGCGAACAGGTCGGCGATCTCCGGCCGGTCCACCTGCTTCGCACCGGCGACGGAGAGACTCTCGACCGTGCCGTCGTCGGCGAAGAGCCACGCCTTCAGCCATGGGTTGGCGACGTCGACGAGCCAGTCGTCTGCCGGCTGGGTGAGGGCGCGGGCGAAGCTTGCTTGGATGGTCGGGGCAGTGCTGCTGCTACGAGCACCGCTGTATGGATGGACGGCGGTGAGTCTCAACTCGGGAGTCACCGCTTCGACGTAGAACACGCTGTGCAGACGTCCACCGTCGAACCCGTCGGTGTAGCACCCCGGCACGGTCTGCGGCCTGAGCGCGTCGATGCTCATGTCGGGGACGACGTTCTTGTCCCAGAGCTCGTCGAGCCGGGCGGCCGGCAACGTGGTGCCGGCGTGCTGCAGCTGGGCCGGCAGGGTGATCGGTGCGACGCCCAGCGGCCCGGTGTCGACGTTCGACCGCGCCTGCACGACGACACCGAGCCGGCCGGCCCCGGCCTCGATCAGCTTGGCCAGCCGGTCCAAGTAGCGGTCCTCGATGGCGAGGACCACCCTTTCGTGACCGCAGCACCCGGCCCGGGTGTCCTTGGCGTAGATCAGCTCGAGGCGTTCGCACACGACCGCCGTCGGGTTCGACGGGTCGTTCGCCACCGCCCAGGCGCGGATCCAGTCACGGGGGTCGTCGATCCTGTCCCTGTCGATCGCCCGATCGAAGTCGAGCTCGATTCGCGGCCAGAGGCGCCAACGACCCCAGGCCGAGGGCGATCCCTCACGACTCAGCGTGCTGCCCGAAGCCGGGCGCAGCTCGACCAGTCGCGGCGCTCGCAGGGACGAGTCGTCACACCCATCGTCGCGGCAGCGCTGAAGGTCGTGCAGGTCGCGGTTGGACGGCACCTCGGGGCGCTGACCCATCGAGATGCCGACGATTGCCGAGCCGTCCCACGCCACCGTCGCCAGCTCGACGCAGTCGCTTCCGCACGCGCATTCACGACCGGGCTCGAGGGCCTTGCAGCACTGCGCGCAGACGTCGTCGCAGTTCTCGCGTTCGCGCAGCCGCAGCTCGATGCGGAAGCGCTCCTCGATGGCGCCGGGCCGGCACTCGACGCGGGTGTCACAGTCGGTGACGAGTGCGGGCGCGGGGTCGGTCGGGCACTCGTGGTGCAGCACGCACAGCTCGTAGACGCCGGGCTCGGGCGAGCCCGACGCAGGTGTCGGACAGACCCACGAGGTGACGTCGTCGATCTGGACGGAGCGGGACACGACGATGAGTCGGCCACGGCCGTCGAGGGCTGCGCCGCTGGTCACGCGCAGCCCGGTCCCGTCAGCTTCGACCTTCAGCCCGCAGAGCACGCCGGCCCCGACCGTCAGCCGAGACAAGGTGCGCTGCAGGGAGAGCAGGTACTGCTGGTCGCGCTGGAACTCTTGGACCCCCATCAGCTTGCCGTGCCAGAAGTTGTTGCGGACGAGCGGCAGACGAGTCTCGTCATGCTTCGATGTGAGCGTCATGCGCGTTCCTCTCATTTCAGTACCAAGGGCTCTCCGTCAGCCGCCAGCACGAGGCGGTCGTCGGAGCGTGACGAGCGGAATCCGTCCAGCCCGCCTACCGCGTCCTGCGGCCCGTTGACGCCGATGACCGTGTCCACGCCGATGCGTGCCTGGATCCCCACGCTGATGCCGGGCTCGATCACACACAGGTGCGCTGAGGCATGAGCGGGGCGTTCGCGCTCGATCAGCGCCGCGAGACGATCCCGCTCGTCCTCGCACCGGACCCAGGCCGCGTGGACGAGCACGTCGAACCGGTGCGCCAGGTCGCCGAACAGCGGCGCGCCGTAGTCGGAGGGCCCGATGAGGTGCGAGGCACCCGCCACCGCCGTCGAGTCGACGATCGAGCCGGTCGGCGGAGCGGCGGCCGTCATCGTGCGCATCCCGAGCTCCGCCGAGTCGGCGCCGAGCACCCAGACGGAGGCGACGTCACCGGGCTGGGCGATCTCGACGTGCTCCAGGTCGAGCTCGAGCGCGATCAGCTCGCGCAGCGACTCTGCAGTGCCTCGCTTGCCATGCCGGGCGAATGCGCCGGCGACCAGCGCGCGGCGGAGGTCGGCCTTCATGGTCTCGTCCAGCTGGACGTCGACCCAGCCGGAGAGCCAGTCGAGCCAGCGGTCGCCGTCCAGGTCGTCGATCGCCGTGGCCGGGTCGATCTCGGAGGGCAGCGCGAGCAGGGTGTCGACGACGTCGTCGAGTCTGGTCCGCAGGAGGCGAAGCAACGGGTCGAGCAGCTGTTCGGGATGTGCGTCGGGTTCGCGGTAGATGGCGGGCAGGTGCTCGATCCATGCCGGCTCGTCGACGCGCAGCTCGACCGCCGAGACAGTCTGCCGCTGGTTCCCCGGGGCCGTCGACGCCGGCCCAGCGACCTCGATGCGGACGGTGACCTCGGTTGCGTCGCCAGGAACGTCGGCCAGTACGTCGTCTGCGGGGCCGTCGCGGGCGTCGCCGGCGGTCGGGCTGAACTCGGGAGCGACGGTCGCGTCGGCACCGACCTGCCCGACCAGGCGGACGCGCAGGGTGTGGCCGGTCGCGTAATCGAGCCCGATCGGCATCGGGCCGAGCCGGGCCGACCCGCGGTCGACCGGCCGGGCTTCTCCAGCGGGCACAGGGCACTCGCCGTCGCCGATCCACAGCGAGCCTTCCCTGTCGAGGCCGAAGGCAGCGAACGCCTGCGCCGATCCCGGCAGGGCCCCGAGCCGGGACGCGGTGGCCGTCTGCACGACCTCGATGGCTCGGCCGGAGGGCGAACCGAGGTACAGACGGCCGTCGTGCCAGCGGATCGCGACGGGCAGGAGGAGGTTCCCGGGTATCGGAAAGCGTACGACGGGCCTTCGCCCCGCTCCCGTCGCGATTCCGATGACGAGTACCCGGGCGCCCCGGGTCACGAAGAGGACCTCCGCGTCGCCCTCCCGAGCCCACGCCAGCGATGCCGGAGCCGAGCCGACCCGCCTGGCGCGGTAGATGTCCGTCGTGCCGGCGTAGGCGTCGAGCCGGACGACGCCGCGGTCGCAGGTCACGTAGGCCTCTCCGCTGGGCGCAACCGTGATGTCGTCGACGCCGCCGAGCCCGCCCCACGACCACACGCTCTGCGTGGTGAGCAGGTCGTGCTCGGAGACGGTCGCCGACCCACGATCGACGACGAGCAGGGTGTCGCGCGGTGTCGCCGCCAACGACACGAGATCCGGCCCGGGCTGCGATGTCGCGTGGTGGCGTGCCTCCACGAACCTGCCCACTCCGCCGTGACAGTCGCGGACGTTGACGGACAGGCCGTCGCGGGCCGAGTAGTAGACCTGTCCTCTCCAGAAGGCCATCGCTCCCGCACGCGTCACGGGCAGCCCGACCGAGGCAGGTAGGCCCGGCCAGACGGGCAGCTCGGCGAGCGTCAGCCGGCGCTGGGCGTCGACCCACAAGCCGTCAAGCGTGAGCGGGACCGGACGACTGCCGAGGCGGGCAGCCCCGTCGGGCTCGAAGACGACGCGGTAGCTGCCTGCCGCGGCGATCGAGTGGGGGGTGGCCGGGGTGGTGCTCATTGCGTGCCCTCCACCCCCATCCAGGCAACCGTCCAGCCGAGCGTGTCGGGAATGGCGGCCACGCCGACGCTCTCGTTCACGGCGAAGCTCTCGAGCGAGACCGGCGTGAAGGGTGGGCTTGTCATGTCGTCGGCGAGGATCACGACACCTAGCTCGAACGACTTCGGCCCCGACCGGATCACGTACTCGTCAAGGCACAGCACGTGCTTCCACGCGGGCGTCTGGCCTTGGCCCTTCCAGCGGTTTCCCATCACCCGTGCGCTGTAGGACACGGTGCCGAAGAAGTTCGCCGACACAGTCGGGATCTCGATCCGAAGCCCGACCGCCTTGCCCTGCAGTGTCAGGACGGACCAGTCGCCTGGTCGCGGGAAGAAGCGGCCGCCGTCGACGTACGGCACCGGCGTGGAGACCAGGGGGCGCCGGGCGTCGAACACCAGTGCGGAGAGCTTGCAGCCTGAGACCGTGATCGTCGCGAGGACGACGGCGGCTCCGGAGCTTCCGGGCAGGACGAACTTCAAGCGCGGGATCTCGCGACGGACGGTCTCGCCGCTCGCCCCGCACGAGCTCGTGCTCGTCTCCCTCGTGTCGTCGGACCACTCGCACACCAGGTCGAACTCACCACTCGGTACGGGCGGAACCTGCACGGACTGCGCCTGGTCCACGACCAGATCGCGTCCGTCGAGATCGATCGCGTGACCTCTCCCGATCAGGACGGAGGTGTCACGGTCGCCGCGCTCCACCTCGAGACCGAAGCTGATGCCGTAGCCGTGCAGCAGCTTGTTGTGCAGCCACCGGCGTTCGCGCTCGGCGTCGGCCGAGGCGTTCAGGACCTCGGCGGTCACTCGCTCGTCGGGGAAGAACCGGTGCGACCGGAGTCGGAGTGCGTCATTGTCCATGGCTGGCCTCAGGTCTCAGTTGATTCGCACGGGATAGGTCTGGCACGGATCGTCGACATCGAGAATCTGCGAGCGAGGGATCACTCCGACCCAATGCACGGTCAGCAGGGGATAGGCGTACGCCACCTCCCGTGTGAAGAGGACGGTGAAGCCGGTCGCGGTCGCACCACAGATGGTGAAGAACGGCCCGTGGATCGGGGTGGCACGCGGGATGTAGCGGTTCCGGGCAGGCACGCCGCGCACGCCGAGCGGGGTGTACGTCGCGACGTCGGGGCTCGGCCCGTCGAGTCGGCAGAAGTACAACGGCGTGCTCGGGAACCGCGCGCGACGCGTCGACACGACGAGCCGTTCCCAGAACGTCGTGTTGGTGAAGGTCTGAGAGCCCGCGAACACGTAGGCGCTCTCTCGGCGGCGGGTCCACCGCGTGGGCAGCTCGAGGTCGGTCCACGCTAGCGCGCTCGACGACCTGGCCTCGGCCGTCGCGGACGCGACGACCAGGGAGCCGGCGCACCACGTTTTCCGTGGTGACCGAACAGCGGTGACACCGTCTTCCGTTGCGACGAGGTCGAACCTGCCTGTCTGGTGCGGCGCCACGGTGACGGTCCTCGTCAGCCTGATGGGGGACCCGTCGGTGTCGTACCCGACACCCGGCGTGATCTCTACCACCGTGCCGCCCGTGCTCAGCGTCGCCTCGAGGCCGTCGGCGATGCCCCACGTGTCGTGCACGGCCCGGACGTGTAACCGGTCGAGGTCGAACGTCGACCGGTACCTGGCGGTCAGAGCGTCGTCGCGGAGGAGTCGACGGTTGTCGAACGGGTCTGCCATCAGGTCACCTCCACAGTCAGCGAGCTGACGCTCACCAGCGAGCCGTCAGGCACGCAGGCGTTCGGGCAGTAGTCACACGGGTCGGCGGTGACCCGGACTTCGGTCACGAGGTCGACGCCCGGCACCGCGGCAATGACGGCCATCAGCTCGGTGCGGTTGACGTCGCGGCCGAACGGCCAGCCATGCCCGTCGGGCCCGCCGGTGAGCGGGTCGAGGAACGTGCGGATCTCCCGTTCGATCGTGGCGCGCAGCCTGACGCGGTCGACGCCCTCGGTGCGGGCTACCGATGCGGCGATGGCGACTGCGGTGTAGGTCGGCCCCACCACCCGGATCCGGGTCCCCACGGTCTTGTGCCGGGCGAGGTGTCGGGCGACGAGGGCGATGAGGTCGGCCGTCGGGGCCGGCCGTCCGCGCGGGAGGAACGGCACGACGACGACCGACACCGTTCCCGGTGCCTCGGCGCAGGCCACGTCGACGTCGACGCCGCCGAGCGCCCGTGCTCTCGCGAGCGAGGCCCCTGGCGTCGCGAACGCAACCCGCTCGAGGTCGAGCAGGTTGACGGCACGCGGTGGCGCCGACGACGCGATGATCTCCGATCGGGGGATCCCGTCCAGGGTTGCGTGGCCGTGCGCTGCGGCGAGATCGACGAGGCGTTCGTGGACCGACAACCTGACCGCCGCCCGCCCCATCGCTGCATCGAGGGTCTCGGCGTCGCGACCGGGTCGAGCCCCGAGCGGGGCCGACAGCACGACCGGTGGTCCGACGGGTCGGGTGCCCAGGCGCCACTCGGCGTTCGCAGGCGGGTCCCCGGCGGCGCCGGCCCGTGACGCGCTCACCACGACCGGGTTGCACCAGACGGCGAGGAGCGCGGGAGCGCGGTCGTACCGCCCCCTCGCCAGGCGGCATCGGATCAGCGTGACGTCGTCTTCCGGCAGCGAGAGCTGGACAGCCCCGGATCGCCGAAGGCATCCGGTGTCGTCATCGACTGCTCCCGCCGGGAGCGTGCTCCAGCCGGAGGCGTCCGCGCACTCCCAGACGAGCTGCACCGGGCACCAGTCGGTGTCGTCCAGACAGGGGCTGGGACCGCGATTGCGCTCGTCGTCGTACGCGTCGGCGAACCAGAGCGTGAGGGTACCCCGCGACGCGGGAGGAGTCAGTTCGACGGTGAGGGCGCCCTCGGCGTCAGGGCCGAACGGCTGGAAGGGCCGCCCGCTTCGCGGTGGCAGCGTTGATGCCTGGCCTAGCTGCAGCTCTGCGACCTGCGCCGTGTTGAGCGAGCAGCGGCGCGAGACGACGAAAGAGCTGCTCGCGCCGCCGCCTTCGGCGACGACAGGAGTGCCGAGCCGGATGACGCCTGCCGTGGGCGAGGTCGCCTCGAGCACAGCTGTCGCCGCCTCGGCGGGGGCAGGTTGAACGCCGATCAGGGCCAGGAACGCGGCGCGGTGAGCTGCCGGCACCTGGTCGATCCGGAACGAGATTTGCTCCGTGACGGCCGCGAGCAGCTCGAGCAGGGTGATCCCGGGGTCGTGGACGTTGTGATCGGTCCAGACCGGCGCGACGGAAGGGATGCGGTCGCGCGCGTCCTCCACCAGCTCGACCCACGTCAGGTCGTCCAGCGTCGGGATGGGCAGCGGCATCACGTACCCCCTGGCGAGGTCAGGCGGACGCGGATGGCGCCCGGGGAGGGAAGCTCGGTGGTTGCCAGGGTGATCGCGTCGCCCACGAAAGCCCCGCGGCTCGTCACCACCAGGCTGGAGACGAAGTCGACGCCGTCGACCTGCTCCAGCGGCGGCGCCAGGCGGGCAACGTGGATGGTGCTGCCAAAGCCCCAACCACCCCGATGCGGCCCGCCCCGCACCGGGTGGAGGAAGTCGATGATCGCCGCGCGAACGCGGTCGAAGACCTGGCCGGCCACGTCGAGGCTCACCGGCGCCACCTCAACGTCGACGCCGACCTCGACGAAGGTCGGGCTCTTCACTCGTAGCCGGTCCACCGCGCCAACGGCACACCGCCGGACGAGATGGCGCCGGACGGTCTCGAGCAGCTGCGCGCTCGGCGTCGGCGGCGACTCGTCCGACCACGGAAGCACCAGCACGTCGAGTCCTCCGCCGAGGTCGTCGGGCACCCGCACGGCCACGGCGCCGAAGACCTCGGGGGACGCATCGATCGCCAGGTCCCGGTAGTCGGCGGCGGACACGGCCTGGTACCGGTGGCGCAGGATGCGCGGCGCTCGGACGGCGGCGCGGTCACCCTGCTCGGGGTCGGCGCCGCCCGTCGCCGCAATCGGGTTCCACACGCGCTTGGCGACGATGCCTGACAGTGGTGTGGTGATCGCGCCTGCGCGGACGTTGCCTCCCCGACCACCGCCGGTCGCGTAGCGGCGCAGGCGGATGTTCTGCTGCCCGGTCGGCGCTGCTCTGCCACGGATGCCGTCGCCGAAGCGGATCAGTCCGTGGGCGCGATCGACGGTGTAGTGACGATCGCTGGGTGCCGAGGAGCGGAGGTTCGTCACCGACTCCCACGCGACCCACACTCCGGACACCTCACCGTCGGCGTCGACATCGGTCTCGATGGCGCCGCTGCGGCCCGTAGCCGCAAGCTCACGCTCGAGAACGGCGAGGTCGGTGCGCGCGCGGGCTCCGGAGAGCTCGCGCACCTGCAGCTCCTCGCCTTCGAGGATCGGCGAGCGGGCGGACTGGAACTGCTGTCCCGGAAGGTTGGTGCCGGAGCCCAGCAGCTCACGCTCGATGATCGCGCTCTCTGAGGCCCAGACCGCGTTGACCAGAAGGCGGCGCAGGGAGACGGTCGGGGGCTCGCCCTCGGTCAGCCGCGCCCGGATCCACGTGCGGGGTGCGCCGAACACCGGCAGGTCGGGCTCGGACAGCTGAGCGGCCTGGAACGCGTTGGCCAGAGGCCTGGCGAAGCTGATCGTCCGCCCGCTGATCGCCGCCACGAGCGCCAGCTCGCCCGACTCGCTTTCCTTGAGGAAGACCTGCTCGTCGGGGACGAACAGACTCGCATCTCGTGCCGTGAGCACGGTCGCCGTCACACCGGAGGCCGCGACCGGCTCGACGCGGCGCAGGGGCCGATTCCCCGGCCAGAGGACGCGGATGATGCCGGCCTTGGTGAGGTGTGCGGTCTCGTCCTCGACCGGCAGCGAGACCCACGCCCGACCGTCCCAGCGCTCCCACCGGAACTCGTGCGACGTCTCCCGGGCGACCGGCTCGACGTCGACGTACAACGCGAGCGTGGCGGCCGGAAGCTCGCCGTCGAAGCCGAGGTACACCGACGGGGTCTCGTCGGGGTTGTCGTGGAACGGCTCGAAGCCGGGGCCGCCACGCGACTGGAGGGCCGTGGTGCCGTCGTCGTACGCGAAGCCGTTACTGGCGATCACGTGCTCGGGACGCTCCAGCCGGCTCTGGCTCTGGATCGACAGCGCGATCGACTGCAACGTCGGCGGGTACGCCGTACGCACCTCGATACTCGGTGGGTTCGTCCCACCGCCGACCGCCACCGAGACGACCGAGTCATACGAGCCGGAGGCGAGCCGGGCGCGGATCCAGCGCGCAGTGCGGCCGTTGACCGCGGTCGGTTCGAGATCGTCGGGGACCTCGAAGGTCATCGTTGCCGGCCCACCTGCGGACCAGACCGTGCCGGTGCCCCGGAAGAGACCGACCTGGTCGACGAAATGGACCTCGGCAGCAGCAGGATCGAGGACCGACGTGATGACACGCGCAGCCGCTGCGTTCGCAGGTGCGGTGGCGGTGAGCGTGGCCTGCTTGAAGCTCGCCGCGTTATCGGTGACGCTGGCCCCCCCAAGCGCCGCGATCGTCGCGCCCGAGGCGTCGATCCATCGGATGCCGGCGCGACACTCGCGTGCGGTCGGGGCGGCGCGGAAGCTCGCCACGGCGGTGTATGCCTGTCCGGGCTCGACCCTGGCAACCGGTCCCACGGCCATCATCTGCATGGCGGCGACGGACGTCATCGCCATGCTGGCGTTCCCGTGGGACGACTGGGCTGTCGATCTCGCGATGGTGCAGTTGGAGTGGACGGACCAGTCGTTGGTGCCCGCCTCGAAGCTCCCCGCAGCCGCGCTGAGCAAATTCAGATCCGTCGCCCTGACCAGGTTCGGGTTGTCCGCCGACAAGATCACCAGGGGCTCCCAGCTGCTGCCGGCCCAGTACTCCCAGGCAAGCAGCGGTGGAACCGGGTCGGGCTTGCTCGGAGTGGCACGCGAGACGTCGAACGTGAGCTGCACGGTCGCCTGTCTCCTGGCCAGGAGGGTGTCCCAGGCCGCGTAGAAGATGGAGGTCGGGTTCGGCTGGGCCCCGAACGGCTCCACCGGCTCCTGGGGGCTGCGCTCCACGCCGGCCGCGACCATGACGTCCGGCGGCTGACCGGCAGCCGAGGTGTCGACGGCGGTCCGGATGCGCAGCTGGTCGATGATGGGGAGACGGCGGAACGGGTCTGGCGTCAGGGGCGTGCGCAGCTCGCCGCGCAGCCAGTGCGTCTCGATCCCGTTGACCTCGGTCCGCTGGGACTTGATGCACTTCGTCGCTATGCGAAGGGTGCCGCGTTGCTTCATGCCGTCCGTGCTGTCGTCGACGTCGTCCGCGAGAAACTCTCGCCACGACGTGCCGTCCCACGTGGACCAGGTGATGTCCAGCGCCGAGCCGGCCAGCTGGCGAAGCTCGATCTCGAGCTCGACCGACGAGCTCCCCTCGATGGCCAGGAGCTCGTCATGCCCGATGAACAGCAGGCGGGTGATCGGCGTCTGCCCCTCGAAGAGAGCCACCACCCGGCCGCCCGCCACGTCCGCGGCATGCGCCCCGACGGAGTCCCGTTGCGGCACAACGGACCAGACATCGGTCAACGGACTGGCGGTCAGGCCGATGCCGAACTCCGTGCGGAAGGTCAGCGCGCGTCCGTCGGCTGCCGTCGCGCCGACGAGCGACCCGGCGGGGGCCGTCGCGTTGCCGCCGAGCGGCTCCAGCACCACCGGCGCACGCGCTGCCGCTGGCGGGAGGGAGTCGATGCCGATGTCGGCGAGGAACTGCAGCTTGTTCTTGTCAGGCGCTTGGCTCAGACGCTCCCGGAGCTGCGACAGCATCGAGGCGTACGACGCCAGGACTGCGCGACCCGGATCGCCCTCCTCCGCCGTCCAGGCCGGGGTGTACGCCGCGCGCTTGCGCAGCAACGCGGCGAGCTCCTCGCGAGCCTCGCGACGGCAGTCGGGTGCGTTGATCGTCATCCCCGGTCGCCCTCCTCGAGGTAGAAGGGGTAGACGAGGTTGTAGAACGTGTTGGTCGCTCGGACGCGGTAGTCGACCGAGATGTTCACCTGGCTGCTCGCACGGCTCGGAAGCGCGACCTCGACGCGCTCGACCCTGATCCGCGGCTCCCACCGGACGAGTGCGTCCTCGACCCTCGTCCTCAGCAGCGTCAAGGTGGTCGTCGAGATCGCCTCGAAGACGAACGCCCGGATGCCCGAGCCGAAGTCGGGGCGCATGGCACGCTCCCCGAGGTTCGTGCCGAGGATGATGCGGATCGACTGACGGACGTCGTCCTCGGCGCTGGCGACGGCGACCGATCCGCTCGCGTCGAGGGAGATCGGAAACGCCCAGCCGGTGCCGAGGAAGCTCGGGCCGGCAGGGGTGCTCGTCGTGTCGATCATCGCTCAGCCCCCGATCATGACCGTGAAGTCACCGACGACGACGCTCGCCCCGCACGCCGCCATGTCTCCGACGCGCGCGGCAGGCCGACCTTCGATCAGGACCGATCCGCTTCCCTTGACGATCGTCGTCGGCGGGTGGGGCGGGTTGCCCGGGAACGAGCAGGCGTGTGCGTCGCCGATCCTCGCGGCGGGCATCCGGCCGATCAGGACCGTCGGGGCCCCCGGTCCGGTGATGACACCCGGATGTCCGGTCTGGTCAGTGAGGCGAGCGGCGGCTGGCATGTCAGTTGAGGAGGATCGTTGAGGCTTTGACCTGGCAGGTCGCCCCGCCGTCGACGGACACGTTCCCCGAGCTCTTGACCTGGACCTGGCCGTTCCCTTCGATCGTCACTCGCTGGGCCTTGAGGGTCAGCGAGGTGGTGGCCTCGATGGTCACGTCGCCGGCCTGCCCGAGCTTGATGGACGCCGTATCGCCCTGTGTGGCGACCGTGATCCCGCTGGGCCCCAGCTCGATCTTGTGCCCGGTCGAGGTCGTGATCGAGATCGACTGCACGAGGTCGTCGAGCTCGATCTCGTGGCCGACCTCCGTCTTGAGTACGATCTTCGTGGTCGGGTCGAGCGGTCCGCTGCGCGGCGGCGAGTCAGACGCGTTCCAGAGCGACCCGATGACGTAGCAGTCGGACACGTCACTGCGGTTGAACGCGAGCAGGACCTCGTCGCCCTCGTGGGGAAGGAGGTAGAGCCCGCGGTCGGACCCGGCAGCCGGCACGGCGACGCGTGCCCAGGGCTGCGTACCCGGCAGCCACGGCAGCTGCACCTGCACGCGGCCGTTCCCGGTCGCGTCGACCGTGTTCGTCACCTCCGCGAGGGCGATCGTGAAGAGCTGACCCTGCGACGCAGCTGGTCGTCCGAGATCCGGCAACATGCTCATCGCCCCACAGCTCCCTCGGCGTCGACGAACGGCGCCCGCAGCGAGACGGCGCCCTGGTCGAGCGCCGGGATCGAGCCGAACCAGATCTCCTTGCGGCCCTCAAACATCGTGCGGTAGCCCGACGAGTCGACGGTGTGCGTCGCCGAGGTGACCCGGTAGCGCCCGCCGAACTCTCGTCCGAGTCCCTCCAGCTGGACGACACGACCGGCGATCAGGGCGTGGTCGCCGACGACGGATCCACTCCCGGTGACCCGTCCGTTCAGGCTGGGGATGAGCTCGGCAAGGATCTGCCTCGGCGCGCTGACGAGGCTGAGGTTCTCCTCGATGATCAGCGATCGGTCGTTGGGCTTGCCGACCTCGTCCTCGGACTCCTCCTCGGAAGTCGGCATCTCGCCGAGCGCGGCGGGCTGGATGCTGATGTCGAGCGACCCCCGGTCCCAGTCGTACCCGACGGTCACCTGGAACACGGTCTTGATCGCCGAGACCCTCACGAACGCCGTCACCGAGACGATCACGCCCACGGTCGTGATGCGAGGCGACCAGTCCATCAGGGACCCCCCGTACGAGTACGTGCGGACGGGCTCGAGCTCGTCGAGGGGCGACATGAAGCGGAGCTTGCGGCCGCCGAGAGGTCCGCTGTGGTCGATGAGCAGCTCCCAGCCGTTCTCACGCGAGACCCTCTGCAGGAAGTCGAGGTCGGTCTCCTTCTCCTGACGACGTACGACGATCTGCGCGTCGTCGATCACGCTCGAGACGACCGACGCGCCGAACAGGATGATCGAGAGCGCGGCACCGACGGGATCGATCACGGGCACGAACCCGTTCTCGGCGCTGACCATGGCGGCGATCGCCGGATCGGGGATGGGAACGGTCCGGAAGAAGGGGATGGGGAACTCGAACCAGCGCGACTTCGGCGAGTTGCGCAGCCGCTCGAAGCGATCCTGGGCGGCGATTGTCAGCGACGGCAGTCCGTCGGCCGGGAATGACGCCTGGACGCTCACGATCTCGCCGACGAAGACCTGCTCGAACTCGTGGGGGTTGTAGCCGAGCGACAGCCGCAGCTGGACGCCCGGCTCCAGCGCGGGATCGTCGGTCCACCGCAGGTACTGGTTCGCTACGCCGATCTCCACGCGATCGGCACCTTCGAGCGCCGACGTGAAGGAGACGCTGGTGATCGCTCCGCGGAGGTCGGACGAGATCGGCCGCCCGTCCAGCTGCAGCCGGTAGTCGGGTGCGTACTGGTCGCTCACGAGAAGACCCGTCCTGTGCTGTCCCGGTACGGGAGCGCTGGAATGTGGAGCGTCCGGCCGATGGTGAGGTCTGCCGGGTCGGCGATCTCGTTCACGAGGGCGATCGGCCTCCACTGCTGCGGGTCGCGGTACTCGGCCGCAGCGATGCCGCTGATCGTGTCGCCCTGGGTCACCACGCGCAGCTTCGAGTAGTCGGCGGTCTCGCGCTTGATCTCGCGTGCCTCGACCCGAGGGTCGCGGTACTCGTTGAAGGTCACCTGAACGCGCATGCGTACAGGCGTGCCGTCCTCGCGGAACATCTGGAAGGTCGAGGAGGCGCTGGCGAGGACGCATTGGAAGCGCAGCGATCCCCAACCGAACTCGAGACGCGGTGGCGCATGAGTCTCCGGCAGGATGTCCATCAGCGAGATGATCTGGTCGGCGACCTCCCGTGCGTCCGAACCGGGCGCCTGGTCGACGTAGGTATCGATGAAGAGCTCCATCTCGAGCGTCCGCATGTTGCCTGCGACGAACTGCGTGACCGGGGAGCTGAGACCCGGGATCGCGGTTTGGGCGAAGTTGTTGTCGCGCTTGATGGAGTACTCCTCCGGGTTGAAGAGCACCCTGACCTGTCGACCCGTCTCCAGGTTGACGATCGTCGCCTTCTCGAGCGCCATCAGCGACCGCCCATCCGCTCACGGTGCGACCACAGACGCCGGTCGATGGCGGCGACGACCTTGTCGGTGAGCCGTTCGAGGTCGAGGGGCGCTGCAGGTGCCCTCGTGTCGTCGGCGTCCCCGAGTCGTTGGTCGCTGCGGACCGGTAGGACGTCGGCGACGCGGAGCCGGCGGTTCGCGACCTGCGCCGCCGGCACCGACAACGCGATCGTGCGCGCTGCGGGCGCGTCGATCAGGCCGCGGTGCTCGCCGCGTGTGCGCAGCGTGTCGGCACCCGAGCCGCTAAGGTCGACAGGAGCGGCCCCCAGGTCGAGCGAGGATCGGCGGTGAGCCGGCGGTCGTCGCCGCCCCCTCGCGTTTGCACCCGGCCTCTGGACGAGGCGGCCCGTTCGTTGCACACCGGTCGGGCGGCCGGGAGCCGACCTCCGGCCGAGCGACGCGCCGTGCTCGTGCCCGGGGCGGTTCGCAGAGTTGTTCAACACGGTGACGGCGACGTGGATCCGCGGAGCGCCGATCCGCTCCGAGCGCGTCGTCCGCGACTCGACGCGGCGCAGGAGCGTGGCCATGGCCGGCCGCCGCAGAACCCGCGGCACCGTGCGCGCGGCCAGCGCCGATCGCCGGCCGAAGCGTCGCCGCAGCCCCCCGTGACGACGGGCCGGCTGACGGCCACCGGGCTGATGTCTCATGTCTCTCCGTTCATGCCCTCGTTGATAGCCGAGATCTGGCTGACCCACGTCCGCCGGTCGGAGTGCTCGAGCTCGAGGATCTGGTCCAGCGGCCAGTGGAAGTGGTAAGCGAGAAAGGCCATCTCCTCGTTCAGCCGGTCGAGGGGATAGCCAAGGATTCCCCCCGGCGTCCGGGCGCGACCTCCATGCGCTCGGCGCAGCGCGGGCAGACGATGTCCATCGCGTCCACGGCGACCTGGTTGATGGTGTTGTACAGCTCCTGAAGGTGCTCAAGGTCGGCTGCGAAGAGGTTCTCGATCGTGCCGGTGTTGATGTGCTCGACGTCGCCGAGGCGCACGACGACACGCGACAAGACGATGACCGTGAGGTACGCCGGGTTGTTGCGAACGCGTTCATCGCGCTGCGGCAGGATCTCGTCGGCCGCCGTGGCCAGGCGCATGATCCCCGACTTGTGAAGTCGCCCCTCCTTGTCGATATAGCCGAGCGGAAGGGTGAAGTCGTGCTCGGTCTGCAGCATCACGCCAGCTCCAGACCTTCGTGGGCAAGGGTGAACTCCTCGATGGCGACCTCTTTGCCCGTCGCGTTGTAGTCAGCCGGGTTCCACTTCATCGGCCACGCGTTGACGAAGTTGTAGCGCAGCTTCTCCTGGCCGGCGCGGTCGCACACGATGATCGAGCCGCTCTTGCGGTCGATCTCCCCGAGGACGGTCTGGCGGTGCCACTCGTACAGCGTGTTGTCTCCGTCGGTCGTGCCGCGCTTCAGGACGATGTCGGTGAACGTCGTCTTGCCGGGCAGCTTCCGAACCGTCGTGTTGTCGCCGCCCTCCCGGTACTCGATCGTCTCGATCGTCGACTCGAGGCCGGATGCCTCGCTGAAGCCGCCGACCTGGATGCCGTCGATCTCCACCCGGAAGTTGTAGTTGTTGATCGGGTCGATGCGTTGCGCCATCTCACACCTCCTCCACGTCGGTGCCGCCGTCGAACAGGCTGATGCGGACGACGACGAACTCGGCCGGTCGCACCGGGGCGACCTTGATCTCGATGTACAGGTAGCCCTTGTTGCGAGTCGACGGCGGGTTGAGCGCCTCGTCGATGCGCACGCGGAACGCCTCTTCCTCCTTCGCACCGAAGAGCGCGCCGGCTCGCCACTGCTCACGGAGGAACGCCGTGATCACCCGACGCAGCGACTTCCACAGACCCAGGTCGTTGGGCTCGAACACCGCCCATCGGATACCGTCCTGGATCGACTCCTCGAGGAAGAGGACCAGGCGCCGGACGTTGAGGTACAACCAGTCCGTGACGAACGGATCCACGGTCGTCCTGGCGCCCCAGACCGTGACCCGGTTGCTGCCCGGAAGGATGCGTAGCACGTTGACACCGGCGACGTTGAGCGGCGCCTGCTCGCTGTCGGTCAGCTTCTGCTCCACGCCGAGCACCTCGTCGACGGTGACGTTCGCCGGCGCCTTGAACACTCCGCGTGTCATGTCAGTGCGGGCGATGACGCCGGCGACGTGGCCGGACGGCGGGATGAGCATCGTCAGCGGGCGTTGAGCCGTGCTGCGCGGATCCAGCACCCGCAGCCACGGGTAGTAGACGGCTCCGAACCCGCGCGTCGACCGCAGGTCGTTGATGACATTGCCGATCTGGTCCTCGGGTCGCTCCCCGGCCGGTGGGGTCTGGGGAGGATCGAAGACGGCGATGCGATCGGACATCCGGAGGCAGTGGCCCAGCTGGGCCCCCTGGATCGTCCGCCGGGTGACGCGGCGCCCCTCGTCGTAGCGGGCCGCGTCCGGCACGCACACCATGCTGACCTCGTCGACCCGTTCGAGAAGGGCGATGGCGCGCCGGAAGTCCTCGCTGCCGAGCGCGTTCACGTCGAACTCCGCGCCATCGGCCAGGGCGGCGGACCAGGTGCCCATGCGCCGCGGAAGGGCGAAGAGGGGCAGCGGTGGCTCCTCGACGACGACGAGGTCGTCGGGGACCACTCCCTCCGCGAACAGGTACCGATCGCTGATCGGGTCGAGCGACACGTCGAACACCGCGGTCGAGGCGCCTGAGGGCGCGGTGACGAGCAGGTCGAACGAGAGTGACGTCAAGGTGCGGTGCAGGCGCAGGCTCAGGTCGACGCCCCGAGGCCGACGCCCGATCGTGACGACACCTGTCGAGGCCACGCGCTCGATCCGGAAGGTCTGGACATCCGCACCCGAGCCGGCCTCGACCCAGGTGCCCACCTCGGGCAGCTGGAGTGGCGGCGCCGGCAGTTCGAGCCGCACCCGCGCCTGGTCGGGCGCGTAGTCGACCAGGCTGACGATCGCTTGCTGGACCGCCCCCGGCCAGCCCGGAGGCGCATCGGCACCTCCGGGCGGAACGACGCGGATCCATTGCTGCTCGACCCGTTCGACGGTGGCGAAGATGGGGGCGGGGGTGACCCAGGTGAACCGGACGGTCGCTGCTCCACCCGCGGTGACAGTGACGGCGACGTCGCTCACCCCGGCGGTGGTCGGAGCGCCCGAGATGGTGCCGGTGGCAGGGTCGATGGCGAGGCCCGCCGGAAGCCCGGTGGCTGCGAAGGCCGCCGTCGTCCCTGCCGGGGCCTGCGCCACGACCTGCAGGGTGACCGCATCGCCGATGTTCGTTGCCTGGCGTCCCGGGTTCGTCACCGTGGGAGTCGGATCGGCGACCGTCCAGTCGAACGTCGCCGTGCTGGCATTCGTGCCCGGGTCGGTGACCGTCACGGTGACGGACGACGTGCCGGTGCCGGTCGGCTGCCCGGTGATCTGGCCGGTGCCCGGATCGAGGCTGAGGCCCGCGGGCAGACCGACCGCTGCGTACTGGAGCGCGTCGCCCGGGGTGACCGGCGTCGCGACCACCTGCAGCGAGACCGTCGAACCGGTCGTCGAGCTCTGGTCGCCCGGATTGTCCACGACGGGCACCGTCGGAGGGTCGACCACCCAGGCAAACCTGGCGGTCGCGGCCGCGGTGCCCTCGGTCACCGTGACGGTGACGTCGGTGACGGCGCCGGCGGTCGGTGTCCCCGTGATGAGGCCGGTGTTGGCGTCGATGACGAGGGGGGCCGGAAGGCCGGCTGCGGTGTAGGCCAGCGCCCCGGGCGGGACGGACTGCGACTGCGCCTGGATCTGCAGGCTCACCGGGGTGCCGACCGCCGTCGACTGTCGTCCTGGCGAGGTCACCGTGGGCACCGGCTCGAAGACGTCCCAGTCGAACGCGACGCTGGTGGTCTGGGTCCCGTCGGAGACCGCGACTGTCACGTTGGAGACACCGGCCGTGGTCGGCGTGCCGGTGATCCGTCCAGTGGTATCGATCGTGAGGCCTGCCGGCAGGTTGGTCGGAGTGAAGGTGATGGCCACCCCGGACGTGGCCGACACGACGAGAGGGAGGTCGACGGTGCCGCCGACCGCCGATCGCTGGTCGCCCGGGTTGTCGGCGAAGGGAGCCGCGGGCGGCAGCATGATCTGCACGTTGTCGTCGACGGCGAAACCGGACGGGCTGCCGAGATCGAGAACCTGCGGGTCGTTCGGAGGAAGACCGCCGCCAGGTGCCGTGGGCGCGGTTCCGGCGACCGTGGCGGTGGGCGCGGCCAGCGTCCACGTCCGGGTGCTCGGCTGGGTCCGCACGCGGATCTGGTTGCCGGCCCGGCCCTCGATGCGGGCCCTGACGATCGCCTCGACGCCTCCTGCGGCGTTCGGCAGCTCCGCGCTGGCAGCGGCCCCGTTCGACACCCGCGCGATGTGAGCCCGGCGGCCGCCGTTCTGGAAGAAGCCCTGGAGTGCGAAGGACAGGTACACCGGCTCCTCGAACCCGTCGTACAGGTGTGGGGCACCGGGTGCGGTGAACCGCTCCATGAACTGGTCGAAGCTCGTCACCTGCACGGCCTCGGTCGACGTGCCCCGAGCGGTCGGGCCCACAAATCCCGCGACGCTGGTGCTGACGCCCTGGATGACACCTGGCCCGGTGATCTCCTCGATGTAGACGCCGGGTGTTTCGTAAGTGATGCTCATGCAGCGCTCCTTGGTTGTCAGTTCATGACGAGCTCGTAGCGACCGGATGCGGACGGGACGGTGACCGGGACCACGAGGTCGGCGCCGTCTTCCGTGCGGGCACGGATGCGGTAGTCGCCTTCGGCCACGTCGTACAGCTGGAACCTGCCGGACTCGTCGGTGCGGGTCGCCTTGAGCGCGGCTGCGGTGACACTGTCCACGAGCTCGATCCACGCTCCGGCCACGCCGACCCCGGCCAGGTTCCTGAATCGTCCCCCGATGTGCACGAAGGACTCGGGGCCAGGGACGAACGTCGTGTGCAGCGTCGTGACCGGCGGTCCGACCGGACGTGAGGTCCGTTGGAGCGGGAGGGTGACGGTGAGGTGGGCCGCAGGGTGCCAGATGTTGCCCTGGCCGAGACCGGTCCAGAAGTCGCCGAGGTTCGCGTATCCCTCCGGGGGCGCGATCTCAGTTCGCAGGTAGTTGTCGACCAAGCTGGGGTCGACAGGAGGTGCCGGGGAAGCGTAGATGCGGGACGCGTTGATCGGTGCGTGGTCGGCGAGTATGCGCAGGCATTCCCCGAGCAGCCAGTCCTCGACGATGGTCGGCGTGCCGATGGTCGCGTCGCTGGACGGCACCCAGGCCGAGACGAGGTAGTGGCAGTCGACGCGGAACGGCTCGGGATCGACGAGGTTGTTCGCGGCGCTCGAGCGCTGGTCCCGATCCTCGCGGACCTCGGCCATGTAGATGTTGACCGCCGGTCGTGCGTTGCTGGACACGAACGCACGCCACGTGTCGTCGGGCGGCCGGACCAGCACGTCGATCGTGGGTAGGGTCGGATCGTCGTTGAGCCGCGTGGACAGCAGGTGGACGAGCATCTCGTCGAGCTGGTTGATCATGACCGCGACCTCGCGAGCGTGAGCGACCGGAAGTCGCCGATCTTGGCCAACTCCTGCGACAGGGCCTGATGGACGTCGGCCTCGGTGATCGTAGGGACGCCGTCATCCCGAGCGGCCGCCAGGAATGTGGCCGACCTAGCGATATTGGAGATGCTGCCACCCGAGAGCGGGTGCTCGTGGGCCAACCGTCTGAAGAACGCGTCGCGCCCAGCGGGACCGAGGTCGAAGCGCAGCACGACCTCGGTGCCGTCGCGAGCGGTCGTCGGCCACACTGACCTCCACAACATCTCGCGCTGGTCAGCATCAGGTTGGTGGAAGCGCACCAGCGCGCTGATCCGCCGATGGAACGCAGGATCGATGTTGTTGGTCCCGAGCAGGTTCGTCGTGAAGACGACGAACCCGGTGAACTGCTCTAGCCGGCTCAGGATGTGCGCCGTCCCTGCGTTCGCGTAGCGGTCCTGTCCGTGCAGGATCTGGGTGCGGGGACCCAGGATCGCGTCCGCCTCGTTCGCGACCAGCAGGGCGCCACTTGCCTGAGCTGCGGCGAAGACCTTGTCAACGTGCTCCTCGAAGTCCCCGACCCATCGCGAGAACAGGGCAGAGATCTCGAGCAGCTGCACCGGTAGACCGAGCTCGTGCGCGAGCGCCTCAGCCGCGATCGTCTTCCCCGTCCCCGCAGGGCCCGCGAACAGGAGGTAGGTGCCGGTCAGCCGGTCGGTCATCCAGTCCCAGCCGAGCTGCTGGAACACCAGGTCGCGGTTGACGATGCGGTTCCTCGCGTCGATCAACGCGCGGCGGGTGTCCTCGGCGAGCACGAGGGCGTCGAGCCTGGCCCTCGGTTGCACGGCGCGGAGCAGGCCGTCGGCGTCGTCCATCGTGTACTGCGCGGCCGTCGCCGCGACGTCCATGGAGGTGAACGACTCGTTCGCCCGCGCTGTCGCGGCCAGGATGTCGGCGGCCCGGTCGATCGGCACACCGAATCGGCGGATCAGCGGTTCGAGGCCACCGACCGGCATCGCCCCGGTCCAGCTCGCGGCGCGACTCCAGATGTTGCGCCGCTCGGCCATCGAAGGCTGATGCACCTTGTCGTTCCACACACAGCCTCCGCTCTGCGGCGGAAGAGGGTCCGGGCCCGAGGTGATTGCCACCCGGGCGGTCCGCAGCAGGCCCATCTGCTCGGCGCTGACGGCGCGCGGCACGCCCTCGACGAAGCAGCGGACGTCGAGCCGGAGGCAATCCCGCCGAAGTCGGTGCGCTCCCACGTGGTCGTACCCCGAGAACACGGCCCAAGGAACCGCGTGCAGGCGGCACCCGGCCCAGTCGGCGATGTCCAGGGCGCGCGACCTACGACTCGACTCGACCTCCCCGTGCACGTGAACGAGATCGGCACGCCCCCAAGCGACTAGGGCTGCGTTCGGTTCTGGCCCCGGCTGGTCGGTCGGCGCTGCAGTTCGCGCGGTCAGCCGCGGATCCAGGACGACATCGGCCGGATCGGGCGAGTCGTCGGCCAGGAAGATGCGCAGGACTGAGATATCGAGCGCGAGCGCCTGGCTCCGGGCGGGAGCGTCCGGGGAGCCGAGGGTGACCAGCATTCCCGAGGTAACCAGGACGCCGGACGTGAGGTCGCGGATCAGGTCCAACCGCTCGCCTGCGTTGGCGCACAGCAACGCGGCCAGCACGTCGACCGTCGGGCCAGGCGTCGACGAGTCGCCGACCAGGAACGCGTAACGCTGCCGGTACCGACCATCCAGCTCGTTGAACAGACACGCCAGGAGCACGTCGACCTGCCGAGGCGTCAGCGAGTAGTCCGCGATGAGCCGACCGATCGCCGAGTCCGCGGGCAGCGCCATCGCGGGGTCGTCGTCAAGCAGGATCGATGCATCGACCCATGAGCCCGACATCGGTTCGCCGCCGAAGTCCGTCCTGCCCGAGCGGAATGCCTCGGTCCACTCCTCCATCCCGCCACCAGCCGAGTACGAAGCACTGGCCGCGTTCACAGCCTCCGCCACGAGGTCGTCGAACCTGCGACAGGCTTCCAGGAGCTGCTCGTACCACCGCCTCGCTGGCTGCCGGCGCAATGCGGCTGCGACGGCGAAATTCAGTACCGACCGTGACAGCTCCCCGTAGGGCAATTCCAGGCGAGTCTCGGTGCCGTTGACAGCGACGAGGAGGCGAGGAACCTCGGACTCGGGGCTCTCGTAGCCGGTGATCACCAGGTCAACGTCGTCGGTCCGGCCAGGATCGTCCGAGGTGACCAGCTCGACGTCCACCCGGGACGTCATCAGGAGCTTCACCAGACTCTCGAGGAGCCTGGGCTGCACTTCGTTGATGAGAACCCTGCAGGCGGCCGCATCGGGAGGCGCATCTGACATGCCAACAGTCTGTGGACCGCGTCGGACCTCGTAAATCAGCTCACTGCTCTAGCTCGTCGTGCGTGCGGGCTAGGCTGACCTCGTCGCGATCTAGGCTGGTGGAGCTAGTGCGTCCCCGTCGGCGGCGAGTCCCGAGATGGGTCGTGGAACGGGGTTGCCGCGAGCGGGGGCGCGAGAGTACAACGGATGTCAAGGCTCACTAGTGTTGTGCGACTCCACCCAGTTCCACCCCCCGCCACAGCGGCCGTATTCGTACTTGTGGCTCTTGGACCGCCTGCGGCAAGCATTCCTTCCGCGCGACGCCACGGGCCCCTCGACTTCGAACCTCGCGGGAGGCGAGTCCGGGCGAAACGGGGTAGTCATGTATTCGATCTTCATCGTGGCGAGGGTGCGGGTCTGGCGCGAGGGAATAACGGCGCTTTTCGCCTCGAATGGAAAGTTCGTTGTATGCGGTTCGGCGACACGCATCAGCGCCGTGCTCGAGACCGATGCCACAGCGCTCGTCGTCGACTGCTCAGCCACACCACCACGGGTGCTCGAGCAGTACTGCCTGTCGCGCGGCACACACCCGCCCATCATCGCCTTCGGTGTTCCAGACAACATGAATGCGGCGTTGGCATTGCTGGAGGCGGGAGTGGCGGCCTACGTGGGCGACGACTGCACCTGCGACGAGCTGTACGAAACGGTTCTCGACGTGATCGAAGGGCGTGCGCGAGTCCCTGTGGCGGTCGTCAATGCCCTTCTGGACCGACGTCGGCAGGAACTAGACGCCATCCACGCCGACACCTTTCACAGCCTTACCCCTCGCGAGCTCGAAGTCGCGGAACTGATGGGCAACCACAACTCCAACAGCGAGATCGCCTCTGAGCTCGGGATCTCGGTTCACACCGTGAAGATCCACGCTCACAACGTCATGCAGAAGCTGCAGATCAACCATCGGAGCCAGACGCGAGAGACTCTGAACGCAGTGGGCCTCGGCTAATTGTGATGTCCAGGCAGGTTGTCCCGCCTCGCGGCGGTGAGTCGGTCTGACAGGTGAAGGCCTCCGGTTGTGGAGTGGAGCTGTCTAGTTCACCGCTCCCAACCTGGAGGCCTTCGTGTCCCACGCTAACGCTGCCCTGACTCCACGCACCCGTTTGCGGCTCGATCAGCTGGTCGTCAACGACAATTGGACTTACACCTCGGCGGCCAAGATGTTCATGGTCTCGCCCCGCACCGCGAAGAAGTGGGCCGACAGGTACCGCCAGGAAGGCCCGGCCGGGATGGCTGATCGCAGCTCGCGGCCACACACGAGCCCGGCCAGGACCCGCCCCGAGGTGGTGCGGCAGATTGTGCGGCTGCGGTGGCGCCACCGGCTCGGCCCGGTCCAGATCGGGGGCCGGGTCGGCCTGCAGGCGTCGACGGTCCATGCAGTGCTGGTCCGCTGCCGGGTCAACCGGCTCTCCCACATCGACCGGGTCACCGGTGAACCGCTACGACGCTATGAGCACCCCCACGCCGGGTCGCTGATCCACGTCGACGTCACCAAGTTCGGCAACATCCCCGACGGCGGCGGACACAAGTTCCTCACCCGTCAGCAGAGCAAGCTCAACGCCCAAGCCACCGCCCAGCGCACCGGTGAACGGGGCAAGCGCTACCGGCCCCTGATCGGGACCGCGTACGTCCACACCGTCCTCGACGACCACTCCCGCGTCGCGTACGCCGAGATCCACACCGACGAGAAGGCTGCCACCGCGATCGGGGTCCTTCAACGAGCCACCGCATGGTTCGCCGACCACGGCGTCACCATCGAACGAGTGCTGTCCGACAACGGCTCGGCCTACCGCTCATACGCCTGGCGAGACGCCTGCACCGAGCTCGGCATCACTCCGAAACGCACCCGGCCCTACCGGCCACAAACTAACGGCAAGATCGAGCGCTTCCACCGAACGTTGGGCGATGGCTGGGCCTACGCCCAGTTCTACAACTCCACCGAGCAGCGCAACGCCGCGCTCCCCGGATGGCTGCACTTCTACAATCACCACCGCGTCCACTCAGCAATCGGAGCCAAGACGCCCATCAGCCGGCTGACCAACGTCCCCGGACATCACAGCTAATCCGGTCGAGGGCCGCGTCCGGTTCGGGCCAGGGTCGGCCCACCAGGCGTCATGGGCTCGAGTTTCTCCAGCCCCACGCGATGCGGGAAGTGGCCCAGTCGTTCGCGAGCCGCCTGCGCGACCCATTCCTCCATGATCGGCGCCACGTCGTCCCGGTCCTCGACGTGCCGGCATCTGAACGGGTCGGCCGTCAGGCGGTCCAGGTCGATCGCCGCGCCGACCTGGGTGGAGATCGGCCCCGGCCTGCCGTCGCGGAGGTTCTTCTTCGTGTCCTTGACCAGGGTCACGCGTTGGTCGTCTGTCGCGAGCCTTCCCGAACAGCCTCGACACCCCGCCGTCCTCGACCCAGGTCCTGCCGACGAGCAGCACGGGCCCTCGACCAGGTGGGACATCCGAGAATACTCACCGGCTGACCACTCTCGGATCCAGCGTGCTCCTTTCCGCGCCGGAGCCCTTTGCTTCGCCTTAGTATTGCCAGGTGGAGCTCCGTCGCGGTCGCCTCCGTCAGGCGCAGAGACCGCATCAGCATGACCACTCCTCCAGCGTGGTCAGCACGTCCCGGGCGGACAGCGCTGGGATCACCCAAAGCGGTCCGCGCTACCCGAACCTCGGGTCTGGCCGGTCTCCGGCGAGAGCTGCCCCCCGGAACTTGTTCTCCGTTCACGAGCCCGGCGCAACCGAGCAGACGAACCCCCGCGCGAGTGTGTCCTCGCGCGCCGCCGTCCGCCCGACTCCGGCTTCCGCCCTCCAGGGAGGGCTCGACGTCGGCCTCGAGAGCGATCCTGTGGAGCGCGCTGCGGATCGGGTTGCCGCGGCGGTCTCGGGAAGAGCTGGACCGCCGTCCTCGACGCCGAGCCTCACGAGCGGGCGGCTCGCTCAGGGTCGTACGCTGAGTGACGAGGTCGCTCGTGAGATCACCACAGCTCTCGATGAACCCGGCTCCGCGGTGGACGGGCGATTCGGTCGCGTGGCCACTCGAATCGGCCAGGACTTCTCGGGCGTTCGCGTGCACACCGGTCCGGCCGCGCAGAGATCCGCCCGCGACCTCGGGGCCGCTGCGTACACGGTCAACGAGCACATCGTGTTCGCCTCAGGAGGGTTTGCGCCAGGAACCGTCGTCGGGGACCGGCTTCTGGCGCACGAGCTGGCACACGTCGTACAGGACCGGAGGAACCAGACGCCGCGAGGTCGCGCGACGGTCCACAGGGCGCCGCGCCGTGGGAAGCAAGAAAAGCCGCTGGACCTGGACGATCCGGCGACGCGTGGGCGCGTCTTCGAGCAGGGAGAGGCCGAGGACTGGGGGCAGGCACTGGAGAAGCGCGGTTACACCGTGTACATCAACAAACGGGGGGACTTCGCGAAGAGCAAGTTCTTGAGGAACGCCTTCCGTCACAAGAACCAGGGGCCGGACCTCGTCGCCGTCAACGAGAAGCAGAAGCACATCCTGGTGGGCGATATCACGGCCGGAGCCTGGAGCACGGCCGAACTCAAACCGGGCGACGTGCGCAAGTTGCCGAACGACCTCGACATGCCGGAGAACAAGCCGCACCTGGACAAGACCGTGTCGGACGCGCGGCAACTGGCTCGCAACCTCCCCGATGCCTACAACGAGTTCACGGTCACCGCCCGGGATCGGTACCGGGAGGATCCCGGCCAGCAGTTCTCGCAGGAGGTCACCGTGAGATCCCCCGTGCGCGCGAAGGCACCCCCACCTGCGGCGAGAGCTCCAGCCAAGGCGGCACCTGCGGCAGGAGCTCCAACCAAGGCGGGACCGGCCGCGGGAGCTCCAACCAAGGCGGGACCGGCCGCAGGAGTTTCAGCCAGCGCGGTGGCCGCGCCGCCGGCCGCGACAGCCGCTTCACGGCCGGCACGACGGCAAGGGCCGGCGGCGCTGTCCTCGCCGAAGGTCGCGTCGACGACTTCCAGGGGGGGTCGGCCTGGCAAAGCGCCGGGTCTTCGCGGATCTGGCCTCGCTCGCGGCGTCCGAGGCCGCGGGCTAGCCGTGCTGATCGGCATCGCCGGCAGCATGCTGGCCTCGAAGGCGCAGGCTGCAACCGACAGCGTGCGCCGTGACCGCGAGCTCGGCGACATCGAACGCCAGGTCGCCGCGAAGCTGGCGGCCCTGAGCGAGAGCGTGGCGACGCTGCAGGCGTTGGCGCCGTCCAAGACGGTGTTCGTGAACTACACGGTCCGCACAACCACCTTCGAGATGTTCATCGCCACCCCCGACGGCGCGTTCGAGGAGGACATCGACATGGGTACCACCCTTGATGACGACGTCGCGGTGAGCCACGCGGACGTCTCAAGGACTCGCACCGAGCGTGACGGGTCTGCGGCCCGAGGGGGCACGGAGAGCGTTGAGATCACGACGTTCTCAGAGCCGCTGGAGCCGATGCCGGTCGAGCTACTCATCGAGTTCGCCAAACTCAAGGGTCTGGATCTCAACCCGCTGCGTCAGTACGTGGCCGCCCAGGCTCTCGTGGAGGAGGGCACGGCTGCGAGCGCCTCGGTGACGTCCCTGTCACAGAAGGCGCGCGACCGGTGGGTGCGGGCCCTTCGACAGATCGACGCGCCCTGAGTGCAGCCACCCTCGTGCCGCCCTGCGCGGGCCCCACGCCCCGGCCACCCTGCATCGTCGAAGTCAGCTACCAGGATCTGTTGTCCCGGCGCCCCGCCCCGTCCGCCGTGCTTCCGCCCGAGTCCGCCCGGAAGGCGAATGGCAATCGAGGTCAGGCTCTCTCCGCGTCCCGTCCGCGTGGCGGACCGACCGCTGCAACCGCTTGTCGCGACATGATGTCGGTTCCGGGCATGCTTCCCGCCGGCACGACTTCTGCGGTGGCGCGCCCGGCGTGGTGGGGAGCCTGACGGACGAGACCTCCTTCAATGCCGTGACAGTGAAATCGAGAGCGAAGCAATCATGCAGCAAGGTTTCCTTTGCATTCTTGCAAGGGAGGGACGCATTGCTCGGGCTCGAGGCGATCGTTGTTCCGCTCACAGTGGGGCTTAGAAAGAAGGGCTCAACCGCGCCTGGCCCGACGTCCAGCCCGGACGAGGGTCGAGGTGCGGACCCAGGACCCAGCGAGACCCTTTGCTCCGTCATTCGCCTGAAGGCGCTGCTCGACCCCACGTCGCGCCCAGGACTCGGGTTAGCTCGTGTGCAGCAATGAGCCTCAACGGAGACTGGGGAGTCGAATCAGACGCCGTTGCGGGCCACCCGCGGGTGCCCGGATGGCTAGTCCACCGCTTTCGGCCCGATGGGCACATCGGGCTCGGCCGTCAGCGAAGGGCGAGAGATTGCGCATCCGCCGGGCCAACGACCTGGGTTGGCGTTAGTACGGCATGCCCGGGTCGCCGTAAGGCAGGCCGGGGACGCCGCCGGTCAGGTCCGGGTCGCTCCCGGTCAACGAGGCAAGCCGAGAGACCGTGACGCCGACCTCCGTGAGCCTGGTGACCTGGCGGATCACGTCACGGACTCCGTACCAGTCGGACGGGCGTCCCTCGAAGTTCACGTGGTCGAGCAGGTCGGCGAGCTGGCGGATCTCGCGCGCCGCGATTCCGAACAGATCCCGGTTCCGCATGGAGGTGCTGTACCCGTAGCGCTGGAGTTGCTCTTGAAGGCCGGGCAATTCGCGATCTGCCTCGGGCGGCATTGTCGTCAGGACTGGTGAGTCGTTGCCGCGGGCGAATAGCTCGTCGTAGGGGGACGCGACGGTTCGGAGATAATCACCGGCATTCGCGGCCATGCTCCGCGCCGCCCGCCCGTCACCGGCTTCGACTAGCGCAAGTGCTTGATACACCGACGCCAACCCAATGAGCAGGTCATGAGCCGCGCCCCTCGTTTCTCCCTCGGTCTCATGGCCTGTGGTGTTGAAGACTCCTGGCATTTCCCTACCCCTTTGCTGTCCTGCGATTAAGGTCCTAGCCGGCGTTCGATGTCGGCTACGAAGGTGGGATCAAAGCTGCTCTTGCTCTTGTCCCACTGCGCGCGGGAACCCTCGCTCTCGAACATCACTAGGAAGTCCTTGGCGAACGGCTCCCATGTGTCTGCGTCGAGCACTTGGTACTGACGCAGTTGGAAGACGGCTGAGTAGAAATTGATCACCGAGGCGATCGCGGCCTTACCAGCAGGCGGCTGCCTTCCGAATACCGCCTTGGCCCGGGCAGGCGACTCGAGGAGGGCGGCCGCCATCGCGCGAGCGTCTTGTTGGACTTGGTACACGGCCGTAGCGCGATTGAGCCGGCGTTGATCACGAAGCTGCAGCGCAGCGACGGCGATGGCCGTGGCCGTCGCCAGGAGGCCGATTGCGGTGGCGATCCCGGCGAAGCCAGCGATCACGTCCTTATAGTCGGTGAACCACTCCTTCATGGCCGATCCTCCAAAGTGATCTCGAGACGTCTCTCAAGACTCCACCTTCGGCCCCAGCAACACCAGACACTTGTGAATCGCCCCGGGTTTCGTGGAGGCTCGGTTAGTTGGATCCGACCTCGGTGAGGACCGGGTTCCCACGGTAGTGCTCGGCGGCTTGGGCCGCCCAATGGTTGGCCTCGAACTCGGCCGGTGGGACGAGTCCCATCTCGCCGTGCAGTCGCCTGTGGTTGAACCAGTCGACGTACTCGGCGACGGCGATCTCGACGTCGCTCACGGACTTCCAGCCGCCCTTGGGGCGCATGACCGGGTTGCGGATGCACTCGGCCTTGAAGAGCGAGTTCAGCGCCTCGGCCATCGCGTTGTCGTAGCTGTCACCCTTCGATCCGACGGACGCGACGGCCTCTGCCTCGGCGAGCCGCTCGGTGTAGCGAATGGCTCGATACTGGACTCCGCGGTCGCTGTGATGGGTCAGGCCGGTGACGTCCTGGCCGGCGCGCTGGCGGGCCCACAGACCCATGTCCAGGGCATCCAGGGCCAGGTCGGTGCGCAGCGAGGTCGACACCTGCCAGCCCACGACCATCCGGGAGAAGACGTCGAGGACGAACGCGACGTAGGTCCACCCGGCGTGGGTGCGGACGTAGGTGAGGTCGGCCACCCAGAGCTGGTTCGGGGCGGTGGCGATGAACTTGCGATTGACCAGGTCCTCGGGCCGCTCGGTCTCCGCGCCGTCGCCGATGGTGGTCTTGCGGGTCTTCTCCCGCGGGATCCCACGCAGCCCCGCGGCCCTCATCAGCCGCTCAACGGTGCAGCGGGCCACCTTCACACCTTCGCGGTTGAGCTCGGCGTGGACCTTGCGGGCGCCGTAGACCCCGAGGTTGGCCCGGTGGGCGACCTTGATGTCGGCGACCAGCTCGGCATCACGCACGCTTCGTGCTGACGGCGCTCTGGTCTTGGCGGCGTAGTAGGTGCTCGGGGCGATCTGCACGCCAGCGTCCTTGAGGACCGCGCAGATCCGCTCGACCCCGAACCGGTCGCGGTGCTGATCGATGTAGTCGACGAGCACCGCGGTGGGCACCGCTACTTGATCTTGCGGTCGAGCTCCGCGGCCGCGAAAAAAGCAGCGCTGGTCTTCAAGATCTCGTTGGCCCGACGCAGCTCGCGGACCTCGCGCTCGAGCTCGG
Organism: Nocardioides sp. GCM10028917; assembly: GCF_042666175.1. Lineage (NCBI taxonomy): Bacteria > Bacillati > Actinomycetota > Actinomycetes > Propionibacteriales > Nocardioidaceae > Nocardioides > Nocardioides sp. GCM10028917. Next base: position 69,325 of record NZ_JBHTFL010000003.1, read on the forward strand.
CCAGCCTGGTTGCGTCATCGGTCGTGGTGCACGGACACCGCCGTCGATCTCGGCCTGACGGACCCAGTTCCTCAGCGCCTCGGGGTGGACCCCGAGCTGGTCGGCGACCCGCTTGATCGCCCCACGCGCGGTCCCTGGGTCCTGCCGGGCGTCCAACGCCATCCGCGGGGCCCGCTGCTGGAGCTCAACGCTGTACTTCCTCGGTGCTGCCATGACTCTCATCATCCTTCCCAGGATTGAGAGCCTCCATCAGACCCGGGGCGATTCACAAGGCACGGTCGGTCTGGACGCGGACGATGCCGTCGGTCCTCGTGCCGGCAGGGTCCTTGGTCGCGAGCTGGAACTTGAGCTTCGCGTCAGCCGCAAGCCCCTTCCACGCGTCGGGCACCTTGACTGAGTCAGGGTTGGTGAACCGGAAGTCCTGATTCAAGGCCGCGATCTGGCTCTGGACCTGGGCCTTGCTGATGTTCTCCCTCGGCTTCTTGTAGACCACATCCACCACGGTGGGGATCGTGATCAACCTGCGGGCCACCCGTTCGGCCTCGCCCGAGGTGACGGCACGGGCCGTGAACACCTCAGCGCGTTGTTGATTGGTCCGAAATGACGGCTGCTCTTCCAGCAGGCGCTCGTACTCCTGCATCGCTGCGCATTGGCGACGTTTGAGGGCCATCTGCTTTCCTTCCCGTCCACGACGGTGGACCACTGCTGGCCCTCAGATTGAGGCTCCTCGTCGGTTCGTGGCCTGTCAAGGAAAGGAGACGCTCCGACGCTGTGCCTAGGGGCAGGTCCCCGCCTGAGCGCGTGGACGGGGTCGGGCCGTTTCGGACGAGTCAGGCCGGCGATCGCCACACGTGCACCTGCCACGTGTCGCGTAGCGCGTGGGTCCGGGCAGAGGAATGTGACCAATTTTGGCCATGCAGGCAGTCACCCGACCCGAGGAGCATCAGGAGCATCCCTCGGGAGGGGTCATGACTCGGACACGGCACAACATCGCAAGCCTGACACTCGGCGACGTCGCCGCCGCGGAGACACAGGACTGGCATCCGGTCCTGGACACCTACGCCCACGGCGTCGAGCTCATGCGTGAGCTGCCCGTCACCGACCCGGGCTCCTGGCTGTGGGCGGCCAACACTCACGGGATCCCGCCCGGAACGCCGGCTCGGCCCGCGTGGGGACAGTGTGCGCACGCCTCGCTGTTCTTCCTGCCCTGGCACCGCGCCTACCTGGCATGGTTCGAGGGCACGATCCGCGCCCTCACCGGCGACGACGCCTGGGGCCTGCCCTATTGGGACTACTCCGACGCGGACAACCCCCACGCTGCTTTCCTGCCGGCGGAGTTCCGGGCGCCGACCCGGACCGTCGACGGCGCGGTGGTCGACAACCCGCTCTTCGACCCGGCTCGCAACGACGGACCGATCCCGGCCGACGACATCGACCTCGTACCCGCCCTCAGGGAGTCCCGTTACGTGGGCGGGGTCCCGGACGTCGGGTTCGGAGGCACGGACCGCGATCGCCGCTTCGGGGACGTGGAGAGCACGCCCCACAACTGGGTGCACGTCGACATCGCGGGTCTGATGGAGAGCCCGTCCACGGCCGGCCAGGACCCGATCTTCTGGCTGCACCATGCCAACATCGACCGGCTGTGGGAGGTGTGGCTCGCGCTGCCGGGATCGCTTCGGCTCACGGACCCCGGAGGTGCTTCGGCGTTCCTCGTTTCTCAGTGGCAGTCGGCGATCTTCTGGTTCGGCTCCGAGCAGTCGCCGTCGACGTACACGATGGACGACGTCGAGGACCTGACCAGCGCGAAGATGGATTACGAGTACGAGTCGATCGCGTTGCCGGAGGTCGTGGCGCAGGCAGTTGCTGCCGCCCGCCGCGCGGCGCCGGTCGGAGGAGGCCCCATGCCGTTGGACGAGGCCGAGGCCCGGTGGGAACCGGTGGCCGCCACCTTCGACCTGGACTCCGAAGAGGAACGTGAGATCTCCTTCCAGGCCGGCCCGCTGGGGCTGGACGACGCACCGCCATCGCGGCTGGTGCTGGAGCTCGCCGGCGTTCGCGCCGAGCGGCCGCACGCGGCGTACGTCGTGGAGGTGCGCTCCGCACCCGACCAGCCGTCCCACCGGGCCGGCAGGTTCGCGACCTTCGGGTTGGCCGGGACGGCGCCCGAGGAGGAGCGCAACTACCTCGTCGACGCCTCGGCGATCCTGTCTGACCTGCTCGCAGAGGGCTGGACCGGTGGCCAGCTGTCGGTGAAGGTCGTGCCCGAGGAGGGACGGCCCGACTCCGACGACTCCGAGCGGGCCATCCATGTCCAGCAGCTCACGGTCTACGCCCAGACGCCATGAGCCTGCTCCAGGTCGCGCCGCTGGCTGATCGCCTCTCGGAGGCGGTTCGTACCAAGGCCGCCCGGCTCATCCTGGGTGGTGCGGCGACGGCCTGGCTCGCTCTGAGCATCCCTTGGCCAGGACGTGGAGCTGACGTCCAGACGCACGCCCACCACGCGCACGCCGTAGCGCCGGTCGCCGACGTCGTCGACCCGTGGAGCGTGACCTGGATGACGTCCTGGCTGCTGATGGTGATTGCCATGATGTGGCCGCTGGCCGTTCCCACCGTCGGCGCGGTGTCGCGCTCGAGCTTCCGCGGCTGGCGTGCTCGACTGGCGGTTGTCTGCCTCGCGACAGTGACCGCCCTGTGGCTCGCCGTGGGCCTCGCCGGCGCCCTGCTTGCGGGTTCGCTCCGCGTGACAACTGGCAGTGTCTGGTGGCAGCTCGCGTTCGTCGGCCTCGCCCTGGCGGCGTTCCGATCGGCGCGCCGCACACGCGTTCTGGAGGCCTGCTTGCGGCTGCCACCACTGGCGCCGGGCGGTCGTCGCGGTCTGGTCACTGCTGCCAACGCGGGACTGCTGACCTGGCGACGATGCGTGGTCCTCTGTGGACCGGTGATGCTCGCGATGACCGTAGGACACAGCGTGGTCCTGATGGTGTGCGCTTCGCTCGCCGCCTGGTGGGAGTCCTGGCACCCCAGGGCATGGCGCGACCGCGTGCCCGTGATGCTCGTCGCCGCCGGGGGGCTGTGGCTGCTGGGCTCCGCCCTGTTCGCGCAAGGAGTCAGCCATGGCTGACGTCGTCGCCGAGGTCGACCTCCTCGTCCAGGATGGATCGCTCGCCCTGGCCCAGACCGCCATGCCGGGCGGAGCCGCAGTCAAGGAGAAGAAGGAGCTGCGGCTGTCCGGCGACGTCAACGACCGCTTCCTGGACGGGCCGGCCTGCCGCCGGATCGCCATCGTCGACTTCGACCCCGCCACCGGCCTGCCCTCTCCTCCTCCGGCCACGTTCACCCCGTTCAAATCAAACCCGCGCTCCGGGACGTACGTCGCGGACGGCGACGAGACTTCGGCGGCGACCATCGCGATCAACGCCTTCGGCACCGTCTTCCAGACCGTGCGCATGTTCGAGGGACCGGACGCTCTGGGCCGGCAGGTCGATTGGGCGTTCGGCAGCGAGCAGCTCCTGGTCGTACCCCGGGCGGGGGAGTGGGCCAATGCCTTCTATGAGCGGGCGACTCGCAGTCTGCAGTTCTTCTCATTCGCCGGCGAGTCGGGTGCGCGGGTTCACACCGCTCTGAGTCGCGACATCGTTGCCCACGAGTGCGGGCACGCGTTGCTTGACGCGGTGGCGCCGTCGCTCTACGACAGCTCGACGCCGCAGTCAGTGGCGATCCACGAAGCCGTCGCGGACCTGGTCGCGGTGATCATGGCCCTCGACAGCAGGCGCCTGCGCGAGGCGGTCCTGGCGCGGAGCGACAACTCGCTCGCGGGACAGAACGCGTTCACCGCGATCGCCGAGGAGTTCGGCATGGCTCGGCCGGAAGCGGACGGCGTGGCGCGGCACGCACTGCGGGAGCTGGAAAACGACGAGACGCTCGAGACCCTGTCCGGCGCGAGACCCCACATCCTCAGCACCCTGCTGTCGGCCATCTTCTACAACACACTGAGCGTCATCTTCGCCAAGCTGTTCGAGGACGCGCAGCGGCCCGACGCCGACGGAGTCACACCAGCGCCGGCGGCGGCCGCCAACAGGGCGCTCGGCACCGCCCAGATCGTGTTCCGCAGGTTCCTGCTCCGCGGGATCGACTACCTGCCGCCCGGTGAGCTCAGCTTCGCAGACGTCGGTCGCGCCACCCTGGCTGCCGACCGGGCCGCCCGCCCGGCGGCCAGCAAGGTGCGCGAGAGCTTCGCCCACCAGTTCGTCGAGCGACTGGTGGTCACGACAGCGGAGCAGCTCGACAGCCCCCAACCCCAGAGTCTCGCGGTGCCCGCGGACCAGGTGGCGTCTCTCCACGCCAGCGACTGGGTGGCATACCAGTACGCCACCCGACACCGCTCGACGCTCGGGGTCCCGGACGGCGTGTCGTTCACCGTGCTGCCCCGCGTCGACAGCACGAAGGTGATCGGCGCCAAGGGTGCCGACGGTGTGGCGCCGGTCCAGCGGGAGCTGATCATGAAGGTGGCCTGGAACGACGCCGAGGACGCAGCGGGCAATGCCGGCCGGACCCGCGTGGTCCCGACCGGGGCGACGGTCGTGCTGAAGTGGGGGACCGGCGAGTGCCTGGCTTTGGTGCGCAGCGACGTGAGCGAAGTCGAGCACCGGCGGGACCGGGACCGGCTCCTCAAGCAGCTCGAGGAGGACGGAGTGCTCGAGACCGGCGACGACGCTGACGTCGGGGCGAGTGTCGGGCTCCGCGGCAACGGCGACTCGGGCCTGCGCGCCAGCCACCGGCTGCTGCATCTGACGGGGTGGGACGAATGAGCGACCTCGTCGTGCGCGCCTACAACGTGGGGTTCGGTGACGCCATCCTGGTCTCGGTGCCCGAGCGCACGAACGGCGGCGACGAAGAGACCCGGCACCTGTTGTTCGACGTCGGCAACCTCCTGGCGGGGGACGGCAACGACGACAAGGTGTTCACGGGCGTCGTCCAGGACATCGTCGATCGCACGGGCGGCACTGTTGACCTCTACGTCATGACGCACGAGCACCTCGACCATGTGCAGGGCCTGCTGGCCGCCAAGCGGGCCGGCGTCGAGCTCGCGGCCCGGCGCACCTGGCTCACCGGCTCGGCGCACCCCGACTACTACACGAGTCATCCCAACGCGAAGGTGAAGAAGCGCTCACTCGAGCTCGCGCTGGAGGACGCACACCGGATCGCGCAGGCAGCCCCTGATCCGTGGCTGGAGATGATGATCCGCAACAACTCCACGATGCTGCCACCAGGCGCGCTGGGCCTGAAGACCAGTGACTACGTCGACCACCTGCGCGGCATCGCCCCGAGGGACCAGACCCATTACGTCGACCGCACCACCGATCTCGCCGGGAAGCACCCGTTCAGCGAGGCCACCGTGCGCGTCCTGGCCCCCGAGGAGGACACGTCGTCGTACTACGGGCGCGGTGGGCCGACGTTGACCGCGGCGGGGACCGCGGCCGGGGCAGATGTCGCCGAATCGGCGTCACTTCTGGGGCTCTCCGTCCCGCCAGTGGGCGTGGATCCCGGCGCATTCTTCGACCTCCTGGCGGCGCGACGCCGCAACACTCGCCGCCAGATCATGGAGATCGACAAGGCCAACAACAACACCAGTGTTGTCCTGGAGCTCGAGTGGCGCGGCTGGCGGCTGCTGTTCGCCGGCGACGCCGAGCTGAAGTCGTGGAAGACGATGCACGCCAACGGACTCAAGCCTGTGCACTTCGTCAAGATCTCCCACCACGGCAGTCACAACGGGACGTACGGCGACCTCTTCGAGGAGCTGATGCCGCAGCAGAGCTCCGACGGGCGTGAACGGCATGCCCTCGTGTCCACCCACGACGGCGACTGGGACAGCGTGCCGGACGTCGACGGGACTCTGACGCTTTACCAGCAACCGCGCTGCACCCTTCACGACACCCGCACCGTTGCTGCGGGCGCGTCCCTCCAGATCAGGTTTCCCGGTTGACCCGATAGATCGAATCGGAAGGAGAGATCGGCCGACTCCGCTTCTGAACAACTCAAACCCATTACCGTTAACGTTCCAGGAGATGCTATGACGACCGACACGAGCGCGGCGCTTCCTGAACCTGACCTCGCTCTGTCGACCAACCTCGCCGCCGACGGCGGCGAGGATGCCACGACGGGCGGTACGGGCCTCTGCCTCTCCGGCGGCGGCTATCGAGCGATGGTCTTTCACGTCGGGGTGCTGTGGCGACTCAACGAGGCAGGTCTGCTCCCGCAGCTCGACCGAGTGTCGAGCGTCTCCGGCGGCTCAGTGACGGCGGGCGTCCTGGCGATGAACTGGAACCGACTCGACTTCGACAGCAACGGGGTGGGTCGGGAGTTCGGGACCCAGGTCGTCGATCCGGTGCGTCGGATGGCCAGCGTGGACGTGGACATCACCGCAGTCCTGTCCGGCCTCGGCTTGCCTCTCGTATCGATATCCGACCGGGTCGTGAAGGCCTATCGCAAGAACCTCTTCGGCAAAGCGACGCTGCAGGACCTTCCCGATCAGCCAAGATTCGTCTTCAACGCGACGAACCTCGAGTCCGGCGTGCTCATGCGTTTTGGCAAGGCATACCTAGGTGACTACCGCGTCGGACGGGTGTTCAACCCGGACCTGCCGCTGGCGGTGGCGGTCGCCGCCTCATCGGCGTTCCCGCCCTTCCTGTCCCCATGCACCGTCGACCTCGAGCACGAGGACTGGGTGACAGACCCCGGCAACGACCTGACTGACAAGGACTTCCGCGAGCAGATCAGTCTCAGCGATGGCGGTGTCTACGACAATCTCGGCCTCCAGTCGACATGGAACGCCTGCCAACGGATCCTCGTCAGCGACGCCGGCGGTCACATGGGCGCCGATCCGAGTCCCCCGACCGACTGGCTGCGCCACCTCCTGCGTGTCCTCTCGGTGATCGACAACCAGGTTCGCTCGCTGCGGAAGCAGCAGGTGATCAAGGCGTTCCGCGCCGGCACACGCAGCGGGGTGTACGTCGGCATCCGTAGCGACCAGTCCGACTACCCATCGGCAGCCAAGATCACGGCGCACCCGAGCGTGACCAAGAAGCTGGCCGATGTACCGACGCGTCTCGACGCGTTGAAGCCCGACCTCCAGGAACAGCTCATCAACTGGGGGTACGCGATCTCGGACACCGGCCTGCGCGCACATGTCGAGCGCGACCTGCCGTCGGGCCGCCTGCCCTACCCGAACAATCCGCTCACCTAGGTGCAGACGCCATGATGTTGGAGGCACAGGAATCGCCAGCCGTTGCACCTCCGTGGTTCCCGCCCAGCCTGCGGGGAGCGGTCAGGCGCGTGGAGAAGCTACGCGAGGAGTGGCAGTACGTCGTGGTCGAGGAAGTCGTCGGCGCCACTGTCGAGCTGATGCGATGGCCGTGGCCATCTGCAGATCGGGTTGGTCGCCTCTGCTGGGACGACGACGCGGAGGATCGGGTCATGTCCGCCGCTGTTCCGCAGCGACTGGTACGGCTGCAGTTGTACGCACCGAATCATCTGCAACGCCGTCCGCGGGCTGGTGACACCTTCGCCGTGCGGCTCACCGGCACCTCAGGCTGGGGCGAGGAGACTGAAGTAGCGGATCTTGCCGCGATCCTTCCTGGAGCGGTGTACGACGTTTCTGCAGACGCCCGTGAGGCGGCGAAACTCGCCTACCAGGGAGCGTCGGCTGCGGTGTTCGCCGGGAAGGTAGCGGCGGAGCTGCTCGAGGATGCCCGCAAGGTGCGCGAGGACAGGCCGCGGGCCACGCGACTCAAGGTCGTTCCGGTGGGCGAGGTCATCGACGACGAGGACGACCAGGGATGAGCGCCGTCCTGCAACCAGTCGACCCAAAGGTCGTGGCTCCTGCAGGTGCGGGAGCGGGAGCACTGATCCAGGCCATCGTCGACGAGCCCGACGCTCTGGTGTACTTCCTGCTCAACGTCGGCGACGGTGACACCCAACTCTTGCTGCTGCCGCCCGACAGCAACGACGGAGTACGCCGGCTGGTGGTGGTCGATGTCGCGACGACGAAGAAGTTGCCTGCCCTCGTTGAAGCTCTGCACGAGGTCGAAGTGCCACACGCAAACGGCGTGAAGCGGTTGATCCAGCGGCCCGGCGCGCCCGGACAGATTCGGCTTGTCGTGGCCACGCACCCGCACTTCGATCACATCGGCGGGATGGGCGAGCTCTTGTCGAAGTACAACGGCCTTCACAGCCGGCGCGCGGCCCCGCCAAAGGCTGACTCCGAGGGCGGAACAATCCGGAACCACGAGGACGTGACCACGCCGTACGCGTCGGACGCCTGCATCGACCAGTTCTGGGAGCCTGGCTACTTCTTCCCAAGTCCGAGCTTTCACAGGTTGATGGCCGAGCTCGAGATCAGCCCGTGGATCCGGCGCCTCCAGCCCACTAGTGGAACGACGACCTATCTGGACTCCGTGAAAGTAACGGTGATCGGCCCCGGTATCGGGCTACGCTCCCGCTTCGACACCTACGGGGTCGAGATCAACGACGCGTCGTTGACCTTGATGCTTGAGTACCCGGCATCCCGGATCTACACCGAGACCGACGTCAGTGACGAGAACCGGCTCAATCGTCGTGCTGTAAGAGCACGGAGCAGGCGATTGCTACTTGGCGGAGACGCCCAGTTCACGTCGTGGGCACAAGCCGCGGTCGACTTCCCCGACATGCGCAACACGCAGAACCCGGTTCTAGCCCGGGAGCTCCGGGCCGCACGTGGACGCGACCATCTCGCGAGCGACGTCTTCAAGATGTCGCACCACGCGTCGAAGCACGGCATCAACCTCGAGCTCATGGAGCGCGTGAACGCGAAACAGGTTCTGATCTCCTCGACCGGCGGCGGCGGACGTTACGGCTTCCCGCATGCCCTCGCCATGGATGCCGCCCGCGAGGCCCGGCAAGCCAGCACAACCTCAGGCGCCGCTCGGCTGACTGACCACGTACTAGGAATCCACTGCACCGGCGCCGTGCTCGACGAGTCCACCCACACCACTCTCGGATCGATCGCCATGCTGGTACCGCGCCAAGCAAGCAAGCAGCTTCGCATCTTTCGACTCATGGACGAGACCAAGGAGCTCATCGACCTCTCGAAGGCTCGCGAGGTCGTGCTGTAACGACTTCGTCGCGTGGAGCATCACCCATCTCGCGTGCTTGCCTCGTCGAGCCAACGCCCTGACTGCACGAGACCGGGCGACTGACGTCCGGCGCACCGGCCTGTGGCGAACCAGGGCAATGGGCGCCAGGTGCAGTTCAGCAAGACACATATTGGCGTTCCTTCTCGAGATTCCGATCTGAGTGGCGTTGGACCGCAGCGAGTAAGGGCAGCGGTGGTCAGGCCGACTTGTCGGGACTACTTTGCAAGAGAGGCGATCCGGGCGCTTCCCGACTCTAAGGAGAACCCATGCTGAACGACAGCAAGGTCACCGCCAACGTCCCAGCCACAGACCTGGAGCGAGCGCGACGCTTCTACGCAGACGTGCTCGGCCTCACCCCTGTCGATGAGAACCCCGGCGGGCTCATCTACACCACCGGCGGCGGGACTTCCTTCTTCCTCTACCCGACCGAGTACGCCGGTCAGGCCGGCCACACCATCGCGCAGTGGCACGTCAATGATGTCGCTGACGAGGTGCGTGACCTTAAGGCCAAGGGCGTCGACTTCGAGCACTACGACATGCCCGGCGTCAGCTGGGACGGCGACGTCGCCACGTTCGAGGGGATGGGCAGAGCCGCTTGGTTCAAGGACAGCGAGGGCAACATCATGTGTCTCGATGACGCGACGATCAGCTAAGTACCATTGCATCGTGCGATCGCGGGTCCGCGCTCCACCTAACGTGCGGGGTGACTGGATCGCACGATCACTTCTCGGGCCATGAGCGCAGGAACTCCTGCACCAATCGCTCCTGCTGCTCGCTGGTCGCGTGCGAGAGCTCCAGCGTTTGCTCGCCGATGGTGAGCTTCACGGATGCGCTCGGATCTTTGCCCCGTTGGAGCCACGTGCGGACCGCGGACACGAGCACGCTGACGGCCGTGATGGAACCTTGCACCTGGACGAGGAGGGCGGCCGCGGCAGCCATGTCGAGGCCCTTGCTTCCCGGTGGAGCCGGTCCGCCAGGAACGGTGGAGACCGACTCGACGTCGAGCTGGACGAGCTCCTCTCGGAGGTCGAGCATCAGCACGTCACGTGTCTCGGGATCGCTGCCTGGGTCGAGCAGCTCGACCCTGACGACTGCGTCCATGTGAGTCACCCCCGGGCTGTCATCGGTGCCGTTCCTGACCCGACTCGACCACGGAGTTGCGCCGCGGTCAATGCCCTGGCGCCTGTCGGGCTGGTGACCGATGCCGTCGCGGGCGTATAACGGGATCGAGGGGGGCGCTATGGCAGTTCCGACAGAATCCCTCGATGACCGACGGTTCGCCCTGCTACTTGCCGTCAGTCAGTACGCGGACGCGACGTTAAGTCGGTTGCGCTCTCCGGCGGCGGATGCTGTCGCCCTACGGGACCTGCTGGCTGATCCCGAGGTCGGCGGCTTCGCCGTCACCTCGGTGTTCGACGAGAAGGCGCAAGCCATGCGTCTGGCCGTGGAGGAGTTCCTGACCGACCGGCGTCCCGACGACCTCGTCCTGGTCTACCTGTCGTGCCACGGGCTCGTCGATGCGCGTCGCCGGCTGTACTTTGCGGCGCGCGACACCATTAAGAACCGGCTCGCCTCGTCCGGGGTCGAGGCGCATTGGTTGCTGGAGCAGCTCGAGGACTGCCGGGCTCGCCGGCAGGTCGTGGTCCTCGACTGTTGCTTCAGCGGCGCCTTCGCTCAGAGGGCGAAGGGCGACACGGATGTTGCTCTGGGCGAGCGGTTGGTGGGGGAGGGCCGCGGGCGAGTCGTTCTGACCGCCTCACGGGGCACCGAGTACTCCTTCGAGGGGGAACCCACTGAGGGTCAGCCACCAGCTGGATCGGTGTTCACGACCGCCCTCGTCAGCGGGATCACGAGCGGTGAGGCCGATGCCGACAACGACGGGCACATCTCGGTGGACGAGGCCTACGCCTACGCGTTCGAGAAGGTCCGGGAGGCTGGTGCGCAACAGACGCCGCAGCGATGGCTGTATGGGGCAGAGGGCTCGATCGTGCTCGCGCGGACGCCGGTCGACATCGGCGAGACGACCCGGACGGAACCGGTGCCGCGACGGGCGTCTCCAGAGGCACGGATCGAACCGGCTCCAGCGACGGTGCCCCCCGCGGGGCCCGAGACACGTCTTGTCCCGCCCCGCTGGCGTCCTTGGCTGCTGGGCGCGGCGGCGGCCGCACTGATCGTGCTGGCTGGTGCACTGGGTGTCCGCCTGCTTGACGGAGACGCCGGCGGCGGCCCGGAGGATGGTGGCGTGTCTGGGCCCCATCAGCTCACGGTTGAGGCGCCCTGGCGGCTGGTGGTGCGCGGCCAGGACGTCGCCGATGAGGGTTGCAGAGTGACGGTCACTGACGAGGCAGGCCAGTCGCAAACGGTCGAGGGCGTCTACGCCACCGAGTACTTCCAGATGCACAGCAGCGGCACGGTCGAGTGGGAGGCCAACCATGCTGACTGCGAGGTGCTGCAACAGCCGACCGCGAATGAGCAGCGGCTTCCCTTCGTGTGGCGGATCAGCCAAGGGGACACGCCCGCTTTCAGTGCAGGCGACGCCGTCACGGTGGACGTGCTCAACTTCCACGGAACCGACGGCTGCGAGCTGGAGCTGCACGCCATCGAGGACGGCCGCGCGATCTCGTTCGCGACCGTTCCGACCGATGGCGAGCCCACAGTCCTCGAGACCTACGGCGCGTCGCCCACCTATGTCGCGGATACGACCTGCTCGTTTCGCATCACTGCTGGACGCTGACCGGTCGGGGCTCTTGGCTGGCAGCGCTCAGCGCCGCGCCCGTCGGCGTGTAATTACGCTCATTCCGGGCCGGGTCGACGCACGCAAGCGATCCGACAGCCTGATCCGCCCGCACGCCGCGGAGGCTGAGTCTAGTAGGCACACAAGTACCAGGTTGGGTGCACCCAGTAAGCGGGTCGGGGAAAGGCCCCTCAAGCAGAGCGCCACGGACTTGAACCGTGGCACGTTTATGTACCGAAAACTCCCGCGCAAGCCGCCAAATCGGAGCGGAACGGGTCAAGAGCGCTGGGCGATAGCACGTTCAGGAGTCAGAGTTTCCGCAGGTCAGCAGCTGAAAGCGGCACCAAACGTCAAACTTGGGGGCGGGGAAAGTGCCACAAGTTGAGGGCCAAGGGGTCGCGGGTTCAAATCCTGTCAGCCCGACGGAGAGAACCGGCTCTGACCAGCGGAAAGGCTGAGTCAGGGCCGGTTCGTCATGTGAACCCGAAAACCCTCCTCGCCACTTGATCACCAGGTATTCGAGCCGGCTCGGGATCTGGGGCGGCCAGCTCGTCCAGGACGTGAGCCACGTCGGCCGCGATCGCGGGCTTCGAGATGTAGAACTCGCGCGTGATGGCAGGGGAGGAGTGGCCGAGCTGCTGCGAGGCGGTCCGGGTGTCGACCCGTTCCGAGATGAGCGTCGAGCGCTACCGTCTTGCGGAACTCGCGGAGCGCGCGACCTCGGCGGCGTCGAGCCGAAGGCGCTCAGCCCTGCCCAACCGTCCTCTGAGTGCAAACAGGATGAGTGCCGCGACCACGATCGCCGCGGCGAGCGCGGCCAAGGGCCTCGCCTGCCCGACGAGCAGATCGGCGGCGATTCCGTCCACGTTGTTGGAGCGGTTGAAGGACGTGTGGGTCGCCGCCACGACCAGGATGCTGTTGCCGGCGCCGCGCATCACGCCGCCGAGCAGGACCCGGATGATGGTGCAGAGCACCAGGAGGACCGCGAGCTGCGGCAAGAGCTCGGCCGGACTGTCGATCTCACGCGCGACCACCCGGATGGGGATGTGCACCAGCGCGAACGGTACGGCGGTCAGGACCGCTGCGACCAGAAGGCTGTGTGCGCGTTCGAGCCGGGTCTGGAGGAACCCCGCCCATGTCGTCTCCTCTGCGACGTTGATCAACAGGAGTCCCACGGCTGAGGCGCCGAGCTCGCCGATCAAGGTCCTAGGCGTCGGCGCGACCACATGGTCTCCCAGCGCGACTGCCAAGCCGACCGTGGCTGCTGGCACGGCCGCCACAGCTGTCAGCCACCACCGCCATCCGACTCGCCAGCGGGTCATCCGCCCAGCCAACGCCCTGAGACCTGCGGTTCCTTCGGTGACGCGGGTGATGGAGATGGTCGTGGCGAGGAGGACGAGCACCAGCAACAGGCTGGATGCCTCCTCCATGTCCCAGCCGATCCGCGAGGGGATGGACCGGCCCGGCAGGACGGCACGGTCCACCAAGATCATCAGGCCCAGGGCGGTGTAGGAGGCCACCAGGGCTGTGAGTGTGAAGACGCCGGTCGCATGCTGTGCCAGCGATGGTGAGGGCGTGGCGCGCACCTCGCTGCCGGTCATCAGGCGTCCAGCTCAGGACTCGTCCGGCGCCTCGCGGGTGCAGCGGTCGTGGCGTCCTCTGCACGAAGTGAGAAGACGTGCGTGTCACGCCAGCGGCGGCCCAGCCAGACATCGTGCGGGATGGTCTGCTCCAACCGCATCCCCAACTTCTCGAGGACGCGCACGGATGCGACGTTCGTCGCGTCACACGTCGCCCTGACGACCCTCATCGCGAGCTCGTCCAACGCGAATCGGACCGCGTGACGCGCTGCGGCGGTTCCGACACCACGACCCCACACGTCGGGGTGGACCGCGTAGCCAATCTCGGCGATCCCGACCTCGGCGTCGATGACCGTGAGCTCGACCATTCCGACCACGCGGTCGGACCGGACGACGCTGAGGACGTGGCGAGCCTGCGGCAGGTGGCGGGCAGCCTCGATCGCCGCGACGACGTACTCACGTGTCTCGACAGCGCGGTTGGGACCCCATGCCTGGTACTGGGTGACGTCCGGTCGGCGGGCCCACTCGTGGATGGTGGGCCAGTCGGCCAGGCGCACCGGGCGTAGGTGTACGTCAATGCCGGGCTGGCGCTGCTGCCGGGTCGCCGTGAGGGTCATGGCTACTCCTTCGTAGGTCTGCTGACGCGACCCTTCCCTGGCGGTGTTGGCTCAGGCATGGGTAGTCGTTGTGGGCATGAGGGTGTGGGCCAGGTGCGGCGCGAACACGGCCTCCCAGGCATGCGCAAGCTCGGGACGGAACAGGCCGTGGTGTCCGATCGAATCGACGCCCAGCTGTGCGGGCGACAGCTCGACGATGGACACGGGCGCTTCGCTGAGTGCTCGCGCCAGTGCGGCGGGCCCGGTGCGGGTGACGAGCGGGTCGTCGCTCGTCGAGACCAAGGTCACCGGGTGGGTGATGAGTGCGTGTCGGGCGGCGATGTCGCGCACGTCCGCTGCCCAGTAGTCGGGGTGCATGCACCAGCGGCCCCACTGTCGTGCAACCTGCGTCGGAAGGTCTCCGAGGATGCCGAGTCGCCGGCCGGGGAAGTAGCCGGCCACCGAGGTGGTGAGCGGGACGATCCCACGCCAGAGCAGTGGTGCCCGCCGCCGCAACCAGGCCGGGTTGTGGTGATAGTGGCCGTTCCCCGTGGCGACCAGGACTGCGCTGTCGAGAAGGTCGTGCCGCACGAAGGGAAGGATCTGGCCTCCGAAGCTGTGTCCGATCCAGGTCGCGGGGGAGTACGCCCCTGCAGGCGCGTCGTCGAGGGCGAGCTCCAGCGCGGCCGCTGCGTCGCCCGCCCATGTGAGGAGGTCGGCTGTCTCGCGACGGAGCGCCGACGGGGTGGCGGTGGTGCCGCGATAGTCGAACGTCAGGACCGTCAGCCCGCGTCGGGCGAGCCAGGTCGCGAATCCCGCGTAGAAGCGTGCGGGCGTGGCCATGGCGGGGGCGACGAGGACGTGTCCTGCGCTCGGCGAGCGCGGACGGAACCACGTGCCCTCCAGGAGCCGTCCGTCGTCGGCACGGAACGTGATGTGCTCGCGCTGGACGGGGTCACGGACGGCGCGTTGTCCAGCGATGCTGACGGAGGTGGAAGTCATGGCGGTCCTCGGGTGGGGTGGAAGGGGATCACGGTGCGAGGCGTCGAGGTGGACGCCTCGCATCCGTCGTTGCTCACTGAGAGGTGAGGACTGTCTCGAGCTCGATCTCGATCCGGACGTCCTTCGAGACGAGGAGGCCGCCTGCTTCCAGCGCCACGTTCCAGGTGATGCCGAACTCCTCGCGGTTGACCGCGGTGCGGGCGGAGAACATGGCGCGGTGACCTCCCCACGGGTCGGGGACGTAGCCCTCGAAGGAGACGATGAGGGGCACCTGCCGGGTGACGCCGTGGATGGTCAGGTCACCGTGGACCGTGCCGGATGTCCCGCTCCAGTCGACGCTCGTGCTGACGAAGGCGGCCGTCGGGTAGCGCTCGACGTCGAACAGGTCCGCGGATCGGATGTGGTCGTCGCGCTCCGCGGATCCGGATTCGACGCTCGCCATGCCGATCGTGACCTCCACGGAGGAGTCGGACATCTGGGGGGCGATGACGACGCGGCCCGTCACGTCGGTGAAGCGGCCGCGCACCTTGGTCACCATGAAGTGGCGGCCTACGAAAGCCAGGTCCGTGTGGCCGGGGTCGATGTCCCAGACGCCGGGGGCGGGCAGCACGTGGCCGTCGAGGATGCGGGTGGGGGGCTGCTGGATCTGGTCGTGCGACATGGTGTTCTCCTGTCAGGGTTGGGTGGGGTGTCGTGGGTCAGCGCTGGAGGTGCTCGCCGAGGCGGTCGAGCTGGATCCAGTACTCCCGGATGCGTCCCTCGTCGACGCGGTAGACGGCGGAGCCCGCCTCACGCAGCGGGCGCGCGGCCGAGTCCGGGCCGGCGGTGGGCAGGTGACCGTGCTGGAGCCAGCGGACGAAGACGTGGTCCTTCTCGACCAGCAGCTCCTCGACGTCGAACCGGAACGGCCCGTGGTCCTGGAGCATGTCCCGCACGTGGGCGGCGTACTCGCCCGGTGATCGCACCACCGTCTCGTCATGCTCGGCCACGTGCTGGTGGGCCGGGACCGAGGTGCCCATCAGCCGTTCGGCGGCCGCGGCGTCACCGGTGACGCGCACCATCGAGAGGAAGGCGGCGACCGTCCGGGCGGCAGGTGGCATTCCGGGCCACGTGTGCGGGCGGCCCGGAACGACGGTGAACGCCCTCATGGCAGCTCCAGGTCGTCGTACGGCGTCAGGGTGAGACGCCGGGCGGTCCCGGTGACCTCGACCGTGTCCGTGCCGCGCCTCAGGTCGATGACGAGCCGGCTCGGCGCCCCCATCTGACGTCCCTGCAGCACGACGACCCGCGACGGGAGGTCCACGAGCTCGAGACGACGGAGGTAGCCACCGAACGCGGCCGCGGCGGCCCCGGTCGCGGGGTCCTCGCGGACCCCGCCCGGCGGAAAGGCATTGCGAGCGTGGAACCGGTGGCGGCCCTCGGCCCAGAACACGTGCACCGTCGTCCAGCCCTCGCGGGCCATCAGCCCCTCGAGCGCGCCGTAGTCGTAGTCGAGGGCATCGAGGACCGATCGGTCCCGGACGCCGAGGACCAGGTGCTTGTTGCCGGCGAACGCGACGTGCACCGGGTAGGTCGGGTCCACGTCGGCCGGCGCCAGTCGCAGGGCGTCCATAGTCTCGTCCGCCGGCTCTCCGGCGGGCCGGGTCCAGGTGGCCGGGGAGGTGAGCGTGGCGGTCATTTCCGCGCCGTCATGGCGCGTCGAGACCGGCACAAGGCCGACGTTCGTCTCCAGTGTGAGGACGCCTGCGCCGTACCTCTCAGCGATGGCCACGGCGGACGCCACCGTGGCGTGGCCGCAGAAGTCGACCTCGGCGCGCGGGCTGAAGTACCGCACCCGTAGTCGCGTCTGATCGGACTCCGAGACAGGAGTGAGGAAGGCGGTTTCCGAGTAGCCGATGGCCTCCGCGATCGCGAGCATCTGAGGCTCGCTCAGGGAGGCTGCGCCGAGGACCACGCCGGCCGGGTTGCCCCCCGCACCGTCCTCCGGGAACGCGGAGTAGCGCAGGACCTCGACGGTCATCGGAGCACCTCCGTCCCGGCGTGGCTGCGACGGAGTCCCGGGGCGAGCAGGACCATGAGGCCGAAGCCGAGGGTGACGGCGTACCTGATCCAGTCGTGGCTCGGGTCGACCAGGTCAGAGCTGGCGTTGAACGTCGCGTGAAGGACGGCGACCGCGAGGATGCTGCCGCGCCCCCACACGTCGAGGGCCCCGACGAGAAGTCGCATGCCGACACCGGCGGCCACCATGACCGCGAGGTTGTAGCCGAGGTCGGCGACGCCGTCGATGCCGTAGAACGCGAGCGGCAGGTGGATCGCCACGAACAACACGGCGGTGAGCAAGGCGCTGCGCACGAAGCCGTACGCGCGTGCGGCGGTGCGCTGGACGAAACCGGCCCACACCAGCTCCTCCCAGAGGTTGACGATGAGGACGCTCGACACGACGTTGACCGTCAGGTCGATCAGGAGGTCTGGCGTGAGCTGCTCGCCGCCGCCCGCAACTGATGCGCCCAGACGGGTGGCGACCGGGATGAGCAACGCGGCAGGGACGAGCCACGCGACGGGGCGGGGCAAGCGCACGCAGTCGAGCAGGAGGCTGCGGACGGTGACGTGTTGCCCGTTGCGCGTCAGCAGCAGCGCGGCGGGGACCATGCCGAGGAACAGGGTGGCAAGGACGAAGGGCTCCACCGGCCAGCCGGTGAAGAGCGGGAGGCTGAGGAAGGCCCAGCCCGCGGGGAGTGCGACGGCGGTGAACTTCAGCAGCACCTGGCCGGGACGCTGAGTCCTTCGGTCCGTGAGTGGTGGGTGGGTAGAGGTCATGCCACCACGGTGGACGGACGTCGTTGAGGGATCGTTGGGTCGCTGTTGTGCACCTCGGGCGCGCGCCTCAGCGCAGGGCGGCCAGCTTCCGGTCGACGAGGCCGACGAACAGCTCGCGGTAGGGACCGGGGTCCTGACGGGCGCGCAGGTAGGTCTGCCGAGCGAGGTCGGCGTCGCCGAGTGCGGCGTGGACGTCGCCGAGGAGTGCCAGCATGGTGGAGGCCGTGCCCTTGCGGCCCGCTCGCAGCATGTCCTCGAGGCGAGCATCGAGGGTGACGACGGTCTGGCCGCCCGCGTGCCCGGCGAGCGCCTCGGACCAGTCGTGGACGCACTCGGCGACGGTGGCCAGCCAACCGAACCCGAAGCGGAGGTCGAGGTCGAGTGCCGGGGCGGCGAGGTGCCTGAAGTAGTCCTGACCGGGACTGTAGAGGCCTTGGGCAGCGCCCAGGGTGCGCGCCACGGCACGGGGGAACGGACGACCGTCGGCGTCCGCGAGCGCGACCGCTGCCTCGACGGATCGTTGATGGGCGGCGCCGTCCCCGTGCATGCCGAACCAGGCACCCTCGATGAGGTGGTACATGACGTGGAGGTTCTCGTCGTACGCGGCCGTCTCGGCAGCTGCTGTGTCCAGGATCAGGTCGCGGGCTCGGGTCAGGTGAGTGCGGGCCCGCCCCTGGTCGTCGGTGGACAGTGCGTCGAAGACGGCCATGAGGTGCACGGAGGCCCGGGCCGCGTTCCCGATCCGAGCGTCGGGGTCCGGCGCGTCACACGCGGAGAGGAGCGATCGGGCCACGTCGACGTACGACGCTTGGTCGTCCCTGTCGATGAGGAAGAAGAAGAGGGACCACCACACGCGCGCGTTGTCGTCGTCGAAGGCACCCGCTTCGGCGAGTTGTAGTGCCCGGTCCGCGATCTCCCGGGCGTCGGCGTCCCCCCAGCCGCGAGATGTGACGATCAGCCGGAACAGGGTCAGGAGCACCGACAGCTCGGTGTCGGGGTCCGGTGGTGACGCCTGGCGCACGAGGTGGAGAGCCCGCCGAAGGTGCACCTCGGCCTGCTCGTGCGCGCACACCGACGTGGCAGCGTCGGCAGCCGCGAGCTGCGACTCGACCGCTGTGGATCCCATCACCTCGCGGGCCGCCCACGCGTGCGTCGCAACTGCTGCGGGCGAGCTCGTGCCCTCCTGCTCGAAGAGGGTGGCGACCACTCCGTGGAGCCGGCTGGCGCGCCCGGCGGGCACCCGCGCGAGGACGACCTCCTGCACGAGCGCGTGGACGAACCGGTGGGTGCCGTCGTCGGTCGGCTCGACGAGACCGTGCCGGGCCGCGACGTCGTAGGCGTCGAGCGCCTCTTCCGGCTCCATCCCGGCCACGGCGGCCGCCGTGCGGAGGTCGAAGTCGCGGCCGATGACGGCGGCCGCGGCGAGCAGTGAGGTGACCTCGGCGGGGAGCGGCCTGAGTCGGCTGGCGATGACGTGGCGGACGCCCGGCGGAACAGCGGCCGAGGTGCTGGCGGCGGGGGCCTCGTCGTCCAGGAGGAGGCGCGCCAGCTGGCGTACGAAGAACGGGTTCCCGCCGGTGCGCTCGTAGAGGAGGTCGGCGAAGTGCTCGTGACGCTCGGGATGGGCCGCAGTCGTGAGCATCTCGGCCGCCAGCACCGCGACGTCCCCTGGGGCGAGTCCGCTGAGGTGCACCTCGGACGTCACGTCCTCGCGCGAGACGGTAGCGAGCGTGGCGTCCAACCCGTCGCTCGTGTCGCTGGGAAGGTCGCGGTAGGCCGCGACGAGCAGCAGCGGCCGGTTGGCCAAGGACGGTGTGACGTAGGAGAGCAGCTCCAGGCTGGGGAGGTCTGCCCAGTGGATGTCGTCGAGCGTCACCACGAGCGGGCCGTTGGCGGCTCGGCCGAGGTAGGTGGAGACCGCCTCGTACAGCAGGAACCGCATGGTCTGGAGGTTGTCCGCGGGCAACGGACCCTCGAGCCCCAGTCGGTCGGCGATGCCACGTGACAGCTGCGCCACCGGTCGCGCCTGGGCCGCAACCAGCGACCGGAGCGCCTCGTCGTCGAGGGTTGCCGCCACGCTGTCCACGACTTGCGACCACGGCCAGAACGGGGGTGCTCCTGCCGCCGCGGGCGAGCGTCCGGAGTGCACCGGGACACCCCGGCGACGTGCCATCTCCTCGAGCGAGTCGAGCAGGGTCGACTTGCCGATGCCGGGCTCGCCCGCCAGCAGGACCAACGACCCCGTGCCGCTCGTGGTCAGTCGGTCGAGGGCGGTCTGCAGGACGGCGAGCTCTCGCTCGCGTCCGACGAGCATCCGGTCCCCATCGCCGACGGCGGCCGGTGGCGGGGTAGCCGAGAGGCTCGGAGCAGCAGCGATGGGCGGGGAAGGACGACGAGGTGTGGTGGGTGGCGGGTCGAGGTCGGGATCCTGCGACAGGATGCGCTGGAGCAGCGAGTCCATGCGGTTCGAGGGCAGGATGCCGAGCTCGTCGTCGAGCAGCACCCGAAATTTGCGGTGGACCTCCAGGGCGTCGGGCGCCCGTCCGCAGCGGTACAGCGCGAGCATCAGCAGTGCTTGGGGGTCCTCGCGCAAGGGGTGTTCGGCGGCGAATCCGTCCAGTCCTGGCAGGGCATCGGCGTGGCGTCCGGAGGCGAGCATGGCCTCGAAGCGGCCCTCCACGGCTGCGAGGTAGGTCTCCGTCAGCTGGGCGACGACGCTCTGGGCGAACTGGTGGTCGGCCACCTCGGACAGCGGATCCCCGGTCCAGAGCCCGACCGCCTCGTCCAGCGTTGCGAACGCCTCGTCCACGGCACCCTGACGGAGGAGGTCGCGTCCCGTCTGGGTGAGGGTCCGCAGCCGGACGGCGTCGACCGTCTCGGCCGGCAGGTCGATGAGGTAGCCGGGGCCGCGGGTGACGAGCGCAGACGCCAGCGCACCCGTCGCACTCAGCGCCTGCCGGAGGTTCGAGACGTACGACCGCAGAGTCACAGCGCCCTGCGGCGGGGGTGCACCGTCCCAGAGCTGGTCGATCAGGCGCTCGGCACTGACCACCCGACCGACGTTGAGGAGAAGCAGCACGAGCAGGGCGCGCTGGCGGCGCGTGGCTATCTCGACCGACCTCCCGTCCACCCGCACGTCGAGGAGGCCGAGGATCCGGACGTCGACGGCGCTGCTGTGGCTGTGATCCGTCAGCGTGGCGAGCACGGGACCGACCGTCTCAGGCATCGCGCCGGCGCACGATCACGCTCGCCACCACGACGCCGGCCAGCAACCAGCCGACCCAGACGAGGGCCGCGACGGGTGGCGCCAGCCCGGGGCCGCTCTGGTCGACGCGCATCATCGCGGAGCCGGCTTCGGAGGCCAGCAGCGGCATCACGGTGTCGGCGATCGAGCGGGGGAGCAACGCCACGAGCATGGGAAGCACGAACATCAGCCCCAGCAAGGCGAATGCTGCGCCGACGGCAGACCTCAAGATCCATCCCAGCGACTGGCCGAGCAGGCCCCAGCCGAGGGCGTACAGCGACATGGCGACGGCGGCCCACCAGGTGCCCGGCTCGGCCCACGTCAGTGGTGAGTCGATGCGCGTGAGGATCACCCGCGACGCCTCGAGGGCGACCGCGGCTCCGACAAGGACGAGCGGGAGCACGAGCCTCGCGAGTGCGATGGCCTTCCCGCGGACCACCATGCCCCGTCTCGGGACGGCCCAGAAGGTGGTCCGCACGAGTGCGGTGGGGAACTCCGAGGTCACGGAGAGGACACCGAGGATCCCCAGGAGCAGCGCCGCGGTGACGCCCCCGTTGAGCGCGACGGACGTGGCGGCGCCGAGGTCGCCGATCGGCTCAGCCTCCTTCGGCGCCAGCACCTGTCCGAGCGCCTGGACGGGTCCGAGGACGAGGAGGAACATCGCAGCAGTGGCGGCCAGGACGACGTGGGACCGGAGGGTCTTGAGCTTGACGGTCTCGCTGCGGGTGACCCGGCCCAGGGTGGGGCCGGAGGCGGGCGTGGCGGAGCTGCTCATCGGGTCACGGTCCTCTCGGTGGTGTGGCTTGCGCGGTAGTCGGTGGCGTCGTGCGTGAGCTCCAGGAAGGCGTCCTCCAGGGAACGGCGCTCCGTGACGAGCTCGTGCACCTCGAACTGCTGGCCGAGAGCGAGCCGGGCGATCTGGGCGGCGTCGAGGCCGGAGACATGGAGCGCCGACTCGTCGGCTGGCTCGACCGTCGCGCCTGCGTCGGTGAGCACCCGTGCGAGGCGCGCGGGCTCCGGTCCGCGGACGCGCACGGTCGAGGTGCGCCCTTGCAGCAGCTGCTCCGTCGGTACGTCAGCGACGAGCCGGCCCCTGCCGACGACGACGAGGTGGTCGGCCGTCTGCGCCATCTCACCCATGAGGTGTGAGGAGACGAGGACGGTGCGGCCCTCCTGGGCGAGGCGGCGCAGGAGCGAGCGCACCCAGATGATCCCGTCGGGGTCCAGCCCGTTCATCGGCTCGTCCAGGACGACTGTCCCGGGGTCCCCGAGCAGAGCTGCGGCGATGCCGAGGCGTTGGCGCATCCCCAGCGAAAAGGTTCCCACGCGGCTCCGGGCCCTGTCCGAGAGGCCCACCACGTCGAGCACCTCCCGCACGCGCGCGCGACCCTCACCTGTGGTCACCGCGATCGCGGTCAGGTGGGCATCCGCGGTACGTCGGGGATGGACCTGCCCGGCGTCGAGCATGGCGCCGACCGTGCGGATCGGCGACGGCAGGTCGGTGTAGGAGCGGCCGTCGACACGCGCGGTGCCGCTGGTGGGCCGGTCGAGGCCGAGGATCATCCGCATCGTGGTGGACTTGCCGGCGCCGTTGGGCCCGAGGAAGCCAGTGACGAGCCCCGGGCGGACGGTGAAGCTGATGTCGTCGACGGCGAGCGTGCTGCCGAACTGCTTGGTGAGGTGGTCGATCTCGATCATGGTGGGTCTCGATTCTGGGTGGGTCACGCAGCGCGGGTGGCGGGCGTGTCGGTCGGGGCTCGGGTGTCGCCGAGGTGCGCTTCGTCCGGGCACGGAAGTGACGTCACGTGGTCGAGCCGCGTGCGTCGCCGGCTCGCGAGAGTCGGCTGGCCGAGCAGCACGCCGCTGGCGATGAGGGTCATGCCCAGCACGGTGGCCGCACCGAACGGCTCTCCCGAGACGACGATTCCGAGGGACGTGGCGACGACGGGATTGAGGAGGCCGATGAGCGACACGGTTCCCGCCGGGAGGTGCGCCAGGCCTCGGAACCAGCACGCGTAGGCCAGGACGGTGCCGACCCCCGCGAGCCACAGGAGCCCACCGGCCGCGGACAGGTCCAGCGCGGGCGGCGGACCCTCGACGACCAGGGTGAGAGGGACGAGCGCGACGCCGCCGACGACGAGCTGCCAGCTGACGAGGGTCAGCGTGTCGACGGGCGCGGGCCAGCGGCGGACCAGGACGAACCCGAGCGCGGCGCTGAGCACAGACCCGCCGGCCGCAAGGAGACCGATGGTGTCGATCGAGGACGTGGACCGCAGGACCAGCAACGCGACCCCGACCAGACCCACCAGCCCGCCGACGACGCGGCGCCGGCCGGGGACCTCACGCAGGACGAGCCAGGCAAGGGTCATGACCACGAGCGGTGAGACCGCCTGGACGGTGGATGCTACTCCGCCCGGGAGTCGGTAGGCCGAGAGGAAGAGCAGCGGGAAGAACGCCGCGAAGTTCAGGAGTCCGAGGACCAACGCGCGCCACCACCAGCGCCCGCGCGGCAGCTGCCGGGACAGTGCCAGCAGGATGAGGCCTGCAGGCAGGGCGCGCGCGGCGGCGGCGAAGAGCGGTCGTCCGTCGGGGAGGAGGTGGGCGGTGACGACGTACGTCGTCCCCCACGCGACGGGGGCGACTGCTGTGGTGATCGCGGCGCCCCACGAACTGGGGCTGCGGGAGATGGACATGGCTCGGTTCCTGTGTCGTCGATCGTCAGTCGGTCTGGGGAACCCAGGGCGTCCACGCCCGCCGTGCGGTCAGGTGGTCCCAGACCGGCCGGCGGTACTCGCGGAACGGGCGGAGCTCCCCGGTGTTGACGGTCGACACGGCCACGCGCACGTCGTCCGCCTCGAAGCAGCCGTCGCGCTTGACGACGACGTACTCGAACCAGCGCAACCTGCTCTGCTTGTCGCTCCGGACGCCGGCGTCCGCGACGCAACGTCCCTCGGGTGAGTGGCTCCATGCCCGGACCCTCTGCTCGGCCCAGTCGGTGGTGGGGGCGAACCGGTAGTCACTCCAGAAGTCCATGAAGTGGCCGTACTCCGGGCCGTCGCGCGACTCGTCGATGTCGAGGTGGACGATGACCGCGCCGGTGGGGAAGGCGTAGGTCTCAGCGACGCCGGGGAAGGAGACCCGCACCCGCAGCCGGTCGGCACGGTTGACGACACGCACCTCGCGGATGTCGAGCTTCGGCTTGCGGACGTCGGCTGAATCGTCCGCGAACGACGCGCGCCCGAGCTGAGCAGCCGTGACTGACTCGGTCCGCGAGTGTGACACGGGAGCTTCTGCCGCGTGGACGTTCGGCGCGATGCCGAGGATGGCGAGCGCGATCGCGCCGACGAGTGGGACTGCGGGGGTGGTCTTCACGAGTTGTTCCTTCTGGGGAGTCGGGAGAGGCCGAGGCTCACGCGGATCGGTCGGGGTCTTGGTTGTGGACTGGTGCGTCGGACCGGCGCGTCAGGCCGGTCGCGCCACGGACGGACGTGCGGCGTAGGAGCCCTCGCGCAGGTCGTCGAGGAGCGTCGGTCGGGTCGGGCGCCAGCCGATACGACGGGCCCGAGCCCCTGACACGTGCTGGTTGAGGGCCAGCGCCTCGGCGAACGCCGGCCCGAGGGCCGCTGATGCGTCGCCGACCCGCCATGGGACTGCCCGGCCCGCACCACCGGCGGCGTCGTCAGCCGCTCGGCTGATCTGGACGACGGGCACCGACGTCTCGGCAACGGCGTGCAGGACGGTTCCCCCGGGGGCTCGGCCTACTGCAAGGACAACCAGGTCTGCCAGGTCCTCGACGTGCACGACGGCCCAGGACGGGGCCACGGAAGCGGCCACGAAGCGGCCATGGCCGTGCTCGCGGGCCCAGTCGACCATGAGGCGTGGGATGCCGCCCCCGCGGCCGTGCACGACACCGGCGCGCACGACGGCCCCTCGAGCGCTACTGGTCAGGACGGCGTGCTCGACGGCTTCGCGGCCGGCGACGATGCTGATCGGGTGCGCCGGGGAGTCCTCGTCGAGGAGGTCGCCTCCGGTCGACGGACCGAGGACCCAGGTGCCGCTGACGTAGACGAACGCACCGTCGGGGCGCATCCGATCGAGGAGAGCGGTCACGGCGTCGGTGTCCGCTGCCCAGTCACCGAGAGGAGCTCCGGCGTGCACGACAGCGTCGATGTCGGGCGTCACGGCAGCGCGGAGGGACGTGGTGTCGGTGAGGTCGCCGATGACGGCGTCGCGACGCGCAGGCTCGGTACGACCCCCCTCCGGAGCTTCCCGGGCGAGCGGTACGACGGTGTGGCCGGCCGCCTCGAGGGCGCGGCCCACGGCTCCGCCGATGTAGCCGGTGGCGCCGATCAGCAGGACCCTGAGCGAAGAGTTCGTGTTCATGGAACGAGGCTCCCTTCCGGTTGTTGGGTGGTCGTGGATGGCGTGTTGTGGGGTGGTTGCGACCGGCGTGCGGCAGGACCGGGTCGTGGTGGGACCGTCGCCTCAGGCACGGACGTCGAGGACGACCTTGCCGACGCGTTCGGCGGCGTCGAGGCGCGCGTAGGCGGCCCCGATCTCGCGGAGTGGGAACACACTGTCCACCCGCGGGGCCCAGCGACGGGCCCTCACCTGGGCGAGGAGTGCGTCGAAGTCGCGAGGGCTCCCCATCGACGAGCCCAGGACGTCGACCTGCTTCCAGTAGACCGACTGGACGTCGAGGGTCGCGACGGCCGCCGCCATCTTGCCCACGACCACGAGCCGGCCAGCGGAGCGGAGGTTCGCGACGAACGGGCCCCACAGCGTGCCGGTCGGGTCCAGCGCGAGGTCGGCGTGGCCGCCCGTGGCGGCCCGTAGCTGGTCGGCGACGTCGGCCGTCCTGCGGTCGACCGTTGCGGCAGCGCCGAGTTGCAGAGCCTCGGCCGCCTTGGCGCCGGAGGCCGTGACGGCCACGACCCGCGCGCCGGCCGCCGCGGCGATCTGGATGGCTGCGGTGCCGACTCCGGATGAGGCGGCTCCCACGAGCACCGTCTCGCCTTCGGCCAGGCGACCGCGGGTGACCAGTGCTCGCCATGCCGTGAGTCCGGCCATGGGCAGCGATGCGGCCTCCTCCCACGTGAGGTGCTGGGGCTTGGCGTGCAGGTTGGCGGCCGGGACGGCGACGTACTCGGCGTGCGTGCCGTGGGTGGGGGAGCCGAGGATCTCGTACTCGGGAGATGGGAAGCGCTCGTCCAGGCCCCAGTGCAGCGACGGGGAGACGATGACGTGGTCGCCGGCTGCCCAGCCCGTGGACGCGGGGACGTCCGGACCGAGCTCATGGACGACGCCCGCCCCGTCGGAGCCGAGGATCGCACCCGGGGCCTCCGATGTCCTCTGCTCCAACATCATGGCGTCGAGGCGGTTGAGGCTGGCGCGTTCCAGGCGTACGACGACCCAGTCGCCACTGGCGCGGGGACGGGGTACGTCCATGACACGGACCGGTGGTTCCTGCGGCTCGGTCCCGACTACGGCGGCTCTCATGGTTCTCCTCGGGGGTGTCGGCGCCTGCGCGTCAACAGCGGTCGGTGGACTTCAATGCGGGACGGTGGCGCGCCTGCGTCCACACCGTGGGCAGTAGCCGTGGCGGACGACATCGAGCTCCTGTCCGCACCAGCAGGCGCCGGCGCCTCCGGGATTCCGAGCCTCGGCCAGCGGTCTCGTGGTCGTGGTGGTCATGTGCATCGGTCTCGCCGCCTCTCGATCCGGCTCAGCGCATGGATTCGGTCAGCCAGCCCCGCTGGTACCAGCGGGTGACGGACGGGCTGCGGTGCGCGGCGCGGTCGGAGGCGATCTCGTAACCGGCTCCGGTGAGAGCGCGCGTGATGAGCGGCAGGAGTCCGGCTCCGCCGCGGACGACGATGTCCCCCGTGCCAGCGGCCGTGGCGTCGGTGACGCCAGCCAGACGGCGTAGGCGGGACTCGAGACGGTGGGCGCGGCTCGCGTCCGACGAGCCGTTGATCTGGAGGTGGTAGGTGGTCATGGCCGTGCTCCTTCGGGTTGTCGTGGTGGGTGGTGGTGGGCGGTCCGGGACGCGCACTCGCGAGCGGGCGCCTAGACAGCCCCGTGGCTCGGTGCGAGCTCCTCGAACAGGGTGAGTTGCAGCCCCGCGGGTCCGCTGAGGCGCGAGTTCAGCGAGTCCCACGGCGTCTGCGTCGGTGGGGCGATCAGGTCGGCGCCCGCATCGGTGAGCCGGCTGGTCGCACCCTCGGCGTCATCCACCTCGAAGGCCACCCGGAGCCGGGGGCTCACGCGGCGGCCGACCTCGACGTGGTCGATGAGATCGACCTGCTGGGGCGTGCTCAGCTCGAGAGTGGCGCGGCCGACGTCCAGGATGGTCACGCGAGCACCGTCGCCGCTGTCGACGAAGAGTTCCTCCCGAGCACCGAGCACGTCGCGGTAGAACGCGACGGCCGCGTCGTGGTCCGGTGTCTCGACGACCAGGCGCATCTGCAGGACCCGCGGCGTCTTCGGGTCGTTGGCACTCATGACACCGACCGCACGACGGTGGTCTGGTACTGGCCGTTCCGGTAGGTCAGCAGTCGCAGCGGCTGACCGGAGAAGTCGCCGGCGTAGTACCCGTTGTGAGGGTGGCGGGGGCGGGCGTAGTAGGTCCCGGACTCTTCCTCGATGATCCTTGACGAAGCCATGTCGTCCACTTCCTTCGGGTGATCCGAGAACGTCTTGGTGTCTGGGTCGACCCTGCGACCGCGGGCTTGCCCCGCTCTGTCCGAGCGCTGTCCGCCGCTGGGGTCAGGCGACAGCGCGCACGGACCCGCGCGAAGGGGGCTTGGGCTCGGCAGCACCACTGCGCGAGCAACGGCACCCGTGCAAGGCGGGGTCCAGCCGACCTCCAGCTCGAGCCCGACCAGACGGTCGAGCTCGCCCTTCGCGGAGCGTCATTCACGGAGGGGGCAACGAGGTGGCGGTAGCAACTCCCAGGCGCCCCTGCCCGAGGGTGCGCGTTACGTTGCTACGTTCCGCACGTCAGGACGCGTGGAAGTGCTCAAGATCGGCACGCTCGTGCGGTGGTGCCGGCCGGTGGAACCGTTCACGGAGTCCAGCCGCTTCGCTGAATCGCGCGGTGGCCGTGTCCCGGTCACCCGTAGCGAACGCCAGCCGAGCGAGCCCCTCGAGAGCAGAGGCAGTGACACTCGGCTCGCCGAGCCGGCGACCCACTCCCAGCGCTTCCTGGTATCGCGTCTCGGCTTCGACGAGGTCGCTGTGGGCTTCGTGGCAGCGCCCCAGTGCTGCGAGCGTGATTCCTTCGTAGACGGGAGTGCCAAGGTCGATGAACGCGTCCTTGGCGACGGCGTAGTGCCGCGTGGCTCGGTCCCAGTCCTTCTGCACGTGGGCGAGGAGGCCGTACCCGTAGCCGGCGAGTACCTCGCCTGCGCCGTCACCGATCTCGCGGGACGCAGCTGCTGCCTCGTCGAACAGCCGGCGTGCCGCGTCGTGGTCTCCGAGGTGGACCTGTTCGATGGCGAGATCCGCGAGCGCCCACTGGGCGGTGTTCCACAGTCCGGCGCCTCGTGCGACGTCGATGGCTTCTTCCAGGGCGGGGGCTGCATCGGAGAACCGGCCGAACTGCCGGAGCCCCCATCCGAGGTGGTACAGGGTGGCGGAGAGACCCCAGGCGTCGTCGAGCTGACGGAACGCGACGGCGGTGGTGCGGCCGACGCGGACGGCGGTCTCGACGTCGCCGGTCTTGATGGCCGTCTCCATGCGGACGAACCCGATGACGGCGGGTCCCCACGGGTCGCCGTCGCCGTCGAACTGCTCTTCTGCGGCTGCCAGCAGCGCCTGCGATCGGTCCGGGTACGCGCCGGTGACACCTTCGACGGCGAGGAGGACTCGGGACAGGGCAGCGTGCCAGGTGTCGCCGAGCTCCTCGAACAGGCCCAGGCTCTCTTCTGCTGCTTCGGCGCACCGAGGGTTGGGGTGAACCAAGCAGCCGCGCGGCCGTTCCACAATGGAGACCGCTTGCAGGGCCAGCGCCCGCGCTGCCGGTGACCCGTCGTGGCTGCCGACCAGCCGGGACAGCACCTGACGGCCCTCCAGGTGACGGCCGAGGTGCCAGAACATGCCGAGGGAGCCGGCCATCGTCAACGCGGCGTCGCGGTCTCCGTCGGGGCCTTCGAGGAACGTCAGGGCGGCGCGGATGTTGGGCTGCTCGTCGTGCAGCACCCGCAGGGTTTGGCGTTGCTCATGACCCCGCAACCCGACTTCGGCGTGCTCGACGACGCTCTGGAAGTAGGCGGCGTGGCGACGTGCCACTTCGACCGCCTGCCCGGCCGCCTGGAGTCGTTCGGCGGCGTACTGCCGCAGTGTCTCCAGCATCCGGTACCGGGTGGTGGGGCCGGGCTCGACGACGACCATGGACCGTTCGACGAGCCGGCCGACGGTGTCGAGGACTGCTCCGGGTAGCGCACCTTGGTCTGCGACGACCTCTTCAGCTGACGTCAGGGTCCAGCCGCCCTGGAAGACCGAGAGCCGGTCGAACACCCGTTGTTCGGTCTCCGACAGCAGCTGGTAGCTCCAGTCGACGGTGGCGCGCAGGGTCTGCTGCCGCTCCTCGGCGGTGCGGGCGCCTGAGGTGAGGAGCGTGAACCGGCTTCCGAGCCGCATGGACACCTCGACGGGCGAGAGGGTCGAGACCCGGGCAGCGGCGAGCTCGAGGGCGAGTGGGATGCCGTCGAGGGAGCGGCTGATGTCGCCGATGGCGGACAGGTTGTCGGCGTCGAACAGCAACCCCGGGCGTACGGCGCGGGCTCGTTCGGCGAACAGCTGCGCCGCTGGGTAGCCGAGGACCTCGCCCGGCGAGGAGTCCTCGGGGGGCGTTTCCAGCGGGCCCACGGTTACCTGCACCTCGTCGGGGATGGCAAGCGCTTCACGGCTCGTGGTGATGACGGTGACGTGGGGGCAGCGGCTGAGGATGTCGTTGACGAGGACGGCGGCGGCGTCCACGACGTGCTCGCAGTTGTCGACGAGCAGCAGCATGTGACGCTGGGTGAGGAACGAGATGAGCCGGTCTCGCAGGTCGCGGGTCGCGGCGGCGCCGTCGAGCGGCATCCCGAGGGCGTCAGCGAACGCGACCGGCACCTGGTCGGGGGTGGTGACCGACGCCAGCCTCACCCCGAACGCGCCGTCTGGGTAGTTCGCTGACGCGCGGGCGACCGTGGCGAGCGCCAGCGACGTCTTGCCGGCGCCACCGGCGCCGATGAGGGACAGCAGCCGCACGCCGCCGAGGAGCTCGGCGATGGAGTCGAGCTGGGCGTCACGACCGATGAGTGGACGCAGGACGGTCGGCAGGTTGGTCGGCGCCGTCCGGTCCTCGTCCGCCCGCGAGCGGTGTACCGGCATCGTGAGCGACACGGTGGGTTGCCCGACCGGTGCAGCAGCCGACTGGCTTCTAAGGTCGCTAGGGGCGTCAGGTGCCTCGACATGCCGCTCCTCGGTCGAGGCGCTTGATGCGGTCGCGGAGGCAGGGATCATGTCGTGTTGAGCGCCGAGGGCGGCATCTTGGCGCAGTACGCGTTCGTGCAGGGACCGCAGCGACACCGACGGTTCGAGGCCGAGGTCCTCGTCGAGGACCTCACGGGTGCGGGTGTACACCTCGAGGGCATCGGCTTGGCGGCCGCTGCGGTACAGCGCGAGCATCAACAACCCGACCAGCGACTCCAACGTCGGGTCGTGGGCGACGAGCGGCTCGAGATCGCTGACGACTTCCTGGTGGCGACCGAGCGCCAGCGCGAGCTGGGCGCGTTCTGTCATCGCCGTCAGCCGGAGCTCGGTGAGGCGGGCGGCCTCGGCCGCGGCCCATCGTTCGACCGCGAAGTCGCTGAGCGGGTCGCCGCGCCACAACGCCAGCGCGTCGTCGAAAGCCTGCACGTGGGCCGGCTGGATGCCGCCGTTGTCGGCTGCGTTCGCGGCGGCTGTGCGCGCGGCGCGGATACGTTCGGCGAAGTCGAGCGCGTCCACCGCGCCTGGGTCGATGCTGGCGCGATAACCGACTCCTTCGCGGGTGACGACGTCGCCGACGCCGATGGCCTTGAGGGCGCGACGGAGCTTGGAGACGCGGATCTGCAGCGCGTTCATCGGGTCGACGGGCAGGCTCGACTCCGACCAGAGCCGGTCGACCAGCATGGTGGCTGGGATGGTGCGGCCGGGTGCGAGGAGGAGCTGGGCGAGCAGGGCGCGTTCGGCGGTGCCGGGAAGCTTCGCGGGCGTCCCGTCGACACTGACCTCCATCGGCCCGAGCAGCCTGTAGCGCACGTCGTTCACTGCCGTTCCCATCCGCGAGTCGACCTCCATCGTGCCCCGCGGAAACGGCGGCGAGCAACAAACCAAACGGGTCACGTTCTGGCCGTCCACCCCTGCTCCGCAACGAACGGGCACCGATGTTCAGCTGTACAGAAGATGCCGCCGGCCCGCCCGGGGGTGGGGCGGGCCGACAGCGGTAAGGGTGGTTCAGGACGCGTCGACGGTGAACGGCACCGTGATGACATTGCCGTCAGCCAGCCGGAACTGGCCCCACAGCTGGTAGAGACCGGGGGTGTCGAACTCGGCGTGCACGTCGAGCTCCGGGCCGAACGTCTGCCCGGGCAGAGCGAACACGGTGCGTCCCTGGGCGTCCTCGACCTCGGCGTGCTCGTGGGCGAACGTCTGCGCGCCGGACTTCATCACCACGACATGTCCGGCCGCGGCAAGGTACGGCTGCAGGTTGTCGACCGGCTCGCCGGTGGTTGCGTCACTGAACGCGAAGTGCAGGTCGCTGGGTCCGCCGACGGCTGCTGCTCCGCCGAGCTCGACCTCGATGCCGTCCACGACCACGGTCCGCGGGCCAGCGGACAAGGTGACCGGCCGCGGCGAGTCACCGGCGATGGTGACCAGCTGACGCTGGTGCACGTCGGCCATCTCGCCCTGCTGACGGAACTCGGTGTTCACCACGTACGTCCCGGCAGTCGGGAACGTCACCTCGACCTCCAGCTCACCCGGGCGTCCGGTCGGTTCGGGGTGCACGTGGGCGAACGTGCCGAGGTCGGCGCGAGTGGCGATGAGGTGCATCCACGCCTCGTGGCTGCGGGTCACGTCCGTGATGGGCTCACCGGTCTCGGTGTCGACCACGGTCGCGGTGACCGTCGTCGGGACGCCGGGGCGGGTCGTGTCGGGCACGCGCAGCTGAACGTCGAACCCGGCCTCGGCGGCCTCGGTCGGGGGGACTTCGGCGGTCATCATCGTGGACATCGCCGGCCGCATCGGCATCCCGGTGGTCTGCATCCACGCCAGCGTGCCGTTCATGCCGCGCTCGGCGAAGTCCATCCGGCTCACCGCGGTGAGCGTCCCACCGATGGTCAGAGCCACGGCCGCGACCGCGACCAGGTAGGCGTACTGGCCGACCCGTTCCTTCACCGGCGGGTGCAGGATCTCCTTCACCGTCTCCGGGCGGCGGAACCGGCGCAGCCGCAGCGCGTTCGACAGGACGGCGACGGAGCTCATCGCCATCGCCGCGGACGCGAGCACCGGGTCGAGCAGCAGCTCGTTCCACCAGTACAGGGCACCGGCGGCCACCGGGATGAGCAGGATGTTGAACAGGAACGCCCAGACCAATCCTTGCTTCATCGTGGTCACCGTGCGCCGTGACAGGGCGATCGCGGAGACGATGCTGCGAAGGTCGCCGCCGATGAGGGTGATGTCGGAGGCGGCGATGGCGACGTCGGCGCCGGTGCCGATGGCGATGCCGAGGTCGGCCTGGGCGAGGGCGCCGGCGTCGTTGATGCCGTCGCCGGCCATCGCCACCACGTGCCCCTGCTCCTGGAGCCGGGCCACGGCGGCGGCCTTGTCGGCCGGCAGCACGTCAGCCAGGACGCGGGTGATGCCGACCTGAGCGGCGACGGCGTGTGCGGTGGGCCCGTTGTCGCCGGTGATCATCCACACCTCGAGCCCCAGTGCCTCGAGTTGGGCGATGGCCTCGTGAGACTCGTCCTTGACGGTGTCCGCGACGGTGACGACTGCGGCGAGTCGGTCGTCGACGGCCACGTACATCGGCGTCTCACCGCGGCCCGCGGCGGCGTCCGCCTTGGCGGTCATGGCCGGGTCCTCTTCGATGCCGGCGCGCTGCATCATCGCGCGGTTGCCGACGCGGATCCGGTGCCCGTCGGCGCGTGCGTCCAGTCCGTGTCCCGGGACGGCGTCGAACGAGTCCAGGGGCGGCACGGTGAGGCCGGCGGTGCGGGCGTGGGCGGTGATGGCCTGGGCGATGGGGTGCTCGCTGCCGCCCTCGGCCGCCGCGACCAGCGCCAGGACGCGGTCGTCGTCGAACGCGTCGGGGGTGTGGATGGCGGTCAGGGCGGGCTTGCCTTCGGTGATGGTGCCGGTCTTGTCGAGCACGACCGCCGTGAGGCGGCGAGCCTGCTCGAGGGCTTCACCGTTGGAGATGAGGATGCCGAGCTCGGCAGCGCGGCCGGTGCCGACCATGACCGCGGTCGGCGTTGCCAGCCCCAGGGCGCAGGGGCAGGCGATGATGAGGACGGCGATGCTGGTGGTGATGGCCATGGTCATGTTCTCGGTGGCCGGCCCGAAGACTGCC
This sequence comes from Nocardioides sp. GCM10028917, assembly GCF_042666175.1. Taxonomy (NCBI): domain Bacteria; kingdom Bacillati; phylum Actinomycetota; class Actinomycetes; order Propionibacteriales; family Nocardioidaceae; genus Nocardioides; species Nocardioides sp. GCM10028917. The sequence continues at coordinate 103,072 of NZ_JBHTFL010000003.1, forward strand.
CACAGGACGAACGTCGCGAACGCCGCGATGATGACCGCCGGGACGAAGATCGACGAGACCTTGTCGGCGAGGCGCTGCATGGGCACCTTGGAGCCTTGGGCGTCCTCGACGAGGCGGATGATCTGGGCCAGAGCCGTGTCGTCACCGACGGCAGTGACCTGGATCTGCACCGACCCGGTGGTGTTCACGGTGGCGCCGATGACGGGGTCACCGGCGGTCTTGTCGACCGGGAGGCTCTCGCCGGTCAGCATGGACTCGTCCACCGCGGTGGTGCCGGAGACGACAACGCCGTCGACGGGGATCTTCTCGCCGGGCCGGATGCGAATGACGTCGCCGACAACGACGTCCTCGACGGGAACGTCGACCTCGACGCCGTCGCGGACGACTCGGGCGGTCTTCGGTGCCAGCCCGACCAGGGCGGTGACCGCTGCGGCGGTGGCCTTCTTGGCCCGGGCTTCCATCCACTTCCCGGCCAGGACCAGGGCGACGATGATGAGCGATGTCTCGTAGTAGACGTGCAGGGGCAGTCCGGCCTGTTCGGCGAGGGCGGGCCACAGGGTGACGAAGGTGCTGTAGCCCCACGCCACTCCGGTGCCGAGCGCGACGAGCGTGGTCATGTTGGTCGTGCGGTGCTTGGCGGCGGCCCACGCGGAGGCGTAGAGGCTCTTGCCGGCCCACCACTGGACGGCGGTGGCGACGACGAGGATGACCGGCATCAGCCAGTCCATCGTGTCGATGTACAGCGGGACGTACATGAGGCCCATCAGGCCCAGGCCGACCGCGAGTGAGGTCTGCCACTTGCGCTTCAAGCGCGACAGCTCCCGGTCGCGCGCCCCACCCGCGTCGCCCGTCGAGGCAGACTCCGCGGCACCGGGGTCGCCGCTGGTGCCCCCGGTGGTCCCCGTGGCCTGGTGGCGCGGGGTCGCGGAGTAGCCGGCCCGGACGACGGCACCGGTGAGGTCGTCGAGGCGGACGAGGTCCGGGTCGTAGGTGACGGAGGCGACCTCGGTGGCCAGGTTCACCCGCGCGTCCGCGACACCGTCGAGCTTGAGGAGCGCCTTCTCGATGCGGCCCACGCACGAGGCGCAGGTCATGCCACCGACCTCGAGGGTGCACATCTCACTGTGCGAGGCGCCCTGCGGGTCGACGGTGCTGCCGGCTGGGTCGGGCAGGGTGCCGGGCGTGGCGTGCGGTGAGGCGGTGGTGGTCATGACGAGCTCCCTGGGTGCAGTGAGGTCTGATGTGTCGAGGCTGTTCGCGAGCTCTGTCCGCCCGCTGTCCATCCGGTGTGCGGCGCTACCGGCGCCGGTCGAGCACGACCAAGTCAGCGGACGGCGAGGTGGGCGCTTCGCTGGGCGCGGTCGGCCTCGAACTGGCCGGCAAACCCACGCGGCGTCGGACTGGACGAACCCGAGCAGCCCTGAACCGCGGGGTGTGTTGCCACGGCAGCCCGACGAAGGCGAGGCCGGGGGTGGCGGTGATGCCGCGTTCGTGACGTGGGCGGCCCTGCTCGTCGAACGCGTCAGGAACGGCCACCCAGGAGTAGTAGGCGCGGAACCCGGTCGCCCACACCACGGCTGAGGCGCGGACCGCCGTGCCTTCCTGGAACGCGACCTGGTTGCCGGTGCGGAGACGAGCCGGGGTCGGATCTCGTGCTGACGGCTCGGAAGGGCGTACCGGCGGATCGGCGAGGTCCAAGGGTCAGAGGGACCGGCGCGCGGGCTGCCGGTGCGGGCCGCGGGGACGGCGCCGGGAGGAAGGTCAGTTCTGGGACGGGCGTGGAAACCGCGCCCCGGTGAAGAGGGGGTCCGCCACCGGGGCGCGGCGCTTGGGGGGTCAGGCCAGCGCGTAGCCGGCTTCTTCGACCGCGTCGCGGAGCGCCGTGGCGGGCACCGGCTGCTCAGCGGTGACGCGGACGATGCCGCTGGCCAGGTCGACATCGACGCCGGTGACGCCGTCGATGGCGCTGATCTCGGTGCGTACGGAGCGAGCGCAGTGGTCGCAGGTCATCCCGACGACGTCGTGGGTCTCGATGAAGCTCATGGCAGTTCCTCCTGTGTGTTTGCCCCTTGGGTCGCCCGAGGGGTGGGTGGGTGCCGGTGGTGTCCGGCGGGTGTCAGGGCCGGCAGGTCGCCGGCCCTCACGGGCTCATGCGGCGGCGCGCTCGTGCTCACCGGTGCTGGTGGGCTCGGCGCTCTCCGGGGCCGCCTGCGGGGTCCGCAGCCACGCCCAGGCGATGACGGCGCCAACAGCGGCGATGGCGGCCGCTCCCAGCAGGCCGGCGGAGAATCCGTCGGTCAGGGCTCTCACGTTCCCGGCCTGGTCGGAGCCGAAGACGGTGGCGACCGCGGTCATGGCGGCCAGGCCGAGGGCGGACCCGACCTGGTAGTTCGTGTTGACGATGCCGGCAGCCAGGCCACCCTCCTCGGGAGCCGCGGCGGACAGCGCCATGCCGAGCGACGGGATGAACGCCATCGCCATTCCGGCGGCGGCGACAAGGCTGGCGGGTAGCACGTCGACGGTGAAGCTGCCGGCGGGGCGGATGAACGACAGCCACACCAGACCGGCCGCGAGGGTCGCCAGTCCGGCGACGGTCATCGCCTTCGGGCCGAATCGGGCGATGAGGCGCGGCGCGGCCACGATCATCCCCACCATGATGGTCACGGTCAGCGGCAGCAGCGCCGCACCGCTGGCGAACGCTCCCAGTCCGAGGACCTGCTGCAGGTACAGGTTGAGGAAGAAGAACATCGGAATCCATGCGGCGCCGAGCATGAACTGGGCGGCATTGGAGGCCGCGAGGTTCGGGGCGGTGAAGATGCCGAGCCGCATCAGGGGCTCTCGCAGCCGAGCCTGCATGACGACGAACAGTCCCAGCAGCGCCAGTCCGCCGAGCCCGGCGATCAGGGTCGAGGCTGAGGTCCATCCCGCCTGAGGGGCACGAACGACGGCGAACACGACCGCCGCGAGTCCGGCGGTCACGGTGACGGCGCTGGTGATGTCCAGAGAGCCCCGGCGGGTCGGGCCGGCCGGCATCACCGAGCGGGTGAGCGCGACGACGATGACGGCGAGGGGGACGTTGATGAAGAACACCCACGGCCAGGAGGCGTACTCGGTGAGGACGCCGCCGAGGAAGACGCCGGCGGTGCCTCCGGCGGGTGCTGCGGCGCCGTACAGCGCCAGTGCCTTGGTGAGCTCCTTGGGTGAGGAGCCGAAGGTCATGAACAGCAACGTCAGCGCGGCCGGTGCGATGAGCGCGGACCCAGCGCCTTGGACGGCGCGGCCGGCGAGCTCGACGGGCACGTTGCCGGCGAACCCGGCCATCAGGGAGCCGACGGCGAGGATGGCCCAGCCGAGGCTGAAGATTCGACGGGCGCCGAACAGGTCCGAGAGCCGACCGCCGAGCAGGAGCAGGCCACCGAACGCGACGACGTAGGCGTTGAAGACCCAGCTCAGCCCCTGCGAGGAGAAGCCGAGGTCTTGCTGCATCTTCGGCAGTGCGACGCCGATGATGGAGGTGTCCATGATGACCATGAACTGGGCCGCGGCGATGACACCGAGAGCAAGCCAGCGGCGGCTGCTTCGGGCTTCCGCGGTGGAAGACGTAGGAGACATGACGTGCCCTTTCGTGGTGACGGACCAGCCGTGACCGGCTGTGGCCACCACGGTCACTGCGACGGCTTGCCGACTGCTGTCTCACCGCTGTCGCCGCCCATGCGGCCGGATCGGGTGTCGTCGAGTCGGGTGTCGTCGACTCGGGCTCGGTAGCTGGTGCCGGCGAGCGCGGCGAGCACGTCTGCGGCCTGCATGGACCCCGTCAGACGGACGACGCAGTCACCGGCGTTCGCGCTGACCGTCTCCACCCCGGCGACGTCACGGACCAGCGCGGTCACTTCACGCACGCAGCGGCGGCAGCTCATGCCGCCGACGAACAGGTTCAGCTGACCCATACCGGCTCTCACCTCCGGAGACTCCTTTGGCTTGGACACCGCTCACTCTGCGCTGCCGCGCTGTCCGCACGCTGTCCACCCAAGTCCACCGGCTGGCCTGTCCTGCGCGTGTCACAGGCGAACGGGGCCCCGTGTTGCGTGGCCGCGAGCCCAGCACCCGGTTCGGATTCACGCCGAGAACAGAAGCGCGACAGCACGCCTCGCTTGAGTCCCCACTTCCTGCCCGATGGGCCGCCCTCGATGACGGTCACGGCGTTCGGCGAATGCACCTCCTGGAGCCGAGGCCGCGCCGCATTCCCGACACTGCCGGAGCGGACAGTGCCCGGACAGAAGCAGGCAAGGCCGCCAGCCGAACCTGAACGCAGCCGCCGGCCCGTAACCCCTGAGGCCCGCCCCAGACAGCGAAGGAAGTGCGTTCGAGATGGCTGCTTCACCGCCTACCGAAGAGGCTGGCCGACGGGCCTCGCCCGACGTGATCCACGAAACTACTTCTCGGCACGAGACCGCGCGCGAACCGCGACGAAACCGCCGGAACCAGCCATCCAGCCCGCAGCAGCCGAAGGGACGCCTCGGCCGGATCGTCTCGGGCTCGCTGGCGAGCGGACTCCTTTCCGCGGGGGTCCTTGTCGCGATGCCGTTCATCCCGGCCGAACCGAGCGAGCTCACCGGAGCGGTGCTCAGCGGCTTCGCCCTGGGTTGGGCGATGCTGGGTGTCCTTTCGGTCCGGTTCACCGACCAACCCCAGCGATGGGCGTGGGCCCCGGCCACGGTCCTGGGCCTTGGCGGGCTGAGCCTCATCGCTGTCGGTCAAGGCGCGCACGACGCGCTCGGTTGGGTGTGGCCGCCGGTCACGTTCGCGCTCGCGGTCTGGATGGTGGCGCGCATCAGACGCGACATGGGCAGCCGGTTCGCGCGCTGGCTCCTCTACCCGGTAGTTGTGCTGCTCGCCGTCGTCTCGGTCGGAGCCGGCACGGAAACGGTGCGCTCCCGGACGGCACCGGACCACGCGATGCCGGGCCAGCTGGTCGACGTGGGAGGACACCGCCTGCACCTGCACTGCACCGGCTCCGGCAGGCCGACCGTCGTCCTCGAACCGGGCGCCGGCATGTCGTCCTCGACGATGGGCTGGATAGCGCCCGCCGTCGCCCGCGACACCCGCGTCTGCGTCTACGACCGTGCTGGCCGCGGATGGAGCGACCCCACCGACACCACCCAGGACGCCATCCAGATCGCCACCGATCTGCACACCCTGCTCCAGCGCGCGAACGTGCCCGGACCGTACGTGCTGGCCGGTCACTCCTTCGGCGGGCTCTATGCACTCACCTTCGCCGCCCAGTACCCCGGCGAGGTTGCCGGCATGGTGCTGATCGACTCCACGGCACCCGTCTCGGCGCCGACCCCGACCGGGCGACCCGACCGCTCCTACGACCCGATGGACCGCCTCTCAGCGCTCCTGTCGAGCACCGCGCGGTTCGGTCTCATGCGGCTCATCGTCGGCCTCAGCGGCGACACGCTGCCGCCCGACTCAGAAGATGCAGAACGCGCCAGCCTCGCAACGAGCGAGCACCTGCGCAGCACCATCGACGAGTACCGCCAAGGTGGCTCCTCGGCCAGGGAGGCCTCTGCGCTCACCACCTTCGACGACCGGCCCCTGTTCGTGCTGACTGCCGGCGAAGGCAGCAGCCCGGGATGGATGCCGAAGCAGGACAAGCTGGCTGCCCTGTCCACCAACAGTGCGCACCACGTCGTCGAGGGCGCCGCCCACGCCGACCTTGCCGTGGACGAGCGTGCCGCCGCCACCACGAGCCAGGCGATCCGCGACGTCGTCTCCTCCGTACGAACCGGGCAGCCGCTCAAGCAGTGAGCCCAGCATCGGAAGTCCCGGTCGGGACACCCGGTCGAGCCCGACCTCCCACTTGAGACCCGAACGAAACGCGCCCGACTGAGCGCTCACCCAGGAGCTGAGACATCATGTCCCTATTCAGCAACCCCCGCACCGCCAGCCAGACGCGCAACTGTCACGACGATGCCGAGCCAGGCACCCGCCGGAGCGCCGCCAAGGTCGGCACCGTCGCCTGGACGCACGACACCCGGGGATGGCTCAGCGCCTCCGAACGACGCGAACTGCTGCGCCCCCTGGCGGCAGCGCACCTGCGAAACGCCGTCGGCCGAACCCAACGGGCGCTGCACCTGCACCCCGGCCGTCACGAGAACGTGGCGCCGGAGCGCCTCGAGCCCCCGCGCACCGTGCTCGCTCGACGCGCCGAGGAGGCAGCGGCTCGACGGCTACCGCCGGTGCTCCTCCACCACAGCCGGCGCACGTTCCGCTTCGGGTTGGCACTGGGTGTCGTGACCGGCATCGAGGTCGACGAGGAGCTCCTGTACGCGGCAGCCATGCTGCACGACACCGGCCTCCTGACGTCGTCCGGAGACGCCGACTTCACGCTGGAAAGCACCCGCGTGGCTCGTGAGGTGGCCGACGAGGTGGGCCTGTCACAGGAGGCCACCACCATCGTGCTCGACGCCATCACTCTGCATCACAGCCCGGGTGTCGGACCAGAGCATGGGGCCGTGGCCCGACTGCTCTCGGCGGGAGCGGCCGCGGACGTCACCGGGCTGCACACCTGGCAGCTTCCTGACACCTTGCTGACCGACACCGTGATGCTGCACCCCCGGGAGGGTTTCAAGGGCGCCTTCACACAAGCGTTTCGAGACGAGGCGGACCGAGTCCCGAAGGGACGCGCGCGTTTCCTGCACCGTTACGGCGCCTTCGCTGCAGCCGTCCGACTCGCGCCGTTTGCTGAGTAGCCACGCCATCGCCGACGCGACCATACAACCGCCGGAACCGGCAGGTCGTACGGTGGCTTCTGCAGGTCAGAGGCGGTGTCCTTCGGCCACTGACCGACCTACGAGACCGCTCCTGGATCCCGGAATCAGATGCCGTAGACGACGATGCTATGAGGTGACGCGGGACGGTGGTAGGACTAGGGTCTATCGCACCACCTGCTCGTTGAAGAGTCGACACGGGGAGAGCTATGAAGATCTCGGGTTTCCTGTCCTCCGTCGTGCTGGCTGGGGCCCTGGCTGTGGCGCCGGCGGTCCCGCTCGCCGCTTCTCCTGCGACCTGGCGTGGCGCGACTGCGACGACTGCTCCCTCTGCGGCGTTCCAGGCGACCATTCGGACAGTCGATGAGGAGACGCGGGCGCGGATGATCGGGATGTCGTGGAAGCCCGGCTGCCCGGTGCCAATCGATGATCTGCGCATCATCGACATGAACTTCATCGGGTTCGACGGTGCCGTCCACTCCGGGGGCCAACTGATGGTGCATCGGCTGGTCGCTCCTCAGGTGGTGGAGGCGTTTCGGGTGCTATTCGAGAATGGGTTCCCGATCCGGCGCATGGAGCTGATCGAGAACTACGGCGGATCCGACGACGCTTCTATGGCAGCGGACAACACCTCGGCGTTCAACTGCCGGCCTGTTACGGGCACGACCGATCGTTTCTCGATCCACTCTTACGGCCAGGCCATCGACATCAATCCCGTGGAGAATCCGTATGTCCGGGGCAGCACCGTCCTGCCGCCGGCGGGGGTCGACTACCTGGACCGCACCGACATGCGTCCGGGAATGATCACGAAGAACGACGTGGTGGAGAAGGTCTTCCGGGAGCAGAAGTTCTTCTGGGGTGGTGACTTCAACTCGCTCAAGGACTACCAGCACTTCGAGACCAAGAAGTTGGTGCTGCCCGACTGATCTGGTCGGAAGAAGAACGATCCGCAGGCGTGCCTCGCGCCCCGGTTTGGCGGGGATGCTGGGATCTCATCAGCGGTGCCGACGCGACATTCTGGACGCTGTGCAGCGCCTACGGGGCAGTCGTGTCCGGCGGGTCGACGCTGGTTCCCGCGGGGGAGTGGCGCCCCGCCGGTAGTCCAGAGTCGGCCGCAGCTCTCCCCGGCGCGTGAGGCCGTATGAGGTGTTGGTCAACCTCGCAACCCTGCCGCACCTATTCACCTTCTGCGTATGGAGCTGTCGAGCTGTGGGCTACTTCTGAACGCATCTCGGCACGAGCGGACACTCGGTTCGCGACAGATGCGGATGCTCAGACGTCGTCGAGCTTGGCCTCCAGCGGCAACACCGGGCGCTCGGTGGTGCCTTATCGAGCATCATTCCCACTCGAGATTCGTCGGGTCCAGGACGACCTGCGGGACGACCGAGTTGTCGCCTAGCCCGAGTCTGAACGGTGCATCACCATGAGGTGCGCTAGATCGCAAACGGCGCACATGATCCGGTCGGCGTGCACAGCACGAACGGGTGCGCTAGTCGCTCGTGACGGTTCTTGTCGCCTCATCCGGCCCGAGCAACCAGGTCAGGCCTAGTTCCACGCATCCATCTCGACAGTGCACTGGCGCATGTCGCAGGGCGGCAGCGGACGGGTCGAGAAGCGGGGCCGAGCTCGCCTTCCTCGACGCGGTCAGTTCACAGAGACCTGGCCAGCCGTCGCAGCTGGGCTGCGGCGTCTCGCTGGACGGGCGGGCCGTGGCCGACAAGAATGACCTGGGGCTCCAGAGCGGCAAGTTTGCGAACCGACTCTTCGGCTGTCCGCAGGCTATTGGAGAACTCCGACATCGGGCCTTGCAGCCCGTTCATTGTGTTGGAGATAGCGTCCCCGGCGATGAGCACCCGCGAGTCTGTATCAAAGACGGCGATGTGGCCGGGGGTGTGTCCGGGGGTCTCGACCAACTGCAACCCAAAGACTTCCTCGCCGTCGGTGACCGGGCGGACCTGTCGCCCCGAGAAGTCCTGGATGTGTCTCAGATCTGCCGCGCCCGCGTAGATGGTCGCGTCCGGCGCCCGAGAACTGACCTCAATAAGGCCATCGTGATGGTCCCAGTGAGCGTGGGTGATCAGGACGTGCCGCACGTGACCCCATCCAGTACCTGCGGCTCCAAGTACCGCTTCGAGTTCGTCCAGGCGACTACCGAGGCCGCAATCGACCAACGCGGCCTCGCGGCCGCGCACGAGCACGTAGGCCGACACATAGGCGAAGTCGACTCGCCACCAGTCCAACCCGGCGGCAGAGCCGCTACGGCCCGGGCCGCTGGGGACATCCGTGTCGTCGTCGCCATCGGCGTTGCAAGCCGCCGCAAGCCCCAGCAACGCAAACCCGATGACGCCCCTGCTTGCCTGCACAAGGAACCACCGCCGCCCCCGCACGCTCGTCGCGGTCACTGTCATACCCCGAGCGTGCGACGACTGCGGACGGGCGGTCAAGGCTCTTGATGTACCCGGCCAGGACGTCCGTAGCGGCGAGCTGGCTGTCCTGGCCGGGTCGGGCGACTCCGACCTGGATCTGCTTGAGAGCCGCACGCTCGACGGTCGTAGGCAGGAGCTTCGCCTTGGCGGCTCGCGCGGGGGGAGGATGGAACGTTCCCACCCTCTGATGACGATTAGAGGTTGAGGGCGACAAGTGCTCAAGGTGACGGGACACGGTCATGGTCGATGCAGCGAGGTCCGGTGAGGATCCAGCTCCGGACGATGACGGTTTCCGCGAGTGGATGATCGTTCGGTCCTCGACGCTGCGACGCAAGGCGTTCCTGCTGTGTGGGGACTGGTCGTCGGCTGACGACCTGGTACAGGACGTCCTGGTCGCGATGTACCCGCGGTGGTCGCGGATCGCGCGCGGCGGGCACGTCGATGCGTACGCCAACCGGGTGCTGATTGGAAAGGTCGTCGACGCACGGCGCCGGCCGTGGCGGCGGGAACGGTTCTTCAGCAGCGTCCCAGACTCGATCGACGTCACCAGCGAGCGCGCCATCTCGGCGGTCGACGAACTGGACGGGCCCCTGGTGTCGGCGCTGGCCGCACTGCCGGCCGGCCAACGCGCGGTCCTGGTCCTCAGGTTCACCGACGACCTCACCGTCGAGGCGATCGCTGACGTCATGGGGATCCCCGCCGGCACGGTGAAGAGCCGCCTCTCTCGTGGCACAGAGGCCCTGCGTGCCCATCTCGACGCTTCCGGTGACCAAGCCAGGCGAACGGCACATCTCGATCCGACCCCGACCCTCAGTCCCGTCACGGAGGACCGATCATGAGCGCAGACGTGCAGGAGCTGTTCGATCGAGCAGGTCGGAATGCGCCCGCCCCAGCCCTGGACGCTGACGCCGTCCTGCGGCGTGCCCGGCACCACCACCGCCGCCGCATCACCGGCGTGGTCGCAGCGACCATCGCAGCGACCGTGGTGCTGGGGGTGAGCCTGGCGGGTCAAGCCAACCGGCCCACGGCGCCAGATCCTGCGGCGCCTCTCCCGACCACGTCGGCACCGGGAAGCTTGGGCCGCCTCGCGTTCGAGCTCGACGAGGACATTTACGTGGCCGACGGGGACGGCGCGAACCGGGTCCGGATCACAGATACCGTCCAATCCGGCGCAGAAGACGTGTGCGCAGGCTATTGGGTCGACGGACCCGCCTGGTCGCCCGATGGGCGGCACCTCGCCTACCGAGGGGACGAGGACAGCGGTGACACGCGACCCAACGGTTGTTCCACGAGCACGACCGTCACCATCAGTGATCCGTCGGGCCGCCGCATCGCATCCTTCCCCAGCTTCGGCTGGCGCATCGCGTGGTCGCCCGACTCCAGCCGGGTTGCTGCCTGGGTCGACTTCGAGAGCTCGTTGGGGATCTGGGGGCTCGACGGGGTACGCCAGGCGCTGCTCACCGTGCCGCCAGAGCTCTTGCCGAGCTGCGACTGTGACCCCGTGTGGTCACCCGATGGCACGTCCCTCCTGCTCCGCGGTGCGGAGATTCCCGTGGACGGCTCCCCGCCGCGGCAGCTGTCGCCAGACGACCCGCGATCCCAGTCCCAGTTCGAATACTCGCCCAACGGAGACGACATCGCGTACGTGCCTCCGGACGGGCTCTACGTCGCGGCGGCTGATGGGTCCCAGGCCCGCCAGCTGGTCCCCCAAGACCCCGATGACACCCTGTACTGGTGGTACGGCATCGAGTGGTCCCCGGCGGGTGACCAGATCGCCTTCGTGAATAAACCGGGCGGCGAGTCGTCCGACGGGAGCCATGTAAATGAGCTCACCCTGGTCGACGTGGTGAGCGGGACCCTGGTCCCGCTGGCCGACATGGGTGGTGGCCTCAACGAGTACAGCGCCAAGATCACGTTCTCCCCCGAGGGTGACCAGATCCTCTTCACGAGGATTGACGCCACGGGTGCGAAGTCCCTCTGGACGATCAAGACCGACGGCTCCGAGCTCCGACGACTGGTCGACGGATCCGAGTGGGGCGAGTGGCAGACCCTCGGCTCGACGGGCTGAGTCACGGGCTCACGTGGCCCACCGCCCCAAGGGTCGGTGCCGCACGCGTTCACCGGGGCGGTCGAAGGCGCTGAAGATCTCCGCCGGTCTGGCAACGGTGCTGCCGAACCAGTGTCCGTCTGGAGCCCCATCGGTAGGCGTCTGCATTGTGTGACGTCGCCGTTCGAAGCTTCCAGTCACCGCCCCTACTGGGCGAAGTAAAGCGCCCGCTCATCGGGGCGCTCTCAACGGGTCAGCGCAACACTTCGTTGACTCGAGGAGGTTGCGGTGGGACACGGTGACTACGAGAAGCTGACGCCTGGCCATGCAGCGAAGCCGACGGCTCGGCAGCTAGGCCTGTCACCGAGCACGGTGCGTACCTACCTGCTGCGCTGTGGCGGGGTCAGACCCGATCCCCGGCGTCGGTCCCGGTGTCGCCTGTCGATGGCGGAGCGTGAAGAGATCTCTCGGGGCTTGGCGGCCAAGGAGTCGATCCGAGCCATCGCGACTCGATTGGGTCGAGCGCCCTCGACGGTGAGCCGAGAGATCAACACCAACGGCGGGCTGAGGCGATACAGAGCAGCCAGAGCCGATCGTGAGGCGTGGTCGCGTGCGACCCGTCCCAAGACGTGCAAGCTGGCCATGAACCCGGTGCTGGCTGGCATCGTGGCCGAGAAGCTTCAGCGACGATGGTCACCCCAGCAGATCGCAGGTTGGCTCAAGTCCACCTACCCCGACGACCCGGAGATGCACGTGTCCCACGAGAGCATCTACCGCACCTTGTTCGTCCAGTCCCGCGGCGCGCTGCGCAAAGAACTGACCGCTCACCTGCGCACCGGGCGGGTGATCCGGCGACCCAAGGGAGTCCGGTTGCCCGACGGTCGTGGCGGCCGGCCCAACACGCTGCACATCTCCGAGCGACCGGTCGAGGTAGAGGACCGGGCGGTGCCCGGCCACTGGGAAGGCGACCTGGTGTTCGGCAAAGGGATGAGCCCCGTTGCCACGTTGGTGGAGCGCTCGACCCGGTTCCTGATGCTGGTCGCGCTACCAGGTGGCAATCACAAGGCTGACGCGGTCGCCGATGCGCTCGCCGCCGCAGTCACGACGCTGCCGCAGCAGCTGACGAAGTCGTTGACCTGGGACCTTGGCCACGAGATGGCCCAGCACCAACGCTTCACCATCGCCACCGGGGTGCAGGTCTACTTCTGCGACCCAAAGTCGCCCTGGCAGCGCGGCAGCAACGAGAACACCAACGGACTCCTGCGCCAGTACCTGCCCCGCCGCCTCGACTTCCGCACCCTGACCCAAGCCGACTTCGACGCCATCGCTCAAGAGCTCAACGAACGCCCTCGACAGACCCTCGGCTTCAAGACACCATCACAAGCACTAGCCGAGGTGTTGCGATGACCGCCTGAACCCGCAGGCAGATCCGGTTGTTCTTTGGCGCCGAAGCGCGGCGGAAGGACGCGTGTCACCTCGGCGTGAGCTCGTGTCGACTTCAGGCGCGGAGCCCCACTGGTCTGAGACCAGCCGCGCGTTTCAGGTCGCTGTCGTCGACGAGCCGCTCGAACGGGTGCTAGTCGATGTCGGTCAACCGGCGATCCGCGACCTGGTGGTGAATCCGCCACCACCCCCAGGCCAGCCCGCCAATCGGGATCGGCAGCCAGAACGAGAAGAGTCGGTAGAGCAGCGTGCCGATGAGCGCGGTGTCGGCCGGGACGCCGACCAGGACGAGGAGCGCGGTCAGTCCCGCGTCGACGAAGCCCACACCACCGGGTGTGATCGGGATGATCGCGAACGCCTGCGCGACCACATACGCGAGCAGCACCTCGGCGGGACGCACGTGCGCTCCGAATGCCACCAACGCGGCGACCAGAGCCGCGTAGTCGAACATGCGGTTCGCGGCCGCAGCGAACACGGCCCTCCACCAATGACCGCGAAACGCAGCGGCGACCCGCGCACGCTGCGCCAGGAGCCCGTCCGCAAGACCGTGCGGCGTCACAGACTTCCAGAACACATGGACGACACGTCCGGTGACCATGCCGGTCGCGGCCACGACTGATGGCCAGGTCAGCGCCGTGACGCCGATGGCAACGATGACTGCTGCCAGGATCAACGAGACAACCAACCCCAGCTGCAGCTGCTTCGCCGGCGGCGGCCCGATGATCAGGGCCGGGATGGTGAGCACGGGCAGGATCAAGAGCACCGCTGTCCCCAGCAGGTTGGTGGCCGTGAGCCCCGACGCCACCGCGCCGGCTGGCTGCCCGGACTGGATGAGGACCTTGGCCTGCACGACTCCACCGGTGGCGGCACCCCCGGGGACGACCTTGCTGGCGGCGTTGCCAGCGAGCTGGGCAGCCGCGGCTGTCCCCCAACCCAATCGAGGTGGCGGCTGAGCATGTCGATCTGCCGCCCCGTCAGGGACCGGGTCGTCAGGGTCCGGGTCGTCAGGGTCCGGGTCGTCGGGACTCGCGAGCGCGATGCGCGCCAGCCACCACAGACAAGCAAGGCTGCAGATCTCGAGTACGGCGAGGATGACGAACCAGGGCTCGTCAACGTCCGACAATCGGGGCCACGCCCCGAACATGGTCAACAAGCTCGGCGCCACGATGTACAGGCCGACGCCCGTGACAGCCAACCCGACTGCACGGCCACCCCACCGACGGACCAGGCTCTTGCCGGAGATGCTCATGCTCGCCCCGCCTGCCGAGTCGCCCATCCGCGCCGAAACTCGGCACCCTGCCAGTTTCCAGAACCGCTCGGAAATGAACAAGGAAGACCTGGTTCGGAACCCCGCTCGCGCGCTACTCAGGATCCCCGTTTCGCCAATCACCGGTCGTCATTTCGGGTGCTGCGTGCCTCGCGTCGTCCAGCTCCGCCCTCGTCTAGACGGCAGGGACGTAGGCGGTGAGGAAGTGGACGCCGTGGCGGTCGAGGACTCCGCGGGCGCGGCCGTAGTACTCGGTGGTGCGCAGGGCGGCGTGTCTGGCGAGGATCTGGCCGTCGCGTAGCGGGACGCCTGCGTCGAGGGCGTGGGTGATGGCGGCGTGGCGGAGCGAGTGTGCGCTGATGTGTCGCGGGATCCCAGCTGCTTTCGCGGTTGACCTCGACGTCTACTGCGAGTCCTCGCTCACGAGTCCCAAGGACATCGCCGTCTAGGACGAACGGCTCGCGTGGGCCGGTGGATGCCGGCGCCGCGCTCACCTGGCCGCGCACGAACGAGACGATCGCTACCGTCCTGCCGCTCGTCCTTCCAGGACTCGGTGACCTCAGGCGAGATCCGGTCCTCGGGGACGACCGCGGTCGCTTCGGTGAACACCAGCCCGGGCGCCGCCGGGGGCGAACGAGCCTATGTGCACGAGGCGCCACTCGTTCGGGAGGCCGTCGCCTGCGGAGGACCGGCACGTCGGGGCGACCCCACACCCGGTCGCGGATGGTGACGTCGTGAAGGGCGATCGGGGTGAAGAGCTGACTCACGCCTCTCGCCACTGCTGGTCCTGTCCGTAGTTCTCAGGTGACAATCAACGCGGAAGGAGTTCATCAGCGGCGTTGCGCAGGGCTGCGGCACATTGTCGGTGGACAACAACGGTGACGGGAGTGGGCTCCCAGTAGTGCACGCGTGCCGCCTCCCGGCTGGCGGCGTCGTCTTCGTGTCGGGCAAGACGCAGCAGCTCCCGACGCAGCGCGTCGTGGAGGAGGTCGGCCCTGGTCGTGGTCTGGGTGGCGGACTGGGTGGACATGGTGGGCTCCGTCCGGTCAGCCGTAGGCGTGCGAGAGGTGGACAAGCTTCCAGAGGCGGGAGCGTCGGTTGGCGGGCGCGGTCGCAGCGCCGATGTTGCTGCGGAGCTCGGACTGCTTGATCTCGCGGACGAGGCGCCGGTGGTCTGCCTCGCGGATGCGGTCGGTGATGATGGCTCGGCAGATGGCTTCGGATTCGTAGAGGGACATGTCGGGTTCCTTCGCTGGGATCTGTGTTGTGAACCCGATCCTGAGCCGCTGCGAAGGAAAGTTCTGTTCGCCCCGAGACACTCCGTCAGATCACTCAAGGACCGCGTCGGCGCAGCTCCGCCGGGTCCAGAACCTCGATCCGCGAGCGGCTGAGCCGGATCACGTTGCCGTCCGCGAGCCGCTGGAGGACCTGGTTGACCGGTGGCCGCGTCGCCCCTACCAGGTCTGCGAGCTGGGCCTGGCTGAGGGGGATGGCGACGGCGCCCTCGCCCGTGCCGTAGGCATCTGAGAGGTCTAGCAGACGGCTGTAGACCCGGCGGTCCAAGGTCTCGTACATGGTCTCGAGGAGTCGCCGGCTGAGGAGGTCGATACGGTCGGCCAGGAGCGTGGACACGACCCGCTCGATGCCCGGGTTGTGCTGGCAGAGCCGGTCGAATGCCGTTCCCGCGACCGCGAGTGTCCGGCTCTCTTCCAACGCCGTCACCGTCGCCGTGCGGCGTCTGTCGGTGCGCAGCAGCGCTAGCTCGCCGAAGTAGTCCCCAGGTGAGAGGACCGTGAAGGTCGCCGCGGCGCCCGAAGCCAATGTGCCGCGCACTGCGAGGTGGCCGCCTTCGACCAGATGCAGCGAGTCCGCCGGGTCGCCCTCGTGGCACAGGACCTCGTTGCGCGCGAACGTGCGGCGGTGGGCGAGGGCGAGGAAGGCCTCCCGATCCTCGGCTCGCAGGGGTTCGAGCAGCCGCCACACGGCGTCAGTGAAGCACACCGGCGGGTCGCCGGCCTCCGGCGCGAAGAGGTTGGCGAGGGCTCCTGCACCACGACGTCGGCGAGCTGAGCAGCAGCGAGCAGGTAGCGGAGGGGGCCGCGAACCGAGCGGAGGCGGCGTGGGCGTGGCAGGCGATGACGCCCCCTCACCTTTGCGCACCCGCCGAACACGCGCCCGCCGGAAGGCGCAGTCCCACCGTGTTGAGCGCTGCTGGCGGTCGCGGCAGCCGGGGTAGCCCGGGCGCCACCCGGGACCGGGCCGCCGCGCAGTGCGCGGGCTGGTCGTCCACGACGGGGGTACGTCGGTGTCGGGGGTCATCGCACGTCTCCCAGGCCGAGGAAGTCCTCCACCAGTTGGGGCAGGGCGCGCACGCTGATCGGCTTCTCGACGTAGCCGTCGAACCCGGAGGCGAGCGCCCGCTCGCGGTCGTCGTCCATGGCGAAGGCGGTGACGGCCACCACCGGTACCGAACGGGTGCTCTCGGCCTCGCGGAGCAGCCGCAGCGCCTCCGTGCCGTCGATGCCGGGCAACTGCAGGTCCATCAGGACGAGGTCGGGGGCGAGCTGTGCGGCGAGACGCACTCCCTCCTCGCCCGTGGTCGCCTCGACTACCTCGAAGCCGTAGTGGGTCAGGACGTCCCGCACGAGCTTGAGGTTCCTGGGGTTGTCTTCGACGACAAGGACCCGTCGGCCGGTTGTCACGTCCTCACCCCTCTCCTACCGCGCGGGAACCCGTCTGGACCGAGGGCACCACCCGAGCGATCGCGTCGAGCAGAGCGCCGCGTCCGACGGGCTTCACGAGGTAGGCCGCGGCCCCCAATGCGGCGCCGCGTTGCTGCTCGTCCACGATCGACACCACGATCACGGGGATGTCGCGGGTATCGGGGTCCTGCTTGAGGGTGGTCAGAACCGCCCAGCCGTCCATGCCCGGCAACCTGATGTCGAGCAGCACCGCGCTCGGCCGGTTCTGGCGTATGGCCTCGAGTCCGGTCGGCCCGTCACGCGCGGTGGTGACCCGCACCGAAGCGCCGTCGAGGAAGGCCGTGAAGAGATCGAGCGAAGGCCGGTCGTCCTCGATCACCACGACCTCGCACATCCCGGAGGTCGACATGGGGTCGACGGCGTCGTCGCTGGTCCGCGACGGGAGCGTGAAGCCGAAGGTGCTGCCGACGCCCACCTCGCTCTCCAGCCACATCCGGCCACCGAGCAGCTCGACGATTCGGCGCGACAGGGTCAACCCGAGTCCGGTGCCTTCCTCGCGTGAGGCACCCCGCCCGCCCTGCTGGAAGGACTCGAAGATGCGCTCACGGTCCGTCTCCGGGATCCCGACCCCGGTGTCGGTCACCGTGACCTCGAAATCGACCGGCGTCCGCCGCGCCCGGACCGCCACCGAGCCGCCGTCGCCAGTGAACTTCACGGCGTTCGTCACGAGGTTGAGCACGACCTGCTTGAGCCGCAGCTGGTCGGAGTACGCATGGGCCAGGCCCGGCTCGACGTCGACAGTGAGATCGATACCGTGCGCGGTCGCCCGCTCGCGGAGCATGGCCACCGCCGCCTCAAGGAGCACGCGCAGGTCGAACGCGGAGTAGTCGATCTCCATCCGCCCGGCTTCGACCTTCGAGAGGTCGAGGATCTCGTTGAGCAGCTCGAGCAGGTGCTTCCCAGAGCCGTGGATGTCCCGCAGGTACTCCTCCTGTCGCTCGTTGATGTCGCCGAACATGCGCTCGAGCAGCACCTCCGAGAAGCCAAGCACCGCGTTGAGCGGGGTGCGTAGCTCGTGCGACATGCTCGCCAAGAACTCCGACTTGTGCCGGCTCGCCAGTTCCAGGGCAAGGCTCTGCTCCTTCAGCTCCCGGAAGAGCTGGGCATTCAGCAGCGCGAGCGCCGACTGGCTGGCGAAAGTCTCCAAGAGGTCGACGACCTCCGAAGAGAAGTCGCCGGTGCGTCTGCGCCGTACGATCAGCGAGCCGACGATCGTTTCCTCGCGAAGCAGGGGGACGGCGACGAGAGACGACCATCCGGCGCCGTGCAGGATCTCCAGGTGCGGGTCGAGCTCGACGGCCGCGAGGTCGGGGACGACGATCGGGCGCCGCTCCAGCGCGGCTCTCCCGACGAGCGTCTTGTCGAGGTCGATACTCACGGAGCGCAGCTGCTCCACGACCTCGGGAGCCGTGCGATAAGCGCTGCGCACCACGAACCGGCGGTCTCGCTCGACGTACTCCATGATCGAGCCGCCGTCGGTGCCGGACAGTGCGACCGCATGCTCGGCGATCGTGTCGAGAACGCCCTCGAGGTCGAGGGTGGAGCTGACCGCCTCGCCGACCGCGCGGAGCGCCTCCAGCTCGTCGACCTTGCGGGCCAGCTCCGCTCCCCGCGTCTCGAGCTGCTGGATCAGCCTGACGCCGTTGACGGCGATTGCCGCCTGGACGGCGAACGCGCTGACGATGCTCACCTCACGGTCGTCGAACGGGCGGACCTCGTTGCGCCACACATTGAGGGCGCCAACGACCGCGTCGTCGACGATCAGGGGAGCGGCGATCACTGTGCGGAAGCCCGCGGATCTCTGCAGATCGTGGCGGCCGAAGTCCGGGTCGGCCAGCACGTCGGGAATCTGGAGCGTCCTCCGCTCGAGGCCGACGCGTCCGGTGAGCGTCTCCCGGTCCATCGAGATCGGGTGCTCGGTCAGCACCAGCCGGGACGCCTCGGAGAGCCCGACAGTCCCCATGAGGCGGAACGTGTCACCCTCCAACAGGTAGAGATGCGCGGCCTCCGATCGGGACAGCCGGCGCGCGCTCTCAACGATTGTGGTGAGCACCGCGCCCGGATCGGCTGTCGACCGGCCCATGGCCTCGAGCACCTCGGACGTGGCGCCGAACTGGTCAGCCAAGGCGTCGTAGTCCCGGCGGAGCCGCTCGTGCTCCGCGGCGCTGACAACTCCCGACTTTGGGAACGGAGCAGGTTCGACCACTGGCGGTCCTCCCTGCGGTCGGGTACCCCTCGACCGCACCGACCAGTCTCCACCCGCGTCACCATGGTCGGCAACCACCGGGATGGCGGTCCTGGCGGCGTCGCCTCAACCAACGTCGGCCGCGCTGGCACCCGGCGAAGTGATGCGGTTGTGCCGACCGTTTGCATCTCCTGTTGACCTGGCCGCGGCAGCTTCGGGGACGTGCAGGTCCGGTCATGGGTGGCGGTGGTCTTAGCGCCGGGTCGCCGCCTGACTTCTGGCCTAGTCTCCGAGCATGGAGCGCACCTCGTTCACGGCAACTACGGGCCTTGGTGAGATCGTTGGATGGGTCGCCGGGCAGGGACCGCCGGTGCTGGCCCTGCACGGCGGGCCCGGCCTCAACTTCGACTACCTCGACACCCTGGTTGAGGAGGTTGCCGAGCGCTATCGCGTCGCGACCTTCCAGCAGCGCGGGCTGGCGCCCTCGACCGCCGATGGCGAGTTCACCATTGCGGAGGCGGTCGGCGATCTCGTCGTGGTCCTTGACGAACTCGGCTGGGACAGCGCCTACCTGTTGGGCCACTCATGGGGCGGCCATCTTGCTCTCCACGCCGCAACCGCGATTCCCCACAGGCTGTCCGGCGTGCTGGCCGTCGATCCCCTGGGGGCGGTGGGCGACGGAGGGACCGCGGAGTTCACCGCGCAGCTGGTCGTGCGAATGCCCGATGCAAATCGCCCCAGGTTCGAGGAGCTCGAGGCCAAGGAGTCGGCCGAGGGCCTGTCTCCGGAGGAGGACGCCGAGCAGCTAGGTCTGGTCTGGCCGTCTTACTTCGCGGAGCCGTCGACGGCACCGGCGATGCCACCGGTGAAGGTGTCCCAGGCGTCGTACGAAGGATTGGTGGCCGACCTCAATGCGCGTCTGCCGAAACTGGAGGTGGCGCTTTCCACCATCGAGGTGCCGGTCGGTGTGCTCGTCGGCGAGCGGAGTCCGATCCCCATGACAGCCGGCACCGACACTGCGGACCGCATCCCAGGAGGGTGGTGGTCGGCTGCACCAGGAGCAGGTCACTTCATCTGGCTCGAGGCGCCAGATGCGGTACTCGCGGCGATGACCCGGCTGACCGGGCGTCCGGCGGTCCCAAGCGTTTCACCGCTGTGAGGTTAGGACGACTTCTCCGGAATCGGTGCAAGGGCATCGGGGGCTGGCACCGCGCCCCAGTGGGCGCGGTGCTCGCTTGACTCGCCTTCGGAGCGAGCGATCGCGGGCAGGCGGGTGGCCGTGCCATGGCCGGTCGAAAGGGCCGAACCCCATCCTTGGGTCCAAGCGTGACGCTGCCAGATTCCTCCCGGCTGGGGTAGCGAGGCATGCGGCGCGTGGGCGGCACACTCTTCCCTTTACCCCACGTGGGGCTTGCATCGGACACCTGACCAAGAGTTGAGTCGTTGGTATTCGGGGCAATTGCTTCATCAGATGCAACGTGGAGGTCAACATGCTCCGCAAGCACGCTCGTCGATCAGTCGTTGCGCTGGGGACCGCGGCTCTGATTCTCGGCTGGTCGCCAACAGCGCACGCCGACCAGGTGTTCCACACCACCCAGTACCCGCTGTCGTCCGTGGCCGGCGAATCGACCCACGGGTGGGTGATTGACGTCCATACGGAAGGCCCCAGGATCTACGCGCAGGAGCGGTACCTACTGCGGGACGTGGATCCGGGACAGACGTATGTGGTGAACCTGTACGCCTACAGCGACCTTGATTGCGGTGACATCGTGGTCGCCGTGCCCGGGATGGCGACGATGACGGCCAATGCGTCCGGCAATGCCCACGGCGCCGCCACATTCGTTCCCGCCGCGGTGGAGGATCTGCCTCGAACTACCTACTACCTGCGCTGGCAGGTCACGGACGGTAGCGGCGCTGCCGCTTACCAGACGGATTGCGTGGCCGTGGCGCTCGACTGAACCCGCGCTGCCAGGCACCCATCACTCAACGCGAGCCCCTGACGCCGTGGACGGGTAGACCTTGGGGGTGTCATGTCGTCTCACGACGGACATTGGTGAGTTGTCGTCTTGGAGTCGAAACCGGTGACACGCCGGTCCAAGAGCGGCGTCGTGGGCACCACGGCTGGCGCGGCGGACGCGCGCGCTGTTGAGTCGTCTTAGTGGGCGAACTCGGTGCCTAGAGTGGGCGAGTCGACGCTGCTCAAAGCCGGGGGAGTGGTGTCCAGCCGGGGACCCAAGAGCGCCCTCAGCTTTTCGCCGACGCGTGACGCCGTTCGAGGTGTTCCTCAACCTCGCAAGTCTGCCGCACGTACTTACCAAGTACTCGGTCAGAAGGCCTCCTCCTGGGGCACGCCAGGACAAGGACTGCTCAGCCCGGGCGGTGTTTCCTCAGGCCAGGGCTTGTTTGCGCCAATCGGGCCCAACTCGTTGGAAGCCCTACTCACCGCTTACTCACCAAGTATTCGAGCCAGCCTCGGGATCGGCGGCGGCCAGCTAGTCCAACACGTGAGCCACCTCGGCCGCGATTCGCGGTTCACCGCCCTCCTGCGATGGGCAACACGAACTGGCCGCACTGTGCATCGGATGCAGGCGGCGCCGCATACGGCACCATGACACCCATGACGGACCCCGGCTACCGCCCGGCCGCGCGCAACGGCGCGCAACCGGACATCCTCGAGGGCGGGTCCACGCGCCAACCACGGCCCTGGGACCGTCGCGCGTACGGCGGCCTGACGGCTGCAGTCGTCATCGCAGCCGGAGCCACCTTCTACACGACGCGCACCGACCCGCCCGCCGACCCGCCGTCGCAGTCCAGCAACCCCGCGGCCAGTCCCGCTCCGACGCCGACACCGGCCCCCAACCCCACCGTGCACACCTACGACGTGGTCTACGCGAGCGGCACAACGATTCACGACGGGGACCGAACGACCGACACCGGCGTCCGCATCCGCGCCCTGACTCAGACGCCGCGCGGGTACGTCATCGCCGACCCGCAAGGCCGCGTCCACACCGTCATCAACGACAAGACCATCCGCGTCGGACAGCTCGCTGACACCGACCGCGGCGCCGCGCTGGTCTCCGACGGTGACATCGTCGCGTGGGTCGACGCCGCCGATGGCGGCACCCTCACCGTCCTCGACATCGCCACCGGCGACGTAGCCGAGTTCGAGCTCGCAAGCTGGCCCGGCAGCCTCCCGGCCAATGCCGGCGTACCCGATGGCAGCGGCGAAGGTCGCCTCATCGTATCCGTCGACGAGCGCACCGTCTACGTCGCGGACACAGGCGGCGTCATGGCTTGGGACGCGCTCGACGGCGAACAGCCTGTCCTCCTGAGCGCCGACCCCTCCGCCGCCACCAGCAGAACGCTCGACGCGCAGGCCGGGCTGTTCGTGTACAGCGTCAGCGTCCTCACGCCCTACGGAGACGACGGGTCCACTACCACCTCCCTCGTTCCCCAGCTTCGTGTCGGCAACGACCTCACCAACGGTCTCACCATCGAAGGGGAATGGGGACGTCTCACTCCCGACGGGAAGCACGTCCTCATCATCGACGGCACAACGCTTCCGACGGTGCTTGAGCTGGCCACCGGAGAGCGACGCGTCCTCACCCCTGACAACGGCACCAACGACGCCACCGTCGACCGCGACGTCTACCTCAGCGTGTACCAGTGGCTCGACGCGAACACCGTGGCCGCCCTCAGCTTCAACTACTCCGCTCGCAACGGAGCCTCGCGCGCCTTGCTCGCATGCGACGTGCACTCCACGACGTGCACTCGCGTCACCCGCGTGGACGACCGTGACGTCGTCCTGCCCACCGGGCAGCTTTCCCCCTGATGACGCACGTGTACCGCCGCAAGCTCGGCCACATTGGCCCGGCCTGGGACACCCCACCCAGCAGGACCAAGTCCTGGAAGCCGGACAAGCCGCATTTACGGACTTCGCCTGGACGGCAAAGCAGCATCACGCCCACAAGCGTCGCGCCTGCGGGTGGAGTGGCATGACGAGTCGGTCGCCCCTGCTAGACCGGGCTGCACACTCCTTGACCGTGCCGTCGTTTAGGAGTTGATTGACAAGTGACGCCGCACACGCGTCATCCCGACGCGGCAGCGGTCCGTGGAGGGATGAGCGATGAAGTACGTAGTGATGTGGGAGACGCGTCAGTCGACGAGCGAGGAGACCCAGGCACGCGGGCTCCAGGTATTCAGCAAGTGGTCGCCCTCCGAGGGCACCGATTTCCAGCAGTTCCTCGGTCGCGTCGATGGTCGAGGGGGCTTCGCCGTCGTCGAGACCAGTGACCCTGCGCTCGTCGCCAAGGACATGGCGACGTTCGGGCCGTTCTTCGAGTTCAGCCTGTACCCCGTGCTCGAGATCGCTGAGACCGCGGGCATCGGCATGGAAGCGGTGCAGATGCGAGCCGCGATCAGCTGACCGGGCCTCCTACGAAGGGATCTCGCCGCGGGGATGCGAAGGAACGTGGTCGGAATGACTGTTGGGAGGTTGCGGCACCCCAACCCATGCGAGCGTTCGGTCGCGGAGCGGCCGGGCGCTGCGTTGAGGCCTCGAACGTGAGTCCCGGCCGACGCACCGTCCGTGCTGCGCGTCCGGCTCGTGGCGCCATGACGCAGTAGCGGAGACCGTGTGTGGTGGGCGCATCTCGTACCGCACGGGGCCCGTGCTCTGTTCAGGATCGGGCTAGGGTCGCGAACGTGTCCTCCACGTCGTCCGCCGCCTTCGCAGCCTTGATCGGAGGGAGCGCGGGGGCGTCGTTGGCCGCGCATTACGGAGTCAGGACCGCAGCGCGTGCCGCGTTCGTCGGGGCCATCGGACTGGGGGCGTCGGAGGCGGTGGCCCGGGTTCGCCAGCAGGACGGCGAGATCCCGGCGCTGTGGCAGCGGATCGCGGTGAGTGCCGCACTCGCCGCACCGCTGGGCTGGATCTCGGAGAACGTGACCGGCGCAGGTCCACGAACGGTGGCGGCGGGGACCGGTGCCGTGGTCGGAGCGATGGGGCTGCGACCGCAGAAGGTGGCGATGGGCCCGGTCGTCGGCTTGGCCGTGGGGGAGGTACTCGCGCGCCGGCAGGCCTCGGCCGCGGTGATCGCAAGCAGCACCGTGCTCGCCTATCGAAGCCTGTCGGCAGTGGTCTTCCGCGACGCCCAGCTGAGCCTGCTCGCCGAACGCGTTCGAGCCGCCGACCTGCCGTTCGTGGTGCCCCGGCCCGCGCGGTCGAGGTACGTCGGCACCACCTATGTCCGAGACCTCGCCGCGGAACTGGGCGCGCACTACATCGCCGACGCCCCGGATGCCGGGATCGTCACTTCCCTCGACGCCCTAGCCGGTCCGGAGCTCGACCCGGGTCAGGTCGACCCCCTGGTGCGGGAGTTCTACGAGCACACCACCCGGTTCGCCCTCGACATCGTGCCGCAGTGGCGGCTGTGGGTCCGGCCCGGCTACCTGCTCTACCGCACCCTCGTTGCCCGCCCGCTCGGGCAGGCCAGCATTCCGATGAACCAGCGAGAGGCCCAACGCGGGATCCGCAGCCGGATCGACACCGTCACCGGGGTCGACGGCGTGGTGTCCGTACGCGGCTGGGTTCGGTCGTTCGCCGACGACGACGAGCCGATCATGCTCGGGATCTACACCACCTACACCCACGACAACGTTGGCTACGTCAGCGTCGGATTCCCCGTCCCGGAGGGGAGCTTCACCGCAACGCTGTTGCCGCAGTCACGACCCGATCGAGGCTTGAGACTGACCAGCCGCGCGCACGACGGCCAGGCCGGGCACTACCTCACCTACATCGACACATCGGCCGACGAACTGACCGCGCTGGCCGTGCACGGCTTCGAGGAGCAGCTCGACGTCTACGTCGACAAAGGCGCGCTGCGCGCCGAACACAGCTTCTGGATCTTCGGCTTCCCGTTCCTGACACTGGACTACCGGATCGCACGCAAGCCCGCAGCCCAGTAGGCCTTGCCTCGTGGGGACGTCAACGCCACCATCGAGGTAGCTCCACGAGGGCGACGACGCCCATCAGCGGCGGTCGATGCCGTCCAACCGCAGCTCGGTGGAGGCATCGGAGTGGGTGGTGCCGCTGTCGAGGTGCTTGTCGCTGATCGTCGACCCATTCTTGAGCACCCCGAACAGCGCCATCGCATGGCCCCGGCCGATGTCGTAGTCGTCCTTGAGCCAGACCGCGAAATCACCCGCCTTGCTCTGCGGAGTGAACCCACGCGCGGCGGCCTCCCCCAGCAGTTCCTCAGGCGTCTTACTGGTCTTCCTCTCGATCGCGTCGAGGTAAGCCTGATAGCTCATGGTGATCCCCTTCCATGGTGTTCCACCGACGCTAGTGGTTGTGCTGCAGCGCCGCTTCTCCGAAACCGCTGCGGACTCGTAACACAAGCCAAGCTTGCCGATCGGCAGAGTCGAGGAACCCTCACCATGCTCATGGACGTGGACAACTTCCGTCAGATTCGCACGCCACCACGCTTCTCTGCGACGTCTTCGCCACCGTGGCGCGCAAGCGGCGAAAAGGACGCGGTTCGATCCGCAGTCGCGCCAAGACAGACCTAAGGTCGAGACGTGAGCGAACTCCCCGTCCTCGATGCGACTGACCAGCGCATCCTCGGCAGCCTGCTGGAGAAGCAGACGACCGTGCCCGCCACCTATCCTCTCTCCGCGAACGCGCTGGTGTCGGCGTGCAACCAGAGGAGCAGCCGGGACCCCGTCACCGACCTCGACCAGCAGACCGTCGAGCGGACCGCGAAGTCACTCAAGGAGCGCGGGCTGCTGCGGATCGTGTGGTCCGACACCGGGCGCCGGACACTGAAGTACCACCAGATCCTCGACGAGCAACTCGCCCTCGAGCCCGACGAGCGGGCGCTGCTCACGGTACTGCTGCTCCGCGGCGCGCAGGCGCCGGGTGAGCTGCGCACCCGCACCGAGCGGTTGCACGGGTTCGCCGACCCGGGCCAGGTCGAGGATTGCCTGCGCCGGATGGCGAGCCGCCCGCAACCGCTGGTGCGCGAGCTCGAGCGCCGGCCGGGCCAGCAGGATCCGCGCTGGATCCACCTCCTGGGAGCCGCGCCGGAGCAGACCTCAGGCGAAACCGGCCCAGCTGGGAGTGCCGACACGTCGCGCGTCCGCGTCACGCAGATCATCGCCGACCTTCACGTAGCCGACCTCCCCGCCTCCCGGAGCTTCTACAGCGACTACCTCGGGTTGGCCGAAGAGGAGTTCAACCTGGGCTGGGTGGCCCGCCACACCTCGCCGGCATCCAGGGCGACGCTCCAGGTGATGACCAGCGATGCCACCGCACCCGTGGATCCCGTCGTCTCGGTCATGGTCGACGACGTCGAAGCCGCCTACCGCCAAGCACAGGAGCGCGGGTACGAGATCGTGCATCCCCTGACAACCGAGACATGGGGCGTCACTCGCTTCTTCGTCCGCGCTCCCGATGGCAACGTGCTCAACGTCGTCCAGCAGCACGCAAGCTGAGGGTCTTGGTCATCCGCGGCGCTGTGCAGCGCCTACCGGGCAGGTCCTGTCGGGCGGGTCGAAGCAAATTCCAGCGGGGGAGTGGCGCCCCCGGTAACCCAGGGTCGGCCGGGTCCCAGGTTCGAACCTGTCAGCCCGGCCGAGAGAACCGGCTTCTGAACAGCGGAAACGCTGAGTCAGAGCCAGTTCGTCATGCGGGTGCCGGGTCGCCGTCGGGTTGGACGACGTACCAGTTGCCGCCATTGAGGAATACGTCGTGGCACTTCACCTCGCGCTCGGCCTCGTGCGCGTAGTAGTAGAGCGGATGGTCGTTGTAGGTGACTTGCCAGGTGCCGTCGGTGCGTCTGGTGGTGGCGAGCATCGAGGTGTCGACGCCGGGACCTGCAACCGGGTTGCCGGTGGTGAGTACCGGCGGCCAGGCGTCGGCGCATGCGTCGTAGCACTTGGGTATCGAGGTGGCCTCGACGTCGAAGAGGTAGATCGCCTGCCCGGTCCCGTCGAACAACATCGTGCCGAACTCGCTGTCGTCAGTGACGATGCGGGTGCCGCGCCTTGTCGGCTCCGCCGTGGTCGATGGTGCAGGCTCGGTGGCGGTTGAAGGCTCTGTCCCGCGATCAGCTGGACTCGATGGCGAGGCCGTTCTGTCTGATGTGGAACCGGCGTCGTCGCCGCAGGCCGTCAGGAGAGCGAGGGCCAGCGTGGCGGCGCAGAGTCGGGTCAGCATGACTGGAAGTGTGCCCCGATCGTGTGGTGGAACCGCGGGCACCGAGGCGCCAGGCGGTAGGTCATCAGGCGGGAGTGTCGGCTCACAAGTCGCACTGGCCTGACGGAGACCTCTTGGTGCCCGCCGTTCTGGCTGCCTGGAGCGAGGGAAGCATCTGCGTCTTCGGTCTGCCCAGAGGCGGCGGACGCATGACGAGGTGGAGCGAGTGTCCAGAACAGAGGGGTGCCCGTGGTGGGGCCTCATGTGCTGAACGAGATGGTCCCCGACCACGTCGGGAAGGTGATCGTCGTCCTCTACCGGTTGTCGCGTTTGGCTTGTCTACGGGCGCCAGCGGAGCGTGATGATGCGTCCTTCTTGATGCCGCCAGTGGTCTTGCGTGTCTGTCGTCCCCGCCCAGCGGGACCGGCCTCGCCATGTGCGTCGGTTGAGGAGTCGGGTCCGGTGGAGCCTTGGCGTGCTGCCGCGAGTCGTTCGGCCTTGAGCTCTGCCGCTGCTTCCTTCGCGCGGACCGCGACCTGGCGGCTGACGCGTGCGAGCGCGAGCTCGAAGACCTCGGCCTTGTCGCGGTCGCGGGAGTTCTGTCCGAAGCCCTTGCCTCGTCCCCCGGCCTGTTCGACGTTGGCGCTGGCGGCTCGGCGGTAGTTCTTGGCGTACTTGCTTCTCGTCCGTCGGATGCGGGTGTGAAGCTCGAGGAGGTCATCCTCGTCCAGCTCCGCGATGGCATCGCGTTCAGTGTCTGCGACGAGCAGACGCTCGGCGTCGGTCATCGAGTGCAGGACGGCTTTGTTCACGGTGCCTCTTTCCGCAATGCGGGTCGGGCGTGCTCCCGCGGACTGCTTCGATCATGCACCCGTTCTGGGTCACTCGGCCAGATCGGCGTCGTGGTGGGCTCGACGGTGGCCCGATGTCGTAGCCCGGTGGTGCCGGTCCACCGGCCTGACCAACGCCGCTGGTACCCATGACTGCGACATCAGCACCTCAGCTCCGACTCCTGTCGAGTACGACTCCACGCGCACGACCCAGGCCTCCCACCCGCGGCGGTCCGAGTGCCGCCACGCCAGCAGGACGCCTGGCGCCGGGGCCGACCAGATGCCGGTCATGTCCACCCACACGTGGAACGGGGGCTGGCGCGGCATCCCTTCAGAATAGAACACGTGTTCGATCACCGGGCCGGATGGTCGAGCTCATCCACGCGCCGCTGTAACCGCGTCCTTTCGACTGGCGACCCTGTCCGGCCCAAGGACGTCAGTCTCTGCTCGAGCACACCCCTCCCCGGGAGCGGGCCGGTCATGACCGGGTCATGTTGATGGCTCTCTCGAAGTTGATGTAGCCGGCACGTGCGAAAGCCGCCCGCGGCCTGACACCGCCCATCGCCTGGACACGACCCTCGCCCCGGCTCCTCTTCGCGGATCGATTTGTATGATCGTCACCGTGTCACCGCTCACCGACTTCGAGAGATTCGTGCTCGACTTCGAGCGGGTCCTGCGCAAGGACGCAGGCGCCAAGGACGAGGCCATCTGGCGCACCTTCGCCGTCTCGCCGGCTCGCTACCTCCGATTCCTCGACGTCATCATCAAGAAGGATGCGGCCCTCGAGCACGATCCGCTTCTCGTGCGTCGTCTACGTCGGCTGCGCTCGGACAAGCTGGACCTCTGGCGAGCGCGGCTGCAACCGAGCTCCAGGGACGACCGCGAGGCCTGACACCGCAGTGCCGGCGAGTCCCGAGACATCCTGAGGCTGCAAGCCGAGAGTTCTCGTGCGTTCGCCGGGAGGCACTGGTGCCGTCACCCGGCGTTCGCCCGGGACCGATGGGGTCGACGTCATGTCTCGGATCCCTCGCGCGCTGGTCGCGACCCTCCTCGCCGTCCCCCTCCTGAGCCTCGCCCCTCCGGCGACCGCCTCCGCCCCGACCGTCTCTGCCACGGCCGTCTCTGCCACGGCCGCGACCGCGGACCGACCGGACGCACGGGTGCGCCCGCTGCCTCAGGCTCACGCCCACAACGACTACGAGCACGACCGCCCGCTGCAGGATGCCCTGGCGCACGGATTCACCAGCGTGGAGGCCGATGTCTGGCTGGTCGACGGCAAGCTGCTCGTCGCGCACGACCGCGAGGACGTCGACCCGTCCCGCACGCTCGAGTCGCTCTACCTCCAGCCGCTCGCCGATCGCGCCCGGCGCGAGGGCGGCCGGGTCTACCGCGGCTACGACGGCGTCTTCCAGCTGCTGATCGACGTCAAGAGCGAGGCCGTTGCGACGTACGCCGCGGTGCACGAGGCCCTCGCCGAGCACCGACGGATCATGAGCACCTTCCGCGACGGTCGGGTGCGGAACGACGCCGTCACGGCGGTCATCAGCGGCAACCGCGACCTGCCGGCGATGCAGGCCCAGCGGGTGCGCTACGCCGGGTACGACGGCCGCATGGGCGACCTCGGGTCGGGTCTGCCGGCCTCCGTTCTGCCGCTCCTCAGCGACAACTGGACCAAGTACTTCTCCTGGCACGGCATCGGCCCGATGCCAGCGGACCAGCGGGCCCAGCTCCACGACGTCGTCGACCGGGCGCACGCCGCCGGCTACCGCGTCCGCTTCTGGGCCACACCGGACACCCCTGGTGCCGCCCGCGACGCGTTGTGGGCCGAGCTGCTCGACGCCGGAGTCGACCACCTCAACACCGACGACCTCGCCGGTCTCCAGGCCTTCCTGCACGCCCGCGAGGGAGCGTCCGGTCACCCCGGCGCAGGCGCGCCCTACACGATGCTCCAGATGAACCTCTGCCTCTCCGGCGTCGCCGGCTGCTACGGACGCACCGCCTACCCGGCCGTGGTCGACGAAGCCGTCGCGACGATCCTGGACCAGGACGCCGAGGCCGTCTCGCTCAACGAGGCCTGCAGCGGCGACGCTGCCGAGATCGCGCGACGGGCCGGCTACCACGTCCGCTTCGCCGCCGTGATCTACCGCGGAGCCGAGCTCCCCTGCGTCAAGCCGGAGGGTCGTGGCGTCTTCGGCAACGCCGTGCTCACCAAGGAGCGCATCGTCAGCTCGCAGGACGCCGCCTTCGCGGCGCAGTCCGGAGTCGAGGAGCGGCGTTGGATCTGCGCGACCACCGCTCGCCGCGTCACGGCCTGCTCGAGCCACCTCAGCACCCGCGGGAGCCTCGAGGCACAGGCCGCCAATGACGCGCAGTGCGCCGAGCTGGCCGCGTTGCTCTCCTCCTACGAGGGCGCGGTGCTCTTCGGCGGCGACGTCAACCGGCAGGAGTCCTGCGCGCCTGACGGCTGGTGGACGCTGACCGACGCTACGGCCGCCCAGGCGCCCGGCATCCAGCACGTCTACGGCAACGACCGCGTCGCCACGCCCACCGGCACCGTCGTGCCCGCCGTCCGCACCGACCACGACTTCCTCCGGGCGGACACACGGCTGGTCCCGGGGCCGCGCTGACCGGCGGACTGCCGCTCGCGCGCCGCCGCCGCCATACTGACGGCGTGCGAGCAGCGGTCCGGACCCGCTACGGCGGCCCGGAGGTCGTCGCCCTCCAGGACGTCCCCGCGCCGGCCGCGGGTCCGGGGGAGCTGCTGGTGCGGGTGCACGCCACGACCGTCAACCGCACCGACAGCGCCTGCCGCTCCGGCCGCCCGTGGGTCAACAGGCTCGCCTGCGGGTGGCCACGGCCGCGCGTCCACGTCCTGGGCTCCGAGTACGCGGGCGTCGTGGCGGCGACGGGTCCGGGCGTGACGTCCTTCGACGTGGGTGACCGGGTGTTCGGCTTCGTCGACGGCCGACCTGGCGCCCACGCCGAGCTGGTTGCGGTACCGGCCGGCGGCCTCGTCGCCACCGTGCCGCCCGGTTGGGACCTGGCGGACGCCGCCCCTGGCATGGAGGCCGCGCACTACGCGCACGCCTGCCTCCGGGTGACTGGCGTCGGCACTGGCGACCGGGCGCTGGTGCACGGCGCCACGGGCGGCATCGGCACCGCCCTGGTACAGCTGCTGCGCGCCGCGCGCGTGGAGGTGACCGCTGTGTGCGACCGGCTCCCACCCGGACGCCCCGACCTGCTCACCCGGATCGGCGCCGCGCATGTCGTCGTGCAGCAAGGCGACGATGTTCCTGACGACGCCGGGGCGGGCTTCGACGTCGTCGTCGATGTCACCGGGCACCTGTCCTTCGGCGACGCGTGCCGGCTCCTGCGACCGGGAGGGGCGTACGTCTCCTGCGAGCTCGGACGCGGAGGGCAGAACGTGCTCCTGGCCGCGGTCGGCCCGCTCGCCCGGCTCGGCGGCCGTCGTCACGTGCGCTTCCCTCTCCCACGGGCCGATGCCACGCTCGCCGCCCACCTGCGCCGGCTGATGGAGCGCGGGGACTACCGACCGGTCATCGACCGGACGTACTCCTTCGACGACGTGCGCGAGGCGTACGCGTACGTCGACAGCGGCCGCAAGGTCGGCAACGTCGTCGTCCGGATGACTGACGTCGCCGACCGCGCGAGCGGCTCCTAGCTCACCCGTGGAGGCGGGTCGCCACCTGGACGAATCAGGCAGAGCCGCGGCAACGTGTGTCGCCGATCGCGAGGGGCTTCAGTCGCCGACCGCGTCCCGGCCGCGCTGGACGATCTGGGGGTCGGGCTGCGCGACGACGTCGACGTCCTTGCCGTCGTAGTCGAAGCGCGCCAGGACCGTCCGCATGGCGTTGATCCGGGCCCGCTTCTTGTCGTTGCTCTTCACCGTCATCCAGGGCGCCCAGTCCGTGTCGGTGCGCAGGATCATGTCCTCCTTGGCGGTGGTGTAGTCGTCCCACTTGTCCAGCGACTCCAGGTCGATCGGAGAGAGCTTCCACTGCCGCACGGGGTCGACCTGTCGGATGATGAAGCGGGTCCGCTGCTCAGCCTGGGTGACCGAGAACCAGAGCTTCGTGAGGGAGATGCCGCTGTCCACGAGCATCTGCTCGAACCGGGGCGCCTGAGCCATGAACTGCTCGTAGTCGGACTCGGACACGAATCCCATCACCCGCTCGACACCCGCGCGGTTGTACCAGGACCGGTCGAACATCACGATCTCGCCGGCGGTCGGCAGGTGCTGGACGTAACGCTGGAAGTACCACTGGTTCTGCTCCCGGTCGCTCGGCCTGCCCAGCGCCACGGTTCGGGCATATCGCGGATTCAGGTGCTCCATGAAGCGTTTGATGGTGCCGCCCTTGCCTGCGGCGTCGCGGCCCTCGAACACCAGGACGTGCTTGGTGCCGGTGTCCACGGCCCAGGTCTGGAACTTCAACAGCTCCACCTGCAGCAGGTACTTGAGCTCCTCGTACTCCTCCCGGGGCATCCGCTCCTCGTAGGGGTAGTTCTCCCGCCACGTGTCCACGGCGCGTCCGTCGGGATCGAGGAGGATCGGG
The DNA here is from genome assembly GCF_042666175.1 of Nocardioides sp. GCM10028917. Taxonomy (NCBI): domain Bacteria; kingdom Bacillati; phylum Actinomycetota; class Actinomycetes; order Propionibacteriales; family Nocardioidaceae; genus Nocardioides; species Nocardioides sp. GCM10028917. The sequence goes on from NZ_JBHTFL010000003.1 coordinate 135,576, forward strand.
TCGTCGTCGACGTCCTCGCCGACTGTGTGCCCGTCGATGTGCAAGCGGTCGATGTACTCGCGAACGTCCCTCAACATGCTGCGTCAGTAGCCATCAGGAGGCATCGGCATGCCGAGAGAACGGACGGAGCTCACCTGCTGGTGATCCGATCGGGGGTACGACATGGCCCCTTCGGGCCATGATCCCTAGTCATCTGGGCGCCCATGTGAATAGGTTGAGCGCTCGCGGGCCGACAACCCAGGTGCCCGTGCATCAAAATGAGCGACAAAGGAGTCCTCGATGGTCAGCAAGCGTTCTGGACGATCTCTAGGCGTGGTAACAGCCGGTTTGATGGTTGCCTCTGCAGGTGCGGTGATACCGGTGACGGCCTCGTCCTCGGCCGCTGCACCCGCCAACAAGGCGTGTGACAGCCGCAACAACAACACGTACTCCAAGCTTCTCGGGTGCGTCTCGGCCGAGGGGGTCACCAAGCATCTCGAGGCCCTCCAGGCCATCGCCGACGCCAACGGTGGCACCCGCGCCTCCGACACGCCCGGCTACCAGGCCAGCGTCGACTACGTGGTCGGCGTGCTCGAGAAGTCGGGTTGGTCGGCCGACGTCGTGCCGTTCACCTACAACGCCACCGAGACGGTGCTCCAGCAGATCACGCCGGCGCCGGCGGCGATGCACCCCAACACCGGTGCGACCGGGACGGGCGAGGGCGACGTGACCGCTGCGGTCGTGCCGGTCGACGTCAACCTGACCGGAGACCGCCAGAACACCAGCGGCTGCGAGGCGGCGGACTTCGCCACCTTCCCGGCCGGCTCCATCGCGCTCCTGCAGCGCGGGGGATGCAACTTCTCCTTCAAGGCGATCAACGCCGAAGCCGCAGGTGCGGCCGGCGTGATCATCTTCAACCAGGGCGACACGATCGGCGCCGGCGACCGGTTCGGCCTGTTCAACCCGACCCTGGGCGGCACGGACGTCGTCGACATCCCGGTGGTCGGTACGACCTTCGCCGCCGGCCAGTCCCTGGCCCGGCCGGGTTCGACGGCACGGGTCGCCGTCGACTTCCGCGAGGTGACCGACTACAACGTCATCGGCGAGCTGGAGGGCGAGGTCGACGACAACGTCGTCATGGCCGGCGCCCACCTCGACTCGGTCCCTGCTGGTCCTGGCATCAACGACAACGGCAGCGGCTCGTCCGGTCTGCTCGACGTGGTCGAGGCCATGGGCAACTCCAAGCCGCACAACACCGTGCGCTTCGCATGGTGGGGTGCCGAGGAGATCGGCCTGCTCGGGTCTACTGCCTGGGTCGCGCAGCGCACCCAGGCCGAGAAGGACGAGATCGCGCTGTACCTCAACTTCGACATGATCGGCTCCCCGAACTACTACTTCGGCATCTACGACGCCAACGAGTCGAGCTTCGTGGCGCCCGTGCCGGTGCCGGCAGGGTCGGAGCACATCGAGGGCACGCTGGAGTCGTTCTACACCGTGCGCAGCGAGCCGTACGACGACTCGGCGTTCAGCGGCCGTAGCGACTACCAGGCCTTCATCAACAACGGCATCCCGTCCGGTGGCCTCTTCACCGGCGCGGAGGTCGTCAAGACCCCGCAGCAGCAGGCGATCTGGGGTGGCGTCGCCGGCGAGTCCTTCGACCAGTGCTACCACCTTGCCTGCGACACCATCGAGAACGTCGACCAGGAGGCGCTGGACATCAACTCCGACGCCGTCGCGTTCGCCGTGCTCACCTACGCCTACTCGACCGAAGGCGTCAACGGCGTCGAAGGGCGCGAGGTGCCCGGCAACTTCGCCATCCCGGCCCCCGCCGGTCCGGAGCACACGTTCGCCGGGCCTCTCGGTGGCGACGACGGGCACGACCACGACCACGAGGACGTGGCCAGCTGAGCCCAGCTGAGCTCTAGCACGCAGCAGCATCGATCGGCCGGGGAGCGCGACCACCGTCGCCCACCCCGGCCGATCGTCGTTCTAGATGCGCTCGGGTGGCGCAGCCGTAGGACAACCAGACCGTTGCCCGCGCTGACGGGGCCGGCTACAGCGCCATCTGGTCGGGCGGCCAGTCGCCGCGGTGGGGGTCGCGGTCCTTGGCCCGGCCAGCGGCGCGGTCCCCGGCCCGGTCGATGGCGGCGGGCGCTTCGTCCGGGTCGACCCCTTGCGCCACCCATGCCTTGGCGTCGTCGTAGGCCTGCCGCGTCGCCTCCAGGATCACGGCGGTGCCCTGGTAGACCGCATCGGAGCCGAGGACGCCGATGGTGCCGGTCCGGTGGAGCTGACGGACCAGCCTGTCGTTGTCGGTGACGATGAGGAGCCTGCTGTCCAGCTCCGCCAGCGCGGCGGCGTACGCGGTGAGGACGTCGAGCAGCGTCGCGCCCGCGTCGTCGGCGCCTCGGAGCCGCAGGATCACCACCGAGCGTCGGGACTCGTCGGTGAGCTCGGGCATCTGGTTGCGCAGCACGGACGCCGTCGCGAAGAAGATCGGACCGTACGGCTGCAGCACGACGATCTCGCCGGCGCCCAGCCGAGGTGGCGGCTCGGTCTCCATGACCGTGCCGTCGTCGCCGATCACCAGCCGCCGGGTCACCAGGCGGGAGGACTGGCCCATCACGAAGAGCAGCACCGACAACCCCACCCCGACCAGCACGGCGTACTGCAGCGGCATCAGCAGCGTGAGCACGAGCGTGGTCAGCATCACCGTGAGTGGCACCGGACCGGTCCGCGCGATCGCGAGGATCTTCGCTGGCTTGACCGTGCCGACGCCGACGACGATGAGCAGCCCGGCGAGCGCGGGCATCGCGACGTGCTCGACGACCCCACCGAGGAGGACGATCACCAGCGCCATCACGACCGCGGCGACGAGGAGTGCGAACCGGTTGCGTGCTCCGGCGCCGACGACCAGGGACGTGGCCGACATGGAGCCGCCCACCGGGGTGCCGCGGAAGACGCCCGAGACGACGTTGCCGACGCCTTGACCGACGAAGTCGCGCGACGGGTTGGCGACGCCGTCCGGGTTGGGGAACCCGGCCGACACCCCGGCTCCCTGGACCAGGCCGACGAAGGCGAGGGAGGCAGCAGGAAGGAGCAGGTCGATCGTCGTGGACAGGTCGGGGAGCAGGGGGAGGGGCAGCGAGCTCGGCACGTCCGCGACGTCCGCGACCATCTCGACGGAGAGGTCGCCGAGGCCGTTCAACGCCGCTGCGAGGAGGGAACCTGCGGCGACCGCGACCACCAGTCCCATCGCCCCCAGGCGGGTGCGCTGCAACGCCACGATCCCGATGACGGTGGCCAGCCCGACGGCCAGAGACGCACGGTCGACCTCGCGCAGGTGCCCGAGGAGCTCCACGGCCCCGAGGACCCGGTTGTCGGCCTCGGCGTCGTACCCGGTGAAGTCGTCGAGCTGGCCGAGCACGATGTTGATCCCCACCGCCGTGATGAATCCCGTCATCACCGAGTTGGACACGAAGCGCAGCAGCCGGCCGAGGCCCAGCAGCCCCGCGGCGATCATGATCACGCCGGTCAGCACGGACAGCGTCGCGAGGGCCCGGGCGGGGTCGTCGTAGCTGTTCAGGCCGACGTCGGCGACGATGATCGCCATCGCCCCCGTCCCCTGCACCGCCATGGCGGCGGTGCCGGTGAACAGAGCGCCACCGGCCAATCCGAAGAGGTAGCCGTAGAGGCCGGCGACCGGGTTGACCCCGGCGAGGAGGCCGCTCGCCAGCCCGTCCGGGACGGACTCGATGCCCAGCACGACCCCGGCCGCGGCGTCCCTGCGAGCCGTACGCCGGTCGAAGAGCTGACTGGGCAACGGCAACCGCTGCCGCAGTCTGCTCAGCATCGGACCGGGCGGATCCGGTTCGAGCGATCGTCGACCCATGCGTTCGGCTCCTGTCCGTTCACGGCGCCGGGTCCGTCACGCGGGACGCCGGCGCCGCCCAGAGGAGATGACACCATCGTCCGGCCGCCGGTCACGACACCCGGATCAGGTGAGGTGTGGGGGACAGACGGCGGCTGTTCCTACGTCCTCAGGTGGTGCTGGCGTCGGCTGCTGCTCGGTCACGTGGTTGCGGGCGCCGGCGCCACGGCAGGGTGCCTTCCAGCTCGACCTCGAGGGAGAAGCTGAGGAAGGTCCGGACGATCACGATGAGCCCGAGGGCGAGAGCGCTGTCGAGGGTGGCGTCGATGGTGATGGTCAAGACGATGTCCGCGACGATCAGCAGCTCCAGGCCGAGCAGAATCGCTCGGCCGACGCTCCTGCGAGCAGTCTCGTAGGCAGCGGGCAGGCCACGCCGTCGTGCCACGAGCGCTGCGTGGATGAAGGCGCCAAGAGCTCCGACGACAAGAACGGCCACCCCGGCGATCTCGAAGCCGTGCACCACGAGCTCCATCAGCTCATCGAACCGTTCGTCACTGATCACGGGCCTACCCTCGCACTTGCGGCTCGGGATGTACCGGAGTTGTCATCTGCGGAGCGATCCACGTCGAGGCTGACTGTCACGCTTGCGGCGAAGGTGAGACGCCTCGAGCGCAGGTGAGGTGCGCCGCGATCAGCGAGGCAACGGCGAGGCCTTGCGAAGGGCTCGCTTCGAGGTCTTCACGCCCGACTTGGCCGCTGAAGTGATCCCTTGGCTGAGCAGCGTCAGTCCTGCACCGACCAGCCACACGTCCTTCGCAACCACGGTGCCCTCCTGGCTCGGGCGGATGCCGTCGTCCAAGGTCATGGAGGGGGTCTTCAGGTACATGCCGATCAGGCTGGCACCGAAACCGGTCAACGCAGCGCCGGCCACGGTTGCCGGGACCATGGGCGCCAGGAGAGCGGTGCCCACGCCGATCTCGGTCAGCGCGAGCAGCCGCGCGAACTTCCTCGGCTCCATGTCCTTGAAGAAGGCAGGGTACGTGGCTGCCGCAGCGCCATGGAGGAACTGGGCCGTGCCTTCGTCCGCGCTCAGCTTGCTGACTCCCGAGTTGAGGATGAAGGCGCCCGTGGCGACTCGAAGCGGGATCTGGGTGAGGGACACGATCTCTCCTAGGGGGTTGCGGCATGGTGATCTTCCAGTGTCACCCACGTCCGCGAGCGCGCGGTCATGGGTCTGTCAGGTCATGGCTTCAGGAGACGACTCCTCCGCGCCGGCTTGGACGTCCAGAGCGGTACCCCGGACGGCGGACCACATGCGGCGGGTCTTGGCTTCGTCGTGGGCGACGGCGCCGTGCCTAGTCTGGGGGCGTGCCCGACCCTGCCGAGATCGATGACCGGATCGACCGTGCGGGCGCGCGACCGTTCGGGCGGCGGTTCCACCTGCGCGGGCGCGAGCGGGCCACGGCCGAGCTCCGCGGTCCGCAGACGATGCGGGCTCACGCCGCGGAGATCATCGCGGAGCGGCTGGCGCCGGCCGAGCCGCGCAACGACGGCCGGCAGACGCCGTACCGCAACCACCCGGTCTTCGTGGCGCAGCACGCCACCGCGACCTGCTGCCGCAGCTGCCTGGAGACATGGCACGGCATCGCGAAGGGGCACCGGCTCGACCGCGGCGAGCGGGCCTACGTGGTTGAGGTGATCGGGCGCTGGATCGACCGTGAGCTGGCGACCTCCGTCGACGGTCGCGACTCCGGGAGCTCCGCCTCACGCCGATCCTGAGGACCAGACTCGGTCACCCACCGAGCACGCCAGCGGTCAGTCGTCGAGTGCGTCCCGGTCGTCGCGGGTTCGTACCCAGGGCGGCGGTCCGAGACCGCTGCCCCCGGGAAGGGTCACGGAGACGACCGCGATGGCTCCGTCGTCGTCCTTGAAGAGGTCGATCGTGAGCTGGCACTCGAGCTCCGGTCCGTCGCCGGGTCCTGCGCCGCTGGCTGTGAGCACTACTCGGGTGGGAGCCCCAGCGATACCGGACGGGCTCGGCGTGGGGAGGCCGCACGTGGTGGGCGGTGGCGGTCCACTGGTGATCGAGACGACCGGCTGTCCGAGGTCGTTGGCCACGGGCCGCAGCGCGTGGGCGACGACGGGGTCGCGCACGCGCCAACGCCAGTCGGGTGAGGTGGCCGAGTGGGTACCGTCGGCCGTCCCGGCCGCCGCCCCGTCGACGTAGAGCCGTACCTCGGGCGCGAGGTGCGGGCGGGCCGAGCCGGAGACGAGGAAGCGCAGGAACGCCCACGCCTGGACGCGGCCGGCGGCGTCGGCAGGGCAGCTCCACGAAGGGGTCGCCGTCGCGATGACGACCACGACCTTGTCGGGCCGGACCGTGTCGCCGGAGGGCGGCACGGACCCCAGCACCTGCCCGGCCGGATCACACTGGGGCACAAGGTCGACCCGCGTCGAGATGCCGGCGCTCCCCAGCGCGCTGACGGCCTCGGCGGAGGTGAGGCCTACGAGGGCAGGCACCGTCGCGGCCCTCCGCTCGACCTTCTTGGGGTCGGGCGGACCGGCCAGGATCGTGACCGCGAACGCCGCCGCGACGACGGCGATGAGCACGAAGATGGCGAGCGAGGGGAAGCGAGACCGCCCGCCGAGCACCTCCTCACGCAGCGCGGGAACGACGACCTGGTCGGGGTCGACGGATCGAACGATGCGGCGTCGCTGGTCCTCGATCACGCGATCGACCACCGCCGCGGCGCGGTCCGCCGGCACGCCGAGCTCGGTCGCCATCTCGACGAGTCGCCGGTGGCGCGCAGCTCGGTAGTCCTGGAGGTCCATCTCACGGGTGAAGCTATCAACGTCATGGTGTGCGGCTGTTGAGCCGACCAGAACCCATGACGTTCCGGCCCGACGATCAGCCGCGCCGCCCGATCACGGGGGAGTGGCGGTATCCGAGCTCGTCGTGCGGCTGGTCGCGGAGCGAGGCGCCTGCGAACGAGTCGCGGCTGGCGAACCGGACCAACGCAAGAAGGCCGAGGAAGATGATGGCGACGGCGATGAAAGTCATGACAGGTCCTTACGTGTGAGTCCCAGCCCGAGGGGCGGGAAGTGATCGTTAATTACGAAACGCAGCGCGTAGCGTTATTATTCCGATGACGTCGGCACGGCGCTGTACGCGCCAACTGGCATTCGGCGCGAACGTTGCTATGGTCGAGAACATGGAGGGGAACATGGTGCTCGCGGCGGCTGCGCCCGACCGCACCTACCTGCCCTCCCACGTGCCGTCCGGTGCCGCGCTGCTCGCCATCGAGCTCAGCGAAGAGGCGCGTGGCATCCGTGGTCTCGACGTGCTGCGTCGCAGCGTCGACCGCGCGCCTCCCGGCCGCTGAGCTGACCGTTCCCGGGTGCGCCGCCTCGCGGCACCTGTTCCACGACACAGTCGACGGCCGGATCATCCGCCAGGACGTTTCGCACCTGCGTGCAGCACGGCACCCGCGGGACACATAACCCGCCGCGCGGCTCCTGACCATCCAGCCGCGCTCGAGACCGTCTCGTGACGACATGGGTCACCTGCGCCCACCTCGTCGTCGGCTGACCGCTGCGCCCACCTCACCCCGCCCGCCTCCGCTTCCAGAAAGCCCCCTCAGCCATGACCCAGTCCGTTGCCATCATCGGAGCCGGAATGGTCGGACTCGCGACCGCCTGGCACCTCCAGGAACACGACATCCGCGTCACCGTCTACGAGCGCGATCACGTCGGCGCCGGCTCCTCGTGGGGCAACGCCGGCTGGCTCACCCCCGCCCTCACCGCACCCCTGCCCGAACCTGCCGTCCTGCGCTACGGCGTCCGCGCCGTCGTCAGCCCGTCCTCACCGGTCTACGTCCCGCTTCGGCCGGACCCGCGGCTGCTTCGCTTCCTCACCGGGTTCGCCCGCCACAGCACGGAACGGCACTGGGGACGCGGCATGCGCGCCTACGCCCCCATGAACCGCCGCGCCCTCGACGCCTTCGACGAGCTCACCGACAACGGTGTCGCGGCCACCACCCGACCCGCGGATCCGTTCCTCGCAGCGTTCCGCACCCCTGATGAGCGCGCAGCACTCGTCGACGAGCTCGAGCACATCCAGGACGCCGGCCAGGCCGTGAAGTACGACCTCCTCACCGGTCCCGAGGCCCGCGCCATCGAACCGGCCCTGTCCTCAGCGGTAGGGGCAGTCATCCGCCTGCACGACCAGCGCTACATCAACCCGCCGGCCTTCGTGGGAGAGCTCGCTCGAGCGGTCGTGGGCCGCGGCGGCCGGATCGTCGAAGGCGCGTCCGTCTCCGGCGTCCGCCCGGACAACGGCGGCGCCTACCTGACCACCCGCGAAGACGTCGACGGCACCAACCGGTACGACGCCGTCGTGCTCGCCAACGGCGCTTGGATCGGGCGCCTCGCTCGCCGGTTCGGCGTACGCCAGCGCGTCCAGGCTGGCCGCGGTTACTCCTTCAGCGTGGACGGCGAGCACCTTCCGTCGACGCCCGTGTACTTCCCCGCCCAACGAGTCGCCTGCACGCCGCTCCACGGGCCCGACGGAACGCGACTGCGCGTCGCCGGGATGATGGAGTTCCGCGCCCCCGACGCCGCACTCGACCAACGCCGTATCGACGCGATCGTCAACGCCGCGCGCCCCTTGCTGAACGGCGTCGACCTCGACGACCGTCGTGACGAGTGGGTCGGGTCCCGCCCCTGCACCGCAGACGGCCTGCCGCTCATCGGGGGCACTCGCGCACCCGGCGTGTACGTCGCGGGCGGGCACGGCATGTGGGGCATCGCCCTCGGACCGCTGACCGGCAAGCTCCTCGCCCACCAGATCGCCACCGGAGTCGCGCCGCCAGAGCTCGTGGCGTTCGACCCGCTGCGCTGACCCACCCCAGGCACGGCCTCGCAAAGGACATCCGCGTGCGCATGCACACCTACCAGCACCAGCTGGCCACCCCCGTTCCGGACTCCACGCCACCGGAGCAGAGACCGAACACCGAGGCCCGGCTCGGCGATTGGGATCACCTGGAAACCCGCGCCCACGAACGGACGGCGGTGCGGGCGATCGCACCACTGGGCGCGACTCTGGCCGCGCTCGAGCTCACGCGACAAGAACAGCTCTGCGACTGAGGCGCGCGCCAGGCGCAAACCGCTCTGGTCCGCGCTGAACGGGGAATAGTCCCCGATCGCGTGTGTTCAGACTGGGTGTGCGCGCCATCGACCCTTCTGCTGCCGCCGTGACGGGAGCGTCGGTGCCCGGGGCGCGTGACACGAGCCGAGCGGGGAACATCCTCGGCACGCCCTACCAGCGGATGCTCGCTGAGCTGGGCCGGTTCCTCACCGTGGGGGGCGTCGCCACGATCGTCGCCTTCATCCTCTTCAACGGGCTGGTCCACGGCTTCAGCACCGGCGACCACCCGCTCCTCAGCGATCGACCGATCCTCGCCTACGTGCTGGCCAACACCGTCGGCATGGTGATCAGCTACCGCGGTGCCAGGAGCTGGGCGTTCCGAGACCGCCCGCCGCGTCAAGCCGATGGCGGCCGGTCGGCGTACGTGCTGATCAACCTGGTCACGATGTCGCTTCCCATCGCGTGCCTCATCATCAGCCGCGACGTGCTGGGTCTCGACGACCCGTTGTCCGACAACATCTCGGCCAACGTCATCGGTCTCGTGCTCGGCCTCGGTGCGCGGTTCTACCTCTTCCGCCGATTCGTCTTCCGACGTCCGGTCACGCGGCGCAACCAGGTGGCACAGAGGTCGGAGCTCGTCGACGCGCCGTAGATCATCACTGACCGGCGCAGCCAGCTTCGGCCGGGATGATCTACGGGCAGCATCCGGATCACCCCAGATGCACGCGGGTACACCAGAACCGACGATCGAGCTCTTCAAGACGTCTGTGTCGACAACCACGAAGCCTGTGGCCTCCGCGATGATCTTGGTGAGCCTGGACTTTCCTGAGCCCGGCACACCGGAGAGCCGGACGAGCACACTTGAACCTGTCCGCTCACCGACATGAGCGGATGTGCGGGTCGCGGCAGCTCCGGATGCTTCATGGGGTGCCGCATTCCACGTAGACGTGCGCTGGGCGTCAGTCGGAGAACAGCGACCTGTTCTGCTCGATCCACGCGATGTCGGCAAGCTTCTCCTTCTCGACGCTGCCCTCGGCGACCCATGTCTTCTGGGGTTCCTGTCCTTGGGCGGCGAGGAACCGGACGTGCTCGCTGGTGTAGCGGATGCGTTGGACGACGGCGTCAGCGACGTCGAAGTCGGCGGGGATCCCGTAGGCGTCGAGAAAGGCCTCGATGCGCGCTCGCCGATCGGGGAGCTCCGGGAAGTGGTGCCACTCAATGGCTGCCTGGTCATCCCGGATCGGGGCGAACCACTGGAGGGCGTACGCCACGTCGCTGAGCCTGGGCGCGCGGTGGAGGAAGTCCCAGTCGACGAGCGCGACGGCCTGTCCGTCCCGCCAGACGAAGTTCCAGGGGCCGGGGTCGCCGTTGACGAAGACGTCGCCGCCCTCGGCTGTCGGTGCGGCGAAGACGGTGTCGTCGGGTGGGACCCAGTCAGCGGAGGCGTCGTGGATGCGTCGCAGGAGGCGTGCCGCCGACCGCAGCCCCTGCTCGTCGTGCTGGTGCTTCCACCCGTCACCGCCGCTGTCTCCCTCGATGAAGCGAAGCGTCTCGGTCTCACCGTCCAGAGACACAGGCTCAGGAACGCAGTCCAAACATTTCGCCCGAAGGTGCCGCAGGAACGAGTGCACGGTCAGGGTTTGCGGGCCAGCGGGTCGAGTGACCGTTTCGGCCGCCAGTTCGATGGTACGGAACTGCTCGTTCACTTCTGCCGCTCGGTTCAGCACCTCGTCGTTAGCCATGCGAGACCCTCACACGAGCACCGGCTGAGCCACCAACGATTTCGCGGAACCGCGACGCGGCGCACAGCACGAGTTCGCGCCTCATGCCGTGGCCGCGATCGCGCCGAGGCCGGCGGCGAGGAGCGCGAGTGCGGCGGCGCGCACCTTGCTGGCGGGGATGTCTGCCTCGGTGCCGAATCGGTCGTGCAGCCGCCGCAGATGCCGGGTGACGGGCCCTCCTCGCAAGCCGATCGCGAGAAGGAGGAGGCACGGCAAGCAGTAGATGAAGGCGTAGACGGAGAGGAGGGCCAGGGCGAGGGGGACGCCGATGTCGGCTGCCACCAGCCGTTCGATCGCGATGAAGTAGGGAAAGGCGTTGGGCAGGTCGGCACCCGTCATCAGCACGCCCAGGCCGGCTGCGGTGGCCGGGTTGAACCAGCTCGGGAGGACGAGCTCTCGCCGTCTTCTGGGTCGTAGCGCCCGGATCGCGGACACCAGCACGACCGCCGCAGCGAGTCCGAAGGCGCCTCGCCGTACCAACACGAGCCCGTTCGCGACGCCGGCGGTCGCCGCGTCCGCGCCGAGGTAGACCGCCACGCCCACGCTGAGGACGGTGAGGAAGGCGCCAGCGACGAACCCCAAGGTGTCGGCGACGGGGTTCGCCCTGGACCCGAGGAGGATGAGCGTCACCGCAACGAGCGTGGCCGGGTTGAGTGAGTCAAGCGCCGCCAGCCCCACGAGGCCGGCGACGAGTGCGGGTGTCACAGGCGGGATCCGGGGTCGCCGTCGGACTCCACCAGGTGGGCGATGAGGTCGTTGATGCGCTTCGCCGACGGTGGGTCGCCGAAGAGGGACTCGACGAAGAGCCCGTCGCCGACAAGCCTGATCACCTCGGCCCGGATCGCACTCCCGAGCTCGTCGGCGATGAGTCCCTCCCAGCGCTCGATGGCCGCGTCGATGTCACCCGGGAGCGAGTCCCGGGTGCGCAACGAGGCCAGCACGAGCAGGGCGACCGCTCGGTCCTCGGTCGTGGGCAAGGAGAGCCGGAGGTACGTCGCTGCAGCATCGCCGCGCGTGGCAGCGGCGGTCATCGCCCCATCCACCCGGGCGATGGCTCGGGCGGCGAGCGCTGCCTCCAGCGTGTTGCGATCGGGGAAGTAGTGCAGGACGGCCTGCTTGCTGCGGCCCAAGGTCTGGGCGATCGCCTGGATGCTCGGTGGCTGCCCCTCTCGAAGGATGAGCTCCTGCATGGCGTCCAGCACGTCGTCGGCGTTCATGACGTCAGCCTACCTACCGGTAGGTAAGTGGCCGGCGGCAATTGCCGTCGCCGCAACCGGCGGAGAGACGGACGTGTCGCGCTTGCAACGTCCCTTCGGTGCCGTCAGGTCCTCTTCAGGCGGAGGAGCCCTGTCTGGTCCTGTCGACCTGTCGGCCCCGAGCGGCGTTCGCGAGCCGATCCAGGATGTCGGACACATCATCGCTCCGGGGCCCGCCCCCGGACACGTACTCGAGCAGTGTCCGGGCGATGTCAGCGACCTTGCGGTTGGCGTCCTGGGAGCACGTTCGCAGTCGTTCGAACGCCTCTTCTGCGGTGCAGCCCTCTGCGAGCATGACCATGCCCTTGGCCTGGTCGATGAGCGGGCCGGCCTGTGCCTTCCGCGTGAGAGCGTCCTGGACGTCGGCCTCGGTCTCGTGCCGTCGCGCGTCCGTCAGGTCGATGTAGTAGCCATCGATCGCAGCCGCCCGGCCGTCCGGATCGAGGACGGTGCTGCCCACGCTGACCACGGACAGGACACGCTGGTTGCGGTCCACGATGCGGTGGTAGCAGCTGTACGTCCCCCCGTCGCGAACCACGGCTGCGAAGACACCAGCGGCCCGCTGGCGATCGTCGGGATGCTTGTGGTGCATCAGCGCGCTGGTCGTCGCGGGTATCTCACCGGGCGCGTAGCCGTGCAGGTCGTAGAGAGCGTCGGACCACTCCCACTGGTCGTGCACCACGTCGTACCTGAAGGCGGCGACGACGCCGGGGGACCGGGTGCCGGGGAAAGAGTCGATGTGCAACGAGCAGTCCGTGTTCTTCTAGGCATGGATCCGTGACCTGTGTCGTCAAGTCACGTGGTTGCGCCAGAGTACAAAACAGCCGACCGGTCAGGCACGACCGCGTGTTCACGCGTCGCAGCATGAGCGAACGTCCTCGGTGACACCTTCAGGTGGCGGAGGCTGACCTCCAGGGCCAGCAGCCCTTGGCAGTTGCAGCCATGCCTGAGGCAAGAAAGAACCGCTCACGGTCTCGGGTCCGTGAGCGGTTCTGATCAGAATCTACGTGACCGTTGTCCTCGACACTGGCACAGCGCGTACACGCGTTTGCCACAGAACGTCAGCGCGGCGCCGTGGTGTCGAGGCGGTCGAGCATGTCGTTCAAGTGTCGACGGAGGTCCTGCGCGTGGTCTGCCGCGAGCTGCTGGAGGCGAGCGACCTCGGTCTCACCGTGTGCGCGCTGTTCCTCTGTCTTGGTGCGTACGTCCTCCGCAGTCGCTTGCGCCTCGCCGACCGTCCGCGCGGCCTCGCGTCGCGCGGCATCGATCATGCGCTCGACCTCGCGCTGCGCCGAACCCACCAGCGCGCCCGCCTCCTCCCGGGCTGCCGCGACGATCTGAGCTGCCTCGGCCCGGGCGTCGGAGCGCCACTGGTCGGTGTCGCGGGCAGTCATCTCCAGGAGCCGCGCTGCCGAAGGCGAGCGTGGCTCCGGCACCTCGACTCGCCCGGTGGGGTCGTCTCGATCATCGCCCGCTTCGTTTTGGACGCTTCCGTCGTAGTCCTGCTCCAGCACGTGCCTCTCCTCACTTGCCGCCGCGGCGGCATCGTCGGCAGCGTACGAGGTGCAGGCGTCGGGGGGCGATGGGGGAGGGGATGACGAGCGGCCAGCAGCTCGGATATCAGCCTCGGCAGTGGTCGCGCTGGCTCGGCACCTCACATCACGTGGCCACCGTTGATGGTGATCCGCTGGCCGGTGATGAAACCGCCCGCCTCCGAGGCCAGGTGCGCCACCGTCGCCGCCACGTCCTCCGGCGTTCCCATCCGTCGCAGGGGGACCTCGGCGACGTACGTCGCGGTGTCGATGCCGTGGTGTCGCTCGACCGGGATCCACCCGGGCTGCACGAGGTTCACGGTGATGCCGTGGGCGCCGAGCTCCTTGGCCCAGACCTTGGTGAGGCCCACCTGGGCGTTCTTCGCCGCTGCATAGGCCGACGTCAGTGGCGCCGCCCGGTCGGCCAGGTCGGAGCCGATCAGGATGACTCGACCACCACCGTTCTCGCGCATGCTGGGCAGGGCGGCCTGCACCAGCAGGGTCGGGCTCTTGACGAAGAACTCGAGCTGATCGAGGTAGGTCTGCCAGGCGAGATCCGTCAGAGCGACCTCGGGCTGCGGACCGGTGGCGTTGGCGACGACAGCAATCACCGGTCCGAGACGCCGCGCGACCTCGTCGAACAGGTGGTCGACGCCCTGCTCGTCGGTGACGTCTGCCGAGAACAGGTCCGCGACGCCACCTGCCTGTCGGATCACCCCGACGACGGTCTCGGCCGCGGCCTGACCGCGGTGGTAGTTGACCGCCACCGGCCACCCCTCGTCCGCCATGCGAACGGCGATGGCTGCACCGAGGCCGCGCGAGGCGCCGGACACGAGTGCGACACCCACGGGACTCATCCTTCGCCGCCGCCCTGGGGTGAGGGCCGGCTCTTGGGCTCACGGACGCGAGGAGGCTGCGCCCGTCCGTCGAGCCACTCCGTGATGGATCGTGCTGTCCACGTGGGGTCCTCGAGGTGGGGCAGGTGCCCGACCCCGCGGCGGGTCCGAAAGGTCCACCCCGGGTGTGCCGATGCGAGTGCGCTCGCCGCCTCGAGCTCGGACAGCGGGTCGTCCGCGCCGTGCAGCCACAAGGTCGGCGTGGTGACGTCCGCCAGCTGGCGGCTCCACTGCTCCGGACGGGCGAGGAGCGCGACCACCTCGAGGATCGCGCGGAACTGGGCACGCTGGGCTGCCCGACCTCCGTCGTCGCTCCTGGTGGCCATGGTCTCCTCCACGGTGGCGTCGAGGACTGTCGCCGGGATCCGGTCGGCATGCGGGGTGGCGTCGGCCAGCTGCCGGGCCACCAGCTCCTGCGGAGACATGCGGGCGACCTGCCGGGCCACGAGTGCAGCGATCCCGGGCAGCCGTAGGAACGCGAGCTTCGCCGTCAACCGTGGGTCGCGGGACCAGCGGGTCACGTTCGGCACCGGCGGGTCGAGCAGCACCAGGCTCTCGACCGTCTCCGGCCGCCTGAGGACATGCAGTATCGCCACGATGGCACCCATCGAGTGCCCGACGAGGGTGACGGGGCGTTCGGTCTCGAGGGTCAGCAGCCGGTCCAGCATCTGCAGCTGTGCGTCGACGGCCGACGCGTCCGGTGCCGTGGCGAAGGACCGGCCGTGGCCCAGCAGGTCGGGCACCAGAACCCGGCGGTCCTCCGCCAGCAGTGGGCCCACCAGGCCGAAGTTGAGTGCCGACCCGCCAAGACCGTGCAGGCACACCATGAGCTCGCGAGCATCCGGCGCGCCGTACTCGGTGAGGTGGACGGCACCGTCGAGATCCACCGTGCGCGAGCGACTGCCCGGGGGCCACACCGCCGACGTCATCCGCCGCTCAGCTGCCCGGAGTCATCTCGCCGGTCCGGCCGGCGGTTCATGGTCGTCATCGTCTTCTCCAGGGAGGTGCGCTTCCGAATGATCGACGCTAGCGACAACTCTGGGCTGGCACATCACCTCGGCCGCGGCTTCCCCAAGGTGGAGGGCGCATGCCCCCTCCACGGATCAGCCGGTGCCCTCGTCGCTGGACATCGGCCTGCCAGTCAGAACGGGGTCGGGGGGCCCTCGGCTGGAACGGACGCGAAGAGGTTGAGCCCGAGCCGGTCGGCGAGGTACTTGGTCGCCAGCTGGCCGCGCACGCTGTTTCCGGCTGCATCCAGGGGCGGCGAGTAGGTGGCCAGCCCACCCTTGCCGGGGGAGACCGTCACGATGCCGCCGCTGACACCGCTCTTGCCCGGGACCCCGATCTGGTACAGCCAGTCGCCGGACAGCTCGTACAGTCCGGCGCTCGCCATCACCGCCAGCACGCGTCGGCACACGCCGGGTCTGATCACCGTCTCGCCGGTGACCGGGTTCACCCCGCCGTTCGCCAGGGTGGCCGCCATCACCGCGAGGTCGTGGACGGTCACGTCCAGCGAGCACTGACGGGTGTAGATGTCGGTCGCTTCGTCGGGGTCGAAGTAGAGACGCTCGTAGCTCCTGAGGAGGTGCGCGATGCCCTGGTTGCGCATGTTGGTGGATGACTCAGAGGCGTAGACCTCCGCGTTGACGGTGAGCTCGCGGCCGGCGAACATCGACAGTCGCGCCCGGATCGACTCCCACTTCTCGTCGTGCGTGGCGCCCGGCACGAGACTGGTGGTGGCGATCGCGCCGGCGTTGACCAGCGGATTCATGGTCCGATCAGCGTTGAGCTCGACGGCCATCAACGAGTTGAACGGGAAGCCGGTGCTGTTGACGCCGAGGCGCAACCGCGCCTCTTCGTACCCGAGGGTGTCGCAGACCAACGCGAACACGAAGGGTTTCGAGACGCTCTGCAGGGAGAACCGCGCAGCGACATCCCCGATCTCGAACGATCGACCCCATGGCCCGACGACGGCGATGCCGAACAGACCGGGCGCTGCCTGCGCCAGTACGGGGATGTAGTCCGCGACTGTCCCACTGTCGTCGCCCCGGTAGCGCTCGTAGGCCTCGGTTACGAGCTGCCGGATCTCCGCGTGGATGGGGAGATCGCCAGTCGACACGCGCGGTGGCGTTGCTGTCTCGTCGAACGGAAGCTCCTCGTGCATGGAGACCTTGGTCATCGTGCTCCGATCGACGCGTGTCTCGGCAGCGTACGACAAGGAGGGGCGTTCTCGTCCGCGCGTTCGGCACGGGGACGTCCTGCCCGCGCGCTGGGTGCGCTGCTGCGCTGACCAGCGACGTCACCCGCGCGCGCCACCGACGGTCCAGACCGTGCGCGTCCTCCTGCACGAAACGGACGTAGTCGCGTCACACTCGAGGGATGGCTGTCATCGAGCTTCGCGACATCGTCAAGACGTTCGGCGCCACGCGCGCGTTGGACCACCTCGACCTGGCGGTGGCCGAGGGTGAGGTGCATGGCTTCCTGGGACCCAACGGCGCTGGGAAGTCGACCACGATCCGCGTCCTGCTCGGTCTGCTCAAGGCCGACTCCGGGGCAGCCACGATGCTCGGCGGTGACCCGTGGCGCGACGCCGCGAACCTGCATCGCCGCCTCGCGTACGTCCCTGGGGACGTGTCGTTGTGGCCGAGCCTGACCGGCGGGGAGGTCATCGACGTGCTGGCGCGGATGCGGGGCGGCCTGAACGAGACCCGTCGGGCGACGATGATCGAGCGGTTCGAGCTCGACCCGTCGAAGAAGTCGCGCACCTACTCCAAGGGCAACAGGCAGAAGGTCGCACTGGTGGCCGCGCTGGCCAGCCGTGCGGACCTGTACCTGCTCGACGAGCCGACGTCGGGGTTGGACCCGTTGATGGAGGCGGAGTTCCAGAGGGCGATCCTCGAGCTCAAGGGGGAGGGCGCGACCGTGCTGTTGAGCTCCCACATTCTCGCCGAGGCGGAGGCGCTGTCGGACAGGATCAGCATCATCCGTGCGGGCCGAGTGGTGCAGAGCGGCACGCTCGCCGAGCTGCGTCACCTGACCCGTACGACCGTCATCGCCGAGACCGAGCGTCCCGCCACCGGCATCGCGCAGGTGGCCGGGGTGCACGAGCCGGAGTTCCACGGCGGCCGCGTCACGTTCGACGTCGACTCCGACCACCTGGACGCGGCGGTGAGCGCGCTCGCAGCCCTGGGCGTCCGCTCGCTGGCAGCGCACCCGCCGACGCTGGAGGAGCTGTTCCTGCGCCAGTACGGCGAGGAGGTGCAGGCATGAGCGTCCACCCCTCAGCTGCGTCCGCGACCGACGACACCGCCGCCGGGGGTGCGCGTCAGTCGCCGTCCGCGCCGGAGGGTTCGGGGACGTCATCGGTGACCGGCGTGGGACACCTGCTGCGACTCATCGTGCGACTGGACCGGCTGCGCCTGCCGTTGTGGCTGGTCGGGCTCGGCGGCACCATCGTGGCCAGCGCGCTGGCGGTCCCGCCGTTGTACGACACCCCGGAGAAGGTGGCCGGCTACGCCGCCGCCGTCGGCGTCAGCCCGGTGAACTACCTGATGTCGGGCCGCCAGGTCGGCCTGGACACGCTGGGCGGCATCGTCGCGAACGAGATCTCCCAGGTCGCCCAGGTGGGCATCTGCTTGATGGTGATGTTCCTCGTCGTGCGACACACCCGGGCCGAAGAGGAGTCAGGTCGCGCCGAGCTGGTGCGCTCGACCGTGGTCGGCCGCCACGCGGCCACGCTGGCCGGCCTCCTCTACGGGATCGCCTCGGCGCTGCTCATCGGAGTCATCACCACCGCCTCCATGCTTGCGGCCGGCCTTGCCGTCGACGGCAGCATCACGTACGGCACCGGACTCACGCTCCTCGGAGTCGCATACACGGCCGTGACGCTGGTTGCCGTGCAGATCTCCACCTCCGCGCGTGGGGCGCTCGGCCTGGCCGGCGCCGCGGTCGCGGTCGGGTACCTGGTGCGTGGACTCGGGGCGATGGAGGACAACGCCCTGGTGTGGGCCTCACCGTTCGGGTGGGCCCAGGGGATGGACGCGTTCGGGGACGAACGCTGGTGGCCGGCGCTGCTGCTGCTGGCGGCCACCGGGCTCCTGCTCGCGTTGGCCGGCCGGCTGACGGCCGGCCGCGACTTCGGTGGCGGGCTCGTGGACACGCGCCCTGGGCGACCGCGTGCCAGCTGGCTGCTGCACACGCCGTTCGGCCTCGTCGCCCGGGTGCAGCGGGGGCTGCTGCTCGGGTGGGCCGTAGGGCTCACCCTGCTCGGCCTGCTGTACGGCGCCGTCATCCCCACCATCCCGGACCTCATCGCCTCCAACCCGGAGATGGCCGACGTCGTCGGCGCCTCCGGAGCTGCTGAGGACGCACTCGTGGATGCGTTCCTGGCGTACATCTTCGTGTTCATGGCCGTCATCTCGTGCGGCGCAGTCGTCGCGTCGGTCCTGCGGCTCCGTACCGAGGAGGAGACCGGCCGCGCGGAAGCAGTCCTCGCCACACCCGTCAGCAGGACCACCTGGCTGGCGGCGACCACCGCTGTCGCGTTCCTCGCCATCACCAAGATCACCGTCCTCATGGGACTGGGACTCGCCCTCGGCTACGCGGTCGGGACCGGCGAGTGGGACCAGGTCCTGCCACAGGTCGGCGGCCAGCTCGCGTACCTGCCCGGGACCCTCGTCATCGGCGCGTTCGCGGTCGCCCTGTACGGCCTCCTGCCGCGCGGCACCGGTCTCGCATGGGCCGCGGTCGCGTTCGTCGCATTCCAGGTCATGCTCGGCGAGCTGCTCGGGCTCCCCGACGTCGTCGACGCGATCTCACCGTTCTCGCACCTCGCCGCAGTCCCGGTCGACGACTTCGCCGTTCTCCCGTTCCTCACGCTGCTCCTCGTCGCATCCGCGCTCGTCGGAGCCGGGTTGTGGGGTTACCGGCGACGGGACGCACTGACCGGCTGACCACCCGCACCAGCCACTCCGCGATGCGCACCTCGACCGCCAGGAAGGCGGACTCCAGCGGCTGTGCAGGTACAGGTGGGCCGACCTCGTCCAAACCCAGCGCGATCGGCACCGACAGCGCGCTCCGGACGCCGTCGCTGTTCGGCCTCACTCACCGAGGGTGAGGTGCGCGGCGGTGCTGGCGGTGACTCTGGACGCGATCGCCCCCTCGAGCGAGGACACCAGATGCTGACCGATCGCGAGCCCCTGCGACCTTCGCGGCGCCATGGGGGAGTGCGATGAACCTGGTGGTCGGCATCCTCGTGGTCATCGTTGCCGTGGCGGTGACCGTGACCGCGATGCTGGCGGTCCGTCGTCGCGCTCCGGAGGGCAGTTACTTCCAGGACGGTGACCGCGCGTCCGGTGTCTTCGGGGTGCTCGCCACGGGCTTCTCCGTGCTGCTCGGCTTCATCATCTTCCTCTCGTTCCAGTCCTACGACTCCGCCCGCACCGGCGCCGAGATGGAGGCGACGACGATCCTCCAGCAGACGCAGACCGCGCAGTTCCTCCCGAGCGAGTCCTCCGGTGAGCTGACCGCCGAGCTGGCCTGCTACGCGCGGTCGGTCGCGGGCGCGGAGTGGGAGGCGCTCGAGTCCGGAACGCTCGGCGATCGCATCAACCCGTGGGGCGTCGAGATGTTCCAGACCATCTCGGACGTGGTGCCGAAGAGGGCGACGGAGCAGTCGGCGTACGACCGCTGGATGGACCAGACGATCCAGCGCGAGCAGGCGAGGATCACCCGGGTGCACGGCGCTGAAGGCATCATCCCCCTGCCGCTGTGGGTGGCGCTGTTCCTGATCACCGCCGTCATCTTCGGCTACCTGCTCTTCTTCGCGGACCCGTCGGAGGGGCCGGTCACCCAGGCGATGCTGATGGGGAGCACGACGGCGGTCATCGCCATGCTCCTGCTCCTGCTGGCGTTCTTCGACCATCCGCACGGTGGCGGCGTCGGACGACTGCAGCCGACTGCCATGGAGCGCACCATCCGGGTGATCGACACCGAGCTCGAGATCATCGACCTCGACATCTCGCTCCCGTGTGACGGTGATGGCAACCCGCGCTGAGGCGCCGACGGACCGCCGTCGCGACTGGCAGGAGGGTGTGGCCACGGTGCTGCTGGTCGTCGCGGCCGTGGCGACGTCGTGGAGCAGCTACCAGGCGACGCGGTGGAACGGCGAGCAGGCCGCGGCGGCGGGACGCACCAACGCCATCAGGATCGAGGCGTCGCGCGCCGACGGCCTCGCCGAGGCGCAGACCCAGATCGATGTCGCCACGTTCATCGCGTGGGCCGAGGCCGACGTGACCGGCGACCGGGAGCTCGCGGACTTCGTGATGGACCGCTTTCGCGAGGAGTTCCGCCCCGCGTTCGACGCCTGGACCGCCACCGCGCCGCTGACGAACCCCGACGCTCCGCCCACTCCCTTCGCCATGGACGAGTACCGGCTCGAGTCCCAGCAGCAGGCGGAGGAGCTGGACGCGCGAGCCGAGGCGTCCGCCGCTGAGGTCCGCGCCAACATCCAGCGCGCCAGCAACTACGTCCTCACCGTGGTCCTCTACGCCGTCGCGCTCTTCTTCGCGGGCATGAGCACGCGCGTCTCCGCGCCTCGGCTCCGATGGGTCCTGACCCTCGCCGGCTGCGCGGTCTTCCTCGGCACGCTGGGCTGGATCGCCACCTTCCCCGTGAGCATCGCGGTCTGACCAACGGCCGGCGCGAGGTCCGCAGGCCGCATTGACCGCTCGTCCCCGCCGGGCGAGGGTGGAGCCATGGACACGCCACGGCTGGTGCGCTGGACGCGCCACCTCGAGGACACCGCAGCGCTCGACGGCGCCGTGCGCGCGCTCGAGCCGCACATCGACGCCGCATTCGCGACCGGGAGGCGGGGCGAGATCCTGCGTGGTGACTGGCTGGGGCACGCCGTCCACCCGGTGCTGACCGACGTCGTCCTGGGCACCTGGACCTCGGCGACCATCCTCGACCTCGTCGGTGGTCGGGAGTCGCGGCCCGCAGCGCAGCGGCTGCTCGGCGTGAGCCTGCTGGCCGTCGGTCCCACGGCCTGGACCGGCTGGGCCGAGTGGGCGAGCGCGGCCGATCGTGACAAGCGGGTCGGGGTCGTGCACGCAGCGACGAACGCCGTGGCCATCGGGATCTTCGCGTCGTCCTGGCTGGCTCGCCGCCGCGGCGACCACGCTGCCGGCGTACGACGCTCGCTGACGGGCGCGGCGGTCGCGACGGTCGGTGGCTACCTCGGCGGGCACCTCGCCGCTGCTCGCAAGGTCGGGACGCACGACCCCGCGTACGCCGACTGAACGCTCGCGGGGCTCACCGGCACGCGGTCACGACGAGAGGCGCGTGTCCGGGCCGGCCGTCGTTCCCGGTGCCCTGAGCCGGGAGTCCCGGTCCGCACCGGGACCCCAGGATCCGGGAACCCGGCACGGCCAAGCAAGGTCGTCGATCGAGACTGCTCACCCGGGTGCGCCCGAACCTTCCCGCAGCCAGCGAGGCCGTAGACCCGTGCCGGGGGAACATCCTCGGCGAGACCGTCGATCCACGGGGCAGGAAGCCCCCGTCAACGGATCGGGTGGTCGAGATGCGAACCAACCTGCTGGTGGGAACGGTGGTCCTCGGCGTGGCGGCAGCGGTGGCGACGCCGGTGCTCGGCACCGAGCTCGGGGGCGCGTTCGCGCGCGCGTTCGGCGGCGCGTCAGTCGGCTCGGCGCAGCACGCGGGCGGCGACGGTGCAGGTCTGCGGGCCGCCTCGGCGGCCGCCGTCGTCCCGGCGCCCGCGGCAAGCGTGCTGTTCAACGACCCGACCGGCGACGTGGCCGACCAGGACCGGATCGCCGGCCACGTCCGTCGGGCCATCGACGCCACTCCGCGCCACGGCACGATCCGGATGGCGGCGTACAGCTTCGACCGTCATGACATCGTCGAGGCACTCCGGCGGGCGTGCACCCGGCGCCAGGTCACCGTGCAGGTCGTCGTGAACGACAACTTCGTCTCGCCCCCCGTCCGGCGCCTGCGGCGGCTGCTGGGCGCAGACCGGGACTCGAGCGTGGGCGTGTGCGACGGGTCTGGGCGGACGAGCACCGAGCCCAGCTTCGTCAAGGTGTGCCGCGCCAGCTGCCGCCTCGGCGACCGCGGGAACCAGCACATGAAGTTCTACCTGTTCTCGGGGGGAGCGGGCACGGCGGACGTCGTGATGCTCGGGTCCGCCAACCTCACCGGCTACGCCGCGGGCGTGCACTGGAACGACCTGGTGACCTTCACCGGCGACCGGCAGCTGTACGACGACTACGGCCGGGTCTTCGCCGAGCTGTCGGCAGACCGCCTGGTCGACGCGCCGGCTCTCGACCTCACCCACGGCGACGTGATGACGAGCGTCTCGTCCGGGCGGCCCGCCGACGCGGACGACGATGCGGTCGCCCAGCGCCTGGCCCGGATCGACTGCCGGGCGCTGCCCGGCAGCGGCGTCGCCGGGCGGACGGTGCTCCGCATCAGCATGTACGGCTGGCGCGGCGCCCGCGGGGCCGACCTCGCCCGGCGGGTCGCCGGGCTGCGGGCGCAGGGGTGCCGGGTCCAGGCGCTGGTCAGCGCCGCCGGACCGGAGGTCGTCGAGATCCTCCTCGCGGGGGGCGTCCGCGTCCGCAGTGCCTCGCTCGACGTCGACGACAACGTGGCGACGGGGTTCGAGAGCTCCGGGTGGGAGTACTTCGTCCACGAGAAGTGGATGTCGGTCGACGGGACCTGGGACGGCTCGGCCACCCGGGCGGTGTGGACCGGCTCGGAGAACTGGTCCGACGTGTCGCACCTCAACGACGAGCTCGTCGTGATGATCCCGCGGGCCGGGATCCACGCTGCCTATGTCGCTCACTTCGACGGCGTCTGGGCCGACCACTCGGTGGCCCTCGGGCCACTGGCCTCCGCGATGTGAGCCTCGTCTCGACGACGAGACGCCCCGGACCGACAACTTTGTCGCACCGGACGTCGTCACCCCAGGGACGGGACCGGACCAGCGGACGCCGCGGGTCCGGTCGACATGCCCTGCCGCGCCTGTGACAGCGGGTCGCGCGCCGGGGCCCGAGCGTGACGACGCCACCGACGGTGGCGGTCGGGAAGGCGAGTTCGTGCCGAGGTTGTTGGTCCTGCTCACCCTGTGCCTGGTCGTGGGCACTCCACTGGCGGCGGTCCCCGTCGCATCAGCCCCCGCAGGGGCGACGGCGGCGGCGCAACCGAGGGCTGTGGCCGCGAAGGTCGAAGCCGCCGATCGCCAGCGGTGGAAGGCGCCGCAGGGTCCGTTCTTCAACGACCCGCGCCGCAGGAAGGGCTGGTTCCGCATCGAGCGGAAGGTCATCGACACGATCAAGCACGCCCCCCGCGGCTCGACCATCCGGATCGCGGTCTACTCGTTCGACCGGATGCCGGTCGCCAAGGCGCTCATCGCCGCGCACCGACGTGGCGTCGACGTGCAGATGATCCTCAACGACCACCAGTACACCAAGGCGATGCGAGCGGTCCGCAGGGAGATCGGGGGGAAGCGCTACCGCTCGAGCTTCATCTACCGGTGCACGGCCGGTTGCCGGAGCAGGCAGAACCAGTACAACAACATGCACACGAAGTTCTACTCGTTCTCGCAGGCGGGCAGGTCCACGGACGTGCTCGCCGTGGGGTCGGCCAACATGATGCTCAACGCCGACATCCACCAGTGGAACGACCTCTACTTCACCTCCGGCGACCACGAGCTCTTCCGTGAGTTCGTCCGGCTGTTCAACGACATGCGCAGGGACCACTCCACCCGCCAGCCTCCCCAGCTCTTCTGCGGAACCCCCGCCAACGGTGTCGCGTGCGACGACTCGGTCGACAAGCACACGGTCTGGGCCTGGCCCAAGCCATCGGGACCAAGGAACGACCTGGTCCTCGACCTGCTCGGAAAGGTCCAGTGCCTCACCCCGGACGGCTCCGGGGGCCAGAGACGGAGCCGCATCGCGGTGTCCATGCACACCATGCGCGGCAAGCGCGGTGACTACCTGGCCTCGGCCATCCGGCAGAAGTGGATCGAGGGGTGCAAGGTGCGCGTCATGTACGGCCTGATCGGCTTCCACACCAAGCGGGTCGTAGGTGCACCCACGCCGCGCGGGCGGATCCCACTGCGCTCCACCGGCCTGGACTTCAACCCCGACGACGACTACGACCTGAACAAGGACGGCAAGGACGACCTCATCCTGAGCTTCTACAGTCACCAGAAGTACGTCGCGATCCAGGGCACCTACAACGGCAACCCCGACACCCACATGACCGTCACCGGCTCCTCCAACTGGGCGAGCCTGAGCCCGGGCAACGACGAGCTCTGGATGACGATCCGCGGCAAGAAGCTCACGCGGAAGTACGTGAAGAACTTCGACCACCAGTGGAAGCACAGGCGCAACTCGCGCAATGCCTACACGACCACGTACGTCAGCTTCCGCGTCGCGCGGACGGTGGTCGACGAGAGCGGCACGCCCCGCACGGTCTGGAGGACCGTGCGCCGGCCGGTCACGACGATCGAGCGGGACCCCTACCGCAAGGGCCCCTACTGGGAAGCCGACTGAGGGCCGCCGGACCGGTCCACGCCACGTCCCAGAAATTCTCGGACGAACCCGTAACACCCGAGAACGCACTGGCGCTGTGGAAGTAGGCGGCCGCGTTCCGCCGAGCCCATCACTGCTCACCCGTGCCCCGACCTCCCGCCGAGGCGCGGATCCCCCCAGAGGCAGTGGGACGGCTCGAAAACGCGCACACCAGCGGCGTGGCCCTCCGGGGCCACGCCGCTGCTGCGTTGGGCCGCGTCTCGCTGGACGTCAGCGGATGGCGAGGGTCGCGGCGCCGACGGCGACGACGGCGCAGATAGCCCAGGACCGCGACGAGGCGGCGTTCGCGTCGGCCATGACGCGCGGCGCGTCGGACGACCAGAAGTGGTTGTCGCCGGCCTTCACCACGCGTGCGCCCGACGGGAGGGTTCGAGTTGTGGTCGTCCGACGGTCCGGCGCTGCCGGCTCAGTGACGGGCGGTCAGTCGCCGAGCTCGGCGCGCCGGCAGCACTGGGAGAGGACGGGGTGCAGCGCCTCCCTCACGGCGTCACGGGGACGGTGCGCGGGCCGCGGTCGTCACCGGCTCGGGGACGGGGCCGAACTGCTGGTTGCAGGTCCACCCCGCGCAGTCGACCAGCTCGCGACGCCGCAGCTCCAGCGTCGACCGGACCGCCGCGTAGGCCGGGTCATCGACGAGGTTGACCATCTCGTCGGGGTCGAGGAGCCGGTCGTAGAGGAACGTGTCGACACCGTCAGTGCCGTAGAGGTAGCGCTCGGTGCGCACCCCGCGGTGCGACCAGCCGTCGCCGAGGGTGCGGCCGGTCTGGATGAGTGTCGTGTCGCGGAACAGCTGGTCCTCGCCGCGCAGCGCCGGGGCCAGGGACGTGCCGTCCACCTGCCACTGCGGGGTCACCCCGGTCAGGGCCGCGAAGGTGACGGGCAGGTCGACCAGCGTCACCGGCAGCTGCGACGTGGCGCCGGCGACCACGTCCGGGCCCCGTACGAGGAGCGGGACCTGCAGCGCCTCGTCCGTCAGCACGTCCTTGCCGACGAAGCGGTGCTCGCCGAGGGAGTAGCCGTTGTCGGAGGTGAAGACGATGTAGGTGTCGTCGAGCACTCCCTCCTCCTCCAGCGTCTCGACCAGGGATCCGACCGCACGGTCCACGGACTGCAGCGTCTGCAGCCGGGCGGTGTTCTCCGCGACGACCTCCTCGCGCGAGACCGGGGTGCCCCGACGCAGGTAGGCGGGTTGGTCGGACACGTCCTCCTCGTCGAAGGCCGGGTCGTCGAAGGCCGACGGGCGCTCGTCGAGGAACAGGTGCTCGTCCTGCGGCTCCGCGGGCGGCAGGCCACGACCGCCCTCGGGGCTGATCCGGTAGTGCGGGGCGAGGTGCCACGCGTAGACGACGAACGGGTCGCCGCTGCGGGCGAAGTCGCGCACCGCCTCGTTGGTGTGGTCCTCGATCACCGAGGTGATGTAGCTGTCGGTGTAGCGCCGGGGGTCGCCGTCGCCGGTCATCGAGAAGTCGACGTAGTCGTAGACGCCCCGGGTGAGCGCGTCCCAACGCGACCAGCCGGCGGGGCGTACGTCCCGGGGGCCGTAGCCGTTGAGGAACTTGCCGACGAAGCCGGTGCGGTAGCCGCTGCTGCGGAACCAGGTGCTCGCCTCCTGGGACGGGTCGAGCGCCTGGAACCCGCCGTGCACGCCGCGGTTGTGCTGGACGCCGTTGTTCTGGGCGTACTGGCCGGTGGCGAGCTGGGCGCGCGCCGGGCAGCAGAGCGGGTGCGGCGAGATCGCGTCGGTGAACTCCATGCCCTGGTCGGCCAGCAGCCGCCGGGTGATCGGCATGTGGTCGAGGTCGTCGTCGCGCATGTCGTCGGTGAGCACGAAGACCAGGTTGGGACGGGTCGGCCCGTCTGCCTCCGCGGTGGGGGACTGGGTGCCCTGGACCATCCGCACCGAGCCGGGGGTGCGCGCCTCACCGGTGTCGCTGGTCGCGGTGACCGTGGCGAGGGTGGCGACGAGTACGACGAGGAGGGCAGCCGTGATCGACTGTGCCCACGCTCGCATCATGCCCCTCGCCGAGACCCTGAGGGTCCTTGTCGCCCGCCCCTGTACCGGCGCAAGACTAGGGCGCTGCCACCCGCCTCCCCAAAGCGACACGACGACTGGGGCGACAATGGTCTCCACCGATACCCTGTGGACTCGCCCGGGCCCGGCAACCGCGGCAGGCGACGCCCCGACAGCACGAGACGAAGGAACCCGCAGCAGCCGCCATGGACGAGAGTCAAAGTCCCCGCACGACCGCACTGATCGCCCGGTGCGCGTCGTGACCCCCCTCCTGCTCCTGCTCGTCTCGTTGGCCCTCGTGGCCGCCTGCGGCCTGTTCGTGGCCGCCGAGTTCTCGTTGGTCACGGTCGACCGTCCCAGCGTCGAGCGTGCCGCGGCCTCCGGTGACGAGGGAGCCCGCGGCGTCCAGCTGGCGCTCCGCTCGCTGTCGACACAGCTCTCGGGCGCCCAGGTCGGCATCACCGTCACCAACCTGGCGATCGGATTCCTCGCCGAACCGGCGATCGCCGACCTCATCGACGAGCCCCTGGCGGCGGCCGGCGTGCCCGAGGGTGCGGTCACGCCCCTCGCGCTGGCACTCGGCCTGGTCCTCGGCACCGTGGTGACGATGATCTTCGGCGAGATGGTGCCCAAGAACATCGCCATCGCCCGGCCGCTGCAGACCGCCCGCACGACCCAGGGCTTCATGCGCGGCTTCACCGCCCTCACCCGCGGGCCCATCCGGGCACTCAACGGGTCGGCCAACGCGATCGTGCGCCGCCTCGGCATCGAGCCGCAGGAGGAGCTCCGCTCCGCCCGGAGCTCGCAGGAGCTCGCCTCGCTCGTGCAGCGGTCCGCCGACCAGGGCACCCTCGACGCCGACACCGCCGAGCTCGTCGAGCGCTCGGTCGAGTTCGGCACCCGCACGGCCGGCGAGATCATGACCCCGCGCGTGCGGACCACGACGGTCGAGGACGGCGACCGGGTCTCCTCCGTCATCGACCTGGCGCGCCAGACCGGTCACTCGCGTTTCCCGGTCCTCGACTCCGAGGACACCGTGGTCGGCACGGTGCACGTCAAGCACGCGGTCGCCGTGCCGGTGCACGAACGGACCACGACCCGCATCAAGCACGTCATGGTCAAGCCGGTCGTGGTGCCCGACAGCCTGCGGCTCGACCCACTCCTGGCCCTGCTGCGCCAGGACGGCTTCCAGATGGCCATCGTGCTCGACGAGTACGGCGGCCACGCGGGCATCGTGACGCTCGAGGACGTCGTCGAGGAGATCGTCGGCGACATCTCCGACGAGCACGACCGGCTCGGCGCGCGCATCCGCCAGCGCCGCGACGGGAGCTGGACCCTCTCGGGGCTCCTGCGGCCCGACGAGGTCGAGGACGTCACCGACATCGAGCTGCCCGACCACGACGACTACGACACCGTGGCCGGCCTCGTCATGCGTGAGCTGGGCAAGATCCCGGAGCCGGGCGACCGCGTCGAGCTGCCGGTGCCCGACCGCAGCGACCCCCACGAGGTGCGTGAGCGTCTCGTGACCCTGACCGTGCAGCGGATGGACGGCCTGCGCATCGACCGCATCGACCTCGTCCTGGTGGGGGAGGCCGACCATGAACAGTGACCTCTTCGGCGTCGGCCTGGCCGTCGTCCTGCTCGCCCTCAACGCCTTCTTCGTGGGCGCCGAGTTCGCCCTGCTCGCCGCGCGGCGCAGCCAGATCGAGCCGCGGGCGCAGGAGGGCTCACGCGCCGCCCGGACCACGCTGCGGGCCATGGAGAACGTCTCGCTCGTGATGGCCGGCGCCCAGCTCGGGATCACCGTGTGCTCGCTGGGGCTCGGTGCCATCGGCGAGCCCGCGGTCGCCCACCTGCTGGAGCCGGTGTTCCATGCCGCCCGGATGCCCGACAACCTGCTGCACCCGGTGTCGTTCGTGGTCGCGATGTCGGTCGTGGTCTACCTGCACGTCGTCCTCGGGGAGATGGTGCCCAAGAACATCGCCCTCGCGGGCGCCGACCGTGCGGCCCTGGTCCTCAGCCCGCCGATGATGGCGATCGTCACCGTGCTGCGCCCGGTGATCGCCGTCATGAACCTGGCCGCCAACGGGGTGCTCCGCCTCCTGCGCATCGAGCCCAAGGACGAGGTGCACTCGAGCTTCACCCGCGAGGAGGTCGCAGCGCTCGTCGAGGAGTCGCGCGGCGAGGGACTCATCGAGGCCGACGAGTACGACCGCCTCGCGGGCGCCCTCGGCTTCACCGAGAAGTCGGTCGCCTCGATCGTCATGGCCCCCGCCACCCTGGCCACCGTGGCGCCCGGCTCCACCGTCGCCGACGTCGAGGCGGTGTGCGCGGCCACCGGCTTCAGCCGCTTCCCGGTCGCCGGTGACGACGGCACCCTGCTGGGCTACCTCCACATCAAGGACGCCCTCGAGTCCGACGACGACAAGCGCTCGCGCGTCATCGAGGACAAGTGGATCCGTCCCTTCGCCTCGGTGCACCCCGGCGACCTGCTCCACGACGCGCTGGAGACCCTCCAGGTCAAGGGCGCCCACATGGCGCGGGTCGTGGAGCGTGACGGGAGCGTGATCGGACTGGTCACGCTCGAGGACGTGCTCGAGGAGCTCGTCGGCGAGATCCGCGACGCTGCGCACCACGACGTGTCCGGCGTCGAGGCGTACTGAGCGCTGGATAGGGTCTGACCGTGTCCGAGGAAGCCTCTCGCGTCTGGACCGTGCCCAACATCATCAGTGTGGTGCGGCTTGCCGGCGTGCCCCTCTTCCTGTGGTTGGTGCTCGGGCCGGAGGCCGACGCGATCGCCCTCGTGGTGCTGATGGTCGCCGGTTTCACCGACTTCCTCGACGGGTGGCTCGCGCGCCGGCTCGACCAGTACTCCACGCTGGGGGAGATCCTCGACCCGGTGGCCGACCGGCTCTACATCCTGGCCGTGGTCCTCGGCCTCTTCCTGCGCGACATCATCCCGTGGTGGGTCGCGATCGCCCTCCCGCTGCGCGACCTCCTCCTGTGGGGCCTCGTGCCGATCCTGCGCACCCGCGGCTACTCGGCGCTGCCGGTGCACTTCCTCGGCAAGGCCGCCACGTTCAACCTGCTCTACGCCTTCCCGCTGCTGCTCCTCGGCGAGGGCGACGGCATCGTCGCCACCCTCGCGCGCAACTTCGGGTGGGCCTTCGCGTGGTGGGGGATCGGGCTCTACTGGTGGGCGGGTGTCCTCTACGCCTGGCAGGTGCGCACGCTGCTGCGCGACACCCCACGTCGTACGTCACCGGCGACCGACCATGGCTGACACGACGGCGGGCACCCCGGCGGCGTCGGGCGAGCCCGATGCCGGCCGCCGGCTCCCCGAGCACGTCACGACTCCGCTGCTGACGCTGA
Organism: Nocardioides sp. GCM10028917; assembly: GCF_042666175.1. NCBI lineage: Bacteria > Bacillati > Actinomycetota > Actinomycetes > Propionibacteriales > Nocardioidaceae > Nocardioides > Nocardioides sp. GCM10028917. Next base: position 166,036 of record NZ_JBHTFL010000003.1, read on the forward strand.
TCACCACCCGGTCCATGGACGAGGACTACGCCCACGTCGCCCAGAAGCGGGCCGAGGCGGGCGACGCAGGTCCGCGCGCGGCGCGGCCGCACTGGTCGAGCTTCCTCGCCATCGCGGCGCTCGGCGTGATGGCGGCGGTCGTCGCCGTGCAGACCGACCGGGAGGCACCGGCCAACGAGCTCAGCCGAGCCGCGCTGGTCGAGCAGATCGACACCCGCAGCGACGACGTCCGTGCCCTGCAGGCCGACGTCGCGAGGCTGACCCGCTTCAACGCCGCCGTCGCCAGCAACAGCACGAGGACCCAGACGGACCTGGGCGAGGTGGAGACGCGGGTGCGCCGCGCCGAGCTCATCACCGGCTTCTCGGCCGTGCACGGTCCGGGCGTGCGCATCACGGTCGACGACCGTCCCGGTGACGAGGTGGACGGCGAGGTGCTCGACGAGGACCTCGCCACCCTGGTCGACGGGTTGTTCGCAGCGGGCGCCGAGGCCGTCGCGATCAACGACCAGCGGATCAACGCGCTCGGCGGCATCCGGAACACCAACCGGGCCGTCCACGTCAACGGCCGCCCCGTCAACGCCCCCTACGTCGTCTCGGCGATCGGCGATCCGCGCACGCTGCAGGCCCGACTCGTCGAGACCTACCAGGGCCAGCAGTGGTTCAACCGAGTCAGCAACTTCGGGTTCGTGTACGAGGCCGAGAATGTCGACGACATCCGCTTGCCGGCTGCGCCCGAACGTGTCCTTCGTGATGTGATCGGCCTCGACGCCGAACCCTACGGCGGACCAGCACAGGAGGGGAGCTCGCCGTGATCGCCGCCCTTGGCCTGCTCCTGGGCATCATCGTCGGGCTGGTCTTCGCGCCCGATGTGCCGCTCAGCCTGCAGAACTACCTGCCGATCGCGGTGGTGGCCGCCCTCGACGCGGTCTTCGGGGGGCTGCGTGCCTACCTCGACGGCATCTTCGACGACAAGGTCTTCGTCGTCTCCTTCGTGAGCAACGTCGTCGTCGCGGCGGCGATCGTCTACCTCGGCGACCAGCTCGGCGTCGGGTCCCAGCTCAGCACCGGCGTCGTCGTCGTGCTCGGCATCCGCATCTTCTCCAACGTCGCCGCCATCCGCAGGCACGTCTTCCACGCCTGATGCCCATGCCTGATCCCACGCCCGATCCCATGCCTGACCAAGGACCCGAGCCCGGTCACGAGGCGCACCCTGCGCACCGCACCGACCGCGACCCCGAGCCCGGTCGCGAGCGCCTGCGCCACGCCGTCGTACGGCCGTCGCGGCGCCAGGTGGTCGTTGCCGTGCTGCTCGCCGTCCTCGGCTTCGCGTTCGTCGTGCAGGTGCGCGACACGAAGGCCAACGACACCTACTCCGGGCTGCGCGAGAGCGAGCTGATCGAGGTCCTCGACGGCCTGACCGGCACGGCTGAGCGCGCCCGGCGCGAGGTCGGCCGGCTGGAGGCGCGCCGTGACGAGCTGACCAACGAGAGCCGGGCCCGGTCCGCGGCCCTGGACGAGGCCGAGCAGCGGGTCAGGACCCTCAACATCGTCGCCGGCCTGGTGCCCGTCACCGGCCCCGGCCTGCGGATGACCATCAACGAGTCGTCCAGCCGGGTCAACGTCGGCTCGCTGCTCGACACCGTGCAGGAGCTGCGCACGGCCGGCGCCGAGGCGATGGAGTTCAACGACTCGATCCGGGTCGGTGCGGACAGCTCGTTCGACAACGCCGTCGGCGGCATCGAGCTCGACGGCCAGCTCCTCGAGCCGCCCTACGTCCTCGAGGTGATCGGCGACCCGCACGTGCTGCACACGGCGCTCACCTTCTCGACCGGGCCCATCGAGACGCTCGAGACCTACGACGGAGCCTCGGTCGAGGTCGAGGAGCTCGAGTCCGTCGACATCACGAGCGTCCGCGAACCCGCGCGACCTGAGTATGCGGAGCCCGGCAGCGGCCAGTAGCCTGCCGGACACCCCCGCAGCCTCCCCGACGTCACCTCGTCATCACGCCGTACCCCACCTCAACCGACGCCTCACGCACTAGGAGTCCCCGTGTATCCGGAGAACCTCAAGTACACCAGCGAGCACGAGTGGGTCCGCAGCCCCGGTGACACCGAGGGCTCGGTCCGGGTCGGGATCACCGACTTCGCGCAGGACGCGCTCGGCGACATCGTGTACGTCTCCCTGCCGCAGGTCGGCGACCAGGTGACGGCGGGGGACACGTGCGGCGAGCTGGAGTCGACCAAGTCGGTCAGCGACATCTACGCGCCGGTGACCGGCGAGATCGTCGCCACCAACGCCGCCCTCGACTCCACCCCCGAGCTCGTCAACAGCGACCCCTACGAGGCCGGCTGGCTGTTCGAGGTCTCCGTCGCCGACAGCTCGCAGGTCGACGGCCTGATGGACGCCTCGGCGTACCAGGCCGGCCTGGACGGCTGAGCCGCACCACCTGTCGTTCGGTGTTCCCCGACCGCCCGGCGTCGCCTCCAGCGGGCTGGTAGGTTCGGGGAAACCGTCAACCTCAACCCTCGGCTGAGGGTTGGGCGTCGATCCGTCGAGGAGCTTTCCATGCCGTTCTGCACCGCCTGTGGCAAGCAGAACCCAGACGATGCGCGCTTCTGTGCCCAGTGCGGCACCAAGCTGCTCGCTGGGGAGGACACGGGCGCGAGCCCGGTCGAGTCCACTGCGACCATCACCTTCGGGGCCCCGGACCAGCGCGAGTCCTCGGACCGCCAGCTCAGCCCCGTCGACGCCGCAGCGGTGGACGCCCTCCCCGAGGGCCACGCCCTGCTCGTCGTGCAGCGCGGGCCGAGCGCGGGCAGCCGCTTCCTCCTCGACACCGACGTCGTGGGCGCCGGGCGCCACCCCGACAGCGAGATCTTCCTCGACGACGTCACCGTGTCGCGCCGCCACGCGGAGTTCCGCCGGTCGGGCGTCGGCTACACCGTCAGCGACGTGGGCAGCCTCAACGGCACCTACGTCAACCGCGACCGGATCGACTCCGTCGAGCTCAACGACGGCGACGAGGTCCAGATCGGCAAGTATCGCCTGGTGTTCTTCTCCTCCCACCCGAACAGCTGATCCGTGAGTGCCTCGACAGCCGCGGGCTCGAGTCGCGGCGCCCGCTACAACATCGGGCAGGTGCTCGACCAGCTGCGCGCGGACTTCCCCGGGGTGACCATCCCCAAGATCCGCTTCCTCGAGGACCAGGGCCTCGTCAAGCCCGAGCGGACCGCAGCCGGCTACCGCAAGTTCTCCGCCGACGACGTCTCGCGCCTGCGCTACATCCTGACGATGCAGCGTGACCACTACCTGCCGCTGAAGGTGATCGGCGACCACCTCGACGCCATCGACCGAGGCCTCGAGCCGCCCGCGATCGACTCCGTCGTGCCCACAGTTCCCAAGGTGGCGCTGAGCGCGGACGGGCTGCCGAGCCCCGAGTCGTTCCGGCGCACCAGCGACCTGCGCCTCTCGCGCCGCGAGCTGCTCAAGGTCGCCGACATCACCGAGGAGCTGCTGGTCGAGCTCGAGCAGTACGGCCTGCTCAGCGCGCGCAGCGGCACCGGCCACTTCGACAGCGACGCCCTCGTCGTCGCGCAGACCGCGCGCGAGCTCGCCGACTTCGGCTTCGAGCCCCGGCACCTGCGTGCCTTCAAGACGGCCGCCGACCGGGAGGTGGGCCTCGTCCAGCAGGTGGTCGCACCCCTCGCGCGGGGCCGCGACGCCGCCGCCCGGGGACGCGCCGAGGACGCCACGTCCGAGATCGCGGCACTGTCGGTCCGCCTGCACGCGACCCTCGTCAAGGTCGGTCTCGACCGCGGCTGACGCACCCGACCCGCCACCGTGGTGCCATCAGGGCACATGAGTAGGGTGGACGCATGCGCGAAATGGACGTCGTCGGAGTCCGCGTCGAGATGCCCTCCAACCAGCCGATCGTGCTCCTGCGAGAGGTGACCGGGGAGCGCTACCTGCCGATCTGGATCGGCGCGGTCGAGGCGACGGCGATCGCCTTTGCGCAGCAGGGCGTCACGCCGCCGCGCCCGCTCACCCACGACCTGATGCGCGACGTGCTCGAGGCCACCGGGCAGCGCCTCGACGAGGTCCGCATCGTCGACATGAGGGACGGCGTGTTCTTCGCACAGCTGGTATTCGACGGCGGGGCCGAGGTCGGTGCCCGTCCCTCGGACTCCATCGCGCTGGCGCTGCGCACCGGCTCGCGGATCGTGTGCGCCGAGGCGGTGCTGGACGAGGCCGGCCTGGCGGTGCCCGCCGAGCAGGAGGACGAGGTCGAGCGGTTCCGCGAGTTCCTCGACCACGTCTCACCCGACGACTTCGAAGCCCACTGAGCAGGCGCAAAGCCTCACCCTCAAGTTGAGGTTGAGGGTTGCGACACGCCGCCTCGTGGATGGACAACCCGGGGGATCGGGCTTAGTTTGAACTGTCTCTGTTGTAACTCCACCGTTGTGGTTGTCGGTCCTCCGGCAGCCGGGCGGGCCCTTCCCCCAGGAGTTACCGCGTAGCGGAGGAACTGACCTGGAGGGTCGCTGTGGTGAGCAACGAGAACGAGAAGGGCGCCGACGCCGCGCGCATCAAGGCCGAGGCCGAGGCCACTGATCTCGCCGAGGAGCAGGGCCTGCTCTTCGCCGACGATGTCTCGCCGCTGCCGAGCGACACCGGCTACCGCGGCCCGACAGCCTGCAACGCCGCCGGCATCACCTACCGCCAGCTCGACTACTGGGCCCGCACCGGCCTGGTGGAGCCGAGCGTCCGCGGGGCCGCCGGCTCCGGGTCGCAGCGGCTCTACTCCTTCCGCGACATCCTGATACTCAAGGTCGTCAAGCGCCTGCTCGACGCCGGCATCTCGCTGCAGCAGATCCGCACCGCCACCGCGCACCTCCGCGAGCGCGGCACCGACGACCTGACGCGCGTGACGCTGATGAGCGACGGCGCCTCGGTCTACGAGTGCACCAGCAACGACGAGGTCATCGACCTCCTCCAGGGCGGCCAGGGCGTCTTCGGCATCGCCATCGGCGGTGTGTGGCGCGAGATCGAGGGCACCCTCGCCGAGCTGCCGTCCGAGCGGACCGCCGAGCAGGCCGCGCCGTCGCCCAGCGACGAGCTCGCCGCCCGCCGCGCCGCACGGCAGACCGGCTGACCCCGGGCCCCCGACCCTCCTGTCCTTCCACGAGGCCGCCCGGTTCGCCGGGCGGCTTCGGGCATTTCCGCCCACCCCCGCTAGACTCGGTGACGCCGACATCCCATGCGGGAGAGTCGCGGCGCGCGGTCCCCGGACCACACGTCGCGCGCCGAAGGGGCAATTCCTCCCCGGAACCTCTCAGGCACCCGGACCGCGCTGGGTTGGCACTCTGGAGGTCACCGGACCGACAGAGGGGGAGGTCCAGTGATGCGACCTCAGGGAGCCTGCGTGCCCGACCTCACCCCGACCTCCGGATCCAGCGCCGTCGAAGGGCTCGGCGAGTTCGTCGCCCGGCACATCGGCCCGGACGACGCCGCCGTCGCCCACATGCTCGAGGCGATCGGACACGAGTCGCTCGAGGCACTCATGACGGCCGCGGTGCCTGACGGCATCCGCTCGGCCGCGGCGCTCGACCTCCCCGACCCCCTCGACGAGGAGGCGACGGCACGCGCGCTGCGCACCCTCGCCTCGCAGAACCGGCCGGCGGAGGCCATGATCGGGCTCGGCTACCACGCCACCATCACGCCGGCGGTGATCCGGCGCAACGTGCTCGAGGACCCCTCCTGGTACACCGCCTACACGCCCTACCAGCCGGAGATCTCCCAGGGCCGCCTCGAGGCGCTGCTCAACTTCCAGACCGTCGTGGCCGACCTGACGGGTCTGCCCACCGCCAACGCCTCGTTGCTCGACGAGGGCACCGCTGCCGCGGAGGCGATGACGCTCGTGCGCCGGGCGCAGCGGAACAGGACCGGACCGTTCGTCGTGGACGCCGACGCGCTCCCGCAGACGATCGACGTGGTGCGGACCCGTGCCGAGGGCATGGGCATCGAGGTCATCGTCGCCGACCTCGACGGGGGACTGCCCGAGGGAGACCTGTGCGGCGTGCTGGTCCAGTACCCCGGTGCCTCCGGCGCCGTCCGTGACCCGCGGCCCGTCATCGAGGCCGCGCACGAGCGCGGTGCCCTGGCCGTCGTGGCGGCCGACCTCCTCGCCCTCGCCCTGCTCGAGGCGCCCGGCACCTTCGGCGCCGACGTCGTGGTCGGCTCGTCGCAGCGCTTCGGCGTACCCCTCTTCTACGGCGGTCCGCACGCCGGCTACATGTCGGTGTCGGCCGGTCTCGAGCGGCACCTGCCGGGCCGACTGGTAGGTGTGTCCGTCGACGCGGAGGGCCGCCCGGCCTACCGGCTCGCCCTCCAGACGCGCGAGCAGCACATCCGCCGCGACAAGGCCACGTCCAACATCTGCACCGCGCAGGTGCTCCTCGCCGTCGTGGCGTCGATGTACGCCGTCTACCACGGTCCCGAGGGCCTGCGCCGGATCGCGCAGCGCACCCACGACCACGCCAGCCGCATCGCCGAGGCGCTGCGGGCCGGGGGAGTGGAGGTCATCAACGACACCTGGTTCGACACGCTGACCGTGGCGGTCCCCGGCCGCGCCGGCGACGTGATCGCGGCGGCCCGCCAGGTCGGCCTGCACCTGCGCGCGATCGACGCCGACCACGTCGGCCTGTCGACGTCCGAGCGCACCAGCCCGTCGACCGTCTCGGCGGTGCTGCGCGCCTTCGGCGTCGCGCCCGGCGACGGCGGTGCCTCCACCGGCCTGCCCGAGGCCCTGCGCCGCACCACCGACTTCCTCACCCACGAGGTCTTCAACTCCCACCACAGCGAGACGCAGATGTTGCGCTACCTGCACCGGCTCTCGTCCCGCGACTACGCGCTGGACCGCGGCATGATCCCGCTCGGGTCCTGCACGATGAAGCTCAACGCGACCACCGAGATGGAGCCGATCAGCCTGCCCGGCTTCGCCGACCTGCACCCCTTCGCGCCCGCCCAGGACGCCACCGGCTACCGCGAGCTCGTCGACGACGTCGAGCGGTGGTTGGCCGAGGTCACCGGCTACGACAAGGTCTCGGTGCAGCCCAACGCCGGCTCCCAGGGTGAGCTGGCCGGCCTGCTGGCGATCCGCGGCTACCACGCTGCCAATCGGTCTGCCAACGGCGCTGAGCCAGTCCGCGACGTGTGCCTGATCCCGTCCTCGGCCCACGGCACCAACGCCGCGTCGGCCGTCATGGCCGGGATGAAGGTCGTCGTGGTGAAGGCATCCGACGACGGGTCCGTCGACCTCGACGACCTGCTCGCCAAGTGCGACCAGCACGCTGAGACCCTGGCCGCGATCATGGTGACCTACCCCTCCACCCACGGAGCCTACGAGGACACCATCACCGACCTGTGCAAGATCGTGCACGACCACGGCGGGCAGGTCTACGTCGACGGGGCCAACCTCAACGCGCTGCTCGGCTGGGCCCGCCCCGGGGAGTTCGGCGGCGACGTCTCCCACCTCAACCTGCACAAGACGTTCTGCATCCCGCACGGCGGCGGTGGCCCCGGCGTCGGCCCGGTCGCCGTACGCGCCCACCTGGCGCCGTACCTGCCCTCCCACGCCTGGCACCCGGAGACCGAGAAGCGCGACGGCATCGGCCCCATCAGTGCCGCACCGTACGGCTCCGCCGGCATCCTGCCGATCACGTGGGCCTACATCCGGATGATGGGCGCGCAGGGGCTGACCCGGGCGACGGCCGTCGCGGTCCTGTCGGCCAACTACATCGCCCACCGCCTCGGGGAGCACTTCCCGGTGCTCTACCGCGGGCACGGCAACCTGGTGGCCCACGAGTGCATCCTCGACCTGCGGGGCATCACCAAGGCCAGCGGCGTGAGCGTCGACGACGTCGCCAAGCGTCTCGTCGACCACGGCTTCCACGCACCCACGATGTCGTTCCCGGTGGCCGGGACCCTGATGGTGGAGCCCACCGAGTCCGAGGACCTCGAGGAGATCGACCGCTTCTGCGACGCGATGATCGCGATCCGCCAGGAGATCGCCCGTGTCGAGACGGGGGAGTGGAGCCCGGAGGACTCGCCGCTGCGCCACGCGCCGCACACCGCACGCGCGCTCGTCGGCGAGTGGGACCGCCCCTACTCGCGCGAGCTCGGCGTGTTCCCGCGCGGCATCGACCCGGACAAGTACTGGCCGCCGGTGGCTCGCATCGACCAGGCGTACGGCGACCGCAACCTGGTCTGCGCGTGCCCCCCGCCGGAGGCCTTCGCGCAGGACTGACCGGGCGCGCTGCTCTAGGGTCGCCATCGTGAGCATCCAGCGCCAGCGACTGCTCGACGTCGCCCAGGCGGAGGGGCGGTTGACGTCCGTCGTCGGCGCGGTCTTCGACCGCTATGGCGCGGTGTGGGCGGGCGGGGCCGGGCAGGCGCCCGGCCTCGACGGCCAGTACCGGATCGGGTCGATCACCAAGACGCTGACGGCCGTCCTCGTCGTCCAGGCCCGTGACGAGGGACTGCTCGACCTCGACGACCCGCTCGCCGCGCACCTGGGCGACGTCGGCTACGGCGACGTGACGGTCCGCGACGCGCTCGCACACTCGTCGGGGATGCAGAGCGAGCCACGAGGCCCGTGGTGGGAGCGCACGCGGGGAGGCGACTTCACGGCACTGGCCGCGGCCAACGACGGCAGCGGCAGGGTGGCGCCGGCGGGCGCCTGGTTCCACTACTCCAACCTCGGCTACGGCCTCCTCGGTGAGGTGGTCGCCCGACGGTTCGGTACGCCCTGGCGGACGCTGGTGTCCGAGCGCCTCCTCCAGCCCCTCGGCATGCGGGCGACGTCGTACCTGCCGCGTCCCGGCGCCCAGCCCGGCTGGAGCGTCGACCACTTCACGGGTGTCCGGGTCCACGAGCCGCTCACCGACACCGGGGCGATGGCTCCGGCCGGACAGCTCTGGTCGACCCTGGCTGATCTCGTCACGTGGGGCCAAGTGCTGGGCGGTGCCCGCCCCGACGTGCTGGCGACCTCCTCGCTGGAGGAGATGCAGCGACCCGTGACCGCCGACTACGGGCTCGGGCTGATGCTGGGCGTCCACCCCGGTGGGCGGCTGGTGGGCCACAACGGCTCGATGCCCGGCTTCCTGGCCGCCCTGCACGTGGACCCGGACAGTGGCATCGGCGCGGCCGTGCTCACCAACGCGACCACGGGCATCGACCCCCGGGACCTCGCCGTCTCGCTCATCGAGGGCGACCCCGACGCCGACGACTCCCGGCCGCCTCCGTGGCGCCCGACCGTCAGGGTCCCGGTGGAGGCGAGCGACGTGCCGGGGCTGTGGTTCTGGGGCAACACCGCCTACGACGTGCGCTGGCACAACGACGGCGTCGAGATGCGGGCGATGGCCCGCGGCAACGTCGTGACCGACCGCTTCGAGCTTGTGCACGGGACGCTGGTCGGCGTCGTGGGCTACCACCGCGGCGAGCGGCTCGACGTCGTACGCCGTCCGGACGGGTCGGTCAGCCACCTCGAGTGCGCGACGTTCGTCTACACCCGTACGCCCTACGACCCGGAGGTCGAGATCCCGGGCGGCCGCCCCCGGTGACGACGCCGCGGTCACACGCCCTGCGACACGCTCGACATGTTGAAGTCGGGGATCCGCAGGGCGGGCGTGGCCGTGCGGGAGAAATAGGCGTCGCCCCACTCGCGGCTGAAGCTCGGCACCGTCTCGGTGGCGGCGCTGAACCGGTTGAGCAGGTCGATCGGGCTCTCGTTCCAGCGGAAGTTGTTGGCCGCGCCGACGATCTCGCCGTCCTCGACGACGTAGACGCCGTCGCGGGTCAGACCGGTGAGCAGCATCGTCTGCGGGTCGACCTCGCGGATGTACCACAGGCACGTCAGCAGCAGGCCGCGCTGCGTGCCGGCGACCATGTCCTCGATCGTGCCGGCGCCGTCGCCCACCTCCAGGACGAGGTTGTCGATCATCGGGGTGACCGGTTGACCGGTCATCCCGGCGGAGTGGCGGGTCTGGAGCAGTCCGGTCAGCAGGCCGTCGCGGATCCAGTCGGTGCGCTCGAGCGCCAGGCCGTTGTCGAAGACCGAGTCGGTGTTGTCGGACGCCCCCGCGATGGCGAACGGGGCGCACTCGAGCCCCGGGTAGGCCGGGTCGGAGAAGAGGCTGACGCCCGGCGCGGCGATCTTGTCACCGATGCGCGTGCCTCCGCCGCGGCGGCTGTAGACCGACTCGCCCTCGTGGGCCACGCGCGCGCCCGCGCCCCAGTAGGCGTCGATCATCAGGTCGGCGACCGAGGACGGCGGCAGGATCGTGTCGTAGCGCCCGGCGGGCAGGTCGATGCGGCGCGCGGCCCAGGCGAGCCGTTGGGCGACGGTCGCGGCCATCGCCGCGGCGTCGACGTCGCGGAAGTCGCGGGTCGCGCCACCGGTCCAGGCACTGCGGGTGAGTGAGCTGTCCTTGCCGGTGCAGGCGTAGTGCCCGGTGGGTTGCACGTGCCGCAGGCGAAGGCCGCGGCTCGACCCGAGGTAGGTGGTCGCGACATCGTGGTTGACGAAGCCGTAGAGCAGCCGGTGCTCGGCGCCCGCCTCGAGGAACGCCTCGCCGAGAGCGGGCGCGAACGCGTCGTAGACGCCGATGTCGGTCGTCTCCGGCTCGACGTCCCAGTCCGGCGAGGTGGAGTCCGTGACGAGCTCGGCCGCGTCCTCCGCGGGGGATCCGGCTCGAGCGGCCGCGTCGGCGGCCTGCACGAGCACGGTGACCTGCTCGGGCGTGGAGGCGCTGCCGGACACCGAGCCCGTGGCGACGCCGCCCGGCACGGAGGCGAAGCTGATCACGGTCACCGACACCTCGGTCATCACGCCGTTGGTGGTCAGCGTGTTGTTGGCCCAGCGCAGGTTGGCGCTGGTGACGTCGCGGACGATCGTGATGCAGTCGTCGGCGGTCGAGGACGCGAGCGCGTGCTCGACCAGCTGCTGGGGGGTGCTGCGCAGGGAGGTCATCAGTGGCCCGCCTCGTCGATGGTGTTGAGGATGTTGACCCCGCGGAAGAGGGCGGTGGGGCACCCGTGGCTGACGGCGGCGACCTGCCCGGGCTGCGCCTTGCCGCAGTTGAAGGCGCCGCCGAGCACGCAGGTGTCGGGTCCGCCGACGGCCTCCATGGAGCCCCAGAAGTCGGTCGTGGTGGCTTGGTAGGCCACGTCGCGCAGCATCCCGGCGAGCTTGCCGTCCTCGATCGCGTAGAACCGCTGGCCGGTAAACTGGAAGTTGAAGCGCTGCATGTCGATCGACCACGACTTGTCACCGACGACGTAGATGCCGCGCTCCACGCGGGAGATCAGGTCGTCGGTGCCGAGGTCGTCGGCGCCGGGCATCAGCGACACGTTGGCCATCCGCTGGATCGGGATGTGGCCCGACGAGTCGGCGTACGCGCAGCCGTTGGACCGCCCGTCGTTCAGCTCCGGCTTGAGGTGGCCCATGGAGCGGTCGAGCTGGTAGCCCACCAGCACGCCGTCGCGGACGATGTCCCACTCCTGGGTCCGGACGCCCTCGTCGTCGTAGCCGACCGTCGCCAGGCCGTGCTCCTGCGTGCGATCGCCGCGGACGTTCATTACCGGTGAGCCGTACTGGAGGGTGCCGAGCTTGTCGTAGGTCGCGAACGACGTGCCGGCGTAGTTGGCCTCGTAGCCCAGCGCACGGTCGAGCTCGGTCGCGTGCCCGATCGACTCGTGGATGGTGAGCCACAGGTTGGACGGGTGCACCACGAGGTCGTAGGTGCCGGCCTCGACGGTCGGCGCCTTCAGCTTCTCCGCGAGCAGCTCAGGCACCTCCGCGAGCTCGGCGTCCCAGTCCCAGTGGGCTCCGGAGAGGTACTCCCACCCGCGACCCACCGGCGGCGCGATGGAGGCCATCGAGTCGAAGATGCCGGTCTCGGCGTCCTCGCCCGTGGCCTCGAAGCCGGGTTGGAGCCGCACCCGCTGCTGGGTGGTCCGGGTGCCGCTGAGGTCGGCGTAGTACTTGTTCTCCTGCACCTGCTGCAGGAAGGCGGTCGCGTGGGCGACGGCCGTGCCGGTGCGCAGGCGCTCGGTCCAGTCGACCAGGAGCGCGCCCTTCTCGGGAGTGGGTACGTCGAGCGGGTTGATGTCGTAGCCGGAGACCCATGTGACGTCGTCGTGCACCGGCTCGGGCGCCAGCTCGACGGGCGTCGTGGTCATCGTCGCGGCCACCCGGGCGACCGCGACCGCCGTTTCCGCGACCCGACGGGCCTCGTCGTCGGTCAGGACGACGCCGGAGGCGAAGCCCCAGGCGCCCTGGTGGACGACGCGGACGGCGAAGCCGAGGTCCTCGGCGTCGCTCGCGGTCTGCAGCACGCCGTCGCGGGCGCCGAGGTACTGGTAGCGGTTGCGCTCGAACCGGAAGTCAGCATGGCTGGCGCCCAGCTCCTGGGCACGGGCGAGGGCCACGTCGCCGAGCCGGCGGTGCGGCAGGTCGCTGAAGGTCGGGTCGAGGCCGGGCGCACTCATGACGAGGAACCTATCGGAGGCCTGGGGCGGCGCCGGCGTCGCGTCATACCAACCCGCACCCATGGGTTCGGCTTCGTATGACGGTGCGGCGGGCCGAATCCCCGGGGTGGTGGGGAGCGGGCAAACTAGGCGAGGACGAGGCTCGTGCGGCTGCCGTGGCGGCCGCGGTGGACCCGCAGCTGGGTGGGGATGCGCATCTGCAGCTCGGGCACGTGGCTGACCACGCCGACCACCCGGCCCCCGTCGCGGAGGGTGTCGAGGGTGTCCATCACGTCCTCGAGGGTCTCGGCGTCGAGTGAGCCGAAACCCTCGTCGACGAACAGGGTGTCAAGGTCGGCGCCGCCCGCCTCCTGGGTGATCACGTCGGCGAGGCCGAGGGCCAGCGCGAGGGAGACCACGAAGGTCTCGCCGCCCGACAGCGTGGCCGGGTCGCGGCTGTCGCCGGTCCAGTCGTCACGGACGAGCAGGCTGAGGCCGCCCCGCGTCTCCCCGGCGCCGCGCTGCCCGGTGTGGACGAGGGAGTAGCGCCGGTCGCTCATCGTGGAGAGCCTCAGGTTGGCGGCCTCGACGACTTGGCCGAGGCGGTGGGCCAGGACGTAGGCCGACAGGCGCATCTGGTGGCGGTTGTCAGGATGCTTGCCCTCGACGAGGGCAGCGAGATCGGCGACCCGGTCGAGGTCGGCACGCACCGGAGCCCACGCGGCGAGGGCGGTGCGGACGTCGTCGGCGAGCGCGCGGAGGCGGCCGACGCGCTCGCGCAGGGCCAGGTCGCGGTGGCGCGTGGTCGCCGCCTCCTCCTGGGTGCGGCGGTGGTCCTCGGCGAGGAGCTCGAGGTCCGGCGGCTCCGCGGCAGCGGCCCGGACGAGCTCGGCATCGGCGAGCAGCTCACCGGTGCGGGCCAGCTCGCGTTCGTGCCGCTCGATCGTCGCGACGAGGGCGGTGAGCTCGGCCTCGGGGAGCCAGGCGTCGGCCGCGGCATCCGATGACGGGAAGCCCGCTTCTGTGGCGGCACCATCGGCTGCTCGCTGCGTGCTGTCCGCGGACTCACGAGCGCGCGCGAGGTGGACCGCGGTGTCGGTGCAGCGGCGGGCCAGGTCCTTGACCTGCTGGTGGTGGGCGGTCAGGTCGTCGAGGTCTGCCCCCTCGGCCAGCACGGCGCTGACCTGCTCACGCAGCGACTCGAGGCGCGTGTCGAGGACCGCCGTCTCGGTGTCGAGCCGGGAGGCGGTGGCGGTGAGCTCCTCGCGATGTCGGTCGAGGTCGTCTTGCTCGACGAACAGGGCGTCGAGCCGGGCGACCAGCGAGTCGACGGTGGCGGCGGCTGCCCGGGCACGCTCGAGGCGGGCCAGCGTGTCGGTCTCGGCGGCGAGCAGCGTGTCGAGCGCCTCGCCGGCCTCGGCGAGGGCGGCGGCCAGCCGGGCCTCGAGGCCACGTGCTTGTTGGGCATGTGCCTCGACGACGACCTCGAGGTCGTCGACCTCGCGGCGGGCCTCGCGCTCGGCGGCCTCGTCGGGTGCGCCGGACGCGGGCGACGCCGGGGAGGGGTGGTCGGCCGAGCCGCACACCGGGCAGCAGGCGCCGACGGCCAGCTTGCGGGCGATCTCGGCGGCCATGCCGTCGAGGCGCTGCTCGCGGATCTCCACGAGCGCCTCGCGCGCGAGCAGCCGCGTCTGCGTCACCGCGGCGAGGTCGCGCTGGGCAACGGCGAGGTCGATCGCGAGGTCGTCGGCCGAGCGGGCGGCGAGCACCCGCGACCGGATCGCCACGAGCTCGCGGTCGAGGGCGGCGACCTGGCCCACCGCCTCGCGGGCCGAGGCGAGCTGGGGCTCGAGCTCGGCCAGGGACTGCGGCACGTGCTCCGCCCGGGTGGAGAGCCGGTCGAGCTCGGCCGCGAGCTCCTCGCGGCTGCGCGCGCACCGTTGGAGCGCTGACTCGACCTCGGTGACCTGGCGGAGCAGCGGGCGCACGCGGGCGAGGTCGTCGAGGGCACGCGTGGAGGTGCGGTGGTGCTCGGCGACCTGCGCGTCGTCGGGTGTCGTCACTCCGATCAGCTGGCCCAGCGACGCGAGGGACGCGGCATGCCGGTGCTCGAGGTCGTCCGCGGTGGCTCGCGATGCGAGCGCGAGGTCGTGGAGGGCGCGCACGCCGGCAGCGCGCCGCGCGCGCTCGGCGAGCTTCACGCGGTCGGCGTGCGCCGCTGCGGCTGCCTCCAGCGCGTCGCGCTCACGACGTGCCGCGGCGTGGGTGGCCTGCAGCGCAGCAAGCCCGGTGCCTGCGGCTCGGGCCGCGGCAGCCGCCGTCTCCGCCGCGGCCGCCGCCGCTGCGCGGGTCGACTGGTCGGCCGACGCCGCCGAGGCGGCGTCGGTCAGCCCGGTCATCCAGCCATCGAGGCACGAGGGGTCGGCCGCCCAGTCGTGGGGCGCACCCTCGTCGCCCACCTCGCTGACCCGGCTGACCAGGTCGGCGACCGTGCCGCGGTGGGTGTCGGAGGCGCGCTTGAGCTCGACGCGCCGCTCCCGCAGCCAGCGCTCGGTGCGGTCGAACCGTTCGGTCCGGAAGACCTGCTGGAGGAGGGCGTGGCGCTCCTCGGACCGCGCTCGCAGGAAGGCCTGGAACCTCCCCTGAGGGAGCATGGCCACCTGGCAGAACTGCGCGAGCGTCATGCCGACGAGGCGGGTGACCAGGTGTCCGGTCTCGTCGAGGCGGGTGCTGAGTGGGTGCCAGAGGTGCTGGCCGTCGTCGGCGGGGCGGCGCTCCGAGATCACGACGCGCGCCTGCTCGGTGGTGGTGCCGGTGCCGCGCTTCTTCGCCCTGGTCCACGCGGGCGAGCGGTCGATGCGGAACCGTCGGCCGGAGAGGGTCGCCTCGAGCACCACCCGTGGAGCGACGTCGTCCGCGGCGTGGTCGGAGCGCAGCCGCTTGGCGACGGCGCGGTCACCGGGGACGTCGCCGTAGAGCGCGAAGCAGACCGCGTCGAGGACGCTGGACTTGCCGGCTCCGGTCGGCCCGCTGAGCAGGAAGAGGCCGGCGTCGGAGAGGGCGTCGAAGTCGATCGAGACCGGATCGGCGAAGGGCCCGAATCCGACGACCTCGAGCCGGTGGAGCCTCACGAGGCACCACGTCCCGTGGGAGGGGCGGAGGCGACGGGAGCCCCGACGAGGACGTCCTGGTCGGGGTCGTGGCAGCAGGCGTCGATGGCCTCGCGGAGGAGGGCGGCCTCGCCGGGGGTGGCCTCGGAGCCACGCACGTGGCGGACGAAGTCGAGCGAGATGGCATGGTCGCTCGTGCCGGGCGCGGGTCGCGGAGGGGTGTGGGCATCAACGGTGGGCGTGGGGAACTGCAGGACGAGCGTGTGGGGGAAGCGTCGGCGCAGCAGCTCCATCGCGCGCAACGGGCGGCGGGCGTCGGTCAGCGTGACCTGCACCCAGTCGTCCTCGTGGGTGGTGAGCGACGGGTCAGCGAGGAGCTGGTCGAGCGTGCCGGAGAGCCGGGCCAGCCGACGCGGGACCGGTGCCTCGACCCAGGTCGCCGATGCGAACCCGGTGGCGTCGAGGTCGACGAGCCACGACCCCTTGGCCTGGTCGGCCTCGGAGAAGGAGTAGGCCAGCGGGGAGCCGGAGTAGCGCAGCCGCTCGTCGAGCACGTGGGGGCCGTGCAGGTGGCCGAGGGCGGTGTAGTCGATGTCGTCGAACAGGCGGGTCGCGACCCGGGACACCCCGCCGACGCTGATGTCGCGCTCGGACTCGGACGGTGTCGCGCCGGCGACGAAGGCGTGCGCCAGCACCACGCTGCGGGTGGAAGCGGGACGCGCGGCGAGGTCGGACCGGACCCGCGTCATCGCCTCGGACAGCGCCGCCTCGTGGCTGCGGCGGCCGAGCGCCCACGGCTCGAGCAGAGCCGAGGGGTCGAGGTAGGGGATCGCGTGGATCGCCACGTCCCCGTGCTGGTCGGCGAGCACGACAGGACTGCCGACCGACGACGCGTCGGTGCGGACGAAGACACCCGCAGCGTCCATCAGGCGCGAGCCGAAACCGAGGCGCCGCGCGCTGTCGTGGTTGCCGCTGCTCACCACGACGCGCGCACGGGACGCGGCGAGCCGGGCGAACGCCTCGTCGGCGAGGGCGACCGCGTCGACATGGGGGAGGGCACGGTCGTAGACGTCTCCCGAGACCACGACCACGTCGACGTCCTCCCCGTCGACCACCTCGAGGAGGTGGTCGACGAACGCACCCTGGTGGCCCAGCAGGTCCTCGCGGTGGAAGGACCTCCCGAGGTGCCAGTCGGAGGTGTGGAGGATGCGCACGGGACGACCGTAGATCGCGGCACCGACAGGGCCGTCCCACCACGCCGCGCGCGGTTGGTCCGGTCGGTCAGGTCAGGTCGGGTCAGGTCGGTAGCGCACCGTGCGCCCTGCGGAGGTGAAGCCCCACAGGTCGATGCCGGCCTCGGCCGCCAGGCGGGCGGCCAGGCTCGTCGGCGCGCCGACCGCCACGATCGACCCGATGCCGACGGCCGCGGCCTTCTGCACGAGCTCGAAGCCGACGCGCCCGCTCAGCACCAGGCACGCCGAGGCAGCCGGGTCACCGGCGAGCACCCGTGCCCCGACGACCTTGTCGACGGCGTTGTGACGCCCGACGTCCTCGCGCACCACGGAGAGCGTGCCGAGCTCGTCGGCAAGCCCAGCCGCGTGCACGCCGCCCGTCCGGGCGAAGAGGGTCTGACGCTCCCGCAGCGCCTCCGGCAGGCGTCGTACGACGGACGCGTCGGGGCGCGGTCCTGCCCATGGTTGCGCCGCCCTGGTGGCCAGCGCCTCCACCACGCTGTCCTTGCCGCACACACCGCAGGCCGACGAGCCGGAGGAAGAGCGCTCGTGCCGGTGGGGGAGCGCCGTCGTGCCCGTGACGTTCACCGTCACGACGTTGAACTCCTGCTCGGGAGCGAGGTCGTCGTCGGTGCAGTAGGCGACCTGGTTGATCGACGAGGGTCCCGCGAGCCCCTCGTTGACGAGCCACCCGGCCGCGAGCTCGAAGTCGTGCCCGGGGGTGCGCATGGTCACCCACGCGCGACGGGGCGGCAGGGTCCCGGAGCGCACCCGGATCTCGAGCGGCTCCTCGGTGATGAGCCGATCCTCCCGGGTCACCTCCGAGGCGTCGGTGTGCTCCACCACGCGCGTCCGGACAGAGGGTCCGGGCCGTCGCGCTCGCTGGGTCGTCACGCCACGACACTAGCCCGGCGACGTACCCGTCTGGTGGTCGAGATCACCCCTTCGAGGATGCCCGACCGGAAGCTACCGGTCCGTAGGATGTAAGAGCCGCAACGGCGCGGCCAGTTCTTACATCACCCGCTCATCACCTGAGGGCCGGACGCCCTCGAGAGGACAGATCTCCATGACCACGCAGCTGCACCTGGCTCTCAGCCTCGTCGACTCACGAGCGCGCTCCACCGAGAACCGTGCGCTGCTGCGCAACGTGGAGATCGCCATCCGTGAGGAGCGTCGAGCCCGACGCGCCGCGCGACGCGTCACCCGCTGACCCCCCTGCGAGGTCGTCCGCGGAGACCCCACCGTCGGGGACCGGACACCCTGCCCGAGCGTGCTCTGGCAGGGTGTCCGTCATGACGGACGACAACCTGCGCAGCGTCGAGCTCACCCGCATCGGCCCGGCCAGGTTCAAGGCGACCAACGCCCGTGGCGGCGAGACCTTCTTCGGCACCGGGGGAGTGGACCCCGACTTCACGCCCATCGAGCTGCTGCTCGCCGCGCTCGCCGGCTGCAGCGCCCTCGACGTCGAGGCCATCACCCACAAGCGGACGTCCAGCACGACGTTCGACGTGCATGCCGAGGGGCACAAGGTGCGTGACGCTGCGGGCAACCACCTGACAGGGATCCGCGTGTCGTTCGACATCGCGTTCCCGGAGGGACCGGACGGCGATGCTGCGCGCGACCGCGTGCAGTCCGCGATCGAGATGTCCCACGACCGGCTGTGCACGGTCTCGCGGACCGTGCAGCTCGGCGCGGACGTCACCTACGACCCGGTGTCGTGACGGGCGCGCCGCGCCCCCGCGACGAACGTGGCGTCAGCCGACCGTGACCTTCTCGATGGTGACGTCCTTGTTGGGGACACCGCCGCCGGCTGGGTGCGCGCCGTCGTTGCCCTCGGCCGCGATCGCGTCGATGGTCTCGAGCCCGGCCTCGTCGATGGTGCCGAAGACGGTGTAGTCCGGGGGGAACTGCGAGTCGCGGAAGACGAGGAAGAACTGGGACCCGTTGGTGTCGGGGCCCGCGTTGGCCATGGCGAGCGTGCCGGCCGGGTAGGTCTCGTCACCGCTCAGCTCGTCGGCGAAGGAGTAGCCGGCGCCGCCCGAACCGGTGCCGGTCGGGTCGCCGCACTGCAGGATCCCGAAGCCCTCCTGGTCGCCGATGCGCGGGCACGGGGTGTCGTCGTAGAAGCCCTGCTCGGCGAGCGAGACGAAAGAGTTCACCGTGCACGGCGCGGCGGCCGTGTCGAGGGTCAGGCCGATGTCGCCGAAGTTCGTCGTGATCGTCGCGGTCGTGGTGCCCTCGGACGGGGCCTCGGACTCCGGTGCGTCGACGTCGCGCGCCGGTTCCTGGCCGTCCTCGGGGTAGTCGCAGGTGGTCGTCGCGCCGGAGGCCTCGGCCGACTCCTCGGGCGACGCCTCGCTCGACTCGCTCGAGGTCTCGGACGCCGAGGGGTCGGACGCGGTGTCCTTCCCGTCCGCTTCGTTGCCGCACGCGGACAGGGCGAGGACGGACAGGCAGGCGGCCACGGTGGCGAGTCGCTTCAGCATGCCGGTGATGGTAGCCAGCGCTCGTGCGCCGGCCCGACTCCGGGAGGTGCCCACCCCTTCAGAGGTGTACGGCGTGCCACCCGTGGCCGCCTGGGTGTAAGACAGAAATCGGGGGTAAGCCAACCATCGAGAAGGCCGCCTGACCGCTCATCCACGCCGGCAGGCGGGGAAGGGAACAGTGATGAGCAAGGACGCACCCCTGACGCCCGAGGAGCTGGCCGGTGAGGGAGTCACCGCGCTTCCGGACAAGGAAGTTGTCTCGATCCTCGACCTGGCTGCCGACGTGGACCTCGCCATCGACGGCGCTGCACCCGTGGACCTCGCCGTCGCACTCAACGCCAACGTCGTGGCGCCCATCGACGCCGCCGTCAGCGCGAACCTGTTGAGCGACGGCTCCACGTCGCAGGCGCTGTCCGACCAGGGTGTCCAGGTCACCCAGACCATCGAGGCCGACGCCGTCGCGACCGGCATCCAGGACAGCACCATCGACCAGAGCGACACCATCGAGGGCACGGCGCCCGTCTCCGGCGACACCAGCGGGGACGCGATGCTGAGCGCTGCCACCGCGACGGGCGAGTCCGGCGACGCCGTCGGCGCAGCCGCCGACACCGCCGCCGCGACGGCGAGCGAGCCCGTCGACGGCAGCGTCGTCGTGGACGCCGCCGGCAACATCATCGGCACCCTCGACAGCGCGACCGGCAACGTCGTGGCGCCCGACGGCGAGATCCTCGGCACGCTCAACGAGGCCACCGGGCTGGTCGTCGACTCGGCCGGCAACCTCATCGGCACCGTCACCAGCCTGGTCGACGGCGCCACCGTCGCCGGCACCGCAGGCGGCGTGCTCGGGGTGCTGGACGCCGCCACCGGCAACGTCGTGGACGCCTCCGGAAACGTGGTTGGAGTCCTCGACCCGCTGACCGGCGACGTGCTCAACACGGCCGGCACGGTCATCGGAGCCGTGACCGACCTGGTCGACGGCACGACGGTGCTCGACTCCGCCGGCAACGTCGTCGGCGTGCTCGACGGAGCAACCGGCAACGTTGTGGACTCCGCAGGCAACGTGATCGGGGCACTCGACCCGCTGACGGGTCAGGTCCTCGACGCTGCCGGCAACCTCATCGGCACCGTCGGTCAGGTGCTCGACGACGTGACCGACACCTTGGACAACCTCGACACCGGCGACCTGCTCAAGGGCGACCTGCTCAACGTCGACGTCAACGTCGACCTCGACGCGGACCTGGCAGCTCCCATCAACGGAGCGGTCGCGGCCAACGCCAACGTGGCTGCGCCGATCGATGCCTCCGTGGCCGCCAACATCCTGTCCGAGAACTCCGAGGCGACGGCGATCGCGCAGCAGGACGCGATCATCACGCAGACGATCACCGGCGCAGCGGAGGCCACCTCCGACCAGACCTCCGACATCGACCAGTCGTCGGTCGAGCCGCCCGACACCGACACCGCGTCCGCCGACGACGAGGAAGGGGCCACGACGGCGGCCATCGCCTCCAGCACGACGGACGGCACCACGACCAGCACGCCCGACGCGCCGATGGCCGACAGCACGGACACCGCTGCCGGCACCTCGACAGCCGACACCGCTGCGGTCGAGAGCACCGACACCGCCACGGCCGACAGCACCGACGCCGCTGCGGTCGAGAGCACCGACACCGCTGCGGCCGATGCGACGGCCAACACCGCTGCGGCCGATGCGACGGCCGACACCGCTGCTGCTCCGGAGGCCGGGACCAGCGACACGAGCGGCGACGTGAGCGGCACCACGGCGCAGTGACCACGCTGGTCGACGTCCCCTCGCGCGTCGACGGCGTCCAGCTCATCGGAGAGATGGCGGGGTCCGGCTATCGGACCCCGCCGGCCCTGGTGCGTCGCGCCGACGGGCAGGTCCTGCAGCTCACTCCGCTGCTCTACCTCGTCCTGCGGGCGTGCGACGGACAGCGCAGCCACGAGGACATCGCGTCGGTGGTCGGCCACGCGCTCGGGCGCAGGGTCACCGGGGACGACGTGCGGACACTGGTCGATTCCCACCTGCGGCCGCTCGGGCTGTTGCGAGGTGTGGACGGCTCCGAGCCGACGCTCAAGCGCACCGACCCGCTGATCGGACTGAAGCCCCGCTTCGCCGTGACCGACCCGCGGACCACCCATCGACTGACCGACCCGTTCCGGTTCCT
Source organism: Nocardioides sp. GCM10028917 (assembly GCF_042666175.1). Lineage (NCBI taxonomy): Bacteria > Bacillati > Actinomycetota > Actinomycetes > Propionibacteriales > Nocardioidaceae > Nocardioides > Nocardioides sp. GCM10028917. The sequence continues at coordinate 187,578 of NZ_JBHTFL010000003.1, forward strand.
GTTCCGTCCGCTCGTTCCACCGGCGGTGGTCGTCGGCTTCGTCGCCGTGGTCGCATGGGTGTTCTTCGATCGCGGCCTGGGGGCGTCGGCGTACGAAGCGTTCGAGCGCCCGCACCTGCTCCTGCTGGTGTTCGCCGTGTCGGTGCTCTCCGGCGGGTTCCACGAGTTCGGGCACGCGGCCGCGGCGCGCTACGGCGGGGCGGAACCGGGCTCGATGGGCGCCGGGCTCTACATCGTGTGGCCGGCCTTCTACACCGACGTCACCGACAGCTACCGGCTCGATCGGGCCGGCCGGCTCCGCACCGACCTGGGCGGGCTGTACTTCAACGCCATCGTCGTGGTCCTCACCTACGTCTGGTGGTGGGCGACCGGTTGGGAGGCACTCCTGCTGCTCGTCGCCACCCAGGTGTTGCAGATGGGACAGCAGCTGCTGCCACTCCTGCGCTTCGACGGCTACCACGTGCTCGCCGACCTCGCAGGCGTCCCCGACCTGTACCAGCGCATCCGACCGACCCTGCTGGGACTGCTCCCGAACCGCTGGAGCAGCTCGGAGAACGCGATGCTCACGCCATGGGCGCGGGTGGTCATCACGTCGTGGGTGCTGATCACGGTGCCACTGATGGCGCTGATGCTCCTGGGCCTGATCGCCGCGGTGCCGCGCCTCGTGGGTACCGCCGGGGCGGTGCTGAAGGAGGACGCAGCGCGCCTCGTGCAGGCCGTGGACGAGGGCCAGCCCCTCGACGCGGCCGGTCACGCCCTCCAGCTGCTCGGCGTCGCCCTTCCCGTGCTCGCCACCGCCGTGATCCTCGCTCGACTCGGCGTGCGGTGGTTCAGGGGGCTCGCCGCCTGGAGCCGTGACTCCGCAGCCCGGCGTGCAGTCGCAGCGGTCCTCAGTGCCCTGATGATCACCGGTCTCGCATGGGCATGGTGGCCCCAGCCCGGCACCTACCGACCGATCGAGCCGGGGGAGGACGGGACGCTCAGTGCGCTCCTGACGTCTGCGCCTGCCCCACCGGTCAGCGCGGTGGCCGACGCGGTCGGCCCACTGGCTCGACCCGCCTTCCCTGCGGGGGAGGTAGCCCGCCGTCGGCTGGAGCGTGGCACGCCCCTGGTCGCCGCCTTCCAGGAGGACAGCGCACTTCCGACCAAGGACGACCCGGTCCTGGCGATGGTGCTCGTCCCCAACGACGAGGACACCCCCCGTGGGGATTCGACGCCGTCGCGGTCGCCGACCTCCAGCACCGACGCCACCAGAAGTCCCGGTCTGGACCCCACCCCCAGCACCAGCCCGAGTACCAGCCCCAGCACCAGCCCGAGCGGCGCACCGGACCCGACCCCCGGAACCGCTCCGGTCTCCGACCCGGCGGACGACGCGTGGGTGTTCCCCTTCGACAAGCCGTTGGCGCCGGAGGAGGGGGACAACCAGGCACTGGCCGTCAACATCACCGACGGGACGGTCACCTACGACGTCGCCTTCGCGCTGGTCTGGGCAGAGGACGACGAGGTGCTCAACGTCAACGAGGCGCACGCCTACGCGTCCTGCACCGACTGCATCGCGGTCGCCGTCGCCTTCCAGGTCGTGCTGATCATGGACGACGCCCAGGTGGTGGTCCCGCAGAACCTCGCGGTGGCCGCCAACTACAACTGCCACTCGTGCATCACGGCCGCCGTTGCCAGCCAGCTCGTGCTGTCGATCCCGGGTGAGCCGGGGGAGGAGCAGCTGCTGCAGCTCGCCGCCGTCTGGGAACGCCTGCTGGAGTTCGCCCGCACCATCACGGCGTACTCGCTCACCGAGATCACCGAGCGGCTCGACGGCTTCAAGGAGGAGATCACGAGGATCCTGGTCGCGGCGCCACCGGCGACCCTGGCGCCGTCGAGCTCGTCGACACCCAGCTCGTCCACGAGCCCGTCCACGAGCCCGTCCACGACGAGCCCGACCTCACCCACCTCACCGACCTCACCGGGGCCCACGACCACGCCGTCGACGTCCCCGACGCCCTCGGAGCCGAGCACCTCGCCGAGCCCGACCACGACGCCGACCACGACGCCGACCACGACGCCGACCACGACGCCGACCACGACGCCGACGACATCGCCCACAAGCTCGTCCACGACATCGCCGACCGCGCCGCCCACGAGCTCGCCCACGACCTCGCCCACGACCTCGCCCACGACCTCGCCCACGACCTCGCCCACGGAGTCGCCCCCTCAGTCGGCCACGGAGTCGCCCACCCAGTCGCCGACGAGCTCGCCGGCCTCGCCCGAGTCGCCGACGAGCGTGGCGTCACCGACGACGACCACGTCCGATCCGTCCCTGAGTCCCTGACTCCAGCGGTCGGGTCACATCTCCTCGTGGGTCTCCGGGTCACCGCCGAAGAGGCGGCCGTCCGGCTCGGCGAGCCCGGAGATCGCCGCGACCTCGTCGTCGGTGAGCTCGAAGCCGAACACGTCGAGGTTCTGCGCCTGGCGAGCGGGGTCGGCCGACTTCGGGATCGGGAGCGAGCCGAGCTGGACGTGCCACCGCAGGATGACCTGGCCGGGGGAGACGCCGTGCGCCTCGGCGGCGGTGCGGACGGCGTCCTCCTCCAGGGGTGCGCGTCGCTTGCCGATGGGGCTCCACGCCTCGGTGCGGATGCCGAGGCGATCGTGCACCTCGCGCATGCGCGCCTGGGGGAACCGCGGGTGCAGCTCGATCTGGTTGACCGCCGGCGTGACGCCCGTGTCGTCGATGATCCGGGTCAGGTGCTCCTCGGTGAAGTTGGAGACGCCGATCGAGCGCACCAGCCCGTCATTCTGCAGCTGCACCAGCGCCCGCCAGGCCTCGACGTACTTCGCCTGGCTCGGGTTGGGCCAGTGGATGAGGTGCAGGTCGGTGCGCTCGAGCCCGAGTCGGTCCAGTGACTCGCGCACCGACGTGATCGCCGCGTCGTACGCGTGGTGGCGGCCCGGGATCTTGCTGGCGACGACCAGCTCGTCGCGGGGGACCCCCGAGCGGCGGACGGCCTCGCCGACCTCGACCTCGTTCTCGTAGTTCACCGCGGTGTCCACGAGCCGGTAGCCGGCCTCGATGGCGGTGCGGATGGCCTCCGTGCCGTCCTCGCCACGCAACGGATAGGTGCCGAAGCCGATGGCAGGGATCGTCGTGTCGTCGTTCAGGTGGTACGCCGGGATGTCAGCCATGGGCACCAACCTAGGCCGCACGCGAAAGGGGAGGGCCCCGGTCCCGGGAGATCACACTCGTGTCGTTCCTCCGCCAGCACGGTCTGACATAATGTTAGTTATCGGCGATATGGCCACACGCGCTGCAAGGCCCCGTTGTGCGGTCGCTGTGGTGCATCAGGTGAACCACGGGGGCCGCGCTGCGCGTGGGACGTACGTCCGACTTCAGGCGAACTTGCCGTACTTCTTGTGCATCGCCTGCCTGGAGACGCCGAGCATCGTGCCGATCTCTGCCCAGGAGAAACCGTGGATGCGCGCCCGGCGTACGGCCACGGCTTCTGCTGCGGCCAGGTCGTGCTTGGCGCGGGCGATGCGCATGAGCTCCTCGAGGGGGTTCGGCTCCCCCGGTTCCTCGGCGTCGACAGCGGTCCTCATTCGTCAACTGTCGTTGACAGCCCGAAGTTTGTCAACCATCATTGACGGCGCTTCGCCGGATCGCGGAGTCTCGAGGTCACCAGGTGACCTCACGGCTCCGCGGTCAGCTGCGAGCGGGTTGCTCCTTGGTGAGGTGGAGCAGCCACTGCGAGCCACCGGTGTGGATCAGCGCGAAGCGCCGGGAAGCCTGACGACCGTGCAGGGTAAGGACGAGTCGGCGCTCGTCGCGTGAGTGCTCCTCCCACGTCCCGGTGTCGGCGACGGACTTGTGCTCGTCCTCGTAGTCGACGTGGTCCAGCTCGTGGTCGTCCACCGCGATGGCCAGACGGTCGTGCCGGCCGTCCTCCGGCAGCCCCTTGGGCACCGCCCAGCTGCGCAGCACGCCGTCCTCCTCGAGCCGCAGGTCGAAGTGCGGGCTCGGACGTCGGTGGTCGTGCAGGACGAACCTGCGCAGCTCCGGCACGGGACGACCCTGCCTCACCCGAGACGTCGGAGCTGGTACGTCCCGACCGTGGTCGCCACGACCTCGCCGGCGGCGTCGGTGAGCGTCGCGTCGAGCTCGAACTCGCCCCGGCCCGAGGCCAGCGCGTCGGCGCGGACGCGTGCGACCTCGTCCTCCGACAGCGACGCCGAGGCGCGTACGACGCCCAGTGCCGGCCGACGGAACCGGATCGCGGACTCCTTGACGATCGGCACGAACCCGGCGAGCTCGCCCTCGAGGTCGAAGGTGGTCAGGCTGAGCAGTCCGCCCAGCATCTCGGCGACGCTGAAGAGGGAGCCGGCGTAGGTGACGCCGAAGTGGTTGACGTTGGGCTCCGGCGGCAGCTCGGCCGCGGCGAAACCGGGCCGGACCTCGACGACGCGGATCCCCATGGCCTCCAGGATCGGGACCGAACCGACGGCCTGGACTGCCTCCACTCTCAACGTATAGGCCATCAGGGGGCTTGCCGCAAGGCCCCGGTCAGGCTCCACACTGCACGGCGTGACGCAGCAGGACACCCACCCAGACCCCCAGCAGGACGCGTCCCCCGACCTCGCGCCCTTCGCCCTCCCCCGCACCCTCGCGGCCAAGTCGGACCCGTCCCTGATCGACCGCGACAGGGAGCACTTCGCCCGGATCGCCAGCGGGCTCGAGCGTGCGATCGCCGACCTCGAGGAGCGACTGGCAGAGGCGCGGCGGACCGCGGTGCGCCACGGCACGGCCGCCCTGGAGCGCGACCAGGAGGTGCACCGGTTGACCACCCGGCTGCGAGTCCTGCGCCGATACGACCTCGACCTCTGCCTCGGCCGCATCGTCCACGCCGGCTCCGCGGAGGGCGACGGGACGACGTACATCGGTCGGTTCGGGCTCGCCGACGCCGACGGCCGCCGGCTGCTCGTCGACTGGCGCTCGCCGGCCGCCGAGCCGTTCTTCGCCGCCACGCACGCGCAGCCGCAGGGCCTGGTGAGCCGGCGTCGCTACCGCTGGGTGGGCGGCCGGATCGTGGACTACTGGGACGAGGCGTTCACCGAGGAGGGACTGACCCACACCGCGGCGCTCGACGACCAGTCGGCCTTCATCGCCACCCTCGGCACGAGCCGTACGCCCCGGATGCGCGACGTGCTGGGCACCATCCAGGCCGACCAGGACGCCATCGTCCGGGCCGGGTCGCGTGGGGCAGTGGTCGTCGACGGTGGTCCCGGCACAGGGAAGACGGTCGTCGCGCTGCACCGCACCGCCTACCTCCTCTACGCCGACCCGCGGCTGGGGCACCGGCGCGGTGGCGTGCTCCTCGTGGGCCCGCACGCGCCCTACCTCGCCTACGTCGGCGACGTGCTGCCGAGCCTCGGGGAGGAAGGCGTGCAGACGTGCACCGTCCGCGACCTGGTGCCCAAGGTGGCCCGAGGGCCCGAGGACGACGCCCAGGTCGCCGCCCTCAAGGCGGACCTGCGGATGGTCGCGGCGATCGAGCCGGCCGTGGCGCTCTACGAGGAACCGCCCACGGAGTCGTACGTCGTCGAGACCGCGTGGGGCGACGTCCGGATCACCGCGTCCGAGTGGGCCGAGGCCTTCGACTCCCCCGACCCGGGCACCCCGCACAACCTGGCCCGCGACGACGTCTGGGACGAGGTCCTCACGATCCTCGTCGACAAGGCCGCGGACGTCGTCGAGGACCTCTCCCCCGACGAGCTCCGGCGCGTCCTCGACCGCCACGCCGGGCTGCGCGACATCTTCGACCGGGCCTGGCCCCTGATCGAGCACACCGACCTCGTGGGCGACCTCTGGACGGTGCCGGCCTACCTGCGCCACTGCGCTCCCTGGCTCGCGCCCGACGAGGTGCGCGCCCTCCGTCGCGACGACCCCGAGGCGTGGACGTACGCCGACCTCCCGCTGCTCGACGCCGCCCGGCTGCGGCTCGGTGACCCCGAGGCGTCGCGACGGCGACGGCGTACGCAGGCCGCAGAGGCCCGCGAGCGGGCACGGATGGGTGAGGTGATCGACGACCTGCGGACCACGGCTCGGGAGACGGGCGCCGACGGGCTCGGTGACGGCCTGGTGTCGATGCTCGTCCACGACGACCTGCAGACGGTCCTGGTCGACGACGCGGCGCTCCCCACGTCCGACGTCGACCTCCTGGCCGGCCCGTTCGCCCACGTCGTCGTCGACGAGGCGCAGGAGCTCAGCGATGCCGAGTGGGCGATGCTGCTGCGTCGTTGCCCCTCGCGCAGCCTCACCGTCGTCGGCGACCGTGCGCAGGCCCGCCACGGCTTCGCCGAGTCGTGGACCGAGCGGCTCGCACGCGTCGGCATCACGGACGTCACCGTCGCGCCGTTGACCGTGAACTACCGCACCCCGGCCGAGGTGATGGCCGAGGCGGAGCCGGTCATCCGTGCGGCGCTCCCCGAGGCCAACGTGCCCACGTCGGTCCGCGAGAGCGGGATCCCCGTGCTCCATGCGCCTGTCGCCGAGCGCGACGCGATCATCGAGGACTGGCTGGCCGAGCACGCCGAGGGCACGGCGGTGGTCGTCGAGAACCGCTCCCGTGACGGGCGGCAGGACGTCTCTCCCGACCGGCGGTGGGGCGGGCGGGTGCGATCGCTCGCACCCGAGCTGGTCAAGGGACTCGAGTTCGACCTCGTGGTGCTCGTCGACCCCGACGGGTTCGGGGACGGGGTGGCCGGCGCGGTGGACCGCTACGTCGCGATGACCCGCGCCACCCAGCGGCTGGTGGTGCTCACGACCTGAGGTGCGGTCGGTCGCTCACCTTGCGAGGGTGGCACGTAGGACGGTGATGTCGCCGGTGCCGACGCGGCAGCACCCGCCGACGAGGCGCGCGCCCGCCTCCACCCAGGCCGCGACGTCGGCCGGGTCGAACGCCGAGCGGCCCTCCCACGACCGGGTCGCGGCGTTCCAGCCCTGCCCGGAGTTGGGGTAGACGACCGCGGGGCCGTGCGCGCCCGCGACCGGCACCGCAGCGCCGGCGTCCGCAGGCGAGGAACAGTTGACCCCGACGGCGACGACCTCGGCGACGTCGGCCGCCATCGCGAACGCCTCGCCGATGGGCTCGCCGGCCCGGGTGAGCCCGTTGGCGGTGGACAACGACAACCAGGCCGGGACGCCGCTGCCGTCGAGCTCGGCGAGCACGGCCTCGACCTCGGTGAGGCACGGGATGGTCTCGACCGCGAGCAGGTCGGCGTGCTCGCCCACCGTCGAGGCGAGCACGTCGAGCCGCGGTCGGTGGAAGGCGCGCAGCCCGGCGAGGTCGAGGTCGTAGTCGCCGCGGTACTCCGAGCCGTCGGCCAGCACCGCGCCGTACGGCCCGACGGAGGCCGCCACCCACCCGTCGGGCGCCACGGCGTCACGCGCGGCGGCGGCCAGCTCGACGCTCCGGCGCAGCAGGCGCTCGACCTCGTCGCGGTCCGCCCCCTCGGCGCCGAAGCCCTCGAAGGAGACCTGGTACGACGCCGTGGTCGCCACCTCGGCCCCGGCGGTGAAGAACTCGCGGTGGGCCCGCTCGATCGCCCCCGGGTCGTCGCGCAGCAGGCGCGCCGACCACAGGTCGCTCGACAGGTCGTGGCCGTGCTCCTCGAGCAGTGTGGCGAGGCCGCCGTCGAGGACGACGGGGCGCTCGGCGATGGCGGTGCGGAGGTCCTGGCGGGTCATGCCTAGAGTCTGGCACCCGAGGGGTGTGACGACCCACGGGTCTCGTCGGCGACGATCACCCGGTGCCAGAAGGCCACACCATCCACCGACTCGCCCGCCGCCACGCCCGGCTGCTGGGTGGGCAGCACGTGTCCGCCGACAGTCCGCAGGGCCGCTTCGAGCACGGTGCGAGCGTGCTCGACGGTCGGGTGCTCGGCGCCACCGACGCGTGGGGCAAGCACTTGTTCCACCGCTACGACGACCTGTGGCTGCACGTGCACCTCGGCCTCTACGGGAAGTTCCGCGACGGCACCCTGCCTGCGCCGGCCGCACGAGGCGCCCTGCGACTCCGGCTCGTGGGCGGCGGTCACTGGCTGGAGCTGCGGGGACCGACCGCCTGCGAGGTGCTCACCGATGCCGAACGGAAGGCCGTCCTGGCCAGGCTCGGTCCCGACCCGCTGCGACGGCGGCCCGACGCCGAGGCGTTCGTGGCACGCGTGCTGCGCAGCCGCGCCCCGGTCGCCACCCTCCTGATGGACCAGTCGGTCGTGGCCGGTGTCGGCAACGTCTACCGCGCCGAGGTGCTGTTCCGGCAACGGCTCGACCCTCTGCGCCCGGGGCGGCTCCACGACGCGGCCGTGCTGCACGCCCTGTGGGACGACCTCGTGGTGCTGCTGCGCGCCGGCGTCCGCGCCGGACGCATCGTCACGACGCTGCCCGCGGACCGCGAGCGTCCGTCGGGCCGCCCGCGCCGCGTCGACGCCCACTACGTCTACGGCCGCGCCGAGCTGCCGTGCCGGATCTGCGGGACGCCCGTGCAGGACACGCAGATCGCCGCCCGGCGCCTGTTCTGGTGCCCGGTCTGCCAGGTCTAGCGAAGCAGTCCCAGCACGCTCTCGGGACCCTCCACGTGCGCGTTGTGGCCCAGCCCCGGCAGCGTGACCGGCGCCGGCACGAGCACGGCGAGCTGCTCGTGGCTGACCATCGGGTCGTGCTCGCCGCGGGCCAGCACGACCGGGCACGACACCTGCGACAGCAGCCCGGCCATGTCGGGCACGCCGACGCCGAAGGTGCGGGGGTCCTGCGCCAGTCGCCAGCCACTCCCCTCCCCTGCCGCCTGCCGGTCGACGACGGCGCCGTCGACCATCGGGTCGTCGCACGGCACCAGCCCCACCAGACCGGAGACACGCAGGAACCGGTCCACCGCCGCCTCGCGGGTGTCGTACGTCGCCAACGGCCGGTCGGCCAGCCCCAGCGCCCGGGCCGCGTCCTCCGGCGGCCAGGACACCTTGATGCCCAGCCCGACCACGCGCGACACCCGGTCGGGAGCGAGCGCGGCGAGCGCGAGGGCCACCACGCCTCCCATCGAGTGCCCGACCACCGCGACCGGGCCGTCGAGGCCGTCGAGCAGCGGCAGGACCGCCTCGGCGTGGCCGACGAAGGAGTAGGTCGGGTGCCAGGCCGCCGCCCCGTGCCCGGGCAGGTCCGGCGCCAGCGTCGCCCCGTACGTCGCACCGGCCCGGTCGACCACCCCGCGCCACACCCCGCCCGTGGCGCCGAGCCCGTGCAGGAGCAGCATCAGGCGCCGACGTAGGCCGCGAGGTGTTTGCCGGTGAGCGTGGGCTTCTTCGCCGCCACCATCTCCGCCGGCGGACCCTCGAACACGACGGTGCCACCGTCGTGGCCGGCGCCCGGACCGAGGTCGATGATCCAGTCTGCGTGGGCCATCACGGCCTGGTGGTGCTCGATGACGATGACGGACTTGCCGGCGTCGACGAGGCGGTCGAGCAGGCCGAGCAGGTTCTGCACGTCGGCGAGGTGCAGGCCGGTGGTGGGCTCGTCGAGGATGTAGACGTCGCCCTTGTCCCCCATCTGCGTGGCGAGCTTCAGGCGCTGGCGCTCGCCGCCGGACAGCGTGGTCAGCGGCTGGCCGAGCGAGAGGTAGCCCAGTCCGACGTCGACGAGCCGGTCGAGGATCTTCACCGCCGCCGGGATCTTCGCCTCCCCCTCGCTGAAGAGGGCGCGCGCGTCGACGACCGACATCTCGTGCACCTCGGCGATGTCCTTGCCGCCGAGGGTGTGCTCGAGCACCTCGGCCCTGAAGCGCCGGCCCTCGCACTCCTCGCACGGCGACTCGACGGTCGCCATCGGACCGAGCTCGGTGAAGATGACGCCCGCGCCGTTGCAGGTCGGGCACGCGCCCTCGGAGTTGGCGCTGAAGAGGGCGGGCTTGACGCCGTTGGCCTTGGCGAACGCCTTGCGGATCGGCTCCAGCAGACCGGTGTAGGTCGCCGGGTTGCTGCGGCGTGAGCCCTTGATCGCGCCCTGGTCGATGACGACGACCTCGTCGCGCCCCGCGAGCGAGCCGTGGATCAACGAGCTCTTGCCCGACCCGGCGACGCCGGTGACCACGGTCAGCAGGCCGAGCGGGACGTCGACGTCCACGTCGCGCAGGTTGTGCGTGCTGGCACCGCGCACCTCCATCGTCCCGGACGCCTGGCGCACCGACTCCTTGAGCCGCGCGCGGTCGTCGAGGTGCTTGCCGGTGATGGTGTCGCTGCTGCGGAGGCCGTCGACGTCACCCTCGAAGCAGATGCTCCCGCCCGCGGCGCCTGCCCCGGGGCCGATGTCGACCACGTGGTCGGCGATGCCGATGGTCTCGGGCTTGTGCTCGACCACGAGCACGGTGTTGCCCTTGTCGCGCAGCTGCAGCAGCAGGTTGTTCATCCGCTCGATGTCGTGGGGGTGCAGCCCGATGGTCGGCTCGTCGAAGACGTAGGTGACGTCGGTGAGCGACGAGCCGAGGTGGCGGATCATCTTGGTGCGCTGCGCCTCGCCACCCGACAGGGTGCCCGCCGGCCGGTCGAGCGAGAGGTAGCCCAGGCCGATCTCGGAGAACGAGTCCAGGATGTGCTGCAACCCCTTGAGCAGCGGCGCGACCGACGGCTCGTCGAGGTCGCGCACCCAATCCGCGAGGTCGCTGATCTGCATCTCGCAGAGGTCGGCGATCGACTTGTCGTTGATCTTCGACTTCCTGGCCTCGGGCGTGAGGCGTGTGCCGTCGCACTCGGGGCAGGTCTGGAAGGTCACCGCCCGGTCCACGAAGCGCCGGATGTGCGGCTGCATCGCCTCGGGGTCCTTGGACAGCATCGACTTCTGGATCTGCGGGATCATGCCGGTGAAGGTGAGGTTGACGCCCTCGACCTTGAGCTTGGTCGGCTCCGACCACAGCATCGTCTCGAGCTGCTTCTTGGTGAAGGACTTGATCGGCTTGTCCATCGGCAGGCCCATGCCCTCGAAGAGCCGGCCGTACCACCCGTCCATCGAGTAGCCCGGCACCGTCAGCGCGCCGTCGTTGAGCGACTTCTCCTCGTCGTAGAGCGCGGTCAGGTCGATGTCGTTGACCTTGCCCATGCCCTCGCAGCGCGGGCACATGCCGCCGAGGTAGACCTCCTGCTTGGCGATCCGGCGCTCGGTGCGACCGCCCTTCTCGGTGGTCATCATCCCGCTGGCCTTGCGGGTCGGGACGTTGAAGCTGTACGCCGTCGGCGGACCGACGTAGGGGTCGCCGAGCCTGCTGAAGAGGATCCGCAGCATCGCGTTGGCGTCGGTGGCGGTGCCGACCGTGGACCGCGGGTTGGCGCCCATCCGCTCCTGGTCGACGATGATCGCCGTGGTGAGGCCCTCGAGGTGGTCGACGTCGGGACGGGCGAGAGAGGGCATGAAGCCCTGCACGAAGGCGCTGTAGGTCTCGTTGATCATCCGCTGCGACTCCGCGGCGATGGTGGCGAAGACCAGCGAGCTCTTGCCCGAGCCCGACACCCCGGTAAAGACGGTCAGGCGGCGCTTGGGCAGCTCGACGCTGACGTTCTTGAGGTTGTTCTCCCGCGCTCCCTCGACGCGGATCAGTGCGTGGTCGTCGGCCGGGTGTGTGGTCGTCATCGCTGGTGTCTCCCCTGTCGTCTGGCGGGCCGGCCGGGCCGGACCCACGCCCCTCCCGTGGCGGGGGCAATCCTGCCAGTACGACGCGCCTCGCGCCCCTGGTGTGACCGCCCAGCCCCTCGGGTGGGGTGCAGGGTTTGTCCACCGTGTCAGTGTCGAGGCATGAGCACCCACGACCGGACCACGACCGTTGCCGAGATCATGGAGGAGACCGACATCGCCGTGCTGACCTACGTGTCGCTCGACGGCCGCCTCGTCTCCACGCCGATGGGAACGCAGGACTTCGAGGACCCGGCCACCACCTGGTTCCTCACCGAGCGCAGCAGCGACAAGGTGCGCGCGATCGAGGCCGACCCGCGGGTCAACGTCTCCTACTCCAGCAAGGCCGGCTGGGTCTCGCTGACCGGCACCGCCCACGTGAGCGACGACCGGGCCAAGCTGCGCGAGCTCTGGGACGCCTCCGCCGGCGCCTTCATGTCCGGCGGCCCCGACGACCCCGACAACGTGCTGCTGCGCATCGAGGGTGACACCGCCGAGTACTGGGAGTCCCCCGGCAAGGTCGCCGTCGCCGTGCAGATGGCCAAGGGGCTCGTCAGTGACGACAAGCCCGACCTCGGCGACAACGACACCGTGCAGCTCTGAGCGGGGCGCCTCGTGCTCGTCGACGCCCACGGTCCCGCCACCGCCGACGAGGCGTGGCGGCGCTTCACCACACCTGCGACCTGGCCGTCCTGGGCACCGTTGATCCGTGACGTCGACGCCTCTGACGAGGTGATGGCCGTCGGTACGACGGGTCGGGTGCACGGCCCGGGCGGCGTGGCCGTCGACTTCGAGGTCACCCGCGTCGATCCGGCACTGCGGTCGTGGACGTGGCGGGCCGGACGCGGGCCTGCCGCGGTGTCGATGGATCACCACGTCCTGCCCGCGCCCGGTGGCGGCAGTCGGGCGATGCTCCGCGTGCCCGCGCCGGCCGCTGCGGTGCTCCAGCCGTACCGCCTGCCCGCGGGTGCCGCGTTGCGCGGGCTCGTGCGCGAGCCCGGCGGCGACGGTGCGCCCGAGGCCGTCGAGTCGTTCGACTTCGCCTTCGCACCGAACTACGTCGCCCCCGCGCGCGCCTTCGGCGTCACCCCGGCCACGACCACGGTGGAGGTCGGCCCCGCGTGGCTCTTCGTCCGCTACGGACCGTGGCGCCTGGTGACGCCGCGGTCCAACCTCGCGTCGGCCGAGCTCACCGGCGGCTTCGCGTGGCACCGCACCGCAGGCCCGCCGCACCTGTCGCTCAGCGACCGCGGCATCTCGTTCACGACCAACGGCGAGCGTGCCCTCTGCCTGACGTTCCACGAGCCCGTCCCGGCGATCGACCCCACCGGCACCATCACCCACCCCGGCGCGACGCTCGCCGTGGCCGACCCGCGGCGGCTCGGGTCGGCGCTCGGCTTCACGCTGGACGCGTAGCAGGACGGTGGAGGTCGATCAGGGCTAGGGTCGCGGAGCATGGACATGCTGCGGGGGGCACAGATCGCCGAGGCCGGACTGACCGACTGGCGGAAGCTGGCGCAGGGACTGCACGCGCGCTACCTGACCGACGACTTCGCCACAGGCGTGCGCTTCGTCGCCGCGGTGGGCGAGGCGGGTGACGAGATCGGGCACCACCCGCGCGTGACGATCGGCCCGCGGTACGTCGACCTCGAGCTGGTCACCGCGGACGCGATCTACCGCGACGACGAGGGCACCGAGCACGTCGTCGAGTGGGTGACCCAGCAGGACGTCGACCTCGCCCGTCGGGTCACCGACATCGCAGCGGCGCACCAGGTGGACGCCGACCCGGCGTCGGTCAGCGAGATCGAGCTCGGCCTCGACGCGGCGGGCTCGGCCACCGTCGCTCCCGTGTGGGCCGCCCTCCTGACGGGCGACGCCGCGTCCCAGGGCCGGGGATCGCCGAGCGACGAGGTGCGCGACGCCACGGGCCGCGTGCCGAACCTGTGGTTCGACGACCTCGCGGCGGACGCTGCCCCCGCTCAGCGGTTCCACCTCGAGGTCTACGTGGCGCCGGAGGTCGCCCAGCAGCGGGTCGACGCCGCCGTCGCCGCGGGCGGGACGATCGTCGACGACACCCAGGCACCCGGACTCGTCGTGCTCGCCGACCAGGAGGGCAACCGGGGCGTCATCTGCGTCGACACGTCCGCGGTCCAGCCGGACTGACCGGCAGGGACAACGGCTCCCGCGGCGCGCCGGACGACCAGAAGTCGCAGGCTGACGGGGCGCTGAGCGCGGCGGCGGTGCGCGATGTGAGGTTCTGGTCGTTCGACGCGCCGTCGCCGCTCAGGACCGCGCGATGTCGAGCCCGAGCCACTCCCCCAGCGCGTCGAGCTCGGCGTGCACGCGCCGGCGCCGCGCCGCGGACCAGTCGCCGTCCTCGTGCACCGCGTCGACGATCAGGACGCCGGCATCACGGTCGGCCGTCGCGTCGACCTTGCCGACCAGCTCGTCCTGGTCGAGCACCGGCATCGCCCAGTAGCCCCACTGCCGCTTGGCGGCTGGCTTGTACATCTCCAGCTGGTAGTCGAAGGCGAACAGGTCCTCCATCCGCTTCCGGTCGAACACCAGCCGGTCGAGCGGGGAGAGGATCGCGGTGCGGCCCGCGAAGTCGTCGAGGTCGGCCACGCGGTCAGGGTCCACGCGCCACACCCCGCCTACGCCGTCCACGCGCGCCGCCACGCCCGTGCCGCGGACGTCGTACCTCTCGTCCCACGCCTCCAGGGCGCGCGGCCGGGCGATGCCGAGCGCCCGCAGCCGCCGGGCGGCCAGGGTCCGGTGCGCCTCCTCGGCGGGCACCGCCGGGTCACCGGGATGGACGCGCTCGGCGAGGTCCCACCGCCGCTCGCGGCCCTCGCGCGAGGCGACCGCGACCTCCCCGCGCGCCTCCATGCACTCGAGGAGCTTCATCACGTTCTTGTCGTTGGTCCACCCCGTCGATCGCCAGGGCACGTCGCAGGTGTCAGGCAGGTCGCGAGCGGCGGTGGGGCCCTCCGCGCGCAGCAGCGCGAGGATGTTGCGGCGACACCCGTCGTTGGCGGCCACCCAGTCGGCGACGTCCTCCTGCCACTCCTTCAGCGGCGGCTCGCCGGGCCAGGCGTCCATGTCGGCGCGGTGCAGCGCGACGTCCTCGCTGGGCAGCAGCATCGCCCGCAGCTCGACCAGGGCGCCGTCACCGACGAGGTCCTCGAGGTCCTCCGGCTCGTACGCGCTGCCGAGTCGGGTCCACAGCGCGAGGTCGGCGTGCTGGGCCACGACACGGGTGAGGTCGACCTGCAGGAAGCCGAGGTGCCGCACCACCTCCCGCACGTCGGCGGGTCGCGACGCGGCGAGCAGCTGGGCGCGTACGGCGATGCGGCGAGCCTGTCGCGGTGACAGCTCGAGGCTCGGAGGGGGGCCCATGCCGCAACCCTAGGACCGGAGGGCGGTGTGTCGGGGCCACGGCGGCATGGCCCGAACGGGTCATTCCTGACCCAGATCGGGCATTCCCGGCGCGTTCCCGCCCGCACCGCGCCCGACGGTGCGACCGTGGACGGCATGTGGGACACCGTCGAGACCAGCTCGGTCCACCTCTCTCACGACCTGCCGTGCAGCGCGTGCGGCCACGGTCGTCACACCTACCTGCCGTGCTCGGACACGTGCAGCTGCGCCCACGGGCGCGACCGCATGCTCAGCAACGCCTGAGCCGTCACGTCCGACAGCCCGCCCTCAGCGCTCGCGCACCGAGTCGTCCTTCGCCCGCCGCCTGACCCGGCGGCCCACCTTCGACACGAAGCTCTCGCGCGGCGGCGGGTTGCCGTCCTCGTCGAGGGCGTACGACTCCACCTTCGCCAGCCGCGGCCGGTCGTGGTCGTCCACGACCTCGCCCGTGACCCACCACATGCGCAGGCTCGGGCCGGCCAGCCGGAGGAAGGCCAGGTTGTTGTCGAACCACGGCCCCTCGGCGTAGGTCCACGTGAGGGGCGCGTCGGGCACCCGCGCCGACTTCGACGCCAGCCGCCCCATCGGTCCGGCGACGCCGTAGGAGAGCGCGGCCGTCGCGAAACGCATGTTGCGCGAGAGCGGGTTGCGGATCGGCGAGCAGACCGCCTGCAGCACCGTGGAGCGCAGCGCCGGGCCACCGTGCGCCGGACGCGCCTCGCTGACGTAGCTGTGGTGCACGTCGCCGGACAGGAACGTGACCGTGGACGGCGCCCGGCCGCGCTTGCCGGCGGCGACCTCCATCGCCTGGCGGGCGACCTGCTGGAAGCTGGTCTGGAACGCGCCCCAGTGCTCGAGGTCGACCAGCTGGCGCAGCTTCTCCCCCGCCCGGCCGCCGCGCTCGCCCCACGCGCCCTGCGCGAGCGCCTCGCTGAACGCCTCGAGGTGGTGCAGCCCGCGCGCGAGGAGGAACGGCACCGACGTGCCGATCAGGAGGTGATCGACGTCGCCGCACAGCTGCTCGTCGAGCCAGGCCGCCTCGTCGTCGTCGAGCATCGCCCGGTCGTCCGGGTCGAGCTTGCGGGCCGCACGCGAGTCCACGACGACGAGGCGGGCCTGCGTGTCGAAGTCGCGGGTGTAGCTCCAGCGGTAGGTCTGCGGCTGCTGGTCGACCCGCTCCGCGAACGCGTCGAGGAGCGGACCGAGGTCCTGCTCGGCATCGCCCCGGTGCGCGCGCACCTGCGCGTACACCTCGTCCTGCTCCCGCTCGGCGGGCGACAGGTTGCCGAGGTGCTGGTAGACCCAGTACGACGCCAGGCCGGCGACGATGCGGCCGTGCCACCACGACGTGGCCTCCATCTCGCGGCGCCAGTCCATCGAGGTGTTCCAGTCGTCCCGGATGTCGTGGTCGTCGAAGATCATCGCGCTCGGCACGGTCGACAGCAGCCACCGGTTGGCCGGGTCGGACCACGCGAGCTTGTAGAGGTGGGCGTACTCCTCGTAGTCCTGGAGCTCGGTCCAGGGCGCCTGCTCGATGTCGCGCCGCGACTCGATGAACTCCCGCATTGCGTCGGTGGTCTCGTCGGCGTAGACCTGGTCGCCGAGGAAGAGCATCAGGTCGGGGACCCGGTCCGGGTCGAGGTCGGCGTCGGACGGGTCGGCGGCATCGACCTGACCGGCGATCCGCAACGCCCAGGCGCGCAGAGCGTCCACGCCGTGGGTCGTGTTCCCCTTCTCGTCGTGGGAGACCGACGTGCGGCAGGAGCCGAACGCCAGGTGGAGGGGACGCCCCGCCTCGAGGGTGGCGATGACCGGGTCCGGGAACGGCGACCCGGCGGGCGGCCAGACCCGGTCGTCGTCGATCGCGACGGAGTAGGCCTCGGTCGTGCCGGGCTCGAGACCGTCGAGCTCGACGAGGGCGTAGTGGTGGTCGTGGACCACGAAGGTCTGCGCCGTCGCGGAGGCGCCGCCTCGGGTCACGGTGACGGCGGCGGGGGCGGCCGTCTCGACCCAGACGGCGGCGGACGTCTCGTCGACGTAGCGGAGCAGCGGACCCAGGAGCAGCCGGTCCTCGGACGCCGTCATGGGCGGAGGAGCACCTTGATCGCGCGGCGCTCGTCCATCGCCCGGTAGCCCTCGGCCGACTCGGCCATCGGCAGCGTCAGGTCGAAGACCTTCCCCGGGTCGATCGCCCCCGACAGCACGCGGTCGAGCAGGTCGGGCAGGTAGCGACGCACGGGAGCCATCCCACCGGCGAGGCCGACGTTCTTCTGGAACATGCGGCGCACCGGCAGCTCGACACCGTGCGGCACGCCGACGAAGCCGACGGTCGAGCCCGGTCGCGCGACGGTGAACGCCGTCTTCATCGCGCCGTCGGTGCCGACGCACTCGAGGACGGCGTCGGCCCCCACTCCGTCGGTGAGGTCGGCGATGCGCGCCTCGCCCTCCTTGCCGCGCTCGGCGACCACGTCGGTCGCCCCGAAGGCGCGGGCGATCTCCTGGCGGGGCTCGTGGCGCGACATGGCGATCACGCGCTCGGCGCCCATCTGGGCTGCGGCCAGGACCCCACTGAGGCCCACCGCGCCGTCGCCGACCACGACGACGGTGTGTCCGCGCTGCACCCCGGCGGCGACCGCGGCGTGCCAGCCCGTCGCCATCACGTCGGTCAGGGCCAGCAGGGACGGGATGAGCTGGTCGTCGGGCATGCCGTCCGTGGCGACGAGGCTGCCGTCGGCCTGGGTCACCCGGGCGTACTCGCCCTGGCCGCTCTGGGTGATCCCGAGGTTGACGCACGCCGACTGCACGCCCGCGCGGCAGTGCGCGCAGGTGTTGTCGCAGTGGCAGAACGGCACGATCACGAAGTCGCCGACCTTGGTCGTCGAGACGTCGGAGCCGACCTCCTCCACGACGCCGACGCACTCGTGGCCGATGGTCGAGCCCGCACTGACGTCGTTCTCGCCGCGGTAGGGCCACAGGTCGGAGCCGCAGATGCAGCCCGCGACCACCTTGACGATGGCGTCGGTGGGCTGTTCGATCCGCGGGTCCGGCACGTCCTCGAAGCGGATGTCGCCGGGTGCATGGATGGTGGTTGCACGCATGCGGCGATCCTGCCACGGTCACCGGCAGCCTTCCCCTCCCTGCGGGCGAGGGGCCGGTCCGCGGCCGGAGCGCCGATCTCGCCTTATCTCATATCTGAGATACCGTGTTCGGCATGGCTGACTACAAGGGTCGCATCGGCAACCTCATCCGCGACGCCCGCAAGCACCGCGGGCTCACCCAGCACCAGCTGGCCGAGCTGCTCGGCACGAGCCAGAGCGCCATCAACCGCATCGAGAAGGGCCACCAGAACCTCTCCCTCGAGATGCTCGCCCGCATCGGCGCGGCACTCGACTCCGAGATCGTC
This sequence comes from Nocardioides sp. GCM10028917, assembly GCF_042666175.1. NCBI lineage: Bacteria > Bacillati > Actinomycetota > Actinomycetes > Propionibacteriales > Nocardioidaceae > Nocardioides > Nocardioides sp. GCM10028917. The sequence goes on from NZ_JBHTFL010000003.1 coordinate 206,096, forward strand.
GCCCTCGGCGCCGGACCCACGCACCTGCGGGTCGACGGTCCGACGACGCTGTCCGGCTCGATCGACGTCAAGACCTCCAAGAACGCCGGTGTGGCGCTGCTGTGCGCCTCGCTGCTCAACAAGGGCCGGACCACGCTGCGCAAGGTCGCGCGCATCGAGGAGGTCAACCGCCTCCTCGAGGTGCTCAACTCCCTCGGCGTCGCCACCCGCTGGGTCGGCGACGACAACGACCTCGAGATCATCCCGCCCGCCGACCTCAACCTGGCCGCGATCGACGAGACCGCAGCACGACGCACCCGCTCGGTGATCATGTTCCTCGGCCCGCTGCTCCACCGCTACGACGAGTTCGACCTCCCCTACGCCGGCGGCTGCAACCTCGGCGAGCGCACGGTCGAGCCGCACATGTCGGCGCTGCGTCCCTTCGGGCTCGAGGTCAAGGCGAGCGACGGCAGCTACCACGCCAGCGTCAACCGCACCATCGAGCCGTCGCGCCCGATCGTGCTGACCGAGCGCGGCGACACGGTCACCGAGAACGCGCTGATGGCCGCCGCCCTCCACCCGGGCACCACCGTGATCCGCAACGCCTCGTCCAACTACATGGTCCAGGACCTGTGCTTCTACCTCCAGCGCCTCGGCGTCGTGGTCGAGGGCATCGGCACCACGACGCTCAAGGTCACTGGCAGGTCGTCCATCGACGTCGACGTCGACTACGCCCCCGCGGAGGACCCGATCGAGGCGATGTCGCTCCTCGCGGCCGCCATCGTCACCAAGTCCTCGATCACCATCCGCCGGGTGCCGATCGAGTTCCTCGAGATCGAGCTCGCGACGCTGGAGGAGATGGGCTTCCGCTACGACCGCTCCCCCGAGTACGCCGCGCTCAACGGCGAGACCCGGCTGGTCGACATCACGACGCACCCCTCGGAGCTGCGGGCGCCGCTGGACAAGATCCACCCGATGCCCTTCCCCGGCCTCAACATCGACAACCTGCCGTTCTTCGCCGTCATCGCGGCCATCGCCGAGGGCCAGACCCTGCTCCACGACTGGGTCTACGAGAACCGCGCGATCTACCTCACCGAGCTCAACAAGCTCGGCGCCCAGGTCAAGCTGCTCGACCCGCACCGCGTCCTGATCGAGGGCCCGACGCACTTCTCCGGCGCGGAGATCGTCTGCCCGCCGGCCCTGCGCCCGGCCGTCGTGCTGCTCATCGCGATGCTCGCCTCGAAGGGCCGCAGCGTGCTGCGCTCGACGTACGTCATCCACCGCGGCTACGAGGACCTGGCCGAGCGCCTCAACGAGCTCGGCGCCAACATCGAGACGTTCCGCGACATTTAGCTCGCTCCGCTCGCTCGAGCCCGGCGCGCTGTGAGACGACGTCTTCCCTCCTCGCTCCCAAGCTGCCTCGCTGCGCTCGTCGCGCTTGCTCGCTCGTCAGTCCAGACGCCGTCGCGCGCCGGGCGCGTGGGCGGGCGCAAGAAGGCACGACCAAACGGGCTGGGCGCGCCGCGGACCTCACAGAGGTCGGCGGTGGCCGTCCGCGTCGCGACGGCGCCTGCAGGAGGAGGGCTGCAGCCGGAGGAGCGCAGCGGAGGAGGGTGCGGCAACGACGACGAAGGCGCCGTCTTCCAGCGACGCGGACACGCGCCGAAGCGAAGCGGAGGCGCAAGAAAGCACCGAGCTCAGTTGAAGAGCGTCTCGATCCAGGCCCGGGAGACCTTGCCCGCCGCGGGCGGGGCGGTCATGTCGGCGGTGATCCGGGGCAGGGGCGCGGTGTGCTGGCCGGCGTTGCGGTGCCAGTCGTTCTCGGCCTCGACCAGCATGCCCAGGTCGGCGCGCGCGAGGAACACCCCGTGCCCCTCGGGGCACGAGCTGACCGTCGCCTCGCCGTGGGTCCGCTCATCCATCTCGACACCGCACCGGGGACACGTCATGCTCTCCATCCCCCGACGGTACCGCTGCCCCCCATACTTCTCGCGTGCAACCACCGCATCCGACTGGACCGGCCTACCTCGACGCCCCACGTCCGCTGGCTTTCGCCCACCGCGGGGGCGCCTACCACCCGGAGATTGAAGGCCTCGAGAACACGCTCGCGGCGTTCGCCCACGCGGTCGAGCTGGGCTACACCTACCTGGAGACCGACGTCCACGTCACCAGTGACGGGGTGCTCCTGGCCTTCCACGACACCGTCCTGGACCGGGTGACCGACCGCACCGGCAGCATCGCGGACTCGACGTACGCCGAGGTGCGGCAGGCGATGATCGGCGGGCGCGAGCGGGTGCCGACCCTGGCGGACCTCTTCGACGCCTTCCCGGCGGCGCGGTTCAACGTCGACCTCAAGTCCGAGGGAGCGGTCGAGCCGCTCGCGCGGTTCATCGAGGAGCGCGAGGCCTGGGACCGGGTGCTGGTCGGCTCGTTCTCCGGTCGCCGGATGAACGCGTTCCGTCGGCGCACGGGAGGCCGCGTGGCCACCTCGGCCCACCCGCTCGAGGTGGTCGCCTTCGTGCTCTCCCCCAGCGCCCGGCTCGCCCGGTGGCTGACCCGCGGGCGGCCGGTGGCGCTGCAGGTGCCCCACCGCCGCGGGCGCCTGCTCGTGGTCTCACGCGGGCTCGTACGACGGGCGCAGTCCGCAGGCGTCCAGGTGCACGTGTGGACGATCGACGACCCAATTGAGATGAACGCCCTCCTGGACCGTGGTGTCGACGGCATCATGACCGATCGCACGGACATACTCAGGGACGTGCTCCGCGCCCGCGGACAGTGGAACGGCCCCGACCAGTGACGTCCGGGGACCGCATGGAGAGGGACGCATGACCGACGTGGACGGCGGGATCGCCAACCTCAAGCCGCTGGAGCAGGCCCGGGAGCAGAAGGCCTGGTACTGGTACGACTGGGCCAACAGCGCCTACACGACCACCATCGGCACCGTCTTCTTCGGCCCGTACTTCATCAACCTGGCCGAGAACGCCGTCGGTGGCGAGGACGGCCGGTTCGAGGTGGCCGGCCTGTCGCTCCCGCCGGACTCGCTGTTCTTCTGGCTGATCACGGTGTCCACGATCCTGTCCGCGCTGGTCCTGCCGCCGCTGGGGGCGTACGCCGACCGCGTGGCGAACAAGAAGCGGCTGCTCGCGACCCTGGCGTGGACCGGCTCGTTCTTCGCCGCACTCATCTTCTTCGCCACCGGGGACAACTGGCAGCTCGCTGCCGTCGGCATCGTGCTGGGCAACCTCTTCTTCGGCGCGGCCGGCGTGGTCAACGACTCGATCCTGCCGCTCATCTCCGACGAGGACGACCGCGACAGGGTCTCCTCGCGCGGCTGGGCGTTCGGCTACCTCGGCGGCGGCCTCCTGCTGGTGCTCAACCTGGCCGTCTACCTCGGCCGCGACGCCCTCGGGCTCGACGAGGAGCTCGCCGCCCGCCTCTGCATGCTGTCGGCCGCCGTGTGGTGGGCCGGTTTCACCTTCATCCCCTACCTCCGGCTCAACGACCACCCGCCGGTGGCCGTCGAGCACGTCGAGGGCAACGCGATCCGCCGCAGCTTCGGCCAGCTCGCCGCCACCCTGCGTGACATGCGCCAGTACCCGATGGCGCTGACGTTCCTGGTCGCCTACCTCTTCTTCAACGACGGGATCCAGACCGTCATCGCGTCCGCGTCGGTCTACGGCTCCGAGGAGCTCGGCCACGGCCAGACGATCCTGATCGCGACCATCCTCATGGTGCAGTTCGTCGCCTTCGGCGGGGCGCTGCTGTTCGGTCGGCTCGCCGGCCGGGTGGGCGCCAAGCGGACCATCCTGATGGGGCTCGCCATCTGGTGCGTGATCGTGACGGCGGGCCTGTTCCTGCCCGCCGGCAACGTCGCCCTCTTCCTCATCATGGGCGTCGCGATCGGCATCGTGCTCGGTGGCACCCAGGCCCTCGCCCGCTCGTACTTCTCGCTCCTGATCCCCCGGGGCAAGGAGGCGGAGTACTTCAGCTTCTACCACGCGATGGACCGCGGGACGTCCTGGTTCGGCACCGCCACCTTCGGCATCGTGCTGGCCATCACCGACTCCTACCGGCCAGCGCTGTTCGCCCTGATCGCGTTCTTCGTCATCGGTGGCCTGGTGCTCACGCGCGTCGACACCGAGCGGGGCATCCGCGAGGCCGGCAACGACGTACCCGCCGTGATCTGAGCCCGCTGACAGCCCGCACCTCGGACGGCTGACACCACCCTCTGGGGTGAAGTTGGTCTCGCCTGAGCGTGACCGATCACACCGTGAATCCGCGGAATTGTGCTGACCCCGCTACCGTTGAAGATCGTAGAAGTTCCAGGCGCAGCCGAGCCGCGTCGTCACGAGCGGCGTCACGACCAACGGTCTGGCTCGTTGCACCTGGAGAACCCGATCACAACACAACGGGTGTCAGCAAACCAATGGAGGTGGGCACGGTGGCGGAGCGCACATTACGTGGCGCACGGCTCGGCGGCCAGAGTTTCGAGGACGAGCGCGGCATCGAGTTCGCCGCTCGTCAGCAGGTCGGATACCGGTGCAAGCAGGGACATGACTTCGAGGTCACGATGTCGGTCGAGGCCGACATCCCGGCCGTGTGGGAGTGCCCGCGCTGCGGCGCCGAGGCGCTGAGCACCGCGGGCATCCTGCCGGAGGCCAAGGTCGAGAAGCCCGCTCGTACGCACTGGGACATGCTCCTGGAGCGGCGCTCCGAGAAGGAGCTCGAGGACATCCTCAAGGAGCGTCTCGAGCTGCTGCGCGGCGGCGAGATCGGTCCGGCGCACCTGCACCGCGCCAACAAGAAGAAGCGGGTCAGCTGATCGGCTGATCCAGCTGGTGCAGCGTCACTCGACGACGTCGCCCCGGACCACCGGGCCTCCGGGCCCCGGTCCGGGGCGTTCGTCGTCTTCGGGGCCGAATCCGGGGCCGAAGCCGAATCCCGGTCCGGTGCCCGGGCGTCCGAGCGGGCTGCCGAAGGTGGGTGCGACCACGAGGCGGCGCTCGACCACCCGGGTCAGCAGTCGGCGTGCGACGGGCCGGGTGAACGGGAGGATCAGCAGGATCCCGGCGATGTCGAGGACGAAGCCCGGGCTGAGCATCAGCGTGCCGCCGATGAGGATCAGCGCGCCGTCGGCGATCTCGCGGGCGGGCATCCGGCCGCGCTCGAGCGCCTCCCGCAGTGCGGTCCACGCACGGCCGCCCTCGCGCTTGATCAGCCACGCGCCGAGCATGCTGTCGAGGACCAGCAGGACGATGGTCCACCACGGTCCCACGAGCTGGCCGACCTGCAGGATGGCCCAGATCTCGACCAGCGGCACGACGACGAACGCGACGGCGAGGAGCGGACGCACCCACCGGCGCCGGCGTCGCGGGCCTGTCGGCGGGGTGGGAGCGGTCATGCCCGCACCCGCGACCGTCGCAGCTGCCTGCGACGCTCCGAGAGCCCCCACCGGGTGATCATGCGCAGCGACTCGCTCGCGACCTGGCCGCTCATCTTGGAGTCGCCGCGCTCGCGCTCGATGAACTCGATCGGCACCTCGGTCAGGCGGAGGCCGCGGCTCAGCGTGCGGTAGGCGAGGTCGGTCTGGAACACGTATCCAGTAGACCTCACCGAGCCAAGGTCGATCGCCTCGAGCGTCGTACGTCGGAACAGGCGGTAGCCGGCGGTCGCGTCCTTGACGTGGATCCCGAGCAGGAGCCGGACGTAGAGGTTGCCGCCGCGCGACAGCAGCAGGCGCTGGACGGGCCAGTTGACCACCGACCCGCCCGGCACGTAGCGCGAGCCGATCACGAGGTCGGCCGTGTGCAGGGCGTCGAGCAGCCGCTGCAGCTGCTCGGGCTGGTGGGATCCGTCGGCGTCCATCTCCCCGATGACGTCGTAGCCGGCGCGGAGCGCGACGTCGAAGCCGTGAAGGTAGGCCGCGCCCAGCCCGGCCTTCTCGGTGCGGTGCACGACCGTGACGGCCGGGTCGGCGGCGGCCAGGCGGTCCGCGAGGTCACCGGTGCCGTCGGGGCTGTTGTCGTCGACCACCAGCACGTCGACGCCCGGCTGGGCGGCACGCAGCCGACCGACGATCCACTCGAGGTTCTGCGACTCGTTGTAGGTCGGGACCACCATCACGCAGCGACCGAGTCCGTCGACACTCACGCGGGCGTACCTCGCTCCAGGGGTTGCGGGGCCTGCACGGGCTGCAGGTCGTCGTGGCACGCGCGGTCGCGCTGCCGGCGACGACGATAGGTGATCAGCTCCACCGCTGTGTGCAGGACGAGGAAGAGCATCACGAGTCGTGCCGGCCAGACGCCGAGACGCACGGCAAGGGTGCGGGTCGTGCTGAGCCCGACGTCCTCCACGAGGACCTCCTGCCCGCGGGCCGGGACCGAGGCGACCACCGTGCCGTCGGGGCGTACGACGCCGGAGATGCCGTTGATGGCGGCCACCACCACCCAGCGCCCGGTCTCCTGGGCGCGCAGGCGGCTGATCTCGAACTGCTGCGCGAGCTGGCCGGTACGGCTGAACATCGCGTTGCTGGTCTGCACCGTGACCAGCTCGGCGCCGCGTGACACCTGGCCGGCGATGCCCTCGTCGTAGGCCACGTCGAAGCAGATCGCGTCGGCCACCCGCAGGTCGCCCACCCGGATCGGCTCCAGGCTGGTGCCGCGGACCATGTCGCGCGGCACCTCGGTGAGCCGGCCGTACGTCGACGGCATCCAGCTGCTGCCGCGGAAGGGGATGTACTCGCCGTACGGCACCGGGTGCCGCTTGGTGTAGCGGTCGCCGCTGCCCAGCCCCGGCTGGTAGACGATCCCCTGGTTGAGCACCTGGGTGTCGTCGAGCGGGTTGCTGTTGGTGCCCCCCACGAGGATCGGCACGCCGATCGCGTCGGAGGCCGCGACGATGCCGGCATGGACCTCGGTGTCGAGGAACGGGTCGACGGCCGTGGAGTTCTCCGGCCAGACCACGAAGTCGGGACGCGGCTCCTCGCCCGCGGCGACCGCGTCGGCGAGGTCCTCGGTGAGCCGCACGTGGTTGGCGGTGACCTCACGGTGGACGGCCGGCACGTTGAGGCCCGTGCCGGGCACGTCGCCCTGGACGGCCGCCACGGTGGCCGTGCCGCTGCGCTCGAGCGGGAACGGCACGAGCGCGGGCGCGAGGGTCACGACGGCCAGCCCGGCCACGACGGCATACGTCGCTCGGGTGGGCGAGCGCACCTGCAGCACGACCCAGGCGAGCGTGGTGCCGGTCAACGCGACGAGGAGGCTGACGCCCGTCATGCCGATCCACGGCAGGGCGTCGGCCCACGGGGTGTCGGCGGTCGCGTAGGCCAGCCGGCCGAACGGCATCCCGCTGAAGGGGAACCCGCTGCGCCACGTCTCGATTCCGACCCACCACAGCGCGGCGAGGACCGGCCACGCGCGCACCCGCATGCTCCACGAGATCCCGATCCCGAGCGGCACGAAGAAGGCCGCCTCCATCGCGCACATCGCCATCCAGGCGTCCGTGCCGACCGAGCGCATCCAGACCATCACGGCGTAGACGAACCCCACGCCGAACACCAGGCTCGGCAGCCACGCGCGACGCGGCCCGAGCCCCCGCACGCACAGGACGAGCACCGCGATCGCGGGGGGCATCAGCCACGAGTACCCGACCGGCTCGAACGCCGCCGCCAGAACGAGCCCGCCGGCGAGGGCGAGGAGGCAGCGGAGCAACACGCACAGACCGTAGCCGACGGCCCGATGGGAAGGATCGGGCGCCTGCAGCGGTGCGGGAGGAACCGGGGGGCTTCGGACCAACACGCACCCGTCTGGCTGACGAGCGCGCGAAGTTGTCTACGGCCCCGGGGTCCCTCCCGCATCCAGCCCCCGCGGGGCGCCGTCGACCGGTCGACGGGCGGTGGGCACCGCTGGCTCCGCGTGCCCCACGCTCGTCTCCGCTCTGTCGAAGGCGCCACCCGCGAGCTGCACAGGCGGACCCGGGAACCCTCCCTCTCCGGCGAGGAGGTGTCAACATGTCCCTGACCTGCGACGACGCGTGTTTTCGCAGGTCAACGGATCGGCGGCCGGACGAAACTCGTTCGACAAATCTCAGGCATTCCGGCGTGTCGGCGCATGACACGCCGACGACGGGGGTATCAGCCGAGCGGCGCCGGCGGGACGACCACCGTGCCCGTGGCGGTCGTGGCGACCACCGGCGGGTCGAGGACCTCCGCACGCCCGGGTGCGTCGTCGCTCGGAGCGCCTCGCCCGACGACGTGCACGGCGAAGTCCATCACCCGGCTGCGCGTGCCCTCCTTCACCAGCGTCGCGGTGATCTCGAGGACGTCGCCGGCACGGACCGGCGCCCGGAACTGCACGTCGGAGTAGGACGCGAACAGCCCCTCGTCACCGTCGAGCACGATGCACATCTCCGTGGCCACGTCGCCGAACAGGCCGAGGCTGTAGGCGCCGTCGACGAGGTTGCCGGCGTAGTGGGCGTGGGAGTAGGGGACGTAGCGACGGTGGGTGACCACGGTGCCGGTGCGGTCGTTCATGAAACCTTCTCCTGGGTGAGTCGGTGGACGATGAACGACGCGACCTCTCCCGGCGTCGTACCCCTGCTGAAGACGCGGTCGACGCCGAGCTCGCCGGCCATCGTCTCGTCGAAGCGAGGTCCGCCGACGACGAGCAGCGGCCGCGTGGCAGCCGGGTAGGCCTCGCGGAAGGCCGCGGACATCTCGCGGGTGTTGAGCAGGTGGGCGTCGCGCTGGGTGACCACCTGCGAGACGAGCACGGCGTCGGCCTTCTCCTCGCGGGCGGCCTCGACGAGCTGCGGGACCGACACCTGGGCGCCGAGGTTCACCACCTTGAGCTCGCGGTAGTACTCCAGGCCCTTCTCCCCCGCGAACCCCTTGATGTTGAGGATCGCGTCGATGCCGACGGTGTGGGCGTCGGTGCCGATGCAGCCACCCACGACCACCAGGCGGCGGCGCATCGTCCGCTTGATCGCGGCGTTGGCCTCCTTGGGCGTCAGCAGCGGGTAGTCGCGCTCCACGACCTCGACCGTGCTCGGGTCGACGAGGTGATTGACCCGGCCGTAGACGACGAAGAACGTGAAGCCCTCCCCCATCGGCTTGGCGTGGACGACCAGCGCCGGGTCCATGCCCATCTTGTTGGCGAGCTGCACCGCTGCACCCTCCGCGACCTTGGAGTGCTCGATCGGGAGGGTGAAGGACAGCTGCACCATGCCGTCGCCGGTGGTGTCCCCATAAGGCCTGATCAGGCTCACTTCTCCTCCAGGATCTCGGTCGCGGGGTTGTAGTAGTCGGACGCCTTCTCCGCGACGCCGTCGAGGCCCTTGCCCTTGTCGGCCGGGCGCTTCATCAGGCCGAAGGTGCCGTCGGCGATCGCCGAGAGCAGCGGGGGCTCACCCGGCACGCTGCGGTCGGCCTTGATCTCCTCGAGCAGGCCGATGGCCTCGCCCAGCACCTCCCGGGCCCGGGAGGCGATGAAGCCGTCGGGCGAGGGGTGGAAGTCCTCGCGCAGGTTGCCGGCGGCGTTCATCACGTAGCGGACGTTCTGCAGGGCCAGGTCGCGGTCGGAGATCCACGGGGTCACGACGGCCTCGGTCATCATGCCGACGAGCAGGATGCCCTGGCCGGTCATGGCACCGACGAGGTTGAAGAAGCCGTCGAGCAGGTAGCCCTTGAAGATGTCGCCGGTCATGTGGCGCGTGGGCGGCATCCACTTGAGCGGCGCTTCCGGGAACAGCTCGCGGGCGAGCATCGCGTGCGCCAGCTCGAGCCGGAACGAGTCGGGCACCTCGGGGTCGATCTCGAAGGCGTGGCCCAGACCGAGCTGCCAGTCCTCGAGCCCGGCCTCCTTGGCGAAGTACTCGTTGAGCAGCTGGCTCGTCGTGACCGTGTGGGCGGCCTCGATCGCGTCGGCCGTGGTGAGGTAGTTGTCCTCGCCGGTGTTGATGATGATCCCCGCCCGGGCGTGGACCTGGCGGCTGAAGCGCTGGTCGACGAAGGTGCGGATCGGGTTGATGTCGCGGAAGAGGATCCCGTACATCGAGTCGTTGAGCATCATGTCGAGCCGCTCGAGGCCGGCCAGCGCCGCGATCTCCGGCATGCAGAGCCCGGAGGCGTAGTTGGTGAGGCGGACGTAGCGACCGAGCTCCCTCGACGTCTCGTCGAGCGCGGCTCGCATCAGGCGGAAGTTCTCCTGGGTGGCGTAGGTGCCGGCGAAGCCCTCGCGGGTGGCGCCCTCCGGGACGAAGTCGAGCAGCGACTGGCCGGTCGAGCGGATCACGGCGATGACGTCGGCACCCTCGCGCGCCGCGGCCTGCGCCTGGGGGATGTCCTCGTGGATGTCGCCGGTGGCGACGATGAGGTAGATCCAGGGCTTGCTCGGGGCGTCGCCCACCTTTGCGATCATCCGCTCGCGGGCGACCCGCTGCCGGTCGACCTGCTTGATGCCGGCCCCGACGGCCTTGCGGGCGGTAGCGGTCGCGCGCTTCGCGTCCCTGCCCTCGGGCACGCGGAACGTCACCGAGCCCGCGGCCGCTTTCTGGGCCAGGGTGAGCAGGTCGTCGCCCTCGCCGCGGAGCAGGGCGTCCCACACCGGCAGGCTGACGCCGTGCTCGAGCCCGACGTCGGCGCGTACGACGTCGGCGAGCCGGTTGACCCACGGGGTGCCGTCGGGGTCGGCGCCGCCGAGCCCGGCGAGCCGGAGGGTGGCGCGCTCGACGCTCGCCGTGGTGTGGCGCTGGGCGAGGTCGACGATCGGCTTGCCGACCTGGCGGGCGAGCGTGCGTGCGCGGCGTACGTCGGCGCGGTCGATGCCCAGGGCGCTCGTGGGGCGGGCCATGTCAGATCCTCCGCTCGAAGAGTCCGCGGACGCCGGCGTCACCGCGCAGGAGCTCCATGGCGTAGGCGGCGTGGCCCGGGACGTAGCCGTTGCCGACCAGCATCCGCACGTCGGCGGCCAGGCCCTCGGCGCCCAGGGCAGCGGCGCTGAAGCTGGTGGCCATGGAGAAGAAGATCACGGTGCCGCCCTCGGCGGTGGCCAGGATGGCGCCGCCCTCGCAGCCCGGGACGTCGACGCACACGACGGTCACGTCGGCCGGACCGCCGGCGGCGGTGACGGCGTCGCGCAGCGCGATCGGGTCGCGGGCGTCGGCGACCGCGACGGCGTCGGCGAGGCCGGCTCCGGTGAGGAGGTCGTGCTCCCCCGCGTGGGGCACGACGCCGATCGTGCGGGCCGCGCCGGCGCGGCGGGCGGCGGCCAGGCTGAGGGAGCCGGACTTGCCCGCCCCTCCGATGACGGCGACGACCGGGGCGCGCCCGCGGGCGGCGTACTCCTCCACGACGCGCGCGGTGAGCGCCGGGGCGCCGCAGACGTCCATCACGCTCAGCGAGAGGGCCGGGTCGAGGTCGTCCGGGATGACGGCGGCGATCGAGCGGCCGAAGAGCACGGCGTAGCCGTCGCACGGCACCTGCTCGCTGTCGCCGTCCCAGCGGGCCAGGTCGTCCTCGATGACGAGGGGGGTCAGCGTGAGGCTGACCAGGGTCGCGACACGGTCACCCACCGCGAGGCCGAGCGGCGACTCGGGACCGACCTCCTCGACCGTGCCGACGAGCATCCCGCCGGAGCCGGTCTCGGGGTTCTGCATCTTGCCGCGGGTCGCGACGATGTCGAGCACCTCCGCGCGGACGGCGTCGCCGTTCTTCTCGCCGTACTTCGTGTGCTTGCGTTCGAGCTGGCGGAAGGAGGCGGCGTCGAGGTTGAGCCGCTCGACGCGGATGCGCACCTCGTCGGGCCAGAGCTCGGCGCGGGTGTCGAGCCGCCGGGCCGCCTGGGGCAGCACGGCACCCTCGTCGAGGACGCGGTGCAGGCCGGTCGGGTCACTGGTGCGGACGTCCGCGTGGATGTCCGAGGAGGTGTTCATGCAGGGCATCCTTCTAGATTCGTCGCATTGAACCGCAAATCTTGCGGCATGGCATTGGACTCGCCGCATGTTCTCCACGTACTCTCCCAGATGTGTCGCCGCACACACAACCGGCGCGCCGTCAGACCTGACCCCCGCCGCCCGCCGCGGTCCGGGGCCACCGCGAGGAGAACCCATGAGCATCGAGACCGCCACCTCGCTGGAGGGGGCACTCGCCACCGGCCAGCCCTACCCCTACCAGCGGGTCGAGCTCGTCGAGCCCGACTGGACGCGCTTCCCCGGCTGGTCGGACGTGACCGCCGCGGACTGGGCCTCCGTCCAGTGGCAGCGCGCCCACTGCATCAAGAACGTCAAGCAGCTGCGCGAGCTGATGGGCGACCTCCTCGACGAGCGCTTCTACGCCGACCTCGAGCGCGACCAGGCCGAGCGGGCCACGATGTCGATGCTCGTGCCGCCGCAGATGATGAACACGATGGTGCCGACCGTGTCGCCGGCTGGCCCGGGCTCGCTCACCGAGGCGTTCTACGCCGACCCGGTGCGGCACTACATGGTCCCGGTCTTCAGCGACCGCCGTACCGACTGGCCCTCCCACCCGCACGCCGCGCGCGACTCGCTCCACGAGCACGACATGTGGGCGACCGAGGGCCTCACCCACCGCTACCCCACCAAGGTGCTCGCCGAGCTGCTGCCGACGTGCCCGCAGTACTGCGGCCACTGCACGCGCATGGACCTCGTCGGGAACTCGACCGCGGTGATCGACAAGCTGAAGTTCGCCGGCAAGCCCAACGACCGGCTCGGCGACATGATCGACTACCTGCGTCGTACGCCGTCCGTGCGCGACGTGGTGGTCTCCGGCGGCGACGTCGCCAACATGCCGTGGCCGCGCCTCGAGGCGTTCCTCATGTCGGTGCTCGAGGTGGACAACATCCGCGACATCCGGCTCGCGACCAAGGCCCTCATCGGCCTGCCCCAGCACTGGCTGCAGCCCGACGTGGTCGAGGGCGTCGCCCGTGTCGCCGCGGTCGCACGCTCGCGCGGCGTGTCGCTCGCGATGCACACCCACGCCAACCACGCGAACTCCGTGACGCCGATCGTGGCCGAGGCCTCGCGGGCGATGCTCGACGCCGGCCTGCGCGACGTACGCAACCAGGGGGTGCTGCTCGACGGCGTCAACGCCGACCCGCACGCCCTGCTCGACTTGTGCTTCCGGCTCCTCGACGGCGCGCAGATCATGCCCTACTACTTCTACATGTGCGACATGATCCCGTTCTCGGAGCACTGGCGGGTCTCGCTCGCCGACGCGCAGCGCCTGCAGCACCACATCATGGGCTACCTGCCGGGCTTCGCGACGCCGCGCATCGTGTGCGACGTCCCCTTCGTCGGCAAGCGCTGGGTGCACCAGAACGCCGACTACGACACCGAGCACGGCATCTCCTACTGGACGAAGAACTACCGCACCTCGATCGAGTCCGACGACGTCGAGGCCCTCTCGCGCTACTACGAGTACTACGACCCGATCCACACCCTCCCCGAGTCCGGGCAGCAGTGGTGGGAGCACCACGGGCGCCTCGACGAGGCGTCGCTCAAGGCTGCCGAGATGGCCGAGGCCTCCCGCCGCACCGCCGCCCTCCAGGCCTGGTAGCCCCGGGCACTCGACGGTCGCCGGAATCCCCGCTCGAGCGGGGATTCTGACTCCTGGAGGCCTTTGCAACCGCCTCCAGGAGTCAGGACACCCCTACAAGTAGCGGTTGTCCACAAGGTGAGGTCGCCGCGTTTTCGCACGGACTCCGTGCGGGCACCACAAGGGGCATGGCCGAGTTCCAGCTGTCGCCCGACGACGTGTTCCTCCGTCGTGACCTCATCGCCGCAGGGCTGACGGATCGGGACGTCCGCCGACGCGTCGTAGCAGGCGACCTCACGCGACTACGCCACGGCGCCTACGTCCCGACCGAGCTGGTCAAGGAGTTCGGCGAGGTGGACATGGGCCGCGCACGGGCGCGAGCGGTCCTGCGCACGGCCCATCCCACGGCCGTGCTCAGCCACCAGACCGCCCTTGCCGAGCACGGTGTGGACACGTGGGGCGTCGGGTTCGACGAGACCCACCTGACGCGAACGGATGGACGTCCCGGGCGGCGTGAGTCGGGCGTGGTGCATCACCGCGCGACGTTGGGAAGGCGCTGGTGGGTGGCGCGCAACGGCGTGCCGGTGACGCACCCCGCTCGCGCGGCCATCGAGGTGACCACGGCGTACGGCGCCGAAGCGGGCCTCGTCGCGGCGTGCGGTGTCCTGAACCGCGAGCTCGCCACGGCTGCCGAGCTTCACGAGGTCGCGCAGGAGGCGATGCGGTGGCCCGGGAGTCTCGGCACCCGGCTCGTCCTGGCGCGCGCGGACCCTCGTCTGACCAACGTGGCCGAGGCACGGGTGTGGCACCTCTTCTTCGAGCAGGGCATCACCCGGCCCGAGCCGCAGGTGGAGGTTCGCGACGCGCAGGGCAACCTGCTCGGCATCGTCGACTTCGCCTGGCGCGCATGCGGTGTCTTCCTCGAGTTCGACGGGCGGATCAAGTACGAGCTGCACCGGAGACCGGGTGAGTCACTCGCGGACTACCTGATGCGCGAGAAGCGGCGCGAGGAGCAGATCTGCCTGGAGAAGGGCTGGATCTGCATCCGCATCACGTGGGCCGACCTGCAGCGCCCCGCGGTGCTCGCTCGCCGGATCCGCAAGGCCCTCGAGAGCCGCACGTACGTCGGCTGACCGCGCACTTGGTGGCCGGTTCTGACTCCTGGAGGGGGTTGCAAAGGCCTCCAAGTGTCGGTTTCCCCGCTCGAGCGGGGAAACCGCCAGAGAGCCGCGGGTGCCGGTCAGAGGCGGGCGAGGAGGACCGGGGCGCCGGGGCCGGTGAGCTCGGAGGGCGGGACGGGGCGGCCGTAGAGGAGGAGCAGGAGGGTCTCGGCCGAGGCCAGGACCTCGGGGCCCGAGCCGTGGGTCCAGTCGGCGTCGGTCGCCACGAGGCGTACGCCGGCGACCCGGTGCCGCGCACTCCCACCGACGACGACGTTCATCGGCCACGGTGTGCCGAGGCCGAACTCGGCGAGCGGCCCGAGCGCCTCGACCGGCACGCGGGCCGGGAGCCCGAGGGGGCGGCGTACGTCCATCCCGTGCACGACGGCGTCGGCCAGGGCGGCGACCGGGGGCATGCCGATCGGGGTCGCACCCGTCCGCGCGTTGTCCTGCAGCTGGGCGAGGATCGCCTCCTGGCCGCGCTCGGACCAGCCGACGGCCGAGCGGGCGATCATCCGGTTCATCGAGAACCCGTGGCGGACCATCGCGGCCGCGCCCGCACGAAGACCCAGGACGGGGGCCCAGGCGAGGTGGGCGGCGACGTCGACCACCCGCCACTCGCTGCACAGGGAGGGCGCCTGCCACTGCGCGGGCGTGAGCGCCTCGAGGCTGGCGACGAAGTCCCGACGGTGGGCGCGGGTCAGCTCCCGCACCGCGGACGTGCCCATCACGGCGCTCCCTCCCCGACCGGCTCGCATCCCTGAGAAACTACGCCTGTAGTGCCAGCGTGGTCAACGGGGGCCGGCGCTGGTCCAGCCCAGGGTGTCGATCACGGCTCGGATCCGAGTCGCGGCGTCCAGGTCGGGCGACGGCAGCGCCAGCTCGTGCAGCACGAGCCCGGTGACGTAGTTGCCGAGGACGCCGAGGTCGCGCTGTGGGTCGCGGGACCCGGCACGGGTGACGAGATCGAGGGACCACGTGTCGACCTGGTCGGCGCCGGAGGCCATCCCCGCGCGCAGCCCCGGGTTCTGGGCGGTCTCGACGAGGATGGCGTAGCGGGCGAGCGTCACCATCCGGTCCGGACCGAGGGCGCGGTCGACGAAGCGGCCCAGCGCCTCGGCGACGCCCTCCGGTGTCGGGTCGACCTCGTCGCGCGGCCCGGTGGCCATCTCGCGCTCGCGGACGATGAACCGCTCGACGATGCCGAGGACCAGCGCCTCACGGGTGCGGAAGTGGTTGGACGTCGACCCCGGAGGCAGGTGGGCGGCCGCGTCGACGGCGCGGTGCGTCAGCCCGCGCATCCCCTGGGTCCCGACGAGCTCGAGGGCCGCGTCGAGCAGCAGCGTGCGACGGTCGACCATCCCGCGGTCAGTCGGCGGGGCGGTTCTCGACGGGGCGGTTCTCGAAGGGCGTCGACAGCACGATCGTGGTGCGGGTGGAGACGCTCGCGACCGCGCGGATCCGGGCGAGCAGCTCCTCGAGCGCGAGCGGCGTGGCGACGCGGATCTTGAGGATGTACGACTCCTCCCCGGCCACCGACCAGCACGACTCGATCTCCGTGATGCCCTTGAGCCGGTCGGGGTAGTCGTCGGGCTGGGACGGGTCGATCGGCGTGATCGAGATGAAGGCGGTCAGCGGTCGACCGAGCTGGTCGTGGTCGACGGTCGCCCCGTAGCCCGTGATCAGCCCGCGCTGCTCGAGACGCTTGACGCGCTGGTGCACCGCGGACGTCGACAGGTCGGTCGCCTTGCCCAGGTCGGTGAACGACATGCGCCCGTCGGCGGCCAGCAGCGCAAGGATCTGCCGGTCCTTGGACTCGACCTCGGAGGAGCTCACGTGCGACACACTAGTTCGAGCCGGACAGCGCCTCCACCAGGCGCACGGCAGACGAGCCGAGGCCCCACTTCGCGTCGAGCGCGACCACGGCGTCGTGGTCGGCGGGCGTACGGGGACGGGTCAGGTCGTGCCCCCCGAGGTCGAGGTCACGGCGTACGGCGACCACGCGCGGCGCGACGCTGAGGTAGTCCGCGGCCGCCTTGATCTTCCCGCGCGGTCCGGGCCCCATGTCGGAGTCCGGGTCGCCGGCCGCAGCGATGACGGCGTCGATGGTCCCGAACCTGTTGAGCAGCGTCGCCGCCGTCTTGTCCCCCACGCCGGCGACCCCGGGCAGGCCGTCGGACGCGTCCCCGCGCAGCGTCGCGAGGTCGGCGTACTGGTGGGCGTCGACGCCGTACTTGCCGCGCACCCACGCGTTGTCGACGCGCTCGTGCTTGCTGACGCCGCGGGCGACGTAGAGCACCCGCACCTCGGCGTCGTCGTCGACGAGCTGGAAGAGGTCGCGGTCGCCGGTCACGATGTCGACCGCCATGCCGGCGTCGGTGGCCAGGGTGCCGATGACGTCGTCGGCCTCCATCTCGGCGTGCCCCACGACCGGGATGCCGTAGGCCTCCAGCACCGACACGATGATGGGGATCTGCGCCTCGAGCGGGTCGGGCACCTCCTCGACGTCCGGCTTGGGTCCCGGCACCTCGCGCACCACCCGGTGGGCCTTGTAGGAGGGGAGCAGGTCGACGCGCCACTGCGGTCGCCAGTCGTCGTCCCAGCAGCACGCGAGGTGAGTCGGGTCGTACTCCCCCACGAGCCGGCTGATGAAGTCCATCAGCCCGCGCACGGCGTTGACCGGCGTGCCGTCAGGCGCCCGCATCGAGTCGGGCACGCCGAAGAACGCCCGGAAGTAGAGCGAGGCGGTGTCGAGCAGCAGGAGGCGGTCGCCGGTGGCCATGGCCGGAAGCCTTCCACATCACGGACAGGCCGGTGCCGACCCCGCACCGCGGCGAGCGCGCCGGCTCCTTCACGCGTCAGTCGGCGAGCACGCTGTAGGCGATCACGCCGCGCCTGAGCAACCGCGCGGTGGCCCGCGCCGTGTCGCGCAGCTCCCGCTCGCCTGCTGCGTCGGCGACCTGGCCGCACAGGTCGAGCAGCTGCTTCATCCACCGCACGAAGTCGCCGGCGGACAGACCGGTCGCCATCAGCACGTCGTCGAGGTCGTCGCCCTCGGCCCAGCGCCACGCCGCCCACGCGAAGCCGATGTCCGGCTCACGGAGGAAGTCGAGGCGGTGGTCGCGCTCGAGGGCGTCGAGCTGGCCCCAGAGGCGTACGAGCTCGCCGAGCACCGGCCGCACCTCACCGCCGGGCATCTTCGGCGAGGAGGCGTCGTCGGCGCGGCGGGCCTCGAACACCAGCGCCGACAGCACGGCCGCCAGCTCCGAGGGGGCGAGCTCGTCGAACAGCCCGGCCCGGATCGCCTCGGCGGCCACGAGGTCCATGTCGGTGTAGAGGCGCCGGAGGTGCGAACCCTTCTCCGTGACCTTGTCGCCCTCGAGGTAGCCGAGGGCGGTCAGGACGTCGCAGACGCGGTCGAAGGTGCGCGCGACCGTGTTGGTGCGGTTGTCCACCCGCCGCTTCAGGGTCTCGGTGTCGCGCTGGAGCTTGAACCACCGCTCCGCCCACCGGGCGTGGTCCTCGCGCTCGGGGCACTGGTGGCACGGGTGCGCCTTCAGCTCGGCGCGCAGGCGTGCGACCTCCCGGTCCGTGGCGGTGTCGCCGAAGGAGTCGCGCTGCTTCGCGCGCCGCTCCCCCGGGGCGTCGAGGTCGTGGGCCTTCGCGCGGAGCGCCGTCGCCAGGTCGCGCCGCATGGCGGGGTTGCGCCCGTTGAACGACTTGGGGATCCGCAGCCGGCCGACGGCCTCCACCGGGGTCGGGAAGTCCATCGGTGCGAGGCGGCGGGCCTGGCGGTCGGCGGTGAGGACGTAGGGCCGTGGCTCGTCGGCGGAGTGTCCCGGGTCGATCACGACCGCGAGCCCGCTGAACTTGCCGGCCGGCACGTGGATCACGTCGCCGGGGCGCAGCTTGCCCAGCGACCGCATCGCCTCCTCGCGGCGGTCCAGACGACGCTCCCGCGCGGCCCCCTTCTCGAGGTCGGAGATCTGCCGGCGGAGGGCGGCGTACTCCATGAAGTCGCCGACGTGGCACGTCGCCGCCTCGCGGTAGCCCTCGAGGGCCTCCTCCGCCTTGTGCACCTGCCGGGCCAGCCCGACGACGGCCTTGTCGGCCTGGAACTGCGCGAAGGACTGCTCGAGCAGCTCGCGCGACGTCGCGCGCCCGAACTGGTGCACGAGGTTGACCGCCATGTTGTAGGACGGTCGGAAGGAGGAGCGGAGTGGGTAGGTGCGGGTGGAGGCGAGACCCGCGACCTCGCCGGGGTTCATCCCCGGCTGGTAGAGCACGACGCCGTGGCCCTCGATGTCGAGCCCACGCCGCCCCGCGCGCCCGGTGAGCTGGGTGTACTCCCCCGGGGTCAGGTTGGCGTGGGTCTCACCGTTCCACTTCGACAGCTTCTCGATCACCACCGTGCGGGCCGGCATGTTGATGCCGAGGGCCAGCGTCTCGGTCGCGAAGACGACCTTGACCAGTCCCTCCTGGAACAGCTCCTCGACGACCTGCTTGAAGGCCGGCAGCAGCCCGGCGTGGTGCGCGGCGACGCCGCGGGTGAGTCCGTCGAGGAACTCGTGGTAGCCCAGGACGTGGAGGTCCTCCTCGGGCAGGGTGCGCGACGCCTCCTCCACGCGGGCGAAGATCTCGTCGCGCTCCGCGGCGGTCGTCAGGCGGGTGTTGGCCTGCACGAGCTGGGTCACGGCGGCGTCGCACCCGGCGCGGCTGAAGATGAACACGATCGCCGGCAGCAGCCCCTCGCGGTCGAGGCGCTCGACGACCTCGACGCGGCTCGGGATCCACACCCGACGCCCGTTGCCCACGGACCGGGGGTTCTTCGGCGACCCGGGCTTGCCCTTGCGCGGCGAACGGCGGTCGCGCATCAGCCGCGAGCTCGCCCAGTCGTCGCGGGCGATGCGGGTCAGCTCGTCGTTGACCGGGGCGCCCTCCTTCACGAAGCCCGCGCTGGCGTCGACGTCGGAGGAGGCGAAGAGGTCCAGCAGCCGCCGGCCCACCATCACGTGCTGGAACAGCGGCACCGGCCGCTTCTCCTCCACGATCGTCGTCGTCTCGCCGCGGACCGTGGCCAGCCACTCGCCGAACTCCTCGGCGTTGGAGACCGTCGCCGAGAGCGACACGAGCGTCACCGACTGCGGGAGGTGGATGATGACCTCCTCCCACACCGCGCCGCGCATCCGGTCGGCGAGGTAGTGCACCTCGTCCATGACCACGAAGCCGAGGCCGAGCAACGTGCGGGACCCGGCGTAGAGCATGTTGCGCAGCACCTCGGTGGTCATCACGACCACGGGCGCCTCGCCGTTGACCACGTTGTCGCCGGTCAGCAGGCCGACCTTGTCGGCGCCGTAGCGCTTCACCAGGTCGTGGTACTTCTGGTTGGACAGCGCCTTGATCGGCGTCGTGTAGAACGCCTTGCGCCCGGTCTGGAGGGCCAGGTGGATGGCGAACTCGCCCACGACCGTCTTGCCGGACCCGGTCGGGGCCGCGACGAGCACCCCGCGGCCGTCCTCGATCTCCCGGCAGGCGCGGAGCTGGAAGTCGTCGAGCTCGAAGCCGTAGAGGCCCTCGAAGTCCTTGAGCATCGGGTAGGGCTTCTCGCGCTGGAACGCGGCGTAGCGCTCGGCGGGCGTGGGCTGGTCGTCGTGCTCGCTCATGGGGTCCTCATGCAATCACGTCCAGCGCGCCCGGGACGCACTCGACGGTCAGGGGCAGCGGGCCGAAGCGCTCGCCGTCGGCGTACGACACGATGCCGGGCGCCGCCACGGTGACGCTCCGCACCCGCCGGTGGACGTACTCCGCCACGCCGTCGATCCGCCCGGTGAACAGTCGCGGGTAGGAACGCACCAGCTTGGGCTTGCTCATCCGCGTGATGACCACGACGTCGAGCAGGCCGTCGTCGAGGAGGGCGCCCTCGGTGATCCGCAGACCACCCCCGAACGACGGCCCGTTGCCCACGGCGACCAGCATCGCCTCGAGCTCGACGGTCTCGCCGTCGAGCTGCAGCACGTAGGGGATCGGACGGAAGGTGCGGAGCTCGGCGAGCGTGGCGAGGTTGTAGCGCATCTGGCCACGGGGCCAGGTCATCGTGTTGGCCCGCTCGTTGACGATCGCGTCGAAGCCGGCGGCGAGAACGGTCACGAACCACCGGTCGCCGCTGCGCGCCAGGTCGATGGTGCGCCGCCGCGAGGCGATGACGCGGTCGGCGGCCGCCACCGGGTCGGTGCGCGGGAGGTCGAGGTAGCGCGCGAAGTCGTTGCCGGTGCCGCTGGGGATGACGCCGAGGGGTACGCCGGTGCCGGCGACCGCCTGCACGCCGAGGTGCACGAGGCCGTCGCCGCCGCACACCACGAGCGCCTCGACCCCGTCGGCGACGCAGCCGCGGGCCAGGTCGGCCGCCTCGTCGGCGTCCCGACCCGCGAGGTTGCGCACGACGAAGCCGCTCTCCCGCAGTCGGGCCAGGGCGGCGTGGCGGTGGCGCGCCCCCCGGCCGTGACCCGACGTCGGATTGGTCAGCAGGGCGATCTCCCGCCCCCGCACGGAGTGGTCGGGCGCAGCCGGGTCGTGCATGGCGACAACCTATCCCCCGGCACCGACCGGGCGGCCCGACTCTCCCGGACGCCCGGCATCCACGTGCGGTCGCGGGTCAGCCCAGCCGCAGCAGGACGGCGTACCGCTCGGCGCGTGCCCCCACCGCGCGGGCCAGCCGGCCGAGGGCGTCGAGCACCAGCTCCGGGCCGAAGCGGGTCCCCGGGACGGCCAGGACCATGCGCGAGTCGTGCTCGCCGATCACGACCTGCCCGTGGCGCCACGCCTGGTGCACGCGCAGCCGGGTCGCGTCGTCCACGACCGGCACCGGGTAGGCCTCGTCGACCGCCAGCAGGTCGCACACGATCTCCTGGGACGCCTCTGCCCGCTGGTCGGGTTGGTCCGCCGCCAGCCGGCCGTGGACGAGGTGCCCGGTCTGCAGGCCCTCGTCGGCGCGCCAGACCACGTCGCCGGTGCCCAGCCACTCCGGCAGGTCGAACGGGTCGATGTCGGTGAGGGTGGCCTGCATGGGTCCACCCTGTCAGAGGAGCCTCAGATGGAGGACAGCTCGTCGGGCGAGAGGCCGGCGTTGGGAGCACGGCGGGCGCGACGCTTGTCGTTGAACCGCGCGATGGCCTCCGAGGCGAAGAACAGCAGCACCATCGGGACCGCCATCAGCGTCATCGTGAAGGGGTCGGCCGACGGCGTCGCGATGGCGGCGAAGATGAAGGTGCCGATGACGATCCACGGGCGGTAGGCCTTGAGCGCGGATCCCTTCACCACACCGGCGAAGTTGAGCAGCACGACGAAGACCGGGATGTTGAAGGCCAGCCCGAACACGAACAGCGTGCGGGTGAAGAACTGCAGGTAGTCGTTGAAGTCGATCAGGTTGGTGACGCCGTCGGGGTTGAAGCCGATCAGCACCTCCAGCGCGATCGGCAGGGTGACGTAGCCCAGGACGATACCGGTGAGGAAGAGCGGACCGGCGACGGCCACGAAGACGCGGCTCATCTTGCGCTCCTGGGCGTAGAGCCCGGGCAGCACGAAGGCCCAGATCTGGTACAGCCAGTAGGGCGCGGTCACGATGGCGGCGGCGAAGCCGCACAGGGTCAGCCAGAGGAGCAGGCCGGCGCCTGCGCCGCTGGTCGTGGCGATGGACGTGCCTTCCGCCAGCGTCTTCTGGGCCTCCTGGTAGGGGCCGTAGACGGCGTCGTAGATCGCGTGGCGGAAGAGGATCGCCACCGCGAGCGCGACGCCGAACACGAGCAGGCAGCGCAGCAGTCGTGCGCGGAACTCGCGGAAGTGGTCCGCGAGTGCCATCCGACCGTCGGGACCGACGGCGTCGGGCGACGGCCCCTTGAACAGGCCGACGAGACCGGCGATCCTCACGCTCTTCTGGACTCCGGCGATCAGGCGGTGGTGTCGTCGCGCCGCTCGCGCAGCACCTCACCGGAGGTCTCGTTGCGCACCTCGCCACCCGCGGCCGGGTCGTGGGCCTCGTCGCGAGCCTCGATCTCGAGCTGCTCGGGGGTCTTGTCCGCGTCGTTCTCGTCGCGGAGGCCCTTGGTCTCCGTCTTGAAGATGCGCAGCGCCTGCCCGGAGCTGCGGGCCAGGTCGGGCAGCTTGGCGGCACCGAACACGAGCACCACGATCGCCAGGATCACGAGCCACTCCAGGCCCTGAGGCATGCCGATCATCGGGTCGATCATGTTGGTCACTCCGTCATTGGTGGTGTGGTGGATCACGTGCTGGGGGTCACTCGGAGTCTACGCCGTCGTCCTCGTACATGCGGAGCGCCGCCCGTGCCGCGGTCGTGAAGGCGTCGGCGTACGCCGTCGGCGCGAGCAGCTCGGCGTGGGGCGCCAGGCGCAGGAGCAGGGACTTCACCCACTCCTCGCTGGCCACCTCGAGGTCGACGTCGATCGTGCCGTCGGGACCGGGCCGGCGACCGGTCACCGGGTAGTACTCGACGACCCAGCGCGCCGGGGGCGCCAGGCGCAGGGTGACCGTCGTGGTCTCGGCGTCGCTGAACCAGCCGCCGGTGAGGTCGCGGGCGCGGGCGCCCGGGTCGGCGACGGGATTGTCGAGCTCCGTGGCGGCCACGATGCGGTCGACGCGGAACGCGCGGTCGCCACCGGCGGTGTGGCACCAGGCGTCGAGGTAGAGCAGGTCCTCGACCCGGGCGAGCCCGCGGGGATCGACGACGCGGCGGGACTCCCGGTCGCGGGACGGCACGTGGTAGGTGATCTCGACCTGGTGGCCGTGGGCCAGCGCCGACTCGAGGACGGGCACGACGGCGCTGCTCTCGAGCGGCGTCGGCGTGACGTGCAGGCGGAGCAGGCCCTCGCCGTCCTGGCCGGCGGCGTCCTCGAGCTTGGCCAGGGTCCGCTCGATGACCTCGCGGGCCTCGGCGGGGGCGGTGTCGACCATCGTGCGCAGCGCCACGACGAGGGAGGTGGCCTCGGCGGGCGAGAAGCGCACCGGTCGGGCGAGGTAGTCGGCGTTGTCGACGCGGATGATCCGGTCGCCCTCCAGGGCCTCGAGGTCGACCTCGATCAGGTCCCCCGGCAGCCCGGGCGACACCCCGGTCATGAACAGCAGCCGCAGGTCGCGCTCGATCTGGTCGGCATCGGTGCCGAAGTGGGCGGCGGCGTCCTCGAGGCGCACCTCGCCGCGTGCGAGGAGGAAGGGCACCAGTGCGAGCAGGCGTGCGACCTGGTCGGGTGCGGTGTCACCGGTCTGCGCGCTCATGACGCCTCGCCCGAGCCGGCCACGGCACGGAGCCGGGCGATGACGTCGTCGCGCAGCGACTGCGGAGCCACCACGACCACGTCGGCGCCGTAGGTGAGCACCTCGTCGGCCAGCTCCTGCACGGGCCCCTGGACGACGACGGCGTCCCACCCGGGACGGTCGGCGATCGGCGTCACCGACTCCGCGCGCCGGCGCAGGCCCACCCCGGTCCCCTGCCGCACCCGGATCTCTGCCCGGACGGAGGGGTACGACGGCGAGAGTCGCCGCGCGACCTCGCGGACGTCGGTGCCGGGCGGGACGTCGTACGCCCCGGACTTGCCGCTGGGGCGGACGGTGCCGACGATGCGCGAGAGCCGGAAGACGCGCTCGGCGCCGCGGTCGACGTCGAAGCCGACGACGTACCACCGGCCGGAGGAGCGCGCGAGGCCCCAGGGCTGCACCCGACGGGTCGTCGGCTCGGTCTCGTCCGCGCGCTGGTAGGGGAAGCTGACCTGGCGCCGCTTGCCGATCGCGTCCCAGAGCGGCTCGAAGGCCGGCTCGTCGGCGGTGATGGCCGGGGCGACGACCTCCAGGCGCGAGGGGTCGATCTCGACGCCCTGGCCCTTCAGCTTGGCCAGCGCCCGGCCCGTCGCCTTCGCGAGGGTCGCGTGCTGCCAGACCTGGGCGGCCAGGCCGAGCACGGCCGCCTCGTCGGACTCGAACCGGATCTCGGGGAGCGAGGTCTGCTCGGTCGGGATGCGGTAGCCGATCTCGTCGTCGAAGAACGCATTAGCGCTCCCGACCTCGATGACGGCGCCGATCTGGCGCAGGGCGTCCTTGTCGCGCTCGAAGGCACGCTCGAACGCCTCGTCGCCGGCCGGCCCGCGGGCGTGCTCGGGATAGCACGCCTCGCGGATCGCGTCCTTGCCGATGAAACGCTTGGCGCCGAGCAGCAGGATGTGCAGGTTCATCAGCCGTTCTGCCCGTGGCTGCACCATGCCGTCCGCCCTCTCCCCTGCGCCAGTCAGTCGGGTCAGGAAGCGCCGAGGATGTCGACGACGAAGAACAAGGTGTCGGTGCCCTTGATCCCGGCCTGCTCGTTGCCCTGCTCGCCGTAGCCGTCGGCCGGCGGGATCTCCAGGATCACGCGCGATCCGACGGTGCGACCCACGAGGCGCTCGTCCCAGCCCGGGATGACCTGGCCGACGCCGATCGGGAACTCGGCCGGCTCGCCGCTGTAGGACTCGTCGAACGGCTTGTCGGCGTCGTAGACCTGGCCGAGGTAGTCGACGGTGAGGGTCTGACCGGCCTTCACCTTGGGCCCGTCGCCCTTCACGAGCGTGGTGGCGATCAGCTTGCCGGTGGGCTTGTGGGCGGTGCTGAAGTCGAGGCCGGTGATGACACCGTCCTTCTCGACCAGCTCCGGCGCCCAGCCCGCGGGCTTCTTGTCCTCGCCCTGCGGGCCGTCGAGCGGCGGCACCGTCTCGGACGTCCCGAGGATGTCGACGACCGCCAGCACGGCGTCCTTGTTGCCGATGCCGATGTCGGGGCGTCCGCCCTCACCGAAAGCCTCCTCGGCGCTGGTAAGCAGCACGACGCGGTCGCCGACCTGATTGCCCACGACGGTCTCGCGCAGGAAGGGCACGATGTCCTCCGACATCTCAACCGACTGGGGCGCGCCGTCCTTGGTCCAGGTGCTCTGCGCCTTCTTCTCGGTGAAGCCGTTGCCGATCCACCAGTTGGCCTTCACGGTGTCGCCGTCGGCGACCTCCTCGCCGTCGCCCTCGACGAGGACCTCGGTCTCCTCCTTCGAGCCGTCGAGGCGGCCGTCAAAGGTGACCTTCGGCTCCGAGCCCTGGTCGCCCTCGATGGTCACCGAGCTGAGGGACTCACCGCCCTCCTGGGGGTCGCTGGAGCCCGAGCCGCAGGCGGCCAAACCGAGCATGCTGAGGGAAAGGACACCGCTGAGGGCAGCGGAACGTACACGAGACACGGGTTCACCTGTTCGATCGGTCGGCGTTGCCCGGACACCCTATCCAGCACACCCCACGCCCACTGCCGCGACACCGCCGCGACGTCCGCGTCGGCCGGTCGTGGGATGGTCACATGCCGTCGATGAGGCGCTGCACCCGCTCGTCGTACGCCTTGAACGGGTCCTTGCACAGCACCGTGCGCTGGGCCTGGTCGTTGAGCTTGAGGTGCACCCAGTCGACGGTGAAGTCGCGGCGACGCTCCTGCGCGCGGCGGATGAACTCACCCCGGAGGCGCGCGCGGGTGTTCTGCGGCGGCACGCTCTTGGCCTCGAAGATCTTCAGGTCGCTGCTCACGCGGGCGACGGCACCGCGCTTCTCGAGCAGGTAGTAGAGCCCGCGCCCGCGGTGGATGTCGTGGTACGCGAGGTCGAGCTGCGCGATCCGGGCGTCGCCGAGGGACAGGCCGTGCTTGGCGCGGTAGCGCTCGATCAGCTTGAGCTTGATGACCCAGTCGATCTCGCGGTCCACCAGGCCGAGGTCGTCGGACTCGACGGCCTTGAGGCCGCGCTCCCACAGGTCGAGCGCCCGCTCGATGGTCGGCGTGGAGATCTGTCGACGGTCGACGAAGTCGCGGGCCTTGCCGAGGTACTCGGCCTGGATCTCCAGTGCGCTCGCCTCGCGGCCGTTGGCCAGGCGCACCTTGCGGCGGCCGGTCGTGTCGTGGCTGATCTCGCGGATCGCGCGGATCGGGTTCTCCATCGTGAGGTCGCGCATCACCACGCCCTCCTCGATCATCCGCAGCACGAGGTCGCAGGAGGCCACCTTGAGCATCGTGGTGGTCTCGCTCATGTTGGAGTCGCCGACGATGACGTGCAGGCGCCGGAACCGCTCCGCGTCGGCGTGCGGCTCGTCGCGGGTGTTGATGATGGGCCGGCTGCGGGTGGTGGCGCTGCTGACGCCCTCCCAGATGTGCTCGGCACGCTGGCTCACGCTGTACGACGCACCGCGCGGCGTCATGACGACCTTGCCGGCGCCGACGACGATCTGCCGGGTCACCAGGAACGGGATCAGGATGTCGGCCAGCCGGCTGAACTCCCCCGCGCGGCCGACGAGGTAGTTCTCGTGGCAGCCGTAGGAGTTGCCGGCGGAGTCGGTGTTGTTCTTGAACAGGTAGATGTCGCCGGCGATGCCCTCCTCGTGCAGGCGCGCCTCGGCGTCGAGCAGCAGGCCCTCGAGGATGCGCTCGCCCGCCTTGTCGTGCGTGACGAGGTCGACGATGTCGTCGCACTCCGGGGTGGCGTACTCCGGGTGGCTGCCGACGTCGAGGTAGAGCCGCGCGCCGTTGCGGAGGAAGACGTTGGACGAACGGCCCCAGCTGACGACCTTGCGGAAGAGGTAGCGGGCGACCTCGTCGGGGCTCAGCCGGCGCTGCCCCTTGAACGTGCACGTGACGCCGTACTCGTTCTCGATGCCGAAGATCCGCCGGTCCATGGACCCACCCTAGGACCGCGGACCACGCCCGGCGCGTCACTCCGCGCGGAAACTTGCCTGCCTTCCGGGTTGCAGGCCGCCCTTGACGGCCGGCCGCCGCTCGGGTGAGCGTTCCCCCATGGGACCTCGCCACCTCGTCGCGACCGTGCTGGTCGAGCCGGACGTCGTCCAGGACCTCGAGCTGCGGGTCATGACAGACGACATGTGGCTGTGGCCCGTCCGCACCGCACCCGTCGTCGTCGACGGGGCACGGATGGAGTTCCAGATCCGCAGGAGGCTGGTCGAGCAGCGGCGTGGCGCGTGGGACGAAGCCTCCGACTGGACACCCGCCTGGATCGGCTTCGGCGGCGCCTGGCACGAGTTCGGCCCGGACGGCAACGTGCGTCCCTCGGGTCCGCTCCCCTGGGCCGCCCACCAACGGCTGTGGAGCGCGTTGGCCGAGTTCGACTCGTCGGTGCGCTACCGCCGACGCCTGAACGGCATCCCCACCGAGCCGACGACCGAGTGGCCGGGGCTCAACCTGCGCTGAGCCCCGAGGACGCTCAGACCTGACCGGGCTCGGTCGGCGGCGGGGGTGCGCCGGGCGTCGGAGGCTGGCCCGGCTCGGGGGCCGGCGGAGGTGGGGCGACCGGGGGTGCGACCGGGGGCTCGGTCGTCGGCGGAGCCACGGGCGGCTCGCCGGTGACCGGGTCCTCGAGGGGCGGCGTGGCTCCGGAGACCTGGTCGGTGGGGTCGGCCGGGTCGTCCTGACCGGACTGCCGCGGACCGGACCCGGCGAGCGCGTCCTCGGGTGCCGCCTCGTCGGCCTGCTCGACCCCGCGCCCGCCGAGGATCTCGACGAGGCGCGTCTCGCGCAGCCGGAGGAACTTGCGGGGCTGGGTTCGGGTGCGGTCGAGAGCGGCGACCTCGAGGTCGCCGGCCGGGATCACCCGGTCCTCGGACTCGCCGTGGCCCAGGGCCGCGACCGCGACCCGGAGCGTCTCCTCCAGCGAGGCGCCGCCGACGTAGTGCTCGGCGAGGTGGCCGGCCACCGTCTCGGCCGCCCCACCCATCACGGCGTAGCCGTGCTCGTCGGCCACCTGGCCGTCGTAGGTGAGCCGGTAGAGCTGGTCGTCCTCGGGCGCGTCGCCGACCTCTGCGACGAAGATCTCGACCTCGTAGGGCTTCTCGCCGCCGGAGGAGAAGATCGTGCCGAGGGTCTGGGCGTAGGCGTTCGCGAGGCCGCGACCGGTGACGTCGCGCCGGTCGTAGGCGTAGCCGCGCATGTCGGCGAGGCGTACGCCGGCGATGCGGAGGTTCTCGAACTCGTTGTAGCGACCGACCGCCGCGAAGGCGATCCGGTCGTAGATCTCGCTGACCTTGTGCAGCGCCTTCGAGGGGTTCTCCGAGACGAACAGGACCCCGTCGGCGTACTGCACCGCGATGACGGAGCGACCGCGGGCGATGCCCTTGCGGGCGAAGTCCGCCCGGTCCTTCATCAGCTGCTCGGGCGAGACGTAGAACGGCATGCTCATGCTCGGACTCCGGGCTCACATGAGCATGCCAGGGCATGGCTGTTCTCGATGGCGCCCTCGCTGCGCTCGGTCGCGTGCTCGCTTCGCTCGCTCTTCACTAAAGCTCCTTGGTCACAATCAGGTGAGGGCCGCGGCCGGGCCGTCGGGGCGCTGCATCCGGGCGGTGATGACCCGGTCGGCGATGGCCGAGACCTCGTCGTCGGGCAGCCGGCGGCCGCCGTCGGGCGTGATCACGTGAACCACCGGGAAGATGCGCCGGGTCAGGTCGGGGCCGCCGGTGGCCGAGTCGTCGTCGGCGGCGTCGTAGAGCGCTTGGATCACGGCCGTGACCGCGCCCTCGGCGTCGAGGTCGTCGCGGTAGAGCTTCTTGAGCGAGCCCCGGGCGAACAGCGAGCCGGAGCCGACCGAGTGGAAGGCCGTCTCCTCGTAGCGCCCGCCGGTCACGTCGTAGCTGAAGATGCGTCCCTGGTCGGCGGTGAGGTCGTAGCCGGCGAAGAGCGGCACGACGGCCAGGCCCTGCATCGCCAGGCCGAGGTTGGCGCGGATGAGGGCGGCGAGCCGGTTGGCCTTGCCGTCCATCGACAGCGTCGTGCCCTCGATCTTCTCGTAGTGCTCGAGCTCGGTCTGGAACAGCCGCACCATCTCGACGGCGAGGCCCGCGGTGCCGGCGATGCCGACCACCGAGAACTCGTCGGCCGGGAAGACCTTCTCGATGTCGCGCTGAGCGATGATGTTGCCCATCGTCGCCCGCCGGTCCCCGGCCATGACGACGCCGCCGGCGAAGGTGGCCGCGACGATCGTGGTCCCGTGCGGGGCCAGGCTGCCGGCGTCACCGGTGGGGACCGCGCGCCGCGACGGCAGCAGGTCCGGCGCCTGGGCGCCGAGGAAGTCGGCGAAGCTCGACGTCCCTGGAGTCATGTAGGACGCAGGCAGGCGGGAGTCGCTCATGCGGCTCACTGACCGCCCTTCTGGATGAACGACTTCACGAAGTCCTCGGCGTTGGTCTCGAGGACCTCGTCGATCTCGTCGAGGATCGCGTCGACGTCCTCGTCGATCATCTCCTTGCGCTCGGCGACGTCGGACTCCACGACCTCCTCGGTCGCCGTCTCCTCCTGCGAGGACTTGCGCGGCTGCTTCTGCTCCTGGGCCATGCCTCGACCCTATCCACTCCCACCGACGCCACAAGGACGTTCACCCGCGGCGGACGGGCGAGTCGTACGTCGTACGACCGCGCTGACCCGGGCTTGTAGGCCTGTTCTGGCTCCTGGAGGCCTTTGCAAAGGCCTCCGGGAGTCGGTTTCCCCGCTCGAGCGGGGAAACCGACCCCGCTCGAGCGGGGAAACCGACGCACGGCAGACGGCTCCGAAGCCCCTCAGCGGGTGATCGCCGCGACCAGGGCCTGGGCGGAGTCGCTGCGGTCGATCAGCTCCCCGACGTGGGCGCGCGTGCCGCGGAGGGGGTCGATGGTGGGCACCCGCTGGAGCGACTCGCGGCCGGGGAGGTCGAAGATCACCGAGTCCCACGACGCGGCGGCCACCGAGTCGGCGTACTTGTCGAGGCACCTGCCGCGGAAGTAGGCGCGGGTGTCGACCGGCGGGTCGTGCATCGCCGCCTCGATCGTCGCGTCGTCGAGCAGTCGCTCGATGCGACCGGCCGCGGCGAGGCGGTGGTAGAGCCCCTTGTCCGGTCGTACGTCGGCGTACTGCAGGTCGATGAGGTGAAGCTTGGCGTCGTCCCAGTCGAGGTCGTCACGGTCGCGGTACTGGGTGAGCAGCTTGAGCTTGGCGACCCAGTCGAGCTCCCCGGCGCACTCCATCGGGTCGCGCTCGAGCCGGGTGAGCACCGACTCCCAGCGGGCGAGGACGTCCACGGTCTGCGCGTCGGCGTCGGCGCCGTAGCGGTCCTCGACGTACTTGCGGGCGAGGTCGAGGTACTCCAGCTGCAGCTGTACGGCGGTCAGCCGGCGCCCGTCGCGCAGGGTGACGAGGTGCCGCAGCGTCGGGTCGTGCGAGACCTCGCGCAACGCCTTGACCGCCCCCTCGACGCTCAGGTCGCGGTCGATGAAGCCGTCCTCGATCATCGCGAGCACGAGCGAGGTGGTGCCGGTCTTGAGGTAGATCGAGACCTCGGCGAGGTTGGCGTCGCCCAGGATGACGTGGAGGCGGCGGTAGACGGCGGGGTCGGCGTGCGGCTCGTCGCGGGTGTTGATGATCGGCCGCTTCAGGGTCGTCTCGAGACCCACCTCGACCTCGAAGTAGTCCGCGCGCTGGCTGATCTGGAAGCCGCGCTCGGGCGTCGTGTCGCGCCCGTCCTGGCCGATGCCGACGCGGCCCGCGCCGGTGACCACCTGGCGGGAGACGAAGAACGGCGTCAGGTGACGCACGATCTCGGCGAACGACGTGGAGCGCCGCATCAGGTAGTTCTCGTGGGCGCCGTAAGACGCGCCCTTGTTGTCGGTGTTGTTCTTGTAGAGCACGATCGGGGCGCTGCCGGGCACCTGCGCCGCCATCCGCGACGCGTCGAGCATCACCTGCTCCCCCGCCTTCTCCCAGCGGACGACGTCGAGCGGCGTCGTCACCTCCGGCGAGGAGTACTCCGGGTGCGCGTGGTCGACGTAGAGCCGCGCGCCGTTGGTGAGGATGACGTTGGCCAGGCCGAGGTCCTCGTCGGTGAGCTGGCTCGGGTCGGCCACCTGGCGGGCCATGTCGAAGCCGCGAGCGTCACGCAGCGGCGACTCCTCCTCGAAGTCCCAGCGCGCGCGCCTCGCCTTCACCGTGGAGCTGGCGTAGGCGTTGACGATCTGGGAGGACGCGACCATCGGGTTGGCCGACGGCTGCCCCTGCACCGAGATGCCGTACTCGACCTCGGTCCCCATCACGCGGCGTACGCTCATGCCATGAGCCTACGGGTGTGGGACGAGCGCGTCGTACCACGGCTGACGGACCTCGCCCTGCGCGGCGACGACGTCAGCGAGCTGCGTGAGGCCACCTGCGCCGGGCTCACCGGGCGGGTGCTGGAGATCGGCTTCGGCAGCGGGCTCAACGTCCGCTGGTACCCGCCGGAGGTCAGGTCCGTCACCGCGATCGAGCCCTCCGACCTGGGCTGGCGGCTCTCGGAGCGCCATCGCGCGGGCAGCGACCTGGTGGTGGAGCGAGCCGGGCTCGACGGGCAGCGCCTCGACCTGCCCGACGACTCCCACGACAACGCCCTGGTCACCTTCAGCCTCTGCACCATCCCGGACCCGTTGCTGGCGCTCCGCGAGGCCCGGCGCGTCGTGCGCGACGGGGGGCGGCTGCACGCGCTCGAGCACGGCATCGCGCCGCAGGAGTCCGTACGCCGGTGGCAGCGCCGGATGGAGCCGGTGCAGCGAACCGTCTTCGCCGGCTGCCACCTGACCCGCGACGTGCCCGCGCTCGTTGCGGCCGCGGGGTGGCGGGTCGAGGACCGGGAGCAGGACTACCTGCCCGGACCGGCCCTCTCCCGCCCGTGGACGTACGTCTACCGGCTCGTGGCCGGATAGATCGGTCGGGGCAGGTCAGCGTCCGCGACGGAGGAACCCGACGAGGAACAGCACGATGACGACGATGACGACGATGATCAGAATGGTTCGCATCCGGTCAACCTAGTGCCCGCCAGCGCGTCGGCAACTCCTCCGCAGGGGTGTCGCGCCGGTTCAGTCGCGGGGGCGCGGACCGTTGAGCGTCGAGGCGTGGGCGACGTTGACCGCCCCGATGCCCAGCCAGGCCACGATGACCGCGGGCAGCCCGTTGTCCGTGGCCACCATCGGCACGATCGTGATCGGGACGCCGACACCGACCGAGACGAGGCCGAGGACGAACTGCCGGATGCGGCCGCCCTCGGTGCCGGCGGTACGACGCTGCTGCAGCTCGCCCCGCTGGGCCGCCCGCCGCTCCACCGCACGCTCGATGCGCTCGGCGAAGCCGTCGACGAGCTCGGCGTCGTAGCGGGCACCGAGCTCGCGCCGCGCAGCGAGGGCGGCCTCGATGTCGCCGTGGCCGAGGTCGTCCTCGTGGCTCACGCGCACCTCAGAGGTACTGGCCGGTGTTGGCCACCGTGTCGATCGAGCGACCCGGCTCGGTGCCCTGCTTGCCCGTGATGAGCGTGCGGATGAAGACGATCCGCTCGCCCTTCTTGCCCGAGATCCGCGCCCAGTCGTCAGGGTTGGTGGTGTTGGGCAGGTCCTCGTTCTCCTTGAACTCGTCCACGCACGCCTGGAGCATGTGCTGGACGCGGAGACCGCGCTGGGCGGGGTTGAGGTCGCTGTCGAGGAAGTCCTTGATCGCCATCTTCTTGGCCCGGTCGACGATGTTCTGGATCATCGCGCCGGAGTTGAAGTCCTTGAAGTAGAGGACCTCCTTGTCGCCGTTGGCGTACGTCACCTCGAGGAACCGGTTCTCCTCCGACTCCGTGTACATCCGCTCCACCGTCGCGCGGATCATCGCGTTGACGGTGGCGGTGCGGTCCTGACCGAACTCAGTGAGGTCCTCGGCGTGCAGCGGCAGGCTCGGCGTGAGGTACTTCGAGAAGATGTCGCGTGCCGACTCGGCGTCGGGGCGCTCGATCTTGATCTTCACGTCGAGGCGACCGGGTCGCAGGATGGCGGGGTCGATCATGTCCTCGCGGTTGGAGGCGCCGATCACGAGGACGTTCTCGAGCGCCTCCACGCCGTCGATCTCGCTGAGCAGCTGGGGCACGATCGTGTTCTCCACGTCGGAGGACACGCCCGAGCCGCGGGTGCGGAAGAGCGAGTCCATCTCGTCGAAGAAGACGATGACCGGGGTGCCGAGCGAGGCCTTCTCGCGCGCGCGCTGGAAGACCAGACGGATGTGCCGCTCCGTCTCGCCGACGTACTTGTTGAGCAGCTCGGGTCCCTTGATGTTGAGGAAGTAGGACTTCCCCGACGCCCCCGTGCGCTCGGAGACCTTCTTGGCCAGCGAGTTGGCGACCGCCTTGGCGATCAGCGTCTTCCCGCAGCCCGGCGGGCCGTAGAGCAGGACGCCCTTGGGCGGCTTGAGCTCGTGGTCCTTGAACAGCTCCGGGTGCAGGTAGGGCAGCTCGACGGCGTCGCGGATCGCGTCGATCTGGGTGGTGAGGCCGCCGATCTGCGTGTAGTCGATGTCGGGCACCTCCTCCAGGACGAGCTCCTCGACCTCCGACTTCGGGACGACCTCGTAGACGTAGCCGGCCCGGGTGTCGAGCAGCAGCGAGTCGCCGGCCCGGATCGTGACGTCCTCGGCGCACAGCGGCTCCGCGAGTCGGACCACGCGCTCCTCGTCGGCGTTGGCGATCACGAGGGCCCGCTCGCCGTCGGCGAGGATCTCCTTCAGCATGACGACCTCGCCCACCTGCTCGAAGTCGAGGGCGGCGACCACGTTGAGGGCCTCGTTGAGCATG
This sequence comes from Nocardioides sp. GCM10028917, assembly GCF_042666175.1. Taxonomy (NCBI): domain Bacteria; kingdom Bacillati; phylum Actinomycetota; class Actinomycetes; order Propionibacteriales; family Nocardioidaceae; genus Nocardioides; species Nocardioides sp. GCM10028917. Next base: position 240,441 of record NZ_JBHTFL010000003.1, read on the forward strand.
ACCTCCTGGCCGCGCACGAGCCCGTCGAGCTCGACGGCGGGGCTCACGCTGACGCGGAGCTTGCGCCCGCCGGTGAAGACGTCGACGGAGTCGTCGTCGTTGCGCCCGAGGAACGTGCCGAAGCCCGCCGGCGGCTGCGCCAGACGGTCGACCTCCTCCTTGAGCGTGGTGATCTGGTCGCGCGCGTCGCGCAGCGTCTGGGCGAGCCGCTCGTTCTGGCTCGAGACGGCCGCCAGGGACCGCTGCGCGTCGGCCAGCCGGGTCTCCAGGCCGCGCGACTGACCGGGCAGGTCCTCCAGCCGGCGGCGCAGGTCGGTGACCTCGTCCTCCAGGTAGCGCACCTGAGTGGCAAGTTGCTCGCGGGTCGGCTCAGTCATCTCGCACCTCCTGCTCAGTGACACTACCCATGGATCCATGGGACGGAAGTGAATATCTCGACGTGTTGACCACCGTTTCGCGCCACCGCGCGGGGGTCCGTCAGCCGCGCTCGAGGCGCTGGACGGCGACGCTCATGCGTCCCGGTCGGGCTCGGCCACCTCGATGGCGGGTGCGTCGGCCGGGCGGGGGCCGGTGTAGTCCGGACCGTAGGCGCCGGGAGCGGGGCGACGGGTCTTGCGGGGCGGCTGCTCCCCCGGCGCCATCCGGCGCGCGGTGACGAGGAAGGCGGTGTGCCCGATCATCTTGTGACCCGGACGGACGGCCAGGCCCTCCACGTGCCAGTCGCGCACCAGCGACTCCCACGCCTGCGGCTCGGTGAATCCGCCGTGGACGCGCAGGGTCTCGACCACGCGGGAGAGCTGGGTGGTGGTGGCGACGTAGGCGCACACGATGCCGCCGGGCACGAGCGCGTCGGCGACCGCGTCGACGCAGTTCCACGGGTCGAGCATGTCGAGGATGACGCGGTCGACCTGGCCGCCCAGCACGGGCAGGCCCTCCTTGAGGTCGCCGAGCCGCAGGTCCCAGGCCGGGTGGGTCCGGCCCTCGGGGGCGGAGAAGAACTGGTGGACGTTGCGCCGGGCGACGTCGGCGAACTCCTCGCGGAGCTCGAACGACGTCACGCGGCCCCACGGGCCGACGGCTCGCAGCAGCGAGCAGGTGAGGGCTCCGGACCCGACACCGGCCTCCACGACGCGGGCGCCCGGGTAGATGTCGGCGAGCGCCACGATCTGGGCGGCGTCCTTCGGGTAGACCACGGCCGCGCCGCGCGGCATGGACACGACGAACTCGTTGAGCAGCGGGCGGAAGACGAGGTACTGCCCGCCCGCCGACGAGACGAGGGTGAACCCCTCATCGCGCCCGATCATGTCGTCGTGGTCGAGGTGGCCCTTGTTGGAGAAGAACCGCTTGCCCGCGACGAGCTCGAAGTTGTGCTTGCGGCCCTTGTTGTCGACCAGGCGGACCCACTCGCCCTCGCGCAGGGGGCCGCGGTGGACGCCGGACCAGGCCTCGGCGGGGACGTCGGGAGAAGGCTCGGACATGGCGCGAACCCTAGTGTTCGGAGGGCCGATTTCCCTCAGCGGCGAGCGTTGTCGCGAAACGCCCGGTCGACGTCGGCGGTCGCCAGCACGCCGTAGATCCGGCCGTCGGCCTCGACGAGGAGGTATTCCTCCGCGGGGCGTCGGCTGATGGCGAGGATGAGGTCCTCCCCCGCGACGGTGGCGGGCAGCGTGAGCCCCTCCTCCATCGTGCGGGCGACGGCCGAGACCGCGACCCACGGACGGCGCTCGGCCGGCATCGCGGTGACCGCCGCCTCGCTCACGATGCCGACGGGGGTGCCGTCGGGGGTGACGGTCACGATGCTGCCCGCCTCGGCCTCCTGCGCGCGTCGTACGGCCTCGGCGAGGGGCAGGTCCTCGGGGACGGTGAGCGTACGACGTGCGAGCGGGCGTGCGACGAGGGCAGGGAGGCGCTGGCGGAGCCGGGCGTGGGCCATCGCGGCCGTCGCGCCGGTCCACAGGAACAGACCCAGGATGAACACGAGGACGAGGTCGAGGACGCTCGGCGGCTCGCCGATGACCCGCTCCTGCACGAGCGGCCAGACCAGCAGCGCCAGGGCCGTGATGCGGCCGCCCCAGCCGGCGACGATGGTGCCGCGGTGCTGGTTGCCGGAGGCCCCCCAGACAAGCGCCTTCAGCACGCGCCCGCCGTCGAGCGGGAGGCCCGGCACGAGGTTGAGCACGCCGATCAGCAGGTTGGCGCCCGCGAGGAGGATCATCGCCTCACGGACGAGACCGTCGGACATCACGTAGGCCACGGCGCCCGACGCAGCGCCGACAGCGATCGAGGTGAGCGGGCCGACCACGGCGATCCAGAACTCGTGGCGGGGGCGCCGCGACTGCCCGTCGACCTCCGTCATGCCGCCGAGGAAGTGGAGCGTGATCGAGTTGACGCCGTAGCCGAGGCGCTTGGCGACGACCGCGTGGGACGCCTCGTGGAGCAGGACCGAGAGGTAGAGCACGACCGCGAAGACGAAGCCCGCGACGTACTTCCAGAACCCCAGACCGGGTTGGGCGGCCTCGATGCGCGGCCCGAACGCCAGCGAGATGAGCAGCGCCACGACGAACCACGAGCTGGTGATGAGGACGTCGATCCCGACGATCGACCCGATGCGCAGCGTGCCGCGCGGACGCGGGGGGCGCCGCTGGTCGCCGTCGGCAGGCGCTGGATCGCTGGGCTCGGACACCCTTGAACCCTAACGAACCTCGCCCACAGCGGTCGGCCGCCCGTACGCGGCCGCTGCCGCCGGCCTCCCGCTGTCGGTGGACCCGCCTAGGGTGAACCGCGTCATGTCGATCCCCCTCCCCGCCCCTGCCACCCCCACCGTGCCCGAGTCCCCCGCGGACCGGATCTCGACGCCCGTGGACGGGGTCGACGTGCTGGGGGCCATCTCGCCGAGCCGGGCGGGCGACTTCATGGCCTGCCCCCTGATGTACCGATTCCGCACCATCGACCGGCTGCCCGAGCCGCCGTCACCCGACGCCGTCCGCGGGACCGTGGTCCACAAGGTGCTCGAGGACCTCTTCGACGCACCGGCGGCGGAACGCACGCCCGAGAGGGCCGGCCACATGCTCACGCCCACCTGGGAGCTGCTGCTCGAGGCCGATCCCGGCCTGGCCGAGATGTTCGGCGGCGAGGGGCCCGACCTCGCGGCGTGGCTCGCCTCCTGCCGCACGGTGCTGGACCGCTACTTCGACCTCGAGGACCCGCGGCGGCTCGAGCCGGCCGAGCGGGAGCTCTACGTCGAGGCGCTGCTCGAGTCCAAGCTGCTCCTGCGCGGGTTCGTCGACCGGGTCGACGTTGCTCCCGACGGCCGGATCCGGGTGGTCGACTACAAGACCGGAAAGGCTCCGAGCGAGGGCTACGAGGCCAAGGCGCTGTTCCAGATGAAGTTCTACGCGCTCGTCCTCTGGCGGCTGCGCGGCGTCGTGCCGTCGGTGCTGCAGCTGGTCTACCTCGGCAACGGCGAGATCCTCCGCTACGAGCCCGACGAGGACGACCTCCGCGCCACGGAGCGCAAGGTCGAGGCCGTGTGGCGGGCCATACGCCTGGCCCGGGAGACGGGCGACTGGCGCCCGAGCCCGTCCCGCCTCTGCGACTGGTGCTCCTTCCACCAGTACTGCCCGACCAAGGGCGGCACGATCCCTCCGCTGCCCGAGGTCACCCCGGCCGGTGCGACGGACGTGTCGACCGACGAGTCAGCCGACTGAGCTCGGCGGGGGCCCTCACGCAGGCAGCGACGGCGGCAGCAGCCGGCCCAGCGACTGCGCGTCGAGCCCGGCGAGCGAGTCGGCGAAGACCCGGCCGTCTCCCTCCAGGATCGGCACGTGGTTCGGCACGCACAGGACGGTGCACCCCGCCGCGACGGCCGACTTGGCGCCCGTGTTGGAGTCCTCGATCGCGAGGCACTGCCCCGGGTGGAGACCGAGCTCGGCCGCAGCGGTGAGGTACGGCTCGGGGTGCGGCTTGCCGAACTCGACGCGGTCGCCGGTCACCACGCTCGCGAAGGTGCCTGCGGGCAGCTGGGCCAGGATCGGGACGACGAACCGCTGCCAGGACATCGTGACCAGCGCGCAGGGGATGCCGTGGTCCTGGAGGTCGGTCAGGAGCTCACGGGCGCCCGGTCGCCACGGCACCTCCTCCTCGACGCGGGCGACCACACCGTCGAGCAGCTCGTCGACGATCTGCTGCGGCGTGCGATCGATGCCCATGTGCACGCGGATGTAGTCGCCGGACTCGAGCAGGGCGTTGCCGACGAGGTTCAGCGCGTGCTCCTCCGACCAGGTCCCGCCGTACTTCTCCGCCATCGCGTACTCGGTGGCGATCCAGTAGGGCTCGGTGTCGACGAGCGTGCCGTCCATGTCCCAGAGCACGGCGGCCGGAAGGGGCGTGGGATCGCCGGCGACCTCGCCGACCCGGCTGCGGTGTGATGTCACGAGGACCGACCCTATCCAGCGACGGCCGCCCGACCCGAGGGCGCCCAGGACTCGACACCGGGTGGTCAACCACCGCCCGGCACCGGTAGACAGGAGGCCACTCGGGAGCCTCTCGGGGACGACGACTTCTCTGGAGAGCCCATGGTCGCCCTGCACACCACGATCGCGATCGTCCTGGTCATCGGACTCATCATCAAGGTCCGCATCGACCCGGTGATCTCGCTGATCCTCGGATCCCTCTACCTCGGACTGGCCAGCGGGGTCGGCTTCGCCGGCACCGTCGAGGCGATCACCACCGGCTTCGGCGGGATCATGGCGGAGGTCGGCCTGCTGATCGGCTTCGGTGTGCTGATCGGCTCCCTGCTGCACTCCACGGGAGCGTTCCGGCGCCTGGTCGCGCTCCTGGTGCAGCGGGTCGGCTCGGGGCGGCTGCCGTACGCCCTGACGTCGATGCTGGCCGTGGTGATGCCGTCGATCTACGTCGACGTGCAGGTCGTCCTCGCCGCGCCGGTCGCGCGCTCGGCGTCGCCGTTCATCGGCAAGGTGGGACTCCCGGTGCTCGCCTCCGCGCTGGGCTGCGGCATCTTCGCCGGCTACGTCTTCGTGATCCCCGGCCTCGCGGCGATCTCGATCGCCGGCCTGCTCGACATCCGCCTCGGCGACTGGCTCCTGTACGGCGTCGTGATCGGCCTGGTCACGGCCCTCGTCTCGACCCTGCTGATGCGCTTGCTGTTCGCGGCCGGCGGCTTCTGGAACCCGGAGACGGACGAGGAGGTCGACGAGGCGATGGCCGAGCAGGAGGCCGCCGACCGCGCGTACCTCACGGGCGAGGCGGGCTCCGCGGAGGAGGCCCGGGCCCGCAGCGACTCGGAGGCGACCGCTGCCAAGGAGCGGGAGGGCGTACGCCCGCTCCCGCTCGTGGTGCTGATGCTGCCGATCCTGGTGCCGCTGCTGCTGATCGCGTTCGGCGCGTTCGCCGAGCTCGGCGGCTGGTCGAACGCCTTCATCGCCTTCCTCGGCGACGCCAACATCGCGCTCTTCATCGGCCTCCTCGGGGCCTACTTCCTCTCGCGCGCCTCGTCGGGCCGAGAGCACACCAACGAGGCGATGGAGGACGGGTTCCACACGACCGGCGAGATCCTCCTCATCACCGGTGTGGGCGGCTCGCTCGGAGCGGTCATCGAGGCCACCGGCCTCGACAGCGTGCTGGGCGACCTCTTCCAGGCCGACGAGGGCGCGCCCGTCGTGCTGAGCATCCTGCTGGCGTGGTTCATCGCCGCGGTCCTGCACCTGGCGATCGGCTCGGTGTCGGTGGCGGCGATCACCGCCGCCGGGATCATCGCCCCGATCCTCGACTCGCTGACCATCTCCCCCATCGCCGTCGGGCTGGCGATCGCCTCGGGCGCGATGTTCGCCCTGCAGGTCAACAGCAACTTCTTCTGGATGTTCAAGTCACTGCTCGGCCTGTCGACCAAGGGCACGCTCAAGACACTGACGCTCGTGACATCGGTCGCCTCAGTGGTCTCGCTGCCGCTCGTGATGCTGGCGGCCGTGGTCCTGTGACCCGGTCGCCCGGCCTCCGGCGGGCGCCCGGCGTGGTGACGCGGGGTCAGCCGATCGCGGCAGCCACGGGGAACCGGATGAGGAACGTCGTCGGGCTGTCCTGGGCGGGGGGCTCGTAGACGACCTCGCCGCCGTGGCCCCTCGCGATCTCCCGCACGAGGTACAGGCCCAGTCCTGTCCCGCCGGTGGCTCCGGCCGCCGCGAACCGGTCGAACAGCCGCGAGACCAGCTCGTCGGGCACGCCGTGGCCGGCGTCCGTGACCCGGAGCTCGACGTGGTCGTCACGCACGTGCGCGCCGACCGTGACGGGCGCGGCCCCGTGGCGGAGGGCGTTATCCAGCAGGTTGTCGATCGCCTGGGCGATGCGGACCTCGTCCGCCTCGAGGACGGCACGGTCGGGGACGTCGACCCCGACCTGGGCAGCGGGGCTGGCTGCCTCCCGGCGGGCGGCAGCGCCCCGGACGAGCTCCGGGAGCGACACGCTCTGTCGCCGGAACTGCATGCCCGGGCCCTGCAGCTGGGACGCAGCGGTCAGGTCGGCGGCGAGCCGGCGCAGGCGCTCCGCGCTGCTCCGGATGCCGCGGAAGAGCTGGTCGCGCTCGGCGGCCGCCATCTGGCCCTCCGACATCTGGAGGGCGTGGGCACTGCCGTCGATGACGGCGGTCGGGTTGCGGAGCTCGTGGGCCGTGACGGCGAGCAGGCGTGCCTGCTCGGCCATGGCCTCCAACCGGTGCTCGGCGTTCTGCCGCTGCTCGGTCTGGTCGCGCGTGACCTTGGCGAACCCGATGTGGCGACCCCTGTCGTCGTGGACCGGGCTGATCACGACGCTGGCCCAGAACCAGGTGCCGTCCCGGCGTACGCGCCAGCCCTCCTCGGCGAACGACCCGTCGCGCAGCGCTGCCTCCAGGTTGCGCTGCGGGTGCCCCGTCAGCTGCTGCTCCGTGGGGTAGAAGACCCGGAAGTCGCTCCCGATGATCTCTGCCGCCTCGTAGCCCTTGATCCGGCGCGCGCCTGCGTTCCAGCTCATCACCCGGCCGCGGGTGTCGAGCATGAACACGGCGTACTCCTCGACCGCGGCGACGAGCAGGCGGAACTTCTCCTCGGTGCGGTGCAGCTCGTCCTCGGCCGTCCGCTGGGCGCTGATGTCCTGCACCTGGGCGAACACGTAGAGCATCTGGCCGGCCGAGTCGCGGATCGGGACGAGCGTCACCAGGGCGGTGCGTACGTCCCTCGCCCCCGGTGGGCCGGGGATGCGGTGCTCGAACGTGGCCACTCTGTCCTGGGAGGTCCGCAGTGCCTCGAGGCGGTGGTCCAGGACGTCACCCTTCCCACCGGTCAGCTGCCCGTAGTCGACACCCACCAGGTCGCTCGGCTCGCACGACATGAGCTCGGCGAGCGCGTCGTTCGCCCGCACGATCGTGGCGTGCACGGTCAGGGTCGCCATGCCGATCGCGGCCCGGTCGAAGAGGGCCCGGAAGCCCTCGAGGTGCTCGTTGAGGATCTCCTGCTCGAGCCGCGTCGCGTCCAGACGCGGCTGACCCGCGTCGGCGGGACCGTCCTGGGGCCGGGGCGGTGGAGGGGCGACAGGATCCGGGCTCCTGTCACGCAGGCTCTGCAGGAGGCGGTCGGGGAGCTGCTCCAGCGGGATGGACTTCTCGATGAAGTCGATCGCGCCGAGCTCCCGGATCTCGGTCACGAGGTGGGTGCCTCCGAAGCCGCTGAACATCACCACGGCGGTCTCGGGTCGCACCGCGAGGATCGACGGCAGGGTCTCGAGGCCGTCCATCCTGGGCATCGAGACGTCGAGGAGCACCAGCGCGGGTTCGTGCCGGATCACGAGCGCGATGGCCTGCTCGCCGTCGGCGGCCTCGCCCTTGACGTCGAACAGCCCCGAGGCCTCGAGCCGCATGCGCACCAGTGTCCGCACGTCGACGGAGTCGTCGACGAGCACCACCGAGACCTTGCCGCCCGCAACCACCTGTCGTTCCTCCATCCGCCCACGGTCCCACGCTCGAGCGACCCGCCGCCGTGACGTGACAGGTCGTCCCTGTCGCTCGTTCCCGGCATGGCACTCTCCCATGCACGGCCGGCAGGGGACGCCCAGGCTCAGTCCTCGGGGTCGTAGCCGAGGTTGGGCGAGAGCCACCGCTCGGCCTCGGCGAGGGTCCAGCCCTTGCGCTCGGCGTAGTCGGCGACCTGGTCGCGGGCCAGTCGGCCCACCACGAAGTACTGGGACTGGGGGTGGGAGTAGTAGAACCCGCTGACCGACGCACCGGGCCACATCGCCATCGACTCGGTGAGCCTGATGCCGGTGTGCTCCTCGACGTCGAGGAGCTCCCAGAGCGTCTGCTTCTCGGTGTGCTCCGGGCAGGCGGGATAGCCCGGGGCCGGCCGGATGCCGTCGTACTGCTCCTTGATCAGCCCGACGTTGTCGAGGTGCTCGTCGGGCGCGTAGCCCCACAGCTCCTTGCGCACCCGCTCGTGGAGCCGCTCGGCGAACGCCTCGGCCAACCGGTCGCCGAGCGACTCGAGCAGGATGGCGTTGTAGTCGTCGAGGTCGGCACGGAAGGCCGCGACCCGGTCGGACAGCCCGTCGCCGGCGGTCACCGCGAAGGCACCGACGTGGTCGCGCAGGCCCGTCTCCTTGGGCGCGACGTAGTCGGCGATCGACCGGTTGGGCACGCCGTCGCGGTGCTGGCCCTGCTGACGGAGGTGGCGCAGGGTGGCGTGCACCTCGCTGCGGTCGTCGTCGAGGTAGAGCTCGACGTCGTCGCCCACCGAGCTGGCCGGGAAGAAGCCGACCACGCCGTGCGCGCGGATCCACTTCTCCTCGATCATCTGGTCGAGCATCGCCTGCGCGTCGTCGTAGAGCCTGCGGGCCGCCGGTCCGGAGCTGGGGTTGTTGAGGATGTCGGGGAACGCGCCCTTCATCTCCCAGGCGTTGAAGAACGGCTGCCAGTCGATGTAGCGACGCAGGGTCGTGAGGTCCTGGTCGCGGAAGACCCGTACGTGCTGGCTCGCCCGCACGCCGGTGAGCGGCGAGACCGCGTGGTCCTGCTGGAGGAGCATGTGGGGCTTGGGCGGGTGGTAGTCCGACCAGTCGACCGGGGTCGCGTTGGCGCGGGCCTGCTCCAGCGTCACCATCGGCCGGTCGTTCTTGGCCGAGTGGCGCGTGCGCAGGGAGTCGAAGTCGGCCTTGACGTCACCCATGAGCTTCTCGCGACCGGTCGGGCTGAGCAGCGCCGCTGCGGTGGGCACGGACCGGGACGCGTCCTTGACCCACACCACGGGGCCGTCGTACTTCTGGTCGATCTTGACCGCGGTGTGGGCGCGCGAGGTGGTGGCGCCGCCGATGAGGAGCGGGATCTCGAGGCCGAGGCGCTGCATCTCGGAGGCGAAGTTGACCATCTCGTCCAGGGACGGCGTGATGAGGCCGGACAGGCCGATGATGTCGGCGGCGTGCTCCTGGGCCGCGTCGAGGATCTTCTGGGCCGGCACCATGACGCCGAGGTCGATCACCTCGTAGTTGTTGCACTGCAGGACGACGCCGACGATGTTCTTGCCGATGTCGTGGACGTCGCCCTTCACCGTGGCCATGACGATCGTGCCGTTGGTGTCCTTCTGGGCGGCGAGCGCGGGGTCCTTGATCTTCTCCTCCTCGATGAAGGGGATCAGGTAGGCCACCGCCTTCTTCATCACGCGGGCGCTCTTCACCACCTGCGGCAGGAACATCTTGCCGGCGCCGAAGAGGTCGCCGACGACGTTCATCCCGTCCATGAGCGGACCCTCGATGACCTCGATGGGGCGCCCACCGGCCGCGGCGATCTCGGTGCGCAGCGCCTCGGTGTCGTCCTCGACGTGGGCGTCGATGCCCTTGACCAGGGCGTGGGTGATCCGCTCGCGCAGCGGGAGGGAGCGCCACTCGTGCTCGGCCTCCTCGACGGCGTCGGCGGCGACGTTGTAGCGCTCGGCGATCTCGAGCAGCCGCTCGGCGGCGTCGGCGCGGCGGTTGAGGACGACGTCCTCGATGCGTTCGCGCAGCTCGGCGTCGACCTCGTCGTAGACGACCAGCGCGCCGGCGTTGACGATGCCCATGTCGAGCCCGGCGCGGATGGCGTGGAAGAGGAAGACGGCGTGGATCGCTTCGCGGACCGGGTTGTTGCCCCGGAAGGAGAACGAGACGTTGGAGATCCCGCCGCTGACCTTGGCCCCGGGGAGGTTCTGCTTGATCCAGCGGGTGGCCTCGATGAAGTCCTCGCCGTAGGTGGCGTGCTCCTCGATGCCGGTGGCGACGGCGAAGACGTTGGGGTCGAAGATGATGTCCTCGGGCGGGAAGCCGACCTCGTCGACGAGGATGCGGTAGGCCCGCTCGCAGATGGCCTTGCGCCGATCCAGGTTGTCGGCCTGGCCGTCCTCGTCGAACGCCATCACGACGACAGCGGCGCCGTACTTGCGGCACAGCCGGGCGTGCGCGCGGAACGACTCCTCGCCCTCCTTCATGGAGATGGAGTTGACGATCGCCTTGCCCTGCACGCACTTGAGGCCGGCCTCGATGACCTCCCACTTGGAGGAGTCGACCATCACCGGCACGCGGCTGATGTCGGGCTCGGCCGCGATGAGCTTGAGGAAGCGGTCCATGGCCGCGACCCCGTCGATCATCCCCTCGTCCATGTTGACGTCGATGACCTGTGCGCCCGACTCGACCTGCTGCGCCGCCACGGCGAGGGCGGCGTCGTAGTCGCCGTCCTTGATCAGCTTGCGGAAGCGTGCGGAGCCGGTGATGTTGGTGCGCTCGCCGACGTTGACGAAGAGGCTGTCGTCGGTGATCGTCAGCGGCTCGAGACCGGAGAGCCGCATCACCGGGTCCGGGGTGACGGGCTCGCGACGGCCCTTGCCCTCGACCGCGCCGGCGATGGCCGCGATGTGGTCGGGCGTAGTGCCGCAGCACCCGCCGACGAGGTTGATGAAGCCGGCGTCGGCGAACTCCGCGAGGACCGCGGCCGTCTGGTCCGGCGTCTCGTCGTACTCCCCGAAGGCGTTGGGCAGGCCGGCGTTGGGGTAGACGCTGACGAACGAGTCGGCGAGCCGCGACAGCTCGGCGACGTAGGGGCGCATGTCCCGCGCGCCGAGCGCGCAGTTGAGACCGACGGCCAGCGGGCGGGCGTGGCGAATGGAGTCCCAGAACGCCTCGGTGACCTGGCCCGAGAGCGTACGACCGGACGCGTCGGTGATGGTGCCGGAGATGATCACCGGCCAACGGCGCCCCTGCTCCTCGAAGAGCGTCTCCACGGCGAAGATCGCCGCCTTGGCGTTGAGGGTGTCGAAGATCGTCTCGATCATCAGCAGGTCGGCGCCACCGTCGACGAGCCCCCGAGCGGCGACGAGGTAGGCGTCGGCGAGCTGGTCGAACGACACGTTGCGCGCGCCCGGGTCGTTGACGTCGGGCGAGATGGAGGCCGTCCGGGTCGTCGGGCCGAGCGCGCCGGCGACCCAGCGCGGGCGGTCCTCGCTCGCGACGGCATCGGCGGCCTGGCGGGCGAGCCTGGCCGACTCGTGGTTGAGCTCGTAGGCGAGCTCCTCGAGGCCGTAGTCGGCCAGGGACACCGCGTTGGCGTTGAACGTGTTGGTCTCGATGATGTCCGCGCCGGCTCGGAGGTATTCCTCGTGGATCGTCCGGATGATCTGCGGCTGCGTGATCGTCAGCAGGTCGTTGTTGCCGATCAGGTCGCTCGGGTGGTCGGCGAAGCGCTCACCGCGGTAGCCCGCCTCGTCGGGCCGGTCGCGCTGGATCGCGGTACCCATCGCACCGTCCAGCACCATGATCCGCTCGCTCAGGACCTCCGTCAGGGCGGCGGTGGCGTCAGGGCGGTGCTGCGGCTCCACGGATGTGGCTCCTCTCGGGCGGCGTTGCCGCCAGCCTAGGAACGTCGTCCGACAGGCGGACTGGTTTCCCACATGGTGGCACCCGGCGCGTCGGGCGGTGAAATCACGACGGACGACTGGACACGGCGCCCTAGGCTGGGCGGGTGATCGAGTTCGACGACGTGCAGGATCTGGTCTCCCCGGTGGTGATCGCCGCCTTCGAGGGCTGGAACGACGCCGCCGACGCGGCCTCGGGGCTGGTCGACCACCTCATCGAGCAGTGGAAGGCCGAGGTGATCGGCGCGATCGACCCGGAGGAGTTCTACGACTTCCAGGTCAACCGACCGATCATCGGCACCGACGTCAACGGCTACCGGCGTCTCACCTGGCCCACCACGCGGATCGCGGTCGCGCGTCCCGCCGAGCTCGAGCGCGACGTCATCCTGGTGCGCGGCATCGAGCCCAACATGAAGTGGCGCCAGTTCTGCGCCGAGCTCCTCGCCGCCTGCGACGACCTCGGCGCCGAGCTCGTGGTCACGATGGGCGCGCTCCTCGCCGACACCCCGCACACCCGCCCCATCCCCGTCACTGGCACCGCGACCGAGCCCGAGCTCGTCGACCGCCTCGTCCTCGAGCAGTCGACCTACGAGGGGCCGACCGGCATCGTCGGCGTCTTCAACGACGCCTGCACCCAGCTCGACATCCCGGCCGTCTCCTACTGGGCCGCGGTCCCCCACTACGTCGCCCAGCCGCCGTGCCCCAAGGCGACGCTCGCCCTCCTCGGCCAGCTCGAGGAGCTCCTCGAGGCCCCGATGCCCATCGGTGACCTCGCCGACGACGCCAAGGCCTGGGAACGCGGCGTGGACGAGCTCGCCGCCGAGGACGAGGACGTCGCCGACTACGTCCGCGCGCTCGAGGAGACCCGCGACACCGCCGAGCTGCCGGAGGCCTCCGGCGAGGCCATCGCCCGGGAGTTCGAGCGCTACCTCAAGCGCCGCGACACCGACTGACGTCCGCCCGCCCGCCTGGCGTCTGCTCGGGCGGTGGCTGAGGGGCATCCCCGGCCACGGGAATCCTCCTCACTCACCGCCCACCGGCGAGTCGTACGCCGACACGGCGCGCAGCGGTGAGTGAGACACGTTCTGCGGTCCCGGAACCTGCCTCACGCACCGCTCGGGCGACGAGGAGGGGCGTACGTCAGAGCGAGAGGCCGAGGGCGGCGTCGAGGAGCCGGTGGACGGTCGCCGCGGCCTCGGGGTCGGAGGTGTCAGCGAGGCCCGTGGTGCCGAGGGTCGCCTCGACCCACTCCTGGACGGCCGCGACAGCCGTCGGTGCGTCGAGGTCGTCGGCCAGCGCGGTGAGCACCCGCTCGACGAACGGGAGGGCCGGGGCACCGTTGCCGAGCGCGAGGGCGCGGCGCCAGGTGGCGAGGGTGTCGACAGCGTCCCAGAGCTGGTCGTCGGTCCACTCCCAGTCGCTGCGGTAGTGGTGGCGCAGCAGCACCAGCCGGATCGCCATCGGGTCGACCTCGCTCATCCGCAGCGCGGAGACGAAGACGAGGTTGCCCTTGGACTTCGACATCTTCTCGCCGTCGTAGGCGACCATCCCGGCGTGGGCGTAGGTGCGCGCGAACCGCTCGCCCGGATGGGCGACCTGAGCGTGGCCGGCCGACATCTCGTGGTGCGGGAAGACGAGGTCGCTGCCACCGCCCTGCACGTCGAACGCGGCCCCGAGGTGGTCGAGCGCGATCGCCGAGCACTCGACGTGCCAGCCCGGCCGGCCGGGGCCCCACGGGCTGGGCCACGCCGGCTCGCCCGGTCGCTCGGCACGCCACAGCAGGCAGTCGAGCGGGTCCTTCTTGCCCTCGCGGTCGGGGTCACCACCGCGCTCGGGGAAGATCTCGAGCATCATGTCGCGGTCCAGCCCGGACACGGCCCCGAAGGTGTCGTCGGCGGTCACCGAGAAGTAGAGGTCGTCCTCGACGCGGTAGACCGAACCGGCCTCGTCGAGTCGCTGGATCAGCGCGACCACCTGCGGGATGGACTCGACCGCCCCGGTGTAGTGCGCGGGCGGCAGGACCCGCAGGGCCTCCATGTCCTCGCGGAACAGCTGGGTCTCGCGCTGGGCGAGCTCGGACCAGTCGACGTTGACCTTGGTGGCGCGCTCCAGGAGCGGGTCGTCGACGTCCGTCACGTTCTGGACGTAGGTCACCTCGTGGCCGGCGTTGCGCCAGGCGCGGTTGAGCAGGTCGAAGCCGACGTAGGTCGCAGCGTGCCCCATGTGCGTGGCGTCGTAGGGGGTGATTCCACAGACGTACATCCGCGCCGGGCCCTCGGGCCGGGTCTCGACGAGGGCGTCGCTCGCGGTGTCGTGCACCCGCACGACGGGGCCCGTCACGGGCAGTGAGGGAACGTCGGGCGACGACCAGGCACGCATGTCGCGCAGCCTATCCGCCGGTGGTGAGGGTCCGGACGGGCGACCTCAGAAGGGTGGCCAGGGGATGACGGGGTACGACGACGAGCGCGGGCCGGGGAACGTCCCCCGTGCCAGCAGCCGGGCGACCCGACGCCTGGTGGTCTCGACCTCGTCGTCGGTGAGCATCGCGGACAACGTCGCGCCCAGCTCCCCGTCGAGCTCTGCGGAGAGCCGCCGCAGGCCGTCGGCCTCCTCGGCGCTGATCGCGTCGCCGACGAAGCCCCACAGCACGGTGCGCAGCTTGTGCTCGACGTGGAAGGTCAGTCCGTGGTCGACGCCGTGCCGGTGGCCGTCGGGCATGGGCAGGACGTGTCCGCCCTTGCGGTCGGCGTTGTTGACCACGACGTCGAAGAGCGCCATCCGGCGCAGGGGCTCACTGTCCTCGTGGACCAGTGACACCCCTTGGTCGTGGGCGTCGAGGCCGTCGAAGACGTGTCGGAACCCGTCCGGGACCTCGCCCTCGCCGACGATGTCGACGGGGGCTGCGTCCTCGACCTCGTCACGCCACAGCTGCAGCATGCCCGGGCCGTGCGGTCCGTCGCCGAGGACCGTGGGCGGAACGATGTCCCACCCCAGCGCCTCGGAGACGGCGTACGCACCGACCTCGCGGGCGGCCAGGGTGCCGTGGGGGAAGTCCCACAGCGGGCGCTCCCCCGCGATCGGCTTGTAGACGACCCGCACGCCGCCGAGCTCGCCGACGAAGGTGGCATTGGACGCCGGCAGCACGCGTCCGTGCAGGCTCAGCTCCCCGGTGGGGAAGCCGCCCGGGAGGGTGCTGTCAGGGATCACGACGCCGGAAGCCGTTGGCACGGACGCACAGGTGTCCGTCCGGGTCGATCGGCTCGCCGCAGAAGGGGCAGTCGGGCCGACCGGCGCCGATCACGGACAGCGAGCGCTCCACGAACGACCGCGCCGCGGCGGCCGTGAGCCGGACGAGGAAGATCTCCTCCGGCTCGGGCTCGAGCAGGTCCTCGAGGTCCTCCTGGAGCTGCTCGGGCGAGACGACCGCTGCCTCGGTGAAGGGGAAGACCTCGATCACGACCCGCTCGTCGGACCCGTCCCACGACAGGGTCATCGTGCCGGCGCGGAACTCCTCCTCGATCGGCTGCTCGAGGGGCTGCGTGTCGGTGAGGTCGCGGGGCGCGATCACCGGGATCATCACCTCGCCGCCGACGGCCTGCATCAGCTCGTCGAGGAGCTCGTCGATGCGCTCGGCGAGGGCCTGCACCTGCTGCTTCTCGAGGGAGACGCTGACCAGCCGGGCGCCCTCGCGCGCCTGGAGGAAGAAGGTGCGCTGGCCGGGCTCGCCAACGGTGCCGGCGACGAAGCGCTCGGGTGGGTCGAAGCGGTGCACGACGGGCATGTCACTCACCCTAGGGCGTGCCTGTCTGAGGCCCGGCGCCTCCACCCACCTCGGCGTCCGTGCGCCGGCTGCGGGACGCGCGTCGGGGCTTCCTGGGCGGGGTCAGCCAGGCGAGGTCGCCGGCGTGGGTGTTGGTGCCGATCACGAAGGGCCGCGACTCGGTGTAGCGCACGATCGACACCGACGCCGGGTCGACGTGGATGCGCTGGAAGAGGTCGAGGTGGGTGCCGAGCGCGTCGGCGAGGATCGACTTGATCACGTCTCCGTGACTGACGGCGAGCCACACGGCGTCGTCGCCGTGCTCGGCCGCCACCCGCGCGTCGTGGCGTCGTACGGCTGCCACCGCCCGGTCCTGCATCGCCCGCATCGACTCGCCGCCGGGGAAGGTGGCCGCCGACGGCTGCGCCTGGACGGTCTTCCAGAGCTTCTCCTTGGCGAGGTCCTTGAGCGCCCGCCCCTGCCACTCGCCGTAGTCGCACTCCGACAGCTGCTTGTCGCTGGCGGCCCGCAGCGACTCGGACTGCCGGGTGGTGATCTCGCGGCACGTCTCGCGGCAGCGCTCCAGGGGGCTGGTCACCGCGGCGGCGAGCCGTACGCCTGCCAGCCGCTCCCCCACCGCGACCGCCTGCTTCACCCCGGCGTCGTCGAGGTGGACGCCGGGCAGCCGGCCGGCGAGGACTCCGGTCGCGTTGGCGGACGAGCGGCCGTGTCGCACGAGGATGAGGGTGGGCATTCTCCAGACATTAGTGGGGCTAGCCTCGGCCCTGTGATCGTCGACAACGCCCTGTACCACCAGGGCAAGCGGGTCCAGCTCGGTGACGCCGACGACCAGAGCCTCGGCTGGGCGCGGGTGCCCTGCGACCCCGGGGACTTCCAGTGGATCGGGATCCACGACCCCAGCAATGACGAGCTCGAGCTGATCGCGCGCACCTTCGACCTGCACCCGCTCGCCGTCGAGGACGCCGGCGACTCCCACCAGCGCCCCAAGCTCGAGCGATACGGCGACACGCTGTTCCTGGTGCTCAAGACGCTCTGGTATGTCGACGAGGAGGACGCGGTCGAGACCGGCGAGATCAACCTGTTCGTCGGCAGGGACTTCGTGGTGACCGTGCGGCACGGCCACGGCATCGACCTCGCGACGGCACGGCGCGACCTCGAGCACCGCGCCCAGGTGCTCGAGCACGGACCGATGGCCGTCCTCTACGCCATCTGCGACCGCGTCGTCGACGAGTACGAGAAGGTCGGCCAGGAGCTCGAGGTGGACGTCGACGAGGTGGAGGAGTCGGTCTTCTCCGAGGCTCGCACCGACGACTCCAACCGCATCTACGTCCTCAAGCGCGAGATCGCCGAGGTGCGCCGGGCGGTCATGCCGCTGCGCGAGCCGATGCGGAAGTTCGCGACGGGCGTCGACGAGCGGATCACTGCCGAGACGGCGACGTACTTCCGCGACGTGGCCGACCACCTCCACCGGGTCTCGGAGGTGGTCGACAACCTCGACGGCCTGCTGTCGACGGCGTTCGACGCCCACCTCGCCCGGATCTCGGTCCAGCAGAACGAGGACATGCGCAAGATCTCGGCCGGTGCGGCGCTGATCGTGGTCCCCACGCTCATCGCCGGCGTCTACGGGATGAACTTCGACCACATGCCCGAGCTGCACTGGACCTACGGCTACCCGTTCGCGCTGCTGCTCATGGTGGGGGTGTCGGTGGGCCTGTTCGCCTGGTTCAAGAAGTCCGGGTGGCTGTGACGCGATCCGCCACTGCCGCTCCCACGGCCTGGCGGGTGGTCTGGTGGTTCGGCTTCGTGAGCCTGGCCGCCGACATGGTCTACGAGGGCGCCCGCTCGGTCTACGGCCCCGTCCTCGCCGCCCTCGGTGCGTCCGCGGTGGTCGTCGGGCTCGTCACCGGAGCCGGTGAGGCGGTCGCGCTCGTCATGCGCCTGGCGTTCGGCCCGATCGCCGACCGCACGGGCCGCTACTGGTCCCTGACGATCGTCGGCTACGGCCTCACCGCGGTCTGCGTCCCGCTGATCGCGCTGGCGCCGCGCCTCGGTGCGGCCGGGCTGGCCTTCGCCTCCACGATGATCCTGCTCGAGCGCCTCGGCAAGGCGGTCCGGTCGCCGTCGAAGTCCGCGCTGCTGGCCCACGTCGCGACCGCCGTGGGCCGTGGGCGCGGCTTCGGGGTGCACAAGGCCCTCGACCAGGTGGGCGCGTTCGCCGGACCGCTGGTGGTCGCCGGTGTCGTCGCGGTCGCGTCCCTCTGGTGGGGCATGGCCGTGCTCGCCGTGCCCGGCGCGGTGGCGATGGTCCTGCTGCTCACCCTCCGTCGCCGGGTCCCCGACCCCAGCGTGTACGACGACTCACCCGCGCCGGCGGCCCCGGAGCACCCGGTCCCGCGCCGCGGCTGGTGGGCGAACGTCGTCGGCTCGGGCCTGCCGGCCGACTTCTTCCGCTACGCCGTCGCCGCGTCGCTGACCACGGGAGCGCTGGTCACCTTCGGCATCATCGGCTACCACCTCACCGTCGACGACGTGGTGCCCGTCGCGGCCGTGCCCGTGGTGTACGCCGCGGCGATGGGTGTCGAGGCGGTCGCGGCACTCGCCGTCGGCTCGGTCTACGACCGCACCGGCCCGCGGGTGCTGCTCCTCGTGCCGGTGCTGGTGGCGCTCGTGCCGGCTCTCGCGCTCGGCTCGGCCATGGTCGCGGTCCTGGGCGGCGTCGCCGCGTGGGGCGTGGCCCAGGGCGTCCAGGACTCGACGGTCAAGGCCGTGGTCGCCGACCTGGTCGACGCGCCGCGCCGCGCGACGGCGTACGGCGTCTTCGCAGGGATCCAGGGACTCTTCGCGATCGTCGGGGGCGTCACCGCCGGGTGGCTCTACGACCGGTCGGTGCCGGCCCTCGTGGCCGTCGTCGCCGTCACCCAGGTCGTGGCGCTGGTGCTGCTGGCCGACACGTTCAGGCGGTCAGCACGCCGGCTCCGAGCAGGATGAGCGTGCCCGCGCCGAGCAGGATCCGGTAGATCACGAAGGGCGTGTAGGAGTTCGTGCTGACGTAGCGCAGCAGCCAGGCGATGGCGGCGTAGCCGACGACGAACGAGACGACCGTGGCGGTGATGGTGGGGCCCCAGCCGAAGTCGTTGTGGCCGTGCGGGATCTCCTTGAGCTCGAAGAGCCCGGCGCCGACGACCGCGGGGATCGCGAGCAGGAAGGCGAACCGGGTCGCGGCCTCGCGGTCGAAGCCGAGGAAGCGACCCATCGAGATCGTGGCGCCCGAGCGGGAGACGCCGGGGACGAGGGCCAGCGCCTGCGCGATGCCCATCAGCACCGCGTCCTTCAGGGTGAGCTTGCCCAGCGGCCGGTCGGTGCGCCCGATGCGGTCGGCGATGCCCAGCACGACGCCCATCACGATCAGGGTGGTGCCGGTGATCCACAGGTTCCGGAAGTCGCGCTCGATGACGTCCTTGAGCAGGACCCCGAGCACCACGATCGGCAGCGAGCCGATGATGATGAACCAGCCCATCCGAGCGTCGATCGTGCCGCGGTACTCGGCCTTGAAGAGCGAGCGCACCCACGTGCTGCCGATGCGCCAGATGTCCTTGCGGAAGTAGATGAGCACGGCGAGCTCGGTGCCGATCTGGATCACGGCCGTGAACGCCGCTCCCGGGTCGCCCCAGCCGAACAGCTCGGGGAAGATCCGCAGGTGCGCGCTGCTCGAGATCGGCAGGAACTCCGTCAGCCCCTGGATGACGCCGAGGACCACTGCCTTGAGGAGATCGATCACGAGGCGTGAGCCTACGGGCGCGTCCCGTGCGGTCCGCGCACGACCCGTGGCTACCCTCACCACCATGCAGCAGCGTTCCCTCGGCGCCACCGGGCTCAAGGTCTCCCGGCTCGGCCTCGGCACGATGACCTGGGGCCGCGACACCGACGAGCACGAGGCGCGCGACCAGCTCATCGCCTTCGCCGAGGCCGGGGGCACCCTGGTCGACACCGCCGCCGGCTACGGCGACGGTGCGAGCGAAGAGCTGATCGGGACGCTCATCGGCGACGTCGTCGCCCGCGACGAGGTCGTCCTCGCGACGAAGGCCGGCATCCACCGGCGTACGGGCGCGCGGGTCACCGACACCTCCCGCGGCAGCCTGCTGACCACCCTCGATGCGTCGCTGAAGCGGCTCGGGGTCGACCACGTCGACCTCTGGCAGGCCCACGTGTGGACCGACGAGACCCCGGTCGAGGAGACGCTCAGCGCCCTCGACCTCGCCGTCACCTCGGGCCGCGCGTCGTACGTCGGCGTCTCCAACTACACCGGCTGGCAGACCGCGCAGGCCGCGACCTGGCAACGGGCCGTCCCCGGGCGGGTGCCGCTGGCATCCACCCAGGTCGAGTACTCGCTCCTGAACCGCCACGTCGAGCACGAGGTCGTCCCGGCCGCGCGGGCGCTGGGTCTCGGGGTCCTTCCCTGGTCGCCCCTCGGGCGGGGCGTGCTGACCGGGAAGTACCGCACCGGCACCCCGTCGGACTCGCGCGCCGCGACCGAGCACTTCGCCGGGTTCGTGGGCGCCTACCTCGACGAGCGCGGCCGCGGGATTGTGGAGGCCGCCGTGCGCGCCGCCGACGGCCTCGGCTGGTCGCCGCTTGAGGTCTCGCTCGTGTGGGTACGTGACCGGCCCGGGGTCGCCGCCCCGATCGTCGGCGCCCGCACGGCCGCGCAGCTCAAGGGAGCGCTCGGCATCGAGGAGCTGACCCTGCCGCCGGAGATCGTCGACGCGCTCGACGACGTGTCGGCCGACTGAAGACGCACGATCCGAGGAGAGACGGGAGAGACGATGGCCAGGATCCAGCGCCGCCCACCCGGCCGCGGGGTGGAGTGGGAGTTCGAGACGCTCGTGCTGCCCAAGGACTTCTCCCGCAACGTCGTCACCCGCGTGCTCGTCGAGCGGGCCGAGCACGGTGGCTGGGAGCTCGACCGGCTCCGCATCGGCAACGACGGCAAGCGGCGCGTGGTGCTGCGCCGCAAGATCATCCGGCAGCGGCTGACCCTCTTCGCGGGCTGACCCTCTTCGCCGGCGGCTACCAGCCCGACGAGCCCGGCGCGCCCTTGAACGGTCCGGTGACCCGCGACGTGATCCAGCCGCCGTAGAAGCTGCCCGGCTGCGGTCGGACGACCTCGTCGTCGACCGTGCAGCGGTCGACCCGGCCCGGATACAGCGCAACGTGGTCGACCAGCGTCTCGAAGCCGGTCGAGGGCGTCGGGTAGGTCCACGCCACGGCCGGGAGGACCTCGTCGCCGACCACCAGGTCGTAGTAGGCCGCCTGACCCTTCCACTCGCACCAGGAGGCGCCTTGCCCGGGGCGGAGCACTCCCTCGGCGAAGTCGGCGGCCGGCAGGTAGTACGTCGGCGGGTGGCTGGTCTCCAGCACCCGCAGGCTGGCGGTGGTGTCGGCGACGACGAGCCCACCGTGGGTGACCACGACGTGCTCGCTGCTCGGGTCGACGCGCGGCGGGCGGGGGTAGTCCCACACGGACTCGGTCATGCCCCCAACCTACGGACCGGTCCCTACGGCTCGAGCTCGCGCGAGGCGAGCCAGGCGCGGCCGCGACGGTCCGACGCCTGCGCGAGCCAGGCCTCCTCGATGATCTCGACGAGCTCGTCCCGATCGATCTCCCCCACCCGAGAGGCGCGCAGCAGCACCGACGCGTGGCCGTCGAAGTGTGCCGTGGTGAAGAACGGCAGTCGCTCGTCCTGGAGCAACGCCTGCTTGTCCCCCTCGGAGGCGACCCAGATGACCACGACGTCGTCGTAGCGCTCACCCGTCTCGGGGTCCACCGCGTCGGGTCGTGGCGTCCGGAAGAACACGAACGACTTGCTGCCCACCTGGTAGACGGGGTTCTTCTCAGGTCGTACGACGGTCACGTGGGGCATCGCACGCGCCGTGGCGTGGATGTCGTCGACCGTCGCCGGGCGACTCACGACGTCTCGTCCGGGTCCGGTGAGTGGGCGCGCGCCTGGAACCGAGCGCCCGGGTGTGTGAGGAGGTACTCCTCGATCCGCTGGCGATCCGCATCGCGCTCGGCCTGCACAGGGCTCCGCGCCGTCGCCGAGGGATGGAGTTCGTAGGTGTCGAAGACGAGGAAGGGCGCCCCGTTCATCTGGGCACGCTTGATCGCGAGGAGCAGTTCTGCCGCAGCGCTGACGAAGGACCCGTGGACGGTGCCTGCCATGTCCTGCCAGTCCCGCTCGGCCATCACGATCTCGATGTGGTGCCCCTCGGCTCGGAGGCGCAGCCGCCCGGGTGTGGTCGCGTCCACCTCACCGAGGGTGTCGAGCAGAAGGAGCAGCCGTTCCCACATCCGGTCGTAGCGGTGCGCCAGCTCCATCAGCCGCTCACGGCCTCAGCCCGCTCGCGAAGCTCCTGCACCATCGCGTCGGGGTCGTCGGCGGAGTAGACGGCCGAGCCGGCGACGAAGACATCGGCCCCGGCCTCGGCGCACCGCTCGATGGTCTCCAGCGACACGCCACCGTCGACCTGGAGCCACGTCTCGACGCCGTGCTTGCGCATCAGCTCGCGGGCGGTGCGGATCTTGGGCAGGCACAGGTCGAGGAACTTCTGGCCCCCGAAGCCGGGCTCGACGGTCATGATGAGCACCGTGTCGAGCTCGGGCAGCAGCGCCTCGTAGGGCTCGATCGGCGTCGCCGGCTTGAGCGCCATCGACGCGCGGGCGCCCTGGGACCGGATCTCGCGGGCGAGCCGCACCGGTGCCTTGGCCGCCTCCGCGTGGAAGGTGACGGACCCGCACCCCGCCTCGGCGTACGCCGGCGCCCACCGGTCGGCGTCCTCGATCATCAGGTGCGCGTCGATCGGCTGGGAGGCGTGCTTGCTGAGCGCCTCGACGACGGGCAGGCCGAGAGTCAGGTTCGGCACGAAGTGGTTGTCCATGACGTCCACGTGCACCCAGTCGGCGCTGGGGATCCTGGCCACCTCGTCGGCGAGGCGCGACAGGTCGGCGTTGAGGATGCTCGGCGTGATCTGGATGCCCACGGGGCGAGCCTAGTGACTCCCGGGACCGTCGAGACGCGCGGCACGGCTCCCGGCCGGTACGACGACGTGGAGCGCGTTGCGGTCGACCTCGAACGTCGCGGTCGTGGTGGCCGCGATCTCGCCGTCGAGGTTGATGGGGAGGGGCTCGTCGGTGACCAGGCGCAGGCGCCGGGTGGTGACGTGGTGCACCCGGTCGTGGTCGACGAGGTGCCCGGTGCGGAGGAGGCGCGCGACCGAGACGTGGTCGCGCAGCCGGCCCTGCTCGACGGCGTACACGTCGAGCTGGTGGTCGTCGATGGAGGCGTCCGGCGCGACGGTGAGGCCACCGCCGTAGTGCCGCCCGTTGCCGACCGCGACCTGCATGAGGTCGTCGAGCTCGAGCGTGGTGCCGTCGTCGAGCTCGAGGCGGGCGGCGAACGGTCGGTGGGACCGGTACGCGGCCAGGGTGGCCGCCGGGTAGGCGAAGCGGCCCAGCCGCTGCTTGAGCGCCGGGGTGAGCCGCTGGGTGACCGCGACGGAGAGACCGACCGAGGCGACGTTGAGGTAGGCGCGCCCGTCGACGCGCCCGAGGTCCACGTCGACGACGTGGCCGTGGACCAGCGTGTCGACCGCGGCCGCCAGGTCGTCGGGGACGCCGAGCGTGCGGGCGAAGTCGTTGGCGGTCCCGAGGGGCAGCACGGCGAGCGCGGTGCTGGAGTGGGCGACCATCGCGGCCGCGCAGCCGATCGTGCCGTCACCTCCACCGACCACGAGCAGGTCGGGCTCGGACCCGACGGCGACCGTCAGCGCCTCGAGGAGCTCGCGCCCGCCGTGCACCGGGTGCACCGTCACGTCGTCCGACACACCGCGGACGGCAGCCTCCACGAGCGGCAGGGCTCGCGCCCCGCGGCGGGCTGCGGTGTTCACGACCACCGCGACCCGACCTGTGCGCGGCCGGGCGGACCTGTTCTGCTGCATCCCCAGACGGTACGTCGTGAGGGTGAGAGGACGATGAGGACGACCTGTGCGCGGCCTGTGGCCGCGTGGCCGAATTCACGGACAGCCGACCCCAGGTCGCACGATGATGCGCGCGTGGGTCTCTTCTCCCGGCGCCGGCGACCGGAGCAAACCGCCGGATGGCAACCGCCTGAGCGTCCGCACTGCTCCTGCGCCCGACACCTCGACGACGGGCTGCTGCAGACGGTCCTCCCCTTCACGACCGCGCTCGCGGAGGACCTCGGATTCGAGCCCGCTCCCGTCACGGTGGCTGACCTGCTGGGCTCCGGGGGCCTCTCGGTCCGCCCGGCACGCAGCGACGAGCAGGTCCCCGACGAGCCGGCGGACCTCACGTGGCACCTCGTCGCCGACGACGACGCGCGGGTCCACTACGACGACACCGACGCCGGGGCTGCGATCGACCTCGACGCCGCGCTGGCCCTGCAGCCCGGCGTCGACCGGGTGGAGTGGTACGACCGCGAGGTCTTCCTCCTCGCCGCGCCGACCCTGTGCGCCGACGGGGTCCTCGCGTGCGCGGCGCTCACGCTGCTCGACGACCGGGTCCGCTCGACCGGCTAGGTGTCCTCGGGCTCCGGCGGCGCCTCGGCGCCCTCGTCCTCGTCGCGGGCGGCCCACTCGAGCAGCGGCGCGATGTCGAACGGGTGGTCGTCGATGCCGGCGTGCAGGTCGCCGATCTCCGCGAACCGCTGAGGCATCGTGAAGATCGTGAAGTCGTCGGGCACGCAGTCGTCGACCTCGTCCCACCGGATCGGCGCGGACACGCGGGCCTCGGGCACGCCCCGGACCGAGTAGGCGGCAGCGATCGTGTGGTCGCGGGCGTTCTGGTTGTAGTCGACGAAGAGCTGCGAGGGGTCGCGGTCCTTGCGCCACCACGCCGTCGTGACCTCTCCCCCGGCCCGTCTCTCGACCTCTCGTGCGAACGCCAGCGCGCCGCGGCGTACGTCCTGGAAGCCGTGGTCGGGCGGGATCCGCACGTAGACGTGCATGCCGGACCCGCCGCTGGTCTTGGGGAACCCGACGGCACCGAGCTCGTCGAGCACCTCGTGGGCGACGTGGGCGACGCGCTGCACGGTGGCCCAGTCGCACTCCGGACCCGGGTCGAGGTCGATGCGCCACTCGTCGGGCTTCTCGGTGTCGGAGCGCCGGCTGTTCCACGGGTGGAACTCGACCGTCGACATCTGCACCGCCCAGATGACGCTCGCCAGCTCGGTCACGCACAGCTCGTCGGCGGTGCGCTTCCACCGCGGGAAGAACAGCTGGACGGTCTCGACCCACTCGGGAGCGCCGGCCGGCAGGCGCTTCTGGTGCACCTTGTCGCCCGCCAAGCCCTTGGGGAAGCGGTGCAGCATGCACGGACGCTCGAGGAGGGCGTTGACGATCCCGTCGCCGACAGCGAGGTAGTACTCGACGAGGTCGAGCTTCGTCGCACCGCCCGGCGAGCTATCGGTCGGGGGGAAGTAGACGCGGTCGGGGTTGGTGACCTTGACGACGCGGTCGTCGACCTCGATCTCGGTGAACGGCGACGCCATGTCAGGAGCCTAGTCGGAGGCGACGCAGTCGCGTCCGGCGTGGCGCACGAGGTCGAGTGGCCGCGCGCCCGAGGCACGAGGGCGCGACCGGGCGTACCGAGACCACCAGCCGTCGCGGGAGCCGTTACGGCGCCGAGGTCTCCGACGGCTGCTCCTGCTCGGGCTGCTGTTGCTGCTGCCCGTCCTGCTGCTGGGTCTGCTGGTCGCCGGGCTGGGTCTGCTGGTCGCCGGGCTGGGTCTGCTGGTCGCCGGGCTGGGTCTGCTGGTCGCCGGGCTGGGTCTGCTGGTCGCCGGGCTGGGTCTGCTGGTCGCCGGGCTGGGTCTCTTGCGGCTTGTCCACGGTCACGGTGACGACGCCGGACCAGCCCTCGTCGGCGTACTGGCTCTCGGGACGGTGCCAGCGGAACTCGGTGGTCTGAGCCACGGGTACGACGACCCGCGCGACGCCGTCGCGGGACGCGAGGACCGGCTTGCCGACCGGCGCCCACTGGCCGCCGGGCGAGCGGGACTCCAGCACGAGCGGGTCGCCCGTGAGGCGTCCGGACCCGTCGGTGACCCGGCCGGTGAGCTCGACCTCCTCGTCGGGCTTCACCTGCTGGCGGCCCGCCGCCATGCTGGTGGACAGCGCCACGCCCTCGAAGTCGAGGGTCGAGCCGGAGGCCCGGACGGCGTCGAGATTGAAGGCCTTGCCGTCGCAGCCGAAGCCGGTGACCGCGAAGCCGGGGCCGTCGCCGTGGGCGGCGGCGAACTGCGCCGGTGTCGCCGAACCGACCCGATCGACGACGGCTCCCGAGCCGAGCTCGACGAGCGCCCAGTCGTAGGTGAGGGAGGAGGAGGACACGGTGGTCCAGGATCCGGCGGGGGCCGACACGGCCGCGCGCCCGCGCCAGGCGGTGCCGGCCGGGCTCTGACGGCTCACGGCCATGACCCAGGAGACACCCGAGCTGCCACCGGTGGCCGCGACGGCGACCGACGAGTCGAGGCCGGCGAGCGAGTCGAACGAGGCGTAGGGGCCGGCTGCGCTACCGGCGGCGGTCGGGACGAGGCCCAGCGACCGGCGTCCGAGCGGAGCGGCGTAGGGACCGAGGTTGATGCGAGAGGCGGGCGCGGCTGCGTTGCCGAGCAGGTCGGTGCACCCGACGTAGGTGAGGTAGACGTCGGCGTCGCCCGTGGCGGGCCCCGACAGCGTGCGCGAGCCTCCCGCGGCGTGGGCGGGACTCGTGATCAGTGTCGTCCCCACCGTCAGGGTCAAGGTCGTGGCGGCCAGGGCCGTCATGATGCTGCGCACGTGCATGAATTCCTGCTCCTGCTCCCCGTGACACGGCACACCCCTCCGGTGTGCCGAGCTGCCTCCATCATGCTGGTCAGAGCAAAGGATGTGAACCGCCCAGGCGTGGAAGTCACCCCAATTGGTGGCCGGAAAGCTCCACGGGAGCCCGGAGGGTGGCGGCACGTCGCAGCCACGGGGAGCCTTCGCATGTGGTCTGCCGCCACCCACGCCGTCGCCGCGCCTGCTCCCAGTGGCCCTTCTGTCGGTATCTAGGGACGAATCGGTAGGCGATTCGGGGTCGAAGCCGACCACAACGTCCCTAGATACCGCGATCAGGCGAGCCCTCGCCACGGCGACCGTCGTGCCGGGTCAGGCCCGTCGCCGCAGGGTGGCCGCGAACATCGCGTCGGTGCCGTCGCGGTGCGGCCACAGCTGGAAGTGGTCCACCTCGTCGGTGTCGCCGCGGCGGGCCAGCACGGCGCGTACGACGTCGGTCGTCTCCGCGACGACGGGCGAGCAGGTCGCGTAGACGACCACCCCGCCCGGTCGCACCGACTCCAGCGCCGCGTCGAGCAGCACCTGCTGGATCGCCACCAGCGCCTCGACGTCCTCGGGGGTGCGCCGCCAGCGCGACTCGGGACGTCGGCGGAGCGCACCGAGCCCCGAGCACGGGGCGTCGACCAGCACCCGGTCGAAGGTCCCGGGGAGCCAGGCGGGGCGCATGCCGTCGCCGGCGAGCACATGTGCGGCGGCCTCGGGTGTGGCACGCAGCGCGGACGCGACCAGCGCGGCCCGGTGCGGCTGCCGCTCGTTGGCGACGAGGACGGCGCCGCGCTGGGCGGCGAGCGCCGCCAGCAGGGCGGCCTTGCCCCCCGGCCCCGCGCACAGGTCGAGCCACCGTTCGTCCCGTCCGTCGACCGAGGCGTCGGCGAGCGCGAGCGCGACGACCTGCGAACCCTCGTCCTGCACGCCGGCGCGTCCCTCGGCGACCGCAGGGACGGCCGACGGGTCGCCACCGGCCAGGGTCACGGCGTACGGCGACCGGCCGGTGCGGGTGCCGCCGGCGGCCTCGAGCTCCTCGACGGTCGCCATGCCGGGACGCGCGACCAGCGTGACCCGCGGCGGGGCGTTGTCGGCCTCCAGCAGCGCGTCGAGCTCCTCGTCGCTGCCGACGGACGCGGCCAGCGCCTCTCCCAGCACCGCCACGACCCACCGGGGGTGGGACCGGGCGACGGCGAGGTGGGCGTACGGGTCGTCCTGCCGGTTCGGGGCGACCTCCGCGACCCATCCGGCGAGGTCGCGTCGGCTGATCGTGCGCAGGACGGCATTGACCAGGCCGGCAGGTCCCCGGCCGACGGCGGCGCGGACGAGGTCGACGCTGGTCGAGATGGCGGCATGGTCGGGGACCCGCATGGAGAGCAGCTGGTGCGTCCCCAGCCGCAACACGTCGCGGACCTCCGGCTGGAGCCGCGGCTTGGTCAGGCAGGCGTCGATGACGGCGTCGTACAACCCGTGCATCCGGATGGCCCCGGACGACAGCTCGGTGGCCAGCGCGGCGTCGCGACCGGCCAGCCCGTGCTTGCGCAGGACCTGCGGCAGCACGAGGTTCGCGTAGGCGTCGTCGGTGCGCACCGCCGTGAGCACGTCGAGCGCCGCGCGACGGGCCTTGTCGACCGGGCCGCGGCGGTCACTCACCGAGGTGCTCCCGCACGAGCTTCCGGGGGGCCTTGGCCGCCCAGGCGTCGGTGATGATCTCCTCGAGCTCGTCGCGGCCGATCTCCCCGAGCCGTGACTGCTGCACGAGCACGGCGGCGTAGCCCTTGAAGTGGTCGATGGTGAAGAACGGCGTGGACTCGTCCGCGACCAGGGCGTGCTTCTCCACCTCGGTCGGCGTCGTGATCACGACCAGGTCGTCGTACATCTCCCCCGTCTCGGCGTCGACGGCGGACTTGTGCGGCGCGCGGTAGAGCACGAAGCCCTTGCCCTTGTCGCCCCGAGGCACCTTCCAGGTCGGTCGGTCGCCCCAGGAGATCCCGAGCTCGGTCTCCGGCAGGCTGCCGCAGATCTCGTCGACGTCCTCCGGACGAGCGGGCCGGCTCACGAGGAGGCGTCCTGCTCGCCGAGGCGGACGCCCGACTCCAGGCGTACGCCGCGCGCCCAGTCGGCGGCACCCATCTGCTTCTTGCCGAAGGCCTTGACCTGACCGAGCTCAACGGGCGTGGTCGCGGTGCCGACGTGGACTGCGTTCTTGGTGACCTCCAGGACACCCGGGGCCAGCGGCTCGCGGTCGACCGGGCGCAGCGGCCCGATCTTGATCCGCTCACCCTCGAAGGTGCTCCACGCACCCGGGGCTGGATCGCAGGCGCGCACCTGCCGGTCGATGGCCACGGCCGGGAGGTTCCAGTCGACGCGCGCGTCCTCGACGAGGATCTTGGGCGCGAACGAGACGCCCTCCTCCTGCTGCTCGCGCGCCTCGAGGGTGCCGTCCTCGATCCCGTCGAGGGTCTGGACGAGCAGGCCCGCTCCTCCTTCGGCCAGGCGCGCGAGGAGGTCGCCGGAGGTGTCGGTGGGCCGCACCCGCTCGGTCATCACCCCGAAGACCGGTCCGGCGTCGAGCGCCTTGACGATCCGGAAGGTCGTCGCGCCGGTGACCTCGTCGCCCGCCCAGATCGCGTGCTGCACGGGGGCGGCGCCGCGCCAGGACGGGAGCACGGAGAAGTGCAGGTTGATCCAGCCGTGCGGCACCAGGTCGAGCGCCGACTGCGGGAGCAGGGCGCCGTACGCCACGACCGGGCAGGCGTCGGGGCGCAGCGCAGCGAGCTCCTGCTGGAAGTCCGGGTCGCGCGGGTGCTCCGGCTTGAGGACGGGGACGCCGAGCTCCTCCGCCCGCTGGGCGACCGGGCTGGCGACCAGCCTGCGACCCCGCCCGCTCGGGGCGTCGGGTCGGGTGACGACGCCGACGAGCTCGTGGCGGCTGTCGGCGATCGCGTCGAGCGCGGGCACGGCGACCTCGGGCGTGCCGGCGAAGACGACGCGCATCAGCTGGGGACCTTCATCGGGCGAATCCGTTCGTCGGGTGGGGGCTGAACCGGACCGTCGGCCGCTCGAGCCCGAACCACTCGGACTCGCGGATCTCCTTCATCGCCGCCTTGCGCGCGGCGGTGTCGAGCTTGTCGATGAAGAGGATGCCGTCGAGGTGGTCGGTCTCGTGCTGCATGGCGCGGGCCAGGAGCTCAGACGCCTCGATCCGCTGCGGCTCGCCGTGCATGTCGAAGCCGGTCGCGACGACAGTCAGCGCGCGGAGGCAGTCGTAGGTCAGCTCCGGGAGGGAGAGGCAGCCCTCCGCTCCGTCCTGGGTCTCGTCGGACAGCTCGAGGGAGGGGTTGACCAGGTGGCCGACCTCGCCGTGGACGTTCCAGGTGAAGACTCGGAGGCCCACACCGATCTGCGGTGCCGCGAGGCCGGCGCCGGGGGCGGCGAGCATCGTGTCGGTCAGGTCGGTGACGAGCTGGCGGACCTCGCGGTCGAAGTCGTCGACCTCCACCGCGCGCTGGCGGAGCACGGGATCACCGAAGAGACGGATGGGCTGGACGGCCACGGAGCTCCTTCGCTCGGCTGGTCGCGGACTGGGTGGACTGGGGCGGAACTGGCTCGGGCGTTCGAGCAGTGGCCAAGTCTAGGGAGCCGCCGGCGGTGCCGTCATGGCGGCCGGTCGCCGCGCGGCGTGACGTGCGACGTCTGCGCACGACCCGGGTGGCGGCGGGCGGCCGCTCAGATCGACAGGGGGTCGACCTGGATCCGGACGGGGTCGAGCTTGCGGGCCGAGCGCAGCCGCTGGAGGTCGCCGAGCGAGCGGGAGAGCGCCTCGCCGCTGGACCGCGGCACGCGGAGAAGGACCCGGTGCTCGTCGTCGACCGGCACCGGCCCGAGCACCTCCGCCCCGGCGGGCAGGTCGACCAGGTGGAGGACGTCGTCGAGCGCCCCGAGGTCACCCGTGACCGTCGCGAGCCGGGCAGCCGGCGGGAGGTGGGCCTGCGAGCGC
Source organism: Nocardioides sp. GCM10028917 (assembly GCF_042666175.1). Classification (NCBI taxonomy): domain Bacteria; kingdom Bacillati; phylum Actinomycetota; class Actinomycetes; order Propionibacteriales; family Nocardioidaceae; genus Nocardioides; species Nocardioides sp. GCM10028917. The sequence goes on from NZ_JBHTFL010000003.1 coordinate 271,012, forward strand.
TCCTGCGCCTCCCGACGGGCGAAGCCGGTCGGGTCCCACCGCACGAGCGCCTGCAGCGCGGGGTGGGCCGGGTCGCCCACCGCCACGACGTGGCCGCCGGGCCGCACCAGGGCCGCCGCGTTGAGCCACCGGCGCAGGGCCTCCTCGGCCGCCCGCAGGTCGTCGCGGGCCAGGCTCAGCCAGGTGTCGAGGACGACGACGGCCGCGTAGCCCTCGTCGGCGACGGGCTCGGCCCCGACGGTGGCGACCACGAGGTCGGCCGCCTCGCCGACCCGGTCGACGACCCGCTCGCCGCTGGAGCTGCGGACGGTGGTGCCGGGGAACATCCGGCCCAGCTCCTCCGCGGTGCGGGCCTCGCCCCGCACCGGCGCGCGAAGCCCGTGGCCACCGCACGTGGGGCACGCCCAGGCCGCCTCGACGTGGCCGCACCACCGGCAGTGCGGTGGCACCGCCGGACCGTCCACGACCAGCGGTCCGGTGCAGGCGGTGCAGCGGGCGGGGGCGCGGCAGGTGTCGCAGGCCAGCGACGCGGCGTAGCCGGCACGCGGCGTCTGCACGAGGACCGGCCCGGAGGTGAGACCGCGCCGGATGGCGTCGTAGGCGGCGCGCGGCACGCGGGTGCCGACAGAGCGGTCCTCGGCCGGGACGACCTCGACGCGGGCGCGCCGCCGCAGCACCTCGCGCGGCACCGCCAGCTCGTGGGCCCAGCCGGTGGCGACCAGCTGCTCGGCCTCCGGGGTGCGGGCCACGCCACCGAGGAGCGCCGCCGTCCCCTGCTGCTCGGCGCGGACGAGGAGCACCTCCCGGGTGTGCGGGTAGGGCGCGCGGGGCTCGGCGTGGAGGTCGTCGCCGTCGTCCCACAGCACCACGAGACCGAGGTCGTGCACGGGCGCGAAGGCCGCGGAGCGGGTGCCGACGACGATCCGTCGCGCTCCGCGGGACACGGCCAGGAAGTCGCGGTAGCGGGCTGCGGGGCCGCCGTCGGCGGTCAGGCAGACGTGGTGCCCCTCACCCAGCCGGTCAGCCAGGGCGGCGTCGACCCGCGCGACGTCACGGCGGTCCGGGACGCAGACCAGCGCGCCCCGCCCGGCGGCGTACGTCGTCGCCACGGCCTCGGCGACCATCGCCGGCCAGTCGTCTCCGGGGGCTGCCGCCCACACCGCGCGCGGCGACCCGCCGGAGGCGAGGTGGCGGAGGTAGGCGTCGGCGTGGCCGACCTCCGACCAGGTCGTGGGCGCCTCGACCGACGGGGGCTCGGGTGCGCGCTCGGACGCGACCTTCTCCGTGGCCGCGTGGCGGGGCGGCACGGCCAGGCGGAGCACGTCGGACCGCGCGCCGGCGTACCTCCGGGCCAGGGTCTCGCTGAGGTCGACGATCTCCGGCGCGAGCACCGGCTCGGGGCTCACCACGCGACGCAGCGGCTGGAGGGCCCCGGTGTGGTCGGTGTGGCCCGTCCGCTCGACGACGTAGCCGTCGACGTCCTGGCCGGCGAAGCGCACCTTGACCCGTGCGCCCGGCACTGCGGTCTCCGCCATCCCCGTCGGCACCGCGTAGTCGAACGGCCGGTCGAGGTGGGCCAGCGCGATGTCGACGAGGACCCGTGCGACGGGGTCGGTCTGGGCAGGCTGCCAGGCCGCAGCCGTGCGCCGCCGGGTCGCCGCCGCCTTGGCCTTGGCGTCGTCGACGGCAGCACGAAGCCCCGGGAGCATCTCGGCTTCCGGGGCTTCGTGGGACGTCATGCGGTCGATTCTGTCAGCGCGCCCCGACAGTCGGACTCGGTGGGCGAGTCTGACACTTGGAGGGGGTTGCAACGGCCTCCAAGTGTCAGTTTCCCCGCTCGAGCGGGGATCCCGACAGCGAGGCGGGGATCCCGAGAGCCGGCGAGCGGGAACCCGACAGCGGCGGGGACCGGAACGCTGCGATCAGATGCCGACGGCGGCCTTGAGCTTGTCGGCGCGGTCGGTGTTCTCCCAGGTGAACTCCGGGAGCTCGCGACCGAAGTGGCCGTAGGCCGAGGTCTGGGCGTAGATCGGGCGGAGCAGGTCGAGGTCGCGGATGATCGCGGCGGGGCGGAGGTCGAAGACCTCGAGGACGGCGTCCTGGATCTTCTCGTCCGGGACGACGCCGGTGCCGAACGTCTCGATGAACACGCCGACGGGGGCGGCCTTGCCGATGGCGTAGGCGACCTGCGCCTCGCAGCGGCTGGCCAGGCCCGCGGCCACGACGTTCTTCGCGACCCAGCGCATCGCGTAGGCGGCCGAGCGGTCCACCTTCGACGGGTCCTTGCCGGAGAACGCGCCGCCGCCGTGGCGGGCCATGCCGCCGTAGGTGTCGACGATGATCTTGCGGCCGGTGAGCCCGGCGTCGCCCATCGGGCCACCGATGACGAACGTGCCGGTGGGGTTGACCAGCATCCGGTAGCCGTCGGAGGGCAGGTCGACGTCGGCGAGCACGTGGTCGATGACGTGCTGCTTGATGTCGGCCTCCAGCGTGGCGTGCTCGACGTCGGGGTCGTGCTGCGTGGAGAGCACGACGGTGTCGATGCGCAGCGGGCGGTCGTTCTCGTCGTACTCGATGGTGACCTGGGTCTTGCCGTCGGGACGGAGGTAGCCGAGCGTGCCGTCCTTGCGGACCTCGGTGAGGCGCTGCGCGAGCCGCTGCGCGATGGTGATCGGGAGCGGCATCAGCTGCGGGGTGTCGTCGCAGGCGTAGCCGAACATCAGGCCCTGGTCACCGGCGCCGCGCTTGTCGAGCTCGTCCTCGGAGGAGCCGACCCGCGACTCGTGGCCGGCGTCGACACCGGCGGCGATGTCGGTGGACTGGGCGCCGATGGCGACCTGGACGCCGCAGGTGTGGCCGTCGAAGCCCTTGTCCGAGGAGTCGTAGCCGATCTCGAGGATCGCCTTGCGGACGATGTCGGCGACGGGGGCGTAGGCGGTCGTGCGCACCTCACCGGCGACCACGACGAGGCCAGTGGTCAGCAGCGTCTCGACGGCCACGCGCAGGTTGGCCTTGTCGGCGTCCTCGGCCATCAGGTGGTCGAGGACCGAGTCGCTGATCCGGTCGGCGATCTTGTCGGGGTGTCCCTCGGTCACGGACTCGGAGGTGAACAGGCGTCCAGCCACGTTGATCTCGATTCTTCTCTGTAACGGTTGGATGAAACGTACCCGCCGACCAGCATCCGGGACGCGCGTCTCAGGGCGCGAATCGCCGGGCGACCTCGTCCCAGATGACGTGGGCGAGTGCGGCCTTGGACCCGCGCGGGACCTCCACGGCGGCTCCGTCGGCGGCGAGGACGACCGCCTCGTTGTCGGCGCTGCCGAAGACGGCTCCCCCGCTGACGTCGTTGACGACGAGGAGGTCGCAGCCCTTGCGGGCCAGCTTGGCGCGCCCGAGGTCGAGCACCGAGCCGGTGGCGTCGCCGGTCTCGGCGGCGAAGCCCACGATGACGGCGTCCTCGCGAGCCCGGTCGCGCGAGATCTCGGCGAGGATGTCGGGGTTCTGCGCCAGCTCGATGGCCGGCGCGGACCCGTCGTCGGCCTTCTTGATCTTGGCCTCGCTCACGGCCGTGGGCCGGAAGTCGGCGGGTGCCGCGGCCATCACGACCGCGTCGGCGGTGGCGGTCGCGGCAACGACCGCCTCCCGCAGCTGCTCGGTCGTCTCGACGCGTACGACGTTGACGCCGGCAGGGTCGGACAGGGTCACGTTCGCGCTGACGAGGGTGACGTGGGCGCCCCGCGAGGCCGCGGCCCGGGCGAGGGCGTAGCCCTGGAGGCCTGAGGACCGGTTGCCGAGGAACCGGACCGGGTCGAGGTACTCCCGGGTGCCGCCCGCGGAGACGACCACCTTGCGACCGGCGAGGTCCTGGGTGGTGTCGGGGCCGCGGTCGAGCAGCCCCCGCACCAGCTCGTAGATCTCGGCGGGCTCCGGCAGCCGGCCCTTGCCGGTGTCGGCGCCGGTGAGGCGGCCGACGGCGGGCTCGATGACGACCGCCCCGCGCTCGCGGAGGGTGGCGACGTTCGCCTGGGTCGCCGGGTGCTCCCACATCTCGGTGTGCATCGCCGGGGCGAAGACGACCGGGCAGCGCGCGGTGAGGAGCGTGTTGGTGAGGAGGTCGTCGGCCAGGCCGTGCGCCGCGCGGGCGAGCAGGTCGGCGGTCGCCGGTGCGACCACGACCACGTCGGCCTGCTGGCCGATGTGGACGTGGGGCACGGCGTGGACGTCGGTCCAGACGTCGGTGGCGACGGGCTTGCCCGACAGGGCGGACCACGTCGGGGCGCCGATGAACTTCAACGCCGAGGCCGTGGGCACGACGGTGACGTCGTGCCCCGACTCGGTGAACCGGCGGAGGAGCTCGCAGGCCTTGTAGGCCGCGATGCCGCCGGAGACCCCCAGGACGACCCTCACGGTCATCGTGAGGCTCGCGTCACTCCGTGGCGTCGCCGGCAGCAGCCTCAGCGGCGGCGGCCTCGGCGGCGGGGTCGATGTCCTCGCAGGTCAGGAGGTCGTCGTTGATCTCGCGGAGCGCGATCGAGAGCGGCTTCTCCTGGACGTGGGTGTCGACGAGCGGGCCGACGTACTCCAGCAGGCCCTCCCCGAGCTGGGAGTAGTAGGCGTTGATCTGGCGGGCACGCTGGGCGCTGTAGAGCACCAGCTTGTACTTGCTGTCGGTCTTGGTGAGCAGGTCGTCGATCGAGGGGTTGGTCACGCCCTCGGCGGCGATGGTGGGAGAAGCCACGGTGTGGGTGCCTCGCTAGTCAGATGTGGATGGAGCAGGTCCAACCATCAAGGTTACCAACTCGTCGGCAGCGGCGTGAACTTCGTGGTTCACGATGGTGACGTCGAACTCGCTCTCGGCCGCCAGCTCGGCCCGCGCGGTCTCGAGGCGGCGCTCCCGCTCGGCCTCGGTCTCGGTGCCACGGCCGACGAGGCGGCGTACGAGCTCCTCCCACGACGGCGGCTTGAGGAAGACGAACAGCGCATCGGGCATCGTCTCGCGCACCTGCCGGGCGCCCTGGAGGTCGATCTCCAGCATCGCGGGCTGGCCGGACGCCAGGGCGAGGTCGACGGGGCCACGGGGGGTGCCGTAGCGGGCGGTCTTGTGGACCACGGCCCACTCGAGCAGGTCACCGTTCTCGACCATCGCGTCGAACTCCTCGTCGGAGACGAACCAGTAGTGCACGCCGTTCTCCTCGCCGGGACGAGGCTTGCGCGTGGTGGCGGAGACGGAGAGCCACACCTCGGGGTGCGTCTCGCGGACGGCGGCGGCGACGGTGCCCTTGCCGACGGCGGTGGGGCCGGCGAGGACGATCAGCCGGGAGCGGGTGGGGGTGGTGCCGGTCGAGCCGGCGGCAGGAGTCTCGGCGGTGTGGGTCACGAGGCGTCGGGGCCGAACTCACGCTCGAGCGCAGCGACCTGCTTGACGCCCAGCCCGCGCACGCGGCGACTCTCGGCGATGTTGAGCCGCTCCATCACCTGGCGGGCGCGCACGCGGCCCAGGCCGGGCACCGACTGGAGGAGCTCGACGACGCGCATCTTGCCGATGACCTCGTTGGTCTGGCCCTCGTGCAGCACGTCGACGATCGAGCCACCGGAGTTCTTGAGGCGGTTCTTCACCTCGGCCCGCTCGCGTCGGGAGGCCGCAGCCTTGTCGAGGGCTGCCTGGCGCTGCTCGGGCGTCAGAGGGGGCAAGGCCACGAAAGCGATCCTTCTGGGGTCGGACGAGGGTCGGACGGGCGTCGGACGGGGATCCGGACGGTGCGGATCAATCTAGTCAGGTCGCGTCGGGTCGGGCAATCGGGCCCGCGGCCGGATGTCCCCGACGTGACCTTCACCATGGTCAGCGCGACAGCGGGGTCCCGCACACGTCGAGCGCGTGCTGCTCGACGGCGGCCATGGCGTCGACGGTGCGCTCGGCCCCGACCGCGCGAGCGGCCGCCTCGATCTCCTCGCGCGCGTCGGCGGCGAGCCCGGCGGGGGGCTCGTCGGCCCGGTACGTCGACGGGTCGACGTCATGGGCGTCGAGCGCCTCCTCGAGGGTGCGCAGTGGTCCGACGACCGCCGACCAGTCGTCGGCGATGTCGCGCGGCGCCTGCTCGGCGAGGTCCTCGTAGTCGTCGAGGGCGTCGAAGACGGCGCCGGCGTCGTCGGAGGCGGCGACGTCACTGAGGTCGGCCTGGTGGTCCTCGACCGCCTCGCAGTAGTCGGCCTGCGGGTCGCTCGAGCAGCCCGTCACCGCCAGGCAGACCAGGAGGGTCGCCGGGGCCAGCAGCTTCACGCCCCCAAGCCTCGCACGGCGTCGTTGCCGCGCCGGGCGGCGTCGCGGAGCGCGCCCACGTCGGGCCCGGCCCGCAGCACGTCGCGCGAGGAGCTGGGAAGCGCCCACCGGGAGGCCCGCCCGAAGATGCGAGCCATGTCGTCGACCGTGCCGCCCTGGGCGCCGAAGCCCGGCACGAGCAGCGGGCCGTTGACGTCGAGGTCCTCCTCGGTGTCGCCGATCGTGGCTCCGACGACCGCGCCGAAGGAGCCGACCGGATCGGCTCCCGCGTTCGCGACGCGCAGGTGCGCCAGCACCGCCCCGGCCACCGTCCCGTCGCCGGTGCGGGCGTGCTGGACCTCCGGGCCCTCCTTGTTGGAGGTCAGGGCGAGCACGAACAGCCCGCTGCCGTGGCGCCGGCAGGCCTCGAGCATCGGGTCGAGCGAGCCGAAGCCGAGGTAGGGGCTGGCGGTGACCGCGTCCGAGCCGAGCGGCGACGTGGGGTCGAGGTAGGCGTCGGCGTAGGCCTGGCTCGTCGAGCCGATGTCGCCCCGCTTGGCGTCCATCAGCACCAGCGCCCCGGCCGCGCGGGACTCGGCCACGACGCGCTCGAGGACGGCGATCCCGCGACTGCCGAAGCGCTCGTAGAACGCGCTCTGCGGCTTCACCACGCCGACGACCGGCGCGACCGCCTCCACCACGGTGAGCGCGAACCGCTCCAGCGACGCCACGTCGTCGTCGAGGCCCCACTCGTGCAGCAGCGCCGCGTGCGGGTCGATGCCGACGCAGAACCGCCCCCGCTCCTCGATCGCGTGGGCCAGGCGGGTGCCGAACGGCGTCATCGGGTCTCCTCGGAACGAGCATCGGGGCGGGCATCGGGACGGGCATCGGGACGGGGATCGAGGGCGACCCGCAGGCGGGTCACGGTCGTCGGGTCGTGGAGCAGCGCAGTCCCGACCTGTACGGCGATCGCGCCGGCGTCGAGGTACGCGTTGGCCGAGCGCAGGTCGTGCACGCCGCCGCACCCGATGATCGGGACGTCCGGCAGCGCCCGGTGCACCTCGGCGACGCAGCGCAGCGCGACGGGGGCGACGGCGGGGCCGCTGAGGCCACCGGCCCGCCCGTCGGGGAACGCGGCCGGCACGGCGTTGCCGACGACGATCGCGGTGGCGCCGGCCTCGTGGCAGGAGCGGGCGCCCTCGACGATCCGGGAGACGTCGGGGCGCAGCTTGGCCAGCACGGGCCGGTCAGCGGGGAACTCGCGGCGCACGGCCGCGATCACGCTCGCCGAGTGGTAGGGCTCGCGCACCTCGAACAGGCCGGCGCCGACCTCGTCGGGCGCACCGACGTTGACCTCGAGCCCGGCGACGCCGGGGGCGCGGCTGAGGCGGCGGGCGAGGTCGGCGTACTCCCCCATCGTCGAGCCGGCGATCGACACGTGGACGCGCGCGCCGGCGCGCACGAGCCAGGGCAGCTCGGTGGCAAGGAAGTGCTCGAGGCCGGGGTTGGGCAGGCCGACGGCGTTGACCAGCCCGCCGGGCACCTCGACGACCCGTGGCCCGGGGCCGCCGCTGCGGGCGTCGAGGGTGATCGAGCGGGTGACGAGGTCGAGACCGACCAGGCCGTCGGGACCGGCGTACGGCTCGAGCTCGCGCCCGGTGCCGCCGCACCCGGCGGCGACCATCACCGGCCCCGGCAGGTGCGCGCTCATCGCACCTGCCCCAGGGCGTCCGGCAGCGCGTCCCACCGGATCCGGTCGCCCCGCACGACGGGACCCTCGGCGCAGGCCCGGACGACACGCTCCACGCCGTCCTCGCCCACGACGGGCAGCGGGCACCCGTGGCACAGGCCGGTGCCGCACGGGGTGGGCGTCTCGACCGCGACCTGGCTCCACGCGCCGGCGCGCTCGGCGGCGGCTGCTGCGCTGCGGAGCACGGCGTGCGGCCCGGCCGCGTAGACGACGTCGGCGTCGCTGCGGCGGACGAGGTCGTCGACGTGGTCCCCGACCGTGCCGCGCTGGCCGACGGAGCCGTCGGCGGTGAGGACGGTGACCGACCGGGCCGATCGCCTCGCCTCCAGCGCCGAGAGCAGGCGCGCCTCGTCGGGCGCGGAGACGACGAGCGAGACCGCGCACCCGCGCTCACGGAGGCGCTCGGCGAGCGGGAAGAGCGGGGCGGCGGCGTAGCCCTCCCCGACCAGCAGGCACGACACGGCGTCCTTGGGCAGGGCGAACGGTCGCCCGAGCGGGCCGGTGATCGCGATCCGCGCACCGACCGGCTGCGCGGCGAGCCACTCGGTGCCGCTCCCCCGCGCCTCGACGACGACGTCGAGCGTGGGACCGAACGCGCTCGACGCCCGGACCCGGTGCACCCACAGGGCCCGGCGGGCGACGTGGCCGGCGACGGTGACCGCGACGAAGTTGCCCGCCCGGAACCGCTCGGGGACGCCCGGCGCCGTCAGGGTCAGGTGGCGGTAGCCGCCGACGCGCTTGGTGGCGACCACCTCGCCGTCGACGTGCACGCTCGGGTGGAGGCTGGCGTGGACCCGTCCCCGCTCGTCAGCCATTCGTGGCGAGACCCCGCACGATGCGCCGGGGCCACAGCGGGCCCTCGTAGACGAAGGCGGTGTATCCCTGCAGGAGATCGGCACCGGCCGCGAGCCGCCGCCGCGCGTCGTCGACGGTGGTGATGCCGCCGACGCCGACGAGGGTGAGGTCGGGGCCGACGCGGTCCCGCAGCAGGCGTACGACGTCCTCCGAGCGCTGGGTGAGCGGACGTCCGCTCAGCCCGCCGGCCCCGACCTGCTGCACGCGGGACGTCGGCGTGGCGAGCCCGTCGCGGCTGATGGTCGTGTTGGTGGCGATGACGCCGTCGAGCCCGGTCGCCAGCGCGAGGTCGGCCACGGCCAGCACGTCGTCGTCGCTGAGGTCGGGGGCGATCTTGACCAGGAGGGGCACGCGGTGGTCGGGACGCGCCTCGTCGGCGCGACGGCGTACGGCGGACAGGATCGGCTCGAGCTTCTCCACCGCCTGCAGGTCGCGCAGGCCGGGCGTGTTGGGCGAGGAGACGTTGACGACGAGGTAGTCGGCGAAGGGGGCGAGGAGGCCGGCCGACTTCTCGTAGTCGCGGGCCGCCTCGTCCTCGGGCACGACCTTGGTCTTGCCGATGTTGACCCCCAGAATGGGAGCACCGAGGAACGAGGTGCTGCCCTTCTGTTCTTGCACCCTGCGCCGTGACTGTCTGGCCTCGAGCCGCCGTGCGACGACCTCGGCACCGTCGTTGTTGAAGCCCATCCGGTTGACGATCGCGCGGTCGTCGGTGAGCCGGAACAACCGCGGCTGCGGGTTGCCGGGCTGGGCCTCGCCGGTGACGGTCCCGATCTCGACGTGCCCGAAGCCGAGGGCGGCCAGCCCGTCGATCCCGACGGCGTTCTTGTCGAAGCCGGCGGCGAGCCCGAGCGGGTGCGGGAACGTCAGCCCCAGGGCGTGCACCGGCGCGGACGGCACGCGCACGGCCCGGGACGTGACGGGCGCCGCCGCCCGGATCGCCCGGAACGCCGCGTGGTGGATGCGCTCGGGGTCGACCCGGGTGAGGGCCTGCTCGAAGAGGACGTCGTAGGGCCGCACCGTCAGGCGTCCCCGCCGTTGCTCGCCAGCGCCGCCCAGTCCTGCAGCGAGCGCACGCCGATGTCGCCGCGGCGCATCGCCTCGAGCCCCTGCACAGCGGCACCGAGCCCCTGGATGGTGGTGATGCACGGGATGTCGGTGAGCACGGCGGCCGTGCGGATGTCGTAGCCGTCGGCGCGCGGCGAGCCGCCGCTCGTGGCGCCGTGGGGCGTGTTGATGACCAGGTCGACCTCGCGGTCGCGGATCAGCCCGACGATCGTGCGCTCGCCGTCCGGTCCCTCGCCCTCGGACTGCTTGCGCACGACCGTGGACTGGACGCCGTTGCGGCGCAGCACCTCCGCCGTGCCCGCGGTCGCGAGGATCTCGAAGCCCATGTCGGCGATCTGCTTGACCGGGAAGATCATGTGCCGCTTGTCGCGGTTGGCGACCGACACGAACACCTTGCCGGACAGCGGCAGCGACCCGTAGGCCGCGGCCTGCGCCTTGGCGAAGGCGGTGCCGAAGAAGGCGTCGAAGCCCATCACCTCACCGGTCGAGCGCATCTCGGGACCGAGCAGCGCGTCGACGGTGCGGCCGTCGGAGGTCTTGAAGCGGTCGAAGGGCATGACCGCCTCCTTGACGGCGATCGGCGAGCCGTCGGGCAGGTGCCCGCCGTCGCCCTCCGCGGGAAGCACGCCTGCGACGCGCAGCTCGGCGATCGACTCCCCCAGCATCACCCGGGCCGCGGCCTTGGCCAGCGGCGTCGCGGTGGCCTTGGAGACGAACGGCACGGTCCGCGACGCGCGCGGGTTGGCCTCCAGGACGTAGAGCACGTCGGAGGCCAGGGCGAACTGGATGTTGAGCAGGCCACGCACGTCGAGGCCTCGGGCGATCGCCTCGGTGGAGCTGCGGATCCGGTCGATCTCCTCGCGGCCCAGCGTGATCGGCGGCAGCGCGCACGAGGAGTCGCCGGAGTGGATGCCGGCCTCCTCGATGTGCTCCATCACGCCGCCGAGGAAGAGCTCCTCGCCGTCGAAGATGGCGTCCACGTCGATCTCGACGGCGTCGTCGAGGAACCGGTCGACCAGCACCGGCTGGCGCTCGTTGATCAGCCCGTTGGCGACGTACTTCTCGAGGTACGCCTCCAGTGCGGCGTCGTCGTACACGATCTCCATGCCGCGCCCGCCGAGGACGTAGGACGGCCGCACCAGGACCGGGTAGCCGATCTCGTGGGCGATCCGCTGCGCCTGGGGGTACGACGTCGCCGTGCCGTGCTTGGGCGCCGGCAGGCCGGCGTCGGCGAGGACGCGACCGAACGCGCCCCGCTCCTCGGCGAGGTGGATCGCCTCCGGGGTGGTGCCCACGATCGGCACGCCCGCGTCGGCGAGGCCCTGCGCGAGGCCGAGCGGCGTCTGACCGCCGAGCTGGCACACGACGCCGGCCACCGGGCCGGCCTGCTGCTCGGCGTGGACGATCTCGAGGACGTCCTCCAGCGTGAGCGGCTCGAAGTACAGCCGGTCGGAGGTGTCGTAGTCGGTGCTCACCGTCTCCGGGTTGCAGTTGACCATGATCGTCTCGTAGCCGGCCTCGGCCAGCGCGAGCGAGGCGTGGACGCAGCTGTAGTCGAACTCGATGCCCTGGCCGATGCGGTTGGGCCCGGAGCCGAGGATGATCACGGCCTCCTTGCCCTCGGCGCGGGGCCGCACCTCGGTCTCCTCGTCGTAGGACGAGTAGTGGTAGGGCGTCTGCGCGGCGAACTCGGCGGCGCAGGTGTCGACCGTCTTGAAGACCGGCCGGATGCCCAGTGCGTGCCGGACACCGCGGACGACGTCGGCGGACAGGCCGCGGATCCTGCCGACCTGCTCGTCGGAGAAGCCGTGGCGCTTGGCGAGGCGGAGCAGGTCGGGCGTGAGCTCGGTCGCCTCGATGAGCTGCACGGCGACCTCGTTGATCAGCGCGAGCTGGTCGACGAACCACGGGTCGATGGCGGTCGCGTCGAAGATCTCCTCCGGCGTCGCACCGGCCCGGATGGCGTCCATGACCTTCTTGAGCCGGCCGTCGTGCGGGACCTTGATCTCCTCGAGCAGCGCCGCCTTGGAGTCGTCGGAGGCGAGCTCGTCGTCGAAGTGCTTGTGCCAGTCGAACGGCGCGTGCTTGCTCTCCAGGGAGCGCAGCGCCTTCTGCAGCGCCTCGGTGAAGTTGCGACCGATGGCCATCGCCTCGCCGACCGACTTCATGTGGGTGGTCAGCGTCGGGTCGGCCTCGGGGAACTTCTCGAAGGCGAAGCGCGGCACCTTGACCACGACGTAGTCGAGCGAGGGCTCGAACGACGCCGGTGTCTCCTGCGTGATGTCGTTCTGGATCTCGTCGAGGGTGTAGCCGATGGCGACCTTCGCCGCGATCTTGGCGATCGGGAAGCCGGTGGCCTTCGAGGCGAGCGCCGAGGACCGCGAGACGCGCGGGTTCATCTCGATGACGATCAGGCGACCGTCCACCGGGTTGACGGCGTACTGGATGTTGCAGCCACCCGTGTCGACGCCGACCGCGCGGATGATGTCGATCGCGAGGTCGCGCATCTTCTGGTACTCGCGGTCGGTGAGCGTCATGGCGGGCGCGACGGTGATGGAGTCACCCGTGTGCACGCCCATCGGGTCGAGGTTCTCGATGGAGCAGACGATCACGCTGTTGTCGGCGCTGTCGCGCATGACCTCGAGCTCGTACTCCTTCCAGCCGAGGATCGACTCCTCGAGGAGCACCTCGGTGGTCGGGCTGGCGTCGAGACCCGCGCCGCCGATGCGGCGCAGGTCCGCCTCGTCGTACGCCATCCCGGACCCCGTGCCGCCCATCGTGAACGACGGGCGGACCACCATCGGGTAGCCGAGGTCGTCGGCGGCCGCGAGCAGGTCGTCCAGCGAGTGGCAGATGACGCTGCGGGCGGACTCCCCACCGAGCTGCTCGACGATCTTCTTGAACTGCTGGCGGTTCTCGCCGCGCTCGATGGCCTCGATCGAGGCGCCGATCAGCTCGACGCCGTACTTCTCGAGGACGCCGGCCTTGTCGAGGGCCATCGCGCAGTTGAGCGCGGTCTGGCCGCCCAGGGTGGCGAGCAGCGCGTCGGGGCGCTCCTTGGCGATGACCTTCTCGACGTAGTCGGGCGTGATCGGCTCGACGTAGGTCGCGTCGGCGAACTCCGGGTCGGTCATGATCGTGGCCGGGTTGGAGTTGACCAGGACGACCCGCAGGCCCTCCTGGCGCAGCACCCGGCACGCCTGGGTGCCGGAGTAGTCGAACTCGCAGGCCTGGCCGATGATGATCGGCCCGGAGCCGATGACCAGGACGCTCTGGATGTCGGTGCGCTTGGGCATGTCAGGCGTCCTTCCTGTCGTTCATCAGGTCCGCGAACCGGTCGAAGAGGTACGCCGCGTCGTGCGGGCCGGCGGCCGCCTCGGGGTGGTACTGGACCGAGAAGCTCGTCAGCCTGCCGTCGGCGTCGCGGAGCTCGAGCCCCTCCACGACGTCGTCGTTGAGGCACACGTGGCTGACCGAGGCCTCGCCGAACTCGGTCGTGGTCGAGCCCTCGAGCGGGGCGTCGACGGCGAAGCCGTGGTTGTGGGCGGTGACCTCGACCTTGCCGGTGGTGCGGTCCATCACCGGCTGGTTGATGCCACGGTGGCCGTACTTCAGCTTGTAGGTGCCGAAGCCGAGGGCGCGGCCGAAGAGCTGGTTGCCGAAGCAGATGCCGAAGTAGGGGATGCCGGCACCGAGCGCGTCCTGCAGCAGCCGCACCTGGCCGGTGGTGGCCGCGGGGTCGCCGGGGCCGTTGGAGAAGAACAACCCGTCGGGGCTGACCGCCTGGACGTCCTCGATGGTCGAGGTCGCCGGGAGCACGTGCACCTCGATGCCGCGCTCGCTCATCATCCGCGGGGTGTTGGACTTGATGCCGAGGTCGACGGCAGCGACCGTGAACCGCTTCTCCCCCTGCGCCGGGACGACGTACGCCTCCGCGGTGGAGACGGCCTCGCTGAGGTTCGCGCCGGTCATCTCGCCCGACTGCAGCACCCGCGCCAGCAGGCGCTGGGGGTCGGTCTCCGTCGTGGAGATGCCGACACGCATCGCACCGCGCTCGCGCAGGTGGCGGGTCAGCGCGCGGGTGTCGAGCCCGCTGATGCCGACGACGCCCTGGTCGCGCAGGTCGTCGTCAAGGCTGCGCACGCTGCGCCAGCTGGACGGGACGCGGGCGGGGTCGCGGACGACGTAGCCGGCGACCCAGATGCGGGAGGACTCGGTGTCCTCGTCGTTCATGCCGGTGTTGCCGACGTGCGGTGCCGTCATCACGACGACCTGGCGGTGGTAGCTGGGGTCGGTCAGGGTCTCCTGGTAGCCGGACATGCCGGTGGAGAAGACCGCCTCGCCGAAGGTCTCACCCTCGGCTCCGAACGACTCACCGCGAAAGGTGCGCCCGTCCTCGAGGACCAAGAGCGCTGGGGCAGGCAGAGCCATGCCGTACCTCCTTCTCCGCCTCACGGGACGGATCGTTAAAGGATGTTCGAGCCGACGCCGACCCTACCAGCGCACGGGCTCCCCTCCGGCATCGCGTCGGCCTGTCGAGACGGCGTCCCCCCGTGGGCTCACCACGGCGTGAGCGCCAGCTCGGGGCCGATCCAGCGGCGGCGCAGCCAGCGGTCGTGCGAGGCGAGGACGACACCTCCCGGCGCGGTGGCGAGCGCCTCCTCCAGCTCCCCCGCGAGCGCGAGCGAGACGTGGTTGGTCGGCTCGTCGAGCAGCAGGAGGTCGGGAGCGGCGGCGATCGCGACCGCCAGGCCGAGCCTCCGCCGCTGGCCGACCGACAGGCTGCCGACCGGGGTGCGGTGGTCGCGCGGGTGCAGCAGCCCCAGCTCCCGCAGCGCCGGGGCGTCGGGCAGGTGCCGCACCGCGTCGTCGTACGTCGCCAGCGCGGAGCGGCTGCGCTCGGTGACCTCCGGGTCCTGGGTGAGCTCGCGGACGGTCCGGGCCGAGACGTCGAGCGTGCCGGCGGTGGGCGCCACCCGCCCGGACAGCACACCGAGCAGCGTCGACTTGCCCGACCCGTTCGGCCCGGTCAGCAGCAGGTGCTTCCCTGCCGCGAGGTCGAGGCGCTCCACCCGCGCCCGCCCGGCGACCTCGAGGCCGCGGGCCTGCAGCAGCCGCCCGGTCGCCGCGGCGGTCAGCCGGCCGCGGAAGGTGAGCGGTGCCGGCGGCTTGCGCACCTGCTCGCGCTCGGCGACCTCGAGCCGGCGCTGGGCGTCCTTCTTGCGCCGGGCGAGGGTCTGGTCCACGCGGCCGCCCTTGAAGGAGTAGATGAACTTGTCGCCGTCGGTCGGACCGCGGTCGTGCGCGATCGACGACGTGCGGATGCGGGTGGCGTCGCGCAGCCGGGCGATCTCCTCCTGCTGCGCGGCCCAGGTCTCCTCCCAGCGCCGACGGGCGTCGGCGCGAGCGGCCTCGTAGGCCGACCACCCGCCACCGAAGCGGCGCCCGCCGTTGCCGTCGGTGCCCAGCTCGCCCGCGTCGAGATCGACCAGGTCGGTGCACACGTCGTCGAGCAGCACGCGGTCGTGGCTGGCCAGCACGACGACGCCGGGCAGCTCGCGCAGGAAGCCGGTCAGCACCTCGATCGCGTCGTCGTCGAGGTGGTTGGTGGGCTCGTCGAGCAGCAGGCAGGCCGGGCGCGTGGTCATGATCGTGGCCAGCGCGAGCCGGGTGCGTTGGCCCCCCGAGAGGGTGCCGACGACCCGGTCGGACCCGAGGTCGGCGAGCCCCAGTCGAGCCGCTGCCACCTCGGCACGCCGGTCGGCGTCCCAGGCGTCGTGCGCGACCGCCGCCTCGAGCGCGTGCTCGTACGCCGTGTCGCCCTCGGGGGTGCCGACCATCGCGGCGAGCTGCTCCACGTCGGCGACGGCCGTCCGCAGCGGCGCCAGGGTCATGGCCAGCACCTCGGCCACCGTGGCGGTGTCGCGGAAGGGCGGCTCCTGGCCGAGCAGCACCAGGTCGTCGGGGGCGATGACCGAACCCGCGACCCGGGCCTGGGCGGGCAGCCGTCCGGCGACCGCCCGCAGGAGCGTCGACTTGCCGACGCCGTTCTCGCCGACGAGGCCGATGCGGCGGCCCGGCTGGGCGAGCAGGTCGACCCCGGACAGGACCGTGCGGTCGGGGTACGTCACCGACAGCCCGGACACCACGAGCGGAGCCAGGGCGGACGGTGCGGCAGCGCCTGACCGGCGAGCGGCGGCCGACGAGGAAGAAGAGGCAGGCATGCGAGCGTCCTTCGGAGGATCAGGGAGGACTCGCCGGGCCTCGGGCGCACTGGTGCGCCGCCGCGGACGCGAGTCGGGTCAGTCCTGGATCCACATGATGACGAACAGCCTAGGCGGTCCGGGCCGGAAGGCCCAGTCGATTTCCCGCAGCTGGCTGCCACGCTGGCCCCATGGCTGATCGCATGCGCGTCGTCGAGGTCGACCAAGCTGTGCGCGAGGTGCGCGAGCACTGCGGCTCCCTCGACCGACCGCGGGTGGTGACGAGCGGGAACTTCGCCGCCCCGGTGACCCTGCTAGGCCCGCTCCTCGCCGAGCTGCCGGACGCGCGCCTGCACGCGCTCAACGCGCAGGAGGACCTGCCGATGCACGACGGCGTCGTCCCGGAGACGACGTTCGTGGGACCCGGCTTCCGGCGGCACCCGCGGCTGGCGTACGTCCCCTGCCGGCTGTCGATGGTTCCTCGGCTCTTCCACGGGCCGCTGGCTCCGGACGTCGTCGTGGTGCACACCACGACACCGCGCGACGACCAGGTGTCGCTCGGCCTCGAGGTCAACGTGCTGCCGGCTGCCGTGGAGGCGGCCCGGGAGCGGGGTGCGCTCGTGGTCGCCCAGCTCAACCCGCGGATGCCGTGGACCTTCGGCGACGCGGTGCTGCCGCTCGACGCCGTCGACCTGGGGGTGGAGGTGGACGCCCCGCTGACCACCCACCTCGCCCGGCCGCCGAGCGACGACGCCCGGTTGATCGGCGCCCGTGTCGCCGCCGAGATCGGCGACGGAGCGACCCTCCAGGCGGGCATCGGCGAGGTGCCGGACGCCACGATCGTCGGCGTGCTCGAGCGCCGCGGGCTGAAGGTGTGGACCGAGATGTTCAGCGACGGCGTGCTCGTCCTCGAGCGGGCCGGTGCGCTCGACCGCGGCACCCCGGTGCGTACGTCGTTCGTGTTCGGCAGCCAGGAGCTCTACGACTGGGTCGACGACAACCCGCGGGTGCGGATGCTGCGCACCGAGACCACCAACTCCCCCGCCGCGATCGCCCAGCAGCCGGCGATGACCTCGATCAACACCGCGCTTCAGGTCGACCTGTTCGACCAGGCCAACGCCTCGCGGATCGGCACGCGGATCTACAGCGGCTTCGGCGGCCAGACCGACTTCACCGTGGGTGCGAGCCACTCGCCGGGCGGCCGGGCCTTCATGGCGCTGCGCAGCTGGCACCCGCGCGCCGACGTCTCGACGATCGTGCCGCTGGTCGACGAGCCGGTCACGTCGTTCCAGCACGGCGCCGTCGTCACCGAGCAGGGCATCGCCTGGATGTGGGGTCGGAGCGAGCGCGAGCAGGCGCGCAACCTCATCGAGCACGCCGCGCACCCGCGGGTCCGCGACGACCTCTGGGAGGAGGCACGCGGGCTCGGGCTCGCCTGACCCGCGTCCGGGTCGCCGGGTCGCCAGCGCTCAGGCGACGAACACGCAGAAGACGTGCCCCTCCGGGCTGGCGTAGGCACGCAGCGGCTCCTCCGGGTCGTCGGTGCGGTCGAGGCGCAGCTCGCCGCCCAGCTCGAGCACCAGGTCGTGCACGGCGTCCAGCGCGGACCGTGACGGGACCGTGGTGTCGAGGTGCGAGACCGACGGATGCCCGGGCTCGGGCCAGCGGCTCGGCGTCAGCTGCTCGACCTCCTGCACCGCCAGGGCACGCCGACCGTCCGGGTGCGTGAGCACCAGCCAGTCCGTGTCGTCGTCGCCGTCCTCGGGCGCCTCGTCACCCGGCCGGTAGGCCAGCCCCAGGAGCATCCGCCAGAACTCGGCCTCGCCGCGCACGTCGCGGGCGTCGAGGACCACGTGCAGCAGCTGGGGGACGACCGGCGGGAAGTCGGCGGGATGGGCGTGGCTGGCTGGGTGGCTGGCTGGGTGGGTGGCCATCACCCGACCCTACGACGTGTCAGGATCCCCCCATGAGCGCCAGCCCCGGGTGGATCCAGGTCTTCCTCGACACGCCGGTGGACGCCTTCGAGGAGGCCGTGGCGTTCTGGTCGGCCGTGACCGGCTGGACGCCGTCCGAGCGACGCGGCGAGGACGGCCAGTTCCTGACGCTGCTGCCGCAGGCGGGCGCGGCGTACCTCAAGCTCCAGGCCGTCGACCGCCCCGTTGGTGTGCACCTCGACCTCGACTCCGCCGACCGCCCGGCGGCCGTCGCGCGGGCCCGCGACCTCGGTGCCACGGCGGCCTGGACCTACCACGACGTCGAGGTGATGCGCTCCCCCGGCGGCCTGGTCTTCTGCCACACGCTGGTCGACGGCGAGCCGCGCCTGGTCCGCGACGGCTCGACCGTCCTCGACCAGGTGTGCCTCGACATCCCGGTTGCGCACTGGGAGTCCGAGGTCGCCTTCTGGTCCGGGCTCACCGGACGGGAGCCGCAGGTGGGTGCGCTGCCCGAGTTCGTCCGGCTGGTCGAGCACGGGGAGCTCCGGCTCCTCCTCCAGCGCCTCGGCGAGCCCGACGGCCCGGTCCGCGCCCACCCCGACCTCGCGACCCGGGACCGGAGTGCTGACACCGACCGGCACGCGGCGCTCGGCGCCCGGGTGGTCGGGGTGCACGACTTCTGGACCGTGCTCCGCGCACCCGGCGGCCAGGTCTACTGCCTCACCGACCGCGACCCGGCGACCGGGACGGTGCTGCCACGGGTGTGACCGATCCCATCGCCCACGCCAGCGCCGCCGTGCGTACTGTCGGTATGTGACTTCTCGCCACTTCTCCCTGCCCATCCTCGCGCTCGCCGCCACGCTCTTGTCCGCCGCGACCGCCGCGGTCCCCGCGCAGGCGGTCGCGGCGGTGCCGGTCCAGTGCGAGGTGGGCGCCGAGACGGTGCTGGCCTGGGACGACGTGGCCTACGACCTGCGCGGCACGTGCGGGGTGGTGCGGGTGAGCGCCGACCACGCGACCGTCACCATGCCGGCAGCCACCCGGCTCGTCCTCGAGGGCACCGGCAACGCGGTGACCGCGAAGCCGCTCCTCGACGTCGAGGTGACCGGCGCCGGCAACGGCCTCACCACCCCGTCCGTGCGGTCGCTCGCCGTCAGCGGGGCCGGCACCACGGTGACCGTTTCGGGACTCGTGGAGTCGGCTGAGCTGGCGAGCACCTCGTCGACCCTGACCGCCGACGTCGTCAACGTCGCCCGCCTGCGCGGCGCCGACGCCGTGAACGCCCGCAAGGCCTACCGCACACGCATCACGGGCTCGGACAACGTCGTCGTGCTGCGCCGTGCCGACACGGTGGTGCTCACCGGCGACCGCAACGCCGTCACCGTCGCGCGCGGCCGTACGACGCTCCGCGACCGCGGCGAATCCAACGTCCTCGACCTGCGGCCGCGCCGCCGCTGAGCGCGGGCCGCGCCACCCGGCCGCTTGGACCCACGAGGGTGGCGGCACATCGCAGCTCCGCGACCCCTGAACACGTCATCTGCCGCCACCACGCCCGGAATGCACGTTGAGTCTCCGAGCGACTCACCGTGCACGGGACGCAATCCCGACCCCCGACACGCCCGGGATGCACCTTGAGTCTCTGGGCGACTCACCGTCCAGGGGACGCCATCTTGACCCCCGACACGCCCGGGATGCACGTTGAGTCTCCCGGCGACTCACCGTCCAGGGCCAACGTAGGCCTGGTCAGGCCAGCGCGCCGTCTCGGACGGTCACCCGGCCGCCGTACACCGTGTGCACCACCCGCGACGTGAGGCTGCGCCCGTGCCAGGGGTTGTTGCGCGAGAGCGACGCGGACGCGTCGCGGTCGACGGTGACGGCGGCGTCGGGATCGACGAGCACGACGTGGGCCGGCGAGCCGGGCTCGAGCGGCCGGCCCTGCTCGGCCAGTCCTGCGATCCGCGCCGGGGTCGTCGACATCACGCGGGCCACGTCGGACCAGGACAGGTCGGGCAGCGCCGTGCGGACCACCCCGAGCGCGGTCTCGATCCCGAGCATCCCGAAGGCCGCGTCAACGAAGGCGTGCTCCTTGTCGTGGCGCGCGTGGGGCGCGTGGTCGGTCGCGACCGCGTCGATCGTCCCGTCGGCGAGCGCCTCGCGGAGCGCGTCGACGTCCTCCTGCGGGCGCAGCGGCGGGTTGACCTTGTAGGTCGGGTCGTAGCCGGTGAGCAGGTCGGTCGTGAGCAGCAGGTGGTGCGGAGTGACCTCGGCCGTCACCGCCCATGTCCCGTCGCGCTCGGCCTGCGCCCTCGCCCACCGCAGCACCTCCACCGAGCCGGCGGTGGACACGTGGGCGACGTGGACCCGCGAGCCGGTGTGCCGGGCCAGCATCACGTCGCGGGCGACGATCACCTCCTCGGCGATCCCCGGCCACCCGGGCAGCCCGAGCCGGCCGGACAGCTCGCCCTCGTGGCAGCAGGCGACCGGACCGGCGAGTGCCGGGTCCTGCGAGTGCTGCGAGACGACGCCGCCGAACGCCTTGACGTACTCCAGCGCCCGACGCATCACCCGCGCGTCGTGGACGCACCTGCCGTCGTCGGAGAAGACCTTCACGGCCGCGCGCGAGCGGTGCATCAGCCCCAGCTCGGCCAGCTCCTCGCCGGCCAGGCCGCGCGTCACCGCGCCGACCGGCTGCACGTGCACCACTCCCGCCTCCCGGCCGAGCTCCCAGACGCGGGTGGCTGCCTCGGCGGTGTCGGTGACGGGCGAGGTGTTGGCCATCGCCAGCACCGCGGTGTAGCCGCCGAGCGCGGCGGCCTGCGAGCCGGTGAGGATGGTCTCGGCGTCCTCGCGGCCGGGCTCGCGCAGGTGGGTGTGCAGGTCGACGAGCCCGGGCAGGGCAATCAGGCCGTCGGCGTCGATGGTCTCGGCGCCGGAGGGCGCCTCGTCGACGAGCACGCCCGCGTCGTCGACGTACAGGTCCCGGGTCTGCTCGCCGAGCAGCGAGGCTCCCTTGATCACCAGCGACATCAGGCAATTCCTCCCCGGGTGTCCCCGGCCAGCAGGTGGTAGAGCACGGCCATGCGGATCGCCAGGCCGCCGGAGACCTGCTCCAGGACGACCGACTGGGCCGCGTCGGCGGCGTCGGCGGCGATCTCGAGGCCGCGGTTCATCGGTCCGGGGTGGCAGATCGGGACGTCCGGCTTGAGCAGGGCCAGCCGGTTGCGGGTCAGGCCGTAGCCGACGGTGTACTCCCGCGCGCTCGGGAAGAACGCGCCGGACATCCGCTCGCGCTGGACCCGAAGCACCATCACGGCGTCGGCCTCGGGCAGGACCGTGTCGATGTCGTACGACGTCTCGAAGCCGGCCGCGGCCGACCAGGCGCCGATCCCGCTCGGCATCAGCGTCGGTGGCGCGACGACGGTCACCCGGGCACCGAGGCGCGTCAGGCACTGCACGTTGGACCGGAAGACCCGGCTGTGGGTCAGGTCGCCGATGATCGCGACGTGGCGGCCCTCGAGGGAGCCGAGGTGGCGCTGGAGCGTGTAGGCGTCGAGGAGCGCCTGGGTCGGGTGCTCGTGCATCCCGTCGCCGGCGTTGACGACCGCGGCGTCGACCCACTGGCTGACCTGGACCGCGGCCCCGCTGGCGGGGTGGCGGATGACGAGGCCGTCGACGCCCATCGCGCACACGGTCAGCACCGTGTCGCGCAGGCTCTCGCCCTTGGACGTGCTCGACCCCTTGGCACTGACGTTGATGACGTCGGCGGAGAGCCACTTGCCGGCGATCTCGAACGACGACCGGGTGCGGGTGGAGTCCTCGAAGAACATGTTGACGACCGTGCGGCCCCGCAGCGCCGGCAGCTTCTTGACCTCGCGGGTCTGCACGTCGTGCATGTCCGCGGCGGTCTCGAAGAGCTGGAGGATCTCGTCGGTGGAGAGGTCGTCGATGGAGAGCAGGTGCTTCACGAGATCGTCACCTCGTCGGTGCCGTCGACCTCGGCCAGGCGCACGCTGACGCGCTCGGCGAGGGCGCTGGGGAGGTTCTTGCCGACGTGGTCGGCGCGGATGGGCAGCTCGCGGTGCCCGCGGTCGACCAGCACCGCGAGGCGTACGGCGCCGGGCCGGCCGAGGTCGGCGAGGGCGTCGAGCGCGGCGCGGATGGTGCGGCCGGAGAAGAGCACGTCGTCCACGAGGACGACGACCTTCTCGTCGATCCCGCTGGGCGGCAGCGCCGTCTTGTGGGCGCGCCGGGTCGGCTGCGACCGCAGGTCGTCGCGGTACATCGTCACGTCGAGCTCGCCGACGGCGACGGGCGTGCCCTCGACGGCGGCGATCTTCTCAGCGATGCGCTTCGCAAGGGGGACGCCGCGGGTGTGCAGCCCGAGCAGCACCAGGTCGGTGGCGCCCTTGTTGCGCTCGAGCAGCTCGTGCGAGATCCGGGTCAGTGCCCGGGAGATGTCACGGGCGTCGAGGACGGTCCGCTCCGTCCTGTCGGACGCGGGGTCGGTCACGGTCTCTTCGGGGGCAGGCATCTGCGCGCCGGACCTCCTTCTCCGCCTCACGGGACGGCTCGTTAAAGGATGTCGATCGGTGGCGACCCTAGCAGCCGCGCGGGTCCGAGGGCCGGGACGGAGTACGCTCGAAGGGCAGCGGTACTTTCCGCTCACGCAGGTCAGGAACTTCATATGAGCATCGGCTACGCCACCGCATATCGCGCCGGGATCATCCCCTGGGAGAAGGCGAGCCGTCAGGACCGGCCCACCCTCGAGCACCTCCTCGATCGCGAGGAGGCCTTGCGGGCCGACCGGGTCCGTCGTGCCATCGACCTCGGCTGTGGCCGAGGATTCAACACCAAGCTCCTTCTCGATCGCGGCTGGGACGCCATGGGGGTCGACAACGTGCGTCAGGCCGTCGACATCGCCGTGCGCCGCAACGGCGTCGACGACGCCCGCTTCGTCATCGGCGACGTGCGTCACATGGTCCACTCCGGTGTGGGCAGCGGGTTCGACCTGTTCCTCGACGTCGGTTGCTTCCAGAGCCTCGACGACGCAGGCCGCACCCTCATGGCCGGCGGCGTCACCGAGCTCGCCGCGGCGGACGCCACCGTCCTGATGCGCACGGGTGGCCCCCGGGCCTGGCCCGTCCGCCCGAAGCAAGCCGTCCGCCACGACATAGAGCGGGCCTACCGAGGCTGGACCGTGACCGCTGTGTCGGGCATCGGATCGACCGACGCGACGTCACCTGACCGAGCGTCGAACGGCAGGAGCGGTGAGTGGTTCCGGCTCACCCGCACCTGACCGGACGGCGCGAGCTCAGCGCTCCAGGATGGCGACGACGCCCTGGCCGCCGGCAGCGCAGATCGAGATCAGCGCCCGGCCCGTGCCCTTCTGGGCGAGCAGCTTGGCGGCGACGGGGATGATCCGCCCGCCGGTCGCGGCGAAGGGGTGGGCGGCCGCGAGCGACGAGCCGTTGACGTTGAGCTTGTCCCGGTCGATCGCGCCAAGCGGGGCGTCGAGGCCGAGGCGCTCCTTGCAGAACACCGGGTCCTCCCAGGCCGCGAGCGTGGACAGCACCTGCGAGGCGAACGCCTCGTGGATCTCGTAGTAGTCGAAGTCCTGGAGCGTCAGCCCGTTGCGCTCCAGCATCCGCGGGACGGCGTACGCCGGCGCCATGAGCAGGCCCTCGTGGCCGTTGACGTAGTCGACCGCCGCGGTCTCGGCGTCGACGAGGTGGGCGAGCACCGGCAGGCCGCGCTCCTGCGCCCACTCGTCGCTGGACAGGAGCACCGCCGAGGCGCCGTCGGACAGCGGGGTGCTGTTGCCGGCGGTCATCGTCGCGGCCGTGCCCTTGCCGAAGACCGGCTTGAGGGTGGCGAGCTTCTCCACCGTCGAGTCCGGACGCAGGTTGTTGTCGCGCTCGACGCCGCGGAACGCGGTGACGAGGTCGTCGTGGAACCCCTCCTCGTAGGAGCGGGCGAGGTTGTGGTGCGAGCGCGCGGCCAGCTCGTCCTGCGCCTGGCGGGTGATGCGCCACTCCAGCGCCGTGAGCGCGGCGTGCTCGCCCATCGAGAGCTTCGTGCGGGGCTCGCCGTTCTGGGGGATGTCGAGGCCGATGTCGCCGGGGCGGATCGCGCCGAGCGCCTTGAGCCGGCTTGCGGTGTCCTTGGCGGAATTGACCTTCATCAGCTTGCGGCGCAGCTTGTCGCTGATCGCGACCGGCGCGTCGGAGGTGGTGTCGGTGCCGCCGGCGACGCCCGCGTCGATGACGCCGAGCGCGATCTTGTTCGCCACCTGGATCGCCGCCTGCAGCCCGGTGCCGCACGCCTGCTGGATGTCGGTGGCCGGGGTCTCGGGGGCGAGCCGGGAGCCGAGCACGCACTCGCGGGTGAGGTTGAAGTCGCGGGAGTGCTTGAGCACTGCCCCGGCCACGACCTCCCCGAGCCGCTCCCCCCGCAGATCGAACCGGTCGACGAGGCCGTCGATGGCGGCGGTCAGCATCTCCTGGTTGGAGACGCCGGCGTAGACGGTGTTGGACCGGGCGAACGGGATGCGGTTGCCGCCGACGACGGCGACCGGGCGGGTGGTGGGCTGCATGTTCCTATCCTTGCGGGAGAGTCAAGACCGTCCCGTCCCACCAGCGAAGAGGGAACACCGCGACCATGAGCGACCGCTACCAGGGCTTCGTGTCCACCCCGATCGGCAAGCTGCTCGTCAAGAACCTCGGCCTGCCCGAACCCACCAGGCTCGAGCGCTGGTCGGACGGCTCGCCGCTGGTGGACGGGCTCGTGGTGCTGGGCGGCGAGGGCCGTCTGGCGGAGACGCTCCCGACGACCCTCGACGGGCTCGGCATCGCGTCCGCGACCACGCTCGGGGAGGGCACCCGCGCCAAGGCCCTGGTCTTCGACGCCACGGGCATCACCGACACCGCCGGCCTCGTCGCCCTGCAGGAGTTCTTCACCCCGCTCATGCGCCGGCTCCAGTCCTGCCCGCGCGTGGTGGTGATCGGCACGCCGCCCGAGCAGCGCACCGGGTCCGAGCGCGTCGCGCAGCGGGCGCTCGAGGGCTTCACCCGCTCCCTCGGCAAGGAGATCGGCCGCGGCGGAACCGTCCAGCTCGTGTACGTCGCTCCTGCCGCCGACGGGGCGATCGCCTCCACCCTCGCCTTCCTCCTGTCCCCCAAGTCCGCCTACGTCTCGGGCCAGGTGATCCGCATCGGCGCCCACGGCGCCGTCACCACCGACGAGGTGACCGACTGGACCCGCCCCCTCGTCGGCAAGGTCGCGCTGGTGACCGGCGCGAGCCGCGGCATCGGGGCGGAGATCGCCCGGGTCCTGCACCGCGACGGCGCGAAGGTCGTCGGGGTCGACGTGCCGCAGGCCGCCAGCGAGCTGCAGACCCTCATGGGTGAGCTCGACGGCGACCACCTCGTCCTCGACATCACCGCCAAGGACGCCCCGCAGCGCATCGCCCACCACCTCCGCGAGCACCACGGCGGCGTCGACGTCGTGGTCCACAACGCCGGCATCACCCGCGACAAGAAGCTCGCCAACATGGCCGAGGACCGCTGGAGCAGCGTCGTCGCCGTCAACCTGACCGCGCCCGAGCTGATCACCCGCGAGCTGCTCGACCAGGGCGTCGTCAACGCCGGCGGCCGCATCGTGGGCGTCGCCTCCATCGCGGGCATCGCCGGCAACGTCGGCCAGACCAACTACGCGACGTCCAAGGCCGGAGTCATCGGCTTGGTCGACAGCCTGCGCGACGAGCTCTCCGACGGGATCACCGTCAACGCCGTCGCGCCGGGCTTCATCATCACGCAGATGACCGCCGCCGTTCCGTTCGCGACCCGTGAGGTCGGCCAACGCCTCAACGCCCTGGCGCAGGGCGGCCTGCCGGTCGACGTCGCCGAGACCATCGCATGGTTCGCCGGCCCCGGCTCGGGCGCGGTCAACGGCAACGTCGTCCGCGTCTGCGGCCAGATGATGCTGGGCGCCTGATGATGTCGCCGAAGACCCTCACCGGAGAGCCGGGCGGGCTGACGACGCTGGTCCGCGCGGCGCTGCCGGCGGTCCCGGGCGTCAACCGACTGCCGGGGATCCGCAAGGGCGCGGCGCGCGACTTCACCGGCCTGGCCTACTCGCGCGAGGCCGTGGTCGTGGAGCGTGCCCGCGTGGACGCGTACGCCGCCGTCTGCGGCTTCCCGCGCCGCGACGTCGTACCCGTGACCTTCCCGCACCTGCTGGCCTTCCCGCTCCACATGGCGGTCATGAGCGACCCGGCCTTCCCCTACGCCGCGATCGGGATGGTGCACGTCGAGAACGCGATCACGGCGCACCGCGCCATCGGTGTCGGCGAGGCGCTCGACGTCACCACCTCGGTCGCCACGCCGCGCCCGCACGCCAGGGGCGTCCTGCTCGACTTCACCACCACCGTGTCGGGCGACGGTGGGACCGCGTGGGCGTCGACCTCGACCTACCTGCGCCGGGGCCCGTCCGTCGACGGTGACGCGGCGCCGGGCCTCGAGCTGCCGGACCCGCCGGCCGGTGGCGTCGAGTGGCGCCTGCCCGCCGACCTCGGGCGCACGTACGCCGCCGTGTCCGGCGACGCCAACCCGATCCACCTCCACCCGCTGACCGCGAGGGCGCTGGGGTTCCCGCGCCAGATCGCCCACGGCATGTGGACCCTGGCGCGCTCGGTCGCCGCGATCGAGAACAGGCTGCCCGACGCCGTCACCGTGGAGGTGGCGTTCAAGAAGCCGGTCCTCCTCCCGAGCACCGTCCGCTACGCCGCCCGCCAGGGCGACGAGGGCTGGGCCTTCGCGATGACCAACCCGAAGGACGGCTCGCCGCACCTGCTCGGTCGTACGACGCCCGCCTGAGCCCGCGGGGGGTTCCGCCGTGGTTCAGGCGCGGTCGTCGCGGAGCCGGATCAGGCCCTCCTGGGCCACCGTCGCCACGAGCTCGCCCGACTGCGAGAACACGCGGGCCAGGGCGAGGCCGCGTGCGCCACCGGCGAACGGGGAGAACTGGTCGTAGAGCCACCACTCGTCGGCGCGGAAGGGCCGGTGGAACCAGATCGTGTGGTCGAGCGACGCCGGCTGCAGCCGCGGCGAGGCGATGTGGATGCCGTGCGGCACCAGGGCGGCACCCAGCAGCGTGAGGTCGCTCGCGTAGGTGAACGCCGCCTGCTGGACCGTGGGATCGGCGGCGAGCTCACCGTCGACCTTGATCCAGAGCCGGGCCCGGGCCGGCTGCTCGGGGTCCTCGGGGAGCCCCTGGCCCGTGATCCCGACGTGCCGGATGTCGAGTGCCGCCCACTCCCGCTCCCACTGCCCGGCGGCCTCGGGGCCGCGCGAGCGGGCGAGCTCGACCAGCGGCATCCCCTGCTCGGGCGCCGGCACCTCCGGCATCCGGTCCTGGTGCTCGAGGCCGGGCTCGGGGATCTGGAAGTTGGCGGTCATGTAGTAGATCGGCCGTCCGTGCTGGCGCGCCGACACCCGCCGGGTCACGAAGGAGCGGCCGTCGCGGATCCGCTCGACGTCGTAGACGATCGGTACCGTCGTGTCGCCGGGGCGCAGGAAGTAGGAGTGCAGCGAGTGCAGCACGAACTGGCTCTCGACGCTGCGGGTCGCAGCGACGACCGCCTGCGCGGCCACCTGCCCGCCGAAGACCCGCTGGCGCTCGGTGCGCGCCTGCGCACCGCGGTAGAGGTCGACCTCGAGGCGCTCCAGGTCCAGCAGGTTCGCAAGCTCGTCGGCGCTTCCCGCCATCAGCGGCCGTCCCAGCCGCCGGCGTCGTCGCCGTTGTCCTTGGACTCGTCCTCGAGATCGGCCAGGAACGCCTCGAACGCACTTCCGATCTCCTCGCCCGTCGGCAACGGCCCGTCGCCGGCGAGCAGGGAGGAGCCGCTGGCCTCGGCCTCGCGGAAGGAGTCGTACTGCTGCTCGAGCCCGCGGACGACGTCGCCGACCTCGTCGTGGGTCGAGAGGTAGCGGTCGACCTCGGCCTCGGTGATCTCGGCCGCCTCCCGGAGCTCGCCGAGGTCGATGGTGAGGTGGCCGCCGATCTCGAGGTGCTCGAGCAGCACCAGCGCGGCCTGGGGGTACTCCATCTGCGCCAGGTAGTGCGGGATGTGGGCGACGAAGCCCAGCGCGTCGATGCCCCACTCCCCCAGCCGGATCTCCAGCAGCGCCTGCGCGCTGGCCGGGACGCGCAGCTCGCCCTGCCACGGGCTCTCGCCGGGGACGAGGTCGGGCCGGTTCGCGTGGGGCGTGATGGCGATGGGCCGGGTGTGCGGCACGGCCATCGGCACGGCGCCCATGCTGACGACCCGGGCCACGGCGAAGCGCTCGACGACCTCGCGGACCGCGCGGGCGAAGGCCTCCCACCGGATGTCGGGCTCGGGGCCGGCGAGGAGCAGGAACGGCGTACCGCCGGTGTCGCGCATCGCGCGGACGACCAGCCGGGGCGCCTCGTAGTCGGTGTAGTGGTCGCGGACGAAGGTCACCGGGGGCCGGCGGGCGCGGTAGTCGTGCAGCGCGTCGACGTCGAAGGTGGCCACCACCTTGCCGTCCGACAGGTCGGCCAGGTGCCGCGCGGCGAGCTCCGCGGACTTGCCCGCGTCGAGGAATCCGGTGAGGACGACGACGAGGGTGAGGTCACCGGCATCGGCGAGCACCTCGGCATCGTCGACGATGTGCACGAGTCGGTCGGCCATGGCTAGAGACTAGTGAGTCGCCCTCCGTGACCCGACACACACCCGCCGTGGTGGGCAGGCGTTGTTACTCAGGGGTAACGTGAGCGCACCCTGTCCCCCTCATAGCCTGGGAGTAGCCAGTGTCCCGACCACAGCGCGAGGTCGTCTTCGTCGACGGCGTGCGCACCCCGTTCGGCAAGGCCAAGGGCCAGTACGCCGAGACGCGCGCCGACGACCTCGTCATCAAGAGCATCCGCGAGCTGCTCCGGCGCAACCCCTCCCTGCCGCCCGAGCGGGTGGACGAGGTGGCGATCGCCGCCACCACCCAGATCGGCGACCAGGGCCTGACCATCGGCCGCACCGCCGCCCTCCTCGCCGGCCTCCCGCAGAGCGTCCCCGGCTACTCCATCGACCGCATGTGCGCCGGCGCGATGACGGCCGTGACCAACACCGCCTCCGGCATCGCCTTCGGGGCCTACGACGTCGCCATCGCCGGCGGCGTCGAGCACATGGGCCGCCACCCGATGGGCGAGGGCGTCGACCCCAACCCGCGCATCCTGTCCGAGCGGATCGTGAACCCGGACGCGCTCGTCATGGGCAAGACCGCGGAGAACCTCCACGACCGCTACCCCACGATCACCAAGCAGCGCGTCGACGAGTACGCCGTCCGCAGCCAGCAGAAGACGAAGGCCGCCTACGACGCCGGGAAGATCCAGCCCGACCTCGTGCCGGTCGCGACCCGCTCGGCCGAGGCCGGTTGGGGCCTGGCCACGACCGACGAGCCCATGCGCCCCGAGACGACGATGGAGTCGCTCGCCGGTCTCAAGACCCCCTTCCGCTCGCACGGCAACGTCACCGCGGGCAACGCCGCGGGCATCAACGACGGCGCCACCGCGGCGCTGCTGGCCGACGAGGAGACCGCCCGCGAGCTCGGCCTCCCCGTGAAGATGCGCCTGGTCACCTACGCCTTCGTCGGCGTCGAGCCCGAGGTGATGGGCGCCGGCCCGATCCCGGCCACCGAGAAGGCCCTGCGGCTGGCCGGCCTGACCATCGACGACATCGAGGCCTTCGAGGTCAACGAGGCGTTCGCCGTGCAGGTGCTGGCGTTCCTCGAGCACTACGGCATCGCCGACGACGACGCGCGGGTGAACCCCTACGGCGGCGCGATCGCCATGGGGCACCCGCTGGCGTCGTCCGGCGTACGTCTGATGAACCAGCTGGCGCGCCAGTTCGAGGAGCGCCCCGAGGTCCGGTATGGCCTCACCACCATGTGCATCGGTATCGGCATGGGCGGCACCGTGATCTGGGAGAACCCTCACTGGACCGGTGCAGCCGCGAACGGAGAGTCCAAGTGAACGACGTCAGCATCTTCGACCGCGCGCAGGCGATCGTGTCCGACGCCGAGCGCGTCACGCAGGCCCACCTGCGGACCGTGACCCTGCCGGGCGTGACCATCGGCCTGGTCACCCTCGACAACGGCGAGGACCACACCAAGCCCAACACCTTCGGACCCGCCTCGCTGCTCGCGCTCAACACCGCGATCGACGCGGCGCTGGCTGACGACACGATCGACGCCATCGCGGTCACCGGCAAGCCGTTCATCCTGGCGGCCGGCGCCGACCTGACCGTCATCCAGGGCGGCGGCCCCGACGCCGTACGCACGGTCGCCGAGCTCGGGCACGCGGTCTTCCGCAAGCTGCAGGACGGCGGCAAGCCGTCGTTCGGACTCATCAACGGCCTCGCCCTCGGCGGTGGCCTCGAGGTGGCGCTGCACTGCACCTACCGCACCGTCATGGACTCCGCGCCGGCCCTCGGCCTGCCGGAGGTCATGCTCGGCCTGGTCCCCGGCTGGGGCGGCGCCTGGCTGGTGCCCAACCTCGTCGGTGCCGACAAGGCCGTGACGCTGATCGTGGAGAACCCGCTCAACCAGGGCAGGACGCTGGGCGGCCGGGCGGCGTACGACCTCGGGCTGGCCGACGCGGTCTTCAACGGTGCCGACTTCCTCGAGCAGTCGCTGCTCTGGGCGGCCTCCGTGCTCCGCGGCGAGACCGTGGTCGAGCGTGCCGAGGTCGACCGGGGCGAGGCGTGGGACGCGGCGATCGAGCGCGCCAAGGGCATCGTCGCCGCCAGGACCGGCGGCGGCTCCCCCGCCGCGGCCAAGGCCGTGGAGCTCATCGCCGCGGCGCGCGACACGGACCGCGACACCGGCTTCGCGGCCGAGGACGACGCCCTCGAGGCGATGTCGCAGACCGCCGAGCTGCTCGCGTCGCTCTACTCGTTCGACCTGGTGCAGAAGCGGGCCAAGCGGCCCGCCGGAGCGCCCGACAAGTCGCTCGCCCGGCCGGTGACCAAGGTGGGCATCGTGGGTGCCGGCCTGATGGCGAGCCAGCTCGCGCTGCTCTTCGTACGCCGCCTCGAGGTGCCGGTCGTGCTGACCGACCTGGACCAGGAGCGCGCCGACAAGGGCGTCGCCTACGTCCACGCCGAGATCGACAAGCTGCTCGCCAAGGGTCGGATCAACCAGGACAAGGCCAACCGCCACAAGGCGCTGGTCTCCGGAGAGACCGACAAGCAGGTGGCCTTCGGTGACGCCGACTTCGTGATCGAGGCCGTCTTCGAGGAGATGTCGGTCAAGAAGACGGTCTTCGCCGACGTCGAGAAGGTCGTGAGCGCCGAGTGCGTGCTGGCGACCAACACCTCGTCGCTGTCGATCACCGAGATGGCCGCCGCCCTCGAGCACCCCGAGCGGGTCGTCGGATTCCACTTCTTCAACCCCGTCGCGGTGATGCCGCTGCTCGAGATCGTGAAGGGCGACGCGACCGACGACGCGACGCTGGCCACTGCGTTCGCGACCGGCAAGTCGCTGAAGAAGACGACGATCCTGGTCAAGGACAGCCCGTCCTTCATCGTCAACCGGCTGCTCGGCCGCTTCATGAGCGAGGTCGGCCGCATCGTCGACGAGGGCACGTCCGTCGGTGTCGCCGACAGCGCCTTCGCCGGCATCGCGCCGATGCCGCCCTTCGTGCTGCTCTCGCTCGTCGGGCCGGCGATCGCGCTGCACAACAACGAGACGCTGAAGCGAGCGTTCCCCGACCGCTTCTACGTCTCCCCCGCCCTCGAGCGGATCGTCGCGGCGAGGAAGGGTGCCTACTACGGCGCCGACGGCCGCCTCGACCCCGAGGTGGAGCAGCTGCTCGAGAAGCCGGCCTCCCCCGTCGTGCTCACGGCCGAGGAGGTGCGCGAGCGGACGCTGTCCGGCCTGGCCGAGGAGGCGCGCCTGATGCTCGACGAGGGCGTCGTCGCCGCCCCGCAGGACATCGACCTGGCGATGATCACCGGCGCCGGGTTCTCGTTCTGGAACGGCGGCCTGACCTTCATGCTCGACGTCGCGGGCATCTCGGAGAAGGCGACCGGCAAGCGCTTCCACTGACGAGTGGGCGCATCCTGACGCCCCGAAGCCGTCGAGTCGGCGCATCCTGCTGCAGGATGCGCCGACTCGGTCCCGTACGAGGGACGGGCTGCGGCGACTCGGTCAGGCGTTGGGATCCGTCACAGCGTCGGCAGGACGCGTGTGACGGTCGTAGTCCCCGCGACCCAGCCGGCTGTGGGAGCGGCCGTAGGCGAAGTAGACGACGAGCCCGAGCGCCATCCAGATCAGGAAGCGGAACCAGGTCTCGGCGATGAGGTTGAGCATCAGGTAGCCGCAGAGCAGCACCGACGCGGTGGCGACGACGTAGATCCCCGGCACCCGGAACGCGCGGTGCAGGTCGGGGCGCGTCCGGCGCAGGACCAGCACGCCCACGCTGACGAGCATGAAGGCGAACAGCGTGCCGATGCTGACCAGGTCGCCCAGCGTCTCGAACGGCACGAAGCCCGACAGCACCGAGACCATGATCGCGGTCACCGCGGTGATGCGGTAGGGCGTGCCGAACGTCGGGTGGACCTTGGCCAGGCCGACGGGCAGGAGCCCGTCGCGGGCCATCGCGAAGGCGACCCGCGTCTGGCCCATCATCAGGATCAGCACGACGACCGTCAGCCCGATGGTGGCCCCGACGGCGATCAGGTCCGATATCCAGTGCAGCCCGACGTTCTCGAACGCCGTCGCGAGGGGTGCCGCGTCATCGGGGTCGATGTCGCGGTAGGACTGCATGCCGGTGATGACGAGGGAGACCGCGATGTAGAGGACGGTCACGATGGCCAGCGACGCCAGCACCCCGATCGGGACGTCACGCTGCGGGTTCTTGGTCTCCTCCGCGGTGGTCGCCACGACGTCGAACCCGATGAACGCGAAGAACACGATGGCGGCGCCGGCGATCACCCCGGCGATCCCGAAGACCGCCGGCTCGAGGCCGAAGATGGAGGTGATCAACGGGGTCTTCCACGCGGAGGCGTCCGCGCCGGAGGAGGGCTCGCTCGGCGGGATGAAGGGGGTGTAGTTGGACGTCTTGACGTGCGCGATGCCGACGATGATCACGAGGGCGACGACGCTCAGCTTGATGGCGACGACGACCTGGTTGACGCGGCTGGAGAGCTTGATGCCGCCGATCAGGACCGCGGCGCAGAGCAGCGTGATCACGATCGCCGGGACGTTGACCACGCCGTCGCTCGCGGAGGACAACGACGCCGGGATCTCGAGCGCGGTGCCGTCGAGCAGGGACTGGAGGTAGCCGGAGAAGCCGACGGCCAGCGCCGAGGCACCGACCGTGAACTCCAGCACGAGGTCCCAGCCGATGATCCAGGCGATCAGCTCGCCGAAGGTGGCGTACGAGAACGTGTAGGCGCTCCCCGCGACCGGCACCGTCGAGGCGAACTCGGCGTAGCAGAGCGCCGCGAGCGCGCAGGCCAGTCCGGCGATGAGGAAGGACAGCGAGATGGCCGGTCCGGCGTTGGTCGCGGCGACCAGGCCGGTGTAGACGAAGATGCCGGCACCGATGATGACGCCGACACCGAAGATCGTGAGGTCGAGCGCACCGAGGTTCTTCTTCAGGCGGTGCTCGGGCTCCTCGGTCTCGGCGATCGACTGCTCGACTGACTTGGTCCGGAAGAGACTCATCCCAGCAACCTAGGGCGGGCGAGTCCCTACCGTCGAGTCACGTCCCGACCTGTCCCGGCGGACGGTCAGGCGGTGTGGTCGACCTCGACGATCGTGGGCCCGCCGTCGAGGGCGGTCACGTCCTCGACGATCGACCGGGCCAGCGTCTGCGCGTCGAGGCCGATACGCGCCAGGATCACGTCGCGCTTGGCGTGGTCGAGGAACTCCTGCGGGATGCCGTGCAGGCGGAACGGCGTACGCACCCCCGCGTCGTTGAGTGCCTGCAGGAGCGTCGCGCCGCAGCCGCCGACGCGTCCGTTGTCCTCGACGCTCACCACGAGCCGGTGTTCGCGCGCGAGGTCGATCAGCGCGGGGTCGACCGGCTTGACCCAGCGCGGGTCCACGACCGTGACGCCGATGCCCTGGTCGCTCAGCCGAGAGGCGACCTCGACAGCAGTCGTCGCCATCGACCCGACCGCGACGACGAGCACGTCGCGCTCACCCGAGCGGACCAGCACGTCGGCGCCGCCGGCACGGTCGATCGCCGGCACGTCCGCGGGCGGCGGCCCCTTGGGGAACCGGACCACCGTCGGGGCGTCGTCGACCTCGACGGCCTCGTCGAGCAGCTCGTGCAGCCGCGTGACGTCGCGGGGCGCGGCCAGCCGCAGGCCGGGGACGACCTGGAGGATCGACATGTCCCACATGCCGTTGTGGCTGGCGCCGTCGTCACCGGTGACGCCGGAGCGGTCCAGCACGAAGGTGACGCCGCACCTGTGCAGCGCGACGTCCATCAGGACCTGGTCGAACGCTCGGTTCAGGAAGGTCGCGTAGACGGCGAAGACGGGGTGGAGGCCGCCCATGGCCAGCCCGGCGGCAGAGGTCACGGCGTGCTGCTCGGCGATGCCGACGTCGAAGGTGCGCTCGGGGTACTTCTCGGCGAACACGTCGAGGCCGACGGGGTGCATCATCGCCGCGGTGATGGCGACGACGTCCTCGCGGCGGGCGCCCAGGTCGACGATCGCCTCGGAGAAGTGGTCGGTCCAGATCTTGCCCTTGGGCTTCTCGGCCCCGGTCTGCACGTCGAAGGGCCCGGGCGCGTGGAACTGGTCCGCCTCGTGCCGCAGCGCAGGGTCGTAGCCCTGGCCCTTCCGCGTGAGCGCGTGGACGATGACGGGGCCGTCGAAGCGCTTGGCGTTGGTCAGCGCCTGCTCCATCGCGGCGCGGTCGTGGCCGTCGACGGGACCGACGTACTTGAGGCCGAGGTCCTCGAACAGCCCCTGCGGGGCGAGCGCGTCCTTCATGCCCTTCTTGACGGCGTGGAGGGCGTCGTACGTCGCGTGCCCGACGCCCGGGACGGAGTTGAGCCGCTTCTTGACCAGGTCGAGGACCTGCTCGTAGCGCGGGTTGGTGCGCAGCGAGGTGAGCGCCGTGGCGAGCCCGCCGATGGTCGGGGTGTAGGACCGCTCGTTGTCGTTGACGACGATGACGAGCCGGCTCTTCTTCGCGATCGCGATGTTGTTGAGGGCCTCCCACGCCATGCCGCCGGTGAGGGCGCCGTCGCCGATCACCGCGACGACGTGCCGGTCCTCACCCCGGATCGCGTAGGCCTTGGCCAGCCCGTCGGCGTAGGACAGCGCGGTGGAGGCGTGCGAGTTCTCGACGATGTCGTGGTCGGACTCGGCCTGGCTGGGGTAGCCGCTGATGCCGCCCTCCTTGCGCAGGGTGGCGAAGTCGGCGTGGCGACCGGTGACGAGCTTGTGCACGTAGGACTGGTGGCCGGTGTCGAAGACGACCCGGTCGCGCGGGGAGTCGAAGACGCGGTGGATGGCCAGGGTGAGCTCGACGACGCCGAGGTTGGGCCCGAGGTGCCCCGAGTTCGTCGCGACGGTGCGGATCATCAGGTCGCGGATCTCGGCGGCGAGCTCGTCGAGCTGCTCCGCGGACAGGCCGCGGAGGTCGCTCGGGGAGGCGATCGAGTCGAGGAGGGCCATGGGGCGGGAGTCTATTTCATGGACGGTCGACGACCGCCACCGCCGGCTCGTGGAGGCTCCCCAGCCAGAGCCGTCCGTCGTGCTCCCGGACGCCGGTGACCATGTGGTAGCCGGGGCCGCGCTCGGGCCCGGGCAGGTCGATGTCGTGCACGAGCCGGCCGTCGTCGCCGTAGGCCTGCACGCGGATCGTCCGCGCGGGCTTGGGCTGCAGCGCCTCCGGGATCCGCGTGACCGCCCTGCGGAGGAGCATCGGTGCCGTGCCGAGCCGCTCGACGATGCCGTCGACGGGGCTCGCGACCGCCACCCAGATCAGCCCGTCGCTGCCCTGGCTGATGTTGTCCGGGTAGCCCGGGAGGTCGGTGACGAGGTGGTCGCGCTCCCCCGCGCGCGGGCCGGTCAGCCAGAGGCGTACGACGGTGCGGCCGCGGCACTCGGCGACGGCGACGTAGGACTCGTCGGCGGAGAGTGCGACGCCGTTGGCGAACGCCAGCCCAGTGAGCACCACATCGACCGAGCCGTCGGGGTCGCGGCGCAGCAGCCGACCGGTGCGGGTGTGCCGGACGAAGTCGTCCTTCCACTGCTCGATCCCATGGTGGAGCGAGGAGTCGCTGAACCAGATCGTGCCGTCGACCGCCACCGCGGCGTTGTTGCAGAAGGCCATCGGCTCACCGTCGACCTCGCCGACGAGCACGCCCACGACGCCGTTCGCGGGTGACACCCGCAGCACCCCCCGCTTCGCGTCGCAGACGAGGAGGTCGCCGTCGGGCAGGAGCTCGATGCCCAGCGGGCGGCCACCGGTGTCGGCGACCCGGCGGGTGCTGCCCGTCGCGGGGTCGAGCGCCCAGATCGCGCCGTCATCCGTGCCGGTGAAGACGGTGCCGTCGGGCGCCACGACCACGTCCTCCGCGCCCATCGACGGGACGGGGTGGACGGTGAGCGTGTCGGCGGTCATGGCGCCATGCTGGCGTAGAGGTCGCTGTCGAGGAAGGCCGGGACGATCTCGGTGGCCGCCGAGCCGAGGTCGAGCCCCCGCGCCACGGTCGGGTCGACGAAGACGATCTGGCGTCCCTCACGGCAGTCGATGTCGGCGTCGGCCAGGTCGGTGGCGGCGGCGAAGACCTGCATGACGTCCCACGTGCCGTAGGCCTCGCGGTGGTCGACCACGAACTCGCGAAACAGCCGCAGCCCGTTTCCCGGCAGTCGTACGCCGGTCTCCTCCTCGAGCTCGCGGTGCGCAGCTGGCTCGAAGTCCTCGCCCGGGTCGACGTGGCCGCCGGCCAGGCCCCACTTCTCCGGGTCGATGCGCGGGAACTCGTCCCGCTCCTGCAGCAGGATCCAGCCGCGGCGGTCGACGAGGATGATGCCGGCGAATCGCCTGGGGTCGGGTCCGGGATCCCGGTCGGGATGGCGGTCGGCGGTGGTCTCGTCCGGGGATCCTCTGTGCACCGGGCGACCCTAGCGAGCGCTCACATCCGCACGCGGTAGCGACGCCCCCGCAGGGCGTCCTCGACCAACCCGACCTCGCGCCGTACGCCGAGCAGGCGGGCGTCCTCGAGCTGGAAGGTCTGCACCGCCGCCAGGACGACCGCCTCGTCGGCCACGTCCTTCAGGTCCCCGCGGATCTCGCTGAGTCCCCGGCGGGTCGCCAGCTGCTGCGCCTCGACGTGGAGCACAGCGAAGCGGGCCAGGACCACGACGTGTCGGCGCAGGCCGGAGAAGCGGCGGTAGTCGGGCGGGCACAGGTCCAGCAGCCAGCTGGCCGCCGTGGCCTCCCAGTCGGGTGCGTCGGGAGGTCGCACCTGCCGCGGCCAGCCGGGGGGCGCGACGCCCGCGTGGCCCTGCGGCGGCGTCGGCCGCTGGCGGGGCTGGGGGGTGGGGAACACCTCACCACTCTATCGAACATGTGTTCGATATACTCAGTCGACGTTCAGCGTGCTCTCGATCTCGGCGAGCTCGGGGTCCCGGAGCCCCACCAGGTCGCTGCGCCACCACACGTCCGGGTAGACCAGGCGACCGGTCATCCACGGCTCGTGCTCCCTCAGCAGCAGCACCTGACACGCGGGCTCGGGGATACGACGCGACGGGCGCTCGAGGTCATGGGCCGATGCAGCGCTCCAGCCGTGGCGGCCGTAGTAGCGGGGGTCGCCCTCGAGGAAGACCAGAGGCGCACCGAGCCCCTCGGCGACGCCGGGGACCGCGGCCAGCAGCCGGCCTCCGATCCCCTGCCGCTGGTGGTCGGGCGCGACCGCGAGGGGGCTCAGGACGAGGACGTCGACCAACCTCTCCCGGGCGTCGAGCCAGGCGCGCGACAGTGCGACGCAGCCGACGACCTCTCCGTCCGACTCGGCGACGAGCTCGACGGCCATGTCCTCGGTGCCGCGCAGCCGCGCCATCACGTCGTTGACCGAGGCGCCCTGCTCGCCGAAGGCGGCCTCGACGACCGCCGCCAGCGCGGGGTGGTCGACGTCGTCGGCCTCGCGGATGTCGATGGTCACCGCTCAGCCCTCCAGGAAGGACCAGCGGACCTCGCGCTCGTCGTTGTCGACGTTGAGGTCCACCAGGCAGATGCTCTGCCAGGTACCGAGCGCGAGCCGCCCGCCCAGGACCGGAACGGTGCAGTGCGGCGGCACGATCGCGGGCATGACGTGCGAGCGTCCGTGGCCCGGGGAGCCGTGGCGGTGGCGCCACCGGTCGTCAAGGGGCAGCAGGTCACGCAGGGCCGCCAGCAGGTCGTCGTCCGACCCCGCGCCGGTCTCGATGACCGCGATGCCGGCGGTCGCGTGCGGCACGAACACCTGCAGCAGTCCGTCGCCCCGGTCGGCGACGAACTCCAGCGCATCCTGGGTCAGGTCGAGCACGACCTCGTCGCTGCCGGTGCGATAGCTGCGGGTCTCACTGTGCATCGCGCAGCGCCTCCTCGATGCGCTCCACCTTCGAGGTCAGCTGACCGTCGTAGCCCGGTCGGATGTCGGCCTTGAGCACCAGGCCGACGCGGGGGGACACCGCCGAGACCGCCTCGACGGCCCGCTTGACCACGGCCATCACCTCGTCCCACTCCCCCTCGATGTTGGTGAACATCGCGTTGGTCTCGTGGGGTAGTCCGGACTCGCGGACCACCCTGACGGCGGCCGCCACCGCGTCGGTGACGGAGCCCGTCGGGTCGCTGGACATCGGTGACAGGGAGAAGGCGACGATCATGCCGCCACGCTAGGGCACCCGCTGTCCGCAGCGCTCGGGCCACCCCGGCGGGTGGAACGACCCATCCGGAGCCGCGCCTACGTTCGAAGCACCAGTGAACGGCCCTCCCCCGCAGGGCCCCAACGAAGGGACACCGCGTGCCTGACGTCACCGCAAGCTCCGGCCTGCTGAGCTCCACCAAGGTCCACGTCGAGGACTCCGGCGGCTCCGGCCGCCCCGTCGTCCTCATCCACGGCTGGCCCCTGTCCGGGGAGTCGTGGAGCGAGCAGGTCGGCCCCCTGAGCGCCGCCGGCTACCGGGTCGTGGCCTACGACCGCCGCGGCTTCGGGCGCAGCGACAAGCCGTCCAAGGGCTACGACTACGACACGCTGGCCGACGACCTCGACGGGCTCCTGTCCGAGCTCGAGCTCACCGACGTCACCCTCGTCGGCTTCTCGATGGGTGGCGGCGAGGTGGCCCGCTACGTCGCCCGCCACGGCCAGGACCGGCTCCACTCGGTCGTGTTCGCGGCCGCCGTACCGCCGTACCTGCTGAAGGGCGACGACAACCCGGACGGCCCGCTGACCGAGGAGGCAGCCGCAGAGATGACCAAGGGGCTCGAGGAGGACCGGACGACGTTCTTCGACGGCTTCACCCGCGACTTCTTCTCCGCCGACGGCGAGCTCAAGGTCACCGAGGAGCAGCGCCAGGAGGCGATCGCGATGTGCCACCAGAGCGACCAGAAGGCCGCGTTGGGGTGCATGGAGGCCTTCGGCACGACGGACTTCCGCGACGACCTCACGCAGGTCACCGTGCCGACGCTCGTGATCCACGGCGACAGCGACGCCACGGTCCCGTTCGAGGGCTCGGGCAGGCGCACCCACGAGGCGATCCCCGGCTCGGAGCTGGTCGTCGTCCAGGACGCGCCCCACGGCTTCAACGTCAGCCACGCGGACGAGTTCAACCGGGCGCTGCTGGACTTCCTGGCGCGCTGACGGCCGTCGCCGGCGCGATCCCCGGATATCCGGGGATCGCGGGCGGATCGTGGAAGATCCGAGTCACCTGGTGGCCCGGATCTTCCACGTTCTGGTCCCGGCGCCGCCCGGGGCGCCGAGGAGGAGCCGCTCAGGCGTCGGTGCCCTGCTCGGGCACGGACCCGTCGGGGGACGGCGTCCCGCCCTCGCAGCTGACCCCGAACTCGGGAGCCGTGTGCCCGTCGCCGTACTCCTCCAGGAAGAGCCCGAGCCGTCGGTCGTCGGCGCTGTCGAGCCGGAGCTGGGCACCCCACACCGTCACCACGACGGGCGACGGCAGGCCCTCGCGCGGCGACATGATGCCGTTGTCGGGCAGCTGCTCGGCCAGTGCCTCACGATCGGCGGCGGACAGGTCGGGGTCGTGGGTGATCCACACGGTGCCGTGCTCGAGGTCGTGGACGGCGTTCTCGTCGCGGACCGGCTCGTCGTAGACGCCGCACGCCAACCAGGCCGGCGCGTGCGCGCCGCCGGCGGGCGGGTCCTGCGGGTAGGTGACGTCGTCCATGGTGTGCGCGCGGTCGGTGATCTCCCACGTCTCGACGAGCGTCAGGTCGAGGGCGCGCTGGGCGCGCTCCTCGCCCCGGATCGCCCGGTCGACGAGCGGAGCCACGAGCGCGGCGCCGAGCACGAGCGCCGACGCGACACCTGCCAGGACCAGCGGCAGGTTGCGTCTCGGCCGCCTCTCCTCCACGGGCGCGTACGGCGCCTCAGGCGGGTCGTACGACGTCTCGGGCGGACCGTCGACTGCCTGACCCGGCTCCCCCGGACGTGCAGGACCGGGCGGGGTCTCGGCGTCGCTCACCGCGTCAGGCTAACCAGTCAGGACAACGGCGCGCGCACGGCCTCGGCGGGACCGTCGTACACGTCCTGCGGGGTGTTGGGGAGCATGCCGCCCAGCGGCGGCCGACCGGCCGCGTCCAGGTGGTCCTGGACGCGGCCGAGCCGGACCTCTGCCGGGTCGGCAGCGGGATCGGTCAGCTGCGCAGCAGGCTGCGCAGGACGTACTGCATGATCCCGCCGTTGCGGTAGTAGTTGGCCTCGCCCGGGGTGTCGATGCGGACGGTGGCCTCGAACTCGCTGGCCTCGCCGTGCGCCTGGTCGGTGCCGGGCGCGGGCTCCACCTTGACCGTGACGGTCTTCGGCGTGGTGCCGTCGTTGAGCTCGGTGATGCCGCTGATCGAGATGATCTCGGCACCCGTGAGGCCCAGGTCGTCGGCGGTCTTGCCCTCGGGGAACTGCAGCGGGATGACGCCCATGCCGATGAGGTTGGAGCGGTGGATCCGCTCGTAGGACTCGGCGATGACGGCCTTCACACCCAGCAGCGCGGTGCCCTTGGCGGCCCAGTCGCGCGACGAGCCGGAGCCGTACTCCTTGCCGGCCAGGACGACCAGCGGGGTGCCGGCCTCCTGGTAGTTCTGGCTGGCCTCGTAGACGCTGGTGACCTCTCCGTCCTTGGTGAAGTCCTTGGTCACGCCACCCTCGGTGCCCGGCGCGATCTGGTTGCGCAGGCGGATGTTGGCGAACGTGCCGCGGATCATGACCTCGTGGTTGCCGCGGCGCGAGCCGTAGGAGTTGAAGTCACGCTGCTCGACCCCGTGCTCGGCGAGGTAGGTGCCGGCGGGGCTGTCCTTCTTGATCGCGCCGGCTGGGCTGATGTGGTCGGTCGTGACCGAGTCACCCAGCTTGAGCAGGACGCGGGCGCCGACGATGTCGGTGACCGGCTCCGGCTCCTGCGGCATGCCGTCGAAGTAGGGAGGACGGCGGACGTAGGTGGACTCGGCGTCCCACTCGAAGGTGTTGCCCTCCGGGGTGGGCAGCGACTGCCAGCGCTCGTCGCCCTTGAAGACGTCGGCGTAGGAGGAGCCGAACATGTCGGAGGTGATCGCCTGGGCGATCGTCTCCTCGATCTCCTGCGGGCTCGGCCAGATGTCCTTGAGGTAGACGTCGTTGCCGTCGGTGTCCTGCCCCAGCGGGTCGCCGAACAGGTCGACGTCCATCGAGCCGGCGAGGGCGTAGGCCACGACCAGCGGCGGCGACGCGAGGTAGTTCATCTTCACGTCGGGGTTGATGCGACCCTCGAAGTTGCGGTTGCCCGACAGCACCGAGACGACCGCGAGGTCGGCCTCGTTGACCGCCGCCGACACCTCCGGGATGAGCGGTCCGGAGTTGCCGATGCACGTCGTGCAGCCGTAGCCCACGAGGTTGAAGCCGAGCTTGTCGAGGTAGGGCGTGAGGCCCGAGCGGTCGTAGTAGTCGGAGACGACCTTGGAGCCCGGGGCGAGCGAGGTCTTGACCCACGGCTTGCGGGACAGCCCCTTCTCGACGGCCTTCTTGGCCAGCAGCGCGGCGCCGATCATCACGCTCGGGTTGGAGGTGTTGGTGCACGAGGTGATCGCGGCGATCACGACGGCGCCGTGGTCGATCTCGACCTCCTGGCCGTCGAGCGAGACGGTCGTCTTCTTGGTGGGACGGCCGGCGTCCTTCGGGGCGTCCCGGTGGACGGGCGCACCGTTGCCGCCGGCGTGGCTCGGGGAGTCGGAGGCCGGGAAGGACTCCTCGACCGCCTCGTCGTAGCCCGTGGCCTCGGCGGCGTCGTCGGGGTCGTCGTCGCCCTCGTCGACGTAGTCGGTCAGCGCCGCGCGGAACGAGTCCTTGGCGACGGAGACCTCGACGCGGTCCTGCGGGCGCTTCGGGCCGGCGAGCGACGGCACCACCGTGGAGACGTCGAGCTCGAGGCGCTCGCTGTAGCGCGGCTCGGCGCTCGGGTCGTGCCAGAGGCCCTGCTCCTTGGCGTACGCCTCGACGAGCGCGAGCTGCTCCTCGGAGCGACCCGTCATGCGCAGGTAGTCGACGGTCTGGTCGTCGATCGGGAAGACGGCGATCGTCGAGCCGAACTCCGGGCTCATGTTGCCGATCGTGGCGCGGTTGGCGAGCGGCAGCGCCGAGACGCCCTCGCCGTAGAACTCGACGAACTTGCCGACGACGCCGTGCTCGCGGAGCATCTCGGTGATGGTCAGCACGAGGTCGGTGGCCGTGGAGCCCTCGGGCAGCTCGCCGGACAGCTTGAAGCCCACCACGCGCGGGATCAGCATGGACACCGGCTGGCCGAGCATCGCGGCCTCGGCCTCGATGCCGCCGACGCCCCAGCCGACCACGCCGATGCCGTTGACCATCGTGGTGTGGGAGTCGGTGCCGACGCAGGTGTCGGGGTAGGCGACGCCGTCGCGGACCATGACCACACGGGCGAGGTGCTCGATGTTGACCTGGTGGACGATGCCGGTGCCCGGCGGGACCACCTTGAAGTCGTCGAAGGCCCCCTGGCCCCAGCGCAGGAACTGGTAGCGCTCGCGGTTGCGCTCGTACTCGATCTCGACGTTGCGCTCGAAGGCGTCGGCGGAGCCGAAGACGTCGGCGATCACCGAGTGGTCGATGACCATCTCGGCGGGGGCGAGCGGGTTGATCTTGGTGGCGTCGCCGCCGAGCTCGGCCATCGCCTCGCGCATGGTGGCGAGGTCCACGACGCAGGGGACGCCGGTGAAGTCCTGCATGATCACGCGGGCGGGCGTGAACTGGATCTCCTGGTCGGGCGTCGCGCTGGCGTCCCAGCCGGCGATCGCCTTGATGTGGTCGGCGGTGATGTCCGCGCCGTCCTCGGTGCG
The DNA here is from genome assembly GCF_042666175.1 of Nocardioides sp. GCM10028917. NCBI lineage: Bacteria > Bacillati > Actinomycetota > Actinomycetes > Propionibacteriales > Nocardioidaceae > Nocardioides > Nocardioides sp. GCM10028917. The sequence continues at coordinate 314,661 of NZ_JBHTFL010000003.1, forward strand.
GAGCAGGTTCTCCAGCAGCACCTTCAGCGAGAAGGGCAGGGTCTCGACGTCGAGCCCCTCACCCTCGACCGCGTCGAGTCGGTAGATCTCGTAGGACTGTCCGTCCACGTCCAAGGTGCCCTTGGCACCGAAGCTGTCCTGACTGGCCATCAGCCACATCTCCTCGGGAGTTCGCGGGTTCGCATCCATCTTGCCGCCGCACCCTGAGGTGCGGGAAGGCAGGCGACCCTTAGTTCCGGCGTCAACTTGTCTCGACGTCAAGATACACGATGTCGAGGAGCGGCCCAACCGCACCAAGGGGTGTGTCCGGTGGCCGGTCCAGTCAGGTCGACCTTGGCACTGGCGGTGGCCCGGGAGCGAGCGCATGCTCGACGCATGGCGCCACTCGGCGCGCCACAGGGGTGCACCCGGTCGACGCCGTCTCGGAAGGACGTCACCATGCACCAGACCCGCCCCCACCTGCGCGCCGCCGTCGCCGCGGCCGCCGTCACCGCCTCGCTCGTCGGCCTCGTCGCCGCTGGGCCCCTCGCTCCGGCCCATGCCGAGCGCACCCGCGTCGTCAGCGTCCAGGAGGACTGTCACGAGGTCGCGATCCCACGCGCCGTCAGCACATCGGGCCTCCGCGAGCTCGTGCCCGAGCGCCACACGATCAACACGATCACCGCCACAGCCTCCCGGCTCTGGATCATCACGGTGACCTGCCAGTGGGTGCGCGTGGAGCCCGGCAGCGACCGCTCGCCGGCTCGGCGCACCACCACGTACACGCTGGGCGCGGTGCCCCTGACCGCGAGCGACGGTGTGCCGACCCGGGACCACTATCTGCTCTGGTGGGGCACGGACAACCCGGAGGAGGCGGCCAAGCTGCGGCAGCTCGGCCTCCCCATCACGTTCCAGCCCGGCACCACCAGCACCGTCAGCGAGGACGGCGCAACCAACACGCTGGCCTTCGACCTGCGCGGCGGCGGACTCGACTACCGGGTCGACGCCGTCGGGAACGAGCCGGGGACGGCTGTCACGACCAGCGAGATGAGGTGGGTGCACGATGGCCCGGACGGCACCGTGCTGGTCACGGCAGCCAACCGGACGCGACCGGCCTCGACCGCCGTGACGACAGCCGACTTCAGCACCCTGGAGCCGCTCATCCCGATCCTCGTCTCACCCGTCCGCCCCACCAACGTCCCGTTCACCTACTTCCGCGGGGGTTGGACCATGACGGCCGAGCTGGTGGACCGAGAGCCGGAGGGACCGCCGGCGTCATAGGCTCCGGCGGTGCCCACGCTCCTCCACCTCAACGGTCCCTCCGGCGTCGGCAAGTCGACGCTCGCCCGCGCGTACGCCGCGCGCCACCCCGGCACGCTGGTCTGCGACATCGACGAGCTGCGGTCCTGGGTGTCGGGGTGGGAGGACGACTTCGTCGGCACCGGCGAGGCGGTGCGCGCCTCCGCCCTCGCCCTGCTGACCGCCTACCTCGGCACCGGACGCGACGTCGTGCTGCCCCAGCTGATCGTCACCCCCGCCCAGGCCGAGCGCTTCGAGGCCGCCGCCGCCGCGGCAGGGGCGTCGTACGTCGCCGTGGTGCTCGAGGTCGCGCCGGAGGCGCTGCTCCCCCGGCTCCACGGCCGCCTGCGCACCCCGGTCAACGACGTCGTCTCGCGCGTCATCGAGGAGCGCGGCGGCGACGACCTCGTGCTCGAGGGGCGACGCCAGCTGCTCGACCTCGCCCCGGAGCACGGCTGGACCGTGGTCGACGCGACGGACTGTGACGCGGCACTCGCCGCGCTGTCGGACGTCGTGGCCGCGCGCCGCTGACCGGGCCCGTCAGTCGATCCCGGCCATCTGGTCGAGCCGTTGCAGCAGGTCGTGCGCGGCCAGCTCCACGGACTTGTGCCGCCACTCGGAGGCGCGGTAGACGCAGGCGATCAGACCGGACCGGTGGACGCGCCGGAGGTCGCCGTAGACGAACGCGTGGCGGGCCTTGGTCCCGTCGTTGGCGCCCTCGGTGAGGCCGAGGTGCCAGGCGCCGTAGTCGTCCCACGAGTGCCGCTCGAGGTAGGCGTTCTCGTCGTCCGCCCGCGGCTGCACGTGGCCCCAGTCGCTGTCGAGGACGTACTGCCGGCCGTCGATGAGCTTGCGCGCGTGGGCGACGGCCGCCGGGTTCACCTCGTAGGTCGCCATGGGGCCAGCCTCCCGCCGCGCCCGGGACGTGGCAAGCGCTCAGCGCCGACGCGGCTCCAGCAGCGCCACGCACTCGACGTGGTGGGTCATCGGGAAGAGGTCGAAGGCCCGGACGGCGGTGAGCTCGTAGTCGTGCTCGGCGAAGATCGCGACGTCGCGCCCGAGCGCGGCGGGGTCGCAGGCGACGTACGCCACCGCGCGCGGCCGGCGGTCGACGACCTGCTCCACCACGACGCGCTTGGCCCCCTCGCGGGGCGGGTCGAGCACGACGAGGTCGAACGGCTCGTCGAGGCCCGACCGCAGCACCCGGTCGGTCGGACCGCACTCGACGGACGCCGGCTCCAGGGCCGCCAGGTTCGCCCGGGCGTGCTGGCATGCGGCTCGGTCGGCCTCCACCGCGACCACCCGGGCACCGGTGGCCTCACCCACGAACCGGGCGAACAGCCCGACGCCGGCGTAGAGGTCGAGCGCGCGCTCGCCCGGCTGGGGGTCGAGCAGCTCGAGCACCGTGCCGACCAGGACGCGCGGCGCCTCGGGGTGCACCTGCCAGAAACCGTCGGAGGCGACGGAGAACGGATGGGTGCGGCTGCCCACGGTGACGTCGTGGGTGGCGGGGTCTCGTGACGGGCGCAGGGTGCCCTCCTCGACCAGCGGTTGGTGCGCGTCGGCGGGGCGTGCGCCCTCCGCGGCGATCAGGCAGTCGTCGATCGCGATGAGCTCGTGGGAGCGGTGCGCCCGCATGGCCGGCCGCCCGTCCGGCAGGACGGCGTACCGCTGGCGCGTGCGCCACCGCAGGCCGTCGTCGCCACGACCGGCGACGGGCACGGCCTCGACGTGCAGACCGGTCACGAGGTCGGAGGCTGCGTCGAGGCGGCCGAGCCGCACGAGCTGCTCGCGCACCACGGCCGTCTTGAGGTCGCGCTGCGCGGGGAGCGCGACGTGCTGGAAGTCGCAACCGCCGCACAGCCCCGGTCCGGCGTAGGGGCACGGAGGCTGGACGCGCTCGGCGGAGGGTACGTCGACGCGGACGGCGTCGCCGCGCCAGAACCGGTCGCCGTCGGTGCCCTCGGTGATCTCCACGACGATCCGCTCCCCCGGCAGGGCGTGGCGCACGAACACCACGCGGGACTCGGGCTCGGGGAGCCGGGCGACGCAGTGCCCGCCGTGGGCGACGGGACCCGCCTCGACCTCGAAGCGCTCCCCCACCCGCGAGCGACCGCGGGCCCGACGGGGACGGTTGTGGCGCTGGGAGGACCGTCGTGGGGTGCTCATACGTCGTCGACCTGTCGGTTGGTGCGCGAGGAGACGCGACCGCGGCGCAGGTCGCCGGCGTGGACCCGGACGTCGTCGCGGCGACGCTCCTCGGCGACCTGGGAGGAACGCAGCTGGTAGGGCACGGAGATGACCATGACACCCGGCGTGAAGAGCAGGCGTCCCTTGAGCCGCAGCGCTGTCTGGTTGTGGAGCAGCTGCTCCCACCAGCGCCCGACGACGTACTCCGGGATGTAGACCGCCACGACGCCGCGCGGGCTGGCCCGGCGGATCTCCTGGGTGTACTCCACGATCGGGCGAACGACCTCACGGTAGGGCGAGTGCAGGACCTTGAGGGGGATGTCGAGGTTGCGGTCGTCCCACTCCTCCAGCAGCCGGCTCGTGGCCTTGGCGTCGATGCTGACGTAGATCGCCTCGAGGACGTTGGGCCGGGTGGCGCGGGCGAAGGCCAGCGCCCGCAGCGTCGGCTTGTGCAGCTTGGAGGCCAGCACGATCGCGTGGACCCGGGTCGGCATGACCTTGTCCTGCTCGTCGGCCGCGAGCTCGAGCTCGACGCGCGCGTAGTGGCGTCCGATGGCCTGCATGAGCACGAAGAAGAACCCCATCGCCAGGATCGCGATCCACGCTCCGGCGAGGAACTTGGTGATCAGCACGATCACCAGGACGACGGCGGTCATCCCGAGGCCGAACGTGTTGATCGCCCGCGACCGCATCATCCGGCGGCGCACCGCCGGGTCGCGCTCCGTGCGCAGGTGGCGGGTCCAGTGGCGGATCATGCCGAGCTGGCTGAGGTTGAAGGAGACGAAGACGCCGACGATGTAGAGCTGGATGAGCTTGGTCGTCTCGGCGTCGAAGATCCAGATCAGCAGGATCGACATGGCCGCGAGGAAGACGATGCCGTTGCTGTAGGCGAGCCGGTCGCCGCGCGAGCCGAGCGAGCGGGGCGCCAGGCCGTCCTGGGCGAGGATCGACCCGAGCACCGGGAAGCCGTTGAAGGCGGTGTTGGCCGCCAGCACCAGGATGATCCCGGTGACGGTGATCACGAAGTAGAAGCCCGGCGGGAAGTGGTCGAAGACACCGGCCGCGATCTGGGCGATCACCGGGTGCTGCTCGTAGCCGTCGGGCAGCGCGTCGCCGGACGCCGTCCGCAGCCGATCGAGCTCGTGCGGGTCCACGAAGCGGATCGCCATCTGGTTGGCGAGCACGATGACGCTCAGCATCATCGAGATCGCGATCAGGCCGAGCAGCAGCAGGGTGCTCGCCGCGTTGCGGCTCTTGGGCTTGCGGAACGCGGGTACGCCGTTGCTGATGGCCTCCACGCCGGTGAGGGCCGCACAGCCCGACGAGAACGCGCGGGCGAGGAGGAACATCAGTCCGATCTGGGTCAGCGGCTCCTCCCACCCGGGCTGGGGGACGATCGTGAGATGGGCGCTCTCCGCCTCGGGGAGGTCGCCGGCCAGCAGGCGCATCAGGCCGTACGCGCACATGCCGAGGATGGCGAACATGAACAGGTAGGTCGGCACGGCGAAGAACGCCCCGGACTCCCGCACGCCGCGCAGGTTCATCGCCGTCAGGACGACGACCGCGATGACCGCGACCGTCGCCTCGTGGCCGATGAGCCCGTTGACCGCCCCGGCGGCGTACTGGGCTGCCGACGAGATCGACACCGCGACGGTGAGCACGTAGTCGACGAGCAGCGCGCTCGCGACCGTCACCCCGGCGTTGCGGCCGAGGTTGACCGTGGCCACCTCGTAGTCGCCGCCGCCCGAGGGGTAGGCGTGCACGGTCTGGCGGTAGCTCGCGACGACGGTGAGCATCACCAGGGCCACCGCGAGGCCGATCTTCCACGACCAGACGTACGTCGACGCGCCGGCGACGGCGAGCATGATGAACACCTCGTCAGGCGCGTACGCCACCGAGGACAGCGCGTCGCTGGCGAACACCGGCAGGGCGATCCGCTTGGGAAGGAGCGTCTCCCCCAGCTGGCTGCTGCGGAGCTTGCGACCCAGCAGGATCCGCTTGGACACGTCGCCGACACTCACGGGCGCGAGCCTAGACCCGCACCGACCGAGATCCCCGCTGGGATACGGTTCTGGCGTGCACGTCGTGATCATGGGTTGTGGCCGCGTCGGTTCGACGCTCGCCCGGAGCCTCGAGGACCGCAACCACACCGTGTCCGTCATCGACAGCGAGCCCGATGCGTTCCGGCGCCTCGGCCCGGAGTTCAACGGCGACAAGATCACGGGCTACGGCTTCGACCAGCAGGTGCTGGAGAAGGCCGGCATCCGCCGCGCCGACGCGTTCGCCGCGGTCTCGAGCGGTGACAACTCCAACATCATCGCGGCGCGCGTCGCGCGGGAGACCTTCGGCCTCCAGCAGGTCGTCGCCCGCATCTACGACCCCGGTCGCGCCGAGGTCTACCAGCGCCTCGGCATCACGACCGTGGCGACGGTGAAGTGGACGGCCGACCAGGTGCTCCGCCGCATCCTGCCTGCCGGTGCCGAGCCCGACTTCCGCGACCCGTCCGGCACCATCCGCGTCGACCACGTGCCGGTGCCGGAGGCCTGGATCGGCAACCGCACCGTCGAGTTCCAGATGCAGTCGCGCAGCCGGATCGCGTGGATCGACCGGCTCGGTGAGGGCATGCTGCCCACCCGCGAGACGGTCCTGCAGGAGGGCGACATGCTGCACCTGGTCATCCGCGAGGAGAACGCGGCCCACGCCTACGCCGTGCTCGAGTCCGGGCCCGACGACGACTGAAGGAACACCTGAGACATGCGCGTCGCTATCGCCGGAGCCGGAGCCGTGGGTCGATCGATCGCCCGCGAGCTGATCGAGAACGGTCACCAGATCCTGCTCATCGACAAGAGCCCCTCCGCGATCCGCCCCGAGCGGGTCCCCAACGCCGAGTGGCTGCTCGCCGACTCGTGCGAGCTGTCCTCCCTGGCCGAGGCGCAGCTCGGGAAGTGTGACGTGGTCATCGCCGCGACCGGTGACGACAAGGCCAACCTGGTCACCTCGCTGCTGGCGAAGACCGAGTTCGGCGTGCCGCGCACCGTCGGGCGGGTCAACCACCCCAACAACGAGTGGCTGTTCACCGAGGCCTGGGGTGTCGACGTCAACGTCTCGACCCCGCGCATCATGTCCGCACTGGTGGAGGAGGCCGTCTCGATCGGCGACCTCGTCCGCCTGTTCACGTTCCGCCAGGGCAACGCCAACCTGGTCGAGCTGACCCTCTCGGCCGACTCGCCCTACGTCGGCACGCCCGCCGGCCTGGTGCCGTTCCCCGACAACTGCGCGTTGGTGACGATCCTGCGCGACGGACAGGTCTACACGCCCGAGGCCGAGCAGCCGCTGGAGTCCGGCGACGAGCTGCTGTTCGTGGTCCCGGCCGAGGTGGAGTCCGAGCTCGAGCACCTGCTCTCCCCCGGCCACCACCCGGGCTGAGCCCTAGGCGGGCGCCGCGTCCGGCTCGACGGGCGTGCGGTTGCGCGAGAGCAACCAGATCATCGACGCGAGCGCCGCGAGCTGGAGCGGCCAGCCGAGCGCGATCTTGAGCACCCCGAGGGCGGCCACCGCGGCGTCGGGGTCCATCGAGCCCGAGTTGCCGGCCAGCCAGATCGGCGCCTGCACGGCCACGCGCAGCAGGCACGGCGCGACCAGCAGCCAGGTGAGCCGGCTGCAGAGCTTCACGACCTGCTTGTCCTGGTGCCACGCGGTCGGGTCGCCGGTGATGCTGCCGACCATGAAGCCGACCAGGGGCCAGCCGATCAGGCAGGTGAACGCCAGCACGACGGCGTACCCGCCGTTGTAGAGCAGTCCGGGCAGGAAGTAGGCGAGGGCCTGCTCCTGCTCGGAGCCGCCGGACTGGGCGGAGCGGTAGACGAAGTACCAGCCGATCCCGATGCCGAAGAGCGCGTTGAGGACGAACTGGACCGTCGAGCGCTGCACCAGCCGTACGACGAGCAGCACGAGCGCCGCGCCGATGCTGACCGACAGCGCGAGGTTGAGGTTGCTCCTCGTCAGCCAGGTGACGGTGAACAGGATGGTCGGCACGGCGGCCTCGGCCATGCCACGTCGGCCGCCGAGCGCCTTCGCGAGCTGGCCGCGCACGACGGCCTCGACCGTGTCGGTGGAGGGGGTCGTCCCGATCCTGGTGGGGTCGGTCACGGGCGCAGCTCGTAACGCGGGTTGAACATGATCGGTACGCCGCCCTGGCGCCCGATGCAGCCGGACACGGTCACCGACCGTCCGGGGTCGACGCCCGTGATGCGCCGACGCCCGAGCCACACCACGGTGATGACGCCGGAGCCGTCGTCGAGCTCGGCCTCGAGGGCCGGCACGCCGCCCCGGGGGCGCAGCGTGACGGTGCGCAGCACGCCGTTGACGACGACCTGCTCGCGCTCGGGAGCATCGGCGATGGCGAGCGCCTCGTCGGTCGTGTGGGACTGGCGCAGCTCGCGCTGGTGGGCCTCGGAGCTGTCCGCCCAGCGGGAGAGCGCCTGGCGCAGCCGGCTCTTCTCGGCCATGGGGTCACCTGACCCGGCGGGCGTCGTCCGGCAGCGTGACCGGCAGCGGCTCACCCACGGGCATGGCCTGGTCGCCGCGGCGTACGACGATCTGGGCGAGCGCGTCCTCCCACTCGGGGGCGGAGTCCGGGTCGACGGCCGGTCGGCCGAGGAAGGACGCGCGCAGCATCCACCGCTCGCCGTTGATGCCGATGACGCGCGAGGGCTGGGTCGCGGTCGTCCCGTCGGGGCGCCTCACCGGCATCTGGCACACCAGCTCGGTGCCCCAACGACCTTCGCGCTCGGTGGCCTGGCCGCCACGCCGCTCCATGTCCGCGGCGATCTGCGGGCGGACCTCGGACCACAGGTCGCCGTTGCGGGGGGCGGCGAAGGCCTGGAACTCGCAGGCGCCGTCGGAACCGGCCAGCATGACCGCCCGGACCTGGCCGCTCTGCTCGTCGACCTGCAGCCGCAGCTCGCGGTCGGCGATCGCGGGCACGAGGACCGAGCCGAGGTCGGCCCGGTCGATGCCGTCACCCTCGACCTGGGACACGTCGAACGGGCCGGTGGGCCCAGCCGGGCCGGCGGTGGCGTCCGCGGCGTCCTCCGCGGAGCCGTCCGCGGTCACCGGGGTCGTGTCTGCCTTGCGGCGGAACTTCACGTCAGCACTCCTTCACGTCAGCGCTCCTGCGGAACGCGTTCCGGCTCAAGGACGCGAACCGGTACCTGTAGAACCGTAGCCCCCGGCGCCCCGGACCGACCGCGGCAGCACCCCCACCTCGACGAACCGCGCCCGCTCGAACCGCTGGACCACGAGCTGGGCGATCCGGTCGCCGCGGCTGAGGCTCACCGCCTCGACCGGGTCGTGGTTGATGAGCAGCACCTTGATCTCGCCGCGGTAGCCCGCGTCGATCGTGCCCGGGGTGTTGACGATCGACAGCCCGTGGCGGGCCGCGAGGCCCGACCGCGGGTGCACGAGGGCGACGTAGCCGTCCGGCAGCGCGATCCCGATGCCGGTGGGCACGAGGGCCCGCTCGCCCGGCGCGAGGTGGACGTCGACGGTGGTGTGCAGGTCGGCGCCGGCGTCTCCCGGGTGCGCGTACGACGGCAGCGGCAGGTCCGGGTCGAGGCGGACGACGGCGATGTCCAGGTCAGGGGTCGGGTCGTGGTCGGGCACGAGGAGGGAATCTATAGGCTCTGCGCCGTGGACTACGCCGAACGCCTCACCGTTCCGCTGCGCTGGTGGGCGCAGGGCACGATGTTCGTGGCGACCCTGTGGCTGGCTGTCCTCGCTGCCACTCCCGAGGTCTTCGCCTGGTCCGTGACGGCCGTCGCGATGGCTGTCCTGGTCGCCCTGTTCGTCGGCTACGGGCGCCCCCGGGTGTCGGTGGACGGCACGACCTTCCGGGCCGGTCGGGCGCACATCCCGCTGCACCTGGTCGGAGCGGTGACGGCCCTCGACGCGGACGGCCTGCGACGCCAGGCGGGTGTCGAGGCCGACGCCCGGGCGTACCTCCTGCTGCGGCCCTACCTCAAGCGGGGCGTGCGGGTGGACATCGCCGACCCGGCCGACCCGACGCCGTACTGGCTCGTCAGCTCCCGCCGACCGGACGCCCTCGCCTCAGCCCTGGAGGCGGGGCGAGCCCACCGAGCGGCTGGGTAGGGTGCCCTTCATGGCCCCTTCATCCACGGACAGCTCCAGCAAGTTCTACTCCGCATTCTCCCTCGTTGCTGCTCTCGGCGCGGCAGCCCTGGCCAAGAAGGGCCTCAACACCTCCTGGCGCGCAGCCACCGGCAAGAACCCGCCCGAGAACCCCGCCGACCCCGACGTCAGCATCGGCGAGGCCGTCATGTGGGCCGCCGTCAGCGGCACCCTGGTCGGGGTGGCGCGCATGCTCGCCAGCCGCCGCGCCGCTCACTACTACGCCAAGTCGACCGGCCACCTCCCCCCGCAGCTGAAGAAGGACGACCAGGACGCCTCGAAGGCCCCGGCAGGCCAGGCCTGACCCAGGCTGCCCTGTCGGGAGCCGGAGCCGGCGTCACTCGGACCACGGCACGGTGCGCCGGGTCCGCCCCACCCGTGGTTCCACGTCCCGCGGCGCGGCGGCGATGCATGGAGTGACGCCGCGTTCGGCGCCCCTGGGCGAAGCCGACCGATCCCCGGAATCCGCACCAGCCGCGCCACCTGCGGACCGAGCACTGACCCGTGAGTCCCTGAGCGACTCAACGCCTCGCCGGCTCCGCGCCGACGGCACTGGACCGTGAGTCTCCGAGCGACTCAACACGTCACGCGCGCCGACCACCGCCCAGTGGGCCGTGAGTCTCTGAGCGACTCACTGGCCAGTGCGGGCGGAGGGGGTGTCGACGAGAGGGGCTCCTGCGGATCATGGGCCGCCAGTCGTCCACAACCGGGCCGTGACCGCGCCCTGAGGGACCCGCTGTGGACGAACGGTCGCGGGTGTCGGCCCCGGGACGTTTGCTCGTCTTACGACGACAGGCGGACGCAGGAGGATGACGGCAGATGAGTGGTGGAACGGTGGGGGTCAGGGCGGCGGACCTGACCGAGGAGGAGCTCCAGTGGCTCCACATGGGGCCGTGCGACGGTGGCCTGGCGGGGTTGATCCGGCGGATCAGGCGGATCCTCGACGTGTCCCAGCGCGGACTGGCGGACCTGCTTGGTGTGTCCCAGTCGGTCGTGGCGCGCTGGGAGACCGAGCGCACCAGCCCGCGGGTGAGCGTCCTGCAGCTGATGCTGCGCCTGGCCGGCATCGCGGTGGCCCTCCACGATGAGGAGTCGGGTGAGAGCGTCGAACCCATGCGGGCCGACGGCGCGCGTCAGCGCAACGGCAGCCGCTATCCCGCCCACGTCGACCTGCGCGTGACCGGGTGGTGGGTTCCGCGGGCGTTCCGCATGATGACGAGCATCGACTACTTCACCAGCAAGGACCGCTCACGACGGCTGGGGATCCCCTCGGTGCACTACCGGTCCTGCCCACACGCGAGGCGGACCGAGCGGATGATCTTCGGGACGCCCGTGGACCACCCGGCGCTCCACCAGCTGAGGGCGGAGGCGGAGCACCTGGACGACGAGCGGCAGGCCCGCAGGCCGAGACCGGGGACGCCACCCCGGCACGCCGCCTGACCCGGACCCGCGACGAATCCGGTAAGCGGGAACGTGGGAATGCGGAGCGCGAAATGCGGAAGCCGGGAGACACCGGAGCCCGGGAACGACGAAGCGCCCGCCCCTCACCGGGAGGAACGGGCGCGGTCGTGTCCGGAACGTCAGGTGCCGGCGCTCAGATGCAGTCGCGGCAGATGAGCTTCTTCTCGTCGGCCAGCTGCGAGCGGTGGTGCACCAGGAAGCAGCTCATGCAGGTGAACTCGTCGTCCTGTCGAGGCATGACCTCGACAGCGAGCTCCTCGTGCGAGAGGTCGGCACCCGGGAGCTCGAAGGACTCAGCGGCCTCGGTCTCGTCCTCGTCGACCTTGCCGGAGTTCTTGTCGTGACGTCGGGCCTTGAGCTCCTCGATGCTCTCCTCGCTCTGGTCCTCCTCGGACTTGCGTGGTGCGTCGTAGTCGGTGGCCATCGGTTACCTCTCCCCATGCTGTAGGACCCGCTCCGCCGGATCGCGGCGGTACGTCCCATTTGTGCGCGTCGTCGGCGCCAGATTGTGCACCATGAACCGGTTCCGTGGTGAGCCGGTCCGCGACGTGTCGCCTGAACAGTGGGTGACGTCTCTCTATTCCCACCTCGGCAGGCGGGCGCACCCTACCCCCACGGGGGGACGGTCAGGCGAGAAAACCGGCCTTGGCAAGCGCTGCGACGAAGTCGTCCCACCCGTCGGCCGGGGCGCCCACCACCACGTTGCGCACCGGCTGGGAACCGAGCGTGGACGAGCCGTCGAGGAGATCGAACCGGCCGCCGGCCTCGCTCAGCACGAGGCCGCCCGCGGACCAGTCCCACGCCTGCGGGCCGGCCTCGACGTAGCCGTCCCCGCTCCCGTCCGCCACGTGGCACAGGTCGAGGGCGCAGGAGCCCATCCGGCGGATGTCGCGGACCTCGGGCAGCAGCGCGGCGACGCAGCCGGCCTGGTGCTCGCGCACCTCTCGCTGGTAGCCGAAGCCGGTGAGCACCAGCCGTTCGGCCAGGGGCGGTGAAGGACGGACGGAGATCGGGAGGCCGTCGCGCGTCGCGCCGTGCCCGAGCGCGGCGGCGTACTCCACACCCGTCGGGATCGTGACCACGGCGCCCGCGACCACCTGGCCGTCGACCTCCGCCGCCACCGACACCGCGCAGTCGGGCAGGCCGTAGAGGTAGTTGACGGTCCCGTCGATCGGGTCGAGGACCCACCGGACCCCTGAGGTGCCGGGGCGGTCGTCGCCCTCCTCCCCCAGAATGGCGTCGGCGGGACGCTGGGCGACGATGCGCGACCGGAGCAGCTCCTCGACCGCCCGGTCCGCCTCGGTCACCACGTCGACGGCGCTCGTCTTGGTGTCCGCGACGTCGATCCCGCCTCGACGCATCTCCCGCGCCAGGCCCGCGCCCTCGTGGGCGAGCGATCGGGCCAGGTCGCGCAGCTCCTCGGGCGCGTCGGAGGGGACGGCCGTCACGAGTCGGCCCCGCAGAGGGCCGGGCGCGGTCCTCGCGGGTTGGGGCAGCAACCCGCCCCGCAGACGTCGGGACCGGCCGGCATCGAGCCGATCGCCGGGCGTACGGGCGACTCACCGCGCTCGGCAGCGGCGCGCTCCAGCACCAGGTCGCGGACCATCTCCACGAACCGCGGGTCGGTCCCCGACGTCGCGGCACGCACCGCGCGCATGCCGAGCCGCTCGGCGGTGGCCATCGCCTCGGTGTCGAGGTCGTAGATGACCTCCATGTGGTCGGACACGAAGCCGATCGGCACCAGCACCACCTGGCTCACCCCGTCGCTGGCCAGCTCCTCGAGGTGGTCGTTGACGTCGGGCTCGAGCCACGGCGTGGAGGGCGCCCCCGAGCGGGAGCAGTAGACGAGGTCGTGCCGGTGGGCCCGCCCGGTGGCCGCGCGCACCCGGTCCGCCACCTCGTCGACGGCGCTGCGGTGCTGCTTGACGTAGGCCTTGCGCGGCTGTGCCTCGGCCTCCGGCGGTGCGCCGCTGGTCTCGGCCATGGCGGTCGGGATCGAGTGCGTCACGAAGACCAGGTGGGCCTCCTCACCGTTGGTGGGCAGCTCGGCGAGCGCGGCGAGGCACGCGTCGATGACGGGCTCGAGGAAGCCGGGGTGGTTGTAGTACTGCCGCAGCTTGTCGAGGCGCGGCGCCCCCTCGGTCTGCTCGACCGCGTCCCACAGGTTCTCGCGGTACTGCCGGCACGACGACCACGAGGAGTACGCCGACGTGGTGAAGACCGCGGCCCGCTGGACGCCGTCGGCGGTCATCTGCGCCAGCGTGTCGGCGAGGTAGGGGTCCCAGTTGCGGTTGCCGAAGTAGACCGGGAGGTCGATGCCCTGGTCCGCGAAGTCCTTCTCCAGCGCGGCGATCAGCGCGCGGTTCTGGTCGTTGATCGGACTCCGGCCGCCGAGCAGGAAGTAGTGCTCCCCCACCTGTTCGAGGCGTTCGCGCGGGATCCCCCGGCCGCGGGTCACGTTCTCCAGGAACGGCACCACGTCCTCGGGCTTCTCGGGACCCCCGAAGGAGAGGACCAGGAGGGCGTCGTACGGCTTCACGTCGGGGTGACCCGCAGGATTCATGCAGCCAGAGTAGAGCGGCCTACCATGCGGCTCGTGCTCGACTCCTACCGCCGGGTGCTGGCACGACCGGGTGCGTTCGCGTTCAGCAGCGCCGCCCTAGTCGCCCGGCTCCCGATCTCCATGGTCGGGTTGGGCATCGTCCTGCTCGTCGAGGAGCGCACCGGCTCCTACGGGCTCGCCGGTACGGTGTCCGCGGTGTTCGTGCTGGCCGAGGCGGCGTTCGCGGTCCCGCACGGCCGCTGGGTCGACCACTACGGCCAGTCGCGTGTCCTCCCGCTCGCCATCTCGGTGTTCGGCGTGGGCCTCGCGCTGATGATGCTGGCCGTCGAGCAGGACTGGCCACGGGTCTGGACCTACGTCTTCGCGGTCGTCGCCGGTGCGGCACTCCCCCAGGTCGGCGCCAGCGTCCGCACCCGCTGGTCGTACCTGCTCCACGACCCGGCCGAGAAGCAGACGGCCTTCGCCCTCGAGGCGGTGCTCGACGAGGTCGTCTTCGTGGTCGGACCCGTGCTGGTCACCCTGCTGGCGACCAGCTGGCACCCGGTCGCCGGCCTGACCGCCGCCCTCGTGAGCGGGGTCGTCGGCACCTTCGCCTTCGCCGCCCAGCGGCGCACCGAGCCGCCCCCCGGTCGCAGCGCTCCAGCCGGGGTCCGCCCGGCGATGCCCTGGCGGCTCGTCCTGACGCTCGCGCTGGTCTGCCTGACCCTCGGAGCGCTCTTCGGGGCCGCCGAGGTGACCACGGTCGCGTTCGCCGAGGAGCAGGGCCAGCGCTGGGTGGCCGGGTGGCTCCTCGCGGCGTGGTCCCTCGGCAGCCTCGTCGCCGGACTGGTGACCGGTGCGATCGCCTGGCGCAGCGGTCCCGACGTCCGGCTCCGGTGGGGCTCCGCGGCGATGGCGCTCGCGATGGTGCCGCTGATGTTCGTCGACTCCGTCCCGCTGATGGCGGTCGTGCTGCTCGTGGGCGGCCTCGCGATCGCGCCCACCATGATCGCCGCGATGACGATGGTCGAGCAGGGCGTCCCGGCCCCCCGCCTCACCGAGGGCATGGCGATCCTGCACACCGGCATCGTCGCCGGCGTCGCGCCGGGCGCGAGCGTCGCCGGGTTCGTCGTCGACCACAGCGGGGCGTCGGCGGCGTACGCGGTGGCGCTGGTCGGCGGTTTGCTCGGTGCGCTTGCCGCGCAGGCGGCCCGCCCGGCCCTTAGTCTGCGCACATGAGCTCCCCGGTCCACGGTCACCTCTGGCGCAACTGGTCCGGCCTCGAGGAGGCGGTCCCCCGCCACGTCGAGACCCCCGGATCGGTCGAGTCGGTCGTGAACGCCGTACGCCGCGCCCGCGAGGGCGGCACCACCGTCAAGATGACCGGCACCGGGCACAGCTTCACCGCGATCGCCGCACCCGAGCACACGCTGCTGCGCCCGGAGGCCCTCACCGGGATCCTCGCGGTGGACCGCGACGCGATGACGGTGACCGCCCGCGCCGGCACGCCGCTCAGGGACCTCAACCTCGCTCTCGAGCGCCTCGGCCTGTCGCTGCACAACATGGGTGACATCGCCGAGCAGACCCTGGCGGGCGCCACCTCCACCGGCACGCACGGCACCGGGGGCATCGCGGCCGGGCTCGCCGCGCAGCTCGCCGGCCTCGAGCTGGTCACCGGCACCGGCGAGGTGCTGCGTGCCTCCGCCACGGAGAACCCGGACGTCTTCGACCTCGCCCGGGTCGGCCTCGGTGCGCTGGGCATCCTGACCAGCCTGACCTTCCACGTCGAGCCGCTCTTCGTCGTCGAGGCTCACGAGCAGCCCATGACCTGGGACCGGGGGCTGGCGTCGTACGACGAGATGGAGGCGGACTCGCACCACCTCGACCTGTACTGGTTCCCCCACACCGACCGCCTCATGGTGAAGCAGAACGTCCGCACCGACCTGGAGCCCGGCGAGCAGCAGCCCCCGTCACGCGTGGCGGCGTGGTGGGAGGACGAGCTCGTGTCCAACTCGGTGTTCGGCGCCCTGTGCCGCGTGGGCTCCCGCGCCCCGGCGCTGATCCCGCGGATCAACCGGGTCGCCGGGCGGGCGCTGTCCGAGCGCCGCTACAGCGACCTCGCCCACCGCGTGTTCGTGACGCCGCGACGGGTGCGGTTCCGGGAGATGGAGTACGCCGTCCCGCGCGAGGTCGGTCTCGACGTGCTGCGTGAGTGCCGGCGGGTGATCGACGCCAGCGACTGGCGGATCGCCTTCCCCGTCGAGGTGCGCACCGCGCGGGCCGACGACGTCGCCCTGTCGACCGCCCACGGCCGCGACAGCCTGTACCTCGCCTTCCACGTGCCGGCCGACACCGACCACACGGCCTACTTCGGCGGGCTCGAGCCGGTCCTGCGCGCTGCCGGTGGACGTCCGCACTGGGGCAAGGTCCACACCCGCGCCGCCGCGGACCTGGCCCCGGTCTACGACCGGTTCGACGACTTCCTCGCGCTGCGCGACCGCCTCGACCCGGACCGCGTCTTCGCCAACGCCCACCTGCGAAGGGTGCTCGGCGACTGACGGGCCGCCTCAGACGTTGGCGGGGCCTCGCGGCAGCGGGGCGCTCCAGCCGCGCACGAGCGCCAGCAGGCGCCACGACAGGCAGGTGGCGAACCCCGCGCCGGCGACCACGACGAGCGGGAGCGCGGTGCGGTCGAGCAGGACCGCGACGCCAGCGCCGGCCAGCGCCGGCGTGGCGTAGAGCACGCCTTCGAAGATGACCGGGACGGTGCCGGCGAGGACGTCGCGCATCATCCCTCCGCCGATGCCGGTGACCATGCCCATCAGCGCGGCAGGGATCGGGCTGAGGCCGAACTCGACGGCCTTCAGCGCGCCGGTGACGCAGAAGAGGGCGAGTCCGACGGCGTCGAACAGCGTCACGACCCGTTCGAGGCGCCCGACGACGGGGTGGAAGGCGAAGGTCAGCAGCCCGGCCGCGACGGGCACGATGAGGTAGCGCCAGTCCGCGAGTGCGGCCGGCGGGGTCGCGCCGATCAGCACGTCGCGGATGAAGCCGCCGCCCAGGCCGGTGACACCGCCGAGGACGAGCGCGGCGAAGACGTCGAGGTTCCGGCGGACGGCGACGAGCGCTCCGGCGACGGCGAAGAAGAAGATCCCCACCAGGTCGAACGCGATCAGCGTCGTGGCGAACTCCGGCTCAGGCACACCGGAAGCCTAGGGCGCGCCGCGGGCGCAACCGTGCGCGGGGATCACGCTGGCGTAGGCTCGAGCGACACCGATGACCCGTGCATCGACGACCACCCGACCACAGCAGGCAGGAGTCCGCCGTCCATGGCCAAGCTGACGTTCACCGGACGCAGCAAGGACGGCAAGCGCCTGCTGCTGGTGGACGACTCGGGCCAGGAGCACACCCTGGTCGTCGACGCCCGGCTACGTCGCGCCCTCACCGGCGTGCCCGACAGCAACGGCCAGTTGGAGATCCCGATGGAATCAACCCTCCGCCCCCGCGACATCCAGACGCGCATCCGAGCCGGTGAGTCACCCGAGGCCGTCGCGCACGCCGCCGGGACGTCGGTGGAGAAGATCATGCCGTTCGCCGCGCCCGTGATGGCCGAGCGGGCCCACGTCGCGGAGCGTGCCCAGCTCGCGTCCGTACGACGCCGCGCGTCCGAGTCCGGCGCCCGCACCCTCGGCGAGGCTGTCGCCGCCCAGCTGAGGGCGCACAACGTCGACCCGGGCAGCGTCGAGTGGGACGCCTGGCGCCGGGAGGACGGCCGGTGGACGCTCACCGCGCTGTACGACGTGGCCGGCCGCGTCGGCACCGCGACCTTCTCCCACGACCCGCGCGGCAGCTTCGTGACCGTCGACGACGAGGACGCCCGCTGGCTGGTCGGCGACGCCGCCCCTGACGCCGCCCCAGACGCTGCCGTCGCCACGCCGGCCGCCGACGACCTCGCCGCCGCCCGGCAGCGCCGGCTCAGCGCGGTCGACGAGGACGTCCCGCTGGGCGACGACGCGATCGAGATGGTCACCGGCGAGGAGTCCTCCGCCACCCCGGAGGAGACCACGATGGAGCTCTCCGACACGGGCCTCGGTGCGGAGCAGCCGGTCGAGGCCTACCTCGACGAGCGCCCCACCCAACAGGACCGGGGCGACGAGCAGGGCGACCGGCCCACCGAGCCGGAACGCGAGGCGGCGGCCGAGGCGCCGGCGGAGCCGAAGCCGAAGCCCGCCAAGAAGCGCGGCCGGGCCTCGGTGCCGAGCTGGGACGAGATCATGTTCGGCGGCGGCAAGGGCGACTGACGCTTGAGACTGGTCCAGCTCAACGTCCACCCGCTGAAGTCCGGCGCCATCCGACCGGTCACCTCCACGACCGTGCTGCCGCGCGGCCTGGCCGACGACCGGACGTGGATGCTGGTCGACGGGGACCACCGCCTCGTCTCCGCCCGCGAGGTGCACCGCCTGTTCCACGTCGTGGCCGACACCCCGGCGACGGACCCCTCCGTCGCGGCCGCGCTGCGCCTCCGCGCCCCCGGCCACCCCGACCTGCTCCTCGACGTCCCGCAGGCCGCACCTGTCGACGTACGCCTCTTCTCCCTCCACCTCCGGGCCCGCCCGTCCGGCGCGGAGGCCGACGCGTGGCTGCGCTCGGTCCTGGGCCGCGACGACCTGAGCCTCGTCTGGTGCCATGCACCGGAGCAGCGCACCCTCCAGCCGGGGTTCTCCCGGCCGGGCGACCACGCCGCGTTCGCCGACGCGTTCCCCGTGACGATCGCGTCCCTGGCGTCGATGCGGCGCCTCAACGACTGGATGCTCGAGCGCGCGCTCGAGCTCGGCGAGGAGCGGCCCGAGCCGCTGCCCGTCGAGCGCTTCCGGGCCAACCTCGTCGTCGACGGCGACGAGCCGTTCGCCGAGGACCGCTGGACCCGGGTCGTCGTGGGCGACGTCCCGTTCCGCATCGGCAAGCCCGTCGGCCGGTGCGTGATGGCGACCCTCGACCCGGTCACGCTGACGACGGCCAAGGAGCCGACGCGCACGCTGGCCCGGCACCGGCGCATCGACGGCAAGGTGTTCTTCGCCGTGCACCTCGTCCCCGAGACGAGCGGCCGCATCAGCGTCGGCGACCCGGTCCGGGCGGACTGATCACCCGGTCGCGACGGGCCGGGCGGGGTCGGTGATCCAGCCGCTCCAGCTGCCCGGGTAGAGCGCTGCCCGGATGCCGGCGACCTCCATCGCGAGCAGGTCGTGGGCAGCGGTCACCCCCGAGCCGCAGTAGGCAGCCACCGAGGACGCGGTGTCGGCGCCCACCCGGGCGTACACCTCCCGGAGCCGCTCCGGGGGGAGGAAGCGGCCGCGGTCGTCGAGGTTGGCGGTCGTCGGCACGTTCACGGCGCCCGGGATGTGGCCGGCGACCGGGTCGACGGGTTCGGTGTCGCCGCGGAACCGCTCGGGCGCCCGCGCGTCGATGAGCACCTCCACCTGCGGCACCTCCTCCGGCCCCACGGCAGCGGCGTGTGCGTCTCCGGAGACGGTGAAGTCGCCCGGGTCGACGTCCACCGGGCCGGCATCGGCCGGGTGCCCGTCCTCCCGCCACGCGGTCCACCCGCCGTCCAGGACGCGTACATCGCGGTGGCCGTGGTGCCGCAGCAGCCACCACGCGCGGGCGGCCGCCCGCCCCTGCCAGTCGTCGTACACCACCACGGGACGGTCGCCGCGCACACCGGCGCGCCGCATGGCCGCCTCGAACCGTGCCGGGTCGGGCAGCGGATGCCTGCCACCAGCGCCCGGCGGGTCGGCGAGGTCCTCGTCGAGGTCGACGTACGCCGCTCCGGGGACGTGGCCCGCCTCGTGCAGCTCGCGGCCGGGCGGGCCGCCCATGAGGTAGCGCACGTCCAGCACCGTGACCCTCCCGAGGTCCGCGGCGAGCTCGTCGGGGGTGGTCAGGGGGCCTCGCGAGAGGTCGCGGGGAAAGTCCTCGTCCATGCGCGGCACGGTAGCCGCCGGGCCGGGCGGAGGCTGTGACAGGATTCGCGGGACATGGCTGAACTGCACTTCTTCACGGGCACGATGGACTCCGGCAAGTCGACGCTGGCGCTCCAGACCAACCACAACCACGCCGCCCGCGGACGCGTCGGCCGGATCTTCACCACCCACGACCGGTCCGGTCAGGCGGTGCTGTCCAGCCGCCTGGGGCTGACCCACGAGGCGCTGGAGGTCGACGCCGACTTCGACTTCTGGGCCTACGTCGTGGACACCCTCACCCGAGGTGGCCGGATCGACTACCTGATCTGCGACGAGGCCCAGTTCTACGCCGCCGAGCAGATCGACCAGCTCGCCAAGGTCGTCGACGAGCTGCAGATCGACGTCTTCGCGTTCGGCATCCTCACCGACTTCCGTACCCAGCTCTTCCCCGGCAGCGCCCGGCTCGTCGAGCTCGCCGACCGGATGAACGTGCTCCAGGTGGAGGCGCTGTGCTGGTGCGGCAAGCGCGCCACCCACAACGCGCGCACCGAGAACGGCGCGATGGTCGTCGAGGGGGAGGTCATCGTGGTCGGCGACGTCGACCAGGTCGACGAGCCGCCGGCCGACGTCGCGTACGAGGTGCTGTGCCGCCAGCACCACCGCCGCCGCCTCACCGCAGCGCGTGCGAAGGCGGTCAGCCTGGCACCCGAGCCGCTGCCCTTCGGTTGAGTCTCCTCGAGACTCACGGGCCAGTCAGTCGACCAGGATCGGGATCAGCATCTCGGCCGGGGTGAGCGAGCCGTGGAGCCCGACCAGGGTGTCCTCGTAGGCGAAGTCGCGGGTGGACACCACGGCGGTGTCGTCGTGGCAGGCGACCATCACGTCACCCAGGCGGGGCAGCACGCCCGGCGCGACCGCGCCGAACCACCCGCGCCCGATCGCGTCCTCACGCGTGAGCACGGTGGCCCGGTCCCCCAGCACCTCGCGCCAGGTGGCCACGACGTCGGGCACGGCCCCGGCTGCGCAGTAGAGGTGCCGGAACCTCGCCTCGCCCCCGAGGAGTGCGACGCCGTCGCGCATCCCGTGCACCTCGTCGACGTCGACCCGGGCCTCCCGGGGGCTGTCGACCATGCCGTGGTCGGCGACCACCATCAGCCGCGTCGAGGCGGGCAGCGCCTCGCGCAGCTGCTCGGCCTCCGCGTCGACCATCGCCAGTTGCTGGAGCCACTGGGTGGAGGCGACGCCGAACTTGTGCCCGGTCCAGTCGAGGTCGGAGTCGTAGACGTAGGTCAGTGACGGCTGGTCCGCCGAGGCGGTGACCGTCGCGGCGATGCGCTCACCCACACGGTCCGCGCCGACGTACGTCGCTCCGCGCTGCGACGCGACGGTCAGTCCGGACCCGTCGAAGTCGCGCTTGTTCACCGAGGTGACGTGGACGCCGGCGTGTGCCAGTCGTCCGAGTGCCGTCGGGTGGGGCTGCCACTCGACGGGGTCGACGTTCTTGTCCCACCACAGGTGGTTGAGCAGCCGGTCGGTGCCAGGGATCCGGGCGGTGAAGCCGACGAGCCCGTGCGCACCGGGCACCAGCCCGGTGCCGAGGGAGGTGAGCGAGGTTGCCGTGGTCGACGGCACGCCGGCGGTACCGGTCGCGCCCCCGTCGACGAGGGACGAGAGGTAGGGGGCGGAGTGGGCGTAGCGGGTGAGCAGCTCCGCGCCCATCCCGTCGACGAGGAAGACGACGTACGACGGGGCCGGCGGCAGCTCGAGGCCGACCGGGTGCCCGTCGAGCTCGACGCCGAGGGCGCGCGCGACCGAGGGCACGACGTCGGCGAGCGAGCGGTCGCCGTAGGCCGGCGCGGTGAAGCCCGCCGGCTCCGCGGCGGTGGTCACCGCCGGGTGCTCATCGGGTGGTCATCCGCGCGTGCGGGCGGACAGTGCCTCGGCGAAGGCGAGCAGGCCGGCCACGGCGTCCGCTCCCTCGGCGGCGGCCGACACCCGCAGCGTGTAGTCGTCGCCGGCCAGGGTGCCGGTGTAGCCGTGGTCGGCGTCGCACTCGGGGTCCGAGCACGCGGCCGGCTCCAGGTCGAGCCGTCCCACGCCACCCCAGCCGATGGTCAGCACCGCCTCGGCTGGCGGGGCGACGCCCTTGGTGGGGTTGGCCACCATCCGGGTCACGACGACCGTCCGGATGGACGTGAGGGTGACGGCCTCGGTGGTCGTCGAGGTGTAGGGCTCGGGCAGCAGGTCGTCGCCGGGGTGCTCGTCGGTGTGCGCGATGACCAGCCGGGTGGGCGTCAGGAGCAGCGCGGTCAGGTGACGGCGCACCTCCTCGTGGTCGAACGTCGTCTCGTGGTGGACGAAGTAGGACACGACCTCCTCGCCCCCGGCCGCCGAGAAGACGCCGTCGGCGACGACCTCGGGGTAGTAGCCGGTGCGGTGGATCGCCTTGCGGAGGTCGTGGGAGACGTCCGCGTCACGGGTGGAGCGGGGCATGGCGACAAGTCTGTCACGCCTCGGTCGTTCGGGCCTCAGTCAGGCAGGGTGTCCCCGGGCATCGTGCTCAACCGCCGGACGAACCAGTCCGATCGCGGGTCCTTGACCGGCTCGACCCGCACGCTGGCCCCGAGCACGGTCGCGCAGTCCGCTCCGGCGAGCACGAGCGGGAGCTGCAGCGCACGCACCTGGGGCAGGTCGTGCTGCAGCTGCGCCACCTGGCGCACGAGCCGCTCGATCTCCGCGACGTCGACGATCTCGCTGCCGCGGTAGCCGAAGAGGAGCGGCGAGGCCTTGATCTCGCGCACCATGTCCTGGGCGTCGTGGTCGGCGAGCGGCGGGATCCGGAACGACCGGTCACCCAGCAGCTCGGTGAGCGGGCCGCCGATGCCGAAGGACAGCACCGGGCCGAAGAGCGGGTCCTCCATCGTCGCGATGGTGACCGGCACGCCCGGGGGCGCGTTGCGCTGCACGACGAAGCCGGCGTTGTCGGGGTCGGTGATGAGGTCGGTGAGCGAGCGCCAGGCCTGCGCCATCTCCTCGGGCGTGTCGATGTTGCGCCACACGTGGGCGAGGTCCGGGCGGTCGCGCAGGTGATCGGCGGTCGCCTTGAGCACGACGTCCCACCCGAGCGCCTCGCCGGCGGTGGTCGCCTCGTCGAGCGTGGCGACGGCGTAGGTGTCCCACAGGTCGATGCCGTAGGCGGTGAGCAGGCGGTACTGCTCGTCGAAGTCGAGGTCGCGCCCCTCCGGGTGGCGCATGAGCACCTCGTTGACGAGGTGGCGGGCCGCCTCGAGGTCGTTGACACCCGGCTCGACGAACGTCGCCTGCGGCACGCGCAGCCACACCGCGTACTCCACCACGTGGGCGAGGGCGCGGACGGCGGCCTCGACGGCGGGGTACGACGGCACCGACCCGCGACCGGCGCTCGATCCGGCGACGTCGGGCACGCGCAGCAGCTCGGGGACGCCCTCGGTGCCGAGGAACGTCGAGACGATGGGCTTGTCCGACTGCTCGCCGACCGCGGCGAGCACGTTGGCGACGTCCTCGCGGGCGCCGGCGACGTTGAGCGGCGGGATGAAGATCGCGACCACCGCGTCGACCTCGGGATCGTCGATGGCGGCGTCGAGGGCATCCTCGAAGTCCTCCGCCGTCGCTTCGGCGCCGAGGGCCTCCTGCCGATTGACGACGAGGCCGACGGAGTTGGCGGCGTCAGCAGCGAGCAGCCCGAGGGCGTCGGAGTTGCCGACGATCGCGACGCGGCGCCCGCGCGGCAGCGGCTGGTGGGCGAGCAGCTGGGCGACGTCGAACATCTCCTCCAGCGACTCGACCTGGATGATCCCGGCCTGCCGGAACATCGCGTCGACGGCCTCCCCCGGCGCCCCGATCTTGCGCACGGCGTGCCCCATCGGGACGCCCTGGGAGCTGCGGCCCGACCGCACCGCGACGATGGGCTTGCGGCGGCTGACCCGCCGCGCGATGCGGGAGAACTTGCGCGGGTTGCCGATCGACTCGAGGTAGAGCAGCACCACCTCGGTGGCGTCGTCCTCCTCCCAGTACTGCAGGAGGTCGTTGCCGGACACGTCGGCGCGGTTGCCCGCGCTCACGAACGTGGTGAGGCCCAGACCGCGGTTCTGCACCTTCTCGAGGATCGCCGAGCCGAGCGCACCGGACTGGCAGAAGAAGCCGGCACGGCCGCGCGGCGGCATCACCGACGAGAGCGAGGCGTTGAGCTGGACGTCGGGGTCGGTGTTGATGATGCCGAGCGCGTTGGGACCGATCAGGCGCAGGCCGTAGGACCGGGACAGCCCGACCAGGCGCCGCTGCCGCATCCGTCCCTCCTCGCCCGTCTCGGCGAAGCCCGACGAGATCACGACCAGGCCGTGGACGCCCTTGGCAGCGCAGTCGAGCACGACGTCCTGCACGGACTCGGCCGGCACGGCGACGATGGCGACGTCGACCTCGCCGGGGATGTCGCCCACCGACTTCCACGCCGGCATCCCGGAGACCGAGTCGGCGCTCGGGTTGACCACGTGGATGCGGCCGGTGAAGTTGCCCAGCACGAGGTGGCGCACCAGCGCGCGACCGATGGTGTCCTGCCGCCGGCTGGCGCCGATGATCGCGACCGACCTCGGGGAGAAGAAGCGCTCGATCGAGGCGTACTCCGCGCGGTGCTCGCGCTGCTCCATGACCCCGAGCGCGGTGTCGGTCGGGTCGATCCGGAACACCAGCTCCATCACGCCGTCCTCGAACGTGCTCCTCACCTGGTAGCCGGCGTCCTTGAAGGTGTGGATCATCGCCTGGTTGTCGGGCAGCACCTCCGCGACGAACTCCTCGATCCCCCGCTCGCGGCCCGCCTGGGAGAGGTGCTCGAGCAGGAGCTGGCCGATGCCGCGGCCCTGGTGGGCGTCCTCGACGAGGAAGGCGACCTCGGCGTAGCCAGGCCGGATCGTGTCGTACCGGCCGACGGCGATCATCTGCCCGGCCACGAGCAGGATCATCGCGACCCGGTCGCGGTGGTCGACCTGGGTGAACCGGTCGAGGTCGCGCTCGGAGAGCTCGGGCATCGGCGAGAAGAACCGGTAGTACTTCGACTGGTCCGACACGCGGCTGTAGAACTCGACCAGCAGCTCGCGATCCTCCGGCTGGATCGGCCGGATGTGGGCCGTGCGGCCGTCGCGCAGCAGGACGTCAGCCTCCCAGTGCCGGGGGGGACGCGTCGTACGCACCTCGTCTGCAGCAGCGTCCGCTTCGCTCACGGCAGCAATCTATCGGCCCCCGCTGGAACGGGTCGGGCCCCGTCCGGCGTGCCCCCGTCCTTCCGCGCCACGGCAGCGGGGAGAATGGCGGCCATGGCACGACGCACGAAGCAGGAGCCCCTCCCGGACGACTTCGAGGAGCACATCCTCGACACCGACATCCGCGACGAGATGCAGACGTCGTTCCTCGAGTACGCGTACTCGGTCATCTACTCGCGGGCGCTGCCCGACGCGCGCGACGGGCTCAAGCCGGTGCAGCGGCGGATCCTCTACACGATGGACGACATGTCCCTGCGGCCCGACCGCGGGCACGTCAAGAGCGCCCGCGTCGTCGGTGAGGTCATGGGCCGGCTCCACCCCCACGGCGACGGCGCCATCTACGACGCGCTGGTCCGGATGGCGCAGTCGTGGTCGATGCGGCTGCCGACGGTCGCCGGGCACGGGAACTTCGGCTCGCCGGACGACCCACCGGCCGCCATGCGCTACACCGAGTGCCGGATGGCTCCCGCCGCCGTCGCGATGACGACCTCGATCCACGAGGACACGGTCGACTTCAAGCCCAACTACGACTCGCGCGAGATGGAGCCCGTCGTGCTCCCGGCCGCGATCCCGCACCTCCTGGTCAACGGCGCCGCCGGCATCGCGGTCGGCATGGCGACCAACATCGCGCCGCACAACCTCGTCGAGGTGGTCCAGGCGCTCAAGCACCTCGTCACGCACCCCCGGGCGTCGCTCGACGACCTCATGCGGTTCATCCCGGGCCCCGACCTGCCCACCGGCGGGAAGATCGTCGGGCTCGACGGGATCCGCGACGCCTACGAGACCGGCCGCGGCACCTTCCGGATGCGCGCGACCGCCCGGGTCGAGTCCGTGACGGCCCGCCGCAAGGGGATCGTCGTCACCGAGCTGCCCTACGGAGTCGGCGAGGAGCGGGTGGTGGAGCAGATCAAGAAGCTGGTGCTCTCCAAGAAGCTCCAAGGCATCGCCGACGTCAAACAGCTGGGTGATCGCCACCAGGGCCTGCGCCTGGTCATCGAGATCAAGAACGGCTTTGTCCCCGAGGCGATCCTCGAGCAGCTCTACCGCCAGACCGCGCTCGAGGACTCCTTCGGCATCAACGCCGTCGCCCTCGTCGACGGCCAGCCGCGCACGCTGGGCCTCAAGGAGCTCCTCGAGGTCTTCCTCGCCCACCGCTTCGACGTCGTACGCCGTCGCTCGGCGTTCCGCCGCGCCAGGGCTGCGGACCGGCTGCACCTCGTCGACGGCCTGCTGGTCGCGATCCTCGACATCGACGAGGTGATCCAGGTGATCCGCGGCTCCGACAACGCCGCGGCGGCCAAGGAGCGCCTGATCTCGGTGTTCGACCTCACCGAGGTGCAGGCCGACTACATCCTCGACATGCCGCTGCGACGCCTCACCAGGTTCAGCAAGCTGGAGCTGGAGAAGGAGAAGAGCGAGCTCGAGCGCACGATCGAGTACCTCGACGCGATCCTGGCCGACGAGAAGCTGCTGCGGAAGGTCGTCTCCGACGAGCTCACCGACGTCGCCAAGGAGCACGGGACGCCGCGTCGTACGGTGCTGCTCGGCGCCGCACCTGCCGCGACGGCAGCGGCGGCGGTCGAGGTCAGCGACGACCCCTGCTTCGTCCTGCTGTCCTCCACCGGCCTCCTCGCCCGCACCCGGGACGCCCAGGCACCCGGACGCGGCGGCGACCGGGCCAACCACGACGTGACGGTCTCCGCGGTGCTGTCGTCCAAGCGTGGCGAGGTCGGCCTGCTGACCAACCGCGGCCGGCTGGTCCGGCTGCCGGTCATCGACATCGGCGCCGAGCTGCCCTCGACCGCCAACGACCCCAACGTCGCAGGCGGCGTCCCGCTCAGCGAGCTCGTCGCCCTCGAGGCGGGCGAGCGGCCCCTCGCCCTCACCTCGCTGCGCACCGACGGCCCCGGCCTCGCGCTGGGCACGCGCGACGGCGTGGTCAAGCGGGTGAACCCGGAGGTGCTCAACCGCGACGAGTGGGAGGTCGTCGGCCTCAGGGACGGCGACGAGGTCATCGGTGCCGTCGAGCTGGCCACGGGCGAGGAGGAGCTCTGCTTCATCTCCACCGACGCGCAGCTGCTGCACTTCCCCGCCTCCGGTGTGCGTCCCCAGGGCCGATCCGGCGGCGGCATGGCCGGCATCAAGCTCGGCGCGGGTCAGCGGGCCGCCTTCTTCGGCGCCTTCGACCCCACCGACGCGGTCGTCGTGACGGCGTCCGGCTCCTCGACGGCCCTGCCGGGCACCGAGGCCGGAGCGGTCAAGGTGACGCCGTTCACCGAGTACCCCGGCAAGGGGCGCGCCACGGGCGGCGTCCGCAGCCACCGCTTCCTCAAGGGCGAGGACACCCTGGTCACCGCCTGGGCCGGCCCCGGCCCGGCCCGCGCGGCCGCCTCGAGCGGTGCGCCCATCGACCTGCCCGAGGCCAACGGCCGGCGCGACGGCTCCGGAGTGCCCGCCCCGCAGCCCATCGCGGCGGTGGCCTCGCCGGTCGCGGCGCAGGTCGCGGCCCGCGCGGCGTCGGGCGCGGACGCCGGTGACGCAGCCGCCCCTGTGGAAGGCTGACGCCATGCTCGCTCGCGCCCGCACGTCCGGGCGGCTCACCACCACGGTCGCCGCCCTCGTCCTCGCCCTGCCCGTCCTGGCCGCCTGCTCCGGCGACGACGGTGGCAGCGGAGGAGGCGGCGACGAGGGCCCCACCCCCGAGGAGGTGCTGGCCGAGGCGGCCACGACCCTCACCGAGACGAGCGGCGTCGACCTCACGCTGTCCACCCCGTCGCTGCCCGACGGTGTCTCCGGCATCACCCAGGCGACCGGCACGGTCACCCAGGCGCCGGCCTTCGACGGCTCGATCACGGTCGTGTTCGCCGGCCAGACCGTCGACGTACCCGTCATCGCCGTCGACGACACCGTCTACGCCCAGCTCCCCTTCACCCCGGGCTGGAACAAGGTCAACCCCAAGGAGTACGGCGCCCCGGACCCCTCGAACCTGGTCGGCGAGGGCGGCTTCGCCGGCCTCCTCGAGCTGACCGAGTCGCTGGAGGCCGGGGAGAGCGTGCGCGGCGGTGCCGACAACACCGAGATCCTCACGACCTACACCGGCACCGTGCCCGGTGACGCGATGGACGCGATCATCCCCTCGTCGTCCGGTGACACCTTCGACGTGGAGTGGCAGGTCACCGACGACGGCGAGCTGCGCAAGGCCGAGCTCACCGGAGTCTTCTACCCCCGTGCCGAGCCCATGACCTACACCGTCGAGTTCGCCGACTACGGCACCGAGAAGGACATCACCGCGCCGTGAGCACCGCCACGGGCGAGGCCGCGGTCTCCCGCACCTCGCGGGCGCTCCTCGCCATGGCGGCGGTCGCGGTCGCCTTCGCGGCAGCCGACACGTACGTCGTCGTGCTGGCGCTGCCCGACATGATGACCGGCGTCGGCGTGCCGATCGACCAGCTCCAGCGCGCGGCCCCGATCGTCAGCGGCTTCCTGCTCGGCTACGTCGCGATGCTCCCGCTGATCGGCCGGATCGCCGACCTGCGCGGACGGGTGCCGGTGCTGGTGATGGCGCTCGTGCTGTTCGCGCTGGGCTCCCTCATCACCACGGTGGCCTACGACATGCCGAGCATCGTGGCCGGCCGGTTCCTCCAGGGGGTCGGCGGCGGCGGCCTCGTGCCGGCGACCCTCGCGCTGGTGGCCGACCTCTACCCCGTCGAGCGCCGGGGCGTCCCGCTCGGCGTCGTCTCGGCCGTGCAGGAGATCGGCTCCGTCCTCGGTCCGCTCTTCGGTGCAGCCGTCCTGGCGGTCGCCGACTGGCGGGCGATCTTCGCCATCAACCTCGCCGTCGGGCTCGTGCTGGCGGCCGCCATCCGCGCGCTGGCCCCGCAGCGAAGACCGGCGGGAGCCCGTCGCCGGCCCGACGTCGTCGGCCTCCTCCTGCTGCTGGCCACCTTCGCGTGCGCGGCCGTGGTGTTCCTGCGCCCCGCCCCGCTGATGCGCGACCTGACCTGGGGTCGGCTCTTCATCCCGTTCGCCGGTGACGGCCGCTGGCTGACCCCGATCGGCATGGCGACCGTCGTCGCGCTCGTCCTGCTGCTGGCGTGGTGCTGGTTCGCGCCCCACCCCCTTCTGGACCTGCGCGGCTGGACCCGCGTGCTCGTCGACGCCGACCTGGTCGGCGCCCTGCTGCTCGCCGCCGCGCTCGGCGGGGTGATCCTCGCGTTCGCGACCGCCGACCCCAAGGTCGAGGTGTTCTCGCCCCAGGGCCGGTGGTACCTCCTCGGCGCCCTCGTGGCGGCAGCGGCGTTCACGTGGCACGTACGTCGTGCCGCGCAGCCGCTGGTGCCGCGCGGCGCGCTGCGTCGTACGCCGGCATGGGGGGCACTGCTGGTCAGCTTCTTCGTCGGTGCCGCGCTGATCGCCGCCCTCATCGACATCCCGCTGTTCGCCCGCACCACCGTCTACCCCGACGACCAGCTCCCGGCGGCCCTCGTGCTGGTCCGGTTCCTCCTCGCGCTGCCGGTCGGGGCGGTGCTCGGCGGCTACCTCATCCGCTTCCTCTCCCCGGGCCTCGTCACCGCGTTCGGCATGCTGCTCGCCGCGACCGGCTTCGTGCTGATGACCCGGTGGGGGCTCACGACCATCGAGGAGCCCGTCGCCAACCTCGCCCTGGTCACCGGCGGCCTGGGCTTCGGGCTGGCGCTCGCGCCGGTCAACGCCGCCCTGCTCGCATCCACCGACGACGACGCCCACGGCGTGGCGAGCGCCTTCGTCGTGGTCGCCCGCATGGTGGGCATGCTGGTCGGCATCTCGGCCCTGACGACGATCGGGTTGCGGCGCTACTACGCCGAGCAGCTCGCCGTGCCGCCGGTGCAGGACGTGTGCGACGGCAAGAGCCGGTGCAAGGAGTTCTCCGACCTGCTGCGGGTCGCGGGCATCGCCCAGGAGCACGCGGTCTTCTGGGGCGCCGCCGGGTGCGCGGTGGTGGCGGCCGGGCTGGCGCTCGTGCTGTTCCGGCAGGTGCGCCCGACGCGGCTCGCGGCGCGGGACGTCTTCACCGGCGGCGCCTGAGGGGCGCTAACCTGCCGGTCGTGAGCGACTTCGACGACCTCCTGCAGGCCAACCGCGCGTTCGCGGACACGTTCGACCTCGGCGGCTTCGACGGCAAGGCCCACGCCGGCATCGCCCTGGTCACGTGCATGGATTCACGCATCGATCCCCTGGGCATGCTCGGGCTCAGGCACGGCGACGCCAAGATCTTCCGCAACCCCGGTGCCCGCGTGACCCCCCAGGCGCTCGAGGCCCTCGTGCTCGGCGTGCACCTGCTCAACGTCCAGCGCATCCTCGTGGTCCCACACACCCGCTGCGCCATGGCCTCGTCGTCGGAGCAGGAGCTCCGGGTCAAGATCGGCGAGTCGGCGGGCGTCGACGCAAGCTGGGCGTCGTTCGGCGTCGTCACCGACCAGCTCGACCAGCTCCGCCAGGACGTCGCCAAGGTGCGCACCCACCCGCTCATCGGCGAGCGCGCCAAGGTGGGCGGCTTCCTCTACGACGTCGACTCGGGCCTGCTCACCGAGCACGTGTGAGCCCCTCTGGCTACTTGAGGGTCTGCTTGCCACCGTGCAGCAGGGTGATGAGCTGCGCCACCTTGCCGTCGGTCGCAGCGTCGCGCGCGAAGGACGTCAGGTTCATCACCGGCGCGAACTTCTGCCGGGTGATCGCCTTGGCGTAGGTGAACTCCCGGAGCCCGTCGGCCCCGTGGATGCGGCCGAACCCCGACTGCCCGACGCCGCCGAAGGGCAGGGCCGGTACGGCAGCGAAGGAGATGACCGAGTTGACCGACGTCATCCCGGACCGGATGCGACGGGCGATCGACATGCCGTTGGCTCGGGAGAACACCGCGCCGGCGAGGCCGTACTGGGTCGCGTTGGTGAGGCGTACGGCCTCCTCCATGCTGTCGACGGGGTTGATCGTCAGCGTCGGGCCGAAGGTCTCCTCGGTGATCGCCGTGGAGTGCTCGGGCACGTGGGTCAGGATCGTCGGCTGCACGAACCGCTCCCCCACGGCGTCGGGGCCGCCGAGCGCCACCCTGGCGCCCTTGGCGACGGCGTCGTCGATGTGGCTCCGGATGATCCCGAGCTGGGACGGCATGGTGATCGGCCCGATCTGGGCGGCCGAGTCGGCCGCGGCGCGCAGGCCGTCCGCCTGGGCGAGGATCTCGGTCATGAAGTCGTCGAAGACGTTGCGGTGCACGTAGACGCGCTCGGTGCCGGTGCAGGTCTGCCCGGCGTTGGCCATCCCGCCCCACAGCGCGGCCTCCGCGGCCTTTTGGAGGTCGGCGTCCTCGTCGACGATGAGCGAGTCCTTGCCCCCCGCCTCGATGACGACCGGCGTCAGGTTCTCGGCACACGCGGCCATGACGAGCTTGCCGGTCCGTGCTGAGCCCGTGAAGGCGAGCTTGTCGATCCTCGCCCGGCACAGCGCGTTGCCGGTCTCGCCCAGGCCCGTGACCACCTGCAGCACGTCGCGGCCCTGCACCACCTCGCGGAACGAGTCGGCGAGCCACTGGCCGACACCGGGCGTGTACTCGCTGGGCTTGAACACGACCGCGTTGCCCGCGGCCAGGGCGTACGCGATCGATCCCATCGGGGTGAAGACGGGGTAGTTCCAGGGCCCGATCACCCCGACGACGCCGAGCGGGTGGTAGGCGACGGTGGCGGACTGGTTGGCCATCAGCAGCCCGGAGCCGACTTTGCGCGCCCCCAGCACCTTCTTGGCGTTCCTGGCCGCCCAGGCGATGTGCTCGATGGCGAGGACGATCTCGAGCTGGGCGTCACCGTGCGGCTTCCCGGTCTCGCGGTGGGACAGGTCCGCCAGCTGGGCGATCCGGCGGGTGATCACCGAGCGCCAGGTGAGGAGGAGCTCTGCCCGCTCGTCGAACGACAGGTTGCCCCACCAGTCCACCGCCTCACGGGCGCGGGCGACGGCGGCGTCGACCTCCTCGCGACCGGCGACCGGGTGCGTGCCCACGACGTCCCCGGTGGCGGGGTCGAGGGAGTCGAACGTCTCGGCCGCGCCCGGGGTCGGGGTCGCGGTCGGGTCGAGGGTGGTGCTCATGCGGACTCCTTGATGAGATCTGCGCACTTCTCGCCGATCATGATGGTGGGGGCGTTGGTGTTGCCTCGCGGGACCCTCGGCATCACGGAGGCGTCGGCCACCCGCAGGCCCTCGACGCCGTGGACCCTCAGCTCGGGGTCGACCACGCTGCCGTCGACGGTGCCCATGGCGCACGTCGCGACGGGGTGGTAGAGCGTCTGGCCCAGCCGCGCGATCCCGTCGACGATCGCGTCGTCGCTCGGGTCGGTCGACGCCGGGACCCACGGTTCGTCGACGAACCTCGCGATCGGACCCTGGCGCAGGACCTCCAGGGCCGTGCGGAAGCCACTGACCATCGCCTCGAGGTCGGCGCGATCGTCGAAGTAGCCCGGGTCGATCTCGGGGTGCCAGGTGGGGTCGGCCGAGCGCAACCTGACGTGGCCCGAGCTCTGCACGTTGACCAGCGTGATGGCCGTGGTGAGCGCGCGGCGTACGGGCTCGTGCATGCCGTTGTCGTAGAAGCCGGTCGGTGCGACGTGCAGCTGGATGTCGGGCAGCGCGAGGTCGTCGCGGGAGGTGTAGAACGCACCCGCCTCACCGACGTTGGAGCTCAGCGGACCCTTGCCGGTCGCCTTCCACCTCACGAGGTTGCCGAGTCCGAGCAGCTCCGCGATGTCGGTGGTGTCCCGGGTGTAGGTGAGGATGCCCGCCGCGGGGTGGTCCTGCAGGTTCTGGCCCACCCCCGACGACTCGACGGCGACGTCGATGCCCATGTCGCGCAGGTGGGCGCCGGGGCCGATGCCGGACAGCATCAGCAGCTGGGGGCTGTTGACGGCGCCGCCGCTGAGGACGACCTCGGCGTCCGCCCTCGCGACGAGGTGCTCGCCGCGGCGCGTGTAGGCGACACCGACGGCGCGGTTGCCCTCCAGCACGATGCGCGTCACGAAGGCCTCGGTGCGCACGGTCAGGTTGGGGCGCGTGTCTGCCGGGTGGATGTAGGCGTCCGCGACGGACCAGCGCCGCCCCTTCCTGCACGTCACCTGGTAGAGCCCGACGCCCTCCTGCTCAGCCCCGTTGAAGTCGTCGTTGCGCTTGAGCCCGGCTGCGACGCCCGCCTCGACGAACGCGGTGCTCAGCTCGTGGTCGTACGCCCGGTCCTCCACGTGCAGCGGACCGTCGCTCCCGTGGAAGGGGCCGCCGAGGCGGGTGTTGCGCTCGGCCTTGCGGAAGTAGGGCAGCACGTCGTCGAAGCCCCACCCCGTCGCCCCGTAGACGTCGCGCCACTCGTCGTAGTCGGCGTGGTTGCCGCGGATGTAGATCATCGCGTTCATCGAGGAGCAGCCGCCGAGCGCCTTCATGCGGGGCCAGTAGGCCCGGCGCCCGCCGAGGTGCTTCTGCGGCGTGGTCTCGTAGTTCCAGTCCCACCTGGTCTTGAAGAGCGCCGAGAAGGCGAGCGGGATGTGGATGTTGTCGTCGTCGTCGGCGGGACCGGCCTCGAGGAGCAGCACCCGGACGTCCGGGTCCTCGCTCAGTCGTGCGGCGACCACGCCACCGGCGCTGCCCGATCCGATGACGATGTGGTCGAACGTTTCGTCGGGCATGGGCTCCCTGTCGACGGCGATGTGACGCGGGCCACAAACCTACGGCCGGCGCGATGGCGACACAACCACTGTCACGGCCACCCGCGACGACGATGAACAACCACTCTCCGGGGGGCGACCCGACCGGCGCGTCCGACGACCAGAAGTCCCGATCGGCTGGTGCCGTCACGGTCAGGCCAGGAGGTCGGACCGACTTGTGGTCGTCCGACGCGCCGCGTTCAGGGTCTCGTCGGCCATGCGCGCCCCATGATGACCTGGTCGTCGGTGAACCCGGGCCCGATGACGGCCCAGCCGGTCGAGCGATACAGACGCCGCGCAGGATCGTCCGGGTCCGAGGACGTCATGAGCATCCAGCGGGACTGGTCCACACCGTCCGTGAGCGCCGCCAGGAGCCGGCGCCCGATCCCGGTGCCGCGCGCCGCCTCGTCGACCCCGATGCTCACCAGCTCGAAGTGACCGCCGAGCCAGTCCGAGGCCACCTGGGACGGCAGCACCGTCGCGGCGGTGTCGGTCCACCCCTGGCCGCGTTCGCCGGTGTAGCCGTAGCCGAACCCGACGAGCCGCCCGCCCGTGCGGGCGAGCGCGACACGGAATCCTGCCCGCGCGGAGTGCCGGTCCCACACCTGCTCGCACCACGTGTCGAGGTCGTCGAAGTCCCCGAAGACGGTGCGGTAGAGCGGCCACAGCTCGTCGAGGACCACGGTCTCCGCAACCTGCTCGACGACTGCCACGTCGAGGTCGGACATCACGCGTCGAGCGTCTCCACGTCCACCTCGTAGGCGCCTTGCACGATGAACTCCTTGCGCGGGGCCACGTCGGAGCCCATGAGCAGGTCGAAGACCTTGCTCGCCTCGTCGACGTCGTCGATGGTGAGCTTGCGGAGCGTGCGGTGGCGTGGGTCCATGGTGGTCTCGGCCAGCTGGTCGGCGTCCATCTCACCCAGGCCCTTGTAGCGCTGGACCG
This sequence comes from Nocardioides sp. GCM10028917, assembly GCF_042666175.1. Classification (NCBI taxonomy): domain Bacteria; kingdom Bacillati; phylum Actinomycetota; class Actinomycetes; order Propionibacteriales; family Nocardioidaceae; genus Nocardioides; species Nocardioides sp. GCM10028917. Next base: position 349,225 of record NZ_JBHTFL010000003.1, read on the forward strand.
GGTCCTTCCAGCGCACGTTCTTCTTCTTGAGCTCGGCGAGCTTGCGCTGCAGCTCGTCGTCGGAGTACGTGTAGATGTACTTGTCCATCCCCTTCTTGGGGTTGGACAGCTCGATGCGGTGCAGCGGCGGCACGGCCGAGAACAGCCGCCCGTCGCGCACGAGCTCGGGCATGTACTTGAAGAACAGGGTCGCGAGCAGGCAGCGGATGTGGGCGCCGTCGGAGTCGGCGTCGGCCATCAGGATGATCCGGCCGTAGCGGGCCGCCTCGAGGTCGAACGTCCGGCCGGAGCCGGCACCGACGACCTGGATGATCGAGGCGCACTCGGCGTTCTTGAGCATGTCGCCGACGGTGGCCTTCTGGACGTTGAGGATCTTGCCGCGGATCGGCAGCAGCGCCTGGAACTCGCTGCTCCGCGCCGCCTTGGCGGTGCCCATCGCCGAGTCGCCCTCGACGATGAACAGCTCGGTGCGCTCGGTGTCGGTGCTGCGGCAGTCGAACAGCTTGGCCGGCAGGGCCGACGACTCCAGCGCATTCTTCCGGCGTTGGTTCTCCTTGTGCTGGCGTGCCGCGAGCCGGGTCTTCGACGCGCCCGCGACCTTCTCCATCAGCAGCTTGGCCTGGGCCTTCTCGGCCCTCTTGGTGGAGGTGAGGAACGACTTGAGCTCGCTGGCCACGACCTTGCGCACGACGCCCCGCGCGGCCGGTGTGCCGAGGATCTCCTTGGTCTGGCCCTCGAACTGCGGCTCGGCGAGCCGCACGGTCACCACCGCGGTGAGGCCCTCCATCACGTCGTCCTTGATGACGTCGGTGTCGGCGGCCTTGAGCACCTTGGCGGCGCGCATGGAGTCGTTGAACGTCTTGGTGAGCGCGGCCTCGAAGCCGCTGACGTGCGTGCCGCCCTTGGGCGTCGCGATCACGTTGACGAACGAGCGCAGCTCGGTGTCGTACGCCGTGTCCCACCGCACCGCGACGTCGACGGTGAGCTCGCGCTCGACCTCCTGCGGCGTCATGTGCCCCTTGTCGTCGAGCAGCGGCACCGTCTCGGTGAAGGTGTCGGTGCCCTGCAGGCGCAGGATGTCGGTCACCGGCTCGCCGTGGGAGAGGAACTCGACGAACTCCGCGATGCCGCCGTCGTGGCGGAACTTCTCCTCCACCATCTCCGAGGAGCGCTGGTCGCGGATGACGAGCTCGAGGCCCGGGACGATGTACGACGTCTGGCGGGCGCGGCCGATCAGGCCGTCCATCTCGAAGCGGGCGTCCTTGGTGAAGATCTGCCGGTCCGGCCAGAAGCGGATCCGGGTGCCGGTCCTGCCCTTCGCCACCCGCTTGCCCTTGCGGGTCAGGCCGGACTGCGGGGTGAAGGACGCGCCCGGTCCGTCGCCGTCGAAGACGCCGGGCACACCGCGTTGGAAGGACAGGCCCTGCTGCGAGGGCGACCGGTCGACGTCGATGTCCATCCGGGCGGAGAGGGCGTTGACCACGGACAGGCCGACGCCGTGCAGGCCGCCGGTGGCGACGTAGGACCCGCCGCCGAACTTGCCGCCGGCGTGCAGCTTGGTCGCGACGACCTCGACGCCCGACAGGCCGGTCTTCGGCTCCTTGTCGGTCGGGATGCCTCGCCCGTCGTCGTACACCTCGACTGATCCGTCGTCGTGCAGCGTCACCTCGACGGTGTGCGCGACGCCGGCCAGTGCCTCGTCCACGCCGTTGTCGATGATCTCCCAGAGGCAGTGCATCAGGCCGCGCGTGTCGGTCGAGCCGATGTACATGCCCGGTCGCTTGCGGACCGCGTCGAGCCCCTCGAGCACGAGGAGGTGTGCGGCGTTGTACGTGTTGTCTGCCGGTGCTGCCACAAGGGAAGAACCTACCCGCGACACGCCGGGCGCCGACGGAGGCACGCCTGCCCCCGGCCGTGCATGGTCCGGTCTAGCGTGGGGCACCGAGCAGGTATCGCTTCCGCAACGGCTGGTCCACGCTTGAGGACAACGCCAGCGGGGAAGGGTGTGACGTGATTGACTTGACGAGTTCTCGAACCTGAAACGACAGCAGGGAATCTTTGTCCCACTGGCTACGTTGGGCCAGACACCGATGAACATTAGAAATGAGGCTGACGTGACCACTGCCACCGCACCCACCCAGGCCGTCCTCACGGCCGGTGACCGCTGCGACCGCTGCGGCGCCCAGGCCTACCTCCGGGTGGAGCTCCAGACCGGCGGCGAGCTGCTGTTCTGCGCGCACCACGCCCGCGAGCACGGCGAGAAGCTCCGCGAGATCGCCGCGGCCGTCCACGACGAGACCCACAAGCTGGACACCCCCTCCGCGAGCAGCGAGGCCTGAGCCACACCGTCCACACCCACCGACTTCCAGAACGGCCCCGGACACGCTCTCCGGGGCCGTTCTGCGTCCCCGTCCGTCAGCACGAACGCCGTCTGGGAGGCTGTGCGCCGTGAGCCCCACCGAGATCTTCATCTCCATCGTGATCGCCGTCGGCATCGCGGGCATCATCGTCCCCGTCCTGCCCGGCACGATCCTGGTGCTCGGCGCGATCTTCGTGTGGACCCTCGAGGTCGGTACGACGACGGCCTGGGCCGTGTTCGCCGTCAGCGCGGTGCTGCTCGTCGGCGGGTCGGTCGTGAAGTACCTCGTGCCGGGCAGGAACCTCAAGACCGCCGGGGTGCCCAACCGCACGCTACTCGTCGGCGCGCTGCTCGGCTTCATCGGGTTCTTCGTGATCCCCGTCATCGGCATGTTCATCGGGTTCGTCCTCGGCGTCTACGTCGCCGAGCGGGCGCGGGTCGGGGGCGCACTGGCCTGGCCCTCGACCAAGGGCGCGCTGCGTGCCGTGGGCGTCTCGATCCTCATCGAGCTCGTGGCGGCCTGCCTCGCGGCGATCGTGTGGGTCGCCGGCGTCGCGGCCACCTGAGGGCGCCGCCGTGGCCGTCCTCCTCTCACTCGCGGCAGCCGTCGCCTACGGGCTCTCGGACTTCGTCGGCGGCCTCGCCGCGCGTCGTACGTCGGCATGGCCGGTCGCCTTCGTCGGCACGACCGTGGCCTTCGTGGGCGCGGTGGCGCTTGCCCTGCTGACCGAGGGCTCACCGACCCGCACGGACCTCTGGTGGGGTGCCCTCGCCGGGGTCGGCAGCGGCGTGGGCGGCGCCTTCCTCTACCGCGGCCTCGCGGCCGGGCGGATGGGCGTCGTCGCCCCCATCTCGGCGGTCGGTGCCGCTCTCCTGCCGGTGTGCGTCGGCGTCGCCGCGGGCGAGCGTCCGGACCTGTTCGTGTGGGCCGGCATCGCGGCTGCCGTCCCCGGCATCTGGCTCGTGAGCCGGGAGCCCGGCGGCTCGGGCGACCTGGCGGCAGGGATCCTCGACGGTGTCCTCGCCGGCGTCGGCTTCGGGCTGCTGTTCGCCGCGATGGGGCAGGTGCCCGAGGCGGCGGGGTTCGCACCGCTGGCGGTCGCCCAGGGGGTGGGTGTGGTCGCGGTGGCCGTCACCGCAGCCGTGCTGGGGGCGCGCTGGGTCCCGGACCATCCCTCCCAGGCGTGGGGTGCGGTCGCGGGTGTGCTGTCCACCGCAGCAGCCGCCGCGTTCCTCCTCGCCACCCAGACCGGGCTGCTGACGATCGCGTCCGTGGTCACGTCGCTCTACCCGGCCGTCACGATCGCCCTCGCGGCACTCGTCCTGCACGAACGCGTCCACGCCGCACAGGCGCTCGGGCTGGCGCTCTGCGGCTTGGCGGTGGGGCTCGTCGCCGCCGCCTGACCGGGGGCGTCGATCAGGCGCCGAGCCCGGACCCGATCGGCAGGCTCCAGCGCTGCCGCTTGGGCGCCCAGTCGACGACCGGGGTCGACCCGTCCGCCTGGTCGACCATCTTCACCGAGACGCGCACGGACGGCACCCGGTCGAAGCACTCACGGCTGACGACGGCGCGGAACACGTCCCGACCCCACTTGGGCCGGGCCGAGTAGTCGCACCGGACCCGGTCGTCGCTGCCGCGCCACCCGTCGGCCTCGGTCAGCACGTAGTCGGTCCCGTCGCCGAGGCCGCTGCTCAGGACGTACTCCGGCCCCTTGGTGCCGCGGTCGGTGTCGAAGAACACGGAGACACCGGCAGCGCTGGTCCGCATCAGCTCGTTGAATCGCACCTTGACGAGCACGTTGTCGGCCCCGTGGTTGGCCTCGAACCCGTAGATGTCGGTCAGCGACCCCTTGGCGTCGGCCGGGTCGTCGATGCTGTAGAACTCCGCGTGCGCCGGTGCGGCTGTGAGGGCGACGAGCGCGAGCGCGGGGACGGCCAGGAGCGAGATCCGAGTCCTCATGACCTGAGTGTGTCACCGTCTGCCCACAGCGCCCCACCCACTTCGGGTGGTGTGTCGCGGGGCGGTGGCACCATGACGCCATGACCGGGGACGTCAGCAGGGGCGTGCGCCGCTGCGGCGCCGTGCTCGCGCTGGTCCTGGCCTGTGCTGCCGCGGGCTGCAGCCCGACCGCGGAGCCGTCGTCCCCGGGCTCGGCCCGGGCGCCAGCAGGGTCGACGACCGAGACCCCGACCCCGACCCCGACCCCGGCCACCACCCCGACCACCACGGTTTCCGCCCCTCGTGAGCCGCGACCGGGTCCGGTGGAGATCGCGGTCGCGGGAGACGTGCACTTCGAGGGGACGCTGGCTGCGCGCCTGCTCCGCCCGGCCGCCGCGTTGACGCCGGCCACCCCTGCGCTCGCGGCCGCGGACGTGGCGATCGTCAACCTCGAGACATCTGTCGGCTCGGGCGGACGCCCCGAGCCCGGCAAGCGGTTCGTCTTCTCCGCCGGCGCGGCGGCCTTCGAGGCGCTGGCCGCGGCCGGGATCGACGTCGCGAGCATGGCCAACAACCACGCCCTCGACCTCGGTCGGGCACGGCTCCCGTCGACCCTGCGGGCCGCGGCCGCGGCACGGCCTGAGCTGTCCGTCGTCGGGCTCGGAGCCGACGAGGACGGCGCCTTCGCCCCGGCCGTCACCGACGTGGACGGCACCCGCGTGGCGACGATCGCCGCCTCTGCCGCCGACCAGGACCCCACGGCCGATCCCACCGGCGCGTGGGCGGCAGGTCCGAACACGCCCGGGGTCGCGGACGCCAACGACCCGAGGCGCCTGCTCCGGGAGGTACGACGAGCGGACGTCGAGGCGGACGTGGTGGTCACCTACCTGCACTGGGGCGTCCAGGGCGAGCGCTGCCCGTCGTCCGACCAGCGCTCGTTGGCCCGTCGGCTGGTCGGAGCCGGCGCCGACGTCGTGGTGGGCAGCCACGCCCACGAGCTCCAGGGCGACGGACGCCTCGGACCGGGCTACGTCGCCTACGGGCTGGGCAACTTCGCGTGGTACGCCCCCGGTCCCGCCGGTGTCCTCACGCTGACGGTCCAGCCGCCGCGGGAGCCGGCGGGCCGGGCGCGAGTCACCGCGTCCCGCTGGTGGCCCGCGACGATCGGCGCGGACGGGCTCGCCTCACCGGACTCCGGAGCCGCAGCAGCGGCGTCCCGGGACCGCCGCACCGCGCTGCGCGAGTGCGCCGGGCTGCGGTGAACGCTCCTCAGCGCGGGGCCAGCCACGCGGCGACGATCCGGCCGACCCGCTCGAGCTGGGCTCCGGACACGACGGCGGGCACGTCGCCCGCCGAGTGGTAGCCGGCGTACGCCGTCGAGCCAAGGCGCGCGCCGGGCAGCCCGGCCCGGACGAAGGACCAGTGGTCGCTGCTGCGCTGCCCGCCGTCGGCGACGGTCGCGGCGCCCGCGCGTCGGGCCGCCGCCAGGAGTGCCCGCTGGACGGGGTCGGTGTTGCCGGCCGACCCGACCGGCACCCGGTCGCCCACCCCGACCCGGTCGAGGGAGACCATCCCCCGCACCGCCGCCCGCTCGCGGGGCCCGAGCTGGTCGACGTAGTGCCGCGACCCGTAGTGGTGGTCGTCGTCCGTGGGTCCGCGCGGCTCCTCGGCGCCGAACGCGACGAACACCGCCGGCAGGCGCGTGCTGCGCACCGAGGCCGCCTCGGCCACTGCGAGCAGAACCCCCACTCCTGAGGCGTTGTCCTCCGCGCCGGGCGCCTGCGGCACCGTGTCCAGGTGCGCGCCGACCACCAGGTGCGGCTCGGCCGGTTCGAACCCGGGCGGTGTGGCGACCACGTTGGCCGAGCGTCCGGCCGGCACGCTCACGCCCCACGACTCCCCCGCCGGTACGTCGACGCGCTGGCGTGCGACGTCGTACCCGAGCCGGGTCAGCTCACCGGCCACCCAACCGGCAGCGCGTTCGTACGCCGGGCTGGTCGCCTCGCGCGGACCGATCCTGCCGGCCAGGCGGCGCACGGCGCGGACCGCCGTTGCGGGGTCGGGGTCGGCCGCGTCCAGCGGCTCGAGGGCCTCCCGGTCGGGCGGGACCGGCGTTGCTGCAGTCGACCGGGACGGCTCGGTGGTGGCCTCGTCGCTCGAGGACGGTGCCGTCGTCTCCTCGGGCGGAGACGGGTCCGACGAGCACCCGCCCATCGCCAGCAGCACGACGGCCCCGGACGCACCCAGCCATCGTCGCGTGGTGCGTCCCCTCGTCACGCGGCCAGCCTGCCAGCCCCGACCACGTCCGGCAGCCGTCGAGGGGCTACCACGTCGCGTGGGGACCCAGCGGCCCGAAGTGGCGAGCAGCGCCGCCCCGGAGGGCGACGCTGCTCATCACGCGCGGAGAGGGTCGAGCTCAGTCGAGGTAGTCGCGCAGCACCTGGGACCGGCTCGGGTGGCGCAGCTTCGACATGGTCTTCGACTCGATCTGACGGATCCGCTCGCGGGTCACGCCGTAGACCTTGCCGATCTCGTCGAGCGTCTTGGGCTGGCCGTCGGTCAGGCCGAAGCGCATCGAGACCACGCCGGCCTCGCGCTCGGAGAGCGTGTCGAGCACGGCGTGCAGCTGCTCCTGCAGGAGGGTGAACGAGACGGCGTCGGCCGGGACGATGGCCTCGGAGTCCTCGATCAGGTCACCGAACTCCGAGTCGCCGTCCTCGCCGAGGGGCGTGTGCAGGGAGATCGGCTCGCGGCCGTACTTCTGGACCTCGATGACCTTCTCCGGGGTCATGTCGAGCTCCTTGGCCAGCTCCTCCGGGGTGGGCTCGCGGCCCAGGTCCTGGAGCATCTGGCGCTGGACGCGCGCGAGCTTGTTGATGACCTCGACCATGTGCACCGGGATGCGGATCGTGCGGGCCTGGTCGGCCATCGCGCGGGTGATCGCCTGGCGGATCCACCACGTGGCATAGGTCGAGAACTTGTAGCCCTTGGTGTAGTCGAACTTCTCGACCGCGCGGATCAGACCGAGGTTGCCCTCCTGGATGAGGTCGAGGAAGAGCATGCCGCGACCGGTGTAGCGCTTGGCCAGCGAGACGACGAGTCGCAGGTTGGCCTCGAGCAGGTGGTTCTTCGCCCGCCGACCGTCCTCGGCGATCCACTCGTACTCCTCGAGCATCTTCGGGCTGATCCGCCCGCCCTTGGCGAGCTTCTCCTCGGAGAACAGGCCGGCCTCGATCCGCTTGGCCAGCTCGACCTCCATCTCGGCGTTGAGGAGGGGGACCTTGCCGATCTGCTTGAGGTAGTCCTTGACCGGGTCGGCGGTGGCACCAGCCACCATGACCTGCTGCTCGGGCTCGTCGGTCTCGTCGGCCGCGGAGACGGTGAAGGCCTGCTTCTCGTCCTCCTTGATCGTCGGGTCCTTGGCCACGTCCTTCTCGAACTCGGCGTCCGGGATGTCCGGGAGGACCTTCTTGCCGTCGGGACCGACGACGGTCGCCTCGACGGTGCCGAGGTCGACGACCTCGTCGGGCGCGGCCTTCTTGGCAGCCGTCTTCTTCGCCGGCGCTGCAGCCTTGGCGGCAGGCTTGGCCTCGGCGGTCGCCTTCTTGGCGGGTGCCTTCTTGGCCGGAGCCTTCTTGGCGGCGGACGAGGTCGCGGTCCGCTTGCTGGTCGCGGCGACCGCACGCATGCCCGAGGCATCGATCTGGACCGAGATCCCGAGGCCACTGAGGTGCACCAGCAGGGCCTTCAGGTGCCGGGGCTCGACCCCGGCCTCGTCACTGGCGCGCCGTACGTCCTCGGGGGACACGGTGCCGGTGGGAGCTGCACCGGCGACCAGGGCAGCGATGGAGGGGTGCGTGAGCACCTCTGAAGGAAGCAACTTGCGTGCGTGTGAGGACACGAACACCTCTCGTCGAGCAACTTCGGGGCGCGGCGAGGCCCGGTGACGTCAAGAGCCGCGTCGTCATTCTGCCACGGCCATCCAGACGGCCCGACATCCGGCCGCGCACCGCGCGTGTCACGCACCTCGCTGGCGGTCGGCTGCGCCCCTCGATCAGTCCGCGGCCCTCGCAGCGGCCTTCTTCGCCTTCTTGAAGTCGCGCACCTTCTGCAGCGAGTCCGCGTCCACCACGTCGGCAACGGACCGGTGGCCCTCGAGCGCGTAGTCGCCCACCACGGCCTCCCACCCGTCGGGACGCACGTCGAGCTGCTTGGCGAGGAGCGCGACGAAGATCTGCGCCTTCTGCTTGCCGAAGCCCGGGAGCGCCATGACGCGCTTGAGCAGGTCCTTGCCGTCGGCCGCCTCGGTCCAGAGCCGGGAGGCGTCACCGCCGTAGGTCTCCTCGACGATGCGCGCGAGCTCCTGCAGCCGGGCCGCCATCGAACCGGGGAACCGGTGGATGGCCGGCGGGGTGGACGCCATCGCCGCGAACTCCTCGGGATCGGCCGCGGCGATCGCGTCCGGCTCGACCGTGCCGAAGCGGTCCAGGACCTTCGCCGGGCCGCGGAAGGCGTGCTCCATGGGGTACTGCTGGTCGAGCATCATGCCGACCAGCAGCGCGAACGCGGAGTCGTCGAGAACCTTGTCGGCGGCGGGGTCGCCGGTGATCTGGAAGCCCATGGGGCCATCCTGCCCGACGTACGCCCGACGCGGGCCGCTTGCTCCGCGGGAGGCGCGCGACCGGCTCGCGGGGCCCGGGCGCGACTACTGCGCCTTGACCGCCAGGACGGGGCAGGGGGCGTCGAGGAGCACGCGCTGGGCGTTGCTGCCGAGGATCAGCTTGCCCACCGGCGAGCGTCGCCGCAGCCCGATGACGAGCAGCTCGGCACCGTTGGCCTCGGCGATGCTGATCAGGTCCTCGGCAGGCTCGAAACCGCGGACGAGCTGGCGGACGTCGTGCTCGACACCGGCCTCGTCGAGCCGCTTCTGGATGCCGGTCATCTCGTCCTCGGCGGCCCGGGCAGCGGATCCGTCGAACTCCTGCCCGCCCCGGTGGGAGTTCACCACGACCAGCTTGCTCCCGCGCAGCTTGGCCTCGTTGATGCCGGCAGCAAGGGCGGCCTCACCCTCCGGCTTGGGGACGTATCCGACGACGACGGTGCCCATGGTGTCTCCTCTCGGGGGCCACGACGCCTCGCCGCGGGCCTGTTGGCACCGTAACGGAAACGACTCGCCTTCGGCAGCCTGTGGAGGGGTGGGTCGGACGGCCGTCGCTGGGGCAGTCTTGACCGGTGGCCCCACCGCTCGCCCGGCAGCCGGCGCTCCAGGCACCCATCGACCGGCACACCCACGCCGTCCTGCGGGCGGCCACCCTCGCCCTGGTCGAGGACGAGGACCGTCGCTCTTCCCGGTGACGCTGCACGCCGGGGTGCCGGGTCGGTGTGCGCGCCACGTGGACGACCCGCCGCTGCCCGATTCCGGGGGGCGCGCCGACGTCGTCCTCGCACTCCTGCGCGCCGGCGCCTCGCTCGCCCAGCGCCCGACGCTGTGGCTGACGCGGCCGGGCGAGCTCAGCCCGCACGACGACGACCTGCGCTGGCTCGGTCCGGCGGCGTGGGCCGCCCAGGCCCTGGGGGTGCCGGTCGGGCTCGTCGTCGTGACCCGCCGGGGGTGGTTCGACCCCGTCAGTGACGTACGCCGGGAGTGGCGGCGGCTGCGGCCACGTCCTCTGTCCGCCCGCCGCTGACCCGCGTGGGGACGGTCAGTCCCAGGTGTGGACGGGCTCGTTGCTGTGCATGCGCTCGGTGTAGTCGAGCAGCGTCGCCCGGAGGGCGTCGTAGCGGTCCACTCCCCCGCGCTCACGGACGCGGTCCACGAACCATCCGGCGCCGCTGGCCTCGCTCTGGCAGCGCTGCTCGATGATGCCGAGGTAGCGGTCGCTCTCCTCCGAGGGGACGCCCCACGAGTCGAGGCCGGCGCGCGCCATGGGGAGCAGGCGCCGCAGCACCAGCTCGGTGGCGCGGACCTGGCCGAGGCCCGGCCAGTAGACCTGGGCGTCGACGCCCATCTGGGCGGCGACGTGGAAGTTCTCCTCGGCGGCGGAGAACGACATCTGCGACCACAGCGGGCGCTCGCTCTCCACGAGGTAGCGGACCAGGCCGAACCAGAGCGCCGCGTTGGCGATGGTGTCGGCGATGGTCGGCCCGGCGGCCAGCAGGCGGTTCTCCACGCGGAGGTGCGGGATGCCCTGCGAGATGTCGTAGACCGGACGGTTCCAGCGGTAGATCGTGCCGTTGTGGAGCTTGAGCTCGTGGAGGGCCGGGGTGCCGCCGGACTCCAGCACCTCGAGCGGGTCCTCGCTGTCGGTCACCGGCAGCAGGGCCGGGAAGTAGCGGACGTTCTCCTCGAAGAGGTCGAACACCGAGGTGATCCACCGCTCGCCGAACCACACCCGCGGCCGGACGCCCTGGGCCTTCAGCTCCTCGCTGCGGGTGTCGGTCGCCTGCTCGAAGAGCGGAATGCGGGTCTCGCGCCACAGCTCCTTGCCGAGCAGGTAGGGCGAGTTCGCCGACACCGCCAGCTGCACGCCGGCGATCGCCTGGGCGGCGTTCCAGTGGGCGGCGAACTGGTCGGGCGAGGTCTGCACGTGGAACTGCGTGCTGGTGCAGGCGGCCTCCGGGACGATCGAGTCCGACGTCGTGGTGAGCCGCTCCTTGCCGGAGATGCTGATGGTGATGTCCTCCCCACGCGCGGCGAGGATCTGCTCGGACAGCAGCTTGTAGCGCGGGTTGGAGCTGAGGGAGGACACGTTCATGTGCCCCTCGGCCAGCGTCGGGAGGATCCCGATCATGACCTGGTGGGCGCCGACCTTGGACCCCTTCGCCTCGGCGTCGTTGAGCGAGCGGCGCAGGCTCTCCTCGAACTTCGAGAGGCCCCCCTCGCGCAGCTTGGCCGGCGCCACGTTGATCTCGATGTTGAACTGGCCGAGCTCGGTCTGGAAGTCGGGGTCGGCGATGGCCTCGAGGACCTCGGCGTTCTTCAGGGCCGGGTCGCCGGCCTCGTCGATGAGGTTGAGCTCCATCTCGAGGCCCGTCATCGGGTCGTCGGTCTCGAAGGCCGCCTCGCGCAGCATGCGCGCGAACACGTCGAGGTTGCGGCGCACCTTCTCGCGGTGGCGCGTCCGGTCGGCGCGGCTGAACTCCTGCTGATCGACCTCTTCGCCCATGACGGCACCCTAGTCACGCGCGCCCCCGCCGGACACCGTCCGCAGGGCTGGTCTCACGCCGCCGGGTCCCCGCTCGCCCCGACCTCGGGCTGAAGCATCGCCCACGTGTCCGGCGGCGTGGCGGACTCGAGCAGCTGCGCGACGAGCCTGGCGAGCGAGTGGGTGGGATCGCTCTCCCGGCACCGGTCGACGGCGCACCACGACAGGGCGCCGTCACCGGCGAGCCACGCCGCGAAGGCCAGGACGGCGGCGGGACCGGCCACGTGGGTGGCCGGAAGGCGGCGCACCGCGTCGGACCAGACCTCGACGGCCTGGCGCGCATCGGCGCGCGCGAGCCACGCCCACGCCTCGTCGCGCTGCTCCCCCGTGCTCGCGCTGGCGGCGACGGACGCCAGCTCGGAGGCGGAGAACGTAGTGCCGGCACGCACGTGGCGGCGGACCAGTGCCGTGAGGCCGCCGGGTGGGAGCGGCGTGGCGTCGACGAGGTGGGGCAGGCTGCGGGCGACCGCGCCGGCGTCCGGCGCCACGGTCTCCCGCAGTGCGTCCCGGCTGGCGTGGGTGACCCTTCCTTCGAAGACGGCCTGCGCGGTGAACGGGTGCTCGGCGCGGGTGAACGGGACGCCGCGGTAGGCGGCCAGGGGCGCTCCCGGCAGCACGGCGTACCAGTGGTCGTCGTGGACGCGCAGCACCTCCCGCACGCCGATGCCCGCGGCGGTGAACTCCTCGTGGACCGACCAGGCCGCCTCGTCGGCGACCGTCGTCTCGTCGTCGTAGACCACCACGACCACGTCGCGCACTCCGTTGCGCCGCGCGGGCCGGAGCAGGGCCTCGACGACGTCGTCGACGTCGTCGGGGTCGTGGGGCAGGTCGACGCGGGCGTGCATGCCTCCCCCGGAGGCACCGACGCTCACCACGACGACGGACCGCTGGGGCACGAAGCCCATGGCGAGCGGCACGAAGGCGGCGATGTCGCCCGGAGTGCGGACCCGGAGCGTGGTGGGGCGCGAGGCGGACGGGGGGACGGGGGCGAGGTCGTGGGGTTCCATGCCGGTGACGCTGCCCGCCAGCACCGACCGATCACGCCCCGCGGTCGGGCTGGCTGTGGACAGGCGGAGATCCGTGCGTCCTGTGGACGGTTCGTGGCGAGCGACAGGGTCCCGGGCGCACCGCCGGCGGACGAGGGGATGCGGGAGGATGGTCCTGTGACGACGCTGTCCTCCTCCGGCCTCACCGGCTGATGCGCAGCACCGCGTCGATCCTGCACCTGGACCTGGACGCCTTCTTCGCCGCCGTCGAGCAGCGCGACAAGCCGTCGCTGCGCGGCAAGCCCGTCATCGTCGGCGGCACCGGTGGTCGGGGCGTGGTGTCCACCGCGTCGTACGAGGCGCGCGAGTTCGGCGTCGGGTCGGCGATGTCAGGACGGGAGGCGCGGGCCCGCTGCCCGCACGCGGCGTTCCTGAGCGGCCGGTTCCACGCCTACCGCGACACGAGCAAGCGGGTGATGCAGGTCCTGCGCGAGCTGTCGCCGCTGGTCGAGCCGCTGTCGCTCGACGAGGCGTTCGTCGACCTCGCGGCCGCCGATCTCCCCGACCTGGAGGTGGAGACCGTGACGGCGACGGGCGCCGAGCTGCGGCGGCGCGTGCAGGAGGTGACCGGCGGGCTGACCGCGACGGTGGGCATCGCATCGTCGAAGTTCCTCGCCAAGGTCGCGAGCGAGCTCGACAAGCCGGACGGGATGACGGTCGTGGCTCCCGGCACCGAGCTCGACCTGCTCCGACCGATGAAGGTCAAGGTCATCCCGGGCGTGGGCCCGGCCACCGCCGAGCGGCTCCGTCGGGCGGGCATCCACACCGTCGCCGACCTCGAGGCCGTCGCGGAGGGCGAGCTGGTGCGGCTGCTCGGCCAGGCACAGGGCCACGGGCTCTGGCAGCTGGCCCGGGCGCAGGACTCCCGCCCGGTGGTCGCCGAGCGGGAGGCCAAGTCGATCAGCGTGGAGGGCACCTACGACTCCGACCTCACCGACCGCAGGCTGATGGAGGGGCTGCTGAGCCGGCAGGCCCGCGAGGTGGGCGCCCGGATGCGCAAGAACGGCATCTCCGGGCGGACCGTCACCATCAAGGTCCGCCTCTACGACTTCACCACCCTCAACCGGTCGAGCACCCTCACCAGCCCCACCGACGACGGCGCGACCATCGCCCGCATCGCACGCTCGCTGCTCGCCGACCTCGACACCACCGGCGGCGTGCGCCTCCTCGGTGTGGGCGTCTCCGGCCTCGCCGACTGGGTGCAGGAGGACCTCTTCGGCGAGACGGCCGAGGACGACGAGGTCGAGGTCGTGCTCCCCGAGCCGCCACGGCGCACCTGGCCGCCGGGCGCGGACGTCGTGCACGACGAGATGGGCGCGGGCTGGGTGTGGGGCTCCGGATCGGGCGTGGTGACCGTGCGGTTCGAGACGGCCGACACCCCGCCGGGACCGGTGCGGAGCTTCCGCGTGGACGACCCGGCCCTGCACCGCTGGGAACCCCCGGCCGAGGAGTGACACCGGCCTGGAACCAGCCTCACACCAGCCGCAGCAGCACGTCGTCGCCGGGTCGCAGCTGGGCGCAGAGGTCCAGGTCGTCGTCCTCGACCACGGCGACGACCGGGTAGCCGCCGGTCGTGGGGTGGTCGGCCAGGAACACCACGGGCTGCCCGGACGGTGGCAGCTGGACGGCGCCGAGCACGATCCCCTCGCTCGCGATCTCGCCGCCGCGCCGCTCCAGCCGCGGCCCGGTGAGCCGCAGCCCGATCCGGTCGCTGTCGGGCGCGACGGCGTACGACGCCCCGTCGAGCCGCGACCACCCCGTCCGGTCGAGCCAGTCGGCGCGTGGCCCGCGGCGCAGGCGCAGCACCGGCTCGCGGGGTCGTACGACGACCGCCGGCGGCGGCTCGGGCAGAGGTCCGGTCGGGCCGAGAGCGAGCAGGTCGCCCGCGGTGAGCCGGGGCGGACCGACCCACGCGAGCGTGTCGGTCGAGCGCGAGCCCAGCACGGGCGCGACCGCGATGCCGCCGGCGAAGGCGACGTAGGACCGCACCCCGGTCACGGCCGGGCCGACGGTCACCAGCGCTCCCGCGGGCACCGTGGTGGCCGCGCCGTGGGCGACGGCGCGGCCGTCGGACCGGACGGCGCAGGTCGCCCCGGTCACCGCGAGCGTCACCGCGCGCCGCGGCCGCAGCACGACGCCGCCGACGGTCGTCTCGATCACGGCGTCGTCCGGCCGCCCGCCGACGAGGCGGCGGGCCAGGGCCGCCGCGCCCCGGTCCAGTGCTCCCGCCCGGGGCACGCCGAGGTGCGCCCAGCCTCGCCGGCCGCGGTCCTGGAGCGTCGACAGCGGGCCGGGGTCGACCACCTCGACGGCGCCGAAGGGGCCGTCGGTGGTCACTGCTGCGCCTCGAACCGCACCCGGGTGCCCGGAGCCAGGAGCGCCGGCTCGGCGCGGTCGACGTCCCACAGGTCGGCGTCGGTGGTGCCGATCAGCAGCCAGCCGCCGGGCGAGGCGGTCGGGTAGACGCCGCACCAGGTGTCGGCGAGCCCGACGGATCCAGGCGCCACCCGGGCGCGCGGCGACTCCAGCCGGGGCACGGCGCGCTCGGCGGGCAGTCCGGCGAGGTAGGAGAAGCCGGGGGCGAACCCGCAGAACGTGGAGGTGAACTCCAACGACGTGTGGAGGTCGACGACCTCCTCCGTCGTGCATCCCCAGTGGTCGGCCACGCGGGCGAGGTCGGGGCCGGAGTAGCGGACCGCGACGCGCACGAGCGGGCCGGGTGGTGCTGCGTGCCGTGCCGCCCACCGCGGCAGGAGCTCACGCACCGCCGCGGGGTCGACGCCGTCGAGCAGGACAGTCCGGGCCCCCGGCACGACGTCCTCGGCCGGGAGACCGGCCGCGCGCACCCACGTGGCGAGCGAGGCGGCCGCGACGGCGTCCTCGACCTCGACCAGGCAGGCGCGCGTCCCGACGTCCACGACCATCACGTCGGTCATTGTTCACCCGAGCGTCCACCGACAGGAGTTGCCACGGGCGACGGACCTTTGGCAGCCTCGTGGGCGCACACAGGTGAGGGGCTCCCGATGGTATGAGCATCAGGAGCCCCTCGATGTGATCGGGATGGTGACGTCCGATCCACCGAACCGGTCCCCGGCTCCCACAGTCCCCGCCACCGGGCCTGCGCGGCGAGCAAGTCGCCGTGTGGAGCTGTTCGTCCGATCCGATCCCCGACCCCGCCGAAGCGGTGCCGGTAGGGAGAGTTCTACGTGGTCCGGACGCGACCCCGCAAGGGTCCCGGACCACAAACCCGCGGTCCCACAGGGTTCCCCACAGAAGTCGTCCGCTGCTCCACAGCCGGGGGGCAGCCCTCCACAGACGCAGGCTCAGGCTGTGGAGGACCAGCAGGTGACGACGGCCAGCCCGGCCGCCTCGAGCGCACGTCGTACGGCAGCGGCGGTCCGCACCGCCCCCGGGGAGTCGCCGTGCACGCACACCGAGTCGACCGACGCGGCCAGCTCGACCGCGCGCGACGCCACCCGGTCGGGGTCCGTCACCAGGGCGCCGGGCTGGTCGCGCGGCAGCAGACGGCCGTCGGCGCCGTACCCACGGTCGGGGAACCCCTCGAGCCGCCAGGCGCGACCACGCGCGTGCGCCATCGACAGCAGCACCGAGCCGGGCATCCCCATCACGGGCAGCTGCCCCGAGCCGTCCAGCACGGCCGCGGCCTGGTCCTCGTCGCGGGCGACCCGGTGGTAGAGCGCTCCGTGCGGCTTCAGGTATGCCACCTCTGCACCCTCGGCGGCGGCGATGGCCGACAGGACGCCGACCTGCTCGGCCACCTGCTCGCGCAGAACCTCCGGCGGCACGTCGAGCTCGACCCGGCCGAAGCGGGCGCGGTCGTCGTACGACACCTGCGCGCCGAGGGTCACCCCGCGGCGTACGGCACCGGCGCAGACGGCCTGCATGGTGGCCGGCGTCCCGGCGTGGAAGCCGCAGGCCACGTTGGCGCTCGTCACCACGGCCAGCAGGCCCTCGTCGTCGGTGATCTCCTCCCCCAGGTCGGCGTTGAGGTCGACGCGGCGGGGGTGCCCGGCGGTGTGCATGGGCCCAGTGTCCCCGGGGAACCCCCTGAGAAGTCCCTGAGAGTTGGTCGATCGTGCAACTCCGGTGGGTACTGGCTCGTCAAGGCAGGTGAAGGCACCACATCCGGGGCGGGAATCTCGCGGCGGACACGGGCGTTGGACAGATGTGCGACACGGGGTGGTCGCACGAGAGCAGGAGGACGAGATGAGCACCGCACAGGCAAAGCGCACCACCACCACTCGTGAGATCGAGGGCCGCGACAGCGTCGGCCTCTACCTCGACGAGATCGCTCGCACCCCGCTCCTCGACGCCGAGACCGAGGTCGAGCTGTCCAAGACCATCGAGGCCGGCCTGCTGGCCCAGCACCTCCTCGACACCGGCCGCGTCGGGCGCCGCAAGGGCGGTGCCCCGATGAGCGCCAGCGAGGCCGAGCTCGAGTGGCTCGCCGAGCAGGGCCAGCTCGCCGTCGACCGGTTCATCGAGGCCAACCTCCGCCTCGTGGTCTCCATCGCACGCAAGTACGGCCGCTCGCAGATGCCGATGCTCGACCTGATCCAGGAGGGCAACACCGGCCTGATCCGTGCGGTCGAGAAGTTCGACTACACCAAGGGCTACAAGTTCTCGACCTACGCCACCTGGTGGGTGCGCCAGGCCATCACGCGCGGCATCGCGCAGCAGGCCCGCGTCGTCCGGCTCCCAGTGCACGTGGTCGAGGAGCTCAACCAGGTCGGCAGCGCCCGGCGCACGCTCGAGCGCCAGCTCGGCCGCGACCCGGAGCCGCAGGAGATCGCCACCGAGCTCGGGATGGACCTCGACCGCGTCCTCGACCTGATGAGCTGGGGCCGCGACCACGTCTCGCTGGACACGCCCGTCGACGAGGACGGCGACACGTCGCTGGGTGACCTGATGGCGCAGGAGACCGCGCCCGGCCCGGACCTCAACGTGCTCGACGCCGAGGCCCGGCAGCGGCTCGAGGACCTCGTCGGGATCCTCGACGAGCGCTCCGCCGACATCGTCCGCGCCCGCTACGGCCTCGCGGACGGCCGCCAGCACAAGCTCGCCGACATCGGTGCCCGCCACGGCATCTCCGCCGAGCGGGTCCGTCAGCTCGAGCGCGAGGCGCTGCAGAAGCTCCGTCGCGCCGGCGACCCGGACCTGGCTGCCTGACCAGTCAGTACGCCGCAAGCCGAGACCGCCGGACCACGTCCGGCGGTCTCGTCATGTCAGAACCGCTCCGACCGTCCTGAGCGGTGCGTGAGACACCTCTCGCACGCCCGAAACCTGCGTCACGCACCGCTCGGGGCGTCGGCCACGCGGCCGTGACGATCAGTACGCCGCGGACTCCAGGTCCGCGCTCGCGGCCCGTGCCCGCTCGACCACGTCGGCGGGGACGGGCCGTCGTGCTGCCACCCGCGCCTGCCACAGCTGGACCGCCACCACCCGGGCGGCGGCCTCCTCGACCCGCGCCCGGGACACCACGCCCGAGTCGATGGCGTCGGCGACGATCTGGTGCGTGGTCGCGGTGTCGACGGGCATGAGGAGCAGGTCGGCCCCGGCCTGGAGGGCCTGCAGGGCCGGGGTGGGCCGGCCGCCGACCGCACCCATGCCGAGCGAGTCGGTGATGGCGACCCCCTCGAAGCCGAGGTCGTCGCGCAGCAGGTCGTACACCTCGGGCGCCATGCTGGCGGGCACCCCCGGTGCGATGTCGGTCAGGTCGAGGTGGCTCAGCATCACGGCGGGCGCCTGCTGGCGGAACGCGGACTCGAAGGGCGGCAGGTCGTGCGCCTCGAGCTCGGCGAGCGTCGAGTCGAGCAGCGGCAACGTGTCGTGGCTGTCGCTGGTCGCGCCGCCGTGGCCCGGGAAGTGCTTGACCGTCGAGACGACGCCCGCGTCGTCGTAGCCCTTGATCGCGGCGCCCACGGCCTGCGACGCGAGCCGGGGGTCCTGGGAGGGTGACCGCGCACCGATGGTCGGGTCGGCGGCGCCGATGGTGACGTCGGCGACGGGCGCGAAGACCCACGTGAAGCCGAGGTCGCGCAGCTCCAGGCCGGTCGCCAGGGCCGCTTCCCGGGTCACCCGGCGGCCGAGACGGGCGTCCGCGGCGATGGCGAGCCCCGCCGACTGGAAGTGCGGGAAGTCGGTGGCGATGCCGCGCAGGTGCGAGACGTAGCCGCCCTCCTGGTCGACCCCGACGACCGGCGGGTGGTCGCGGCCGTCGGCGGCGGCGGCCTCGGCGATCGCCGACGTCATCGCCAGCACCTGGTCGCGGTCGAGCACGTTGGCCCCGGTCACCGAGACGCCGGCGAGGTGCAGGTCGCGCACCATGCGGGCCGGCTCCTGCGGGTCCGTGCCGTGGAAGCGTCCGACGATGACGCCCCCGGCGAGCTGCTCCGGGCTCCACGTGGCGACGAGCTCCTGCGCCTGCTCGAGCTCACCGGTCGTCGGGCCCCACGTCGTGGGAGCGTCCGGGTCGTCGGTCGCCTCGGCCTCGGGCGCGGCCGGGTCGTCGGACGCCGGGGCGGACGCGGAGGACGACGGGCTGGACGTGGCCGGCTCGGTGTCGTCGGGCGTCTGGCCGAGCCCGGCACACCCGCTGACGAGCAGGACGCCCGTCGCGATCACGGCCAGGCGGGGTCGGGTCGAGAACACGCCGGGGAGGTTACCCGCCCGACCCCCGCGACCCGGAAACGTCACGCCCGCCGCGCGAGCTCCTCGTGGATCGCCTCGACCTGGCGGCGCAGGTCGGCGAGCGATCCGGTGTTGTCGACGACGTGGGTGGCGATCGCGAGCCGTTCCTCCCGGGTCGCCTGCGCGGCGATGCGGGCCTCGGCGTCCTCGCGGGTCCAGCCCCGGTCCTCGACCATCCGCTGCACCTGCAGCTCGGCCGGGGCGTCGACCACGACGACCGCGTCGAAGGACCCGGCCCGTCCGACCTCGGCCAGCAGCGGGATGTCGTGGACGACGACCGCGTGCGCGGGCGCTGCCGCCTCGAGCTCGGCGCTGCGGCGGTGGACGAGCGGGTGGATGATCGCCTCGAGCCGCCGGCGGGCGTCGGGGTCGGCGAAGACGAGGGCGCCCATCGCGGGCCGGTCGAGGTCGCCGTCGGGCGTGAGCAGGTCGGGTCCGAACTCCTCGACGACCGCGGCCAGCCCGGGCGTCCCCCTCGCCACGACCTCGCGCGCGATGAGGTCGGCGTCCACGACGACGGCCCCGAGCTCGGCGAGGACCGCCGACACGGTGCTCTTGCCGGATGCGATGCCCCCGGTCAGGCCGACACGAACGGTCACAGGTCCTCCCCCACGACGACGGCCAGGATCTGGTGGAGCGTACGACGCTGGGCCGGCGTGAGCACGTCGAGGACCCGCTGCGACGCCTCCCGGCGTACGTCGTCGATCCGCTCCACCAGCTGCCGGCCGTCGTCGGTCGGCACCAGGCGGGTGGCCCGGCGGTCGGTGGGGTCGGGCTCGCGGCGCACCCAGCCCCGCTGCTCCAACGCGTCGACGACCTCCGTGGCCGACCGCGGGGCGATGCGCAGCGCGTCGGCGAGTTCCGAGGGGCGCATCGCGTCGGCACCGGTCAGCACCCGCAGCGCGCGGGCCTGCCCCGGGGTGACCTCCCAGTCGGCGAGCGCCTCGACGTGCGCGCGTCGTACGCGCCGGGCCAGTGCGATCACGAGGTCGCCCGTCGCCGGGTCCTGCCGCTCGTCGCGCCCCACGGGAATACCTCCGCCCCACGTCCGGTTGTGACCTCATAGTGAGGTTACCTCACCACTTCGAACCCCGAGAGGAGCTGGTCGGATGGCTGACCACACCGACTCCCGATCCCCTGCAGACTCGTCCGGACGCCGACGCGGCGGACGCCCTGATCCCGCCGACCTCCGGCAGCTCGCCGACTCACCCGTGTCGCTGCGCCGCATCGCCCGGCTCTTCACCCCGCACCGCGCCACGCTGGCCGTGGTCGTGGCGCTCATCGTGCTGAGCTCCCTCGTCGGGCTCGCCCAGCCGTTCCTCGTCCGGCACGTCATCGACGAGGCGCTGCCCCGCCAGGACGTCCGCCTCCTGCTGCTCCTCGTCGGGGCCATGCTCGGCGTGGCCGTCGCCACCGCCGTCATCGGCGTCGTGCAGACCTGGCTGTCCACCGCAGTGGGGCAGCGCGTGATGCACCGCCTGCGCAGCGACCTGTTCGCCCACCTGCAGCGGCAGTCCCTCGACTTCTTCACCCGCACCCGCGGCGGCGAGGTGCAGTCGCGCCTCGTCAACGACATCGGGAGCATGCAGGGCGTCGTGACCCAGACGGCGACGTCGATCGCCGCGAACGTCACCGTGGTGGTCGGCACCGCCGTCGCCATGGTGGCCCTCAGCTGGCGCCTCGCGCTGATCTCGCTGGTCGTGCTGCCGCCGGCCGTGCTGCTGACCCGTCAGGTCGCCCGGATGCGGCACCGGATCACCGGCGAGCGGCAACGACGCCTGGCCGACCTCCACGTCCAGATCGAGGAGGGCCTCTCGGTCAGTGGGGTGCTGCTCAGCAAGACGCTCGGCGCGTCCCCGCGGCTGACCGCGCGGTTCGAGGAGACCTCCTCCGACCTCGTCGGCCTCGAGATCCGGTCCCGCCTCGCCGGCCGCTGGCGGATGGCGACCATGAACGTCGTCTTCGCCGCCGTCCCCGCCGCGATCTACCTCGCGGCCGGGTTCCCGGCGACGTCCGGCGGGATGACCATCGGCACCCTCGTCGCGTTCATCGCCCTGCAGGGCACCCTGTTCCGCCCGCTCATGGGGCTGCTCAACGTGGGCGTCGACCTCACCGCCTCGCTCGCGCTCTTCAGCCGGATCTTCGAGTACGCCGACCTCCCGGTCGACATCGCCGAGCCCGACGAGCCGGTCCGGCTCGACTCGCGACGTGTGCGTGGCGAGGTGCGGTTCGAGGGCGTCGGCTTCTCGTACGACGGTGAGCGGGCGGTGCTGGCGGACGTCGACCTCGTCGTCCCGGCGGGGGGCACGCTCGCGCTGGTCGGCGAGACCGGAAGTGGCAAGTCGACCCTGGCCTCGCTCGTCCCGCGCCTGCACGACGCGACGTCCGGGCGGGTGCTGGTCGACGGGGTCGACGTGCGTGACCTGGCCGCGGTCGACCTCGCTGCCGTCGTCGGCGTGGTCACCCAGGAGACCTACCTCATGCACGCGAGCGTGCGCGACAACCTGCGCCACGCCCGTCCCGAGGCCACCGACGCCGAGATCGAGCAGGCCTGCCGCACCGCGCGCATCCACGACGTCATCGCCTCGCTGCCCGAGGGCTACGACACCGTCGTCGGGTCGCGCGGGCACAGGTTCTCCGGCGGCGAGCAGCAACGGCTGGCGATCGCCCGCACGTTGCTGCGCGAACCGGCCGTGCTCGTGCTCGACGAGGCCACCAGCGCGCTCGACAACGAGACCGAGCGAGCCATCCTGGCCACGCTGGACGAGGTGACCCGGAGCCGTACGACGATCACGATCGCGCACCGGTTGTCCACCGTGCGCAACGCCGACCAGATCGCCGTGCTCCACGCCGGGCGCGTCGTCGAGCTCGGCACCCACGAGGAGCTCCTGCTCCTCGGCGGCCGCTACGCGGACCTCGTCCGCGGGGGCCTCGGCGCCGAGCCCGTGGCCGCGTGAGGCGTCAGGCCGCCGTCTCCCCCGCTGCCTTCTCCGCCGCGGCGAGGAGCACGCAGGTCGCGACGCCCTCCATGGCCTGGGTGACCTCGGCGAGGGGCGGCATCGTCGGGGCGAGCCGGATGTTGGTGTCGTCCGGGTCCTGCTTGTAGGGGAACGACGAGCCGGCGGGCGTCAGCGCGATGCCCGCGTCCTTGGCGAGCGCGACGACGCGGCTGGCGGTCCCGGGCACGACGTCGAGGTTGACGAAGTAGCCGCCGGTCGGGGTGTTCCACGTCGCGACGCCGCGGCCGCCGAGCCGCTCGGTCAGCACGCGGTCGACCTCGGCGAACTTCGGCGCGATGATCTCGCGGTGCCTGGCCATGTGGTGGCGCACGCCCTGCGGGGACCCGAAGAACTCTGCGTGCCGCAGGTGGTTGACCTTGTCGGGTCCGATCGAGCCGTTGCCGAGGTGCCCGAGGTACCAGCGGACGTTGTTCTCCGACGCCGCGAGGAAGGCGACGCCGGCACCGGCATAGGAGATCTTCGAGGTCGACGCGAACATGACGGGCCGGTCCGGGTGACCGGCGGCAGAGGCGAGGGTGAGGATGTCGGCGCTCTTGGCCTCCTCCTCGGTGAGGTGGTGCAGCGCGTAGGCGTTGTCCCAGAAGATCTTGAAGTCCGGCGCTGCGGTGGGCATCGCCGCGAGCCGGGCGGCGACGTCCTGGCTGCAGATCGCGCCGGAGGGGTTGGCGTACGTCGGGACGATCCACATGCCCTTGATGCTCGGGTCGTCGGCGACGACGGCGGCGACGGCGTCGACGTCGGGGCCGTCGTCGTTCATCGGGACGGTCACCATCTCGATCCCGAGGCTCTCGAGCAGCGTGAAGTGCCGGTCGTAGCCCGGCACCGGGCACACGAACCGGACCTTGTCCTCCTTGCCCCAGGGCCGCTCCGAGTCGACCGCCCCGAAGAGCATCATCCAGACGAGGCAGTCGCGCATGATGGACAGGCTGGAGTTGCCGCCGGCGACCACCTGGTCGGGCTCGACCCACAGCAGCTCGGCGAACATCTCGCGCAGCTCGCGCAGGCCCTCGAGCCCGCCGTAGTTGCGTACGTCGACCCCGCTGGCGTCCTTGGTCGTCGTCGGCAGGCGCAGCAGGTCGTCGGCGAGGTCGAGCTGCTGGGCGGACGGCTTGCCCCGCGTGAGGTCGAGCTTGAGCCCCTGCGCCATCAGCTGCTCGTAGGCAGCCCGCTGCTCGTCGAGCAGCGCGGTGAGGTCGTCGGCGGACAGGTCGGCCAGCGCAGTCGCGTTCACGGCTCCAGCCTAGAGGTCCCCCGGCCGCGCCCTCACGGCCGTTCTCCCCGTGGTACGGGCTCGCCGGCGTCGAGGCTCAGGCGCTCATCCGGAAGGTGCGCCGGTACTCCTGGGGGCTGACCCCGCGGGCGCGACCGAAGTGGTGGCGCAGGGTCGCGGCGTTGCCGAAGCCGACCTCCGAGGCGACCCAGTCGATCGAGTGGTCCGACTGCTCGAGCAGCTCCTGTGCGGCGCGCACCCGCTCCCCCAGGATCCAGCTGTAGGGCGTGGTGCCGGTCTCCTCCTTGAAGCGCCGGGCGAAGGTCCGGGCCGACATGTGCATCTGGCGGGCCAGCGTCTCGACGTCGAGGTCGTCGGAGAGGTGGGAGCTGATCCACGCGAGCAACGGCGCGAGCGCCTCGGACTCGCAGACGGGCACCGGACGGGCGATGTACTGGGCCTGACCGCCGTCGCGGTGCGGCGGCACGACCATCCGCCGCGCGGTGGCGGCGGCGACCTTGGCGCCGAACTGCTGGCGCATCACGTGCAGCGCCGCGTCGATGGCCGCGGCGGACCCCGCGCCGGTCACGATCGAGCCGTCCTGGACGTAGAGCACGTCGGGGTCGACGACCGCCTCGGGGAAGCGGGCCGCCAGCTCGGCGGCGTACCTCCAGTGGGTTGTGCAGCGACGACCGTCGAGCAGTCCGGCCTCGCCCAGCATGAACGTCGCCGAGCAGTGGGCGAAGATCATCGCGCCGCGAGCATGGGCGGACCGCAGCAGCTCGGAGACCTCGGGTGAGCTGCCGCGGTGGTCGCTCTTGGGCGCCAGGCAGATCAGGTCGGCGTCGGCCGCCTCGTCCAGCCCGTGCTCGACGTGCAGGTCGAAGCCCGCGCGCGTGCGCAGGCGTCCGGGACGAGGCGTGACGACCTTGAAGTCGAAGACGGGGTTGTCGTCCTCGGGGTGGTAGGGCTCGGCCCACACCTCGCACAACGCGCCGAGCCCGAACGGCTCGGGCTGCTCCTGCACGACCACGGCGACCTTCTGCATGCCAGCAGCCTGCCACGGGTGGTGGCAGGAAATCAACTGATACTGGCATTCCTGCCACTGGTGGCAGGAAGTAAATGAGCGAATGATTACTGCCATGAACACGATCATCGCCCTTTTGTTCCTGGCCGCCGTCGTCGCACTGCTGGTCAGCTACGCCCGTCACGACCGGTTCGCCGGCCCCGCCTCCACCGCCCACCCGATCGACGACCTCGGCCCGATCGAGGAGCGGCACCACCTCGTCCCGCGCTCTTGAGCGCGTTTCGACGAGCGCGGGCGGGCAACTTCCCCCTGGTCCGCACCTGCGAGATGGAAAGCCTGCTCGTCGGTGGCCGCGTGGCGCTGCTGGTCCCCGGCTCGCCGGCGCACGTCGACCTGGTGCTCGCCCTGCTCGCCGACGGCGTGTTCCCCGTCCCGCTCCACCCGGCGCTCGCCGACGCCGAGCGTGACCGCATCCTCGAGCCGATCCTCCGCTGCTGCTTCACCATGGGATGTCGCTGGATGCGCACTTCCCCAGCGCAACCAACCCGAGGAAGCGTGGTGCTTCCCGACATCACATGGTGAAGCACCACCGAGGTGGAGGCGTGGCGGCTCCGGGCCGGGCCGGGCGCCCTCATGCGGACCAGACCGGCCCGACCTGGTCGACCAGGTCGCGGGCCTGCCGCAGGCCGGCCTCGGCCGCGACGGCGCGCTTGGCGGGGTCGAGGAGGTTGCGGCCGAACGCGGCCAGCGCGTCGGCGTCGGGCGTCACCACCGACCAGGCACGTGGGCCCACCCGCTCGAGCTGGGCGCGGATGGACGTCTTCTTGCTCACCGACCGCGGGAGCGGTGCGAGCACGACGACCCGCTCGGCTCCCTCGGCCACATCGACGTTGGCGGTGGACCGCATGCCGCCGTCCATGTAGGTGCGCCCGCCGATCTCGACGGGCGGCCACACGGTGGGGACGGCGCAGCTGGCCGCGACCGCCGCGACCAGGTCGACGCCGGAGTCGGGTCCGAACACGGTGAACTCGCCGCTGGTGGTGTCGACGGCGGTGATGCGCAGGTCGCGGTCGGGCCAGTCGTGGACCGGGAGCCGCGAACGGATCACGCCCTCGCGGTCGACGCTGCCGGGGGCGTGGGACGCGTGGGCGACCCGACCGACGCGAGCGAGCTTGTCGCGGCCACTGCCGGGCAGCACGTAGGGCGGGACGAGCTTGAGCGCGGCGATGCGGGACAGCCGGCCGCCGATCTCGGCGTCAGCGGGCTCGAGCTGCTCGGCGTACAGCTCCTCGAGCGGCAGGCCGTTGGTCACCTGGGCACCGACCACCGACCCGGCCGAGGTGCCGACGACGGTGTCGGCCCCGGTGAGGTCGACCCCGGCCCGTGCCAGTCCGGTGAGGATGCCGAGCTCCCAGGCGATCCCGGTGATGCCCCCGCCACCGAGGACCAGAGCCGACGTGCCGCGTCCTGTCATGGCCCAGTTGTAGCGGACCGACCCTGACCATGACCACGCACGTCGGGAGACGACGACGGCCCGCCGGGTCTCCCCGGCGGGCCGTCGTGTCGTGCGTGGTGGTCAGCCGATCAGGCCTGGCCGCCCGTGAGCTTCTCGCGGAGCGCCTGCAGCGCCTCGTCGGACGCCAGCGAGCCGCCGGTGTCGGCACCGGTCTCGCCCTCGGTGTCGTCGCCACCGGAGGAGTACGAGGTGGCCTCGCCGGCCTCGGCCTCGGCGACCTTGGCGTCGGCCTGCTGCTTGACGTGCTGCTCCCAGCGCGCGTGCGCCTTGGCGTACTGGTCCTCCCAGACCGCACGCTGCTCGTCGAAGCCCTCGAGCCACTCGCCCGTCTCGGGGTCGAAGCCCTCGGGGTAGACGTAGTTGCCCTGCTCGTCGTAGGTCGCGGTCATGCCGTAGAGCGTGGGGTCGAACTCCTCCACGTCGGCGGCGGCAGCGGTCTCGTTGGCCTGCTTGAGCGACAGCGAGATCCGGCGACGCTCGAGGTCGATGTCGATGATCTTGACCATGACGTCGTCGTTGACCTGGACGACCTGCTCGGGGATCTCGACGTGACGCTCGGCGAGCTCGGAGATGTGCACCAGGCCCTCGATGCCCTCCTCGACGCGGACGAACGAGCCGAAGGGCACCAGCTTGGTGACCTTGCCCGGCACGATCTGGCCGATCTGGTGGGTGCGGGCGAAGTGCTGCCACGGGTCCTCCTGCGTCGCCTTCAGCGACAGGGAGACACGCTCGCGGTCCATGTCGACGTCGAGGACCTCGACGGTGACCTCGTCGCCCACGGCGACGACCTCGGACGGGTGGTCGATGTGCTTCCAGGAGAGCTCGGAGACGTGGACGAGGCCGTCGACGCCACCGAGGTCCACGAAGGCACCGAAGTTGACGATCGAGGACACGACACCCTTGCGGATCTGGCCCTTCTGGAGCTGGGTGAGGAAGCCGTGGCGGACCTCGGACTGGGTCTGCTCGAGCCAGGCGCGGCGCGACAGGACCACGTTGTTGCGGTTCTTGTCGAGCTCGATGATCTTCGCCTCGAGCGTCTGGCCGACGTAGGGCTGCAGGTCGCGGACGCGACGCATCTCCACCAGCGAGGCGGGGAGGAAGCCACGGAGGCCGATGTCGAGGATGAGGCCACCCTTGACGACCTCGATGACGGTGCCCTCGACGACGCCGTCCTCCTCCTTGACCTGCTCGATGGTGCCCCAGGCACGCTCGTACTGAGCACGCTTCTTGGACAGGATCAGACGACCTTCCTTGTCCTCCTTCTGGAGGACCAGGGCCTCGACCTTGTCGCCCACGGAAACGACCTCGTTGGGGTCGACGTCGTGCTTGATGGACAGCTCGCGCGAGGGGATGACGCCCTCGGTCTTGTAGCCGATGTCGAGGAGGACCTCGTCGCGGTCCACCTTGACGATGGTGCCGTCGACGATGTCGCCGTCGTTGAAGTACTTGATGGTCGCGTCGATCGCCGCGAGGAAGTCCTCTTCGGACCCGATGTCGTTGACAGCCACCTGCGGGGCGTCGTAGTCCGGAAGAGTGGAGAGCGTGCTCGTCATATGGAAGGAATTTCCTTGGATGGATGGAGTCGTGCGGACGCGTGCAACCGTCCGTTTCACTGCTCCCCGACGGTGACTGAATCACGCGCGGCGACGCGGCGAGCCCGGGTTCGCTCGGTATGGAAGCCGGGCAGACGACTGGCGCAACACCCAAGCCTACGCGTGGGTCGCGTCCCGCGTCCAACCGGCACGGGGCGCTCAGCCCACGCTCAGACCGGTGTCACGTCCCGTGCGGCCAGGTGTGCAGGTCGCCGCTCTCCGCGATGGCCTTCAGCAGCGTCGCGGACCGGTCGGCGACCGGGTTCTCGCCCGCTCGGGCGGCGAGGTCGACGAGTGCCCAAAGATCCGCTGCCCGCGCGCCGTCGAGCAGCGCGTCGACCGAGCCCCCGTGCCGGGCCGTCCAGGCGTCCAGCGCGCCAGCCACGTAGGACGGGTCGCGCTCGAACCGCAGCAGGTTTCCGAGGTCGGTCCACGGGTGCCCGGCATGGGCGAACTCCCAGTCGAGCACTCCCGTCACCTCGAGGGTGCGCGGGTCGACGAGCAGGTTCTTGGGGTTGAGGTCGCTGTGGACCAGGCTAGTCCGCTGCACGGTGTCGAGCAGGTCCTGTGCGTGCCGGGCCACCCCGGCGAGCGCGACGCGCTCCGCGTCCGGCCAGTGACCCAGTCGCGCGTCGACCCACTCGTCCAGACCGCCGTCGGCGAAGCTGCCCACCGTGAGCTCGGAGTCGACGAACGGTCCCGGCCGCAGCAGGGGCATCCCCGCGAGCGCGGCAGCCACCCCTCCCGTGCTGCTCCCGAGCCTGCTCAGCCCGTCGGCGTCGCCGGTGGCGGAGAGCCGCTCCACGACGAGGTCGCCCCGCTCCCCCGGCAGCCACGACGTCACGAGCAGCCCGGGCCTTCCCGTCGCCGCGTCCGCCCGGCGTACCTCGAGCACCTCCGGTACGGGCAGCAGGCCGCGCACCAGCCGCAGCACCGCCTGGTCCACCTCGGGAGCCGCGTCACCACGAGGATCGTCAGGCGCGTAGAGGCGTACGACGGCGCGCTCACCCCCGATGTCCCCGAGGAACGTCCGCCCGGAGTGGCCGCCGGCCAGTGGCTGCAGCGTGGTTCCGAGGTCGCTCACCTGAGCGATCGTGGCACACGCAGGTCGGGCTCGCCCGCACCCCCACTAGGCTTCCGAGGGTGGAGGATCACCTGCCGCAGTCGGTGCGGGTCGAGCGGCGGCCCGTCTCCGAGCACGAGTCGCGCGGTGCCAACGGACCGGACTGGGACCGCTACGCCGACGAGTACCAGGCCACCCACGGCACCTTCCTCGGTGATGCCGGGTTCGTCTGGGGGCCCGAGGGGCACACCGAGGACGAGCTCGGGATCCTCGGCGACGTGACCGGCCTCGACGTCCTCGAGGTGGGCAGCGGCGCCGGACAGTGCTCGCGCTGGGTGCGCACGCACGGGGGCCGCGGGTTCGGCCTCGACCTGTCGCACCGGCAGCTGCAGCACTCGCTGCGCCTCGACGGGGAGACAGGCGTGGCCGTGCCGTCCGTGCGCGGCACCGCCACTGCCCTGCCCTTCGCGCCCGGCAGCTTTGACGTCGTCTTCTGCTCCTTCGGCGCCCTGCAGTTCGTCAGCGACATCGACGTCGCAGTCGCAGAGGTGGCCCGCGTGCTGCGGCCGGTCGGCCGGTTCGCCTTCTCGGTCACCCACCCGACGCGGTGGATGTTCCCTGACGACCCGGGCGAGGCCGGCCTCACCGCGACGCAGTCCTACTGGGACCGCACGCCCTACGTGGAGGTCGACGACGCGACGGGGGTGGTCTCGTACGTCGAGCACCACCGCACCCTGGGCGACTGGGTGCGCCTGCTCGCGGGGCACGACTTCAGGCTGGTCGACCTCGTCGAGCCCGAGTGGCCCGAGGACCACGACCGGGTCTGGGGTGGCTGGTCACGCACCCGCGGCCTGTTGACGCCCGGGACCGCGATCTTCGTGGCGTACCTGCCGGGCTGACGCCCACCGACCAGTAACCTGAGCGCATGACCGGCCACCCTCAGCGCCAGCGGGACGCCAGAGGTGCTCGGCGGTTTACCGGCTGGGGCCGAACGAGCCCGAGCGTCGCCACGTGGCTGCCGGCCTCCTCGGTGGACGACGTGCGCGCCGCCATCAAGGGCGCGGGTGGTCGCGGAGTCCTCGCCCGCGGCCTCGGGCGCTCATACGGCGACGCTGCGCAGAACGCCGGCGGCGTCGTCGTCGACCTGACTGGACTCGACCGCGTCCTGTCGGTCGACCCGGAGGACCCGGGCGTGGTCGTCGAAGCCGGGGTGAGTCTGGACGCGCTGATGAGGACCGTGCTGCCGTTCGGGCTATGGGTGCCCGTGCTGCCCGGCACCCGGCACGTCACGGTCGGAGGCGCGATCGCCTCGGACGTGCACGGGAAGAATCACCATCGGTCCGGCTCGTTCGGGCACCACGTGCGCGCGATCTGGCTCGTCACGGCCGACGGGGAGGAGCACCGGCTCACCCCGGCCGATCCCCTGTTCTGGGCGACTATCGGCGGGATGGGCCTCACCGGGGTCATCACCCGGGCCCACCTACGGCTGACCCGCACCGAGACCGCGTGGTTCACCGTTGACACCGACCGTACGCACGACCTCGACGCCACGATGGGGCTGCTGGAAGACGGTGACGCCGCCTACCCCTACACGGTGGCGTGGTTCGACGCGGCCGGGTCCCGTACGGCGGGGCGCGGCGTGGTCTACCGCGCCCGACCGGCGCTTCCGGACGAGCTGCCAGCACGTGAGCGGACCCGGCCGCTGATCCTGCCTTCCGCGCGCGTCGCACGCATCCCGGACGTGCTGCCTAGCGGCATCGTCACCCCGGCGACCGCGCGGGCGTTCAGCGAGATGTGGTTCCGCAAAGCACCCCGGCACCGCACCGGCGAGGTCCAGGACGCCTCGGCGTTCTTCCACCCCCTCGACGGTATCGACGGTTGGAACCGCCTTTACGGGCCGGCGGGGTTCTGCCAGCACCAATTCGTCGTCCCGGCCTCCGCGGCCGCTGCGATCCACGAGTGCGTCGGGCTAATTCGCTCCTCGGGTCACGTGTCCTTCCTCAACGTGCTGAAGCGGCTCGGGCCGGGCAACGACGGCCTGCTGTCGTTCCCGATGCGCGGGTGGACGATGTCGGTCGACCTGCCCGCGCGCGACGGCCTCGACAACCTCCTCGACGCGCTGGATGCCGTGGTGCTGGGCGCGGGCGGCCGTCTCTACCTCGCCAAGGACGCGCGGACAACCGCGGCCACCCTGGCCGCCGGCTATCCACGCCTCGACGAGTTCCGCCGCATCAGGCGCGACGTGGACCCCACCGGTGTCTTCTCCTCCGACCTCGCGCGCCGTCTCGACCTCTAGCGAAGGATCCCCACCTGATGATCGACGCCACCGGGCGCCCCCAGAAGGTGCTGCTGCTGGGCGGCACGTCAGACATCGCGCTCGCGATCGCCCGAGCCTTCGTTCGGCCCGGCGCCACCGAGGTCGTGTTGGCGGCGCGCCCGGGTCCGCGCCGTGACGCGGCGCACGACCTGCTGGCTGCCTCCGGGGCGGGCGTACGCACCATCGACTTTCACGCCGAGCAGACGCAGGGCCACCGGGAGGTCGTCGACCGCGCGTGGGAGGGTGGCGACGTCGACCTGTCCGTGATCGCGTTCGGCGTCCTCAGCGACAACGAGGTGGCCTGGCAGGACGCGTCGGTCGCGGAGGAGATGGTGAGCGTCAACTACACGGCCGCGGTCACCGTCGGTGTGGAGCTCGGCGCGCGCATCAGGCAGCAGGGGCACGGGATGATCGTCGCCCTCTCGAGCGTTGCTGGTGAGCGCCCGCGCCGCTCGAACTTCGTCTATGGCTCCACCAAGGCCGGGTTCGACGCCTTCTACACGGGCTTGGGCGAGGCGCTGCGGCAGCATGGCGGCCGCGTGCTGGTGGTGCGTCCCGGCTTCGTGGTTTCCAGGATGACCAGGGGTCTGGACCCCGCCCCCCTGGCGACCACCCCCGACGAGGTCGCCGAGGCCGTGCGGCAGGCCGTGGCCGCCAGGCGCGAGCAGGTCTGGGTGCCCGCCCGCATGAGGTACGTCATGTCGGCGCTACGGCACCTGCCACGCCCGGTCTTCAGGCGCCTCCCGCTGTGAGGTCCCCGTTAGGCGGGTGAGCGCGTCCGGCGCTTCGCCGGGCCCACCCGGCCACCAGCGAGGCCGGGTTGAGGTGCGCCCACCACCTCCGCGGGCGGGCGACCGCGGTGAGCAGCTCGTTGCACAGCCGTTGGCACTCTTGCCAGAACTGCTCGGCGTTGTCGTCGGTCGTGCCGGGAGCGAACACCGCGGCGTCGGCGCGCCGCGCGAGATCGATCCCCGCTCCGAGCGCCGTCGCCTGCATGACCCGGCTCCAACCCTCGGGGACTGGCGTGCCGCGGTCGCGGGCGACGTCGAGGACCTCCTGCCACGCCCCTACCCAGCGCAGCGACCACGAGGTCGCGCGCTGTCGGCGGCGCCGGCGCACAGCCTTGACCACCGGCACCTGTAGGAGCGCCAGAACGCCGAGCCAGACGAGCGCGCCGGCGGCAGCCGCGGTCAGTTGCCACGCGGGTCGGTCGGGCGTGGCCGTGCCGTCCGGGTTCGTGGAGCCGCGCGGCGGTCGGATCTCGCGGTCCTTGCCGTCGGCGGCCGCAGCGAGCTGATCCTCCACGAAGTCCTCCGCGGGCGCCAGCTCGTCGCTCTCGGACCCGGGTGCGGCGCTACGCGAGCCGAGGTAGCGTTCGGGGTAGAGGGGCCGCCACGTGCCGTCAGCGAACTGCAGCTCGACCCACGACTCGACGTCAATGTTGTAGACGAGGTCGCGCCGGTCGACGGGGGCGCCGGTGACCACGCGCGCGGGCACACCCAGACGCGAGGAGCCGAGCGCCATGAGGGTGGTGAACTCGTAGCCGGTCCCGGTCATGCGCCGCGGGTCCATCAGCCGCACTAGGTCGTCGGGGGCCTGGGCAGCGTCGATGCCCTTGCGGGTCGTCCCGTTCGCGCGGAGGTAGCGGGCGAGCAGCAGCACGCGCTCGAGCGGCAGCAGCTCGGAGCGCGCGAACGGCTCCAGGGCCTCGTCCAGCGCAACGCCCAGCGGCTGCCTCTGGTCGTCGGAGGGTTCCCGGGTCGCGTCGCGCCTCGTGAAGGTGTCGTCCTCGTCAAGCACCGACTCGAAAGAGTAGGCGTCCCGCGGGTCGACGCCACCGAGGACGAGCGCGGTTCCCGTCGCCTGGTTGTAGCGCAGGTCCGAGACCGCGGTGCGTCCGGGGTTCCAGCCGAGGTCGATGCTGGTGAGCTCCCCAAGCAGGGGCAGCCAGTCCGCGTCGTAGCCCGGCTGCATCCGCACCCGCACCACGACCGTGCGCCCCAGGTGTAGCGGCGAGACCTCGCTACCGATCCTCTTGAATGTCCCGTAGCCCTCGGACCCGGGCGACTCCTCCCCCGCTACCCACTCCCGCCCGTCATAGACGTCGAGGACCGCGAAGCGGAGTCGTCGGCCCTCCGGGACGCCGACGGCCTTCATCAGGACGCGGTAGCGCGCCTGCTCGGTGGAGGGCATTGTCAGGCTGGCATCCGCCACCAGGGGCGTCACGTCGTCGCCGCGCAGCAGCACCCGGTCGGTCGTGTCCTCGTCGGGCACCAGGAGGCTGACCAAGCAGGCGAGGACCGCGATGATGACGACCGCCGTGACCGTGCTCGCAGCGGTCCCGCTTGCCGCCCCCACAATGGGCTCGCGGCGTCGGGCACGGACGGCGCCCCACGCGACCAGCACGATCGCCACCACGATGCCGCGCGGCACTAGGAGCGTGGGGACCAGCACCCCGACCGGGATGGTCGCGGCGAGGCCGAGCGCCAGCGGGACAGCAGGTGCGAGCGGGCGGGCCGTCCCGATGGCCAGCCAGGCGGCGGGGAAGGTCGCGAGGAAGCCGATCATGTAGGGCACGAGCATCACCTCGCCCGTCGGATCGACGGGGGGCACCGTGCTCACGAGCGTCACCGGGGCGCCGATGCTGTCGGCGAGCAGGCCGCCCATCGCGTCGAGCGTCGGCAGCAGGTAGGGCCCCGGCTCCCGCAGCGCGGCGAGCGCGCCCAGCGGCGAGAACACGACGAGGCCGGCGAGGGCGTACAGCCAGCCGCCCTCCGGGACATTGCGGACCCCCAGTGCGAGAGCCACCAGCGCTACGACCGGGACGAGGCCGGCGACCAGGTAGGAGCGGTTGGCGAAGGTATCATCGAGGATCGAGAGCAACACGCCCATCACCACGACGACCACCGTGGCGTCGAGCCACGCACCTCGCCTCATCGCATGCCCCGCGCCATCAGCGCCTGCAACCGCGGTAAGTCGGGGACGATCATCTCGCGCAGTGCTCGGTCGTCGCGCACGCGGGCCTGCGCCGAGCTGTCGGCCCGCACCACCAGCCAATCCGCCCCGAGCCCGAAGCTCGCGGCCGCCCGGTCCAGCTCGATGAGGTCGCGCGCCGCGCCCGTCACTTGGACGACCAGACCCGTGCCACCCATGGTCTCGGCCGCGTCCGCGGCCTGCGCGAGGTAGTCCGCAACGGCACCGGATGCGTCGTCGAGGACGAACAGGCAGGCGACGTCGGTCATCGCCAGTGCCTCTCGTCCGCGGGCGAGGTGGAAGCCGCACCGCAAGTAGGTGTCAAAGTCGTCCCGCACCGCGCGCAAGGCGACCGAGGTGGCCACCGACACGGCCAGCTCGAAGTCGCGCCGGCGTGGGTACGACGCGGCGGCAGGGTCGACCAGCACGGTGATGTGGCCGCGTCGCGACTCGTGAAACTGCCGGACAAGCAGCTCGCCCGCCTTGGCCGAGGAGCGCCAGTGCACGTGGCGCAGGTCGTCGCCGGCGACGTACTCGCGCAGCGCATGGAAGGCGAGGTCGCTCATCGAGAGTTGTTGGCTGGTGGCGCCGTCGAGGTCGTTGGCGAGGCCACCGGCGAAGACGGGGAGGTCGGTGACCACGGGCGAGACGCGCAGCAGCACGCTCTCACTGGTCTCGATCGGCCGGCTGATCACCCCGACGGGATCGGTCCTCTCAAAGACCACCGGGCCCACCCTGTGCACCCCTCGAGGCAGGCCGGGCAGCGGGACGGCGGCCTCTGTGTGGCGCGCGAACGGGCGCAGCGAGGGCAGCCGTAGCTGGACCGTCGCGCTGCCCGCGGGGACCACGAGCCGGGGGAACAGCATCGGCGCCGTGCCGGCTTGAACCTCGACCTCGACGCTCGGCGCGGGCGTCCCCTCCACGGCGCGCTGCTGGCGCAGCCGCAGCCGTGCCACGGGCGCGCCGGGGAGCAGTTGCCAGAGGAGCCCGAGCAGCAGGATCGCCGCGGCAAGCGCCGAGAGCTGGGTGAACTCTTGCCAGTGGAGCCAAGAGCCGAGACCGGTACCGAGCACGCCCAGCAGCAGCACGCCGCGGCCGAGCGGCGTGAGCCACCGCAGCGGAGCCGCCCACGTCGACCGGCGCACGGGACTCACGCGCGGTCGCGGGGAACCGGCACCTGCGCGAGCAGACCCTCGATGACGTCTGCGGACGTCGTGCCAGCGAACGCGGCTCCGGACTCCATCAGCAGCCGGTGGCCCAGCACAGGATGGCCGAGCGTGGCGACGTCCTCGGGCACCACGTGGCCGCGGCCCTCGGCCAGTGCCCACGCCTTGGCAGCGCGGATCCACGCCAGACAGCCGCGGGTGGACAGCCCGATCCTCACCTCGGGAACCTCGCGCGAGGCCTCGGCGAGGCGGCGCACGTAACCGATCACCGCACGGTCGACGTGGACCATGTCAGCGAGCTGACCCATCTGCTCGATTTCGTGCCCCTTGACCACCGGCAGGAGCCCGGCGGCACGGTCGCGAATGCGCGACTCGGCGAGCAGCGCCTCGGTCGACTCGGCATCGGGGTGGCCGACGCTCGTGCGCATGAGGAACCGGTCGAGCTGGGCCTCGGGCAGCTGGTAGGTACCGGCCTGCTCGATGGGGTTCTGCGTGGCGATCACCATGAAGGGGCGACCCACGTCATGGGTGTTGCCGTCGACCGTGACGTGGCCCTCCTCCATGACTTCCAGCAGCGCCGATTGCGTCTTGGGTGATGCTCGGTTGATCTCGTCCGCCAGCACCAGGCTGTGGAAGATCGGACCGCGGTGGAAGGAAAACTCGCCCCGCGCCTGCTCGTAGACGGTGACGCCGGTGACGTCGGAAGGCAGCAGGTCGGGGGTGAACTGAATGCGCGCGAACGAGCAATCGAGGGACTTGGCCAGCGCCCTGGCCAGCATCGTCTTGCCCGTGCCGGGCAGATCCTCGAGGAGCAGGTGACCACCGGACACGAGGCAGGTCAGGGCGAGACGGACCACATGCCTCTTGCCGAGCACGGCCGACTCGACGTTGCTCGCCACGCGGTCGAAGGCATCGGCGTACCACTGGACGTCGCTGGCATCGACCGTCGAGATCTCAGTCATCCTGTGAAGACCTGCGTCGCTGGACGACGAGCCTCAGGCCGCCTCGGCCCTTCGGCCACGTCCGGCGAACAGGAGGAACGCCCCGACCAGGAGGCAGACGATGCCGCCGATGACGCCCACGAGAGGAACCGTCCCGGTCAGGAGATCGAGCGTGCTGCCGTTGTCCTTCGCGTCCTCAACGTTGGCCTGCACCTGCTCGTCCGTGAACGCGAGCTGCATGTCGAGCAGCGTCGACCCGTCGGCGAGCTCCCGCACTTCGTCCTGGGTCTGGTTGACGATCGAGCCGGTGACGGGGTCGATCCAGATGTACTTGTCCTGCGAGTAGATGCCGTCCACGTCGTCGAGCACCTCCGCCGACTGCTCCTCGACCAAGACGTGGTAGCGGTAGGTCTCGAGCCCGTCGATGGTCTCCGTGCCGTCGTACTCGGCGTCGACCGCCTCACCGAGGATCCCGTCCCAGTAGGGGTACGTCTCCTTCTTCGCGTCGAAGGGCCACTTGTTGACCAGGCCCTCCTTCTCCTCGGCGCTGGGCGGGACGTAGGCGGCGTCGTTGACCGCGGTGGCGTCGCGGCGGTCAGTGGCGAACACGTCGGTCGACGCGGTCACGAGCCGCTCCTGCGGGTCGTCCGCCGGGACACAGTCGGGAACGTTGCCGCTGCCGTCGTCGATCACCAGACACAGGGTGTTCTCGAAGACGATGACGTCGTCGTCGGAGTACTCCGTGTCGGCCTTGGTGATGCTGGTCGCCTGGATGTCGATGTTCTCGACCTCGCCGGTGCCGGGGTTGAGCTTGTCGGCGTTGCCCGACAGCTTGGTGACGCTGTTGGTGTCGAGCGGCGTCCGCTTGACCTGTCCGGGGGCCCAGAGGGCGGCCATGAGGCCGATGACGACCAAGAAGGTCCCGAGTGCCAGCAGCACCCAGCCAATGATTCTGCGCACGACGGATTTCCTCCCAGGAACGAGCGAGTCGCCGCAGGCTACCAGCAAGTAGGCGACCCGTGTCGCGCATCGCGAAACTCGTCTTGCGGTGGGTCCGCGCATCCTGTTTCGAACTCCTGCCGTCTCCCCGGTCAGGGCCTCGGAAGGGCGTTGCGCTCGGTAGGGTGCGCGGCGTGACCCCGAGCGACGACCGAGCCACCCAGGATCGGCCCCGACCTCGTCTCCCCCTCCTGGCGGCGCTGCGACCGCGGCAGTGGATCAAGAACGTCGTCGTTCTGGCGGCCCCCGTGTTTGCCGGCCAGCTTACCGACCCGGGCACGCTATGGCGCAGCCTCGTGACGGTGCTGCTGTTCTCGATGGCGTCCTCGGGCGTCTACCTGCTCAACGACGTGAGCGACCTCGTGGAGGACCGCGCCCACCCGCTGAAGCGCCACCGCCCACTGGCGGCAGGGCACCTCTCGTCCCGCACGGCCGGCGCCGCCGCAGTGCTGCTCCTGCTCGCCGCCGTCGGCCTGGGCGCAGCGCTGTCGTGGGAACTCGGTCTCGTCCTGGCGTCCTACTGCGTGATCAACCTCGCCTACTCGTGGGCATTGAAGCACGAGCCCGTGATCGACATCGCGACGATCGCCCTCGGCTTCGTCCTGCGCGCGGTGGCCGGCGGCGTGGCCAACGACATCCCCCTCTCGCAGTGGTTCCTGCTCGTCGCCTCCTTCGGAGCCCTTTACATGGCTGCTGGCAAGCGGTACGCCGAGGCGCAGCTGGTCGGTGAGGGGCGTGCGGAGACCCGGCGTTCGCTCAACGGCTACTCCATGAGCTACCTCCGGTTCGTCTGGACGACCGCGGCGGCCCTGCTGATCATGAGCTACAGCCTGTGGGCGTTCGAAATGTCCCCCGACGCGTCCTTCCCGTGGTCCGAGATCTCCATCGCACCGTTCGTGGTAGCGGTGCTCCGGTATGGGGTGGACGTGGACGCGGGCACGGCCGGCGAGCCGGAGGAGATAGCGCTCAAAGATGGCATGCTCCAAGTCATGGCCGCGACGTGGTTGGTGGTCGTCGTCGCAGGCCTGTACGCATGACCCGTCCAGGAGTAGGCCAGACCCCGACGCACCGTTATAAGGTCCCGCCCATGTCTCGTCGCCTGCGCCCGGTCGACCATGGGTGAAGGCGGCACCCCACCCGAGGCACCCGCGCGGCCCGAGGGCGACGGCAGGCGCCTGGCCCTCCGGCTGGTCGCCACCTGCGCGGCCCTGGTCGGCCTCGCGTTCGCGCAGAGCCCCGGCGCCCAGACCGCCGACACCAAGCTCGACCTCGTTGTCGACCCCGGCGGCATGCTGGTCAAGGCGTTGTCCATGTGGGACCCAATCGGCGCCTTCGGCCAGGTCGGCAACCAGGCCTACGGCTACCTGTGGCCGATGGGCCCCTTCTTCTGGGTCGGGCACCTCCTCGACATGCCGGGGTGGGTGGTGCAGCGGCTGTGGCTGGCGCTCGTCCTCGTGGCGGCCTTCGTCGGCTGCGCCCGGCTGCTGCGCGCACTGGGCGTCAAAGACGACTTCGCCGTCATCCTCGGCGGCCTGGCTTACGCCCTCTCGCCGCGCATGCTCACGACGGTGGGACCGATCTCGATCGAGGCCTGGCCTTCGGCGATGGCACCGTGGGTCCTGCTCGCCCTGGTGCTCGGGTCGCGCCAGGGCTCGGCGCGCCGCCACGCCCTCGCTGCTGGTCTCGGCGTCGCGATGGTCGGCGGCGTCAACGCCGCCGCGACCTTCGCCGTGATCCCCCTCGGCGTGGTGTGGCTGCTGACGAGGGAGCCCGGGCCACGACGACGAGCCCTGATGGTGTGGTGGCCCGTCTTCACGCTGACCGGCTGCCTGTGGTGGTTGATTCCCCTATTCGTGCTGGGGGCCTACAGCCCGCCGTTCCTGGATTACATCGAGACCGCGGCCCTGACCACCTACCCCACCACGCTCTTCGATGCCCTGCGCGGAACCAGCGCTTGGGTACCTTACCTCGAGCCGCGCTGGCGCGCCGGTGCCGACCTCATCACCACGCCGCTGCTCATCCAGCACAGCACCGTCGTGCTCGTGCTCGGGTTCGTGGGCCTCGCCCGCCGGGACAACCCGCACCGGGTGTTCGCGGTTGCCGGACTGCTCGTCGGCCTGCTGATGGTCACCTTCGGGCACACCGGGGGCTTCCCGGGCTGGTTCGCCGCCGAGCAGAAGGAGTGGCTCGACGGTGTGCTGGCTCCCCTGCGCAACGTGCACAAGTTCGACCCGGTGATCCGGGTTCCGTTGGTGCTGGGCCTGGCCCACCTGGTCGACAGGCTGATCTCGGCCTGGCGCGACGCAAGGGCCAGCGTGGACG
Source organism: Nocardioides sp. GCM10028917 (assembly GCF_042666175.1). NCBI lineage: Bacteria > Bacillati > Actinomycetota > Actinomycetes > Propionibacteriales > Nocardioidaceae > Nocardioides > Nocardioides sp. GCM10028917. Next base: position 388,631 of record NZ_JBHTFL010000003.1, read on the forward strand.
AGTCGGTCTCGCGAAGGCTGTCGTTCCGCATCCGGCACCTGGCCGTCGTCGGTCTCGCCGTGATCGCGGTCGCCGGAGCCGCCCAGCCGGCCTGGACGGGCCGGCTCGCACCGGGCGACTCGTTCCGCGAGGTCCCCGACTACTGGAGCGACGCCGCCGCCTGGGTCGCGGAGCGCGACCCAGAGGCGCGAACGCTCCTCCTCCCGGGCTCGGACTTCGGCGCGTACATCTGGGGCACGACGCAGGACGAGCCGATCCAGCCCCTCGCGCGGGCTCCGTGGGCGGTGCGCAATACCATCCCGCTCGCTCCGGTCGCCAACATCCGCGCCCTCGACGCACTGGAGGAGCGATTCCACCAGGGCCGGGGATCGGCGGGACTGACCGACTACCTGCGTCGCCTCGGCGTACGGTTCCTGCTGGTCCGCAACGACCTCGAGCGCTCGAGCGACGTAGTGGATCCGGTGCTGGTCCACCAGGCCCTGGCCTCGACACCCGGGGTCGAGCTGGTCGAGGCCTTCGGGCCCGTCGTGGGCGGGGAGCCGAAGATCGAACGCGAGGGGGTCGAGGTCGCGATCAACCAGGGTTGGCAGGACTCCTACGCGGCCATCGAGGTCTTCGAGGTTTCGGGCATGACCTCGCCGGCCGTCTCCACCACCGGGACGACGCGTGTTATCGGCGATCCCGAGAGTCTCCTGGACCTCAGTGAGGACGGCGTCATCGCGGACGAGCCGACCGTCCTCGGCTACGACGTCAGCGAGGACGACCAGTCCTCCGGGCCGCTCGTGCTGACCGACGGCATGCGGCTGCGCGAGCGCTACTTCGCCAACATGCATGACGGGACGTCGGCCACCCTGACCACCCGGGAGGCCGACGCCATCGAGGGCCGACGCGACTACGAGGTCACCGCCGACGCGCAGTGGTTCACCCGCGCCGAGTACGAGGGTGTGGCCGATCTCGTGGCGTCCTCCTCGGAGGCAGATGCCGACACCATCGGAGGGGCCAGGACGGGGCGGCTCCCCTACGCCGCGGTCGACGGGGATCCGCACACGGCCTGGGTCTCGCGATCCGACATCGGCGAGGCGCCCTACCTCCGGCTCGATCTCGAGGACCAGCTGAGCACCGGCTCGATCCGCCTCACGCTCGGCGAGGTTCCAGGCACCCTGTCGGACGTACGCGTCCGCACGGAGGCCGGCGTCGGCGAGGCCGTGGTGATGGGAGCCGGTGACACGGCGACGATCCCGCTGCCTGCCGGCCCGACCTCGTGGATTCAGGTGGAGGACGCCGAGCTGCGCAAGGGCCGGCAGCTCTCCATCGCCGAGCTCGAGGTGCCCGGCCTGTCGGTGACCCGGTGGCTGCGCCCCCCGTCGGTGCCAGCAGACTGGGGCGTGCCCGACGTCATCTCGCTCTCGGCGCACGCCGACCTGAGCACCGGCTGCGTCCAGCTGGACCAGAGCATCCGGTGTCGCCCGCAGGTCCTCGACGAGGGCGAGGAGGCTTCCGGACTGCACCGGATCCTCGACCTCCCCAGTCCGGGGGTCTATGAGCCGCGGATCATGGTCGCGCCCCGGGCAGGGGACGCCGTTCCGGAGCTGCTCCAGGACGGCCAACTGGTGACCGTCGAGGCCTCGTCGCGGGCCAACTCCGGCGCCTCGGTCTCGAGCGCGGTGGCCGCCGTCGACGGCAACCCCGGCACCACCTGGATCTCGTCGTGGACCGATGCCGCCCCGTCCCTCAACCTCCGCTGGCTGCGCATGCGCACGGTGCGCTCCATCGACCTCCTGCTGGACCCGGACGCACCCGCGCGACGCGTCGAGCGGATCACGGTGACCTACCCCGGCGGGTCCCAGTCGGTGCGCGTGTCCAATGACGGCGTCGCGACGCTCGAGCCCTTCCGCACTGCCTCGCTCTCGATCCTGGTCGACCAGGCCACCGAGGGCGGCAACCTCGACTCCGACGGCCCCGGGTCGCCGCTCGGCGTCGGCATCAGCGAGCTCCGCTTCAACGGTTCGGCCTTCGCCACCATCTCGGTCGGCACGGCCGAGGTCGACTACGGCTGCGGCTCAGGCCCGGACCTCACGGTCGACGGCGACACCATCCGGACCGCGGTGGGGGCCGCGCCCCTGGACCTGCACCTCGGCCGGGCCGTCGCGGCCAGGCTTTGCGGCACCGACGAACTGAGCCTCGCTGGAGGCTCCACCCGGATCGAGCTCGGGGCGACCCCTGCGTTCCGTCCGGTGTCGCTCGTCCTCACGCGCGAGGGAGGAGCTTCTGAACCGGCGCCGCCGCGCACGGTCGAGGTCGCCGACGACACCTACACCCTCGCGTCCGGCGACCTGCTCGTCCTGCGCCGCAACGTCAACCGGGGCTGGACGGCGCGCTCGGGGAACGACGACGCCGCACCCGTGACCATCGACGGATGGCAGCAAGGGTTTCGGCTGCCGAGCGGCAGCCGCTCGACGGACGTCTCGTTCGCGCCGGACGGCGTCTACCGCGGTGGTCTCGCGCTCGGCGGCGCGCTGCTCCTGGGCAGTGTCCTGCTCCACCTCTTCTGGTCACGACGTCGGCCGGACCGGACCTCCGACCGCCCCGTGGGACCAGGCCGGCTGGCCGGAGCAGTGACTGCGACAGGAGTCGTGCTCGCAGGCGGGCTCGTCGCCGACTGGGCGGGCTTCGCCCTGGTGGGGGTGAGCCTGCTGGCCCTACTCTTCCTCGCGAGCCACAGCGTCGACCTGGCCGTCCTCGCCGGGACCACGCCGCTCGCGGTCGTCGGGATCTGGAACTCGTTCCACCCGTGGGGTGGCACCGCCGACTGGGGCGGGAGCTACGCGTTCACTCAGCTCCTGCTGGTGGTCCCGCTCGCACTGCTCGGCTCGGCGCTGGTGGCGCCACGCGGCTTGAGGCGCGACAGCGGTCGCTCGACGAGCCGGTAGAGAATCTCCGCCAGCACGAGGCTCACCGCGAGGGTCACGCACAGGTGCCGCAGGAACCCTCCCGCGAACTGCTCCCAGCCGAGGACGTAGGTCACGAGGTGGAGGACCAGCACGTGGACGCAGAACACGCCGTACGAGATGTGCCCGAGGTGCCGCAGGGCCGGGTGAGACAGCACGCGGGCGAACGCACCGTTCGCGGGGGCGTACAGGGCGGCGAGCACGACCAGCCCGCCGAGCACGGCGTAGAGCACCGCCTTGGTCGCGATCTGCAGGTCGGTGGCCGGGAGCAGCACTGGCGGGCCGACGATCGGGGTGGAGGCCACGAGGAGGACGGCCGCGGCGATGACGAGAGACACGCCCGGCTGACGCCCCAGGACGGGGATCCAGCCCAGCAGGTCGCGCCCGTCGTCGTCGGCCGGGTGCTCGACGTGGTGCACGTGCACGTGCGCGAGCGCGATCCCGATCGCGAACCACAGCAGGAACGTCGGCAACCACTGGTGGTGCAGCGGAGCCGCGTTGGCGAGCGATGGCGACACCTCGACGATCCAGAGCACCGACACCACGAGGGCCAGGCCGGTCAGGGCGACGACGGCTGCGTCCGAGCGACGCCCGCCGGTCGCCCGGCTCCACACGAACATCAGTGCCGGGAGCGCGACGTAGAAGGCGACCTCGGTGGCCAGGCTCCAGGTCTGAGTGATGCCCGCGGGGACCATGTCGGCCACGTAGATATCGGTCAGCGTCATGGCGCGGAGCCACTCCGTCGGTCCTGCGTCGGCGTTCTTCTCCACGAAGACCAGGGCAAGGACCGCCACGATCCAGTAGACGGGGAGCACCCGCACGGCGCGCTTCCACAGGTAGCCGCGCAACGACGGTGCGGGGCGGTCGATCCGTCGACGCAGGATGAAGGGACGCGAGAGCAGGAACCCGGACAGCACGAAGAAGAGCGCGACGCCGGAGTCCAGCCGCGACAGGAACGTGCCCCAAAGGTCGAAGTCGTAGCTGCCCGTCCAGAACGCAACGTGCGTGACGAGGACCATCAGGGCGCCGACCGCGCGCACGCTGTCGAGGGCGGGGACGACCCGAGCGGTCTCGACGGCGCTGGCTGCCGCGACGGCCTCGGTCGTTGGTTCGGCACTCATGGCACGTCCACCCCTTCCAACGGCGCCAGCGTACCGACGCGGACGTTGTCGACACACAGGATGATGTCCGAGCGTGACGTGAGAGTCACCTCGTCCGCCGGGCCGGAACCGAGGAAGAAGAAGTCGTGGAGCCCGCGGCGTACCTCCATGTCCGTGGAGACGCCATTGAACGACAAGGTCGCCACGCCGTCCCTGTTGGCGAGGTACCCGATCGAGGCCCACCAGAAGTCACCGACGGGCTCCGCCCCGGGGACGGCTCCAAGGGTGATCGACCGGGACGTGCGACCGACGCGGTAGCCGCAGCCCTCCACCGGGCCAGGCGTCGACACCCGTCGCGGCTGCACAGAGGCCGGGTAGGCGATGCCGTTTGGGTCGAGGACCTCGGGATCGTTCATCCGCATCCCAGCCACAACGCGGTCCCCCAGCGGGGTGAACACCTGGGACGGGACCTCGAAGCCCGTCGGTCCGTCCCGTGGGATGACGGTGAGCGGGATCTGCTGGTCGAGGAGCATGAGCTGGCGATCCTCGGCCTGCGCCACGACGTTCTCAAAGAAGGTGCGAGCGGGGTAGCTCGCGTGCCAGTTGAGGACGTACTGGGTGCTTGACACCATCGCCCCGCCCAGGACGAGGGCGAACGCCAGCCCGATGAGGGCCACGCGGGGTCGGGAGGACGGCACCGCGTCCGGCGCAGAAGTGGCTCCCAGCTCGTGCCGCGGCGGTCTCCGGGGTTCCAGCGGGACGGCGACGAACGCGACCACCAGGACTAGGATCGGCGCCAGGTCACCGAGGTAGCGGACCTCCAGCGCGGCGGCACCACGGAAGATCTCCCCTCGGGCGAGCGACACCATAACCGTGTTGGCGGTGACGGCGACCAGCAGCAGCACCAGCGCGGCGGAGGCCGGCCGGCGCCTACGTACGACGTGCACGACCAACGTCGCGACCACGACCCAGGTGAGCGTGACGGCCCACTCCGGGGGAGCCGGGGCCGGCAGCGGCGCATCGCCCACGCTCCCCCACCTCCATGGTCCGCCGAGAAAGAGCGGGCCGAGGACGAAGCGCACCATGGTGTCGAAGATCGCGCCGGGCGCGACCAGGCCGCGATCGCCCGCGGGGTTGAGGTTGAGGTACACCCCCACGTAACCGACGAAGAGAAGCCCGTAGCTGACCCACGCCCGCCATTGTGCGAGGACATCCTGCACGCGTCCGCGTACCCCGTGGCCGTCGTTGAGGTAGAGCGACATGAACAGCATCGCGATCCCGACGAAGACGATCTTGACGTCGCACATCATGCCGAGCAGCAGAGCTGCAGAGGTCATCGCGATCCAGCGGGTCTGCCTGGTGCGGAGGTGCTCCAGGTGCGCGGTCAGTGCCAGGAAGGCCGCCAGCTGGAGCGGCACCTGGACGATGGCGGCGGCCCACCACATGAAGCCCGGGAGCGTGACGACCGCAAAGAGGTAGAAGCCCAGGGGGATCAGAACCCTCCAAGTGCGCCCCGCCAGCCGCACCAGGAATGCAAAGCAGGCGGTGCTCGCCATGGCCTGGATGACGAGCGTGATCGAGCTCGCGAGGACCCAGTCGTACGGCTCCGAGTGTCCGACGATCCAGACGATGAGGAACCCCAGGGGCTGGAGGTGATCACCGTAGGGCGTGAAGAGGAAGTCTGAGTCAAGATCACTGGTGACCGCCTTGGCCAGGAACCCGAAGTCGTCGATCAGGAAGTAGCCGCCGTAGAGCGCCCACGCGCGGTAAGCGAGTTGCGCGGTGATCATCAGCGCGCCGGCGAGGAGGACTCCGTGGCTCGACCTGAACGGCCTGGTGGCGATGTCCACGATGGCGCGGGCACGAATGTCCGCGTGGCTCATGGGGCTCCGTTCTTCTGCAACACCAGCACGAGGTTCCACGTCACCACCTCCCGCACCGCTGGCACGCGGAGCAGCCACCGGCTCCACCAGGGGTTGTACCGCGGCAGGAGGTGGACGACGCGCGCCTGATCCTGCCGGCGCGCCCACCGCAGGCCGTCCGCGACGGTGACAGCGAACAACGACTCGCCGAACTTGTTCTTCGGCTCGTGTCCGTGCGTCGCGACGTACCGGCGGCGGGCCCGACGTCCGCCGAGGAAGTGCCACGGCGAGGTCTCGTGCCCGCCCCAGGGGCCGAACCACGTCGTGTAGCTGATGAAGACGAGCCCACCGGGACGGGTGACGCGCACCATCTCCTCCGCCATCCGCCACGGGTCCGGGACGTGCTCGAGCACGTTGGAGGAGTAGCAGACGTCCACCGAGGCGGTGCGGAAGGGCAGCTCCATCCCGCTGCCGACCACGGTGCCGGCACCGATGTCGCCCGCGCCGGCGAGCTCGCCGACGTCGGAGTCGAGCGCGAGGTAGGCGGCGCCGGCCGCGCGGAACGCGTCGCGGAAGTAACCTGGCCCGCCACCCACGTCGAGCAGGAGCTGGCCGTCGAGGTCGTGATACTGCGAGACCTGCTGGACCGAGTCGAGGGCGAGGGCGGAGTAGAAGCGGGCCGGGTCCGACTGCTCGTGGCGGAACTCCCGAAAGAGGTGCACCGAGCGGGCGAGGTCGGCCTTCCACGGGCGGGTCCTCGTCAGCATCCGGAGACCCTATCCGACAAGTGACTCGGCGGTAGGGTTCCCCTGACATGACTCATCACCACGATCTCGCCGGGCGCCACATCGCCTTCTTCAGCTGGCGCGACACCCACAATCCCGAGGGCGGAGGCGCCGAGCGCTACCTCGAGAAGGTCGCGGGTGGGCTCGTCGACCGTGGGGCGAAGGTGACAATCCTGTGCGCTGCCCACGCGGCCGCGCCGCCGGACGAAGTCGTCGACGGCATCCGCTTCGTGCGCCGTGGCTCCAAGCTCACAGTTTACGTCGGAGGCGTCCGGGCGCTGCTGCGCCGCGAGCTCGGCAGGGTGGACGCGGTCGTCGACGTTCAGAACGGCCTGCCGTTCTTCACCCGCGTCGCGACCCGCAAGCCGGTCGTGGTCCTGGTGCATCACGTGCACCGCGAGCAGTGGCCGGTCGTCTACCCCGGGCTCAGCGGGCGGGTCGGGTGGTGGATAGAGCGCCGGCTCGCACCGTGGCTCTACCGCGCCTGCCAGTACGTCGCCGTCTCGAGCGCGACGCGACAGGAGCTGGTGGGCCTCGGCGTCGACCGTGGCCGGATCGCCGTGGTCCACAACGGGACCGACCCGGTCGTCCCGGTTGGTGTCGGCAAGAGCGTGCACCCGAGCATCGCGGTGGTCGGCCGGCTGGTCCCCCACAAGCAGGTCGAGCACGCCATCGACGCTGCGGTCGCGCTGCGCGAGCGCCACCCCGGTCTGCGCCTGTACGTGGTGGGCAGCGGCTGGTGGGAGGCCGAGCTGCACGAGTACGCGGCTGCCCGCGGGGCTGGGGAGACGGTCGTCTTCGAGGGTCATGTCGACGAGCGCCGCAAGCACGAGATCTACGAGCAGTCGTGGCTGCTTGCCCTGCCCTCGCTCAAGGAGGGCTGGGGGCTGGTGATCGGCGAGGCGGGCATGCACCGCACACCCACGGTGGCGTACGCCGCAGCGGGCGGCACGCGCGAGTCGATCGCCGACGGCCGCTCCGGCCTGCTCGTCACCGACCAGGATGCGTTCACCGCGGCGATCGACCGTCTGCTGTCCGACGACGCGGAGCGAGGTCGACTCGGCGAGGGCGCCAACCACATGAGCCACCAGTTCACCTGGCAGCACGCGCAGGAGTCGTTCGCACGCGTGCTCGAGGGAGCACTGGCCGGAGAGATGATCGATAGCCAAGACCCCGACGAGGGATGAGTCGGGGCCAGCTCAGCCGGCCCGAGTCACTCGGTGAGGGTGCCGTACTCCAGCGTCGGAGACTCGGCGTTGCCCGGGGAGTTCTCAGGTGCCGCGGTCTGGGACGACACGACCCCCATGATCGTCGAGACGCCAAGGACGGCGCCGGCAACGATGCTCACGATCGGCGCAACGACAGAACCCATGATGCGAGTGTCCTTCCCAGAGTGTGACGGCCACCGTAGCAGCCGAAGGGACGGCACGAGGAATCTCGGGAGGAAAACCTACTGGCGAGTCACCGACGCGCGTATGCGGCGGGCGAGCAGGGCGAGCGGTCCGAGCAGCACGGCCACCCACACCATCCACGCCGACGCCAGCACCGCAAGGCGGCCACGGGATACGTCGCGCTGCTCGGCAACGCCGAGGACGGTCACCGACAGATCGCCGACCAGCACTTTCTCCCCTTCAACGTCAGGGACCGGATAGCCCTCGATCTCCTCCCCCACGATGACCGAGATCCCCGCGGCGCGCAGGGCCGTCGAGCGCTCTGCCGGTGTCGGTGCCTGCAAGGCGCGCGCGACGGTCGCCGACCGCGGATCCTCCCCGGCCAGCCCGCGGCCTGAGACGATCAGGACGTCGTTGACGACCGTCGGCCGGTCCAGGTACCGGGGCAGCGGGTCGAGCACCCGACGACCCCCGTTCCAGGCCGGGGCCCGGTAGGACACGAACGGCAGCGATACGGCTGCTCCCCGCGGCGCGCCGGCCACCGCAGCTCGTGCTCTCTCGTACGCCGCGGGATAGCGCACCGCGTCCAACTTCCCCCCAGCACCCCACGCCGCGTCGGGCATCAGCGAAACGGGGAGCAGTGCCAGCGCTCCACCGACGACAACGACAGTCGCCCGGTCGGGCAGCCGGCCGATCACCCCGTCGACCGCGACGGCCACGAGCACGACAACCAGCGGAACCGTGAGCCCGAGCATGCGTGAACCGTCGCGGAGCAATCCCCCGGCCGGCATGTTCTCGCTCAACCAGCCGATCGCTCCGGGTGTCGCCCAGCTGACGACGGCGAGTCCACAACCGACGCACCAGCACGCTGCGAGCGCCGGGAGGCGCGGCTCACGCGCGCCACGCGCGATCCGCACCGCTCCCGCGACGGCCGCCGTGACCAGGAGCAGAGTGCCGACCAGTCCCGCGAGCCCGAGACGCGATCCGGGAGCCACCTCGGCGTTCCACACCCCGCCGAACGACAATGCCGCGACAGGACCCACCATGAGCCCCTCGTCCGCCGTGGCGAAGACGAGGGCACCCAGGGGGTCGGACGACGACGTGGCGGGGCTGACCAGCCCTGCCACGATCCAGGGCGCATTGGCGCCGGCCACACAGGCCGCCAGGAGTGCCGACCCGCGGCGCCCCAGCCGCCGCCCGGCGACGGCGAACGCGACAAGCGCCGATGCCAGGCCCGCGCTGGCGCTCAGGCTGCCCAGCACCAGCAGTGCCGGCACGCGGGCGGGTAGGCGGGCACGACCTGCGTCGAGGTCGCTCAGCGCGACCACCAGCCACGGAAGGACGGCATAGCCCAGCAGCAGGGGCCAGTGTCCGAGCAGGAGTCGCTCGACGACGAAGGGGTTCCACAGGCCGATGCTCACCGCCACCAGCTGCGCGGCGGTCGTCCGGTCGCGGGTCAGGGCACCAAAGCCCGTGCCCGCGGCCACCAGGACGCCGACGAGGACGACCTTCTGCAGCAGCATGCCGCCGAGCACCTCGTCCAGGGCGGCGACGACTGCGTCGGACGGGATGGCACGCGGGAGCGCTGACCCGAGTCCGAGCACGTCCCCACGTAGGGCCAGGTCGGGAACCCACACCATGTCGTAGCTCAGGACGTAGCCAGGGCCGAGCGCGCCGCCGAGCAGCAGCACCGCGAGCACCGCAGCCCAGGCCGTCTGCAGCAGGAGCCCGCGCATGCGTGGCGTCCCCGCATCGACCCGTCCTCCCACGGTGGGACACCTTAGGGTGTGCCGCATGTCCACACGAGCCGGCGACCGGTCGCAGGCGGCGACCGGCCCTCGCCGCGGATCTGGCGGCCTGCTGACCGGCAGTGGGCAGATCGCCGTCGCGATGATGCTTATGAACGTCGCCACCTACGCGTTCACCATGGTCGCCGCACGGATCATCGGCCCCGTCCCCTACGGCGCCTTCTTCGCGCTGATGAACCTCGTGATGATCGTCAGTGTCGTCATGCTCGGCCTCCAGGCAACGGCTGCCCGCCGCATCAGCGCCGACCCGGGTCACGTCGGCCAGATCGAGCGCGGAATCCTGCGGGTGTCGTCGCGCGCATCTCTGCTGCTCGGCGGCGTTCTGCTCCTCAGCGCCCCACTCATCAACCACCTGCTCGATCTCAACAGCGTCCCGATGGCCATGCTGATCGCGGTCGCGGCCGTGCCGATGACGATGACGGGTGCGCAGATGGGCATCCTGCAGGGCGAGCGCCGCTGGCGCGAGCTTGCGATCATGTACGTGCTCGCTGGAGTCCCGCGGCTGGTCATCGGTCTCACACTGATCCTCTGGCGGCCCACGGAACTCATGGCGTTCCTCGGCGTCGCTGTGGGCTACTTCGCGCCGTTCCTCTACGGACTCGTCGTCCTGCGGCACGTCCGCGAGTCGGGCGACACCCACCAACGTCATGGCTTCCTGCCCGTGATCAAGGAAGCGGCCGTCAACTCGCAGGCACTGTTCGCCTACTTCGCGCTCACCAACGTCGACATGCTGATCGGTCGCTCGGTGCTGGACTCGCACGACTCGGGCCTCTACGCCGCCGGCCTGATCGTTTCGCGGGCCGTGATGTTCCTGCCGCAGTTCGTCGTCGTCGTCGCATTCCCCTCGATGTCAGGAAGCCTCAACCCCGTCCGCGCGCTCCTCGCAAGCATCGCCGCCGTCAGCGCCCTCGGTGGGGCCTGCGTCCTCGCGACGGCTGTCCTGCCGGACTTGGTGCTGGTCTTCGCGGGTGGCCAGGATTACGAGGAAGTCTCCGACCTGTTGTGGGTGTTCGCCCTCCTCGGGACGTGCATGGCGGTCCTCCAGCTGCTCGTCTACTCGGTGCTGGCGCGCCAGGGCACCGCCTCCATGGTGCTCGTCTGGGTGGCGCTGCTCGTCGTGGTGGTCGTCGCCTCGACGACCGTGTCAACGGTGGCCGGGCTGCTGGCGGTCGTGCTCACCGTCGAGCTCGTGCTCCTGGCGGTGCTGCTCCCCATCAGCTTCGTCAAGCTGAAGGAGCGCGCGACCGCTCAGTGAGCGGCGTCGTGCCAGCTGCGCCCGGTGCCGATGGAGACGTCGAGCGGCACGGCGAGGTCGGCGGCGCCACCCATCTCCGCCCGGACGAGGGCAGCGAGCGCCTCGCCCTCCCCCGGTGCCACCTCGAAGACGAGCTCGTCGTGGACCTGGAGCAGCATGCGGGAGCGCAGCCCCTGCTCCACCAACGCGCGTTCGACGCCGAGCATGGCGACCTTGACCAGGTCGGCTGCCGAGCCCTGGATCGGCGCGTTGAGGGCCATCCGCTCAGCCATCTCACGGCGCTGGCGGTTGTCGCTGGTGAGGTCTGGCAGGTAGCGGCGGCGGCCCAGGATGGTCTCGGTGAAGCCCGAGCGGCGGGCCTCGTCGACGATGCCGCCGAGGTAGTCACGGACGCCGCCGAAGGTCTCGAAGTACTCGTCCATCAGCCCGCGCGCCTCCGAGGTGTCGATGCGCAGCTGCTGCGAGAGGCCGAAGGCGGACAGGCCGTAGGCGAGGCCGTAGTTCATCGCCTTGATCTTGGCGCGCTGCTCGACGCTGACGTCCTCGGCGGCGACGCCGAAGACGCGGGCGGCGGTGATCGAGTGGAAGTCCTGCCCGGAGCGGAACGCCTCGATGAGCAGTGCGTCCTCGGACAGGTGGGCCATGATCCGCATCTCGACCTGGCTGTAGTCGGCGGTCATCAACGACTCGCCGTCGGGGCCGACGACGAAGCCCTCGCGGATGCGGCGACCCGCCTCGGTGCGGATCGGGATGTTCTGCAGGTTGGGGTCGGTGCTCGAGAGCCGGCCCGTCGCCGCGATGATCTGGTTGTAGGTCGTGTGGATGCGGCCGTCGGAGGCGACGGTCTTGAGCAGGCCCTCGACGGTCTGGCGCAGGCGGATCACGTCGCGGTGGCGCAGCAGGTGCTGCAGGAAGGGGTGCTCGGTCTTCTCGAAGAGCTGCTGGAGGGCGTCGGCGTCGGTGGTGTACCCGGTCTTGGTGCGCTTGGTCTTGGGCATGTCGAGCTCGTCGAAGAGCACGACCTGCAGCTGCTTGGGCGAGCCGAGGTTGATCTCCTTGCCGATGACGTCGTAGGCGTCGGTCGCCGCGGCACGCACCTGGTCGCTGAACTCGGACTCCAGGGCCTCGAGGTAGTCGATGTCGACCGCGATGCCCACCTGTTCCATGCGGGCGAGGGTGGCAATGAGCGGGAGCTCGACCTCGCGCAGGAGGCGGGTGCCGCCGTGCTCCTCGACCGCGTCGTCGAGCGCGTCGGCGAGGTCGAGGACCGCCCGAGCGGTCAGCATCGCGGTGTCGCTGGCCGTCGTGTCGTCCATCGCGTCGAAGCTGAGCTGGTCGGCGTCGACGGTGTCCTGTCGCAGCTCGCGCTTGAGGTAGCGCAGCGTCAGGTCGGCGAGGTCGTAGGACCGCTGGTCGGGCTGGACGAGGTAGGCGGCGAGCGCGGTGTCGACCTCGAGGCCGGCCAGTCCCCACCCGCGCGCAGCCAGGGCGAGCGCGGGCCCCTTGGCGTCGTGGATCGCCTTGGGACGCTCCGGGTCGGCCAGCCACGTCGCGACCGCGGCGTCGTCGTCGGTGCCGATGTCGGCCACGTCGATCCAGGCCGCCTGCCCCTCGCGGGTCGCCACGGCGAGCGAGAGCACCTCGCCCGTGCCGGCGCGCCAGCTGCCCTGCACCGACACGCCCACCCGCGTGCCGGCGGGCGCGTGCTCGGCGAGCCAGGACGCGGCCTCGCCCGCGCCCAGGCGGCGTCCGTCGAGCTCGAAGCCGGACTCGGCCTCGGCCACGTCGCCCGGGTCGGGGTCGATCGTGTCGAGCAGCCGGGTGCGCAGCTCGCCGCGGAACTCCAGCTCGTCGAGGAGCTCGAGGCCGGCGGTGCGGTCCCACGGCTGCCGGGCCAGACCGTCGGGACGCACCGGCAGGGTCAGGTCGCGCACGAGGGCGTTGAGCCGGCGGTTGCGGATGACGTCGCCGAGGTGGGCGCGCAACGCCTCGCCCTTCTTGCCGGTGATCTCGTCGGCACGGGCGATGACGTTGTCGAGGCCGTCGAACTGGTTGATCCACTTCGCCGCGTAGCCCTGGCCGACGCCCGGCACGCCCGGCAGGTTGTCGGAGGTCTCCCCCACGATCGCCGCGAGCTCGGGATAGCGGTGGGGCGGGACGCCGTACTTCTCCTGCACCGCGGCGGGCGTCAGCCGCGCCAGCTCGCTCACCCCCCGCATCGTGTAGAGGACGGTGGAGTCGTCGGTGACGAGCTGGATGGAGTCGCGGTCGCCGGTCATGATGAGGACCTGCATCCCCTCCGCGAGCGCCTGGGTCGCGAGGGTCGCGATGATGTCGTCGGCCTCGTAGCCCTCCATCGAGAGGTGCTGGATGTGGAGCGCGTCGAGCACCTTCCGGATCAGCGGCAGCTGGCTGCCGAACTCGTCGGGCGTCTTGTTGCGCTTGGCCTTGTAGTCGCTGTATTCCTCCAAGCGGAAGGTCTGGCGCGACTTGTCGAACGCCACCGCCACGTGGGTCGGCTGCTCGTCACGCAGCACGTTGACGAGCATCGAGGTGAAGCCGTAGACCGCGTTGGTGTGCTGCCCGGAGGCGGTCGCGAAGTTCTCCACCGGCAGCGCGAAGAACGCCCGGTAGGCCAAGGAGTGGCCGTCCAGCAGGAGGAGGCGGGGGCGGGTCGTCTCGCTCGTCTCAGGCACCCGCCGACTCTATCCGTCGCGACCGACAGCAGACGTCCCCAGCCCCGGCGCCGTCACCCCGCTCGGCTCCGACACAATGACGCCATGAGCGAGACACCCGGCACCCCTCCCACGTCGCTGGCGGACCTGAGCGTCGAGGAGCTCATCGCCTTCCTCCCGCAGGGCAACGGTCGCCTCAACGACAAGATGGGCGTGCAGCTGGTCGAGGTATCCGCGGCGCGGGTCGTCGCCACCATGCCCGTCGAGGGCAACACCCAGCCGTTCGGCCTCCTGCACGGCGGCGCGTCCGTCGTGCTCGCCGAGACCCTGGGCTCCATCGGGTCCGCCATCCACGCCTATCCGGCGAAGATCGCCGTCGGGGTGGACATCAACGCCACCCACCACCGCGCGGCCACCTCGGGCCTGGTCACCGGCGTCGCGACCGCCATCCACCTCGGCCGGTCCTCGACGTCGTACGACATCGTGGTCACCGACGAGCAGGACCGGCGCGTATGCACCTCGCGCATCACGTGCGCGCTGCTGGACGCCCCGAAGCCCTGACGCACCGCGAGGGCGCCTGGCAGCGGGGACCCCGGCTCAGCCGGGGACGCGCTCGCGGCGGATCCGCCGGGCCGCCAGGACCCGGTCGATGCGCTGCCTGCTCGTCGCCGCCTGGGTGGCCTGCCGCGACTGCGGCAGCCGCGCGCGCACGGCGCTCGTGGTGGCCGCCCGCAGGGTCGCCTGCGGGGTGAACGACAGGCGCGCCATGAAGCGGTTGGCGTCGCGCGCCTCGGCGGCCGCAGCCGTCTGGACGTGGCTGATGCCGTGCTGCTCGGCGAACCGGCAGGCCGCCTCCATCAGCGCGCTGCCCACGCCCTTGCGTCGGAACTGGCTGAACACGTGCGGTGAGACCGCCAGGACGGCCCGCTCGAGGTTGAGCGGGGTGAACGTCGTCGCCTCGAGGTAGACCGCGCCCGCGACCTCGCCGTCGACCTCCGCCACGACCACGCACTGGTCCTCGCGGGAATCGGCGGTGGCCACGATCCCGGCCACGTCGGCAAGCTGTTCGTCGAGCGCACCGCGACGGAGGATGTCGCCCCACAGCTCACGCAGGGAGGGGACGTCCGTGGTCTCCGCCACGCGTACGGTCACCGGCGTCCGACTCATCGATCCACCACTTCCTCGAGCACCCACCGTGGCCCCCTGCCGCCCTCTCGCGGCACCACGCCGGGACAGACCCTATCCCCGTTGCCGGGATCAGGCTACGCCGAGGTAGGCCTCGCGCACGGAGGGATCGTCGAGGAGCTCGGCACCCGTGCCGGACTTCACGATGTTGCCGGTCTCGAGGACGTACGCCCGGTCGCTGCGCGAGAGCGCCTGCTTGGCGTTCTGCTCCACGACGAGGATGGTCGTGCCCTGCTGCGAGATCTCGGTGATGATGTCGAAGATCTGCTGGATCAACATCGGGGCGAGGCCCATCGACGGCTCGTCGAGCATCAACAGCTTGGGACGCGACATCAAGGACCGTCCGATGGCGAGCATCTGCTGCTCGCCGCCCGACAACGTGCCGGCGATCTGCTTCTTGCGCTCCTGCAGGCGCGGGAAGAGATCGAACACCCGGTCGTAGTCCTCCTCCATGGCCGCCTTGTCCTTGCGGGTGTAGGCGCCCATGTTGAGGTTCTCGGTGACGGTCATGCCCGGGAAGATCCCGCGGCCCTCGGGGCAGAGCACCAGGCCCTTGCGCAGGCGCTGGTCGGCACGCATCTTGGTGACGTCCTGGCCGTCGAACACCACCGACCCGGCCGAGAGTCCGCGCACGCCCGAGAGGGCGCGCATGGTCGAGGTCTTGCCGGCGCCGTTGGCGCCGATGAGCGAGACGACCTCGCCCTCCGCGACCTGCACGCTGATGCCGTGCAGCGCCTCGATCTTGCCGTAGCTGAGAACGGCGTCCTTCATCTCAAGCAGCATCGTCAGGCTCTCCCAGGTAGGCGGCGATGACCTTCGGGTTGCGGGCGACCTCTTCCGGGGTGCCCTCGGCGATCTTCTGGCCGAACTCGAGCACGACGATCCTGTCGGTCACGCCGAGGACCAGCTTCATGTCGTGCTCGATGACCAGGACCGTGTGGCCCAGGTCGCGGATGCGGCGGATCAGACCCATCAGGTCCTCCTTCTCCGCGGGGTTGAAGCCGGCCGCCGGCTCGTCGAGGCAGATCAGCTCGGGCTCGGTGGCCAGGGCTCGGGCGATCTCGAGGCGACGCTGGTAGCCGTAGGGCAGGTTGCGCGCGGTCTCGTTGGCCCGATCGGCGATGCCGACGAAGCGCAGCAGCTCCATCGACCGGCGCCGACCGGCCCGCTCCTCGAGCGTGTGGCGACTGATGCCGAACACCTTCGCGAAGCTGCGGCGGATGCCGCTCGACGGCAGCTCCTTCTCGGAGGGGCGGACCCGGTAGGCACGGAACAGCACTCCGAGCACGCTCGTCCTGTGGCGGGCGTCGCACCCGACCATCACGTTCTCGAGGGCTGACATCTCCGGGAAGAGCCGGATGTTCTGGAACGTGCGCGCGATGCCGAGGTGGTTGATCCTGTGCGGCTTGGTGCCCGCGATCTCCTGGCCCTTGAAGCGGATCGTCCCCTCGGTCGGCGTGTAGACACCCGTCATCGCGTTGAAGCAGGTGGTCTTGCCGGCGCCGTTGGGACCGATCAGGCCGAGGATCTCACCCCGGCGGATCTCGAAGTTGACGTCGTTCAGCGCCACCACGCCGCCGAAGCGGAGCGTGACGTGGTCCACCTCGAGCAGGACCTCACCCACGGCGCCGGACGTCTCGAGGGCGATCACGTCGTGGTCGGAGGTGTCTTCGAGCACCTCGGCGCCCTCGATCTCGTGCTCAGGCATCTGCGGCAGCCTCCTCGGCCTCGTGTCGTCGATCTTCGATCTCTGCGGCTCGTCGTCTGCTCGGCACCAGGCCCTGGGGTCGGAGGACCATCACCAGCACCAGCGCCAGCCCGAAGGCGAAGGGACGCCACTCCTGGAGCTCACGGAACCGCTCGGGGAGGTAGGTCAGCAGGAAGGCACCGACGAGGACGCCGACGATGTTGCCCGAGCCTCCGATGACCACCATGGCCACGAAGAGGAACGACAGGTTCAGCATGAAGGCGTTGGGCTCGACGTACTGCTGCTTGCTGCCGAACAGCAGCCCGGCGAGCCCGCCGACGGACGCGCCGATCGCGAAGGCCCACAGCTTGAACTTGAAGCCCGCGACGCCCATCACGGCCGCGGCGTCCTCGTCCTCGCGGATGGCCAGCCAGGCACGACCGACGCGGCTGTGCTCCAGGCGACTGGCCAGCCAGACGATGATGATGAGGATGACGAGCGCCAGCCAGTACCAGCGTTCGGCGTCGATGGTGTTGAAGAAGGACCGCCCGTCGATCTCCGGCCCGGGCGGCACGGGGACCTGGGTGATGCCCGCGGCACCGCCGGTGATGGGGTCGAGGTTGCGCGCGGTGATGCGGATGATCTCGCCGAACCCGAGAGTGACGATGGCGAGGTAGTCGCCCCGCAGCCGCAGCGTCGGGGCGCCGAGGATCACACCCGCCGTGAGCGACATCGCGATCGCGATCGGGATGCACATGACGAATGGGACCGCCCACTCGTCGGACAGGCCGAAGCGCGACTGCAGCGACTCCACGACCGGCGACGAGGGCGACCCGAACAGGGCCACCGAGTAGGCGCCGAGGGCGTAGAAGCCGACGTAGCCAAGGTCGAGCAGACCGGCGAACCCGATCACCACGTTGAGGCCGACGGCCACGATCATGTAGACGACGATGAGGAACAGCACGCTCGACCAGTCGGAACCGGTCGGGTTCAGGTCGGTGCGGATGTAGGCGAACGGCAGGATGTTGAGGAACGGCAGGTAGAACGCGAAGGCGATCACCAGCAGCAGGCCGACGGTGCGGACCCACTTCGGGGCTCGGTCCCAGCGGTTGCCGATCTGGAGGCCGCGGAGGGAGTCGGAGATCTGGCTCATGCGCGTGCCTTTCCGAGGGACTCACCGAGCAGTCCGGTGGGCCGGAACATCAGGACCAGGACGAGGACGATGAAGGCGGTGACGTCGGTCCAGCTGGAGTCCCAGATCTGGGAGGCGTACACCTCGACCACGCCCAGCAGCAGACCGCCGACCAGCGCACCGCGCAGGTTGCCGATGCCGCCGAGGACCGCGGCGGTGAACGCCTTGATGCCGATGATGAACCCGATGTCGAACTTCGTGATGTCGTACTGGATGGTGAACAGCAGGGCGGCGACGCCGGCCATCGCGCCACCGAGCACGAAGACGAGCATGATCACGCGCTCCTGGTTGACGCCCATCAGGGAGGCGGTGTCCGGGTCCTGCGCGACGGCGCGGACGCCGCGGCCGAGCCGGCTCTTGTTCACGAACGTGTCCAGCGCGACCATCATGACGATGGCGCCGATGATGATCAGCAGCCGGGTGTTGGTGACAGGCAGGTCGAGGCCGGGGATCGTGAAGACGACCTTGGTCTCGATCACGGAGGGCACGTTGACCGTCACGCGGCCGAAGGGCGGGCCGAAGAACTCCTTCAGCACCTGGCCGAAGGTCTCGACGAGCACGATCGAGCAGCCGATGCCGGTGATCAGGAAGATCAGCGGCGGAGCACCCTTCTTGCGGAGCGGCCGGTAGGCGATCCGCTCGACGGCCAGTGCGGTGCCGGCCGAGGCGAGCATCGCGGCGAGGAGTGCCAGGACGGTGGCGCCGATGACGGCGCCGACTCCCATGCCGGCCGTGGCGCCGAGGACGGTGTAGACGCCGAGCACCGTCCAGGTACCCACCATGAACACCTCGGAGTGGGCGAAGTTGATCAGCTTCATCACGCCGTACACCATGGTGTAACCGAGCGCGACGAGCGCGTAGATGGATCCGCGGGTGATGCCGTCCAACGTGTGACGGTCCAACCCGCTGATCAAGGCGTCGAAGTCCACTCAGGGCCCTCCCAGTAGTGCGGCCCGGTCCGGGCCATGGAGCGGGGGCGGCCGAGTGCCGGCCGCCCCCGCGGTGTCATGCATGGTGCCTCGATCAGCCCTCGGGCTTGACCTCGACCTCGGGCGTCAGCGTGCCACCCTCGTTCTTGTACGCCCAGTAGGAGACCTGCTCCTTCGGGACGTCGCCCGCGTCGTCGAACGCGATGTCCTTGCTGAGACCCTCGCCCTCGTAGCTGCTGACGAACTCGAGGACCTCCTCGCGGGTGCGAGCGCCGTCGTCCAGCGCAGCGAGGAAGACGCTCATCGCGTCGTAGCCCTCAGCGGCGTAGGCGCCGGGCGCGCTGCCGAACTCCTCCTCGAAGTCGGCAGCGAAGGTGCTGTCCTCCTCGATCGGGGCACAGGGGCACATCACGACCGCGCCCTCACCGGCGTCGCCCACGGCGTTGCCGAAGTCGGCACCGTAGAGGCCGTCACCACCGACGAACGGGGCTTCGATGCCCGCGTCGCGGATCTGCTTGAGCAGCGGAGCCGCCTCGGCGATGTAGCCGCCGTAGAAGATGGCGTCGGGCTCGGCCGACTCCATCTTCGAGATCGTCGGCGCGAAGTCGGTCTGGCCGACCTGCGTCTTGTCGCGCTGGACCATCGCGTCGCCGAGGGTCTCCTCGACGCGGTCCGCCAGCGGCTCGCCGTAGGCCTCGGAGTTGTCGACGACGAAGACCTTGGAAGCGCCGACCTCGTCGGTCAGGTACTTCGCGATCGCCGCGCCCTGGTAGTCGTCGTAGGGCACGAGCCGGTGGAAGACCTCGACCGGGTCCTCCTGGGTCAGGTCGGTCGCGGTCGCCGACTGGCTGATCATCGGGACGCCGCCATCCTGGTAGATGGTCTTCGTCGCGCGGGTCTCGCCGGAGAAGGCGCCACCGAGGACACCGATGAAGGTGTCGTCGCCGGCGATCTGGGTCGCGACGGGCGTGGCCTTGGCCGGGTCACCCTCGGTGTCGAAGCGCTCCAGGGTCACCTCGCACTCGTCGTTGTCCCACTGCTTGATCGCCAGCTCGGCGCCGTCCACGGACGGGAGGACGATGCTGGCGTTGGCGCCGGAGAGGGCACCCATCGCACCGATCTTGAAGTTGCACTCCTCGCCGCCGCCGGCGTCACTGCCGCCGTCGCTGTCGGTCGTGCCGCACGCGGTCAGCGCGAGGCCGGCCACAGCCGTGAACGCGACAGCCTGCCACGTCTTGGATGAGCGGATCATTGATCCCTCCACAGTTCTATGGGCTGTCCACCTCGGCAGCCTCTCGGCGGGAACCTAACACTCGGAATGTGGCCCGGGACACGATTGCACCGCGTGAGTTGCGTGCCGTTGCAGTTTCGTGACCAACCGGTCTGTACCGGAAACCCGCTCGAAACACGGGATGCGGGTCGCGGCCTTGACCAGACCTTGACGAGCGCTGGATCAGGAGGCGTCCGTCGGTCCGCGGTCGCCGGCGGCGAGCCCGGCCACCCCGTGCTCCACCACACCGTCGGAGACCTGCTTCATCGACAACCGGAGGTCCATCGCGGTCTTCTGGATCCAGCGGAAGGCATCGGGTTCGCTCAGCCCGAGCTTCTCCTGAAGCACGCTCTTGGCGCGATCGACCGACTTGCGCGTCGCCAGGGACTCCTGGAGGTCTGAGACCTCCCGCTCCAGGACAGTGATCTCGGCGTAGCGGCTCACCGCCATCTCGATCGCGGGCACCAGGTCGCCCCGCTGGAACGGCTTGACGAGGTACGCCATCGCGCCGGCGTCGCGCGCCCGGGCGACGAGGTCGCGCTGGGAGAACGCGGTGAGGATGACGACCGGGGCGATCCGCTCCCCCGCGATCGTCTCGGCGGCTGCGATCCCGTCGAGCACGGGCATCTTGACGTCGAGGATGACCAGGTCGGGACGCAGCTCGCGCGCGAGCTCGATCGCCCGCTGACCGTCGCCGGCCTGGCCCACGACGTCGTACCCCTCCTCGCCGAGCATCTCGGCGAGGTCCATGCGGATGAGCGCCTCGTCCTCGGCGATCACGACCCGGCGTACGCCGTCTGCGGGGGTGCTGCTCTCAACGGGCTGCGTCACGACGGCAAGGCTAGTTCGGATAGGGTTCCGACGCCGATTCGCCCCGGTAGCCCAACGGCAGAGGCAGTGGTCTCAAACACCATCCAGTGTGAGTTCGAATCTCACCCGGGGCACCGAGACCCAGCGGTGGCCGAGCCACGTCCGCGGCGCGCCGACGGTGGCTCGGGCACCGCCAGGACGGCTCAGTGGGTGCGGCGGTAGGCCGGCGCGGCCCCGTCGATGGCGTCGCCCATCCGGTGGATCCGCAGCGCGTTGGTCGAGCCCGGGATGCCGGGCGGGCTGCCGGCGATGATGACGACGAGGTCGCCCTTCTTGACCCGGCCGATGTGGAGCAGCGCCTCGTCGACCTGGCGCACCATCTCGTCGGTGTGCTCCACGTCGGCACCGAGGAACGTCTCGACGCCCCACGTGAGGGCGAGCTGGGAGCGGGTGCGCGGCACGGGGGTGAACGCGAGGACGGGGATGGGGCCGCGGTAGCGGGAGAGCCGCTTCGCGGAGTCGCCGCTGACGGTGAAGGCGACGACGTACTTCGCCTCGACCCGCTCGGCGACCTCGGCGGCCGCCTTCGCGATGATGCCCCCGCGGGTGTGCGGCTGCCACTCCACGGCCGCCATGTGGCTGAGCCCGTGCTCCTCGGTGGACTGCACGATGCGGGCCATCGTCTCGACGGCGACGATGGGGTGCTCCCCCACGCTCGTCTCGCCCGACAGCATCACCGCGTCGGCACCGTCCAGCACGGCGTTGGCGACGTCGCTCGCCTCGGCGCGCGTCGGCGCCGGGGAGGTGATCATCGACTCGAGCATCTGGGTGGCGACGATGACGGGCTTCGCGTTGCGGCGGGCCTTGTCGATGATGAGCTTCTGGTGGATCGGCACGTCCTCGAGCGGGCACTCCACCCCGAGGTCGCCGCGCGCGACCATGATGCCGTCGAAGGCGTCGACGATCTCGTCGATGTTGTCGATCGCCTGGGGCTTCTCGATCTTGGCGATGACCGGTACGAAGATGCCCTCCTCCCGCATCACGGCGCGGACGTCCTCGGCGTCGCCGGCATGGCGCACGAAGCTCAACGCGATGAAGTCGACGCCGAGGTTGAGCGCCCAGCGCAGGTCCTCGGTGTCCTTCTCCGACAGCGCCGGGACGGACACGGCGACGCCGGGCAGGTTGATGCCCTTGTTGTTGGATGCCTTGCCGGGCACGACGACCTCGGTCACGACGTCGGTCTCGTCGACCGAGACGACCTTCAGGCGGACCTTGCCGTCGTCGATCAGGATCGGGTCGCCGGGCTTCACGTCGCCGGGCAGCCCCTTGTACGTCGTCCCGCAGATGTCGACGGTGCCCTCGACGTCACGGGTGGTGATCGTGAAGGTGGCGCCCCGCTTGAGCTTCACCGGGCCGTCGGCGAACCGCTCGAGGCGGATCTTCGGTCCCTGCAGGTCGGCGAAGACGCCGATCGCGTGGCCGGTGTCGTCGGAGGCCTGCCGGACCAGCCGGTAGACAGCCTCGTGGTCGGCGTACGCCCCGTGGCTCATGTTGAGCCTCGCGACGTCCATGCCGGCCTCGACGAGGGCGCGGATCCCCTCGGGGGTGTTCACCGCAGGACCGAGGGTGCAGACGATCTTTGCTCTACGCACGTGCTTCACCCTATCGGAGATTGGATCGTTCCAAAGCCCCTGACCCGCGCCGAGCGGTGAGTGAGGCAGGTTTTCGCGAGGAGAAACCTGCCTCACTCACCGCCCGCGACGGCTCAGACGACGAGCGGGCGCTCGTGCGGCTTGATCGGCGCCGGCAGCGTGGTCGAGCCGGTCAGGTAGGCGTCGACGGCGGCGGCGGCGCTCCTGCCCTCGGCGATGGCCCAGACGATCAGCGACTGCCCGCGGCCCACGTCACCGGCGACGTAGACACCGGGCACGGAGGCGGCGTACGACGCGTCGCGCCGGACGTTGCCGCGCTCGTCGAGGTCCACCCCCAGCTGGTCGAGCAGGCCGGGACCGTCGGGGCGCGTGCGCTCGGGACCGGTGAAGCCCATCGCGAGCAGCACCAGCTGTGCCGGGATGTCGCGCTCGGTGCCCTCGACGGGCTGGAACTTCGCGTCGACCTCGACCACCCGCAGCGAGGCGACGTGGCCGTCGTCGTCGCCGACGAACTCCTGCGTCGACACCGCGTAGACCCGGTCGCCGCCCTCCTCGTGGGCCGAGGACACCCGGAAGGTCATGGGGTACGTCGGCCACGGCTGGCCCTCGGGCCGGTCCTCGCCGGGCCGCGGCATGATCTCCAGCTGCGTGATCGAGCGGGCGCCCTGGCGGATCGACGTGCCGAGGCAGTCGGCGCCGGTGTCGCCGCCGCCGATGATGACGACGTCCTTGTCGGTCGCCACGATCTGCTCCGAGCCGTCGGCGGTCGCGGCCTCCCCGAGTGCGACACGGTTGGCCTGCGGCAGGAACTCCATGGCCTGGTGGATCCCCCCGAGCTCGCGGCCGGGCACGGGCAGGTCTCGCGCCGCGGTCGCACCCATGGCGAGCACCACGGCGTCGTAGCGGTCGAGCAGCTTGTCGCCTGTCAGGTCGCCGCCGACGTCCACGCCCGCGCGGAAGACCGTGCCCTCACGGCGCATCTGGTCCAGGCGCCGGTCGAGGTGCTTCTTCTCCATCTTGAACTCGGGGATGCCGTAGCGCAGCAGCCCGCCGATCTTGTCCGCCCGCTCGTAGACCGCGACGGTGTGACCGGCCCGCGTGAGCTGCTGGGCGGCAGCCAGGCCGGCGGGGCCGGAGCCGATCACGGCCACGGTCTTGCCCGAGAGCCACTCCGGCGGCTGGGGGCGGACGTAGCCCGAGCCCCAGGCGCGGTCGATGATCGAGACCTCGACGTTCTTGATGGTCACCGGGTCCTGGTTGATGCCCAGCACGCAGGCGGTCTCGCAGGGGGCCGGGCACAGGCGGCCGGTGAACTCGGGGAAGTTGTTGGTCGCGTGGAGCCGGTCCATCGCGCCGTCCCAGTCGTCACGCCAGACCAGGTCGTTCCACTCCGGGATGATGTTGCCCAGCGGGCAGCCCTGGTGGCAGAACGGGATGCCGCAGTCCATGCAGCGCCCGGCCTGCGTGTTGATGATCGGCAGCAGCGCGCGGCCGATGCCGTCGGGGTAGACCTCGTCCCAGTCCTGGACGCGCTCGGCGACCTCGCGACGGGAAGCGACCTCGCGGCCGTGCTTCAGGAAGCCCTTCGGGTCAGCCATGCTGGTTCACCTTCTTCGCAGGACAGGGTGTGGTCGTCGGACGGTGGTGCGGTGCCGCCAGGTCAGCCATGGAGCACCTCCATGATCCGGGCGGCGGCCTCTTCCTCGCTGAGGCCGTCCTCGAGCGCCTCCTCGCGGGCCTCGAGGACCCGCTTGAAGTCGCTCGGCATCACCTCGGTGAAGCGGGTGAGGGAGGCGTCCCAGTCGGCCAGCAACGAGGTCGCCACGGCGGAGCCGGTCTCCTCGGCGTGCTGCTCGACCAGGGCCCTCAGCTCGTCGGCGGCCTTGCCGGTCACCGGCGCGAGCTCGACCAGCTCGGGGTTGACCCGCTGCTCGTCGAGGTCGAGCACGAACGCGTAGCCGCCCGACATGCCGGCGGCGAAGTTGCGGCCCGTGGGACCGAGGACGACGACGACGCCGCCGGTCATGTACTCGCAGCCGTGGTCGCCGACACCCTCGACGACGGCCGTGGCGCCCGAGTTGCGGACGCAGAACCGCTCCCCGACACGGCCGCTCAGGAAGATCTGCCCCGACGTGGCGCCGTAGCCGATCGTGTTGCCGCCGATGATCTGCTCGGCGGCCTCGAACGTCGCGGCCCGGTCGGGCCGGACCACCAGCCGACCGCCGGAGAGGCCCTTGCCGACGTAGTCGTTGGCGTCGCCCTCGAGCCGCAGGGTCACCCCGCGCGGCACGAACGCGCCGAACGACTGCCCGGCGGAGCCGGTCAGGGTGATGTCGATCGTGCCGTCGGGCAGCCCGTCACCCCGGTAGCGCTTGGTGACCTCGTGGCCGAGCATGGTCCCGACGGTGCGGTTGACGTTGCGGATCGCGACCTGGGCGCGCACGGGCTCGCCGCTCTCGAGCGCCGGGGCGGCGATGGCGATGAGCTCGTTGTCGAGCGCCTTGGCGAGGCCGTGGTCCTGCGTCTTCGTGTTGCGCAGGTCCTGGTGCTCGAACTGCCCGAACTCCCCGTGGGCCGAGGCCTGGTGGAGGATCGGCGTGAGGTCGAGCCCCGAGGCCTTCCAGTGGTCGACGGCACCGGCGACGTCGAGCGTGCCGACCTGGCCGATGGCCTCGTCGAGGCTGCGGAAGCCGAGCTCGGCCAGCAGCTCACGGACCTCCTGGGCGATGAACTCGAAGAAATTCACGACGTACTCGGCCTTGCCGTTGTAGCGCTCGCGCAGCACCGGGTTCTGGGTCGCGACGCCGACCGGGCATGTGTCGAGGTGGCAGACCCGCATCATGATGCAGCCGCTGACCACGAGGGGCGCGGTCGCGAAGCCATACTCCTCCGCACCGAGCAGGGCGGCGATGATCACGTCGCGGCCGGTCTTGAGCTGGCCGTCGGCCTGCACCACGATCCGGTCGCGCAGGCCGTTGAGCAGCAGCGTCTGCTGGGTCTCGGCGAGGCCGAGCTCCCACGGACCGCCCGCGTGCTTGAGCGAGGTGAGCGGGGAGGCGCCGGTGCCACCGTCGTGGCCGGACACCAGCACGACGTCGGCGTGCGCCTTGGACACGCCCGCCGCGACGGTGCCGATGCCGACCTCGGAGACGAGCTTCACGTGGACGCGCGCCGACGGGTTGGCGTTCTTGAGGTCGTGGATCAGCTGCGCCAGGTCCTCGATCGAGTAGATGTCGTGGTGCGGCGGCGGGCTGATCAGGCCCACGCCGGGCGTCGAGTGCCGGGTCCTGGCCACCCAGGGATAGACCTTGTGGCCGGGCAGCTGGCCGCCCTCACCGGGCTTGGCGCCCTGCGCCATCTTGATCTGGATGTCGTCGGCGTTCGTGAGGTACTCCGACGTGACGCCGAAGCGGCCCGAGGCGACCTGCTTGATCGACGAGCGGCGCTCGGGGTCGTAGAGCCGGTCAGGGTCCTCGCCGCCCTCACCGGTGTTGGACTTGCCGCCCAGCCGGTTCATCGCGATCGCAAGGGTCTCGTGCGCCTCCTGGCTGATCGAGCCGTAGGACATCGCACCGGTGGAGAAGCGCCGGACGATCGCGGAGACGGGCTCGACCTCGTCGATGTCGATCGGGTCGCGGAGCCCGTCCTTGAACGTGAACATGCCGCGCAGCGTCATCAGGCGCTCGGACTGCTGGTTCACCCGGTCGGTGTACATCTTGAAGATGTCGTAGCTGCCGGACCGGGTGGCGTGCTGGAGCCGGAAGACCGTCTCCGGGTCGAACAGGTGCGGCTCGCCCTCGCGACGCCACTGGTACTCCCCGCCGACGGCGAGCTCGCGGTGCGCGGGCGCGATGCCGCCACGTGGGTACGCCGTCGCGTGGCGGCGGGCCACCTCCTCGGCGATCGTGTCGAGCTCGATGCCGCCGAGCTTGGAGGCCGTGCCGGTGAAGTAGCGGTCGATGACGGCCTGGGACAGCCCGACCGACTCGAAGATCTTCGCCCCGGTGTAGGACGCGACCGTCGAGACGCCCATCTTGGACATCACCTTGAGCACGCCCTTGCCGAGCGCCTTGATCAGGTTGGCGACCGCCTTCTCGGCGTCGACCTTGACGTAGTAGGCCTCGCGGGCGAGGTCCTCCACCGACTCCATGGCGAGGTAGGGATTGACCGCCGCCGCGCCGTAGCCGACCAGCAGGGCCACGTGGTGGACCTCGCGGACGTCGCCCGCCTCCACCAGCAGGCCGACCTGGGTGCGGGTCTTCTCCCGGACCAGGTGATGGTGCACGGCGCCGGTGAGCAGGAGCGACGGGATCGGGGCGAGCTCGGCGGTCGAGTGCCGGTCGGAGAGCACGATGATGCGCGCGCCCTCGGCGATGGCCGCCGACACCTCGGCGCACAGCTCGTCGAGGCGGGCCTCGAGCGCCGCTCCCCCGCCCTCGACGGCGTACAGGCCGCGCACCACGTGCACCTGGAAGCCCGGCATGTCGCCGTTGCGGTTGATGTGGCGGATCTTGGCCAGGTCGTCGTTGGAGAACACCGGGAACGGAAGCACGATCTGGCGGCACGAGGCCGGGGTCGGGTCGAGCAGGTTGGCCTCCGGCCCGATCGACCCGCTGAGCGAGGTCACGAGCTCCTCGCGGATCGCGTCGAGGGGCGGGTTGGTGACCTGGGCGAACAGCTGCGAGAAGTAGTCGAACAGCATCCGCGGCTTCTCGCTCAGCGCGGCGATCGGCGTGTCGGTGCCCATCGAGCCGAGCGCCTCTCCCCCGGTGTTGGCCATCGGGCTCAACAGGACGCGCAGCTCCTCCTCGGTGTAGCCGAAGATCTGCTGGCGACGGGTGACCGAGGCGTGCGTGTGCACGATGTGCTCGAGGTCGTCGATGTCGTCGAGGTGGATCAGCCCGGCGTGCAGCCACTCGTCGTACGGCTGCTCCGCGGCGAGCTGGCTCTTGATCTCCTCGTCCTCGATGATCCGGTGCTCCTCGGTGTCGACGAGGAACATCCGGCCCGGCTGGAGCCGGCCCTTGCGGACGATCGTGGCGGGGTCGAGGTCGAGCACGCCGACCTCGGAGGCGAGCACGACGAGGCCGTCGTCGGTGACCCAGTAGCGCGAGGGGCGGAGGCCATTGCGGTCGAGGACGGCGCCGATCTGGGTGCCGTCGGTGAACACGACGCACGCCGGTCCGTCCCACGGCTCCATCAGCATCGAGTGGAACTCGTAGAACGCCCGTCGCTTGGCGTCCATCTCGCGGTGGTTCTCCCAGGCCTCCGGGATCATCATCAGCACCGCGTGCGGCAGCGAGCGGCCGGCGAGGTGCAGCAGCTCGAGGACCTCGTCGAACGACGCGGAGTCCGAGGCGCCGGGCGTGCAGATGGGGAAGATCCGCTCGAGGTCGCCGGGGATCAGGTCGCTCTCGAGGAGCGCCTCGCGAGCACGCATCCAGTTGCGGTTGCCCATCACCGTGTTGATCTCGCCGTTGTGGGCGATGAACCGGAACGGGTGGGCCAGCGGCCAGCTCGGGAAGGTGTTCGTGGAGAAGCGGGAGTGCACGACCGCCATCGCGGAGGCGACCCGCTCGTCGGTCAGGTCGGGGAAGACCCGGTCGAGCTGGTCGGTGGTGAGCATGCCCTTGTAGGCGAGGGTGCGTGAGGAGAGGGAGGGGAAGTAGACCTCGGTCTCGGACTCGGCGCGCTTGCGCAGGCAGAAGGCCCGCCGCTCCAGCGCCATCCCGCTCACCCGGGAGCCACGGCCCGCGACGAAGACCTGCGCGAAGCTCGGCATCACGCTGCGCGCGGTGGCACCGAGCGTGCTGTCGTCGACCGGCAGCTCGCGCCACCCGAGGACCGTGAGGCCCTCTTCGTCGGCGATCTCCTCGATGCGCTGGCGGGTCTTGGCCACCGCGTCGGCGTCACCGGGCAGGAACGCGGTGCCGACGGCGTACGCCCTCGCGGGCGGGAGGTCGAAGTCGACCACCTCGCGGAGGAAGGCGTCGGGCACCTGCATCAGGATCCCGGCACCGTCGCCGGAGTTCACCTCGGCGCCGGCCGCGCCTCGGTGGTCGAGGTTGCGCAGGGCGGTGAGCGCCTTGGCCACGATGTCGTGGCTGGCCTCACCGGTCAGGGTCGCCACCATGGCGACACCGCAGGCGTCCTTCTCGTGGCGAGGGTCGTAGAGACCCTGGCTCGGCGGGAATGCGTGCATGGGGCATTCTCCCGTCGTCGTCTCCGCGCGCCGCGGACCTGGATCTTGCTGGTCCACGACAGGCGAGGGGGGTGGACGTTACCGCTGGGGACGACGTTGGCCCGAGCAAGACGGAACCTATCACCGGCGGGAGCCGCCGGCGCTCCGTGTGTCAGGCCGTGGGACCGGCAGGACGTCCGTCCTGGGTGGGCTCGACCTCGACGTGCTCGACCTCGGGCTCCCGGGTGCGCACGACGTCCTCGCGGCCGGGGTGCTTCACTGCCGACCAGATGAACCAGGCCGCCGCGAGGACGAACAGCACGATGGAGGTCCACACGTTGAGCCGCAGCCCCATGACGTCGTCCATCTGCACGTCGTCGATGCGGAGGTTCTCGATCCAGCCGCGGCCGAGGGTGTAGAGCATGATGTAGAGCGCGGCCACCTGGCCGTGGCCGAGGCGGAAGCGGCGGTCGAGCCAGATGATGAGGGCGAAGGCAGCCAGGTTCCACAGGCACTCGTAGAGGAAGGCCGGGTGGAACGTCGCCTGGTCGAGGTACTGCGACGGCCGGTGCGCGACGTCGATCTCCAGGCCCCACGGCAGGTCGGTGGGCCGGCCGTAGAGCTCCTGGTTGAACCAGTTGCCCCAGCGCCCGACCGCCTGCGCCACGAGCACACCGGGTGCCAGAGCGTCGATCAGCGGGAGCATCTTGATGCCCTTGGTCCGCGCGCCGAGCCACAACCCGAAGGCGCCGAGGGCGATGGCCCCCCACACGCCGAGTCCACCGCGCCAGATGTACAGGGCGGTGATCGGGTTGCGGCCCTCCCCGAAGTAGAGCTGCCAGTCGGTGATCACGTGGTAGAGACGGCCGCCGATCAGGCCGAAGGGCACCGCCCAGATCGCCAGGTCGCTGACCTCCCCCGCGATGCCGCCGCGCGCGACCCAGCGCCGCTCGCCGATCCAGATCGCGAGCACGATGCCGAGGATGATGCTCAGCGCGTAGCCGCGGATCGGCACGGGCCCGAGGTTCCACACGCCGTCGGCGGGGCTCGGGATGGACATCAGGGTCACGAGGGGCGATCCGATGACGGACGGCACGGTCAGCATGGGGAGCATCATCCTTCGTCGAGCAACATCGTGACGTCGCGGGCCAGCTGGGCCTGCGAGACGTCGTGGTCCCACATGATCGGCGCCTCGTCGTCGGCGTCGACGGCGTAGACGCGGGTGCCGTGGGTGACGTCGTAGCCGCCGCTGGGCAGCTTGTCCCCCTTGGCGATCCCGACGGCGAGGCTCTCGCCCACCTCGACGATGTCGTCGAGGTCGCCGGTGAGGCCGATGATGCTCGGGTCGAAGGCGCTGACGTAGTCCTGCGTCACCGCCTCGTCGTCGCGCGCCGGGTCGGTGGTCACGAAGACGACGTCGACGCGCTCCTTCTGCTCCTCGTCGAACCGGGTGAGGGTGCCGGCGAGCGTCGCCATCACCTGGCCGCAGATGTCGGGGCAGTTGGTGTAGCCGAAGAAGACGAGCGTGAGGTCCTTGTCGGTGTCGTCGGCCAGGCTGAAGGCCGCACCGTCGGTGTCCACCAGCGGTGTCGACGACACCTCGAACGGCGGGTCGAGGACAGTGCCGGTCAGCTCGCTCGACTCCGCTCCCCCGCCGCAGGCCGCCAGCAGCGCCAGCAGCGGGACCACGGCGAGTGCCCTAGCGCGCACGTCGTACGCCCTCGGCGAGGTCGGCGGTCAGGCTGCGGAGGGCCTCGAGGCCGGCGGCCTGGTCGCCCTCGTGGTCGAGCAGGCAGCGGACGAACGCCGAGCCCACGATGACGCCGTCGGCGAAGCCGGCCACCTCGGCGGCCTGGTCGCCGTTGCTGACCCCGATGCCGACCGCCACCGGAACGTCGCCCGCGGCGCGGACCCGTCGCACCAGGGGGCCGGCGAGGTCGGAGGTGGCGTCGCGCGCGCCGGTGACGCCCATGACGGCGGCGGCGTAGACGAAGCCGCGGCTGGCATGGGCCGTCATCGCGATGCGCTCGTCGGTCGAGCTGGGCGCGACGAGGAAGACCTTGTCGAGGTCGTGCTCGTCGGCGGCGGCGACCCACGCCCCGCCGTGGTCCGGGGTGATGTCGGGCGTGATGAGGCCGGCGCCGCCGGCCCTGGCCAGGTCGGTGGCGAACCGCTCGACGCCGTAGCGCTCGACCGGGTTCCAGTAGGTCATGACCAGGGTGGGCACGCCCGTCGCGGCGACCTCCTCGACCACGCGCATCACGTCGACCGTGCGGATCCCGCCGTCGAGCGCGGCCTGCGCGGCGGCCTGGATCGTCGGGCCGTCCATCACGGGGTCGCTGTAGGGCAGGCCGATCTCGATGGCGTCGCAGCCGGCCTCGACCATCGCCCGCATGGCCCGGATGGAGCCGTCGACGCTCGGGTAGCCGGCGGGGAGGTAGCCGATCAGGGCGGCACGGTCCTCGGCCCTCGCGCGGTCGAACGCGGTGCTGGTCGACGTCACTGCTGCGCCTCCGTGTCGACGTCGGACGCGACGTCGGCCTCGACCTGCTCGAGGTCGGCGTCCGGCCCGAGGTCGGCGTCACCGAGGCCGAACCACTCGATGGCCGTGCCCATGTCCTTGTCGCCGCGGCCGCTGAGGTTGATGAGCACCGTCGCGTCCGGGCCCTTCTCCTCGCCGAGCCGCTTGGCGACGTCGAGCGCACCGGCGATCGCGTGGGCGGACTCGATGGCCGGGATGATGCCCTCGGTGCGGCTCAGCAGCGCCATCGCCTCCATCGCCTGGCTGTCCGTGACGGGCGTGTACGTCGCCCGCCCGGACGCGGCCAGCCACGAGTGCTGGGGGCCGACGCCCGGGTAGTCGAGGCCGGCGGAGATCGAGTGGGACTCGATCGTCTGGCCGTCGTCGTCCTGGAGCACGTAGGTGCGGGCACCGTGCAGCACACCCGCCTCGCCGGCGTGGATGGTCGCCGCGTGCCGGCCCGTCTCGACGCCGTCTCCCCCGGGCTCGAAGCCGTGGATCTCCACGCCTTCGTCCTCCAGGAACGCGGTGAACAGACCGATGGCGTTGGAGCCGCCGCCGACGCACGCCGCGACGGCGTCCGGGAGGACGCCGTACTGCTCGAGGCACTGGGCGCGCGCCTCGTCGCCGATGCCGCGGCAGAAGTCGCGCACCATGCTCGGGAACGGGTGCGGCCCGGCGGCGGTGCCGAAGAGGTAGGCGGTGTGGTCGACGCTGGCGACCCAGTCGCGCAGCGCCTCGTTGATCGCGTCCTTCAGCGTCGCGCTGCCGGACTCGACCGGGACGACCTTGGCGCCGAGGAGCTGCATGCGGGCGACGTTGAGCGCCTGGCGCCGGGTGTCGACGGCCCCCATGTAGACGGTGCAGTCGAGGTCGAACCACGCGGCCGCGGTGGCGCTGGCGACCCCGTGCTGGCCGGCGCCGGTCTCGGCGATCACCCGGGTCTTGCCCATCCGCTTGGTGAGCAGGGCCTGACCGAGGACGTTGCGGATCTTGTGGGCGCCGGTGTGGTTGAGGTCCTCGCGCTTGAGCAGCACGCGCGCACCGACGAGGTCGGAGAGCCGCTCGGCGTGGTACAGCCGGCTCGGCGTGCCGGCGTAGTCGCGCAGCACCCGCTCGAAGGTGGCGACGAACGCCTCGTCGGCCATCGCCTCGCGCCAGGCCTCGGTCAGCTCGTCCAGCGCCGCGACGAGGGCCTCGGGCATGAAGCGCCCGCCCCACGTCACCCCGAAGTAGCCGCGCTCGTCGGCGTCGTACCGGCCGGTCCCGCTCGTCTGCCCGCTCACCTGGCTGTTCGACTGCACGCTCACGGCGCCGTCACTCCTGTCATCGTTCGTACGGCGGCCTCGGGGTCGCCGTCCTTGACCAGTGCCTCGCCGACCAGCACCACGCCTGCTCCCTCGGAGACGAAGCGCTGGACGTCGGCGACACCGGTGATGCCGCTCTCGGCGACGAGGACCGCGTGGCCCTCCATCTGGGGGGCGAGGCGCCCGAAGACGTCGGGGTCCACCTCGAGGGTCTTGAGGTTGCGGCTGTTGACGCCGATCAGCTCGGCCTCGAGGGCCAGTGCCCGCTCGGCCTCCGCCTCGTCGTGCACCTCGACCAGGACGGTGAGGCCGAGCGCGGTCGCCTCGTCGTGGAGGCGGCGCAGGGTGTCGTCGTCGAGCGCAGCGACGATCAGCAGCGCGAGATCGGCGCCGGCGGCGCGGGCCTCCATGAGCTGGTAGCTCTCGACGATGAAGTCCTTGCGCAGGACCGGGGTGTCCACCGCGGCGCGCACGGTGCGCAGGTCGTCGAGGCTGCCGCCGAAGCGGCGCTCCTCGGTCAGCACCGAGATCGCCGCAGCACCACCGCGGGCGTAGGCCTGCGCGAGGGACGCCGGGTCCGGGATGTCGGCGAGGGCGCCCTTGCTCGGGCTGCGCCGCTTGACCTCCGCGATCACGCTCGACCCGGTCGCGCGGAAGTGCGGCATCGGGTCGCGCGGCGTGGGGGCGTCGACGAGGCGGGCTCGCAGCTCACCCAGCGGGAGCGAGGCCTCGCGGCGGGCGAGGTCCTCGCGTGCTCCCGCGACGATGTCGTCGAGGACGGAACCGGTCGCTGGCATGACCTCAGCCTCTCACCCGCGCCTACTCCGTCCGGGGCCGGTGCCCAGTGGACGGACGTGCCCGTGGCGGGGTGCGACTCAGTGCTCGGAGGAGTTGAAGCCGAGCCTGGACAGCACGAGGAACAGCGGGAACGCGAGGACGGCGATGGCGATGCCGATCCAGAGCAGTGTCATCTGGGTCGGGACCTGCAGCAGGGCGACGCTGCCCACGACGAAGCCGACCATCGCGATCGCCACAGCGGTCCAAGCAGCGGGGGTGTTGCCGTGGCCAGCAGCCATCGTTGGTGCTCCTTCGTCAGTCGAGCGGTGTGCGCGACGAGTCTAGGCGGTGGGGTCCCTGCCCTCGTCGAGGGCCTTCCAGATGTCGATGTTGTCGGTCGGGCGGTCGGCGGGGGCCTCGGACTGGTCGGCGCCGTCGTGGCCGCGGGCGCCGGTCGGCGCGTCGTACCTCGAGCCCATCTCGGGCCACGTGCGGACCAGGCGCAGGGCGAGGACGGTGGAGGCGAGCACCAGGAGCGCCGCGACGGCGGCGAGCCAGTACCAGCCGGTCAGCGAGGTGTCGTCGAGCGTGAGCCCGGTCCGGCGACGTACCTGTTCGACGAGGTGGTCGGGAAGGCTCAACGGCGCCCACACGACGGTCGCGGCGTAGCCCAGCGCGGCCAGCACGGCCAGCGCGGCCACGGCCCGGCGGAACCTCCCGCGGGTGACCAGCAGGACGCCCCAGCAGGCGAGGACGACGAAGGCCAGGGCCGTGGCGAGCGGCGACGTGGCGACCTCACCCCACGCCATGCCCCACCCCTCGGAACCCATGCCGGGTGCCGACTCGGCTCCCGTGCCGTCGACCCAGGGCTTGCTGCCGGCCCACGCCCCCAGCGCGCCCGAGGCTAGGCCCAGCGCGACGACGGGCCCGAAGGTGCGCCGCGTCGTCGCGGGTCGCACCTCGTGCTCCGTCCCCGGGTCAGCCATCGACCCGGTGCACCAGGTCGGCGTCGAAGCAGGTGTGGTCGCCGGTGTGGCAGGCAGCACCTTCCTGGTCGACGACGAAGAGGAGCGTGTCGCCGTCGCAGTCGAGGCGGACCTCCTTCAGCCACTGGACGTGGCCGGAGGTGTCGCCCTTGACCCAGTACTCCCGGCGCGACCGGGACCAGTACGTCGCCCGCCCGGTGTCGATGGTGCGAGCGAGCGCCTCGTCGTCGACCCACGCCAGCATCAGGACCTCGCCCGACCCGTGCTGCTGGACGACGACGGGGACGAGGCCCTCGGCCGTGTGCCGCAGGCGAGCGGAGATCGCCGGGTCGAGGGCGGAGTCGGGGCTTGTCATGGCTCCATGGTCTCAGCCTCGCGGGCGGCCCACGTCTCGGCGCAGCGCTGCGTGACCGGGCCGGGCGCGGGAAGCTCGCGGTCGTCCCAGCGGGCGATGGCCTGGACGTCGCGCGTCGTGGAGACGAGGAACGCCTCGCTCGCACGTGCCCGGACCTCAGTCAGCGGCGCGTCGACCTCCGTGGCGCCGCACCACTCGAGGACCAGCTCACGGCTGATGCCGGCGAGGCATCCCGACGCCAGGCTCGGGGTGCGCAGCTCGCCGTCGAGGACGTAGAACACGTTGGACCCGGTGCCTTCGCACAGGTCGCCGGCCGTGTTGGCGAGGATCGCCTCGGTCCCGCCGTCCCTCCGGGCGTGCGCGAGCGCGATCACGTTCTCGGCGTACGACGTGGTCTTGAGCCCCGCGGTGGCGCCGTTCTCGTTGCGGGTCCACGGGACGGTCACGACCGCGGTCTCGGCGGCCGCGTGGTCGATCGCGCTGTAGGCCACCACCAGCGTCGCCGGTCCCCCACCGCGTCCCGACCCCATCGGGCTCGGCCCGGCGGTCCAGGTGATCCGCAGGCGACCGATCGGGTCGTCCTGGGCGCCGTCGAGCACGGCCTCGACGCCACGACGTACGTCGTCGAGCTGGGGCGCCGGCAGCCCCAGGCCGGAGGCGCTCCGTTCCAGCCGGGCGAGGTGCCGCGTCAGCGCGAAGGGCACGCCGTTCAGCGTCTTCACCGCCTCGAACACACCGTCGCCGACGGTGAAGCCGTGGTCGGTGACCGCGATCGCCCCCTGGGTCGGGTCGGCCAGCAGGTCACCGTCGATCCACGCGCGCATGGCGTCACTCTAGAGGTCCGGAGGTGGCTCCTGAGACGGGTGGGACCCGCGGACGAGGGGGGCGATTTTGGCGCCTCGTCGGGCATGTACTACTGTTCCACTCGCACTCAGGGCCGGTGAAACGGCACAGGGATGCAGGCGGACATAGCTCAGTTGGTAGAGCGCAACCTTGCCAAGGTTGAGGTCGCGAGTTCGAGTCTCGTTGTCCGCTCGGAAGGTCTCCCCCGTACATTTCCGGAACCTCCACGGTGGGTTGGCCGAGAGGCGAGGCAACGGACTGCAAATCCGTCTACACGGGTTCAAATCCCGTACCCACCTCGCAGTCACAACTCAAGACCCGGGCGATTGGCGCAGCGGTAGCGCGCTTCCTTGACACGGAAGAGGTCACTGGTTCAAACCCAGTATCGCCCACCAGAGAACATGCAGGTCAGAGGCCGTTTCCCGCTTGGGAAACGGCCTCTCGTGCAACATACGTGCAACAAGGCAACGAACGCCGCGTGGCAAGTCGCACGTTCCAGACCCGCTTAACGCGGCGTGGTCCCGAAGGCAGCCACGCGGGGAGCAGATCTGCCTCTGGTCCTCGGTCAGACGCTGGGACAAGCTGATTGGGGCAGTCGCCGGACGTGGCCGTCGGGGTGTCCGGGCAGATCCAGGCCAGTTGGTCGCGCCACGTGCGACTCACAGTTCCGCGACGGCTTCTCCGTCGGCTCCCGCGGTCCGAAGAACCCTTGCCGGGGTCGCCGGGTCATGCTGACAATGCTGTATGGCCGTCGCCGTCTCCCGTGGCGCTGACCCCGCCACACAGGAGCGGGTCAACCTTCAGGGCCATCGCGTCCGCGACCTTATGACGGTCGCGCGCTCGCCGGTGGTCTGACCGATGCTCGCCTGGGGCGCGCTAGGACTGCTGCTGGGTGCCTGGGTCGGCGCGCTCGCGCGCCTGTGGATGCGACTGATCGTGGTCCATCCGGAGGCGTTCACCTGGTCCGGCACCCTGGCGATCATCATCAGTGCCGCGATCGGCGGGCTAGGACTGGGACTGGTCCGAGGCGCGCGCCTGACCGGCCGCTCCAAGCTCTGGCGACTCGCGGCCCTCCTCGCACTGCCGTTCCTGGGAGCCCCCATGGGCCTCGGAGTGTTCCTGCTCAGCGCCCTGGTCGGCGGATGGGCGCTCGCCCGCCGCCGGCCGATCTGGTTGGCTCCGACCCTCGCGACACTGTGGGCCGCCGCCTTGCCGTTCATCGCCTACGCGGTGGCTGACCCTGACCATCGCAACCTGTACGACGGCGTTCACTACCTGTCCATCTCGGTCGGACTCTGGACGCTCGCGGCACTCCTCGCAGTCGGCGGCCGCGAGCTCTTCATGCGCTGGCCCACCCGAGCCGTAGCGACAGGCAGGTCAAGGGCGAATCGTCGCGCAGCGCTGCCGTTTCATTCATGAGGGACACGCGCTCCCGGTCGCGGCCTGGCCACGATCCTCTCTCGCCCCCTGACCGCAGACCAGAACGGCGACGCGATCCTCCAGCTGTTAATCGCGACGCCGCCCTGTGTGGGCGGATGCCCCGGCACTGGGGGGACCCCGTGAACCGGCGGGAGGTCGGAACACGGGGGCCGGGGGATCCGTCTCCTGCAGCGTCCGAAATGGGCCAAGTGTTACGGCTGGTCGCGAGAATTCATTGGCTTGGCCGAGTGTCCCGACATCCGCAGATCGTGCGTTCATCGCTGCTGCTAGGAGACTTCCCGCAGGATCGGTGTCTGGCCAGACTCTGATCCAGATGATCGGCGGGACGCTCTCATTCGCCGCTGCCCATCAGATGTGGTTGCGACCCGTGAGGTGGTGTGGTTCGGGCCAGCTCAACAGGATCGTGTCCAGCAATGGCGTGCACCATCAAGCCTCACCCATCCCCAATCGCATCCGTCCAACGACTGCAGCTTTGTCCGCCGCCAGGAACTGCCCATCGGCGCGCCGACGTCGGAAGCGGCGGCTCTAACGCGCGGGGCGCAGATTGGCCAAGGCTTGGACACGCGGCAAAGGTTTGCTCAAGTTTGCGTATCCCACCGAGGCGGGGGCAGACCACGCGCTGTGTGCCTCGCTACGGTCTGCGCACCCCATGAGCGCGCGCCCTCGTCCCTCCCCCCTCGGAACGAGGGCGCGCGCATGGGGTCTCAACCCATCTGGTCGTCGAGACGGACGACCCCGCCAGTGATCTGTCCCAGCGCTTCCTTTACGGTTCGTGCTGCCCGCGCCGGCCGCGCCCCCCAATCGGCCGGATGCACATGGGCGCAGCGAGCGGCCCCGGTCCGCCAACCCCCGCTAGGCGCGGGGCCGCTCGCTGCATGAACCCCCGGACGAAGGCCGAGTGGCCGCTAGCTGGAGGCAAACGAGCCGACCCCCAGTAACTTCCGGGCCGCCGCTTCGTTCATCGGTCATCGACGCGCCTTCGCACGCGTCCTCAGCACCCCGAGGATTCCCGATGTCCCGATCTCGTCGGCCCGAGCCGGTCCACCTGTTGCGCACTGCAGCCGCCTCCGTCCTCCTCGCCGGGATGCTGACCGTCACCGCGGTCAGCACCGGCTCCGCCAGCGCCGCGCCCGCGCCGCGCGCTCCAGCGTCGTCGGACGCCGTCGACTCGGAGGGGGTCGTGGGCGGCCTGGAGGTCGAGAACTCCTTCGTCTCCGCGGTCGGCTGGGTCAAGCCCGGTGAGACGTACCCCTCGCGGGTCATTGTCCGCAACACCTCGCCCCTTCCTGTCTCCGGCGCGACGGTCACCGTCGCAGCCCCGGTGGGAAGCACGATCGTCAAGGCCGGTACCGCGACGGTCAACGCCGGGACGTACACCTGGGACGTCGGCACCCTCGCGGAGGGATCCAGCAGGACGCTGGTCCTCGAGAGCCGCGCGGCAACGCTCGCCCAACTGCCCACGATCGTGTGGCGTGACCTGTCGACGACCGCGACCGTCACCGCCGCGGGCGCCACGAAGGCGCTCACCAGCCACGGCCCCAAGGTGATCCCACCGGGTTCGGAGTACGACACGGCGCGCTACGGCGACCGACCGTTCCCGGTCGTGCCCGTCGCCTACACCGACCGTGACTACGGCGCCCACGACCGTTCGCTCGACACCGTCATCAACGACCCGACCTACGAGGGATCGACGTTCAACCTGTTCCAGGAGATGAGCATCGGCCAGCTCTACCCGCACGGGACGGTTCCCTCGACCGGCATCGCGACCGCGGACTTCACCTACCCGGGCAACACCTCCACCGGCGGCGACAAGCCGTTCCCGTTCACCAGGGTCGTGCCGGGTCAGACCTGCGCCGGCGTCACGTACGCCGACAGCCCGCTCCCGACGAACCCGCTCTACACCGAGCGCATCCGTGACGGCGTGTACCAGCTGCCCGGGACCACCGGCTACTACGGCTCGGACGCCAACGGCTCCGCGGTCATCGGCTCGCTGGCCGGGGTTGGTGCACTGCAGCAGATCGACTCCGGGTGCGGCCCCACGGGCAAGATCGTCGTCGACGCCGCCGCCATCGCCGACCCGGAGATCGACTACTCCGACTACGACACCGACAAGGACGGCGTCGTGGACTTCTTCATGGCCGTCTTCGCCGGCTGCGGCGGCAACGGCGCGTCCCAGCTGAGCGTCGCCGGCTGCGACCTGCCCAACCCGAACACCGGGGCGCCCGACCTGCCGTACGACAACATCTGGCCGCACTCCTCGAGCCTGGAGTTCTACTACACCGACCCGGCAACCGGCCTGCCCGGCTTCACCACCGACGACCAGTTGAAGAACCTCGAGGGCGAGCCGCTCTGGTACACCGACGACTCGTACTCGGCGATGACGACCGTCGACAAGGGCGAGGCCCTCAAGGTGTTCGTGCGCGTCGGGCCCTACAACCTCAACCCGGAGACCGCGATCGACCACGCGTCGGTGATCTCGCACGAGTACGGCCACTCGCTCGGCCTGCCGGACTTCTACTCCACCGGCAGCCGTGAGACCTACGGCGACTGGAACCTCATGGCGACCGACAAGTCGCACAACATCGACGCCTTCGGACGTCAGGAGCTCGGCTGGGTCGTTCCCGAGGTGCTCGACTCCGACCGCACCGAGTCCGGCATCACCGACTCCAAGCAGGACACGAACGCCATCACGTGGCAGACCCCCGCCGGTACGGCGTACACCCTCACCGAGGGGCAGGGCGGCGTCGGCCGCGTGCAGAACACCCAGATGTACGTCGCCAAGCTGCCCGGCCGCGTGCTGCTCGACCCGGCCAAGTTCGACACCGGCGACAAGGCGTCCGCGTCGCACACCTGGTGGTCGCGCTCGGGCAACGACTTCGGCTGCTCGACCGACAACGGCGGGCACAACTTCGACCTCGCGATCCCGGAGGCCGCGTCGCTGCCCGCCGGAACGAAGCTCTCGCTGGACTTCAAGTCCATGTGGGACATCGAGTGGGACTACGACTACGGCTACGTCCTCACCTCCAAGGACGGCGGCAAAGAGTTCGCCTCGCACCCCTCCGCCAACGGCTACACCACCTCCAACACCGACCCGCTGGCCGGCAACCCCAACCAGAACGGGTGCCAGGCGACGTACGACAACGGGATCACCGGCACGTCCGGCTCCTACGCGGCCGGCTCGGAGGCGACCGACCGCAAGCTCGGCAACACCCCCGACATGGTGTTCCTCGCCGACTCCTACGACATCTCCGACCTGGTCGGCTCGGACACCCCGGTGCTGCGCCTCAGCTACGCCACCGACCCGGGCCTGGCGCGACCCGGCTGGTTCATCGACGACGTGAAGATCACCGCGACGCTGCCCGACGGCTCGACGCGGGAGATCTACGCGACCGACTTCGAGGACAGCGGCACCACCGACGACCCGCGCGTCTTCAACGGCGGCTGCCGAGCCGACGGGCCGGGCACGTGCGGCCAGGGCTGGCAGTACGTCGCGGCCGGCGCCGAGGGTCCCTCGGACCACGCGTACTACCTGGAGATGCGCGACCGCTCGGGCTTCGACCTCGACGGCAACGGCCAGGCCGACCGCGGCGCGCCCGCGTTCGCGTCCGGCCTCTACGCCGCCTACACCGATGAGGCGCACGGCTACGGCAACGCCGGCACGGACGATCCGCCGGCCCAGTCGCCGCTGGACAGCCAGCCCGAGCCGGGCAGCGACACGCCCGACCTCGCCGACGCCGCCTGGACCGACGCCGCCGGCGACACGCACTTCTCCGACGCAGGCGACGGCTGGACCGACAACTACGCAGACCCGAGTAGCGCGTCGGGCAACTGGGAGTTCGACTACGACTGCCTGACCTTCGACGTGCTCGACATGACCGGCAACGGCGACGGCACGGAAGCCGGCGAGGGTCCGCAGGCGTCCGACGGCGACCTGACCGGCGACGTCCGGTTCACCCTCGGCGAAGGGTGTGCGCCGTTCGACTACGGCTACGGCGACGAGCCCACGCCCACGGCGAACACCGCTCCCGACGCCGCGGCCACGGCCACGCCCGCCAGCGGCGCGCCCGGTACCCGGGTGACGCTCGACGCGAGCGGGAGCACCGACGCCGAGACGCCCGGTGCTCTCACGTACTCGTGGGACCTCGGCAACGGCGGGACGTCGAAGGACGCCACCGGTACTGTCGTCGAGCACGTGTACGGCAACCCGGGCACGTACGACGCCACGGTGACCGTCTCAGACGCCGCCGGTCTCACCGACACCGCGACCGTCCGCATCACCATCACGCCGCAACCCGGCCAGCCGACCCCGACCGACCCGACGCCTGCCCCGGGGACGCCGGGCACGCCGGGGACGCCGGGCACGCCGGGGACGGGCGGCGGTTCGGGTGGTGCCGGTCAGGCCACGGTCGTCGTGGCGTCCGCCGCACCGGCGGCGTTGGTCCGGCCCCTGCCGTGCCACGGTCGGGCGGTCGGCCACCTTGGCAGCTGGCGCGTCGTGCAGGGTGACGCGCCGGGCGGGTCCTACTGCGACAACGGCGGCAGGCGGGCCGGTCGCGACGTCCTGCGGGTCGGCTTCCAAGGCGACGCGATCGACCTGGTCCTGGGCCGGGCCCGGAAGGGCGGCAAGGCCGTCCTCTTCATCGACGGCACCCGCATCGGGACGGTGTCATTCAAGGGCCGACGCACCAGCCCGCGCCTCGACCGGCACGCGGTGGTCTCCGGCCTCGGCACAGACCGCCCGCACCGCCTCCGGCTGGTCGTGAAGCGGGGCACGGCCTACGTCGAAGGCTTCCGCGTCGCCCGCTGAGTCACAGCCTCCCCCCGCGGCCCCGGTCCCAACCCCACGCACGGCCGGGGCCCACCGGCCGCCCGCCCCCCAACGGGGGCGGGCGGCCCCTCAACGCATTGGCACGTGGGCCACAACAACGGTGCTGCAGTGCGGACCTGTTGCCACCGCCGTGGTTCCGACTTCGTACCTCATGCAGCCGCCGTCGTGTTCTGCCTGGCACGAAGGTCGCGCGGCATCGACGCGACGCCCGCCGTCGCTGCCCGCACCACTGGCGTCGTACGCGGCACCACCGAGCGTTGGGGGTTGACCTTGCCACCCGTGGATGGGCTACAGGGCGGCCATCCGCACTCGCCCACTCGTCGGCAACCAGCGCGACGGAGTGGGTGCCGTCCACTGCCCTCGCTTACCGCACATCGGCATGTGCGGATGTCGCCATAGCCAGTTCACCATCGACATGCTCTCCTGGCTGTGGCCGACGGACCTAGATCCGCGCGGCGGGTATCTTCCGAGGGGAGGCCTCGAGGTCGTCGAGCTTGATCCGGATGGCGCGCTTGCCACAGCGGTAAGCAGGCAGCGTGCCGGCGGCGATCCATCGCCGGATCGTCTTGACCGAGACCGACATGCAGTCAGCAGCCTCCTCGAGGCTGAGGTAGACCGGGATGGCGCGTCGCTCAGCCATCGGACCTCGCCTCCGATCGCGTGACGGTGGCCGAGGCGAGGAAGCGTCGGGCCTCGGCGACAGTGATGTAGAGCCGGCCGACACCCTGGAACCGAGTCCAGCGTGGGCCGACGCCCCGCTGGCGCCAGTCACGAACGGTGCGTTGCGGTGTACGGATGAGCTCACAGAACTCCTCGAACAGGATCAGGTTGTTGTCGTCCCAGTCGTCTGGGATGCCGATGGGTGTCACCATCGCTTCGCCTCTCGTCCTGGCCGCCGACGGGTTCAGCGGCCCATCAGGAGAAGCAACTTCGCGCTCGGCAGATCGGACGTCTGTGACCACTGCTGTCGAAACCGGAAGCTCTCCTGGTCACCTATGTCGTGCAGGTCTGTCCGGGCGATCACTCGACGCGAGGAAGTCGGTCAGCGGCCGATCCCGCGCGGCGTCGACGTGGAGGTCGGGATCGGCTGAGGGACCGGACGCCGCTGAGCGCCCTCCTGCAACGCCGCCGCCTGCATCGCCGCGGCAGGCGACCGCCGCGACGGCGCGTTCGGTCCGTACCGGTCGATGTCGTTGGCGGCCCTCTGTGCGGCGTGGCGTGGTCCGAGGTCGGCCCGGTCGCGGCTGAAGACCTCGACCCATTGGCTACGGGCGTCGTCGACGGACTCGGCGACCAGGTGGGCGGTGTTGCGGTGACGGCCGCGGGTCATGGCGACGTACGCCGATGCGGCGCCGGTCGTCTCCCCGAGCACGAAGTGGGCCGAGTCGACGGTCTCGCCCTGGGCTCCGTAGGCGGTGGTCGTGAAGGCAAGCTCGACGTGCTCGCGGACGTACTCGGCGGGAAGGACACGTTGGCCCGCGCGGCCGGTGACGATCAGGCTGCCGTCCTCGCCGGTCCCGGCCACCGTCCAGGTGTCCCGGTTGGCGACCCCGAGATCGCGGTCGTTGCGTCGGGTGGCGACCCGGTCACCGAGACCGATCCGCTCACCACGACGCGTGACCAGTTCATCAGACCGCTCACCAGACCGTTCACCAGATTGCTCACCAAGGCGCTCGCCGGCACCGTTACGGCCGTCGCGGATGGCTGCGTTCAGCAAGCTGACCTGATCCCGGGTGTCAGCGATGATCAGCTGGTCACCGTCATCAGCACCGTCACGGGCACAGTTGACGCTGATGGCGGCCAGGGCTGCGGTGCGTTCGACCTCGCTGGCGTGGACGACGATCTGGCCACGCTCGAGCAGCTTCTCGAAGACCTCATCAGACCGCTCACCAGTGCGCATGAGCAGGCTCAGGTCGGCGTACGCGGGGTCGCTGAACCGGTGGACCGACTCGAGCTCGTGATGCGCTGCGGGTCGCACCCAGCGTGCGGCAAGGTCGAGGACGCCGCCGCGCCCAACGGCTGGGAGTTGGTGGCGGTCTCCGAGCAGCGCGATGGTGGCGTGCGCTCGGTCGGCGATGGCGAACAGCGCGCGAGCGGTGTCCTGGTCGAGCATGCCGGCCTCGTCGACGAGGAGGACATCACCGGGGAGCAGGCGTGCGCGTGCATCGGGACGGGCTTCGGGTGCGGCGTCGGGTCTCGTGTCGACTCGTGTCCAATGGCCGTCGTCGTCCCAGCGGTACCCGTGTTGGTGGGCCAGCCAGGCGGCGGAGAACGCATCGGCGCCGACCTGCTGCCGTGCCGCTTGGGCAGCCTTGAGCGT
Organism: Nocardioides sp. GCM10028917; assembly: GCF_042666175.1. NCBI lineage: Bacteria > Bacillati > Actinomycetota > Actinomycetes > Propionibacteriales > Nocardioidaceae > Nocardioides > Nocardioides sp. GCM10028917. The sequence continues at coordinate 432,738 of NZ_JBHTFL010000003.1, forward strand.
CGGGGCGACAACAACGAGCCGCCGCTCCGATGCGTCGAGTACGGCGCGTGCCGCGGCCAGGGTCGCGGTCTTGCCCGTTCCGGCGGCGCCCTCGATCACGAGCAGACCAGCGCCGCCGGCCAGCGCCGCGACGACGCGTTGCTGCGCCGGGTCGAGGTGCTGGCTGCCGCGGAGCCGGCCCGCAGTGGTCACCGGTTGCGAGGCGCGCGCCGCCAGTGTGTCGACCAGGTCGGCTTCGACAGCGAGTACCCGCTCGGACGTCAGGCTGCGGATGTGCTCAGGTACGTCCCCTCGCTGCAACAACGGCACAGACCGCGTCCTGGCGCGCTCGGCGATGTCCTCGACCAGCTCATGACGGACGGGTCGTTCGGCGACCACCCCCACAGCGGCGATCAGTCGTTCGACCTCCCCACGAATGTCGGGTGCGTTCCACGCCGACCGCCTGGCGCCGAGCCGGGTGAGCACGAGGTCGGCGGCGACGTCGCGGTTGAGCCGACCGATCTGCAGACCCGGCGCTGACGCCGGGTGGGTCGGTCGGGTCGGTGGCGTGAAGCCGAGGTCGCGCAGTTCCGTGTTCCACGCGGCGGCCAGATCGGCGCCGCTGCGAGGCACGACCTTGTCCGGCCGCGCATCCGCCCACGCACGCCGGTCCCAGGACTGGCGCAGCCGCGGCCCCGGCTCCTCGTAGGGGTGCTCGGCACGCCAGTCCGCCTCGTACCGGTCGACGTTGCGGCTGATCTGTGCGGCACGCTGGCTGAACCCACCAACATATGGCGCGAGCTGCTGGATCTCGCCGGCGTCGTCGAGCGTGTAACCCCGCGCAGCAAGCGCGGTCCGGAACTCGGGGTCACACATCACGGCCGCGTGCCCGATCCCGTTGAGCGCCTCGATGCTGTCGACGACCCCGACCGAGTGCAGACCACGCCACGCCCCGCGCGCGAACACGCGGGCGTTGATCTGCACGTGAAGGTGACGGTGCGGGTCACCAGCCCGCGAGGTGTAGTGACGCACGACAGCCGCCTCAAGCTTCTCCACGGCGACCTGCACCTGACGGCCACGTGGCCCGACCCGCGTGGTGCCGTGCTCGGCCACCCACCCGATCACCTCACCCGCCGCCCGATCCATCGCGGCGTCGTACGCCGTCGCAATCTCGGGGTGAAGTGCGGCGGCGAGCGACCAGGACTTCGGGCCGTTGACGACGACCTCGACGAACCGCAGGGCATGGGTGTCGTCACGCAGCCGACCCTTCGGCATCCCCGTCACGACGTCGAGGCCGGCGACCCACCGCTCGAAGGCGTCCCCATCCAGCGTCCCCCCGTTCTGAACTGCGGAAACGCCGCGTCCCCCCGCGTCCCGGGAACAGGTGGCGACGTATCGCTCAGCCACCCCGGTGCCCTCGGCGAGGTAGTAGTCGTCGGCGCGCGAGTGGTCGGCCTCAACGTATGAGCGCGCGGCGGCCGCAGACCCCCGGTAGAACTTGACCCCACCGTGCATCGTGCTCGTCACCGCCCGTCAGCACTCGTCACCTAGCCTTGAAATGACGCTCGGCCCGCCCCGAGGGGCGGACCGATCTACGGACCTTCGTAGCATGCGTGCCGCAGAGTTGTCAGAGGTTCAGGAGTGCTTCGGCGCTCGCGTTCCGAGAGTCGTCTCTCGTCGTCAACGAAGGGTCGGCTGGAGCGGCAGGAGGGCTGATAGGCGCCTGAGCAGCAAGATGGAGATGCTGTGTGTGCGATTGAGAAATCTCAGCGCCCTGGACGCTGGTTACGCAGCTTTGAGCTGGTCACTCGTCGGATACCCGACGCGCCGCCCATGCCCGTGTTCGCACCGCGTCATTGACCCGAAGCCCTGTTCTCGGTTGAGTTGAGCGGGTCTCCCTTTTCACCTCACGGCCCCATCAGGGCCGTAGCGCGTTTGCGGTTGCCGTTCTCCAAAGCGCAGGCCAGGGCGCACGATGGGCCCGAGGTCCATCTGCAGTCCCGGGCGCGTTCAGTTCGCAGGGACTGAATGGGTTGTGACCGTCGCTCCTCGGCTGTTTTGATCGACTCATGCGACAACGCGCGTCCTCGGGTTCACCCCTCGAGCCAGAGATCGGGTTCTGCCGTGCGACCCGGGTCGGGTCGCACGTCGCTGTAGCCGGGACTGCGCCCCTCGGCCCCGACGGGAAGACCGTCGGCGAGGATGACGTCGCCGCGCAGACCCGACGTTGTCTGGAGATCTCGGAGGAGGCACTCTCCGCAGTTGGAGCGAGTCTGAGCGACGTCGTACGAACCCGAATCATGCTCACCGACATCACCCGCTGGCGAGAGGCTGCCGCGGTGCACGGCGAGTACTTTTCCGACATCCGGCCGTCTGCGACGTTCGTGGAGGTGTCGCGGTTCATCGACGCGGCCTGGCTGGTCGAGACCGAGTTAGATGCCATCGTGGGCAACGATCAGGAGCCTTAGCGGGCTGTACCCCAGACCGGCAGGTCTATCGTCGACGTCATGACACTGCGTGTCGTGTTCGCCGACGACAACTACCTCGTGCGGTCGGGTACGGCGGCTCTGCTCGCGACCTCGCCTGACATCGAGTTGGTGGAGACGGTGAGCGACCCGGCGTCGCTGCTCGTGGCCGTGAACACGCATCAGCCGGACGTGGTCCTCACCGACATCCGAATGCCTCCGACCTTCACCACCGAGGGCATCGACGTGGCGAAGCAGATCCGGTCTCGCTATCCCGCCATCGGCGTCGTCGTGCTGTCTCAGTACGTGGAGGAGGAGTACGCGTTCGACCTGCTCGAGGATGGGGTCTCCGGGCTGGGCTACCTGCTCAAGGAGCGGGTCTCCGAGATCGACGAGGTGGTGCGTGCGCTGCACGAGGTAGCGCGTGGCGGCTCGGCGCTCGACCCCAAGGTCGTCGAGGGCCTCCTGCGGCGCGGTTCCGAACGGGCCAGTTCACCGCTGCTGGGCCTCACTGACCGGGAGACCGAGGTGCTCCAGCGGATGGCCACCGGCCTGAGCAACGCCGCGATTGCCGCGCAGCTCTACATGAGCGAGCGAGCCGTCGAGAAACACATCACCTCCGTGTTCCAGAAGCTGGGCCTCAGCGAGGAGTCGCAGGTGAACCGCCGGGTCAGCGCGGTGCTGGCGTTCCTCGAGGCCGGCGGAGTGCCCGGAGGACCGACGCGCGGGGAGCGTCCGTCGTGAGACGGTCCTCCCGGGTCGGAGCATCGACCCGGAAGGACCATCGGACGGGTTGTCAGTCGGTGACGACTGCCCGGAGCACATCGACGTTCGACGCCGACCTCGAGGGACCGATCGCCGCCAGCACGCCCGCGAGCGCCGCTGCGACGACGTACAGCCCCAGCTGATCGAGGGGAATGGCGATCTTCTCTAGACCCTCATCCGCCAGTGCCCGCGTCAACGCCGCGCCGAGCCCGACCCCGAGTCCGGCCCCCACCAGGGCGCCGATCAGCGAGATCACGACCGACTCCCACCTGACCATCGCCCGCACCTGACCTCGCGTCATGCCGACCGCTCGCAGGAGTCCGAGCTCGCGTGTCCTCTCGAAGACCGACAGCGCCAGGGTGTTGACGATCCCGAGCAGGGCAATGACCACGGCGAGCAGGAGCAGCACCGTCACCAGGCCAAGCATCTGGTCGATGACCGCGCTGGCCTCGCCCTCGAACTCCGACTGGGTCATCACCGTCGCGTCCGGCTGGTCGACGATCACGTCGGCGATGCGGTCCTCGACGACCTCGATGTCCTGGCCGTCTGCAACGAGCACCATGGCGGTGCCCTCCAGCCGGTCCGGGAAGTACGTCGTGTGCGCGCCGCCCGAGATGACGTAGTCGGTGTTCACCATGCCCTTCGCCTCGTAGGTTCCCTGGATCTCGAGTCGAGCATGCTCGGCACCCGGGAACGAGCCGGCGATCACGTCTCCGAGTTCCCAGCCGTGTGAGTTGGCCACGGCCTCCTTGACGACCACTCCGTCATCGGTGAGGTCGGTCACGGCTCCCTGGACCATCCCCAGGTTCAGGGCATCCCCAGCCGTCGCAGGATCGATCGAGGTGAAGGCCGCCTCGGCCACGTCGAACTCAGCCTTCCCGTTCGAGGTCGGCGAGATCGTCTCTACCCCCTCGACGTCGCGCACCATGTCGACGACCTCGGGGCTGTAGCCCTTGGACTGGCTGCTGGGCGTCAACACGTAGAGGTCGGCGTTCGTCGAGCTGGACAGGGCGTCGGCGAACGACGCCTTGAACGACGCCGCGAAGACCGAGACCGTGGCCACCATCGTGAGCCCGATGACCAGGGCCATGGCGGTGGAGGCGGTCCGCTTCGGGTTGCGCATGGCGTTCTGCCGAGCCAGCTCGCCTGGTACGCCCCGCCTGAGCAGCGGCCAGCTGATCACGCCGGCGAGACCGCGCATGAAGAGCGGTGCCAGTGTGGTGAGGCCGAGGATCGAGGCCACGACGCCCACCGGAATCATGAGGGCGTCGGCAGGTCCGAAGAGTGCGGTGGCGAGGATCCCGACCCCGACCGTGACCATCAGCGCACCGATGCCGAGCCGGATCCGGGAGAACCGCTCCGCTGCGGGGGGCGTGTCGCGCAGCGCCTCGACGGGCAGCACCTTGGTGGCCCGGCGGGCAGGCGCCACTGCCGCGGCGACCGTGATGAGCGTGCCGACGGCGAGCCCGATTGCGATCGTGCTCGCCTCGACTTCGAGTGGCGCCGAGGGCATCGACAGCCCGAAGAACCCCATCAGGCTCGTCAGGCCGCGTGACATGCCTACCCCGAGCAGCAGGCCGATCGCCGAGGCGCCGGCGCCGAGCACGGCCGCCTCGACGACGATCGTGCGCAGCACCTGACGTCGCGTCGCACCGATCGCCCGCAGCAACGCCAGCTCGCGGGTCCGCTGGGCGACCTGCATCGAGAAGGTGTTCCAGATGATGAAGGAGCCCACGAACAGCGCGATGCCGGCAAACCCGGTGAGCGCCATGGTGATGAAGCCGAGACCGCCCGTGACCGCCTCCGTCTGCTCGTCGGCGACCTCCTCGCCGGTGATCGCCTCGAGACCGGCGGGCAGCGAGGCTTGGATCCGCTGTGTGAGGTCGTCGTCCGACGTTCCGTTCGCGGCCTTGACGACGACGGAGTCGAACGAACCCTTGTTGCCGAGCAGCCGCTGGGCGGTGTCCACGTCGAAGTACGCCGCGGTGGCGCCGCCTAGGTCGTCGGCCTCCCCGTAACCAACTGCGCCCACGACGGTGAACGTCCTGGCCGGCCCCTGGAACATCACGGTGATCTTGTCGCCGAGGGCGAGGTTTCCCTTCTCGAACGAGCTGGCGTCGACGGCGACCTCGTCCGCGCTCGCCGGTGGCCGGCCGGCGCGGAGCTCGGTCTCGCCCAAGAGCGAGGGATCCGTCGGGAGGGTCATCCCGAGCGTGGGTGCGCCAGCGGGCTGGATCGGCTGGCCGTCGGAGTCGGTCAGGAGCGCGTAGCCCTCGACCATCCCCTCGGCTGCGGTGACGCCTTCCACGCCGCGGACGTCCTCGAGGACCGAGGCCGGCACCGCTGGTCGCGGCTCGCCGGGGCCCGGTTGTTCACCCTCGACCGCACCGCGCACGACGGCGTCGGTGCCTGCATTGATGCTCCGGAAGAGTCCGTCGAAGGCCCGTTGCATGCTGCTGTTCATCATTAGCGTGCCCGACAGGAAGGCGACGCCCAACGCGATGGACGTGACGGTGAGGAAGAGCCGGAGCTTGTGCACCAGCATCCCCTTGATCGTGGCGCTCAACATGGCTCAGGCTCCTAGCTGCTTCATGTAGTCGAGGACCTCGTCGGAGGTGGGGCTCGACATCTCGTCGACGATGTCGCCGTCCTTGAGGAAGAGGACCCGGTCGGCGTGGGCCGCAGCGCCCGGGTCGTGGGTCACCATGGCGACGGTTTGGTTCATCTCACGCACGGCGTGCTGGAGGAACTGCAGCAGCTGCTCCCCCGATTGCGAGTCAAGGGCGCCGGTCGGCTCGTCCGCGAAGACGATCTCCGGCCTGGTCGCCAGTGCCCGCGCGGCGGCTACACGCTGCTGCTGGCCGCCGGACAGCTCCGAGGGCCGGTGGCCGAGCCGATCGCCCAGGCCCACGGTCTCGACGATCGACTGGACCCAGAGGGGGTCCGGTCTGCGGCCCGCGATCTTCGACGGCAGGGCGATGTTCTCTGCCGCGGTGAGCGTGGGTAGGAGGTTGAACGCCTGGAAGATGAACCCGATGCGGTCACGACGGAGCAGGGTCAGGTCTCGATCGTTCATGGTGGTGATGTCCGCGTCGCCGATGAAGATCTGCCCCGCGGTTGGCCGGTCGAGACCGGCCAGGACGTGGAGCAGGGTGGACTTGCCAGACCCGGAGGGCCCCATGATGGCGGTGAAGCGACCCGACTCGATGGAGACGCTGACGTCGTCGAGTGCCAGCACCTGCGCGTCGCCGGTGCCGTACGCCTTGGTGACGCCCGTGGCACGGGCGGCCGCGACGGCGGCGCCGGTCCCACTGGGAGCGGAGAGAAGTGTTGACATGTGAGTGAGCTCCTGGCTGGAACGAGACCGGTCGGTCGACCGGATGAGCCCATTCCACGGAACGGCGACCCTTGGTGGCAGGGGGTCGTGCGCACGGTGCGCGTGGCTGGCCGCCGAGCTTCCTCGGCGCCTGCGTACGGCACTCCGCCCCGCGGCCTGCGGTCACCCGTCCTGCCCGGGGGCGGAAATACGCCTGTGCCGGACGACCCCGACGGGAGCACACTCGGGGGATGAGCCGGGCGACGGTCGTGGGGCACGAGGGATCGCGGTCCGTCGTGCTCGCGGGGTGGGGCGCAGCTGCGGCGTCCGTCCTTGTGATCTACCTCGCCGTTGTGCTGGGGGGCGGCGCCCTCATGGGCCGCACCGAGTCACCGAGTCTCCCACTCTCGATCCTGGCGACCGCCCTGGTCGCGGGGGTGGCGCCGCTCGTCCGGGCGCGGGCGGAGCAGGCGAGGGCGCAGAAGCTCGGCGATACCACCTCGCCGTACGACGTCCTGGCGGACTTCTCGCGTGTCGCCGACTCCGACGCGGGTGACCGAGCCCCTGCGCTGATCGCCCGCATGCTGGTCCAGGGCCTTGCCCTCGAGTGGGCTCAGGTGTGGGTCTTGGTCGGGGAGGAACTCCGCCTGCTTGCCACACACCCGCCCGAGGCCGTTGTCGACGAGGCGGCTCCGCGGCTCTACGACGACCGGAGGCGGGGCGGCGTCCACGCGGTGACGGTCGCCCACGCCGGACGTCCGCTCGGCGTCGTGCGCGTGATGGGGCGGCAGGACCGCCCCCTGGCCCCCACCGCGGAACGGCTGCTGGGCGGGCTCGCCGCACAGGCCGGCATGGTGCTGGAGTCGGCACAGCTGCGCGAGGAGCTGGCCCTGCGCGTGCAGGAGCTCACCGTCAGGGAGCGCGAGCTGCGCCGGGCGCGCGTGGCACTCGTCACCGCCCAAGACACCGAGCGCCGCCGGCTGGAACGAGACATCCACGACGGCGCCCAGCAACAGCTCGTCGCGCTGACGATCAACCTCAAGCTGGCCGCGGTGCACGTCCGGACCGACCCGGAGCTTGCTCGGGAGGTCCTCCAGGAGCAGCTGGCAGCCACCGGCAGCGCAATACAAACCCTGACCGACCTCGCCAGAGGCATGCTGCCTGCGACACTGGCTCAGGAGGGGCTCGCCGCGGCTCTCAGCGAAGCGACGGCGGCCAATCCCGTCCCGGTCCTCGTCCGTGGCGGGGACGTCCCTCGGCTCCCAGGAGGCGTCGAGGCCACGCTGTACTTCTGCGCGCTCGAGGCCGTGCAGAACGCCACCAAGCATGCGGACAGCACACGTATCGACCTCTTGCTCGAGTCAGGTCCTGCGGGTGTGTCGGTGGCGGTCGAGGACAACGGGTCGGGTATCGCGCCGGGGGCACACCAGGGCAGCGGCCTGGCCAACCTGTCCGAGCGCGCCGCGTCGGTCGGAGGCCGCCTCGTGCTGGGTGGGCGACCCGGCGGGGGCACGCGGATCGCCGTGCACGTCCCACGCCCCCGGCTGAGCGAGTCGGGGGGGCCGGCCTGACATGCGCGTGCGACTGGCCTGGATCCTCTTCGGCGTCACCGTGGTCGTTGCCGTGCTGCACGTGATCGTGCTGGTGCTGGAGGAACGACCTCTCCTCAGCGAGGAGGTGATGGCGGAGGGCTTTCCCCTCGTGACGCTGGGTGCGCTCGGCGGCGCGTTCGTCGGCGTGCTCATCATCAGCCGCTATCCCGGCCACCCCATCGGGTGGCTATTCCTCGGGGGGCAGCTCCTCAGCGAGGTCGGTGTCGCCCTCGGTGACTACGGGTACGGGGCGGTGTCCGGCAGCCTCGAGGGCGCGCCCGGGGGACATGTCGCCATCTGGCTATCTGTCCAGACCGGCGGCGTGTTCGTGGTGTCGCTCCTGGCGGTCCTCTTCCTCCTCGCGCCGGACGGGCACCTGGCGTCGCGGCGTTGGAGGTGGGCACTGTGGCTGACCATCGCAGGCCTGCTCACGCACATCGGCGCGGTCATGACCGTGAGCCCCGACGAGCTCAACCCGGGGGGAGAGCTCCAGGGCGAGCCGGGGCCCGCCCTGACCACCCTGCTGGTCGCGTCGAGCGTGGCGGTCTTCGTCGGCGTGCTCGCGGGGCTCCTCTCGATGTGGGTGCGGCTGCGCCGGGCGAGAGGGGAGGTACGCCAGCAGCTGCAGCTCATGGTGCTGGGTGCTGCCGTCCTGCTGGCGGGGATGTCAATCAACACACTCGCCGCCGTCATGGACGGCCCCACCTGGGTGCGGGAGCAACCACTCATGGCCAGCTACGCCTGCCTGCCGGTCTTCACAGCCGTGGCCATCCTGCGCTACCGCCTCTACGACATTGACGTGTTCCTCAACCGCGCCATCACGCTCACGATCCTGACCGGGTTCGTCTTCCTCGGCTACGTCACCGTGGTGGTCCTCATCGGCACGGCGTTGCCCCTGGCGCGTGACCGCTTCTGGCCCTCCCTGCTCGCGACCGCACTGGTCGCGTTGGCGGTGCAACCGGTCCGCGAGTGGGCGGAACGGCTGGCTGCCCGGCTGGTCTACGGCCGGCGGGCGGCGCCGTACGTCGAGCTGACCGAGTTCAGCAAGCGGCTCCAGGAGTCCCCTGGGACCGAGCCGCTCCTCCGTCGCGTAGCCGAGAGCGTGGCACGCGCCGTCGGAGCACGGCAGGCCAAGATCGTGGTCGACACGACTGACCGGGCCACGCACGAGGTGGCCTGGCCGGAGCAGGCCTCGCGCGGACTGGGCGACACGATCACACTGCCGGTAGCCGACGCGGCGGGATCGCTCGGGCAGCTCTCGGTGACGATGCCGCCCCGCACGTCCCTGCAGCCAGAGGAGCTCCGGCTCCTCGAGGACTTCGCGGCGCAGCTCGCGCGCGCCCTCCGCAACGTGCACCTCGAGTCCGCGCTCACGAACCAGGTCCGTCGGCTGCGTGAGAGCACGGTCGCGCTCGAGGCGTCGGCCCACCGGCTCGCGCTGGCCCAGGACGGGGAGAGACGTCGGTTCGAGGCAGCCCTGAGCCGGACCGTGGTCCCCGACTTGCACGTGGTGCGCGACAACTTGGTCAGCCTCCTCCGACGCGACCTGACCAGCGAGAGCGACAAGGGCGGCGCCGAGGCAGTCCTGGCGGAGTCGTCCGCCCTCACCCGCACATCGTTGGAGTCGCTGCGCAGCCTGACCCGCGGCGTGTTCCCTACCCAACTCGAGAGGCGAGGGCTGGTGGCGGCGCTGGACGCCTACCTGGACTCGACCGGCGCGGAGCCGGTGCGCACCAGCATTGCGACCCATCGCCTCGCGCCGGCCGTCGAGAGCACGGCGTACTTCTGTGTCGTCGAGCTCCTGCGCGAGCTGGACGGACCCGGCGCGGTCGCGCTGCGGACGGTCGCCAGCACGCTCGAGGTGGAGGTGACCGGGCCACCCCCGCCGCCGTCACCGTCACGGATCGAGCACATCCACGACCGCGTGGCCGCACTCGACGGGTCCGTGAACGTCTCCGAGGTCGAGGGCAGGACGACCATGACCCTGCGTCTACTCCTGGGCCCGCCGTCGGATCCCGGTCCAGACGCTGCGGAGGCACTCGGAGTCGAAGTCGACCTTGGCGACGTAGGCGTCGGCACCGGTGGCTAGAAGATCTGCACCCAGGTCGCCGCGGGCGTAGGTCGACACCAGCACAACGGCGGGCGGCCCTCCGGACGCGCGAATGCGCCGGGTCGCCTCCAGGCCGTCCATGCCGGGCAGGTTCACGTCCATCAGCACCAGGTCCGGTCGAAGCTGCTCGACTGCCAGCAGCGACGTTGCTCCGTCGAACGCGTAGCCGACGAGCACGAAACCCTTGGTGGCGTGCAGGACTGCGGCGGCAGCGTCGCGGAAAGGCTCCTGGTCGTCGACGACCAGCACACGCACGTCGGCCACACCACACCTCCTCCCCTCAGGGTGCCGTACCGAGCGGGAGTGCCGCATGGTGGTGACCGCACCTCGCCGAGGTGGTTTCCCGCCCGGGGGATGCGGCCCCGCGAGCCGGCTGTGCGGAGGACCCGATCGTCACCTCTGCCGCGACTTCCTAGCGTCGGACCATGACCTCCCCGACCGGTGTCCTGACACGTCCTTCCCGCCGCGGCCTGCCGAGGGCCGCGCGACGCTCGCCGACTGCGTCCACCGACTCGGCGCTGCGCGTCTTCGCTGCTGCCACCACCGTCGGCCTGCTGCACGCGCTCGACGACGCGGTGCTGAACCGCCAACCCGGCGTGCCGGTCGACCGGCACCTCCCCGCGCTCCTCGTGGTCACCCTCGGCGCAGCGCTGGCGATGCTCGCTTTCCGCAGCGGCGGCACCGGCGTCCGCGCTGCACTCGCGCTGGTCGTCGGGTCGCTCACCGTGACCAACGGCGCTTTGCACGTGGTGCACGTCTCGTCGGGCGAGCTCTCCGGCAGCGACGTGACGGGAGTCCTCGCAGCAGCCGCAGGGGCCGTGCTGCTCCTCATGGCAGCAGCGCTCCCGTTCCTGCACCGTGGCGAGCGGGGACTCAGCCCCTGGCCGCGCTGGGGCGTGCGCATCGCGACCGTCGTAGCGGTCGGCCTGTGCATGCAGTTCGTCGTGCTGTCCGTGTGCGTAGGGATCGTCCAGACGCACTTGTTCCGCGACCAGATCGGAGCGCCTTCACCCGGCTTCGGTGAGGTGACCTTCGAGTCTTCGGACGGTCTCACCCTGTCCGGCTGGTACGCGCCGTCGCGGAACCGCGCTGCCGTGATCCTGGTCAACAGCGCCGGAGGGGACCGGCTCGGATCTGTGGCGCATGGGCGGCTACTGGTGGAGCACGGCTACGGCGTGCTGCTCTACGACGCCCGTGGGTCCGGCGAGAGCGAGGGCAGCCCGAACGGCTACGGCTGGGACTGGGACCATGACGTCGACGGCGCACTCGACTTCCTAACCAGGCGTTCCGATGTCGACGACGGCCGCATCGGCGCACTGGGCCTGTCGACCGGCGCGGACGTCCTGTTGGAGGTGGCGTCGACGGACCGGCGGATCGGCGCGGTCGTCGCGGACGGCGCGACTGGCGCCTCGCTCGCCGACGTGCTCGAGGGGGACGTGGTGAGCACGATCACCATGGCGCCTGTGATGGCGACGGTGCAGCTGCTGTCCGGTACCGCGCCCGGTCCCCCGCTGCGCGAGCTCGCCGCCCGGGTCTCGCCCACGCCGCTGCTCTTCGTTGCAGCCGGGAGCTTGCCGACGGAGATCGCCATGTCCCGCGTCTACGCTCAGGCCGCCCACGAGCCGGTGGAGCTCTGGACCCTGCCCGATGCGGGCCACACCAACGCCATCCACGACGAGGCTCGGGCCTACGAACGTCGCGTCGTCGACCACTTCGACGCCGCGCTGCTGGCGGAGGGGGCAGGTCGATGAGTTCCCGCCGACCCACCTACGCACCGATTGTCGGCCAACTCATGCGCAAGGCCATCACACGCGACAGGATCCCCGGAATGTCGTTGGCGATCGCCACGCCGGAAGGAATCCTCTTCACGGGAGCGGACGGGTATGCCGATCTTGCGCGACGTCGGCCGACGACCCCGCAGGACCAGTTCCCGTGGTTCTCGATGAGCAAGATCGCCACGGCGACCGCCGCCGTAGGGCTGCACGCGGAAGGACGCCTCGACCTTGACGCGCCGATCGGGAGCTACCTGCCGAAATACAGCCCCCATCCGAGGCACGGCCACCCCACCACCAGACACCTCCTCACCCACACGGCCGGTCTGGCAAACCCGTTGCCCGTCCGCTGGGTCCACCCCGAGAACGAGCCACCACATCCAGACTTCGTGCACCGCACCCTCGCACGCCATGGCACGCCTGTGAAGCCAGTCGGCGCTCAGGGCTCCTACTCCAACATTGGCTACCTGCTTGCCGCCGAGGTGATTCGGGCGGTCACCGGCCGACCAATCGAGGACTGCGTCCAGGACACCGTGCTTGGACCCCTGGGCATGCGGTCGACCGGCTATCGGTACGACCCAGCCGCCCCGCGCGCCATCGGCTACGTACGGATGCCGACCATCCTCAGGCCGGGGCTGCGGCGACTGCTGCCCCACGACATCGTCGGACCACAGACTGGGGGGTACACGAGCCTTCACCCGTTCCTGGTCAACGGTGCCGGTTACGGCGGCTTGGTCGGGACCGCCGGTGACGCCGCGCTCCTCGCGGCAGCGCACGCAACTGCAGCCACCGACCCGCACCCGGTACTCCAGCAGCAGGACATCGAGACGATGCGGAGGATCACCATCCGCGGCAAACGGTTCGACCACGGGACCGGCTGGTTCCGCAGGCCCGAGGACGCCTCCCGCAGTCCTGGCTTCGTGGAGCACTACGGCACGGGTGGAGGGTTCTGGAACGCCATGCGCGTCTATCCGGAGGCGCGACTCGCCATCGTCGCGGTGGCCAACACCACGGCCGCGTGGCAGACCGATCGATTTTTCACCCAGCTGAAGGGCATCCCATGGAACTCACCCAGTTTCTAGACGTCGCGCGTGCTCGTCGCGACACCCCCGGGACCCAGCACGTCACCCATCTCAACAACGCCGGCGCCGCGCTGCCTCCCACACCCGTCACCGACGCGGTGATCGCGCACCTTCGACGGGAAGCTGCGATCGGTGGATACGAGGCAGCTGATGCTGCGCGTGAGCAGGTGGACAACACCTACAACGCCATCGCTCGGCTCATCGGCTGCAACCCCCGCGAAGTGGCCGTCGTCGAGAACGCCACACGAGCCTGGGACATGGCGTTCTACGGGCTCACTTTCACGCCGGGCGACCGGATCCTGACGGCGCGCGCGGAGTACTCCAGCAACGTCATCGCCTTCCTCCAGGTGGCCAGACGCAGCGGCGCGGTCATCGAGGTCGTCGACAACGATGACTCCGGTCAGCTTTCGCTCGAGGACCTGCGCCGGAGACTGGGCACCGGGGGTGGTCAGGTGAAGCTGGTCGCAATCACCCACGTCCCAACCCAGGGTGGACTTGTCAACCCGGCGGAGGAGATCGGGGCAGCTGCCCGAGAAGCGGGAGTCCCTTACCTCCTAGACGCCTGCCAGTCGGTCGGACAGCTCCCCATCGACGTGGATCGGATCGGCTGCGACTTTCTCTCCGCCACTGGTCGAAAGTACTTGCGAGGTCCCCGTGGCACTGGCTTCCTCTACGTGCGCGAGAGCGCCTTGGCTCTGCTCGAACCACCGTTTCTGGACCTCCACGCAGCAGCGTGGACAGCCGTCGACCGCTTTGAGATTCGTCCGGATGCCCGCCGGTTCGAGAACTGGGAGACCAACTACGCGGCCAAGATCGGCCTCGGCGTCGCAGTCGACTACGCCATGTCCTGGGGAATGGAGGCCATCGAGGCACGCATCACCATGCTGGCCGACAGTCTGCGGCGGCTCTTGGAAGACGTGGAAGGGGTTCGAGTCCATGACCAAGGCATCCGCCGCTGTGGCATCGTCAGCTTCTCGGTCGACGGGATCCCGGCCAGCCAGGTGCAGAGTCTTCTATCAGCTCACGGCATAAACGTCAGCGTGTCCCTCGTCGAGTACGCCCGACTGGATCTTCCCGAGCGAGGCCTACCCGACCTCGTGCGGGCATCCGTCCATTACTACAACACCGAGGAAGAGCTGCGCAGACTCATCGACGCACTTCCCTCACCCGCACGCCAGATGACGTCAAACGGCCCGCGAAGCGGTGTTGTCGGGCCGCCATCATCCGAGTCGCCAGGGACGTAGTTTCGGGACCTGCCGACCAGCCGTTCACACGCCGGCGATGCATAGCCTCCACACCCGAGATGCGAAACGGTTCGTGACCCGCGTTTCCGCACGTCACGAGCCGTTCTGTCTTGCTCCCCCGGTTAGGCCTCGAACCATTTAGCGACGAATCGCCAGCGTCGATGTGCCACCCGAAACCGCTTTTGAACGCGGCGGTGGACTGGCTACGTCGCGGCTCATGACAGGTTCTTTGTCGCCAGAATAGACAGGGCTTCGGCTATGACCTTGTCGCGGTCTTTGGCCGCGTGTTGGTAGCGCAGTGCTGCGCCTGCGGTGGAGTGTCCGAGACGGGCCATCAGCTCGGCCAGCGTGGCGCCGGTGCTCGCTGCCAAGACCGCTCCGGTGTGGCGAAGGTCGTGGAACCTGAGGTCGGGCCTCCCTGCTTCCTCGCGGGCCTTGTAGAAGACCTTATAGAGCGTGGCGGGCGCCAGGTGCTTGGTCGGGTCTCCGGCTGCGGGGAACAGCAGTCCGTCACGGCCTCCGGTGATGTTGCTGGCCAAGTGTGTCTTGACTGCGGGGAGCAGGTGCGGCGGGATGGCTACATCTCGTATACCTGCGTCTGACTTCGGGGTGCCGATGACGAACGTGCCATCAACCCGCACAACTGCACGGCGTATCTTCACCACGCCGCGGGTGAGGTCGACGTCGTGTCGGCGAAGCTCGGTGATCTCCCCGAATCGGAGGCCACACCAGGCGGCGAGCAGCACCATCAGCCGGTAGCGCTCCGGCATGGCCTGAGCGAGCGCTTCCAGTTCCGGCAGGGTCGCTGGCTCGATCTGCTTGGCACGCTTTACGTTCCCGGCGCCGCGGATGTGGCACGGGTTGTGAGTGATGAGGCGACGCTGCACGGCGTCTCCGAGAATGGTCCTGAGCAGCCCGTAGGCGTGCGCTCGAGACGTAGGGGCCGAGTCCCCCAGCCGGTAGTACCAGTCGTCGACAAGGTCGGCCGTGATGTGCTTGAGCGCTACGTCGCCAAAGGTGGGGAGAAGCTTCGCGTCGAGCATCTTTCGGTAGTGATAACGGCTGCGCGGCTTGAGGGTGCGGTTGGTCAGCCAGCGTTCGGCGTGCTCCCCGAACGTGATCGGACGCTTGGTCGTGGGCGGGGTCCAGTCCTCGCGGTTGATCTCGCGACGTCGGTCAGTAAGCCACCCCTCGGCGTCCTCAGCCGTCTCAAAGGTGACCGCTGCCTTGTGTCGGAGGGTGTCCGGGCCGAGGTAGGAGGCTTGCCACCGTCCAGATGGGAGCTTCCGGATGGCACCGAAACCGCGCCTGCGTGCCATCCCTGATTCTCCCTCGCGTGCAACAACGTGCAACAAGGATGTCAGAAAGCGTCCGTTCGCGTCCACGCGAAGAGGCGATACAAAATCGTATTACTGCAGGTCAGAGGCCTAATGACCACTTCTGTCCAGTATCGCCCCGACTCAAGCAGAAAAATTCAAACCCAGTATCGCCCACCAGAGAACATGCAGGTCAGAGGCCGGTTTCCGCGAGGGAACCGGCCTCTGGCGCGTCAGTCGGATCGCGGTAGAACCGGACGATCGGGGGCCGTCAGCCGAGAGGACGCAGTGGAGGTGGCACCCAGGCTCCACTGCGGACTTCGTCCCGGGGCAGGTACAGGCGCAGGTCGGCGGTGACGAGGGGATGTCGACCGAAAGGCTCGAGGCCGCTGGCCCGCCTCCAGGGGGCATGGCTGCCCGACATGCTGGTCCCCAACCCGGCGAGCTCGTCGCCGTCTCGGTCGCCGGGGTCAGAAGCTGCCGATCCCCTTGCCGACCATCGCCACACCGATGACCAGCAGCAGCACGGCCATCACCACGGCGTTCTCCTTGACCAGCCACTGGTGCATCGACTCCAAGGGACCCGACATCTTCTTCGAGGCGACGAGATAGCCGACGACGGGGACGGCGACCGACGCTGCCGCGATGACGGTGAAGACGGCGATCGCCACCGCCTCCTCCCCCGTGTCCAGGCCGGCGGCGGTGCCGCCGATGATGACGCCGGCTCCGGCCGCCATGAGCAGGTTCTTCGGGTTCACCGCGGAGAGCAGGAAGCCGAGCCCGGTTCCCTTGGCCGCGGTCATGGTGTCGATCGCCTTCATCCACCCCGGGAGCTCGGGCTGCTGGTCACCGGTCGGGCGGCCACGCCACTGCTTGACGGCCATCAGCAGGAGCAGGACGCCGAGCCCGATCTTGATCCAGCCCGCGGTGGGGTTGGAGGCGTCGTCGTCGTTCTCCGGGAGCACCGACGCGAGCAGCGTGAAGACGGTGACGTCCACGACGATGCCGACGACCCAGCCGAGGAGGAATCCGACGCTGGTGCCCTTCGCCTTGGGGGAGAGCAGCATCAGGATGGCGGCGATGATCGGGATCGGGCTCACCGCGATGCCGAGGGCGAGCGGCAGGATCTCGCCGATCACGACGTTCATGGTTGTTCCTCCGGTGTCAGCGCGGCGACGGCCTCGCGGTTGGTGTCGAAGACGTGCTCGTCGGTGAGCAGGCCGAGCTGTTCGAGTCGTTGGCGGGCATCGTCACGGACGCGGCTGAAGGACAGCTCGACCGAGCTGCCGGCCAACCAGGTGCGCAGCGCCTCGAAGGCCTCGGCGCCCGTGACGTCGACGTCGGTGACCGCCTCCATGTCGATCACGACGTGCCGGATGCCGTCGGTCGCGCGGACGGCCCGGCGGACGGCATCGCCGAACACTGCTCCGTTGGCGAAGAACAGCGGCGCAGCCATCCGGATCACCAGCACACCGGGAGCCGTCGAGGTGCCGGTCGGCGCTTCGGCCAGCAGCGAGTGGCCGGGATTGCCGTCGGCCTCGAGCACGTCGATGGCTGGGTTGGCGGCCCGGCGGGCGAGGTTGACCAGTGCGAACACGAAGGCGACCACGATCCCCGCGATGGATCCGACGAAGAGGGTGACCCCGAAGCACACCGCGCCGATGAGGAACTCGGCGCGGTCGGCGGCCCAGAGCTCGCGGAACTCCTTGATCCCGAGCAACGGAAGGATCGCCACGCCGACGATCGCTCCGATGGCCGGCGAGGGGATGTCCTCGAGCAGCGCGGTGCCGAAGACCAGGAGCAGCAGCGTGCCAGCGGCGGTGACGATCGACGGAAGCTGCGTGCGGGAGCCGGCCTGGTCCATCGCAGCGGTCCGTGAGGTGGACGAACCGACGGCGAAACCGCCGCTGACCCCGGCTGCGACGTTGCCGACACCGAAGGCGAACAGGTCCTGGTTCGGGTCCGTGCGGTAGCCATGCTTCTCGCTGTAGCTGCGCGAGACCAGCAACCCCTCCGCGGTCGTGATGAGGGTGAGCGCGATCGCCGACGGCACCAGGGCCAGCCACTGGCTCCAGGAGAGGTCCGGCCACACCAGGCTCGGTGGACCGGACTCGACCGCACCCAGCACCTTGACGCCCTCGTCCGCAAGGTCGCCGAGCACGACGACCACGGTGGCGACCACCAGGACCAGCAGCGCCCACGGGATGCCCTTCGCCAGGCGCTTGCCGCCGACCAGGACGACCACCGAGGCCACCGAGATCGCCACCGACCAGCCGTTGACCGTGCCGAGCCCGGTGAGCAGGTCCTCCATCTTCTCGACGAACTCGCCACCGGAGTCGATCGTGATGCCGAGCATCTTCGCGACCTGGCTGACGCCGATGTCCAGGGCGAGGCCGCCGACGAAGCCGACCAGGATTGGCTTGGAGAGGAAGTTCGCCAGGAACCCCAGCTTGAACACCGCGAGTCCGACGAACATGACGCCGCAGAGCAGCGCCTGGGCCAGGCACATCGTGAGGTAGTCCTCGCTACCGGCCACGGCCAGTGCGCCGACCGACGACGCGACGAGAGCAGCCGCCGCGGCGTCGGGCGAGGCCACCACCTGCCGGGAGGAGACCGTCAGGGCGTAGAGGACGCCGGGCAGCACCAAGGCGTACAGGCCCGCGGTCGGCGGCAGCCCGGCGATCTGGGCGTACCCGATGTTGAGCGGGATCGCGATCGCGAGCAAGGTGATCCCGGCGGTCGCCTCGCGGACGAGGTTCGCACGATTCAATCCGACGAGTGGCTTCTGCACTACACCTCCTGCCCCGTTCCGAGCGCAGCTCGGGAAGGAGGCGCATGACGTATCAGGCTGGGCAAGGACCTGGGTAGCGGCGCCATCGAGGGAGAGGTGCGCCAACGCGCCCGGGATCTGGTGACGTCATACGCTCACACTGCCTAGCGACGCTCGGCGTGGGGCTCCCCCGCGGCGGGTGACACGGCCGTCGTGTGGGCGAGCGCACCGCTCCATAGGCCTCGCGGTGGACACCCTAGGTGGCGGAAGCCTCGGTCTCCGCGTGAGCCACCTCGACGCCAGCGGCGTCACGAGCCTCGCCCAGATCGGCGAGCAGGGAGTCGACCACGACGAGCCCGCCTCCGAGCACCACCGCAGCGATCGGCACCGGCAGCCTCGTCCTCCGCAGCGCGGTCATGGCCGCCAGCATCACGGCCGACCAGGACGCGACCGAGGTCGCGAAGGGCACCGTGGTGCGCTTCCAGGGCTCTTCGGTGTCAGGGATGACGGTGACGGTCTGGAGCCCTGGTCTGTTCAGGAACCAGCCGATGGCGAAGCCAGTGAGGAGGATGGGCGAGCGCCTGGAGGCGTCACCTGCGAGACAGGCGAGCGCGACACCGGTTCCGCGGACCACAGCTCCTGGTCGCACCTTCATCCGCCGCACCTCCCGCCCGATCGTCTCGCGCCGGTCACCGCAGCACAACCGTTGGCCGCACACGGGCCACCAGGAGGCTCCGCTGCTGCACCGCAGCGCTCCCCCGGCCTGGGGCGTACGGCTCAGCGTGGCCCGCCGTCGGCGGGGTTGCCGACGTAGAGCCGCTCGAGCATCAGCGTCGCCGACGGCGCGCGACCCTTCACCGGTGTCACGTCCGCGCTCGCGGCGGTGGTCAAGAGACCCGCGATGTCGCGCACCTTCCGGTTGGTGTCCGCCGAGAACGCTCGCAGCAACGCCCATGCCGTGTCCGCGTCGACGCTGTAGAGCTGCATGAGCACGCCCTTGGCCTGCTCGATGACCGCCCGTTGTCCGACGAATTCGGCGACCGCGGAGTCGAGCTCGTCGTTCACCGCGTCCTCGCGGACGTCGGTGATGTCGATCAGGTGCCCGTTGACCACCGGCTCCCCGTCGTCGTCCTCCAGGTGCCCGGCGGCCAGGACGACCTGCTCGGCCCGGGTGGCGGTGATCAGGCGATGCAGGAACGAGAACGGCTCCTTCTCCTCGACGACCGCTTCCCGAGACTCCCACGCCCGGTCGACGTCGTCGGGATGGATGTGCCGCATCACCAGATCGGTGGTCGGTACGACCGAGCCCGGGTCGAACCCGTGGATGCGGAACATGTTGTCCGACCACCACCACTCGTCGGTCTTCGGCCGGTACGTGAAGCGACCGACCAGGGCAGGGCGCGATGCAGGGAGCTCCCCGCCCGCCCTCCGTCCGTCCATGAGCACATGGTGCACCCGCCAGAGGCGCTTCTCAACAGGCAATTCGCGCTCTCCCGAACCGTCCGGCGAGAAAGGTTCAGGCGACCCGAGACAGGGGGCTACGGGCGGCTCCATGCCGGCGGGTCGGGCCAGGGGTCCTGGTCCGTGGCGGTCTGCACCGCCCAGGCGATGCCTCGCCGCACGGCGACGGTCATCATCACGGCCGCGCCCAGGGTCGCCAGCAGGACCACCTCGTCCTGCGAACGTCCGGTGCCGTCGCTGACGACACCGATGATCCGCCTCACACCGCTCGGGCGGGAACGGCCGATGCCTGTCATGGGTCCGCCTCTCCCTCGCGCACACGGTGCGGACGGTGCACGGAGCCCACGCCCGGGTCGACGGTGGCCTCTCCGACGACGATGCGCTCCTCGTCGCTGCCAGCCCTCACCCGCCGAGGGTGAGGTTGACCGTCGGGGGCCCCGCACTCACGCTGCCGCGCCCGGTCAGGGAGCATGCTGGTGCTCACCCTCCTCGGGTGATGGCGCGACCCCCTCGCACTCGGTCTGCTGGTGCGTGCCACACCGCTGAGGAAGGAAGAACCATGACCGGGGCCTCCGGGGGACGGTGCTGCGGATGATCTACGCGGCTGTGCAGGTCGTCTTCTACGCGCTGGCTGCGGCGGCGAGCTTCCTCGTGCTGACCGCGACCTTCCTCGTCGTTCGCAGCGCGCGCCCGCGCACGAACGGGATCGCCTTCCTGAGCGGCTTCGTGTTCGGGACCGTCGTCGCCTGCGGCATCGGCCTCGCCGTCGGCCAGGCTGTCGTCACCCGCTTCGACTCCCACGAGACGTTCAAGGCCGTGATCACGGTGGCGCTCGGCCTCGCCCTGCTCGCGGTCGGCGTCCAGGCCAGACGTACGGGGGCGACACCACCGGAGGCACGGAGCAGTCGCGCGGCGGCGATCCTCGACGGGCTCAGCCATGTCGGCCCCGCGGCGTCCTCCTCCATGGCCGGACTCCTCGGTTTCGGAGGGCCCAAACGGCTCCTGCTCACGTTCATCGCCATGGCCGCGGTCACCGACGCGGGGCTGCGAGACGTCGTCGACGCGGGCCTGGTCGTGGTGTACATCGCCGTGTCCACCGCCCTCGTCTCGGTGCCGATCGGCATCGTCGTCGTCGCGGGCGACCGAGCCGCGGCGATCCTCGCCCGAGGTCAGTCGTGGGTGAGCGCGCACGGCGCACGACTTCGCACGTGGCTCTCCTTCCTCCTCGGCGGGGCTCTCCTTGCGGACGGCTTGTTGCGGCTCCTGCTCTGAGGCGGGAGCTGCTCTTCATCCACCTCGGGTGAGGCGCCGCGGGGCGCGGTCGGCTGGTATCGGAGCGGGCGGCGGGGCCGGAGGAGATGCCATGGCGAATGACGAGACCAGGTCGGACCACGTGCAGGTCGCGGGCGAGCTGACCCGCGAGAGCTTCCGGCGGCCGTGGACCGCTCAGCTCGGTGCCTACGTGATGACCGTCCTGGTCACGGTCCCCGCCGTGTGGATCTGTGACTGGGCGTTGCCGGGCTTCCACGCAGGCCCGCCTGGCGGTCCGTTCCTGTTCGCCGCCGTCCTGGCGCTCGTGGCGGTCGTCCTGCAACCGGTCCTCGTGGGCGCGGCGGTCCGGCTCGGCTGGCTGGGGGTGCTCCTGCTCGCCTTCCTGGGGCAGGCCCTCGTCGTGATGATCACGGCCCGGCTGCTGCCCATGGTGACCCTCGACGACTACTGGTCGGCCCTCGTCGTCGCCATCGTGGTCGGTCTCGTCGGAACGCTCCTGGGCTGGATCGGGAGCGCGGGGACCTCGCAGGTGCTGGTGGGGCGGCTCGTGTCGAGCCATCGGCGTCACCGGGTCCAGGTCGAGGACCCCGAGGTGGACGGCGTGCTGTTCGTGCAGATGGACGGGGTTCCGTTCCCGGTGCTCCAGATGGCCGTCTCTGCGGGCACCGTGCCGACGCTGACCCGGTGGATCCGGTCCGGTAGCCACACGATGACGGAGTGGACTCCCAAGCTTCCCGCGACGACTCCGGCGAGCCAGATGGGCATCCTGCACGGCGTCATCGACGGGATACCTGCCTTCCGCTGGTACGACCGGGCGAGGGACAAGGTGATGGTGGCGAACAAGCCCGCCGACGCCGCGATCATCGAGGCCGACATGTCCACCGGCCGGGGGCTGCTCGTCGACGACGGCGTCAGCATCAGCAACCTGTTCACCGGCGACGCACCTGCAGCAGTGCTGACGATGAGTCGACGTGTGCGCGGCGGGGAGCTCGCCCAACGGGCGGTCGCCAACTTCGTGGTGAGCCCGTCCGGCTTGACCAGGGCGCTGTCCCGCTCGGTGTCCGAGCTGACCCGCGACCGGTTCCAGGCCAAGCGGGCTGTCCGGCGTGACGTGCAACCACGGTGCGAGCGCACGTGGGAGACCGCACTGCTGAGAGCGGTCACCAACGGCGCGCTGCGCGACCTCAACACCATCCTCGTGGCCCAGCACATGCTGCGCGGCACCAGGTCGATCTACGTGGACTACGTCGACTACGACGAGATCGCCCACCACGCCGGCGTCCTGCGCCCCGAGAGCCTGGAGGCGCTCGAGGCCGTCGACGCCGTGCTGCACCAGCTGGAGCTCGTGGCGACCGCGGCACCCCGGCGGTACCGCTTCGTGATCCTCTCCGACCACGGCCAGTCCCAGGGTGCCGTCTTCGCCGACCGCTACGGCGAGGACCTGGCGGCGCTGGTGGCGCGCCTCACCGACAGCGACGTGGCCGCGTCCGACGACAGCGTCGAGGGCTGGGGCCGCACGCAGGCCCTCGTCGACGAGCTGGCCTCCGCGGGCAACGTGAGTGGACGCGGGATGACCAGTGCTGCGCGGGCGATGGACAAAAGCAGCCGCAACGAGCCCGAGCAGGTGAGCCCCGGAGACACCTCCGCCCGATCCGCCGATCGCGGTGCCACCGGCGCCGAGACCTTCCACGTCTTCGGTTCAGGCAATCTGGGACTCATCTACGTGCGGGGCGAGAAGGCTCGCCTGGACCGCGCCGAGCTCCAGCGGCGCTTCCCCCGGCTGGTCGAGGGCCTGGCGCTGCACCCCGGCGTGGGTTTCGTCGTCGTGATGGACCGGGACGGGCCGATCGCGCTGGGCAACCGCGGGTCACACCGGCTCGACGACGGTCACATCGAGGGCGATGACCCTCTCGCGCCGTTCGGGTTCCACGCCCCGGAGTTCGTCACTCGCGTCGCCCACCGCCCCGAGGCCCCCGACATCTACGTCAACAGCCTCGTCGACCCGGGCACCGAGGAGGTCGCCGCCTTCGAGGGGCTGGTGGGTTGCCACGGCGGGCTGGGCGGATGGCAGGACCGGGCCATGGTGGTGGTTCCTGCCGACCTGCCGTTCCCGACCGACCGCGTCATCGGCGCCGACGCCATGCACGTGGCGCTGTGCGGGATCCTGCGCCACTGCGGACACCGCCAGGGCGTCGCGTACGACGGCGCTGCACCCATCCACGTCACCGAGCCATGACCTGCTCCCGTCAGCCGGCTCCCAAGGCCGGACCGACGCGTCGTCGACCGTGCGTCACCCCTCATGGGTGACGCCGGTCGGGGCACTCGTTCCTATCGTGACTCCATGCCCTTGGTTCCCGCGGACGGGTCGCGCTCCGCCCACGACGTCGGCGGTGCCACCGCGAGCACGTTGCCCCGCTCGATCGTCGTCCTGCTCGGCATCGTGGGCGTCGTCGCGATGGGCGTCGGCATCAAGGCGTCCGCCGGGATCGTCGCGCCGGCGGTGCTGGCCCTCGTGCTCACGATCGCGGTCCTGCCCGTCCGCCGGTGGGCGCGCAGCCGCTGGCCGAGCTGGCTGGCGACGTTGGCCGCCCTCGTGGCGGCGTACCTGATCCTGCTGGTCATGGTCGTCGGCCTCGTCGTCTGCCTGATCAAGTTCGCGGACCTGCTTCCCGCGTACGCCGCGGAGAGCAAGGACCTCACCAAGGACGTCGAGGACGGCCTCGCGCAGGTCGGCCTCAGCACGGGCGCCACGAGCGATGCGTTGTCGAAGGTGGACCTGTCGAAGCTCGCGGGTGTCCTGGGCGACCTGGTCTCGGGCATCCTCGGCGCGCTCGGCGACCTGTTCTTCCTGGTCACGCTGATGTTCTTCTTCGTGGCCGCCGTTCCCGGCTTCGCACCGCGCGTCGCGGCCCTCCGAGGCACCAAGCCGGGGCTGACCGCTGCGCTGGGGAAGTTCGTCCGAGGTTCGCAGACCTACCTGCTCATGACCGCTCTGTTCGGCGCCATCGTCGGTGTGCTCGATGCAGGAGCGTTGTGGCTCCTGGGCGTTCCGCTGCCGCTGGTCTGGGGCTTCTTCTCGTTCCTCACGAACTTCATCCCCAACATCGGCTTCGTCATCGGCGTCATCCCGCCGGCTCTCCTGGCCCTGCTCGACGGCGGCTGGCAGGACATGCTGTGGGTGCTCGTGGCCTACTCCCTGCTCAACGTCACGATCCAGACGTTCATCCAGCCGCGCATCGTCGGGAACTCCGTCGGACTCAGCGCCGAGATCACCTTCATCTCACTCGTCATCTGGACGTTCCTGCTCGGCGCGCTCGGTGCGCTCCTCGCCGTGCCCATGACGCTGCTCCTCCGAGCCATCTTCATCGATGCCGACGATCGTGCGTCCTGGGTGGCTCCGCTGATCGATGCGCAGGTCGCGGACCCTGAACCCGTCGTCCCCGAGCGACAACCCGCGCGCTGACACCACCCCCTGTCATGACGGGTTGCGCTTGGGCACCGTCACGTCCGACCGCGACACGGCCGGCTGCACGAGGTCGGTCCCGGCGTAGCGCACGACCAAGGGCTTGGTGCCCGGCCGGACGTCACGGACGACGAGGCGCGCCCTCCCGTCGACGACCTGGCCCTCGACCGTCCGTCCACCGACGCTGACGGTGATCGCGCCGGCCGGTCGGGACGCTCCTGGTGCCCTGACGCGGATGTCGACCGCCACACGTGCCCGCTTGACCTCGGTGCGGACCCGCACCTCGGGAACGGTCGTCACGGGAGACGCCACGGCGAGGGTCTCGGTCGTGGCGCGGAAGTTGCGCCGGTTCCACGTGACCTCGACGGACAGGCCGTGGCCCATGTCGCCCCGCCGGACGGTGTAGGTGGGGTGCGTCGCCTTGGCGATGCGTCGGCCGTCGCGCAGCCACTGGTAGGTGGCCGTCGCGCCGCCCTGCCGGACGCGGCCGGTCTTCACGACGAGGCGGCCCGTGACCTCGGCCGTGCCGTCGAGCCGGGACGGGCGCACGAGGGTCACCGGCTTGGCGGTGACGGGCACGGTCTCCGGAGCGGTCTGCCTCGACTTCTTGTAGCCCTTCGCGCTCGCGATGACGCGGGCGCTGATCTTCTTGCCGATCTGGTCGCGGGTGAGGGTCAACGACGCCCCGGTCGCCCCGGCCAGCGGAGCGCCGTCGGCGTACCACTGGGTCTTGGCCTTCGTGGGCTGCGGCGCCCACGCCGCCTGCGTGAGCGTGAGGGTCGAGCCGACCTCCGGCGCCCCCTGGATCGTCGGCAGCTGCGTCTTCTGGAAGGTCCCGGGGGCGACGGGGGCGGTGGCGAGCGCCGCCGCACCAGGGGTGTAGCCACTCAGCTGTGCGGTCACCTCGGCGGTCAGGGCCTTGCCCTTGACGTCGGGCGTGGGCACGTAGCTGGCGCCGGTGGCCCCGGGGATCTCGGCACCGTCGGCGAGCCAGCGGTAGGTGATGCTGGTGGGTGCCGGCGTCCACGCTCCCGCCGCCACCTCCAACGGCGCGCCGACCATGGGCGACCCGGCGAGGGTGGGGGGCGACGTGGGCTGGACGACGCGGTCGTTGAAGTGGATGAACCCGCTCGGCCAGCCACCGCCGGTCTTGGTGATCCGGCGCCAGTAGAAGTCGCCGCCCCAGTAGTCCTCCGACACGATGATCTCCGTGTCGGAGACGACCTGCTCCACGTAGGCGACGTGGCCGGCCGAACCCGCCGGCGTCACGTGCGGCTTGTACCAGGCGATGGACCCCACCGTGGGGACCTGGTCGGTGATGGCGGCCATCGCCACGCCCCAGTTCGAGGCGTTGCCGCTGCCCTCCCACGGCCGGACGTCCGGCATGCCCGACTGGATGAGCCGGTACGCCACGTAGTTGGTGCAGTTGTGCCCGGCGTACATGCGCCAGTACATCGTCGAGGAGACCTGCCGGTAGCCGCCGCTCCCGTAGCCGGCGGCCTCGCAGCCTTGGTACCCCTGGCACAGGTAGGTCGAGGACGCGAGACTCATCCGACCAGCGGTGGTCGGCACGACGAGCACCACGAGGGCGAGGACCCCGGCGAGCAGCTTCGCCGTGCCGACGGCACGTCGGACGACGTCTCGGAGCGATGCCGAGCGACGCTGTGACTCGTGGGGTTCCTGTGACTGTTGGTGCACGAGAAGCGATCGTATGGGGGAAAAGTCAAGCCCGCCACGCCGATGGGCGAACATCAATCATGTAATTCTCCTCGGCCCGTGCGGCCCCGCCCCAGGGGTGGGCGCCATGTATCAAGGCGGCCCTGACGAGCACCTCCCGAACAGACCGAGTGCGTGGGGCCTCGGTCGAGGCCCTGCCGGACCGCGCTGTGCTGTGGCGCCGGCAGGGCCGCTCCCGGGAAAGCAGGAGCCCGCGGCTAGAACTCGTAGCCGAACTCGCGGATGGTCCGCGCGAAGCGCTCCGCGACGATCTCGGCGTCGCCGGGCCCGTAGAGCTCGCGGTAGTGCGGGCCGCTCCCCTGCTTCGCGTGGGGGAGGTCGAGCTCGATGCCGAGGCGGGCGGAGATGTCCGCGACCGCGTCCGGCAGCTCCTCGTAGCGGTAGACCCGGTCGACGACGACGCGGCCGTCGAGGCGGTAGAGACGCTCGTTGAGGGCGAGCCGCTCCATCCGCTTCGGGGTCCGGACGAACTCCGCGAAGGTCTTGGTGAAGGTGGGCTTGCGGGCGCTGTAGCGGTAGGACGAGGCGACCACGTCGAAGGGGTTCCGCTCGACCGCGAAGGTGAAGTAGGCGTCCCAGGTCTCGCGCCCGAGCACCTCGATGACGCGACGGGCGCCCATGTGGGCGTACGAGCTGGGCTCGGTGTCGTCGTTCTGGGGTCCCACTCCCCCGGCGGCTGCGCGCAGCTCCTCGTCCTCGGGGCTGATCCGGGTGACCACGTCGGCCGGACCACAGTGGCGTGACAGCGCGATCTCGAGGCTGGTGCCGGCGGTCTTGCGGGTCTTGACGAAGACGAATCGGTGGCGGTGCGAGGCGATCACGCGCTCACACCTGGTCGTCCTCGTCGGCCAGCTCCTCGCCGTGGGTGCCGGGTCGCGGGGCCCACGGCAGCTCCTTGGCCGGTCGGATCACGATGAGCTTGTCGCCGCGGGCGAGCAGCGAGACCACAGGGTCGAAGTAGCGGTAGACCTTCTCGTCGCGCACCACCGCGATGACCTGGTCGGGCAGCCGCTGCGGCTGCTTGCCCACCTCGGTGACCAGCAGCTCGCGCTCGGCGACCTCGAGTCCCTCGCCGTAGGTCATCAAGTCCTCCATCACCGAGCCGAGCATCGGCGACATCGACGAGAGGCCGAGCAGGCGGCCGACCGCGTCGGAGGACGTGATCACCGAGTTGGCGCCCGACTGGCGCATCAGCGGCACGTTCTCGTGCTCACGCACGGACGCGACGATCCACGCGTCCGGGTTGAGCTGGCGCACGGTGAGGGTGACCAGGACGTTGGAGTCGTCGCGGTCGGTGGTGATGATGACGTGGGTCGCCTTCTCGACGCCGGCCTGCCGCAGCACCCCGCGTCGGGTGGCGTCGCCCGCGATCCCGACCAGCCGGTCCCGGTTGGCCTCCTCCATCGCCACGGGCTCCGGGTCGACCACGACGATCGCGTCGCGGGAGTAGCCGTTGCTGACGAGGGTCTCGATCGCGCTGCGGCCCTTGGTGCCGTAGCCGACCACGACGACGTGCTGGTCCATCTTCTTCTTCCTCCACCGGGAGACCCGGAACATCTCGCGTCCCTGCGAGGCGAGGACCTCGAGGGTGGTGCCGATCAGCAGCACCAGGAAGGCGATGCGGGCGGGCGTGATCACCAGGGCGTTGACCAGCCGGGCCTGCTCCGACTCAGGGGCGATGTCGCCGTAGCCGGTCGTGCTGAGGGTGACGGTCGTGTAGTAGAACGCGTCGAGCAGCGTCAGGTCGCGTCCGGGATGGGCGTTGTCGTTGTAGCCCTCGCGATCGAGGTAGACGAGCATGACGGTGCCGAAGAGGATCGCGGCAGCCAGCAGGAGCCGCCGGCCGAGCTCCCACCACGGCGACCGCTCGGTCTCCGGGAGGGAGACCCGCCCCACGCTGGGGTGGACGCTGTCGGCACGCACGGTCAGGAGTCTCGCACGCTGATGCGCTCGCGCAGCCGCTGCACGAGCTCCAGGCGGGCCCGCGTCGTGCTCTTCTGCGGGTAGACGGTGTCGAAGGCGGCGTTGACCGCGGCCCCGATCAGCACGGCGAGCGCAAGCAGGTAGAGCCACAGCAGCACGGCGATCGGTGCCGCCAGTGGGCCGTAGATCGAGCGCGACTCGGCCGCGGTGACCGTGAGCACCCAGCGGAGGGTGTAGGACCCGGCGATCCAGCAGAAGAGGGCGAACACCGCGCCGGGCAGGTTGAAGCTCCAGTTGGTCCGCACCGGCACGGACACGTGGTAGAGCGTGGCCAGGAAGCAGATGCACAGCACGAGCACGACCGGCCAGTAGAGGCTGTTGACGAAGTCGAGCCGTTCCGGCAGGACCCGCTCCACCAGGGACGGTCCGGCGACGACCAGCGGGATGCTCACCGCACCGGTCACCATCGCCAGCGCGTAGAGCACGAACGACAGGGCACGGGTGGCGACGATCCCGCGGTGACCGCCCAGGCCGTGCATGATCGTGATGGTGTCGACGAAGACGTTGAGCGCGCGCGAGCCCGACCAGAGGGCGAGCACGAACCCGATCGAGATGACGTCGTAGCGCCCGCCGTCGAGCACCTCCTGCAGGGTCGGCGCGATGATCCGGTCGACGGCGCGGTCGGTCAGCGCCTGGCGGGAGATCTCGAGGACGGCGTTGCTCACGTCCTCGACCTGCGTCGCGGTGAACCGCTCGCTCACGAAGCCCACCGCGCCGGCCAGGGCGAAGATGAGCGGCGGGACGGACAGCACCGCGAAGAAGGCGGCCTCGGCGGCGAGCCCGGTCACCCGGTGCCGCAGGCACGACCCGACGGTCGTGACGATGATGCGCCAGAGGTGCTCGCGCCACCGCCGCAGCAGCACCTCTGCCCGGCGCGGGGCGGGGGTGTCCTCGCGCGCCTCGACCATGTCGGCCACGCTATCGAGAGGGTGCGCCGATGGACCGGACCCGCGCGGCGGTTCGACCCGCGACGTGGTCCTCGTCACCTGCCCTCGGCGCGCGTCCTACGGTGAACCCATGAACAAGGACCGCCCCGTCGACGCCCGCACCGCGACCAACCAGGCGCCCGCCCTGGTCGGGCACGACGTCGTCGCCACCGACGTCGCCCTCACCGAGGCGCTCGCCCGCCACGGGTCGGCGTCGCTCGTGGAGGAGCTCACCCCGCTCGGCGTCGAGGCAGGCACCGAGGAGGCGCGCGAGCACGGCATGCTGGCCAACCGTCACCACCCCGAGCTGGTGCCGTACGACCGCTGGGGCAACCGCGTCGACGAGGTGGAGTTCCACCCGTCGTGGCACTGGCTCATGGAGCGCGCGGTCGGCCACGGACTGCAGGCCGCGCCGTGGGAGCAGCAGGAGGCCGGCGACCCGCACGCCCACCTGCGCCGCGCGGCCGGCTTCTATGCGTGGTCGCAGACCGAGCCGGGGCACGGGTGCCCGATCTCGATGACGTACGCCGCCGTGCCGGCGCTGCGGGCCGACGAGTCCGTCGCCAAGGAGTGGACGCCGCTGCTGGCCGCCCGGTCCTACGACCCCGGCGTCCGCAGCCGCACGACCAAGACCGGGGCGTTGGCAGGGATGGGCATGACGGAGAAGCAGGGCGGCTCCGACGTCCGCGCCAACCAGACCCGGGCGACCCCGACGACGGACGACGGGTGGTACCGCCTCGACGGCCACAAGTGGTTCACCTCTGCCCCGATGAACGACGTCTTCCTCGTGCTGGCGCAGGCCGACGGCGGGATGACGTGCTTCGTCGTGCCACGGGTGCTCGATGGCGGCACCCGGAACCGGATCGACGTGGTGCGGCTCAAGGACAAGCTCGGGAACCGGTCCAACGCGTCGAGCGAGCTCGAGCTCACCGGCACGCTCGCCCAGCGCCTCGGCGACGAGGGCCGCGGCGTCCGGACCATCATCGAGATGGTCGCCGCCACCCGCCTCGACTGCGTCCTCGGCTCGGCGGCGCTCATGCGCCACGCCCTGGCCGAGGCGTCGTGGCACGTCGCCCACCGCTCGGCGTTCGGCGGCCTGCTGGTCGACAAGCCGCTCATGCAGAACGTCGTCGCGGACCTGGCCGTGGAGTCGGAGGCCGCGACGGCCCTCGCGATGCGCCTCGCGGCCGCGGTGGACCGGCCCGGCGACCCGCACGAGGTGGCATTGCGCCGCATCGCGCTGCCGCTCGCGAAGTTCTGGGTGTGCAAGCGCACCCCGGCGATGGTGGCCGAGGCGCTGGAGTGCCTCGGCGGCAACGGGTACGTCGAGGACTCGGGGCTGCCGCTGATGTTCCGCGAGTCGCCCCTCAACTCGATCTGGGAGGGGTCCGGCAACGTCAACGCCCTCGATGTGCTGCGGGCGCTGGGGCGCGAGCCCGAGGTGCTGCAGGCCTGGATCACCGAGGTCGGCGCCGCCCGCGGAGCCGACAGGCGCCTGGACCGGGCGGTCGACGACACGCTCGCCCTCCTCGGCGAGGGCGCCGGCCTCGAGGCAGGGGCGCGCCGACTGGCCGGCCGGATGGCCGCCTGCCTGCAGGGCTCGCTGCTCGTGCGGTTCGCGCCCGCCGAGGTCGCCGACGCGTTCTGCGGCAGCCGGTTCGGGACGTCGTACGGCGGCACGTTCGGGATGCTGGACAGCGGGTCGCTCCGCGAGGTCGTGGACCGGGCGACGCCGCGGCCCTGAGCGCGTCAGGCGACGGTCGTCAGGACACACCTGAGGCGATCGGCCCCTCGCCGCGGCTCCGACGACGTAGCGTTACCCCGATCGAGAGGAGTCGTGATGTCGGGCAAGGGCAGCACGTTGTTCACCGTCGGCACCCTGCTGCGGCACGCGCAGGACGCCGGCGCCCCCGTGCGCCTGTTGGTGCAGGGCACCTGGCTCGACGGCAGGATCGCCGGTGCCGACAGCCTTGGGGTGGTGCTCGACGACGGCGGCAGCCAGCAGGTGCTGGTCCGTCTCGACTCGATCGTGGCCGTGAGCTTCTCGCGGGCCGACATCGACGACCCGGGTGGCGAGGCGGGCAACGAGCCCGCCCGGCCCCACGGACGCCGGCGGCGGGACCCGATCGAGGCCGGCCCGGTCGGCGGCTGACTGGTCCACACCGGTCGGCGGCCTGTCCCGCAGGCTCGTCGCACGTTCGTCGAAGTCCTGCCCCACTCTCGCCCGAGCCCGTCGTGAGACCGCCGCTCCCGCCCTAGGTTCACCGCACCCACACGGTGTGGGTGATGCCTGGCGGGGAGGTGGGGGATGACGAAGCTCTCCAGCACGATGCTCAGCGTGGGGACGCTGCTGAGGCGCGCCGAGGACACCGGTGCCGAGGTGAGCGTCCTGGTCGCGGGAAGCTGGCTCGAGGGACGGGTGATCGGCTGCGACGGCCTCGGCGCGGTGCTCGACGACGGTGACGGGCAGGCGTTGGTCCGGCTCGACGCGGTCACGGCGGTGAGGTTCCGCCGCTCGCAGGTGGAGCACCCCGACACCGCGGGCGCCCGCCCGCACGGTGAGGCCGAGCGCGGGCCGATCGAGGCCGGCCCGGTGACGGTGCCGCACCCCTCGCGGGGCGAGCAGCACCTGCTCAGCGCAGGGCCGCGCTGACGACCTCCCGCGCCTCGTCCTGCACCTCGGCGAGGTGGTCGGGACCGCGGAACGACTCCGCATAGATCTTGTAGACGTCCTCCGTGCCGCTGGGGCGGGCGGCGAACCACGCCGACTCGGTGGTCACCTTGAGCCCGCCGATCCTGGCACCGTTGCCGGGTGCCTCGGTGAGCTTGCCGGTGATCTCCTCCCCTGCCAGCGTCGTCGCCGACACGTCGTCGGGCGAGAGCGCCGCGAGCTTGGCCTTCTGCTCACGGTCGGCCGGGGCGTCGATGCGGGCGTACGCCGGGTCGCCGTGCCGGGCGACCAGCTCGGCGTAGTGCTGGCTGGGCGTCTGCCCGGTCGCACCGAGGATCTCGCTGGCCAGCAGCGCGAGCAGGATGCCGTCCTTGTCGGTGGTCCACGTCGAGCCGTCACGCCGCAGGAAGGAGGCGCCCGCCGACTCCTCGCCGCCGAAGCCGAAGGACCCGTCCATCAGGCCGGGCACGAACCACTTGAAGCCGACCGGCACCTCGACCAGCGGCTTGCCGATCGACTCGGCGACGCGGTCGATCATCGAGCTCGACACGAGGGTCTTGCCGATGCGCGTGTCCGCGGACCACTCCGGACGCGCACCGCCGAACAGGTGGGCGATGGCGACGGCGAGGAAGTGGTTGGGGTTCATCAGGCCGGCGTCGGGAGTGACGATGCCGTGGCGGTCGGCGTCGGCGTCGTTGCCGGTCGCGATGGCGTACTCGTCCTTGCGGCCCACCAGCGAGGCCATGGCGTACGGCGAGGAGCAGTCCATCCGGATCTTCCCGTCCCAGTCGAGCGTCATGAAGCGCCACGTCGGGTCGACCAGCGGGTTGACGACCGACAGGTCGAGCCGGTGCCGCTCGGCGATCTCGCCCCAGTAGGCGACGCTCGCGCCGCCCAGCGGGTCGGCGCCGATGCGCACCCCTGCCTCGCGGATCGCGTCGAGGTCGAGCACCGACGGCAGGTCGTCGACGTAGGTGCCGAGGAAGTCGTAGGAACCGACCTCGGCACGTGCCTTGGCGAACGAGATCCGGCGGACACCTGCGATGTTGCCGCGGATGAGCTCGTTGGCACGGGCGGCGATCACGCTGGTGGCGTCGGAGTCGGCGGGCCCACCGTGGGGCGGGTTGTACTTGAACCCGCCGTCCTGGGGCGGGTTGTGCGAGGGCGTGACGACGATGCCGTCGGCGAGCCCGGCACCCGTCGTACGTCCCTGGTTGGCGCGCAGGATCGCGTGGCTGACCGCAGGGGTCGGGGTGAAGCCGTCGCGGTCGTCCACCAGCACCGTGACGTCGTTGGCGACCAGCACCTCCAGCGCCGTGGCCCAGGCGGGCTCGGACAGGGCGTGGGTGTCGCGTCCCACGAACAGCGGGCCGTCGTATCCCTGCTCCTTGCGGTAGTCGCAGATCGCCTGCGTGGTCGCCGCGATGTGCACCTCGTTGAAGGAGGTGGTGAGCGAGGTGCCGCGATGGCCGCTGGTGCCGAAGGCGACCTGCTGGGACACGTCGTCGGGATCGGGCTCGAGGTCGAAGTAGGCCGTCACGAGGTGGGAGACGTCCACCAGGTCCTCGGTACGGGCGGTTTGTCCGGCTCTCTCGTGGGTGGCCATGGGCCCATCTTGGTGGGTCGAGCAACTCGCGTCGAGAATGGTGTGCGCGCGATGTCGATTCGGGCAGGGTCGGTCCGTCAGAGTGATGAGGCCGCAGTCCTGCGGCCCGTGACATCCGAAGGAGCTCGATCCGTCCATGAGCCGCTACCTGATCCTGCTGCCCGCCCCCGAGGCCGAGTGGGCCGACCTGCCGCCCGAGGAGCACGAGAAGGGACACCGCTCCCACCAGGAGTTCCAGCGCGACCTCGAGGCCGAGGGGCACACGCTCGTCACCGTCAGCCCGCTCGAGCCCTCGGCGCAGGCGACGTCCATGCGCCCCGACGGCGCGGGCGGCGCACTGGTCACCGACGGGCCGTTCAGCGAGACCGCCGAGCAGGTGGTCGGCTTCTACCTCGTCGACTCCGAGGACGGTGACGCGCTGCGAGCGGCGTGCGAGCGGTTCGCCGCGCGCGGCGAGCACATCGAGCTCCGACGACTGGCCGAGTGACACCGAGAAGGAGACCTGACATGACCGACTACATCGTGCTGCTGCTGGGCGACACCGAGGCGTGGTGGGACACGCCCGAGGAGGAGAAGAAGGCGACGTACGACGTGCACGGCCGCTTCACCGAGGAGCTCGAGCGCCGCGGCCACACCATCGTGGGCGGCGCCGAGCTGCCGCGCGCGTCCGAGGCGAAGTCGCTCGCGCCTCACTCCGACACCGTCACCGACGGGCCGTGGAGCGAGACCGCCGAACAGCTCGGCGGCTACTACGAGGTCCGCACCGACGACCTCGACGACCTCATGGACGTGTGCAAGATCCTGTCCGCGACCGGTGACGCCGTCGAGGTGCACCGCAAGATCACCGGGGACGCGTCGTGAGGTACCTCGTGCTGCTGATGGACGACGGGGACGAGAAGACGTGGCCCGAGCAGACGCCCGACGAGCAGGCCGCCACGATGGCGAAGTTCGCCGACTTCGGCGCGGCCTGCGCCGCGCGCGACGGCGTCGAGATCCTCGCCGGCGAGGCCCTCGCCGGCCCCGAGGCCGCGACCACCGTCCGCACCCGCAACGGGCAGGTGCAGGTCACCGACGGGCCCTACGCCGAAGCGGTCGAGGGGATGGGCGGGTTCTACCTGGTCGAGGCCCCCGACCTCGACGTGCTCCTGGAGCTGCTGCGGGCGCTGCCGGCGTACGACATCCAGGTGCAGCCCGCGGTGGACATGGGCTGACCGCTGCACATGACCCACGCCGAGGACGCCCTGACCGACGTCGTGCGCGAGGAGTGGCGCCGCCTCGTGGCCCTCCTCCTCACGCAGTTCCGCCGCCTCGACCTCGTCGAGGACGCGCTGGGCGACGCCGTCGAGGCGGCCAGCCGCACCTGGCCCGCCGACGGCGTGCCGGCCAACCCGCAGGCGTGGCTGATGACCGCGGCCCGGCGACGGGTGCTCGACCGGCTCCGCACCGAGGACGTCGCCCGACGCAAGGAGCCGCTCCTGCTCCTCGACGCCGAGCAGCACGAGGAAGGAGTCCGCACCATGGCCGACGCCGGAAGCCTGGTCGAGGACGACGTGCTGCGCCTAGTGCTCATGTGCGCCCACCCGGCCCTGGCGCCCGAGGCAGCCAGCGCGCTGAGCCTGCGGCTGGTCCTCGGAGTGCCGACTGCCGACATCGCCCGGCTGTTCCTCGTGCCCGAGCCGACGATGGCCGCGCGGATCACCCGCGCCAAGAAGCGCATCGTGGGCGCCGGCATCCCATTCGCCGTGCCCGACGCCGACGTGCTGCCCGAGCGCCTCGAGGTCGTGGCGCAGACCGCCTACCTCACCTTCACCGCCGGCTACTCCCCCGGCACCGGCCCCGACCTGCTGCGCGCCCACCAGTCCGGCGAGGCGATCCGGCTCGTACGCGTGGTGCTCGGCCTGCGCCCGGACGAGCCGGCGCTCGTGGCGCTGCTCGCCCTGATGCTGCTGCAGCACTCCCGGCGCGACGCCCGGGTCGGTGACGGACGACTGGTGCTCCTCGCCGACCAGGACCGCACCCGGTGGCACCACGACGAGATCGCGGAGGCGACCCGGCTGCTCGCCCGGCCGCAGCTGGCCGGACCGCTGACCCCGCTGGCGGCGTCGTACGTCCTGCAGGCGCGGATCGCCGCCGAGCACGCCACCGCGCCGAGCGCGCAGGAGACCCGGTGGGACCGCGTCGTGCGGCTGTACGACCTGCTGCTCCAGGTGGCGCCCACCCCGTCGGCCCGGCTCGCGCGAGCCGTCGCGGTCGCCGAGCAGCACGGGCCGGCCGCCGGCCTCGACGCGCTCGAGGGGCTGGAGGTACCCCAGAGCCACCGGCCCGCGGCGGTGCGGGCCGAGCTGCTGTCCCGCGCGGGAGACGTCGACGCCGCCCGGGCGGCGTACGACCAGGCGATCGCGGCTTGCCGCAACGAGGTCGAGACGGCCTTCCTCGTTGCGCAGCGCGACGCGCTGCCGGCCGGCTAGTTCCCCTACTCGGCGGGCACCGGCTGCTGCTTGGCGAGGACGGTGAGCCCCTCGTCGACGACGAAGCCGCGCGCGCGGTCGGCGTCCTGGTCGACCCCGATCTGGACGCCGGGCGGGACGATGACGCCCTTGTCGATGATGGCGTTGCGCACGATCGCGCCCTCACCGATGTGCACCCCGTCCATCAGCACCGAGTCGGAGACCTCCGCGCCGTCCTTGACCCAGACCGCCGGCGAGAGCACCGACTGGTTGACGGTGCCACCGCTGACGACGACGCCGGGCGAGAGGATGGAGTTGAATGTCGAGACCCCCGCGCCGCTCGCGCCCTCGACGAGCTTGGCGGGCGGGTGCGGTCCGTAGCTCGTGTAGATCGGCCAGGCCTTGTTGTAGAGGTTGAAGACCGGCAGCGGCGAGACCAGGTCGAGGTGGGCGTCGTAGTACGACCTCATCGTGCCGACGTCGCGCCAGTAGCCGCGGTCGCGGTCGGTCGAGCCGGGGACCTCGTTGTCCTTGTAGTCGTAGACGGCCGACTCCGACTTGTCGACGAACCACGGCACGATGTCGCCGCCCATGTCGTGCTTGGACTGCTCGCGCTCGGCGTCGCGGGTGACGGCGTCGCGCAGCGCGTCGGCGGTGAAGACGTAGTTGCCCATGCTGGCCAGCACCTCGTCGGGCGAGTCCGGCAGCCCGACCGGGTCGGTCGGCTTCTCGAGGAAGGCCCGGATCTTCTTGGGGTTGCCGGGGTCGACATCGATGACCCCGAACTGGTCGGCCAGGCCGATCGGCTGGCGGATCGCGGCCACCGTGCACCCGACTCCGGACTCGACGTGGTCGGCCACCATCTGGGAGAAGTCCATCCGGTAGACGTGGTCGGCACCCACCACGACGACGATGTCGGGCTGCTCGTCGGTGAGCAGGTTGAGCGACTGGTAGATCGCGTCCGCGCTGCCGAGGTACCACCGCTTGCCGACGCGCTGCTGCGCCGGCACCGGGGTGACGTAGTTGCCCAGCAGGTTGGACATGCGCCAGGTCGTCGTGACGTGGCGGTCCAGGCTGTGCGACTTGTACTGCGTCAGCACGACGACCTTGAGGTAGCCGGAGTTGACGACGTTGGACAGCGCGAAGTCGATCAGCCGGTAGATCCCGCCGAACGGCACCGCGGGCTTGGCCCGGTCGGCCGTCAACGGCATCAGCCTCTTGCCCTCCCCTCCGGCGAGGACGACAGCGAGGACCTTCTTGCGCGGGGGCGTGATGGCCATGCGACGAAACTAGCCGTCCGCGGGTGCGCGGTCGACCTCCCTCGGGTCCACGTTTTGCGGCTAGGTTCGGCGCATGCGCATCGACGTCCTCAGCAAGGAGTACCCGCCGGAGGTCTACGGAGGCGCCGGCGTCCATGTCGCCGAGCTGGTCCGTGCCCTCCGGGTGCTGCCCGACGTCGACGCGCGCGTGCGCTGCTTCGGTGCCCCGCGCTCGGAGCCGGGCACGACGACGTACGCCGAACCGGAGTCGCTCGTCGGGGCGAACGCGGCCATCCGCACGCTGGGCGTCGACCTCGCGATGGTCGACGACTGCGCCGGCGCCGACCTCGTCCACTCGCACACCTGGTACGCCAACATGGCCGGCCACCTCGCCGGGCTGATGCACGGCATCCCCCACGTCGTCAGCGCCCACTCCCTCGAGCCGATGCGGCCGTGGAAGGCCGAGCAGCTCGGTGGCGGCTACGCCCTGTCGAGCTGGGCGGAGCGGACGGCGTACGAGGGCGCCGCCGGCATCGTCGCGGTCAGCGCCGCGATGCGCGACGACGTGCTGCGCAGCTATCCGTCGGTCGACCCGGCGCGGGTGCACGTCGTGCACAACGGCATCGACACCACGGAGTGGGCGCCTGTGCCGAATGCGGACCGCGTCCGCGAGCTCGGCGTCGACCCCGACCGGCCGAGCGTGATCTTCGTCGGCCGGATCACCCGCCAGAAGGGCCTGCCGCTGTTCCTCCGGGCCGCTGCCGCGCTGCCGCCCGAGGTCCAGCTCGTGCTCTGCGCAGGCGCGCCCGACACCCCCGAGATCGAGGCCGAGGTCCGCGGCCTGGTCGAGGACCTCGCCGCCACGCGGTCCGGGGTGGTCTGGATCGCCGAGATGCTGCCCCGACCGGACGTCGTCGCGCTGCTGACCGCCGCCACCGTCTTCGCCTGCCCCTCGATCTACGAGCCGCTCGGGATCGTCAACCTCGAGGCGATGGCCTGCGAGACCGCCGTCGTCGCCACCGCCACCGGCGGCATCCCCGAGGTCGTCGTCGACGGCGAGACCGGCTGGCTGGTCCCCATCGAGCAGGCCACCGACGGCACCGGCACCCCGCTCGACCCGGAGCGCTACGTCGCCGACCTCGCCGCCGCCCTGACCGACGCCGTCAGTGACCCCGACCGCGCCCGCACCTACGGCGTCGCGGGGCGCCGCCGCGCGGAGGAGTCCTTCAGCTGGGGCTCGATCGCCACCCGCACGGTGGACCTCTACTCCTCGCTCGTGCGCTCCACGTAGACGCGCGGACAGAAGTCCGCGCCGCGGTTGTCATTCCGCCTCAGCCGCAGCCGCCAGCGCGGGTTGTGTCCGCGCGCCTACGGGCTGTGGACAAGCCCAGCGCGCGCACCTGAAGGCCGTCCATGCTGCAAGGGTGGACGTTCTCACCGTGATCGAGCGCTCAGGAGGCCTGGCCACCCGGGCAGAACTGATCCTGGCGACATCTCGCGCAGACGTCGATCGCGCCCTGGCACGAGGGTCCCTCACACGCATCGGACAGGGCCGCTACGCGCTCCCCGGTGTCGACCTGGCTGCTGCGACGGCCCACCGGCTGAACGGCCACCTGAGCCTGACCAGCGCCGCCCTGCACCACGGGTGGGAGGTCAAGGCCGTCCCACCACTTCCTCACGTCGTCTTCCCCCGCAAGCGGAACGTCCCCCGCCTCGGCCGCCGCGAGGTGGTGGTGCACCGGGCCGACCTGGGACCGGACGACATCGCGGGCATCGCCACCAGCCGCGAGCTCACCCTGCTCCAGTGCTTGCGCTCACTGCCGGACGACGAGGCCTTGGCGATCGCGGACTCGGCCCTCCGGCACGGAGAGATCTCGACGCTGCGCCGTGTGCTGGCGTCGGTTCGCGGAGCCGGCAGTGCCAAGGTCCGACGCATCGGGGCCCAGGCGGACGCGCGCGCCGCAAACCCCTTCGAGTCCGTCATGCGCGCCATCTGCCTTCAGGTCCCCGGCCTCTCCGTCACTCCCCAGCTGGTGGTGTCGAGCGACTACGTCTGGGCCTGTCCCGACCTGGTCGATCGCGAGCGTCGGATCGTCATCGAGTGTGACTCGTGGCAGTGGCACGGCGACCGCAGGGGCTTCCTCAAGGACGTCCGCCGCTACAGCCTTCTCGCCGCCGACGGCTGGACGGTGCTGCGGTTCACGTGGGACGACGTCATGTTGCGGCCGGCATGGGTGCGCTCGGTGCTCTGCCGAGCCATCGGCGTAGACCCGCGGACAGAACTCCCCGCCGTGGGGCCCATAGCCGCGTAGGCGTCCTTCCTGCACGACTTCTGTCCGCGCGTCTACGAGACGTTCGGTGTCGGGGGAGCGAGCAGGTCAGCTGAGGACAAGACCGGGGTAGAGCGGGTGCTTGTCGAGCATCTCGGCCGAGCGCTTCGTGACGCGGTCGGCGACTCCGTCGCCCAGGACGTACGACGCCTTGCTGGGCCCGCCGGCCTTGGTCGTGCCGGCCTCGGTGTTGCTGAGCACGTCGACGATGAGCTCCGCCACGGTGTCGAACTCGTCGTGGCCGAAGCCGCGGGTGGTGAGCGCGGGCGTGCCGAGCCGGACGCCGGAGGTGTACCAGGCGCCGTTGGGGTCGGCCGGGACCGAGTTGCGATTGGTGACGACGCCGGCGTCGAGCAGCGCCGACTCGGCCTGGCGACCGGTGAGCCCGAAGGACGACACGTCGAGCAGGACGAGGTGGTTGTCGGTGCCGCCCGTGACGAGATTGGCGCCGCGGGTCAGGAAGCCGTCGGCCAGCGACTTGGCGTTGTCGGCGATCCGCTGGGCGTAGTCCTGGAACGCGGTGGTCCGGGCCTCAGCGAGGGCGACGGCCTTGGCGGCCATCACGTGCGACAGCGGGCCACCCAGCACCATCGGGCAGCCGCGGTCGACGTCAGCGGCGAACTCCTCCTGCGCCAGCACCATGCCGCCGCGCGGGCCGCGCAGCGACTTGTGGGTGGTGGTCGTCGTGATGTGGGCGTAGGGGACCGGGTTCTCCTCACCGGTGAACACCTTGCCCGCGACGAGACCGGCGAAGTGGGCCATGTCGACCATCAGCACGGCGCCAACCTCGTCGGCGATCTCGCGCATCTTCGCGAAGTTCACGCGGCGCGGGTAGGCGGAGTAGCCGGCGACGAGCACCAGCGGCTTGAACTCCCGCGCCTTGGCGGCGACAGCGTCGTAGTCGAGCAGACCGGTCTCCCGGTCGGTGCCGTACTGCTGCTGGTGGAACATCTTGCCGCTGATGTTCGGCCGGAAGCCGTGCGTGAGGTGGCCGCCGGCGTCGAGCGACATGCCGAGGAGGCGCTGGTTGCCGAACTCGTGGCGCAGCGTCTCCCAGTCGGCCTCGGAGAGCTCG
The DNA here is from genome assembly GCF_042666175.1 of Nocardioides sp. GCM10028917. Classification (NCBI taxonomy): domain Bacteria; kingdom Bacillati; phylum Actinomycetota; class Actinomycetes; order Propionibacteriales; family Nocardioidaceae; genus Nocardioides; species Nocardioides sp. GCM10028917. The sequence goes on from NZ_JBHTFL010000003.1 coordinate 473,379, forward strand.
TTGACGTTCTTCGCCTGCATCTTCTCGAGGTAGGGCGACTCGACCTTGTTGGCGAGGATCGACCAGAAGGCGACGAGGTTGGCGTCGATGCCCGAGTGCGGCTGGACGTAGGCGTACGGCGCGCCGAAGAGCTCACGGGCGTGCTCGGCGGCGAGCGACTCGACGGTGTCGACGTTCTGGCACCCGGCGTAGAACCGGTGGCCCACGGTGCCCTCGGCGTACTTGTCGCTGAACCAGGTGCCCATCGTCATCAGGACGGCCGGCGACGCGTAGTTCTCCGACGCGATCAGCTTGAGCGAGGCCCGCTGGTCGGCGAGCTCCTGGCGGGTGGCCTCCGCGATGCGGGGCTCGACCGAGGCGATGACCTCGAGGGCCTGGGAGTACGCACTGCTGATCAGGGAGTCCGTCATGGGCGACAGCCTAGAGGCCAGCGCGCGCCGTCCCTCCGCGGCCCGCAGGGGTGCGAACGGCGTACTCGCGCGTAACCATGGTGTGACCTGGGCCGCACTCGGGACCGGGTCCGGGCGAGCACGGCCAGCGGCGTCTCACATCGTGGCGCGTCATCTCGAATAGCAAGATTTCGCCTTGTGGAACCTGTGTCCATTCCCTGAGACTTCTTGACATGGTCACCGCTTCCACCCACGCACACCTTGTGGTTCGACGTCACGTCGACCTCATGCGCGTGGGCAGCGCGACCTGTTGGCATCGCTGACGCCGCCCCTGCATCCCTCCGCGCTCAACGTCGCGCGCGGCACACCTCAGCGAACAGGACCTTCCTGACCATGCCCGACCTCCGGTTCACGCCCCAGGCCGCCCAGCACACCGAGATCCCGCGCCCCAAGCGCGCCGAGGGTCAGTGGGCGCTCGGTTACACCGAGCCGCTCAACAAGAACGAGCAGTCCAAGAAGGACGACGACCCGCTCAACGTGCGGGACCGCATCCTCTACACCTACTCCCGCCGGGGCTTCGACTCGATCGACCCGGCCGACCTGCGTGGTCGCTTCCGCTGGATGGGTCTCTACACGCAGCGCGCGCCCGGCTTCGACGGCGGCAAGACCGCGCAGCTCGAGGAGGAGGAGCTCGACGACCGGTACTTCATGATGCGCGTGCGCACCGACGGCGCCATCCTGGACGCCGCGGCCCTCCGGGCGCTGGGCGAGGTCTCCACGACGTACGGCCGCAACACCGCCGACATCACGGACCGCAACAACATCCAGTACCACTGGATCGAGATCGAGAGCGTCCCGGCGATCTGGGAGCGCCTCGAGTCGGTCGGCCTCAGCACGCTCGAGGCGTGCGGCGACAGCCCGCGCCCCTTCCTCGGCTCCCCCGTCGCCGGCATCGCCAAGGACGAGATCATCGACGGCACCGAGGCGCTCGCCGAGATCAAGCGCCGGGCGCTGGACAACCCGGCGTTCTCCAACCTGCCGCGCAAGTTCAAGACGGCGCTGACCGGCCACCCGAGCCACGACGTCGCGCCCGAGGTCAACGACGTGGCGTTCGTCGGCACCGTCCACCCCGAGCACGGCCCGGGCTTCGACCTCTGGGTCGGCGGTGGCCTGTCCACCAACCCGATGCTCGCCCACAAGCTGGGCGTCTGGATCCCGCTCGACGAGGTGGCCGACGCCTGGGAGGGCGTCGCCGGCATCTTCCGCGACTACGGCTACCGCCGGCTGCGCTCCAAGGCCCGCCTGAAGTTCCTCCTCGCCGACTGGGGCAAGGACAAGTTCCGCGAGGTCCTGGAGAACGAGTACCTCCACCGCTCGCTCGTCGACAACCCCTCCCCCGAGGCGCCGATCGCCCAGGGCGACCACATCGGCATCCACGAGCAGAAGGACGGCCGGTTCTACATCGGCGCCGCTCCCGTCGTGGGCCGCATCGACGGCACCACGCTGAGCGCGCTCGGCGACCTCGTGGAGCGGTACGACGCCCGCGGCGCCCGGCTGACGGCGTACCAGAAGCTTGTCGTGATCGGCGTCGCGGCCGAGGACACCGAGGCGTTCGCCGACGACCTCGAGAAGATCGGCCTCACCGCCCGCCCCAGCAACTGGCGTCGATCCACGATGGCCTGCACCGGCATCGAGTTCTGCAAGCTCGCGATCGTCGACACCAAGGAGCGCTCGCGCCGGCTCGTCACCGAGCTCGAGAAGCGGTTCCCCGACCTCGACACCGACATCTCGGTCAACGTCAACGGCTGCCCCAATGCGTGCGCACGCACGCAGGTCGCCGACATCGGCCTCAAGGGCCAGCTCGTCATGGACGCCGACGGCCGCCAGGTCGAGGGCTTCCAGGTGCACCTCGGCGGCGCCCTCGGGCTGAACCCCGCGATGGGCCGCAAGCTCCGCGCCCACAAGGTCACCAGCGCGGGCCTCGACGACTACGTCTCCGCCGTCGTGAGCGCGTACCTCCGGGACAGGACCGAGGGCGAGCGGTTCGCCGCCTGGGTGGCCCGCGCCGACGAGGTCCTGCTGCGCGGGGAGCCGGTGGCGGTCTGATGAGTGAGCGCGCCCATGTCTGAGAGAGCACAGCCCTTCCACTGCCCCTACTGCGGGGACGAGAACCTGTTCCCCCGCGAGGGTGCGGGTGCCTGGGAGTGCCGCTCGTGCCTGCGCAGCTTCACCGTGCAGATGACCGGGATGATCCCCCACCCCGGCACGGACCCCGCCGTCGAGGGAGGCACATCATGAGCCTCTCCACCCGCGCTGCCCGCGACTTCAAGGGCACCCACACCGAGGGACGGACACCCGAGGAGCTCCGCGAGCTTGTCTCCCACGTCGGCGCCGAGCTGGAGCTGGCCCCGGCCGAGGTGATCATCGAGTGGGCCGTCGCGACGTTCGGCGACCGGTTCGCGATCACGTCGTCGATGGGCGACGCCGTGCTCGCGCACCTCGCCTCCCAGGTCGCCCCCGGCATCGACGTCGTGTTCCTCGACACCGGCTACCACTTCATCGAGACCATCGGCACCCGCGACGCCGTCGAGGCGACGCTGCCGGTCAACCTGCGGACCGTGAGCACCTCGCTCACCGTCGCCGAGCAGGACGAGCAGTACGGCAAGGACCTCTACAAGACCGACCCCGACCTCTGCTGCGCCCTGCGCAAGGTCAAGCCGCTCGCCGACACGCTCTCGGAGTACGACGCCTGGGCCACCGGCCTGCGCCGCGCCGAGACGCACAACCGGGTCATCGCGCCGGTCGTCGGCTGGGACGCCCGCAAGGGCAAGGTCAAGGTCTCGCCGCTGGCCCGGTGGAGCGACGAGCAGGTCGAGCAGTACGTCCTCGACAACGGCGTGCTCGTGAACCCCCTCGTCCACGACGGCTACCCCAGCATCGGCTGCTGGCCCTGCACGCGCCGCGTCGCCCCCGGCGACGACCCGCGCAGCGGCCGCTGGGCCGGTACCAACAAGACGGAGTGCGGGATCCATGCCTAGGTCACTCCCCCATGCCAGCACTTCGAGACGGTCGCTGCGCGACCTCCTCAGCACGAGCGACAACGTCGTCGCACCCACCCAGCACGACAGCACCACCACACACGATCGGAGGCACCCCTGATGGCTGCTCCTGCTCTGGTTGCCCTGGCCCACGGAAGCCGGGACCCGCGTTCGGCCGCGACGATCAAGGCGCTCGTCGCCGAGGTCAAGGCGATGCGCCCCGACCTCAAGATCGAGACGGCCTTCCTCGACCTCTCCAAGCCGGGCTTCGACACGGTCGTCGACCGCCTGGTGAAGGCCGGTCACGACGAGATCGTCGTCGTCCCGCTGCTGCTCGCGGAGGCCTACCACGCGAAGGTCGACGTGCCGGAGGCCATCGCCGCGGCCATGGCACGCCACGAGGGCGTCCGCATCCAGGCCAGCCGGATCCTCGGCATGGAGGCCGCCTTCCTCGAGGTGCTCGACGTCCGCCTCCGCGAGGCGCTCAAGGCCGCCCGGGTGCGCGAGCTCGACGCCCTGGTGCTCGCCGCCGCCGGTTCGTCCGACCCGCTCGCCAACCAGGCGGTCGCCCGCATCGCCCGCACCTGGGGCGCGCGGCACCGGCTGCCCGTCACCGCGGCCTTCGCCTCGGCCGCTCCGCCGGCCGCCGGCGAGGCGGTGCGCGCCTTCCGCGCCGAGGGCAAGCGCCACATCGCCGTGGCGTCGTTCTTCCTCGCACCCGGCCGGCTGCCCGACCGAGCGACCGAGCTGGCCGTCGAGGCCGGCGCGGTGGCCGTCTCGGACCCGCTCGGGGCGCACCCCGCGGTCGCGCGCGCGATCCTCGCCCGCTACGCCGTGGGTGCTGTCGAGCTCGTCCCGGTCTGAGACGAGCAGCGGCGTCCGAGGAACGAGGGCGACGCGTGGGCTCGGCCAGATCGAGCAAGCGACGCGACTGAGGCACGAAGTCGCCCGAGCGCGTCGAGTTCAACCCTCGGGCACGTCCCGCTAGAGGTGCTTGAGCGCCTCACGGCGGGAGAGCCCGCTGAGGCGATCGGCGTGGGTCCGGGCGAAGGCCAGGACCCACGCCGCATCCGTTCGCGCGTGCTGCGGCAGCGCCCAGCCGAGCGCCTTGCGGACGAAGAACTCGCGGCCGTACGCCGTGTCGTCGAGGTTGGCGACCAGCACCCGCTCCAGGAGGTCGGTGTCGGTCTGCTCGCGGTGACGCAGCTGCGCCAGCATCGCCGTACGCCGGACCCACAGGCTGTCGGGATCCACCGACCACCGCTCGATGACCGGAGTGACGTCGGCGCGCTGGTCGAGGAGGACCTGCCCGACGGGGTGCGCGGCGATCTCGTCGACGACGTCCCACCACGCGCCGGTGCGCACGAGCTGCTCGAGCAGCGGCAGCAGGTCGGGATCGAGCCACGCGCGGTAGGACCGGTGCCGGAGGAGGGCGATCGCGGCGTACCACTCCTCGCGGTGCTCGGCGTCCTCCCACAGCTCGAGCACCGCCGCCTCCCACTGGGCCCGGTCGACGAAGCGGTGCTCGACCAGCAGGGGTCGCAGCAGCGCCTTGAGAGCCGGGGAGCCGAGGCCGACATAGGGCAGCTCGGACTTCATGTACGCCTGCTGCTGCGCCGCACGCTGCGGGTCGCCGGCCACGGCGAAGGCGGCCCGCACGGCACCGACGTACGTCATCGGCTCAGCCCACGAGCCGCTCGCGGAGGTGCTCGAGCTGGCGAGCCGGGTCGCCGGTCAGCCCGCCGTGCACCGCGCCGGGCTGGAGCACGGTGCTGCGCGGGGCCTTGAGGAAGCCGAACCGCTGGCCCAGCGACTGCCGTGCGGCCTCGCCCCCGCGCTCGTCGCCACGGCACACCCAGTCGGTGAACGTGAGGGCGTCGCACACCTGGTCGACGTCGATGTCGGGGTGCAGCGAGCGGAGGCGGTCGGCGTCGACCGACCACGTCACGTCGAGGAAGTCGGCCGCCTGGCAGTGCAGCACGACGCCGACGTTGACGAACTCCTCGCGCTCGGGGCGCGGCACGCATCGGAGGACGACGTACTGGTAGGCCAGTCGGTTGGCGGTCATCGCGACGCCTCCGGGAGCCACTGGCGGGTGCCGAGGCGGGCGTCGAGGAAGTCGACGTACGCCGTGCGCAGCGCGTCGGGTGTCTCCGCGCCGGGCACCGGCTCGAGCCAGACGTCGGGCACCCCGGCCAGCACGTCGACGAAGACGTCGCGGCTCAACCGGGCCGCGATCTCCTCGTCGAGCTCGCTCGCGCGGTCCGCACACTCCTCGAAGACATGGCCGCCGACGTCCCATGCCTGCGCAGCGAACTTCGCCGGGTCGGTCACCCCGGAGCGCCAGCCGTGGTGGAAGTAGAGCGACGCGCCGTGGTCGATGACCCAGAGGTCCCCGTGCCAGAGCAGCAGGTTGGGGTTGCGCCAGGACCGGTCGACGTTGGCGGTGAACGCGTCGAGCCACAGCACGCGCGCGCCCTCGTCGTCGGCCGCGCTCACCTGTCCGTCCACGCCGAACGAGCCGGGCAGGAAGTCGATGCCGAGGTTGGGACCCACGCTCGCGTTGAGCAGGTCCTGCACCTCCTCGTCGGCCTCGTAGCGCGCGAGCTCCGGGTCGAGGTCGAGGACGACGAGGCGAGGGGTGCGCAGTCCGAGGCGGGTGGCGAGCGCGCTCACGATCACCTCCGCGACGAGGACCTTGGCACCCTGCCCGGCGCCGCGGAACTTGCAGACGTACGTGCCGAGGTCGTCGCCCTCGACCACTCCGGGCAGGCTGCCGCCCTCGCGCAGGGGGGTGACGTAACGGGTGACAGTGACGATGGGGAGGCCGATGGGAAGGCCGGTGGGAAGGTCGGTGGGAAGGCCGGTGGAGCTCACTGGACGGGCGTCTCCTCGGCCAGGCGCTCCGTCTCGGCGGCCACGCCGAAGTCGGCGACCGGCCACTGCAGGTCGAGCCCCCGCAGGGTGTCGAGCAGGAGCCGGCCGATGGCGAGGTTGCGGAACCACTTCTTGTCGGACGGGACCACGTGCCACGGCGCAACGTCGGTGCTGGTGCGCTCGAGCGCGATCTCGTACGCGTCGCGGTAGGCCGGCCACAGCGCGCGCTCGTCGAGGTCGCCGGGGTTGTACTTCCAGTGCTTCTCGGGGTTGGCCAACCGCTCGGCGAGCCGGGCCTTCTGCTCGTCGGCGCTGATGTGGAGCATGCACTTGATGATCGAGAACCCCTCGTCGGCGAGCCGCGCCTCGAAGTCGTTGATCGCGTCGTAGCGGCGCTCGAGCTCATCGGCGTCGGCGAAGTTCCGGACCCGCGCGATCAGCACGTCCTCGTAGTGCGAGCGATCGAAGACCCCGATGTAGCCGGCCGGCGGCAGGCCGTTCTCGATGCGCCAGAGGAAGTCGTGCTTCCTCTCCTCATCGGTGGGCGCCTTGAAGCTGGTGATCCGGACGCCCTGGGGGTCGACGAGGCCGATCGTGTGGCGCAGCACGCCGCCCTTGCCGCTCGTGTCCATGCCCTGCAGCACCAGCAGGACGCGGCGCTCGGACCCGACGGTCCGCTCGGCCCACAGCCGTTCCTGGAGGTCGGCGAGCTCGGTCCCCATCGCGGCGAGCGCTGCCTTGCCGTCGCTCTTGCCGCCGTCGAAGCCGGGGGCGGCGTCGGTCTCGATCGCCGTCAGGTCCACCGGTCCGGCGGGCAGGCGCAGGTGGGCGGCGATGTCGTCCGTCATGGGCACATCATGGCGCACGGCGTCGCGGTGCCGGGCCGAGGACGCGGCGCACGTCGAGGGTGCAGCCGACGACCGTCGCGGTGGTGCCGTCACGTTGCGGCTCGTCGAACCAGGTGCCCCGGGTGAACCCGGCCTTGTCGAGGATCCGCAGCGATGCCGTGTTGGCGTGGTCGGGCGCGGCGAAGTACGACGTGGCGTCGGGGAAGCGCCGTTGCGCGTCCTGCATCCAGGCCCACAGCATGCGCGCGCCCAGACCGCGTCCCGCCCACCCGGGCTCCCCGATGGCGTAGTCGAGGCCGATGGCGTCCGGATCGGGCGTCAGCAGGGCGAACCCGGGGTAGTCGCGGATCCGGTAGTCCTGGACGAAACCGACGGACCGACCGTTGACCTCCACCACCCACATGCGTGTCGGTGTCCTGCCGTCGACGCGAGGCCCGTACGTCTCCGTCACGCGCTCCATGGAGGGCTCACCGTCGTTGTGCCACCACCGTCGGACGTGCGGCTCCTGCAACCAGCGTGTCAGCGCCGGTAGGTCGCTGTACGTCATCGCCCGCAGGTAGACGGCCCGGTCGGGATCGACGTCGAACCGCAGGACGTCGCCCGAGAGGTCCTGGGCGACCGGCTCGCCGCCGACCGGCGCGCAGATGCGGGCCGCGGCCGCTGCCCACGGCTCCCCGGGCAGCAGGGCGCCGGCCAGCTGCCGGTCACCGTGGCGTACGACGACGGGGCGCGCCGCCGTCGCATCGGCGTCAGGCACGTCAGTGCGCGAGGGCGTCCGGGTCGACGACGGGAGGAAGCACGGACCACGGGAAGTCGATCCAGCGCTCGGTGCTCCGCCAGGAGTAGTCGGGCTTGATGACCGACTGCGGCTTCTCGTAGATCACCACCGTGCGCACCTCGGCGACGTGGCCCTCGCAGAACGCGTGGACGAGCTCGAGGGTGCGACCGGTGTCGGCGACGTCGTCGGCGACGAGCACCTTGAGGCCGGACAGCTCGATGGCCGCGGGCGTCGGGGGCAGCATGATCGGGACCTCGAGGCGCTGGTCCACGCCCGTGTAGAACTCGACGTTGACCACCGAGATGTTCTTCACCGCGAGGGCGTAGCCCAGCCCCATGCCGAGGGCGAGCCCGCCGCGCGCGATCGCCAGGATGATGTCGGGGCGGAACCCGGAGTCAGCCACCTCCCGCGCGAGCTCGCGGGTGGCCGTGCCGAAGAGGTCGTAGGTGAGGATCTCGCGCTCGCTGCTCACGGGACCCATCCCACCAGAGCCCGTCGCTCGCCGGAAGACCGGGCCGCCGAGGGTCGCGCGTCCCAGCGTCATCCGAACCGGGACCTGTGCGTGCGGATCCGTATGACGCACCCGGCGCCAGCCGGCAGCCGGCCCCAACGTCATCCGAACCTGAACCTGTCCGTGCGGATCCGTATGACGCACCCGGCGCCAGCCGAAAGCACCTCAGAAGTCGGGGTGGGGCTCGCCGTCGTCCTCCGCCTCGCCGAGCGCCTCGCGGACGACCGAGAACGCGAGGCCGGCGGCGTAGCCCTTGCGGGCCAGGAGCCCGGCCAGGCGGCGGGTGGCCACCTGGCGGTCGAGGCCGCGCATGGAGCGCAGCTTCTTGTCGACCAGCGCGCGAGCGGCCGCCCGCTGGTCGGACTCGTCAATCTGCTCCAGCGCGGACTTCGAGTCCTCGTCGTCGATGCCCTTGCGGCGCAGCTCCTGGGCCAGCGCGCGGGGGGCCAGACCTCGGCTGCGGTGCCGGCTCTCGACCCACTGCCGGGCGTAGGCGGCGTCGTCGATCAGGCCGACCTCGGTGAAGCGGTCGAGCAGCTCACCGGCGAGCTCGTCGGGCACGCCCCGCTTGGCGAGCTTGTCGGCCAGCTCCTGGCGCGAGCGTGCCTGCCCGGTGAGGGTGTCGAGCAGGATCTTGCGGGCGACGGCCTCGGGATCGGCCTCGAGCTCCGCGGCCGCGGCTTCCTCCCGCGCGAGCCTGGCTGCCTCGCGCTCCTCCCAGGTGCGGGTCGCCTTGCGGCCACCCTTGCGGCCCTCGCGGCGACCCGCGCCGCCGCGCCCGCCTCGGGGACGGTCCGGGCGAGGCTCGGCGGGCGTGGATGGGGTGTCCCCCACCCACGCCTGGACCCCGAGCCCGACGTCACCGGCCCAGTCGGGTGCCGGACGGGTCTCGCCGCTCACCGGCGGGTCCCGACACGCATCATCGACCTCGCAGGCTCGCTCGATCGCTTGCTCGACCTGCCCGCACCCACGCCGCCCTCTCGTCCCTCGAGGGCGGCTGTGCGGTCAGAAGTCATCGACCCCGATGGGCTCGTCGCTCAGGTCGTCCCCGGGCTTGTCGACGGCGGGCGTCACACCCAGCTTCTCGAGGATGAGCTTCTCGATCTCGTTGGCGAGGTCGGGGTTGTCGCGCAGGAAGTTGCGCGAGTTCTCCTTGCCCTGGCCGAGCTGGTCGCCCTCGTAGGTGTACCAGGCGCCGGCCTTGCGGATCAGGCCCGCCTCGACGCCCACGTCGATGAGGCCACCCTCGCGGCTGATGCCCTTGCCGTACATGATGTCGAACTCGGCCTGCTTGAACGGCGGAGCCACCTTGTTCTTCACGACCTTGACGCGGGTGCGGTTGCCGACCATGTCGGTGCCGTCCTTCAGCGTCTCGATGCGACGCACGTCGAGGCGCACCGAGGAGTAGAACTTCAGGGCCCGACCACCGGTCGTGGTCTCCGGCGAGCCGAACATCACGCCGATCTTCTCGCGCAGCTGGTTGATGAAGATCGCGGTCGTGCCGGAGTTGTTGAGGGCACCGGTCATCTTGCGCAGCGCCTGGCTCATCAGTCGGGCCTGGAGGCCGACGTGGCTGTCGCCCATCTCGCCCTCGATCTCGGCGCGGGGCACGAGCGCGGCCACCGAGTCGATGACGATCAGCGACAGGGCACCGGAGCGGATCAGCATGTCGGCGATCTCGAGCGCCTGCTCACCGGAGTCGGGCTGGGACACGAGGAGCGCGTCGGTGTCGACGCCGAGGTTCTTCGCGTAGTCGGGGTCGAGCGCGTGCTCGGCGTCGATGAAGGCGACGATGCCGCCGGCCGCCTGGGCGCTGGCCACCGCGTGGAGGGCGACCGTCGTCTTTCCGGAGGACTCCGGGCCGTAGATCTCCACGACACGACCGCGCGGCAGGCCGCCCAGCCCGAGGGCCACGTCGAGAGCGATCGACCCCGTGGGGATCACCTCGAGCGGCGCACGTGTCTCGTCGCCCAGTCGCATGACCGAGCCCTTGCCGAACTGCTTCTCCACCTGTGCGAGCGCGGCGTCGAGGGCCTTCTCGCGGTCTGCACCAGCCATTGCTGTGTCCTGTCTTGTCGTCGTGTCGTGAGAGGTACGTCTGCGACGCTAGGGCGAGCCACCGACAGTCCCTGATCAGGACGGTCGAACGCTGTGGACAACCTCGCCCCTCGTCGTACCTGTGGATGCACAGTAGCCCGAACAGGTGTTCGACGCGCTACACCGCCTCGGCGTGTCGGCCACCGAGTGCGTGGGGCCGAGGAGCGGCTCAGGAGTGCCGGCGGGTCGCGGCGCCGGCGACCACGACCGCACCCGCCAGCAGCGCGGCGAAGGTCGCGAGCGCGGGGTATCCCAGCTGCCCGACGATGACCCCGGCGAGGGCTCCTCCAGCGGCGGCGGTGAGCGCCATCGCCATGTCGGAGGTGCCCTGCACGTCGGTGCGCGCCTCGATGGGCGTGCGGTCCGCGATGACCGTCGACGCGGCAACCGTCGCGCAGGACCAGCCGACGCCGAGGAGGAACAACCCCGCGAAGATCTGCCACGAGGTCCCTTCAGGTGACAGGCCACACAGCGCGAGCGACACCAGCAGGACCACTCCCCCCGTGATCAGGACGGCCGCCCTGCCGAAGCGGTCGGCCGCCCAGCCGACGAGCGGCGAGAAGGCGAACATGCCGAGCACGTGGATCGAGATGACGAAACCGATGACCTCCAGGTGCGCGCCGCCGTGCTCCATGTGGAGCGGCGTCATGATCATCACCGTCACCATCGCCGCGTGGGCGCAGGCCATCGCCACCACCGCGGCGCCGACCGCCGGCACGTCGCGCACCACCGCGACGAAGCTGCTCCAGGACCGCCCGCGCGGCTCGGGACCGGCGCTGGGCACGACCCCGGCCGTCTCTTGGGCGAGGAGCAGCGGGTCGGGTCGCAGCCGCCACGACACCCACCCGGCCGCCACGACGAGCACGACCGCACCGATGGCGAACCCACCGGTCAGCTCGGGCACCCCCATGGAGCGGGCGACGCTCGCGCCCACGCCGGTGAGGTTGGGGCCGGCGACGGCCCCGACCGTGGTCGCCCACACGACGACCGACAGGGCACGGGCACGGTGCTCCTCGGTCGCGAGGTCGGTCGCGGCGTAGCGCGACCCGTTGTTGACCGCCGTGGTCGCTCCCAGCATGAGCGCGCCGAGCAGCAGCACCGCCATCGAGTCGACGACACCGGCGACGACGGCCAGGACCGCGCCGGTCGCCCCGATGAGGTAGCCCGCGACCAGGCCGACACGTCGCCCGCGGCGGCGCATGACGCGCGCGAGCCCGTAGGCGGCGGCGGCCGTGCCGAGGACCTGGAAGGTCTGGGCGAGGCCGGCCATCGTCTCGCTGCCGGAGATGTCGCGCGCGAGGAGCGAGGCGGTCGCGACGCCGATGGTGACACCGACCGCGCCGACCGCCTGGGAGACGACGAGGGTGCGGACCGTACGACGCTGGACCTGGGCGACGGTGAGGCCTCCCGCGAGCCGGGTGGTCACCGTTCGCTGTCCGGGAGCTCGAGCTGGCGATGCACGGCAGCCCACACCTGCTTGGGCGGCACACCTGCGTCGAGCGCCTCCTGGGTCGTGCGGCCGTCGAGGTCGCGCACGACGGTGAGCTCGGCCCACGTGCGGGAGTAGGCCCGCCCGAGGGCCTTGTCGAGCCGTGCCCAGAACTCGGTGTGCCTCATGCCGACACCCCATCACGGACCGCCGACAGCTCGAGCCAGGTCTCCCCCCGGTCGCCCCCGAGCCCGTGTCGGACGACCACGTCGCCCCACCCCGCGGCACGGACGACGGTCTCGACGTCCGCGGCCCGCCAGTAGGTGAAGTGGCGCGGGCCGCTGATCGTCCCGTGGGTGGACCAGCCGTCGCCGTCGCCCTCCTTGAGCGACATCCGCAGCACCCCTCCGGGCCGGGTGACCACGGCCAGGCGGCGCAGGACGGTGGGCAGGTCGTCCCGCGCGACGTGCAGGAGCGACGCGTTGGCCCACACGGCGTCGTTCGGGCCGTCTGGCGAGGTCAGGTCGTCGACGAGGGGGTCGAGGCGGTCGCAGGCGTGGCCATGCTCGCGCAGCAGCGCGACGAAGGCGGGGGTGACGTCGGTGCGCCGCACGGCGAGTCCGAGCTGCTCCATCAGCAGCGCGTCACGACCACCGCCCGAGCCGATCTCCAGCACGCGCGCGCCCGGGCCGAGCCGGTCGGCGAGGTGCTCCAGCGCGGCGCGCACGGAGTCCGGCACGGTCGCGGTGCGGGCGACGTACGCCGCTGCGTCGCGGTCGTAGGACCGGACGGTCTCGCTGGTCACGCGGGCGCCGCCACGTCGTGGAGGTGGTGCACGACGTCGTGCAGGTGGTAGCGGCCCAGGCTCTCGACGGTGAATTCGTCGCCGTTGGACCGCAGCCCGCGGCGACCGCGCGTGGCATCGGTGACGGAGCCGTAGAGCATCGCCACGGTGCGGGCGGCACCGACCAGCTCGGCCGCGACCTCGGCGGGGTCCTGGCTGCCGTAGTCGCGCGCGACCGCGGTGGCGTCCTGGTCCCAGTTGGCGAAGGTGGGGACGTCCTCGGTGAGCATCAGCCGCACGCGCTCGGCGAAGAGCAGGTGCACGTCGCGCACGTGGCAGCCGTACTCCAGCGCCGACCAGACCCCGGGTCGTGGGCGGTCGGCCGCGTCACCGCGGGCGAGCGCCCGCGACCACGAGGACGCCGTCGCCTCGAGGAGGTCGGGGAGGTCGGACACGTCGTGCGCGGCGGCGTCGAAGCCGCACTCGGGGCACGACCGCGAGAGCACCCAGGTCCAGTCCTTCGTGTCGGGCGTGATGCTCATGGCCGCCATCCAACCAGTCCCGGCGGCGGTGACAATGTGTGGAATGGACATCCGTCGCGCACTTCCCGCCGACCTGCCGGCCGTCGCCGCGATCTACGGCCGCGAGGCCCGTGAGGGGCATGCGACCTTCGACCTCGAGCCGCGCCCGATGGAGGTCTGGGAGGCGAGGCTCGGCGAGCACGGCGACCACTTCCTGGTCGCCGACGACGGCGGCACCGTCACCGGCTACGCCACGTCGTCGACGTTCCGACCGAAGCCGGCGTACGCCCACACCCGCGAGACGACTGTCTACGTCGCGCCGGGCCAGCAGGGTCGGGGCACCGGTCGCGCCCTCTACGACGACCTGCTGGCCCGCCTCGCCGGCGACGGCATCCACCTGGTCGTCGCCGCGGTTGCCCTGCCCAACGCCGGCAGCCTCGCCCTGCACCGCGCCTGCGGCTTCGAGGAGGTCGGCGTGATGCGGGAGGTCGGCCGCAAGCACGGCCGCTGGATCGACGTCGCTTGGCTCCAGAAGGTGCTGGGCTGACGTCACCCGGTCCCGCGGTCAGGCCCCGAACGCGACGCTGGTGCAGGCCAACCGGGCGCCGGCGGCCCCGGTGGTCGTGTTGGTGGGCTGCGCGTGGATCACCACCGACCCCGCGGTGCCCGCCACGAAGGTCCACGGCACCGTGGTCGTGGCGACCCCTCGACCGCGTTCGTCCGAGGTGACGTCGAGCCAGACCTCCCGTTCGGCGAGCGGGACCGTCGCGTCGGTCGAGTGCTGGTAGTGGCCGCCGGACGCGAGCGGGTCGGCGCCGCAGGTACCCGTGTGAACGTGCGCCCCGAACGTCTGTCCGGCCGGCAGCCCGGTCACCATGAGCCGGACGCGAGTGGTCCCGTCGCTGGACCAGGCGTGCACCTGCGTCTTGACCTGGTCGTACGCCGTGTCGTGCACGACCGTGGGCCCGTGCCCGTGGTCCACCAGCACCCCGGCGGCCACCGCGGTGGTGGGCATTGCGGCAAGGACGGCTGCTGCCGCCACTCCTGTCCTGATCCTCGACATCTGGGTCCTCCTCCATGACTGAGCTCGTCCGGCGGACCGAACGGGCCGCCACCAAGAGGTGCCTCCGCGATCGGTGTTCGGTTCACGCCTGGTCTGGACCGGTGCACGACGTGGCGGCGCCGGCGAACCGATCATGGGCGTCGGCGCAACTAGGAGACGTGATGGGAGTGGACGACACCGGCTGGGACGCCCGAGAGGGCGTCGACGACCGGTCCGACGCGGAGCTGCTCGCCGCCGTGGCAGACGCAGACCGCGGCGCGCTGCGCGAGCTCTTCGTGCGCCACGAGCCATGGATGGCCATCCGGCTGTCGCGGCGGTGTGCCGATCCGGCGATCGTCGACACCGCGGTCCAGGACACGTTCCTCGCGGTCTGGCGCAAGCCGTCCGGATGGCGGGGCGAGGGCGAGGTCGCCGCGTGGTTGTGGGGCATCGCCGTGCGGTCCATGCTGCACCAGCTGCGGCCGCGGGCCAGCGTGGTCGAGCGGCTGCGCAACCTCCGCAGCCACCCGGCGACGTCGGCGGAGGAGGAGGTGCTCGCCCGGGTCGAGCACAGCGACGTGGGCCTCGCCTTCGCTCGGCTCTCCCCCGACCTGCAGGCCGTCGTCCAGGCCACCGTCCTCGACGGCCTCTCCACGCGCGAGGCCGCCGCGCTGCTCGGCATCCCGAGCGGCACCGTCAAGAGCCGGATGAGCCGCGCTCGCACCCAGCTGAGGGAGGGACTGTTGTGACGCAGACCTGGCACGCCGACGAGGAGACGCTGCGCGCGTGGGCGGACGGCTCCGCGGCGCCCCTCCCCGCCGCCTCGCTCGAGGCCCACCTGCTCCGCTGCGACGAGTGCCGTCGGCGCACGGCCATGCTCGCGCCGTCCGCCTCCGGCAGCGACGTCGTACGACGCTGGGACGCGCTGGCCGACCGGATCGACCGTCCACGCTCCAACCCGCTGCTGCGCCTCGGCCTGGCCACCCCCGGGCTGCGCGCCGCCTGGCTCTCCTCGATCCTGCTGCTGCTCACCCTGCCGGTCGTCGTGTCCGTCCTCGGCCTCCAGCTGCCCGTCTTCATGGCGCTCGCCCCCGTCGCTCCGCTCGCGGCGGTGGCCCTCACCTACGGACGCCACGCCGAGCCGGCCGGGGAGCTCGCCCTCGCCACCCCGACGGCCGGCCTGCGCCTGGTGGCGGCGCGGGCCGTGCTGGTGGCCCTCCCGGCTGTGCCCATCGGCGTCGGCGTGGCCCTGCTCCTCGGGCTCCCCACGCCGGTGGCCCTGGGCTGGTTGCTGCCCGGCGCCGCCCTGACCTCGCTGGTGGCCCTGGCCGGCACGACGCGGCTGGATCCCTCGGTCGTCGCTGCGTCCCTGGGCTCGCTGTGGGCCGTCGCCGTCTCGTGGCCCACCGCCTCACGCAGGGTGCCCGCCGACGTGGTCACCGACCTGCTCGCCTCGGCCCCCAGCCAGCTCACCGCACTGGTGGTCGCCCTCGCGGCGATCACCCTCACCGTCGCCCGTCGCGACACCGTCGCCTACCGGAGGACCGCATGAGCAGCACCGACACCGACACCGCCACCCACACGCCCACGGGCACGCTGCTGAGCGCGGCCGGCATCACCAAGGCGTTCGGCTCCCAGACCGCCGTGGACCAGGTCGACCTCACCCTCGGGCGGGGCATCGTGGGGGTGCTCGGGCCCAACGGCGCCGGCAAGACGACGCTGCTGCGCATCCTGGCGACCGTGCTCGCCCCCGACCGCGGCACCCTGTCCCTGCTGGGCCTGGACCCGGCCCACCCGACGGCGCGCACCGAGGTGCGACGCCGGCTCGGCTACCTCCCCCAGTCGCCCCGGCTCTACGGCGGGTTCACACCCCTCGAGATGGTCGACTACGTCGCCATCCTCAAGGAGCACACGGACGCGTCCCAGCGACGACGGGAAGCAGCGACGATGCTCGAGGCCGTCGGCCTCGGTGACGCGATGCACAAGCGCATCCGCACCTTGTCGGGCGGCATGCAGCAGCGCGTGGCGCTGGCGTCCGCACTCGTCGGCGCCCCGGACCTCCTCGTCCTCGACGAGCCGGCCACCGGGCTGGACCCGGAGCAGCGGATCGCGCTGCGGTCCGTCCTCGCCGAGACCTCCCACCGCGGTTGCGTCGTCCTGTCGACGCACAACACCGCCGAGGTCGCGGCCCTGTGCCAGCAGGTCGTCGTCATGGACCGCGGCAGGATCTGCTGGTCCGGCACGCCCACCGAGCTGGCGGGAGAGGCCGAGGGCCGGGTCTGGGAGTCCGACGTCGAGGAGCCCACCGCGCTGCGGTCCTGGCTGACCGGCCCCGGCACCCGCCGCCACGTGGGCACGCTGCCCGACGGCGCCTCACCGGCCGTCCCCACCGTCGACGACGGATACCTGCTCGTGACGAGGCTGACCCGATGAACACCGCGCTCGCCCACGCCGCCCTGCCCACGGCGCGAGCCATGCGCTGGGCGCCCGCGGTCTTGCTCGCAGCTGTGCTCGTCGCCGCAACCCTGCTCGCCCGGTCCGCCGGACGCCCTGCGGACGTCGTCCTGGCGATCGCCGCGGCCGGCCTCGCCGCGACCGTCGTCTCCGGCCTGCACGACCCGGCCGCTGCGATGCTAACGGCGGTGCCGGTGTCGCTCATGCAGCGTCGGGTCCTGCGGCTCGGCCTGCTCGGGCTGCCGGCCCTCGCCGTGTGGTTCCTGCTCGACTCGCTGACGACCGCGCGGCTGTCCGGGCCGGGTCCCCTGCTCGCCGCGGCGGCCTGCGGTGTGGCCGTCGCGCTGTGGGCACCGCAGCGACGGGCCGTGCTGCTGGGAGCATCCACCCCGGTGGCCCTGTTCGCCCTCCACCAGCTCCTGCCGGACGGAACGGTCTCGGACGTCGTCGGCTGGTGGCTGACGGAGCCGTGGTGGGTGCTCGCGGCAGCGACCCTCCTCTGCGTGGCAGGACGGCGGCGATGAGCGCGACGACCGCCAGGCCCGTGACGACCGCGTCGGCCCCAGCGACGGTGACCCGCGCGCTGGTCGCCGCCGAGACACGCCGGATGCTGCGCAACCCGGTGCCCTGGGGCTGCCTGGCCCTATCGGTCTGGGCGATGTGGACCGTGCGGCCCGAGCCGGGCGAGTGGCCGGGCTCGTCGTACGAGGGGATCATGCCCGCCGTCGCGCCGTTCCTCTTCGGCATCTCGGTCGCCGCCGCGCTGCCGTTCCACCGCGCACGCCACGACGTCGCGCCGGCCGCACCCGTCTCGGAGGCGCGCCGGACGCTCGCCCGGCTGCTGGCCGCGCTCCCGTTCGTGGTGGTCGCTGCGGCGTACGCCGTCCTGGTCGCCTGGCGGGAGAGGGAGATCGGTGGCCTGTGGATCGGCATGGAGCCCGGCCGCACGACGGAGGCGCTCCACACCACGGCCGAGCTGGCGCAGATCGTCGCCCTCGCGCTGGTGGCCGTCGCGCTCGGCGCCGCGCTCGGACGACGGACGTCGCGGCTCGTGGCCGTGGTCCCCGCGCTCTTCGTGCTGTGGTTCGTCGTCAGCGTCTACTGGCTCTTCGGGCAGGCGGCAGTGACGCCGTTCTCCGTGATCCAGGTGCAGCCGGTCCACCTCCCGGCCGGTACGCCCTCAACCGACCCCCTCAGCCTTCCGTCCGACTGGCTGCTCGTCGGGGCGCCCCACACCACCGACGGCGGTTGGCAGCGCCAGTTGGTGTCGGAGGCGCTCGCCTGGTGGCACAACATGTGGCTGCTCGGGCTTGCCGCGCTGCTGCTCGGCGTCGCGTGGCCCCGGTCGGGGCGGCGGGCACTGCTCGCCGTCGGGACGGTCCTCGCCGTGGCAGGCATCGTCGGTCAGCACGTGGTGATCCCGTGAGGCGACGTGTGCTCCTCGTGACGCTGGCCGTCGCGGTGCTGGCCGCCTGCAGCCCTGCGGCCTCCGACGTCGACGGCGAGGTCTTCGCCACCGGCCCGATGGCACCGGCCGCCGCCAAGCAGCCGGACGCGGTGCCCGTCGTCGTCGACACCGACCTGGCACCCGACGACCTCGCGGCGCTCGCCCTGCTGCTGCGTCACCCCCGCGTCCGCGTCGTCGCCGTGACGGTCCCGCAGACGGGTGAGCTGGACTGCCGTGGCACCGGACTCCTGGGCGACTTCTTCCACGCGCTCGAGACTGCCCCGCCGCTCGTCGCCTGCGGCACCACGCCGCGTGGCGAGGACGGGGTGATGTTCCCGCCCGAGTGGGGCGCCGGTGCGCTGATGAACAGCGGGCTGCCACGCGACGGCACCGCCGGCGAGCTCACCCCGGTGCGTACGCCGGCCGCCGAGCTCATCGCCCGGCTCGCCCGGCGCCATACCGATCTACAGGTGGTCGCCCTCGCGCCACTGACCGAGGTGGCCGCCGTCCTGCGCGAGCACCCGGCGGCGTACGCCCGGCTGGACGGCGTCACCACCATGGCGGGCACCGTCGACAGCGAGTCGCACGCCGACGGCGTGGCTGAGTGGAACGCCGGAGCCGACCCCGTGCCGTTCGCCGAGGTGCTGGCCGGCCCCGTGCCGGTGACGGTGCTGCCGGACGACCCGGTGCCGTCCGGCGCGCCGGACGGGCTGGCCGGTCCCGTCGTCGGCGGGCTCGGCCGGGTCCCCGGGTTCGAGTCGCCGAAGTACTGGGACCTCGCGACCGCCGGCACGTTCGTGGACGAATCCGCCGCGACCACCGAGTCGGGCACCTGGACCGTCGACACGAGCGACGACCGGGGACGGCTCCGGCGTACGGGCGACGGGCAGGTGCGCGTCGTGACCGCCCTCGACACCGCGGCCCTCGACGAGGTCTACCGCAGCGTCTTCCGGTGACCCGCTGGGTCAGGCCAGCCCGAGGCGGGCGGTGGACACCTCGCGCATCTCGACCTTGCGCACCTTGCCCGTGACGGTCATCGGGAACTCCTCGACGACCATCACGTAGCGCGGGATCTTGTAGTGGGCGAGCCTGCCGGTCGCGAAGGCGCGCACCTCGTCGGCGTCGAGCGGCTCGCTGCCCGGGCGCATCCGCAGCCACGCGCACAGCTCCTCGCCGTACTTCTCGTCCGGGACGCCGACCACCTGCACGTCCTCGATGTCGGGGTGGGTGTAGAGGAACTCCTCGATCTCGCGCGGGTAGATGTTCTCGCCGCCCCGGATGACCATGTCCTTGATGCGCCCGGTGACCTGGACGTAGCCGTCGTCGTCCATCACCCCGAGGTCGCCGGTGTGCATCCACCCGTCGTCGTCGATGGCCTCTCGGGTCTTCTCCTCGTCGTCCCAGTAGCCGAGCATCACCGAGTAGCCGCGGGTGCAGAGCTCGCCCGCCTCCCCGCGCGGGACGGCCTCTCCCGTGAGCGGGTCGGCGATCTTGACCTCGAGGTGCGCGCAGACCCGGCCGACCGTGCCGACCTTCCGCTCGAAGGAGTCGTCGGGGTGGGTCTGGGTGGAGACCGGCGACGTCTCGGTCATGCCGTAGCAGATCGTCATCTCCTCGATGCCGGCGGCGATGAGCTTCTTCATCATCTCTGCGGGGCAGGGCGAGCCCGCCATGATCCCGGTGCGCACCGAGGACAGGTCGTAGGAGTCGATGTCGGGCAGCGCCCACTCGGCGATGAACATCGTCGGCACGCCGTAGAGCGACGTGCAGCGCTCCTCCGTCACCGCCTTCAGCGTGAGCGCCGGGTCGAAGCCGGGCGCCGGGATCACCATCGTTGCTCCGTGGGAGGAGCACGCCAGGTTGCCCATGACCATGCCGAAGCAGTGGTAGAAGGGCACCGGGATGCACACGCGGTCGGCCTCGGTGTAGCGACACACCTCGCCGACGAGGTAGCCGTTGTTGAGGATGTTGCGGTGGCTCAGGGTCGCGCCCTTGGGGAAGCCGGTGGTGCCGGAGGTGTACTGGATGTTGATCGGGTCGCCGGGCGCCAGGCTCGCGGCCCGCTCGGCCAGGTCGTCGGCCGAGACGCCCTCGCCGTCCGCGAGCAGCCCGGCCCAGCTCTCCTCGTCGTCGAGGTAGACCACGCGCTCCAGCGCACGGTTCTCGGCAGCGGTCTCGTCCACCATGGCCCGGTAGTCGCTCGTCCGGAACGACGTCGCGGCGACCAGCAGACGCATGCCCGACTGGTTGGCGACGTAGGAGAACTCGTGGGTGCGGTAGGCCGGGTTGACGTTGACCAGGATGGCGCCGACCCGCGCGGTGGCGAACTGCACCAGCGTCCACTCGGCGCTGTTCGGCCCCCAGATGCCGACGCGGTCGCCCTTGCGGATGCCCGCTCCGACCAGACCGCGCGCGACGGCGTCGACGTCGGCCTGCAGCTCCGCCCAGGTCCAGCGCCGCCCGCTCGCGCACTCGACCAGCGCCTCGCGGTCGGCGTACGACGCGACGGTGCGCGCCAGGTTGTCCCCGATGGTCTCCTCCAGCAGTGCCGGGGTCGACCCACCCTTCGTCCAGGAGTCCGTGCTGCTCGCCATGCTCCCGAACCTAGCCCGGGAGAGCCGCTCAGGTCAGCAGCAGCTTGTCGAGCCGGCGTCGGACGACGAGCAGGCCGACGACGCCCATCACGACGAGGTAGACCACCGACACGGCTGACTCCCAGGTGATGACACCGGTCGTGAGCTCGCGGCAGAGCACGACCCCGCGGTAGAGCGGGGTGGCCTCGACGACCCAGCGCAGCACCCCGTCGCCGAACGCCTCGATCGGGAAGAAGGTGGCTGAGAAGAGGAAGAGCGGCATCTGGGCGAGCGTGATCTTGTCGAAGTCCTGCCAGCTCGTCATCCACGTCGTGACCGCCATGCACACGGCCGAGAAGGCGAAGGCGATCAGGATCGCGGCCGGCAGGGCCAGGACGGCCCACCACGAGTGGGTCAGGCCCATCAGCGCCATCACGAGGAGGAAGGCGGCGGAGTAGACCGAGCCGCGCATCAGGCCCCAGGTGATCTCGCCGCGCGCGATGTCACCGGTCGACAGCGGGGTGGCGAGCATCTGGTCGTAGAGCTTCTCGTACTTCATCTTGAAGAAGACGTTGTACGTCGAGTCGAGCAGCGCGCCGTTGAAGGCGGACGTCGCGAGCATGGCCGGCGCGACGAACTCGGCGTAGGGGATCGCCTCGCCGTGGAACTCGAAGGTGTCGATCAGCTGGCCGACGCCGATGCCGATCGAGAACAGGTAGAAGACCGGCTCCAGGAAGCCGGTGATGAAGAGCTTCCACGCGCCCTTGTAGACGACGTAGTTGCGCAGCACCAGCACCTTGGTGGCGGCGGCCGGGGTCAGCGGGGCCGGGATCCCCTCGATGAGCGCCATGTCAGACCTCCAGCCGGCGGTCGAGGTTGCGCACGGCGAGGAACCACCCGACGACGGTGAGGGTGACCAGCACGACGACGTTCAGCACGACCAGCGCCCAGTCGATCTGGTCGACGCAGAACATCCGGGAGAGCGAGACGCCGTGCCACAGCGGGGTCAGCCGGGCGATCCACTCCAGCACCGGCCCGAGGTTGCTGATCGGGAAGAAGGCACCGGAGAAGAGGGTCAGCGGGATGACGCCGAGGCGGAACAGCAGGCCGAACCCCTCCTCCGACCTCAGCCATGCGCTGTAGGCGAAGACCAGCGTGGTGAACGCGAAGCCGACGAGCACCTGCGAGAGCCACGCCAGGATCGGCCCCCACCACGTGGCGAAGACGCCGAACGGGGCCATCACCAGCATGAACACCGCGCACGCCGAGGCCACCCGGAACATCACGAACGCGACGTAGGCGTTGACCAGGTCGCGCACGGCCAGCGGCGTGGCCAGCTGCGCGAAGAACGTCTTGTGCCACTTGATGGACCCCATGACGGGGTACGTCGACTCGCTGACCGCGAGCGTCATGGCGTGCGAGGCGACGAGGCCGGGGACCACGAAGGCGAGGTAGGAGGTCGCACCCTCGAGCTTGTCGGGGTCGGCCTCGATGAACCCGCCGAGAAGGACGCCCATCGCGACGACGTAGAGCAGCGGAGTGAGGAAGCTGCTCACCACTCCCCCGCGCCACGTGCGCTTGAGGACCGTGAGCCAGTAGTCGTACTGCCGGGCCATGCCCTCCCACGCCGACAGGGAGCCGGTGGGGCGGGCCGGGCGGGCGGTGGTGGTCACCGAGGTCGTGTCGGCTCCTGGTCGCGAGGCCATCAGTCCGCCAGGCTCCGACCGGTGAGGCGCAGGAAGACGTCCTCGAGGGTGGACCGCCGCACGAGGGTGGCGATCGGGTGCAGCCCACGGTCGAGGACGGCCGTGACGACGTCCTCGCCGTGGTCGCTGTAGACGAGGAGCCGGTCGGGCAGCACCTCGACGCGCTCACCGAGGTCCTCGATCTTCTCCGCGAGCGCCTCGTGCTCGCCCACGCCGAAGCGGAGCTCCGCGACCTCACGGGTCGAGTGGGCGTCGATCAGCTGGCGCGGGGACCCCTCGGCGGCGATGAGGCCCTTGTCCATCACGACCAGGCGATCACAGAGCTGCTCGGCTTCATCCATGTAATGAGTCGTGATCACGAGCGTGACCCCGGCCTGCTTGAGCCGGAAGAGCTGGTCCCACAGCACGTGGCGCGCCTGCGGGTCGAGGCCGGTGGTCGGCTCGTCGAGGAGCAGCAGGTCGGGGTTGTTGATCAGGCTGCGGGCGATCGTCAGGCGCCGCTTCATGCCACCCGACAGGTCCTCGACCTTCGCCTTGGCCTTGTCGGTGATCTGCGCGAACTCGAGCAGCTCCTGCGCGCGCTCGCGGCAGGTGGCGCGGTCGATGCCGAAGTAGCGGCCGTAGATGTAGAGGTTGTCGAACACGTTGAGCTCGTTGTCGAGCGTGTCCTCCTGGGGACACACGCCGAGCCGGCCACGGATCGCGGGGCCGTCGGTGGCGGGGTCCATGCCGAGGATCCGCAGCTCGCCGGAGGTCACCGGGCTCACCGACGCGATCATCCGCATCGTGCTCGACTTGCCGGCGCCGTTGGGGCCGAGGAAGCCGAACGCCTCACCGCGGCGCACCTCCACGTCGATGCCCTTGACGGCCTCGAAGTCGCCGAACGACTTGCGCAGTCCCCGTGCCGAGATCATGGCTTCTGTCACAGGTGCCGACACTAGATGAGGGGGGCGACAACGACGAAACGGATCGCCCGACCGGTCGGGCGTAGGACCCCACTTCTGCGCAGGCCGGCCCGAGGGGAGACGACAGTAGGCTCGAGACGTGGAGGAAGCCGGCGTCGAGCCCGTGTCCCCGGACGCACCGCCCATCTCGGGGGCCGTCGCGATGACCCAGCGCTGGTGCGACCTGACGTTCCTGCACTGGGCGGTCGATCCCGCCCTGGTGGCGCAGTGGATGCCGCCGGGCGTACGGCCCGACACGCTCGACGGACGGACCTACGTCGGGCTGGTCCCGTTCCGGATGGTCGATGCCGGGCTGGGCCGCGGGCCGGCGGTCCCGTGGCTGGGGACGTTCCTGGAGACCAACGTGCGGCTCTACTCCGTCGACGAGACGGGCCGGCGCGGAATCGTCTTCCTCAGCCTCGACACCGACCGCGCCGCCATCGTCGTGGGTGCCCGTGGCGCGCTGGGTCTGCCCTACCGGTGGGCACGGATGCGTCACCACCGCGACGGTGACGTGCACACGTACGAGGCCCGCCTGCGCCGGCTCGGTGCCCGACCCGCCAGCCGGGTCGTCGTCCGGGCGGGGGCGAAGCGGGAGCCCACCGCGCTCGACCACTTCCTGAGCGCGCGGTGGCGTCTGCACACGCGCTGCTGGGGGCGCACCCTCCAGGTCCCCAACCGTCACGAGCGGTGGCCGGTGCACGACGCGGAGCTGATCGCCCTCGACGACCAGCTGATGGCGTCGGTGGGCCTCGACCGGCTCGCTCGACGTCCCCCGGACCATCTGTCGTTCAGCCCCGGCGTCCGCACGGAGTTCGGCCTGCCGCGCGACGCCCGTCGTCCACGCGCCGGCTGACGCCTACGTCGACGGGGTGAGGCGGAGGAGGCGGCCGGCGCCCTCGTCCTCGAGCACCCAGATCGCGCCGTCGGGCCCTTCCTCGACGGCTCGCACGCGTGCCCCCATGTCGAAGACCTCCGTCTCGCCCGCGGTCCGGCCGTCGAGGTCCACGCGCACCAGCGCCTCGCCCGACAGGGCGCCGAGGAACGCGTCGCCCCGCCAGCCCTCGAACAGCTCGCCGTCGTAGACCATCAGGCTTCCCGGCGAGATGCTCGGGTTCCACGACCGGGCGGGGGCGGCGTACCCGTCACCCTCGGCGTGGTCGGGGATCTCACCGCCGCCGTAGTCGCTCCCGTCGGACGCCTCGGGCCAGCCGTAGTTCGAGCCGGCCTCGATCACGTTGAGCTCGTCGCCACCCTCGGGCCCCATCTCCGACGACCACAGCGTGCCGTCGGGGGCGTGCTCGAGCCCGAGCGGGTTGCGGTGGCCCCAGCTCCAGATCTCGGCGCTCGCCCCGCCCTGGTCGGCAAGCGGGTTGCCGGGTGCGGGCTCGCCGTCGGGCGTCAGGCGCACGATCGTGCCGAGCGTGTT
Source organism: Nocardioides sp. GCM10028917 (assembly GCF_042666175.1). Classification (NCBI taxonomy): domain Bacteria; kingdom Bacillati; phylum Actinomycetota; class Actinomycetes; order Propionibacteriales; family Nocardioidaceae; genus Nocardioides; species Nocardioides sp. GCM10028917. The sequence continues at coordinate 498,246 of NZ_JBHTFL010000003.1, forward strand.
GCTGGTGTCCTGGGCCGGGTCGCCGAGCTGACGGTCGCCCGAGGAGACGAAGAGGTGCTGGCCGTCGGGAGAGAAGGCCAGGCGGTGGCTGAAGTGCCCGTCGCCGGCGACCTTAGGTGTCTGGCGCCACACCACCTCGAGACCGTCGAGGCGCGGCTCGTCCCCGTCCGTCTCGAGCACCGCGCGACCCACGACGGCGCCCGTGCCGCCGTCGCCCGCCTCGACCCAGCTCAGGTAGACCCGCCCGTCCTCCTCGTACGACGGCGCGGGCAGGACGTCGCCCAGCCCGCCCTGGCCGGCGTCGACCACCTCCGGCACGCCCGCGACCGCGACCCGGTCCCCGGTCTCGGCGTCGCGCAGGTGGAGCGTGCCGCTGCGCTCGGTGATGAGCAGGTCGCCGGTGTCGGGCAGGAACGCCATCGCCCACGGCTCGTCGAGCCGGTCGATCTCCTCGACCACGAACGGCCAGCCGTCATCCCCCTCACCCGCCGCGGGACCGAGCGAGCCGGACGCTGCGGTGTCCCCGGAGCAGGCGGTGGCCAGCACGGTCAGCAGTCCGGCCAGCGCCGGTGCGAGGGGCTTCATGGGTCCATGGTGCGCGGGGGTGGCAAGCGCGGCACCGGTCGGAGAAGGATGTCGCGGAAAGCGTCGAAGAAATCTGCGTCGCCGATGTCGAGCCGCGCCGCGCCCGTTCGACGTACGTGCGAGAACACACCCACCGCACCACAGGAGGAACGATCACAATGCCGCGATTCATGGGATTCGTCAGGATGGAAGAGGGCATCGGGGTGCCGCCGCAGTCGTTGTTCGACGCGATGGACGTCTTCATCGGGGAGCGCGCCGCCAACGGCTCGTTCCTCGACGGCGGCGGGCTCTACGGCACCGAGGACGCCGTCAACTTCGTGGTCCGTCAGGGTGGGGTCACCCGGGTCGACGGGCCGTACGCCGAGGGCAAGGAGGTCGTCGGCGGCTGGTCGCTCATGGAGTACGCCACCCTCGAGGAGGCGGTGGCCGACCAGCAGCTCTTCGCCGAGCTGCACGCGAAGCACTGGCCGGAGGTCACCGTGGTCTCCACGCTGCGCCAGGTGTCCGAGGGCCCGGAGGCGCCCGGCGACTGACGCCGGCTCACGACGCTGGCTCACTACGCTGGACGAGTGCCAGCAGGGACGTACGACGACCTCCCGGGGCTCTCGGGACCCTCGGGGGTCGTGATCGCCACGTGGCGGGCCGAGTCGGCCCGCCTCGTCGGCGCCCTCGCCCGGATGACGCGCGACGTCGACCTGGCCGAGGACCTCGCGCAGGACGCGCTCGTCGCCGCGCTGGAGCAGTGGCCCGTGTCGGGGATCCCCGACAACCCGTCTGCCTGGTTGATGACGACGGCCAAGCGCCGCGGTGTCGACCACTTCCGGCGCGCCGACACGCTGCGTCGCAAGGTGGCCGAGCTCGAGCACGCCGGAGGCGGGGAGGAGGCACGCGTGCCGGACCTCGACGACCAGGTCGACCACATCGAGGACGACGTCCTGCGGCTGGTCTTCCTCTCCTGCCACCCCTCGCTGACCCCCGAGTCCCGCGCCGCGCTGACGCTGCGGCTGGTCGGGGGCCTCACCACCGCCGAGATCGCCCGCGGCTTCCTCACCAGCGAGACGACGATGGGCCAGCGCATCTCCCGGGCGAAGAAGACGCTGGCGGAAGCCCGGGCGCAGCTCGACCTGCCGACGGGCGACGAGCGGACGGCGCGTCTCGACGACGTGATGGCAGTGGTCTACCTGATCTTCAACGAGGGCTACGCCGCCACCGCGGGCGACGACTGGATGCGTCCCGACCTCGCAGCCGAGGCGACACGGCTGGCCCGCATGCTCGCCGACCTGGCACCCGACGAGCCCGAGGTGCTCGGCCTGCAAGCCCTGCTGGAGCTGCAGGGATCGCGGACCGGGGCCCGCCTCGATTCCGATGGCACGCCCGTGCTGCTCGAGGCGCAGGACCGCTCCCTGTGGGACGAGCTGATGATCCGGCGCGGCCTCGCGGCGCTGCGGGCCGCCTCCCGTCTCGCTGCGGCCGGCGCGCCCGTCGGTCGCTACTTCCTCCAGGCCTCGATCGCCGCCGAGCACGCCACCGCGTCGCGGGCCGAGGACACGGACTGGGGCCGCATCGCCGTCCTGTACGACGTCCTCGCGCAGGCCGCGCCCGGCCCGGTCGTCGAGGTCAACCGGGCCGTGGCCCACGGTAGGGCGCACGGAGCCGCCGCCGGGCTCGCCGTGCTCGACGCCGTGGACCCGTCCCGGCTCGGCGCCTCCCCGCTGCTGCCCAGCGTGCGCGGCGACCTCCTGGAGCGCGCCGGTCGCCACGCGGAGGCCGCGTCGGTCTTCGACGAGGCGGCGCGCCTCACCCGCAACGAGGGCGAGCGCCGCGTGCTGCGGCGGCGCGCCGCGGACAACCGGACGCTCGGTGGCTGAAACGGCTGAACCGACGGAACCTGGGTGTGGTCCAACTACTGATCGTCCGCGGGCCATGGTGTCGCCGGAGTGACGCAGGCCGTATCGCGGTGATCCTGATGCACCAGGTGCACCACGATCACCGCACGAGCGCCTCGGCGACCGGTGAATGGGATGGCGCTGCCATTGCTGCCACGTTCGCTCGGACCGACTACGTGTGGCACGTGGTCCGGGCGAGGTGCGGGCCGGTCGACGATCGGGACCACCTTCGAGACGAGGAGTCCAGATGAGACACCGTTTCCTGACCCGCCCACTGTCGGCCGCCCTCCTGGCGCTGACGCTGGTGGGGACCTTGTTCGCCGCTGCCACTGCCGGCTCGCCACCGGGTCCTACCTCGGCGTCGGCCGCCGACGCGGCCGCCCGCGCGGTGGCCGACGCCTCCGCCCGACACCCCGGCCGACGCGGACATCCCGCCCCGCCCGGCCAGCCCGATGCCAGTGATCGGCCCACCGTCGTCCTGGTCCACGGCGCCTTCGCCGACTCCAGTGGGTGGGAGGCCGTCGCGATGCAGCTGATGGACCAGGGCTACCCGGTCCTGGCGTTCTCCAACCCGCTGCGCGACCCGATCAGCGACGGCGCGTACCTCCGCGCGTTCCTCGGCACCATCGAGGGCCCGATCGTGCTGGTCGGACACTCGTACGGCGGCGCGGTGATCAGCAACGCCGCGACGGGCAACCCCGCCGTCCGCTCCCTCGTCTACGTGGCGGCGTACGCCCCCGCCGAGGGCGAGAGCGTCGCCGAGGCGAACCTCCTGGGTGGGGGCCACACCGAGGTCACCGACCACCTGGTGCTCCGGCCGATCCCCGGCGTCAGCCCGCCCAACGCGGACGCCTACATCGATCCGGCCTGGTTCGGCGAGCTCTTCGCGCAGGACCTGCCGGGACGGACCACCCGGTTCATGGCCGCCAGCCAGCGACCCGGTGCGCTGGCGGCACTGGTGACCGAGTCGGGTCCGCCGGCGTGGGCCGAGATCCCGAGCTGGTACGTCGTCGCCGCGCAGGACCGGATCATCCCGCCGGAGGCCGAGCGCGCCATGGCGGCCCGGGCCGGTGCACGGGTCGTGGAGGTGGACAGCTCCCACGTGGTGATGATGAGCCACCCGCGAGTGGTGACGAAGCTGATCCGCGAGGCGGCCCGCTGACGGACACGACACCGGTCGGCCGCTCGGGCGGTCGACCTCGTCGGTGCGCCGACCGGGCGCGGCAGGCTCAGCTCGACGGCAGCGGGTCGTCGAGGCCGAAGGGTCCGGCGGCGGTGACCGTGATGTCGTCGCTCGACACGTGGTGGCCGGCGTCGCAGTGCGCCGCGATCGTCACCGGGCGGCCGCAGCCGTCGTGGGTGAGCCGCGGCGGGTACGGCGGCGGGTCGTGGCGGTTCGCCCACTGGAGCAGGGCGAAGAGCGCGGGCATCAGGTCCTCCCCCGCCGGCGTCAGGACGTACTCGTGCCGACCCCGCTGCCCGGGCTCCTGGTAGGGCCGCCTCTCGAGGACGCCGGCACGGACGAGGTCGTGCAGCCGCGCGGAGGTCGTCGCGTCGGTCAGGTCGGCGCGAGCGGCGAACTCCTCGAACCGCGAGGCGCCGTAGAAGGCCTCGCGCAGGACCAGCATCGCGGACCTGGTGCTGAGCACAGCCAAGGTGCGCTCGATCGGGCAGTAGGCACCGACCGGCTGGTTGTCACGGCGGGCGAGCGCCCCCTCCAACTTCATCGACACCTCCTCACTGTAGTTCGCGGCGACCCGTCCGGGAGCACCCGTGCCGACCGGGCCGACCGGGCTGGGTCGGCCCGGTCGGCCCGGTCGTGGGTGCAGGTGGCTCAGGTCTCGACGGCCCGTGCCGGTGCGGTCCGGCTGTGCTCGCGGGCCCACGCCAGCGCGTGGTCGGCGACCTCCTCCCACCCGGGTGCGGCGCAGGTCCAGTGGTCGCGTCCCTCGAGCTCGTGGTACTCGGTGACGGCCGGTGACTTGTCGTAGTGCTTGGCGTTCGACCGGTTCACCGACGGCGGCATGATGTGGTCCTCCGAGCCCGCGATGAACAGCAGCGGGGCCCGGTCGGCGGAGTAGTCCACCCAGGTGTCCTGGTGGCCGGGCTTGAAGTTGGCGAACAGCCCGTACTCCCACACCCAGTAGCCCGGAGCCGCGATGGCGTAGCGGTCCCAGACCTTCCGCGACTCCTCCTCGGAGAGGGTGTTGGTGAAGGCGTAGTGGAACTCCTCGGGCGTGAAGCCCACCGCCTTGTGCCGGTTGGCCGGGTTCTTCAGCGCGGGGAACAGCGACCTGGCCTGGGAGACCGGGTTCACCCGGACGCCCTCGGTCGGCGCGGAGTCGATCACCACTCCCGCAGACCCCAGTCCGCGGGCCAGGAGGAGCTGCGTGAGGGTGCCGCCGAACGAGTGTCCGATGATGATCGGCGGGGTGCCGACACCCTCGACCACCGAGGCGAGGTGGTCGACGGTCTCCGCCACGGTGAGGTCCGCGATGACCTGCGGGTTCTCGCGCAGCGCCTCGACCTCGATCTCGAATCCGGGGTAGGCAGGCGTGAGGACGGTGTGCCCCTGCGCCTCGTAGTGGGTGACCCAGTGCTCCCAGCTGCGCGGGGTCATCCAGAGTCCGTGCACCAGCACGATCGTCTCGGGTCGTGTCTCGGGTCGTGCGTCGGTCATGGGGTGGTTCCTCTCAGGAGTCGATGAAGGCGAGCAGGTCGGCGTGGAGGCGGTCGCGGTCGGTGTCGGGCAGGGCGTGGCCGCTGCCCTCGTAGACCTTCAGCTCGGCGCCGGCGACCATGGCGGCGGACCGCGCGCCGCCGACCTCGAAGGGCACGATCTGGTCGTCGTCGCCGTGGATCACCAGGGTGGGGACGTCGACCTTCTCAAGGTCGGGGCGGAAGTCCGTCGCGCTGAACGCGGCGATGCACTCGTACGCCGCCCGGTGGCCGCAGGCCATGCTCTGGAGCCAGAAGGCGTCACGGAAGCCCTGCGCCACGTCGTGGTTGCGGTTGTGCCCGAAGAACGGTCCGTCGGCCAGGTCGCGGTAGAGCTGCGAGCGGTTGGCGGCCTCCCCCGCCCGGATGTCGTCGAACACCTCGATCGGCAGGCCGTCGGGATTGTTGTCGGTGCGCAGCATCAGCGGCGGCACGGCGGACACGAGGACGAGGCGGGCCACGCGGGCGGTCCCGTGGCGACCCACGTAGTGCACGACCTCGCCGCCGCCCGTGGAGTGGCCCACGAGGGTCAGGTCCGAGAGGTCGAGCGTGTCGACCAGGCAGGCCAGGTCGTCGGCGTAGGTGTCCATCTCGTTGCCGTCCCACGTCTGGCTCGAGCGGCCGTGGCCGCGACGGTCGTGGGCGATCGCGCGGTGCCCGTGCTCGGCGAGGAACAGGGCGGTGGCCTCCCAGGCGTCGGCGTTGAGCGGCCAGCCGTGGCTGAGGATCACGGGGGTGCCGTCGACGCCCCAGTCCTTGTAGAAGATGCGGGCGCCGTCGTCGGCGGTCACGTAGGGCATCGGGCCTCCTGTGGTCGGGTCCTCCGAGCGTGGCGGAGGCCGGGCCGGTGCGGACCACGTACGCCACGTAGTCCCGGGGTCAGTCCGTCCCGTCGAGCCGGTCGGCGAGCTGCCGGCGGGAGGAGATGCCGAGCTTGTGGAAGACGTTGCGCAGGTGGTAGTCGACGGTGTTCGGGCTGAGGAACATCGTCGACCCGATCTCGGCGTTGGTGTGGCCGGTGGCCGCGAGGCGTGCGACGGTCAGCTGCTGCGGCGTCAGGTCGAGGGGGTCACGGGCGCCGGCCTGCGCGGTCTGGTCGCCGATGGCGGTGAGCTCCGCGCGGGCCCGGCGGGCGAATGCCGGGGCCTGGCCGCGCTCGAACAGGCCCAGGGCGAGGTGGAGCTGCTCCCGGGCCTCGCGTCGGCGCCTGGCCCGCCGCAGCCACTCGCCGTACAACAGGTGGGCTCGTGCGAGCTCGATCGGGACGTCACCGGCGGCCAGCGCATCGACGGCCGCCCGGTGGTGCGGCTCGGCGTCCTCCTCGACGAGGGCCCGCGAGCGGTGCGCCACCCCGACGGTCCACGGCGATCCGTTGGCGGCCGCCAGCGCCTCGAGGTGACGGACGTGCGCCCACGCCTCCCCCGACCGCTCGCTGCGGCACGCCGCCTCGACGAAGTCGGGCAGCTCCAGGGGGGTCACCTGGAGGAACGGGTCGTCCACCAGCGGCTTGAGCCGGCGGTATGCCTGCTCGTAGTCCGCGTCCGCCAGGTCGCGAACCGCGAGCGCCGCATGGCCGGCCGACTGCACACCTCCGAAGCCCATCGACCCGGCACCTTCGGCGATCATCTCCACCTGCGGGCGAGGTGCCTCCGCCCAGGCGAGGAGGGCGACGTTGATGACGTGCTCGGCGTCGTAGCCGATGGCCCGGCGGAGCTCGCGCACCTGCTCGATGTACTGGTGCGCCTGCCGCGGCGTGCCACCGGAGAGCTCGGCCAAGGACATGGTCCACAGGGTGGTGTCCAGCAGCTGCAGGGCGCCGGCATCGCGCGCGGCGGCGGCGGTCCGCTCGAGACACTCGCGCCTGGCCCGGGCGTCCCAGAGCGCCGTCGTCAGCGCCACGCTCGTGGCGCCGTAGCGCAGCAGCCTGGCGGGGTCGAGGCCGAGGATGGCGTCGACCGCTGCCCGCATGACGGGGACGGCCTGGTCGTACGGCAGCAGGATGTGCGCGCCGAGTCCGCGGAGGATCGTGGCCGCCGTCCCCTCCCGCAGGTCGGCTCCCTTGCGCAGCCGGGCACCGAGCTCGGACAGCGTCAGGCCCCGGGCCATGCGTTCGGCGGGCAGGGTGTACTCGAAGGCCTTGATGAGGGCGTCCTGCTCGAGCGCGACGTCGTGCCCGTGGAGGCACTCGGCCGCCGACAGCATCGTGGCGCCCGCCTCCATGAGGGCAGGATCGGCGGTGAAGAGCGAGATGCTGGCGCGGGTCCAGATGAGCCGCCCCCGGGTGACCGCGTCGAGCGCGTCCTCGTCCACGTCGTCGAGGTAGGTCTTGGCGAGCTGGGCTGCTCCCGAGGCGAGCGCGGCGTCGGCGGCGTCCACCAGCCTCGCGTACCTCGTGCGCCCGGGCGGGGTGAGCGCCGACGCCTGCGCCAGCACGCGCGCGCGGGAGGCGAGCCCGCCGCGCCGCCCGGCTGCGTCCGCCACCCGCTCGAGCCGGTCGGCCACGTCCGGATCGGTGCCCAGGGTGGCCTTGGCGGCGTGCCATGCCTCCACCTCGACCAGCCCCAGGTGGTCGGCGGCCTCCGACAGGGCACGGTGGGCACGCCTGCGCTGGGAGCCCTGGACGGCGTTGTACGCCGCCGAGCGGACCAGTGGGTGACGGAAGGTGATCGTGGGGCCGAGCTCGACGAGGTCCGCGGACTCCGCCTCCTCGACCGGGTCGCCCGGAAGTCCCCAGAACTGTCCGGCTGCGCGGATCAGGTCGAGGTTGCCGGTGGAGTCGGCGGCAGCGATCAGCAACCAGGTCTGGAGGTCCGCGGAGAGGTGGCGGATCCGTCGCAGGTAGAGCGTCTCGAGGTGGTGCCCGATCGGTAGCGGCTCGTCGGCCAGGCTCGCCTCCGTCAGCCGCCGGACGCTCAGCTCGCCCGCCAGGTCCACCAGGGCGAGTGGGTTCCCCCCGGTGGCAGCGATCACCTGTGCGGCGGCGGCCGGGTCGATCGGCTCCGCCAGCGATGCCGACAGCAGCCGCGTGGCCCACTCGCTCTCGAGTCCGGCGAGGCGCAGGGCAGGGACGCCGGCCAGCTGCGCTGCAACGGGCGCGGCGTCGCGCGCCGCCAGCACCAGCGCGACCGACTCGGCCTCCAGCCGCCGGGCCACCAGTCCGAGCACGTCAAGGGACTCGGGGTCGAGCAGGTGCGCGTCGTCGACGACGCAGAGCACCGGTTCGGTCTCCCCGGCGGCGCCCAGGAGGCCCAGCACGCCGAGCCCGACGAGGAACCGGTCGGGCGGGTCGCCCTGCTCCACCCCGGCCGCGACGCGCAGGGCGTGGCGGTGGCTCTCGGGCAGCTCGGACAGGTGCCGGCGCAAGGGGATCGCCAGCCGCTGCACGCCCGCGAACGGGATCATCGACTCGGCCTCGAACCCGTCCACCCGGAGCAGGCGCATGCCGGCAGGGTCGGACGTGGTGGCGTCGAGGAGGGTGGTCTTCCCGATCCCCGGCTCGCCGGTGAGGAGCAGCGCTCCCCCGCGTCCGTTGCGGGCCTGCCCGATCAGGGCACGTACCTGCTCTCGCTCGGCGTGCCGCCCGAGAAGACGCTCCGCAGTCGCCATCCGCTGACTCTAACCAGGTGAAGTCAGGTGACGCCAGCTGTGGTCCAGACCTCTCGCGGCCGACCTGACCGACGCCAGGCCACCCACGCGCTCGACGCGGCGGATGCGTCGCCGTCAGCGCCCGCCCAGGGCGTCGAGCGTCGCCATGTCCTCCTCGGCCAGGGCGAACCCGCCGACGTCTGCGTTGGACCGGATGCGCTCCGGGTGCGCCGACTTCGGGATCACGACCACCTCGTGCTGGAGGTGCCACCGGATGATGACCTGGGCGGGGGTGCGGCCCAACCGATCGGCTATCGCGACGATCGCGGGGTGGTCGAGGGTGCCGCCCCGCAGGGCGCTGTAGCCCTCGACGGCCACGTCACGCTCGCGGTGCTCCTGCAACGTCCCGGCGTCGAAGAGGAGCGGGCTCCACTCGATCTGGTCGATCGCCGGCCGTACGCCGGTCGCGTCGGTCAGCTCGTCGATGAGCGCGGCGTCGAAGTTGCTCACGCCGATCTCGCGGGCCAGACCCTGCTCGCGAGCCTCCACGAACGCGCGCCACATGTCGACGTTCGTCGAGCCCCTGCCGGACCAGTGGATGAGCCACAGGTCGACGTGGTCGGTGCGCAGCAGGTCCAGGCTCTCGCGCAGGGTCTCGAGCTCGCGGCCGGCGCGGCCCGGCGGGCACTTGGTCGTCACGAACACGTCCTCGCGCGCGACGCCGCTCTCGGCGAGCGCGCGGCCCACCTCAGCCTCGTTGCCGTACACCGTTGCCGTGTCGAGGTGCCGGTAGCCGGCCTCCAGCGCGGCCGTCGTCGCGCGCACCGCGTCGTCCCCGGTGATCTGCCACGTGCCGAAGCCGAGCAGCGGGATGCTCGTCGCGTTCGTCAACGTCAGGGCCTGGTCGGGCAGCTGCAGGTCGTGGTCGGTCACCTCTCCGATGCTGTCACGTCCGCCAAGTACGCCCGTTGCGAGCGCCGGACATGACTGGAGTCCCGGACCCCATGGGCCCGGGACTCCGTCCGTGCGTGTCGGTCGTGCGTGCGTCAGGCCTGCTGGCCCAGCGCGAACTGGATGGTGCCGTCCTCGTCCACGCCGCCGTCGAGCACCTTGTCGGAGAGGAACTCCGACGCGGGTCCGTCGACGTAGATGGTGGCGCCGTCCTGCTCGATGACCTGGTCGTCGCTCTCGGCGTGGTCGGCCGGGCTGACGGACAGGGACTCCCCGTCCGCCTCGGTGGCGATGCGGAGCGCGGTGATCTCGGGCACCTCTTCGGCGAGCTGCGTCACGATGTCGGTCACGTTCTCGGTGAGAGCAAGCATGGGCTCTCCTTCCGGATGGAGAATGTGTCCCTCTCACCATTGCTCGGACCCGGCGCGCACGCAAACCGCCGATCAGGGCGATCCCTCCCGGGCCACCGGGCGTCGTGGAGATCCGTCCGGTCTCGGACGACTGAGGAGCGGTCGGCTACCAGCTCGTGGGCTTCTCCGGGGCGACCAGCCAGGTGTGGAAGAACGCCGAGAGGTCCTGGCCGGACTCCTCCTCGAAGACGGCGATGAAGTCGTCGGTGGTCCCGGTCGAGTCGTCGTAGCGGCGGAGCCACTCGCGCGTCGCGGCGAAGAAGACGTCGTCGCCCACCTTCGTCCGGAGCGCGTGGAGCGTGCCCGCGCCGCGGTTGTAGACCTGCGTGGCGAAGAGCCCGAGCGGCCCGGGGTCGGCGATGGGCAGCGCCCAGTACGCCGGCGTGCGGGCGGGGGCGTACCAGTTGGCGAACGCCTGCTGCGTCGTGAGGCCACCGTTCTCCTCGGCCCACATCCATGCCGCGTACGTCGCCCAGCCCTCGTTGAGCCAGATGTGGCGCCACTCGTCCGGGCTGACCGCGTTGCCGAGCCACTGGTGGGCGAGCTCGTGCGCGACCGTGCCCTGGCCGGCCGAGCCCGAGTAGACGGGGCGCGTCTGCGTCTCCAGCGCGTAGCCCACGCTGTCGTTGTCGACGATCGAGCCGAACGAGCTGAACGGGTAGGCGCCGAACCGGGACTCGAAGAAGTCGATCATCCGCGGCTGCAGCGCCAGGCTGGCGTTGGTCGTGGCCAGCTGGCCACTCGTGAGCTTGCTGTCGACGAAGTCGAGGATCGGCACCCCGCTCGCAGACGTCGTCGCCGGTCGTCGGACGAAGTCGCCGACCGACGCGGTCGTGAGGTAGCTGGCCTGCTGGTCGGGGGCGTCCCAGGACCAGGTGGTCCGGCCACCGGCCGTCACCGGGTCCCCGGTCGGCTCGCCGTTGGCCACGGCGGTCTTCCCGGCCGGCACCGTGATCTCGAAGCTGTAGGTCGCCTTGTCCCTCGGGTGGTCGCTGACCGGGTACCACGTCATCGAGCCCTCCGGCTCGCTGACGACCATGGCCCCGTCGCGCGTGGTGACCCAGCCGTAGAGCGCGTCCTCGATGTCGGTCGGGCGCGCGGTCTCGCCGCCGTAGGTGACGACCACCCGCGCCGACTGACCCGCCTTGAGCTTGGGCCGGGGCTGCACCGTCAGCTCCCAGCGCCGGTCGGCGTCGTCCTGCACGTGCCAGTACGCCGCTCCCTCGACCTCCTCGCCGTCCGCGGGCGGCGCCACGCCGGTGGCCGGCTTCCCGTTGACGGTCAGCGCCGACACGGCCATGCCGCGCAGGTCGAGGTTGAACCGGTCGAGGTCCTGGCGCGCCACGAGGTCGATCGTCGCCACGCCGTCGAGGCGGCCACGGATCTGCGACAGCGGCGTCGGCGGGACCGTCGCCGTCGGTGGCTCGTAGTCGATGTCGAGGTCGTAGTGGGAGACGTCGTAGCCACCGTTGCCCGCTCGCGGGAAGTAGGGGTCTCCGGCTCCGTCCGCGCCTGCGGTGAACCGCGGGCCACCCGGCGCTCGCGCTCCCGGTTCGGCGGGGGCGGCACCGGCCCCGACCGAGGCGAGGACGGCGGCGGCGAGGCTGGCGGCAACCAGGATCCGTGATGTCCGGGAGAGAGTTCCCATCGCTCGAGCCTCCAGTCGTGGGGCGCAGCTCGTCCCACGACAGTACGGCGCGGGCCGCCGAGCGGGCGTCTCCCAAGTTGAGGATGTGCGAGCCGCCTGCGTCCGCGGCGTACGCGTGTGCCGGTCACGCGGCCGGCGCAGCCTCCAGCTCACTGATGCGTGCCCGCAGGCTCGACTCGGCCAGTCGCCACAGCGTGGCGGAGTGCGCGTGGCGGTGCTGCACCGCGGTGCCGGGACGTGCACGGTCGCGGCAGGCCTCCTGCTCCATCGCGCGCTGCGCGAAGGCCTCGGCGGCGCGAGCAAGCTCACGGATCACCGTGGCCGTCTCGTCGAGCATCACCGCTGTCATGTTCACAGCGTGCGCGCTCGTCCGGTCGGAGACAGTCAATGCGCGCCAACATGCCCGATTTGGTGGCCCGACACCGGAGGATCCACGGCCGAACGACGTGGCCAGCCCAAAGGACGGGGCCTGTTGTCGGATCCCGGTGCAAGACTGCAGGGCATGACCGCCCTCGACCGCTTCAGCGCAGCCACGCGCGCGTGGTTCGAGGCGTCCTTCGCGAGCCCCACGCCGGCGCAGGAGGGCGCCTGGGACGCGATCGCCGCCGGCAGGAACGCGCTGGTCGTCGCACCGACCGGCAGCGGCAAGACCCTGAGCGCCTTCCTCCACGCGATCGACCGGCTCCTCAGCACCGAGCGCCCCGACGACAAGACCCGCCGCACGCGCGTGCTCTACATCTCACCGCTCAAGGCGCTCGGGGTCGACGTCGAGCGCAACCTCCGCGCCCCGCTCACCGGCATCCGCCACACCGCCGAGCGGCTCGAGACCACCGTCCCCGACATCGCCGTCGGGCTGCGGTCGGGCGACACCAGCACCGCCGAGCGGCGCAAGCTCGGCACGACGCCGCCCGACATCCTCATCACGACACCCGAGTCGCTGTTCCTCATGTTGACCAGCCAGGCGCGCGAGACGCTCCGCGGCGTCGACACCGTGATCATCGACGAGGTGCACGCGGTCGCCGGCACCAAGCGCGGCGCCCACCTCGGCATCAGCCTCGAGCGCCTCGACCACCTGCTCGAGAGGCCGGCCCAGCGCATCGGGCTGAGCGCGACCGTCCGCCCCCTCGAGGAGGTCGCCCGCTTCCTCGGCGGCACCCAGCCGGTCGAGATCGTCGCCCCGCCGAGCACCAAGGAGTGGGACCTGCGCGTCGTCGTGCCCGTCGAGGACATGACCATGCCCGAGGAGTACGACGAGGAGTCCGGCGACCCCGGCCGGTCGACGAGCATCTGGCCCCACGTGGAGGAGCATGTCGTCGACCTCGTCGAGCAGCACCGCTCCACCATCGTCTTCGCCAACTCGCGCCGACTGGCCGAGCGACTCACCGCCCGCCTCAACGAGATCGCCGCCGAGCGAGCCGCCGCCCGAGAGCAGGACCCGGGTCTCGTGGCGGGCGCGGAGCGCCCGTCTCGACGAGCAGAGAACGGCAAGCCCCCCGCCCAGGTGATGGCGCAGTCCGGCCAGAGCAGCGGCGCCGAGGCCGTCATCGCGAAGGCCCACCACGGGTCGGTGTCCAAGGAGCAGCGGGCGGTCATCGAGGACGACCTCAAGCGCGGTCGCCTCCCCTGCGTCGTCGCGACCAGCAGCCTCGAGCTCGGCATCGACATGGGCTCGGTCGACCTCGTCATCCAGATCGAGTCGCCGCCCAACGTCGCCAGCGCGCTCCAGCGCGTCGGCCGCGCCGGCCACCAGGTCGGCGAGGTGAGCCGGGGGGTGCTGTTCCCCAAGCACCGCGGCGACCTCGCGCAGACGGCCGTGTCGGTCGAGCGGATGCGCTCCGGTGCCATCGAGAAGATGGCGGTGCCCACGAACCCGCTCGACGTCCTGGCCCAGCAGGTGGTGGCCGCGCTCGCCATGGAGGAGTGGCAGGTCGACGAGCTCTTCTCGCTCGTCACCCGCTCCGCCTCCTACACCCAGCTCCCCCGCTCCGCCTACGACGCGACCCTCGACCTGCTCAGCGGCCGCTACCCGAGCGACGAGTTCGCCGAGCTGCGTCCCCGCATCGTCTGGGACCGGGTGACCGGCCAGCTCAGCGGGCGCCCCGGCGCCCAGCGACTCGCCGTCACCAGCGGCGGCACGATCCCCGACCGCGGGCTCTTCGGCGTCTTCCTCGTCGGCGAGAAGGCCAGCCGTGTCGGCGAGCTCGACGAGGAGATGGTCTACGAGTCCCGGGTGGGCGACATCTTCGCCCTCGGCGCCACCAGCTGGCGGATCGAGGACATCACCCACGACCGCGTGCTCGTCACCCCCGCGCCGGGCATCCCCGGCCGCCTGCCGTTCTGGAAGGGCGACGCACTCGGTCGGCCCGCCGAGCTCGGAGCGGCCGTCGGTGCGTTCACGCGGGAGCTGGCCGCCAAGCCCACGGCCAAGGCCATCGACAGCGTCCGCGAGCGCGGCCTCGACGTCAACGCCGCGACCAACCTGGTCACCTACCTCGGCGAGCAGCGCGAGGCCACCCAGGTCGTCCCCAACGACACCCAGATCGTCGTCGAGCGGTTCCGTGACGAGCTCGGCGACTGGCGCCTCGTGGTCCACTCGCCCTACGGCACACCCGTCCACGCCCCGTGGGCGCTGGCGATCAACGCCCGGCTGCGCGAGCGCTTCGACGTCGACGGGCAGGCCGTCGCCTCCGACGACGGCATCGTCATCCGCATCCCCGACACCGACGCCGAGCCGCCCACGGGCGAGGTCATCGTCTTCGAGCCCGAGGAGATCGAGCAGCTCGTCACCCAGGAGGTCGGCGGGTCGGCGCTGTTCGCCAGCCGCTTCCGCGAGTGCGCCGCCCGCGCCCTGCTGCTCCCCCGACGCGACCCCGGCCGTCGCAGCCCGCTGTGGCAGCAACGCCAGCGCAGCGCCCAGCTGCTCGAGGTCGCGTCCCAGTATCCAGCCTTCCCGATCGTGCTCGAGGCGGTCCGCGAGTGCCTCCAGGACGTCTACGACCTGCCGGCGCTCGTCACGCTCCTCGGTCGCGTGCAGCGCCGCGAGGTCAACGTCCTCGACGTCGCCACCACCCAGCCCAGCCCGTTCGCCCGCAGCCTGCTCTTCGGCTACGTCGCCCAGTTCGTCTACGAGGGCGACTCCCCCATCGCCGAGCGCCGCGCCGCCGCGCTGTCCCTCGACCAGGGCCTGCTCGCCGAGCTGCTCGGCCGCGCCGAGCTCCGCGAACTGCTCGACCCGGAGGTGCTGACCGAGGTCGAGGCCGAGCTGCAGTGGCTCGCGACCGACCGTCGCGCCCGCAACGCCGAGGCCGTCGCCGACCTGCTGCGGCTCGTCGGTCCGCTGTCGGCGGAGGAGATCCGGGCCCGGTCGGTCGACGGCGCCGACGTGGAGGGCTGGCTCGCCTCGCTCGACCGTCGCGTCGCCCTCGTCCGGATGGCCGGTGAGGACCGGTGGACCGCGATCGAGGACATCGGCCGCCTCCGCGACGGGCTCGGCGTGCCCGTCCCGGTCGGCACCCCCGACGCGTTCCTCCAGCTCCCCGAGGACCCGCTCGGCGACCTCGTGTCCCGCTACGCCCGCAGCCACGGCCCCTTCACCACCGCCGAGGTGGCCGCCCGGCTGGGCCTCGGCGAGGCCGTCGCCCGCCAGACCCTGCAGCGCCTCGCCCACCGCGGCCGGGTGCTCGACGGGGAGTTCCGTCCCTCGGGGTCGGGCACCGAGTGGTGCGACGCCGAGGTGCTGCGCAAGCTGCGTCGCCGGTCCCTCGCGCGCCTCCGGCAGGAGATCGAGCCCGTCAGCCACGACGCGGTCGCCCGCTTCCTCCCCGCCTGGCAGCGCGTCGGTGGCTCCCTGCGCGGCGTCGACGGCGTGGTCGCCGCCATCGACCAGCTCGCCGGATGCCCCGTGCCGGCCAGCGCCCTCGAGCCATTGGTGCTCGCCGCCCGCGTGCGCGACTACGAGCCGTCGATGCTCGACGAGCTGACGGCGTCCGGCGAGGTGATCTGGACCGGTCACGCCCCGCTCCCCGGCAGCGACGGCTGGGTCAGCCTCCACCTCGCCGACCAGGCCCACCTGACCCTGCCGGAGGTCGAGGGCGACGAGCCCGACGGCCTCCAGCGCGCCGTCCTCGACGCGCTCGACCCGGGCGGGGCGTGGTTCTTCCGCCAGCTCGCCGACCGCGTCGGGTCGACGTCCGACGCCGACCTCAGCAGCGCGCTGTGGGAGCTGACCTGGAAGGGCCTAGTCACCAACGACACCCTGGCGCCACTCCGCGCGCTCGTCCGCAGCGGCACCCCGTCCCACCGTACCCGTCGTACGCCGCCCCGGCTCGGGCGCACGACCGGCGGCCGGATGCCCGTGCGCACCGGCCCTCCGGAGACTGCCGGTCGGTGGGCGCTGCTGCCCGATCGTGACGGCGATCCGACCCGGCGTGCCCACGCCCGCGCCGAGCACCTCCTCGAGCGCCACGGCGTCGTCACCCGCGGCGCCGTCGTCAGCGAACGGGTCGCGGGCGGGTTCGCCGGGGTCTACAAGGTGCTCAGCGCCTTCGAGGACACCGGCCGCTGCCGCCGCGGCTACTTCATCGAGGGCCTCGGGGCGGCGCAGTTCGGCAGCGCCGGTGCGATCGACCGGCTGCGCACCTTCGCCGAGCCCGACAGCGACAGGTCCGGCACCAAGCCGTCGGTCGTCGCGCTCGCCGCGACCGACCCCGCCAACGTCTTCGGCGCCGCCCTCCCGTGGCCCGACGCGGGCGACCCCGAGCGCAGCGGTCACCGGCCGGGCCGCAAGGCGGGGGCGCTGGTCGTCCTGGTCGACGGGGCGCTCACCGTCTACGTCGAGCGCGGCGGCCGCACGCTCCTCACCTGGGACGACGACCTCGACGTCCTCACGCCGGCGATGGCGGCGCTGGCCGATGCCGCCCGCCG
Source organism: Nocardioides sp. GCM10028917 (assembly GCF_042666175.1). Lineage (NCBI taxonomy): Bacteria > Bacillati > Actinomycetota > Actinomycetes > Propionibacteriales > Nocardioidaceae > Nocardioides > Nocardioides sp. GCM10028917. Next base: position 514,952 of record NZ_JBHTFL010000003.1, read on the forward strand.
GGGGGCGCTCGGCCGGCTCACCGTCGAGAAGGCCGACGGCCAGGCGCTGATCGGCAGTGGCGGCGAGACTCCCATCCGGCTCGCGCTCACTGCGGCGGGCTTCCTGGCGACACCCAAGGGGTTGAGGCTGCGTGCCTGAGGGAGACACCGTCTACCGCGCGGCAGCGAAGCTCGACCGCGCCCTGACCGGTCACCGCCTGACCCTCTCCGACTTCCGCGTGCCCGCCTTCGCCACCGTCGACCTCCGCGACGGCACGGTCATCCGCACGCTGTCCCGCGGCAAGCACCTCCTCACCCGCGTCGACCACCAGCGCGCGTGGACGATCCACACCCACCTCAAGATGGAGGGTTCCTGGCACGTCTACCCCGACGGCGAGCGGTGGCGTCGCCCCGACACCCAGGTACGACTCGTGCTCGGCATCGAGGGACGCAAGGCCGTCGGCTTCCAGCTCGGCATCGTCGAGCTCGTGCCGCGCGAGCAGGAGGCCGACCTGGTGGCTCACCTCGGTCCCGACCTGCTCGGCCCCGACTGGGACGAGGAGCGTGCCCTCGCCAACCTCCGCGACGAGCCGGGCCGGCCGATCGGACAGGCGCTGCTCGACCAGCGCAACCTCGCCGGCATCGGCAACATGTACATGGCCGAGCTGTGCTTCGCCATGGGGGTGCACCCGGCCAGCGCCGTCGCCACCGTCGACCAGCTCCCCCGGCTCGTGCGGCGCGGGAAGCAGATGCTCGAGGTCAACAAGGAGCGGGCGATCCAGACGACGACCGGCGACCTCCGCGAGCGCGAGCGGATGTGGGTCTACCGGCGCGACAACGCCCCGTGCCGCCGGTGCCGCACGCCGATCGCGGTCACCATGCTCGGGGAGCTCGGTCGCGAGCGCGCGGCCTACTGGTGTCCCAGCTGCCAGCCCGAGCGCTGAGCCCGGGCCATCGGTCCGGTCAGGCTGCGGAGGCGACCACGTCGCGGGCCGGGCGGCCGGCGCCGAGCGGCGTGCTCACGACCACGCCCACGGCGGCCTCCTCGATCGACACCGCGTCGGCGACGTCACGCAGCACGTCGGACAGCGGCAGGTCCATCGCCTGGCACAGGGACGCGAGGAGCTCGGAGGACGCCTCCTTCTGGCCCCGCTCGATCTCGGAGATGTAGCCCAGGCTCACCCGGGCCTCCGCAGAGAGCTCCCGCAGGGTCATCCCACGCTGCATCCGGGCACTGCGCAGCACGTCACCGAGCAGTCGTCGGAAGAGCACCATGCGCGAGTCCTTACTCTCGGGATGTCCGGATGAGGGAAGTCTCTGTGCCCAACGCTACCCGAGGCCTCCTTCTTCCCGCGGGGATACCTCGGTTTGAGCACGTCCGGCCGTCGCGATGGGTCACTCCCCCAGCTCGCGGGCGAGGAGCTCGAGGACCGCGACGCACGACGCCTGCCGGATCGCCGCCCGGTCGCCGCCGAGCGCCAGCAACCGGGTCGTCGCTCCCGCAGGACCGGCGACCGCGACCCACACGGTCCCGACCGCCCGACCCTCCTGCCGGTCGGGTCCGGCGACCCCGGTGGTGGCCAGGCCCCACGTCGCGTCGAGCCGGCCACGCACACCGTGTGCCATCGCGAGGGCGCACTCCTCCGAGACGACGCCGTGCTCCTGCACCACCTCGGGGGGCACGCCGAGCACCGACACCTTCACGCGGGAGGCGTACGACACCACGCCGCCCACGAAGCTGCGCGAGGCGCCCGGCACGTCGGTGAGCCGGGCCGACAGCAGTCCTCCGGTCAGGGACTCGGCCGTCGCGAGCGTCTCGCCGCGACCTGCCAGGGTCTCGAGGACGCGCGCGGCGAGGCTGCCGTCCGGCTCGGCTGACCACATGTCGGCGACACTAGCCGCATGGCGCTCCCCATCGAGGACTACGCACTGATCGGCGACCGGGGCACGGCCGCCCTGGTCGGCAAGGACGGGTCGATCGACTGGCTGTGCCTGCCGCGCTTCGACTCCCCCGCCTGCTTCGCCGCACTGCTAGGCACCGAGGAGAACGGCCGCTGGCTGCTCGCCCCAGCCGACGAGGTGGTCGCCACGTCGCGGCAGTACCTCGACGGGACCGCGTGCCTCGAGACCACCTTCACGGTCGAGGACGGCGAAGTGGTGCTGCTCGACGTGATGCCCGTCGGCGACGACCGCGCGGACGTCGTACGCCGCCTCACCTGCACGCGCGGCACGGTGCGGATCCGGCACGACTGGGTGGTGCGCACCGACTACGGCCACGTGCGCCCATGGGTGAGCCGGGAGCAGGCGCACGGCAACGAGGTCGTCGTGGCGGTCGCCGGTCCGGACAAGCTCGTGCTGCGCGGGCCGCACCTCCCCCGCGGTCACGACGGCCACCACAGCGACGAGTTCGAGATGACCGCAGGCGACGAGGTCACCTTCTCCACGACCTGGGTGCGCTCGTGGCGCGACATCCCCCGGCCTCTCGGCTTCGACGAGCGGATCGACGCCACGACCGCGGGGCAGCGCGAGTGGTCCGCACGCTCGCCGGGGAACGTGCCGCACGCCGACATGGTGCGACGCAGCCTGCTCACCCTGCTGCTGATGACCCACGCCGAGACCGGCGGCATCGTCGCGGCGCCGACCACGTCGCTGCCCGAGGACTTCGGCGGCGAGCGCAACTGGGACTACCGCTTCTGCTGGCTGCGTGACGCGGCCCTGACCCTCGAGTCGCTGCTCGGCGCAGGCTACGCACAGGAGGCGCTGCAGTGGCGGAACTGGCTGCTGAGGGCCGTGGCCGGTGACCCCGCCGACCTGCAGATCATGTACACCGTCGACGGTGGCCGGCAGCTGCCCGAGCGCGAGGTGCCGCACCTGCCGGGCTATGCCGACAGCCGCCCGGTGCGGATCGGCAACGGCGCGGTGTCACAGCGCCAGAACGACGTGCTGGGCGAGGTGATGATCGCGCTCGAGCTCGCCCGGGACGCCGGCCTCGAGGAGACCCACAACTCCTGGTCCCTGCAGCGGGCGCTGGTCGACGAGCTCGCCGAGCGCTGGGACGAGCCGGACAACGGGCTGTGGGAGATCCGCGGGCCGCAGCGGCACTTCACCCACTCCCGGGTCATGGTGTGGGTGGCCTTCGACCGCGCGGTGAAGGCGGTCGAGCAGCACGGGCTGGACGGCCCGGTCGCGAGGTGGCGCGAGCTGCGCGACCGGGTGCGCGAGGAGATCCTCGACAAGGGCCTCGACCACGAGCGCGGAACGTTCACGCAGCACTACGACACGACCTCCGTCGACGCCTCGCTGCTCACCATCCCGCTGGTCGGGTTCCTGCCCGGCGACGACCCGCGGGTGCTGGGCACCATCGACGCGGTGATCACCGACCTCGACGACGGCGGCCTGCTGCTGCGCTACCGCACCGAGACGGGGGTCGACGGGATCGCGGGCGACGAGCACCCGTTCCTCGCCTGCTCCTTCTGGCTGGTGTCCGCCCTCGCGAAGGCCGGGCGCCGTGACCAGGCGATGGAGCTGATGGACCGCCTGTGCGGCCTCGCCAACGACGTCGGCCTGCTCTCGGAGGAGTACGACGCCCGGCACGGCCGGATGGCGGGGAACTTCCCGCAGGCGTTCAGCCACCTCGCGCTCGTGCAAGCGGCCCTCGCCCTGCGCTGAGCAGGACGAGGGCCGCGAGGAGGCTCAGGGGCTCGCAGGTCAGTCGCGACGCACCTTGATCTTGATGAACTCCGTGGTGTCCTGCACCTTGCGGTTGCCGGCGTACTTCACCTTGACAGACTTCTGGCCGGTCTTGGCGAAGCGGTCGACGCGGACGAACGCCTTGCCGTCCTTCAGCTTGGCCTTGTACTTCTGGCCGCCGACCTTCACGACGATCTTGCCGCTCACCTCGGAGAGGCCGAGGGCCGTGACCTTGATCTTCACCCGGGTGCGGGTCTCACCAGCGACGATCCGGCCAGGCTTGGTGCGGACCTTGACCTCGGGCTTGGCCTTGCGGAGGTCGATCGGAAGCGAGAACGTCGTGCCGGTCGTCGGTCCAGTGAAGGTCACGACCTGCTTGCCCTTCTTCACCTTGCCGTTCAGCCCGAACCGCACCGCACTCTTGCCGCTCTCGTCGAACGGAGTGGTGCCGACGGTGTTGTCGACCTTCGCCGGGCTGCGCTTGACGTCGCCCACCTTGATGTCGAGGGTGGCGTCCTTGGCATCCCCCGGCCCCGTCATCGCGAGCGAGGACAGGTTGACCTTGAAGTCCTGCCCGATCCGGTAGAAGCGGGGGGCGTCCGCGGGCCAGCTGACACCGACGTGCTGCTGCCGGGTGTTGACGGGTTGCGGCGACGTGGAGGCGAACGCGGCCATGTAGTCGACCATCGCCTGCAGGTCGACCTTGCCGGTGTCGCGCTTTCCGGTGCCCTTGGTGAAGGCCCGGAAGTTGTCACCACCGCTCGCCAGGAACGAGTTGACCGTCACCGAGTAGGCGGTGGTCGCTTCGATGGCCTTGCCGTCGAGCCACATGCTCGTGACCCGGTTGCCCTCCGGGTGGGTCGGGTCGTAGGTCGCGAAGAATCCCTTCGACGTGCCCAGGCGCAGGAACGGCCGCGTCGGCACCGCACCGTTGCCGTCACGCTGCCACTGCTGCTCGAGGACCTCCTTGATCTGCGCCCCCGTCATCTTCATGTTCACGAGCGTGTTGGCGAACGGCTGGACCACCGCGGCCTGCTTGTAGGTCAGCGTGGACGGGAAGCCGCCGGGGTTGCCCACCATGTCCGCTCGCAGACCACCCGGGTTCATGAAGGCGATCTGCGCGCCGCCCGCCTGCGGCGTCTGCGTCGCCCACCGCTGAACCTCGGCGACCAGGTTGCCGAGGGTCGACTCGCCGCCACGGTTCTCCGTGGTGCCGTCGGCGAGCCTGGCCCGGCTGAACGGACCTGCGAGCCTGCCCAGCGGGACCGCTCCGAGGACGTCTGCCTTGGCCCTCGCGTCGTTGACGATGGTGGTGACGGCGGGGTCTGCGGGGTAGTTCGCCGCGAACGGGGACGTCTGCGCTTTCAGGTACCTGATGTCCGACGTGACCGCGGTGACCGCACCCGTTGTGTCCTCGACCGTGAACTGGAGCTGGTTCAGCGCCATGCCGTACTGACCGGCCGAGACCACCGGGACACCGCTGTAGGAGCAGTTGTAGGCCAGGTGGGTGTGGCCGGACACGATGGCGTTGACGTTCGTGCCGACGCCCTTGACGATCCGTCCGAAGGCGCTGTCGTCGGAGACCCCGGAACAACTGGTCGTCGCGGAGCCCTCGTGCACCAGCATCACGACGACGTCGGCCCCGGCCGTCCGCAACGCGGCCGCCCCGGCGTTGACCTCGGTGACGATGCTGGAGACCTTGACGTCTGCGATGCCGGCGGGCGACACGAGGCTCGGCAGGTCTTCGGTGACCGCACCGACGAAGCCCACCCGGACGCTGCCGAAGTCCTTGTACCAGGTCGCGCCGTCGGAGGTGCCGGGCGACGCCGCCACGTCCGGGAGCGCGTACGAGTTGTCGGACCGCTTGCGGACGTTGGCCGCGAGGTACTGCCAGTTGGCACCGCCCTCGGGGTTGGACGCGCTGGCGGGCTTCATGACCCGGTTGACCAGGTCGCTGTAGCCGGCGTCGAACTCGTGGTTGCCGGCGGCGGAGACCTCGAGCCCGGCCTCGTTGAGAGCGTCGAGAGTCGGCTTGTCGTGCTGGATGAAGGACTCGAACGTCGAGGCGCCGATGAGGTCGCCCGCGGCTGCGAACACGGTGTTCGGGTTGGCCGCCCGCAGCTCCTTGACGGCGCGGGAGAGGATTGCCGCGCCAGCAGTGACGCCGTTGGTCGTCCCTCCCGTGCCGTCCTCGTTGATCAGGCGGCCGTGGAAGTCGTTGGTCGCCAGGACCTGGATCGTGACAGGCGCCGCGTGGGCCGGTGCTGTCGTGGCGATGACGGCGAGCGGCGCTGCGAGCAGCCCCGTCAGTGAGGTCGCGAGGGCAACTCGGCGACCGGTCCGTGATGCTGGCACAAGGGTGGCCTTTCAACAGGGGGGCGAGACACATCAGACCTACCACGGCTTTGCGGGTTTTTTCCCGGCAGAACGCCGGAGAAATGGCCGACGGCCCCCGCCCTGCAGAGCAGGGCGGGGGCCGCGGCTGGTGGTGTCAGGTCAGCGCCTGATGTTGAGCTTCACCACCATCTTGTCGCGCTTGACGTTGTCGTCGCCCAGGTAGCGCACGACCAGCTTCTTGGTCCCGGGCCGGTTGAAGGCAGGCAGCTTCACGATCGCCACCCCGTCCTTCACCTTGAACCGGTAGACCTTGTCGCTGCCCTTGCGGCGCACCTTGATCCAGCCGGTGGCGCTCTCGTCGCCGGCCTTGACCTTCACCTTGAAGCGCACCTTCTCGCCAACCTCGCCCTTGGCATTGACGGCCTTCAGGGTCGGCTCCACCTTCTCCGGCTCCGGGGTCGGCGCGGGGGTCGGCGTCGGCGTCGGCGTCGGCGTCGGCGTGGGCGTCGGGGTGGGAGTCGGGGTGGGAGTCGGGGTCGGCGTCGGCGTCGGCTCCGGGGTCGGCGTCGGCTCCGCGCCCGCTGCCACCACGGGGACCTCGACCGTCGTGCCGCTCGGCTCGGCCACCAGGCGCACGATCGCACCGGCGGCGTCAGCCGAGAGCTCGAGCGTCACCGAGGCGACGCCGTTGGTGACGGGGAAGGTACCGAGGTCGGTCTCCGTCGTCCCGTCGACGAGCGTGGCCACGACCGCGGTGTTGGCCGGGCTGCCCAGCGACGTCAGGTCGAGCTTCGTACCGGTGATCGGCGCAACCGTGTCCCCGGTCGGACGACCCAGCGTGAAGCTGCTGGTCTCGCCCGGGGTGATCGTGGCCCCGAGGCCCTCGACGAAGACCTGCTGACGGGCGAAGTCGGGCGCCAGCGGCGCCGCCTCCGTGCCGGTGGCCAGGTAGTCGCGCCAGAGCTGGGCGTCGAGCAGGCCGGTGTCGACGTAGCTCCCGCCGGTGAACGCGCGGAAGTTGTCACCGCCCTGCGCCAAGAACGACAGCGTGGAGACCGTGTAGGTCGCCGCCAGGTCGAGCGGCTGGCCGTCGATGCGCACCGAGACGATCCGAGAGCCGGCCGGCTTGGACTCGTCGGCCACCACATTGACGTTGTCGGAGAACCCGAGCTGCAGGTAGGGACGCGACGGCACCGTGCCGTCCGCGTTGGTCTGCCACTGCTGCTCCATGACCTCCTTCAGCTGCGCGCCGGTGAGCTCGACGATCGCCACCGTGTTGTTGAACGGCAGCACCGCGTTGGCCTCGGCGTAGGTCACCACGCCATCGGTGTTGAGCGGGTTGCTCGACGTGTTCCCGGCGTACAGCAGCTCCGCGCGGAGCCCTCCGGGGTTGGTCAGGCCCAAGTCGGGCTCGGCGAACTCGGAGACGCCGTCCCGGAGGGCGTTGGCGACAAAGCCGCCGAGCGTCGACTCCGCGGCACGGTCGTCGCGGCCGTTGGCAGGGTTGGCCACCGAGTAGCCGTCGGGTCCGTAGGTCCCACCCGTGTAGGCAGTTGTGATGTCGTCCGCGATGCGTCCGATCGGCTGGTTGCCGATCCGGGCGGCCTCGGCGAGCGCTGCGTCGGTGATCTGCTTGACCTCCTGGACCCGGGGGTAGCTCAGGTTCTCAGCGGCTGCGCGGGCGACGTTGCGCTGCGTGTAACCCTCGACCTCACCGGTCTGGTCATCGACCGTCAGCACGACCTGGCCGACGTTGTCACCGTACGAGCCGGTCTGCAGCACCGGCCGGGTCTTGCCCTTGCCTCCCGGAACGGGGAGGTCACAGGCGTAGACCTTGTGAGTGTGACCGGTGAAGATCGCGTCGACCTCCGCCGAGGTCGCAGTGGCGATCCGCGCGAACGTGCCGCCGTCGGCCACCTCTTCGGCGCACGTGGCGGTGTCCGGGAGGCTGGCGCCAGCACCTTCGTGGTACTCGGCGACGATGACGTCGGCCTCGCCGTTCTGACGGGTCCGGATGCCGTCCGACAGCTCGGCGGCGACGCGGTTGACCGCGGCGACGGGGTCACCGAACGTCAGGTCCGCGATGCCACCGGGGCTCACTAGCGCCGGCGTCTCCTCGGTGACAACGCCGATCACGCCGACACGCACGCCGTCGACCTCGAAGACGTCGTACTCGTCGAGCACCGGGGTGGTGGTGCCCTTCCGGTAGACGTTGGCGCCCAAGTAGGCGAAGTCGACGTCGGGGATCACGTCGTCGCGCAGGTCTGCGAAACCCTGGTCGAACTCATGGTTGCCGACCGCCGACGCACGCAGGTCGAGCGCGTCGAGCACGTCGAGCGTCGGGTCGTCGTCCTGGATCGCCGAGGCGAACAGCGAGGCGCCGATGTTGTCACCGGCCGACAGGAAGAGGGTGTTGGCCTCGCCCTCGGCGTAGCGCAGCTGCTCGATGGTCGTCGCGAACTTCGTCGTGTTGGCGTCGATGCGCCCGTGGAAGTCGTTGATGTTGAGCAGGTTGACGTCGGTGGTGCCCTCGTCCTCCGGGAACTTGAGGCCGACGACCTCGGGGTTGTGGTCGGAGGCGTTGAACTGGTTGGCCTCGTAGAGGTCGGTCACGTTGTAGTTGGACCGGCTGTACTGGTAGCCGAGCGTCTCGTCTGCGTTGATCCTCCAGACGTCGACGCCCGTGACGAGCGCCTTCGCGGCGGCGTTGGCGAAGACGTGGTCGAGGGAACCAGACAGGCCCTGGAAGGAGTAGGACTCCTCCGTCGGGTCGTCGGTCGACTCGAGCTTGATGTACCCGGCAGCCTCGAGGGCCTGGACCGGGTCTTCCTTGCTGTAGGCGTTGAAGTCACCGGCGAGGAACATGGCATCGATGCCGCGGTCCGAGGCAAACTGGCCAGCGAAGGCGCTGAGCGCGTTGGCCTGCCCCACTCGGTCGGCGTTGGCGAGGCCCTGACCGGTCCCGTCGTCGGCGCCGGAGCCCTTGGACTTGAAATGGTTCACCACGACGCCGAATGCCTCGGAGTCCGGGGCACCGACGGCCTTGAAGGCCTGCGCCAGCGGCTCGCGGGCGTTGTCGAAGTTCACCTCGTCCTTGAGGATCCGCGACACCCCGACAGGAGCGACGTCCGCCGGCTTGTAGATGAAGGCCGTGCGGATCACGTCCTCCTCGGCCGGGGTCGGGCGGTCTGCGGCCGCGGGCGAGCGGACGTAGTCCCACGTGCCCGCACCAGCGGCGGCGTTCAAGGCGGTGACGAGCCTGCTGACGGCGTCGTCGCGGTCCTTGCCGAACTTCACCGAGTTCTCGATCTCCTCCAGGGAGACCACGCTCGCGTCCAGCTTGTTGATCGCCGTGACGATCTTGGCCTGCTGGGCGAGGAAGTCGTCTTGGTCGGCAGCACCACGGGGACCGTTGTTGGTGCAGCTGTTGACCGCCACGGGGTCTCCGGCCCGGTCGTTGAAGTAGGTGCAGGTACCCGCACCGCTGGCGACGTACTCAACGCCGGTCGTCGGGAAGTAGTTGAGAACGTTGAAGGTGGCCAGCCGGATGTCACCGCCGACGTCGGCGGGGGCGAGGTTCTCCGAGCGCGTGTTCTCGAACTCCGCCACGGACGTCCCGAGGCCGTTCACCGGAGCAGTCGGCTGCAGCTTGTACAGGCCGTTGCGGTGGTCGACGACGAAGGCGCCCTTGAGAGTCGCGGCGGCGCCGACCCGGACCGGGTGGCTGGTGTCGAGCCAGGACATCGGGACGTCGTTCGCAGAGCCCGCGAAGTTCTGGGACTTGCCGTCGTCGAGCGTGACCAGCCGGCGAGCGTTGTCAGCGGCGACCTGGTTCGGGCTGCCCGTCTGCGCGTCGCGGACCTCCGTCGGCGCCACGAGCGGCGTGGTGCCGGTCGCGAGACCGATCTCACCGAACTGCCAGGTGGCGTAGCTGTTGGTGACGGTGAGGTCGCCCGTGGGGTCGAAGAGCTCGCTCTCGTGCGCCTCGCGCTCGGCGTCGGTCGTCCACCAGGGGCCGGTCACCGCGGAGACGGGCGCCAGGACTGCGCCCAGCTCGGTGAACGTCGCGTCGGCGAGCTGGGTGAGGCTTGCCCCGCTCGAGGCGAACTCGGCGACCGTGCCCTTGACCTCGACCGAGTCGCCGATCTCCGGGTAGGTGGTGAATCCCGTCGAGCCGCCCCATACGAAGATGCCGTCGGAAGCCCCGGGAGTCGCGTCGGTCGCACCACCGGTGCCGCCCGCCTGGATGGTGAAGCCGTTGAACCCACCGATCGGGTAGACGGCGGTCACGACGCCCGTGGTGGTGGCGATGTCACCGACGAATGGCGACGTTGCACCGGTGCCCTGGATCTCGGCGATGGTGGCCGTGCGCTCGGTCGGTGGGACCACGACCAAGCCGCCTCCTTGCGGCGTCGGTGCAAGTTCGGAGAAATCCGGGGCGTTGGCGTCCGTGTCTGCACCGTTGGCAGCCCGCTGCGCCGAGGTCGTCGAGGTCAAGGCGACACCCGTGGACGCCGTCTCGAACGTCGTGGCAGTCCCGTAGCCGACCATGTCGACCAGACCGGTGTTGCCGGCCACGTTGCCGCTGCCGGTGAAGGGCCCCGACCCGTTGATGAGGAGCACCTGCCCGCTGGAGCCGCTCATGCCGATTGGGGTCGGTGCGGTGATGTCGGGCGTCGGAAGCGCTGCGCCTGTGGCGCCCGCGTCGCTCATCCGGACCAGGACGCGACCACCCGCGGCGACGGAGCCGCTCAGGGTGACGGTGCCGCCGGTGCCACCGGTGGCGCTGCGGTACTCGAGGGCCTTGCCCGCCAGGCTCAGCGGGGCGGCGGTGGGATTGTGGATCTCGACGAAATCTGCGTTGTAGGTGGCGCCGTTGTTGCCACCGGCGCCGTAGACCTCGCTGATGACCAAGCCGGTACCGGCAGGGTTTGCTGATGCTGCAAGGGGGGTGAATCCGGCCGCTAAGAGGGCCAGACCGGCTCCTGCCGCGATACGACGCGGCGAGGGGAGCGGTGCGCGCATGGGTGCTCCGACTGTTCGGGTTGATGTGACCGACAGATCTTCACCCATGCCACCGACAATTGCGCCCGGCGGCGGCGAACGGATGTCTACCAAACAGTGACGAAATCGCGCTGGCCCGGTCGTCGACACCTGACAGGCCTCACCCTTGGGTGGGGACCCGACGCTGCCGCCGCACGTCGCGGAAGAACTCGTACCCGGACCACATCGTCATCGCGACGGCGGCGGCCAGCATGACCTGGGCGAGGTAGAAGATCCCCTCACCGAGCAGGCCGGGCCAGAAGTCGAAGGCTCCTCCGTGCGCGTCGCCGTGCGGCAGCGGCCAGATCAGGCCGGAGAGCGCGACGGCCTGAAGGACGGTCTTGACCTTGCCGCTCTGCGCGGCGGGGATGACGACGTCCTTGAGGATCGACAGCCGCAGCAGCGTCACGCTCCACTCGCGCAGGAGCACGATGATCGTCACCCACCACCAGATGTCGCCAACGATCGAGAGGCCGATGAAGGCCATGCCCGTGATCGCCTTGTCGGCGATGGGGTCGGCGATCTTGCCGAAGTCGGTGATCAGGTTGTGCTTGCGCGCGAGGTCGCCGTCGATCTTGTCGGTGATCATCGCGACGGCGAACAGCCCGAAGGCGACCCACCGCCAGAACGGGTCGTTGCCGCCGTCGACCAGCAGCGCCCAGCCGAAGAACGGCACCATGACGATGCGCAGCGTGGTCAGCACGTTGGCGATGTTGAAGTTCGACACCGTCTGCTGCTCGGTGCCGGCGGGGTCGTCGCTCATGCCGGGGCTCCGTCCGTGCGTGCGATCAGGTCGACACCGTCAGTCCCCGTGACGGTGGCCGTCACCAGGTCGCCGACGGCCGCGCGACCGGCACCGGTCAGCGTCGCCGTACCGTCGACCTCCGGTCCCTGGTGTGCGGCCCGGCCCTCGACGACGCCGTCGTCCACGGACTCGATCAGCACGGCCACCTGCTCGCCGATGCGCTCCTCGGCGCGCTGCGCGTTGAGCTCCTCGACCAGGGTCGTGACGTGCTCGGTGCGGGCGCGGATCTCGTCGTCGTCGAGCTTGAGGTCGTCGGCGAAGCCCGCGGCCTCGGTGCCGTCCTCGTCGGAGTAGCCGAAGACGCCCGTGACGTCCATCCGGGCCGCGACCAGGAAGTCGCACAGGGTCTGCAGGTCGTCCTTGGTCTCGCCCGGGAAGCCGACGATGACGTTGGACCGTACGCCGGCCAGCGGGGCCAGCGAGCGGATCTGATCGAGCAGGCCGAGGAAGCTGTCGGGGTCGCCGAACCGGCGCATCCGTCGCAGCACCGCGGCGCTGGCGTGCTGGAAGGACAGGTCGAAGTACGGGACGACGCCGGGTGTCGAGGCGATCGCCTCGATGAGGCCGGGACGGGTCTCGGCGGGCTGCAGGTAGGACACGCGCACCCGCTCGATGCCGTCGATGCCGCTCAGCTCGGGCAGCAGCGTCTCGAGCAGCCGGAGGTCGCCGAGGTCCTTGCCGTAGGACGTGGAGTTCTCACTGACGAGGAAGAGCTCCTTGACCCCCTGCGTGGCCAGCCACCGGCCCTCCTGCAGGACGTCGCTCGGACGACGGCTGACGAACGAGCCACGGAAGCTCGGGATCGCACAGAAGGAGCAGCGCCGGTCGCAGCCGCTGGCCAGCTTGAGGGGAGCCATCGGGCCGGCGTCGAGGCGACGGCGTACGGCGCGCGGGCCGGTGACGGGCGCACCCGCACCGATCTCTGCGACGTCACCGACGTCGGGCCGGTCCTGGTGCCCTGGCACGGAGATCCCGGAGGCGTCGCGGTCGACCGGCGAGATCGGCAGCAGCCGCCGTCGGTCGGACGGCGTGTGCGGGTGGTGGGTCTCTCCGGCCACGATCGCCCGCAGCCGGGAGGCGATGTCGGGGTAGTCGTCGAAGCCGAGGACCGCGTCGGCCTCGGGAAGCGACTCGGCGAGGTCCTTGCCGTACCTCTCGGCCAGGCAGCCCACCGCGACGACGGCCTGGGCGCGGCCACCGTGGCCGGCTGAGGCCTTGAGGTCGGCCGCCTCGAGCAGCGTGTCGACCGAGTCCTTCTTCGCGGCCTCGACGAAGCCGCAGGTGTTGACCACGACGGTGTCGGCGTCCTCCGCGTCGTCGACCAGCACGAAGCCGCCGGCCTCGAGCCGTCCGGCGAGCTCCTCGGAGTCCACCTCGTTGCGGGCACAGCCCAGGGTCACGACGGCGACCTGCAGGGGTGCGTCAGGCGCGGCGGTGGGGGTCTCGGACTCAGTGGTGGTCATCGCACCGTGAGTATGCCGGGTCGGGGCGCACGGACGCGCACTGCGGAGGCGGTGAGGAGCCTCTCACCCCGCCGCCGGGGGCCGGGCGAGTCGCCGGCCCTGCGTCAGGACGTCGGCGCGTACATGCTCCTGACGGCCTCCCAGACGTCTCCGCCCCGATCGTGCCGGCCCAGGCCGCGGCTGACGAACGCAGCGCCGTAGCCTGCGGCGGGCTCGGTCCATGCCGAGCAGCCGCCCGCCCCGCCCATGCCGATCTCGAGGCGCCCGTCCTCCTCCTCTCGCTGGAAGCCCAGAGTCCAGACGACCTCGCGGTCCAGGACCAGGTCTCGACCTGCGGCCGCGGGCTCGAGGTAGGCACGCCACGTCTCATGTCCGAGCCGCTGCGCCACCAGTCCGTCCGCGCGACGGACGTCGTCGTAGAAGCGAGCGAGCGCCAGGGCGGAGGCATGGAGCGCGACGGCTGGGAACGACGTACGCCGGAAGCGCTCAGAGTTGAGCGCGGCGGGGTCGAGCAGCCCGGGAGGCCGCCCCAGCGCCGGTCCCCACCTCGGATCACGCTCGTAGTCCGAGCGCCAGGTCGACGTCACCTCCTGCACCGTCGCCACCCGGGGAAGGTCCTGCTCGGGCACCCGCAGGTGGAGGTCCCAGGCGCCTGCACCGGCGATGCGCGCGAAGCGCTCAGCCAGGTGCTCGCCCGTGGCACGGCGCAGCACCTCGTCGAGGAGGTGCCCGTAGGTCAGGGCGTGCTCCGCGACGGCCCGTCCCGGCTCGTGGACGGGCGTGGCCCCCGCCAGGAGCTGGACCAGCGCCTCCCGGTCGTCGTACGCCATCCCCGCCGCCTCCTCGGGAAACACCGGAAGGCCCGCCTGGTGCGACAGCACCTGGCGGACCGTCGTGCCGCCCTTGCCCGCGACGGCGTACTCGGGCCAGACCGACGCGACCGTGGTGTCGAGGGAGAGAGCCCCCTCGGCCACTCCGTCGAGGACGGTCAGCGCAGCGAACGGCTTGGCGACCGAGTAGGTCATCACCAGCGTGTCCGACACCCACGGGTCACGACCGTCGACGGTGCCTGCGGCGTGGTCCAGCTCGACGACCCCGTCACGCACGACAGCCACGGCGCACCCCGGGTCGCGTCCCGAGGCCACGAGGCCGTCGAGCACCGCTGCCGGTTCGCGAGCCACGACGACTCAGTCGGCGACGAAGGTGCCCTGACCGGCGACGCCGGGCTCGCCGACCGGACGAGCCTCGCCGCCGGCGAGCGAGACGGTGACAGCGCCGTCGGTCGAGTCCACCCGTACCGGAGGGGAGGCCTTGAGCTCCCGGGCCTGGCCCACGGCGAGGCTGCCCTTGAAGACCTGCTCCCCCGCGCCGTCGCGTACGACGACCCTCGCCCCACCGGAGGCGGCGGTCACCACGACGGACACGGGCTCGGCCACCGGCGCGTTGCCGGCACCCTGCGGGCCGCCGGAGCCGTTCAGGACCGGGGTGGCGCCGCGCAGCTCGGGCGGCGTGTCCATGACCAGCCGGGCGATCGACCAGGCGAGCACGAGCGCCATGACGACGGCGACGAGCACCGACCAGTTGGGACCGCCGCGCGTGCCGCGGATCGAGCCGTGGGCGCCGGTGGCCAGCTCGGCCTCGAAGACGCGCCGCGGGTTGATGGGCGCGTGGGCGTAGCGCTCGTCGTACGACGCCAGCAGAGGTGCGACGTCGATGCCGAGCACGCGGGCGAGCGTGCGCAGGTGGCCGCGGGCGTAGAAGTCGCCACCGCAGGGCTCGAAGTCGTCGACCTCGACGGCCTCGATCACGTGCGGGCGGATGCGCGTGCGGTCGGCCAGCTGGTCGACGCTCAGACCCAGGCGGGTGCGGGCCGCGGCGAGCTCGGGACCGATGACCGGGTCCTCCGCGGGCTCGACCTCGAAGTCGTCGAGCACCAGCGGCTCGACCGGCTCCCCCGGCCGCGCGATCGCGCGGACGCGGTCGCCCCAGGACTGGGTCTCCTCCACGAGGCTGACCCGACCGGGGCGGCGCAGCTCACGACCCTCGGGCTCCTCCTCCTCGACGACGACGTCGCGCCGCACCTCGGAGCGCCGGGCGGCACCGGTCTCGCGCAGCGCCGCCGGCGTGGGGCTGGCGACCACGACCGGGACGACGACCTCGGGCTCCGAGGGCACGGATGCCTCGGCGCCGTCGGGGTTCTCGGATGCCTCACGGGCCTCCGGGTGGTCGACGGACTCTGCAGCCTCGGCGGGCCCGGAGTCCTCGACCTCGCCGGCAGCCGGCTCCAGGACGACGATCTGGCTGGCGTCGCGTGCGACGCGGCCGAGGGCCTCGGTCAGGTCGCCGTCCGCACCGATGACGCGCGTCGAGAGCCCGAGCGGGACGGCGAACGGCGCGCCGTGCAGCAGCCGGGAGATGCTCGTGTGCCGCTTGCCCGCGCCGGTGAGCTCCGCCTCGATCAGCTCGAGGTTGTGGGGCACGACGACCAGGCGGCCGTCGCGCAGCAGGCCCTGCCGCGGGGTGTGCTCCACGTGGTGCACCGCCGTCCACGGCAGCCCGCGCCAGGTGCGGCCGAGCCGGATCCGGATGCCCTGCGCGTCGGCGACGAGCAGCGGGGTGCGGGCGTCGACGAGGCCGACGAGCCAGTAGGCGCCCAGGAGGCCCATCGCGACCACGAACGCCCAGTCGAGCACCGAGCCGGTCTGGGTGGCGCGGGCGAGGTAGGCGATGGCGACCGCGGAGGCGGTCAGCCCGACGCCCGCGGCGACGGCCGCGCTGCGGCGTACCTCCACCGCGTCGGGAGCGACGGCGAGCGACTCGTGCTCCCCCGTCTCGGTCCAGGTGGTGTCGTCCTCGTGCACTGCTGCCTGCATCGACCTGGCGCCCATCAGGCTCCTCCCTCCAACGTGGCAATCACGGAATCGAGCTCGTCCGGCTTGACCAGGACGTCGCGGGCCTTGGAGCCCTCACTGGGTCCGACGACCCCGCGGCTCTCGAGGATGTCCATCAGCCGGCCCGCCTTGGCGAAGCCGACGCGCAGCTTGCGCTGGAGCATCGAGGTCGAGCCGAACTGCGTGGACACGATCAGCTCGATGGCCTGCACCACGAGCTCCATGTCGTCGCCGATGTCGTCGTCGAGCTCGCGCTTGGACTCCTTCGGCGCCGTCACCTCCTCGACGTAGGTCGGCTCGAGCTGGTCCTTGCAATGCTTGACGACCTGGTGGATCTCCGCCTCGGTGACCCAGGCGCCCTGCACGCGTACCGGCTTGGACGCGCCCATCGGCAGGAAGAGGCCGTCACCCTGGCCGACCAGCTTCTCCGCACCGGGCTGGTCGAGGATGACGCGGCTGTCGCCGAGCGAGCTCGTCGCGAACGCGAGCCGGGACGGCACGTTGGCCTTGATCAGGCCGGTCACGACGTCGACCGAGGGCCGCTGCGTGGCGAGCACCAGGTGGATGCCGGCCGCGCGGGCGAGCTGGGTGATGCGGACCACCGAGTCCTCGACGTCGCGCGGCGAGACCATCATCAGGTCGGCCAGCTCGTCGACGATGACGAGGAGGTAGGGGTACGGCGTCAGCGTGCGCTCGCTGCCCGCGGGCACCTCGACCTTGCCGGCCCGCACCGCCTTGTTGAAGTCGTCGATGTGACGGAAGCCGAAGTTGGCCAGGTCGTCGTAGCGCATGTCCATCTCGCGCACGACCCACGCCAGTGCCTCGGCGGCCTTCTTGGGGTTGGTGATGATCGGGGTGATCAGGTGCGGGACGCCCTCGTAGGCGTTCAGCTCGACCCGCTTCGGGTCGACCATGATCATCCGCACCTCGTCGGGCGTGGACCGCATCAGGATCGAGGTGATCAGCGAGTTGATGAAGCTCGACTTTCCGGAGCCGGTCGCACCGGCGACCAGCAGGTGCGGCATCTTCGCCATGTTGGCCACGACGAAGCCACCCTCGACGTCCTTGCCGAGCCCCGCGACCATCGGGTGGTGGTCGGAGCGCGCGGTGGTGGACCGGAGCACGTCGCCGAGGGAGACGATCTCTTTGTCGGTGTTGGGGATCTCGATGCCGATCGCCGACTTGCCCGGGATGGGGCTGAGGATGCGGACGTCGGCGGACGCGACGGCGTACGCGATGTTCTTCGACAGCGCCGTGACCTTCTCCACCTTCACCGCGGGGCCGAGCTCGACCTCGTAGCGGGTGACCGTCGGGCCGCGGGTGTAGCCGGTGACGGTGGCGTCGATGCCGAACTCGTCCATCACCTGCATCAGCCGCTCGACGACCGCGTCGCTGGCCTTGGAGCGCGCCTTGTGCGGCGAGCCGGGCTTGAGCGAGGAGTTGTCGGGCAGCGAGTAGGTGATGTCGCCGGACAGCGCGAGCTGCTCGACGCGGGCGGGCAGCGGCGTGTGCGGCGGCGGCTCGACCGGTCCGGTGTCGTCCTTGCCACCCGCCACGGCGGGGACCACAGCGGGGGTGACCTCGGTGGGGGCGTCGGCCGAGGAGTCACCGGAGTCGATCGGGTCGGCGAACAGGTCGATCCCGTAGTCCTCCTGCGGCTCGACCTCCTTCTTCTTGCGGCGCTTGCGCAGCTCGCGGTCGGTGAGGACCGGGCTGTCGTAGGCGGGGTCACCCATCTCGGGGTCGATGTCGTCGTCCAGCATCGAGCGGCGGCGCGTTCGCGCCGGCTTCGTGGGCTCGTCGTCCTGCGCCTCGGCGGCCGGGGTGCGGCCCAGGGCCTTGTCGCGCAGCTCGGCGAGCCGGACCGGGACCTGGTAGACGGGCGTCGCGGTGATGATGAGGACGCCGAAGATCGCCAGCAGCGCCAGCAGCGGCACGACGACGTACGTCGTCTGCATGAGGTCGAGCAGCAGGCTCGAGGTGACGTAGCCGACCGCGCCGCCGGCACCCTGAAGGTTGGTGGCGTCGCCGAGCACCGGCTGCGGGTTGCCGTTGGCGATGTGCACGATGCCGAGCAGCCCGAGCGTGAAGGCGGCCCACCCGATGACCTGTCGGCCGGCGGGACCGTTGCGCTCGGGGTCACGCAGGGTGCGCCACCCGGCATAGACGAGGAACAGCGGGACGAACCAGCCGACCTTGCCGACTGCCCCCGAGGTCACCGAGCGGGCGAAGTCCATCACCCCACCGGGCAGCTGCCACCACACGGCGGCCGCGACGACCATGGCGACGCCGAAGAGGAACAGCCCGACGCCGTCGCGGCGGTGCTCCGGGTCGAGGTCGCGGGCGGATCGTCCGATCGACCGCGCGACCGCGCCGACAGCGTGGGCGATGCCGAGCCACACGGCTGCGACCCCTCTCCCGAGCACGCCGAAGCTGCGCGCGACCGGACCGGGGCCGCTCCTGACGGCACGGGGCGCCGGGCGCGAGCCCGAACGACGCGCGGACGCGCTCGAGCCGCTCCGGCCCTTCGCTGAGGAGCGAGGGGCGGGGCGCTTGCTGGTACTCCGTGATCGGGTGCTCGAACCCTTGGTGGTGCGCTTGGATCCAGACGTGCTCGAGCTCCGCGACCCCGGCGGGGAAGACGTACGGGTCGCCATGGTCCGAACCCTACGGCCACGTCACACCCGTCACAGGGACCACAGGAGTGCGTGTCGTGCGGCCACACCCTTTGGGGGTGGATCCTTCACCCTCCCTTCCCATTGTCGGACGTCCTACTTAAAGTGAGCCGGGTCACTCGGGCGACTTGGGTTCCGGGTGCATCTCGGAATCGGAGGAACCAGAGTGAAGCTCCTCAACAGAGGACTTGCGCTCGCGGTCGTGGGGGCGGGTCTCGCCGCTATTCCCACAATCGGCGTGCAAGCAGCACCGGCCGCACAGGCCGACCCCAACGGCGTCTCAGCCATGGCCGACCGGGCCGACGGCGAGGTGGCCGTGACGCGCGAAGGAGCGACCAACAAGGTCGGCTTCATCCGAGTGAAGGGCAACGGCGACCTGCTCCCGTCCGTCGCGGGCAACTCCCTCGACGGCGCGCGCGACAAGGCCGACGCCTACCTCGACCAGTACGCCACCAACTTCGGTGCGCGCCCCGCCGAGCTCCAGCGGGTGGGTGTGGACGTCGCGCCCAACGCCGGCTGGACCGTCACCTACACCCAGACCTACCGGGGCGTCGACGTCTTCGGGTCGATGCTGCGCGCCCAGGTCGACGAGCAGGGCGACCTGACGTCGGTCAACGGCTACGCCGCTCCCGACCTCTCGCTGTCCGTCGACCCGCGCGTGCCTGCCGACAAGGCTGCACAGAACGCGGTCGGCGTGGTCGAGGCCCAGCCGCCGACGACCGACGACGGTGCCACGAGCACCGCTGACCTCGAGGCGAGCGACCCGCGCCTGGTCGTCTACCGCAAGGGCTCCACCAAGGGCGAGGCCGGGGACTCCGTCCTCGCCTGGTACACCGAGGTCGGCAACGGCGACTCGATCCGCGACGTCGTCATCCTCGACGCCAATACCGGCAAGCCGGTCAACCGCTACTCCCTCGTGGACAGCGCGCTCAACCGCCGACTCATCGAGGCGAACGGCTCGAGCAACCCCGCCACCTTCACCCAGGTGTGGCAGGAGGGCGACCCGTTCCCGGGCACCCTCAACCAGGACCAGCAGAACGAGGTCAACTTCACCGGCGACTCCTACTGGTTCTTCAAGAACGTCTTCAACCGCGACTCCTACGACGCCGCCGGCCACACGATGACGACCGTGAACAACGACGGTCGGATCAGCTGCCCCAACGCCAACTGGAACGGCACGACGACCAACTACTGCAACGGGGTCACGTCCGATGACGTGGTGGCCCACGAGTGGGGTCACGCCTACACCGAGTACACCCACGGCTTGATCTACCAGTGGCAGGCCGGCGCCCTCAACGAGTCCTACTCCGACATCTGGGGCGAGACGATCGACCTGATCAACGGCAAGCTCGACGAGGGCGAGGGCGACCTCACCGCCAAGCGCACCGACGGACTCTGCGCCGCCGCGGGTCCGCGTGCGGTCCAGGTCGTCCTCAACTCCCCTGCCACCGTCGCCAAGGTCTGTGTCGCCGGAAGCGCCAGCTGGGCCGCCCAGCCGAACACGACGGGCGTCACCAGTGACATCGTTCTTGGCCTCGACGCGGCCGACGCAGCCGGACCGGCCACCAACGACGGCTGCTCCGCCATCACCAACGCCGCAGCCGTCAACGGCAAGATCGGGATGGTCCAGCGCGGCACCTGTGCCTTCACCGTGAAGGCCCAGAACCTGAGGGCAGCGGGCGCGATCGGCGTGATCCTCTACAACAACAACGGTGGCGGACCGTTCGCGCCCGGCGGGGGCATCAACCCACCTCTGGACGTCCCGGTCGTGGGCATCTCGCAGGCCGACGGCCAGCGCATCGTCGCCGGCCTCACCAAAGGCCCGGTCAACGGCACGATCCGCCTCTCCGGCACCGACCAGACCGACAACTCCTACCGCTGGCTGATGGGCGAGAAGTCGACCGCTTTCGGCGGCGCCATTCGCGACATGTGGATGCCGACGTGCGCCGGCGACCCCGGCAAGGTGTCGGACGCGGAGTACCAGTGCGACACCAGCGACGCCGGCGGCGTGCACACCAACTCCGGTGTGCCCAACCACGGCTACGCGCTGCTGGTCGACGGCGGCACGTCCAACGGCGTGACCATCTCGGGCATCGGCCTCGACAAGGCCGCAGCGATCTACTACCGCGCGATGACCGCCTACCAGACGCCGATCTCGGACTTCGTCGACCACGCGGATGCACTGGCTGCCTCGTGCCGCGACCTGACGGGGCAGGCGATCAACAAGCTCACCGTCGTGCCCGACGCCACCCCGGTGGCCGCCGCACCGATCACGGCTGCCGACTGCACCCAGGTCGACAACGCCGCGGCCGCGGTCGAGCTCCGCAGGGAGCCCACCCAGTGCAACTTCCAGCCGCTGTTCAACGAGGGCAAGGTGTCTTGCGGCACGGGGTTCTCCGAGTCCGTCATCTGGAGCGAGGACTTCGAGGACGGGCTCGACGGGTGGGGCACCGACCAGCAGATCGTCTACCCCGGCGGCCTCGCCCGGCCATGGACCACGGTGACCAACCCGACCGGGCACACCAGCCAGGTCGCCTTCGGCAACGCCGATGGTCGCATCGGTCAGTGCGTGAACGGGCCCGGCGACTTCTCCAGCCGTGACTCGATCATCAGCCCGACCATCACGATGCCCACCGGGCCCCTCACCGGCCAGCGACTTTCGTTCGAGCACTCGGTTGCGACGGAGCTCGACGTGGATGGTGGCAACGTGAAGGTGAGCATCAACGGCAGCGCGTTCGAGGCCGTGCCGGCGTCGGCGTACGCCTTCAACGCGCCGCGCACCCTCCTGCCGGCATCGGCGGGCAACACCAACCCGATGGCGGGCGAGCCTGCCTTCACCGGGACCGACGGCGGCAAGCTCACCACCAAGTGGGGCACCTCGGTCGTCGACCTGGGCCGACTCAATGTCAAGAACGGTGACAGGCTGCAGTTCCGCCTCGACATCGGTCGCGACGGCTGCGGTGGCGTCACCGGCTGGTGGGTCGACAACATGAAGGTCACCATCTGCAAGGTCGCCACGATCATCACGGCAGCGCACGTGCCGGAACCGTCCAAGGCCGGCAAGGCCTCGTCGGCCAAGGTGACCGTCACCCGTGACGGTTCCACCGGTCCGGCACCGGACGGCGTCGTCGTGGTGAAGAAGGCCGACGGCACCGAGCTCGGTCGCGGGACCTTGGCCAGCGGCACTGCGACGATCGGCCTGCCGGCCACCCTTCCAGCCGGGAAGCACACGCTGACCGCGGCCTACCTCGGCACCGAGACCCTGGCCCCGGCCAGCACGGCTTTCACCGCCACCGTGGCAGGAAAGGTCAAGCGGGTCGCCTCGCGGGCGGTCGCCAAGGTGTCGCCGAAGACTCCCGAGTTCAACCGGGACTTCACGGTGATCGGCAAGGTGCGCGCCAAGGGTGAAGTCCTCGTGCCGAGGAGCCGGGTCGTGTTCCGGATCGACGGCAAGAAGGTCGGCACTCGCAAGCTGGACGACGGACGGGCGGTGATGACGGTCCGCAGGAACTACGGCGTCGGCAAGCACAAGCTCATCGTCATCTACAAGGGCTCCGAGATCGTCAAGCGGAGCAAGGACAAGCTGACGTTCCGGATCACGCGTCGCTGATCTGAATACCAGCACGAAGCACACGAGGGCCCCGGCGGATCTCCGCCGGGGCCCTCGTGCGTTCGTGCACGTCATGGGCGGGACCGGGTCGGACCGCGCCGTCAGAGAAGGCCGGTGAGCCAGGGCCGCACCACGAGGAGCGTGGGCAGCGCCAGGATCGCCACGGCGAGCAGCGACACGGCCGCCGACTGCCACGGGTGTGGCCGGGTGTCGCGCAGCGCCTCCACCCGTGCGGCGAGCGACGAGCCGGCCGAGCCGAGCGACCCGGCGGGCGCCGGCGACCCCGCCAGCGTCACGAGCGCGGAGAGGAGCGCCCGCCGGTCGCCCGTACGGCACGCCGCGCGGTCCGCGAGCACCTCGACGAGCACCTCGACCTCGCGCCGGGCCGACGCGCTGGCGACCCAGCGCGGGAACGCCAGGTGCAGGACCGTGAAGGCCTCCAGCACCAGGTCGTGGCGCGCCCGCAGGTGCGAGCGCTCGTGATCGAGGACCGCGCCGAGCTCGGCCGGCGCGAGGCGGGTCAGGGTCGATCGGGACACGACGATGCGCGAGCGGCTCATGCCGGGGACGCAGTAGGCGACGGGCACGTCGTGCTCGAGGACCGAGACTCCCCCGTCCACCCGGGCGACCAGGTCGACGCGCTCGCGGTGCAGCCGTCGCATGCGGCGCAGCGCGGTGCCGGTGCGGTGGCCACTCAGCAGGAGCCGGGCCAGCACGACCGCGGTGACCGCTCCCGCAAGACCTGCGAGCACGACGTCAGCGGGACCGGCCGGGTCCTCCCACAGGTGCGCGGTCACCAGCGACAGCCCGGCACCGAGCGCCGCGAGGACGGCAGCCAGCGCAGCGCTCTGCCAGAGCAGCATCGCGGCGGCCGGCGTACGACGGAGCCGGGTCCAGCGCGAGAGCACCCACGGCAGCGGGCCGGCCAGCAGCACCGAGAGCGCGCCGAGGACGACAGGGGGCGGCATCGCCGGTGGCCGGTCAGGCCAGGTCGTCGAGGGCGCGTCGCAGGGCCGCGAGGTCCTCGGCGCTGGCCTCTCCCACGAACGAGACCAGGGCCTGCTCGCGGTCGTCGCGCGTGGCTTCGAGCGCCTCGTGCATGACTTCGGCGGTCATCGCGGCCCTTGTGAGTCGTGGTGCGTAGCGGAACGCGCGTCCGTCGCGCTCGCGGACCACGACGTCCTTGCGGGCGAGGCGATCGAGCACGGTCATCACGGTCGTGTAGGCCAGGTCGCGCCCGTCGCGCCCCTGGAGCCGGTCGTGCACGGCGCGGCCGCTGACGCCCGGGCGCTCGGCATCGCTGCCGTCGAGGTCCCACAGCGTCTCGAGGACGGCCTGCTCGAGCTCCCCCATCCGGGACCTTGGACTCATGGACAGGAGTCTAGGGGCCCTGACCTGCGAATTACGACACGGCGTAGTATCTACTACAGTTTGTAGTAACTCCTTCGCCGAAAGGGTCCCATGGACGTCCTCGACATCGCCCGGTGGCAGTTCGGGATCATCACCGTCTACCACTTTCTGTTCGTGCCGTTGACGATCGGACTCACCGCGGTCATCGCCGGGCTGGAGACCGCGTGGGTGCGCACCGGCAAGGAGGACTACCTCCGGCTGACGAAGTTCTTCGCCAAGCTCTTCCTCATCAACTTCGCCATCGGCGTCGTCACCGGCATCGTCCAGGAGTTCCAGTTCGGGATGAACTGGTCGGACTACTCACGCTTCGTCGGCGACGTCTTCGGGGCGCCCCTCGCGATCGAGGGCCTGCTGGCCTTCTTCCTCGAGTCGACCTTCCTCGGCCTCTGGATCTTCGGCTGGGACAAGCTTCCTCGAGGCCTGCACGCCGCCTGCATGTGGCTGGTGCACCTCGGCACCCTGGCCTCGTCGTGGTTCATCCTCGCCGCGAACTCGTGGATGCAGCACCCGGTCGGCCACCGCTTCAACCCCGAGACCGGCCGCGCCGAGCTGACCGACTTCTGGGCGGTGATGTTCAACAAGGTCCAGGTCGTGACGTTCCCGCACGTGATCTTCGCGGCGTACATGACAGCGGGCACCTTCCTGCTCGGGGTCTCGGCCTACCTCTACATGAAGAAGAAGCACGAGGCCGACCGGCCGATGTACCACGGCGCCATCCGCATCGGCGCGGTCATCACCCTGCTCGCCGGGATCGGCGTGGCCGTCACCGGCGACCTGCAGGGCAAGGTGATGACCGAGGTGCAGCCGATGAAGATGGCGGCCGCGGAGGGCCTCTACGAGACCAGCGACAGCTGCGCGCCGTTCTCCGTCCTCACCCTCGGCACCCCCGACGGGAAGGAGGAGAAGTTCGCCGTCACGGTCCCCTGCCTATTGTCCTTCCTCGGCACCGGTTCCTTCGACGGGAAGGTCGAGGGCATCAACCCGCTGCGCGAGCAGTACGCCGAGACGTACGGCTCGGACCCGTCCTCGAAGGCCTTCACCGAGGGTGACTACACCCCGGTGATCCCCGTGACCTACTGGTCGTTCCGCTTCATGATGGGCCTCGGCTTCTTCGCCGCGGGCGGCGCGGCCCTCATCCTGTGGCTGACGCGCCAGGGGCGTACGCCGGGCGTGCGCTGGCTCGGCGTGCTCGGGCTCGGCCTGCCGATCGCGACGACGCTCGCCTCGTCCTGGGGATGGATCTTCACCGAGATGGGCCGCCAGCCGTGGGTGGTCTTCGGGCTGATGACCACCGAGTCCGGCGTCTCGCCCGGCGTCTCG
Organism: Nocardioides sp. GCM10028917; assembly: GCF_042666175.1. Classification (NCBI taxonomy): domain Bacteria; kingdom Bacillati; phylum Actinomycetota; class Actinomycetes; order Propionibacteriales; family Nocardioidaceae; genus Nocardioides; species Nocardioides sp. GCM10028917. The sequence continues at coordinate 540,175 of NZ_JBHTFL010000003.1, forward strand.
GTCTTCGAGGCCGCCACGTCGCTCGTCGTGCTCACCTCGCTCTACGCCGTGCTCGCGGTGATCGAGGTCAAGCTCCTCGTCACCTACGTCAACAAGGGTGCGGATCCCTACCTCGAGCCGCCCCGCGTCAAGATCGGCGGCTCCGACGAGGACGCCCCGCTCACCTTCGCCTACTGACCAGCCGCCCTCCCGCCGGACCACGAGAGAGACATCAGAGAGACCACCATGGAACTGACCACCGTCTGGTTCGCCCTGATCGCCGTGCTGTGGGTCGGCTACTTCTGCCTCGAGGGCTTCGACTTCGGGGTGGGGATGCTGCTGCCCGTGCTGGCCCGCAACGAGACCGAGCGACGCGTCATGATCAACACCATCGGGCCGGTGTGGGACGGCAACGAGGTCTGGGTGCTCGTGGCGGGCGGCGCGACCTTCGCCGCGTTCCCCGAGTGGTACGCCACCCTGTTCAGCGGGTTCTACCTGCCGCTGCTGCTGATCCTCGTCGCGCTCATCGTGCGTGGGCTCTCCTTCGAGTACCGCCACAAGAGGGAGGCCGACAGCTGGAAGGGCCGGTGGGACCTCGCCATCATCTGGGGGTCGTTCGTGCCGGCGTTGCTGTGGGGAGTCGCCTTCGCCAACATCGTCGCGGGCGTGCCGATCGACGCCGACAAGGAGTTCACCGGCACGGCCCTCACGCTGCTCAACCCCTACGGCCTGCTCGGCGGGCTCGTCACCCTGACGCTCTTCGCCACGCACGGGGCGATGTTCGTCGCGCTCAAGACCGACGGCGACATCCGCCACCGCGCCCGCGACCTGGCGGTGCGGACCGGCGCGGTCGCCGCCCTGCTGGCCGTGGTGTTCCTGGCGTGGACCCAGCTGAAGACGGGCACCGCCGCCTCGGCAGTGGTCTTCGTGGTCGCCGCGCTGTCGCTCGTCGTCGCCCTCTTCGCGGCGATGCGCGGCCGGGAGGGCTGGGCCTTCGTCGGCACGTTCCTCACCATCGGCCTCGCCGTCGTCGGCCTGTTCGTCGCGCTGTTCCCCGACGTGATGCCGTCGACGACCGATCCGGCCTTCTCGCTCACCACCACCAACGCGGCGGCGACGGCGTACACGCTCGAGGTGATGACGTGGGTCGCCGTCGTCTTCACCCCGATCGTGCTCGGCTACCAGGCGTGGACCTACTGGGTGTTCCGCAAGCGGATCTCGGTGCACCACATCCCCTCGCCGGTCCTCGCGGACGCGGCCACGTGAAGCCGCTGGACCCGGCGGTCCTCCGCCACCTCCGTCCTGCGCGCGGCGCCCTGTCGCTGGTCGTCGCGAGCGGCGTCGTCGGCGGGGTGGCCACGGTGGCGCAGGCATTCGCGCTGGGCGCGCTCGTGGTCGCAGCCGTCTCCCCGCCGGCCGGCGGCTGGGCGGGTGCGGCGTGGGCGTTCGGCGGCCTGGTGCTGCTGCGGACCGCGGCGGCGTACGTCGGTCAGCGGGCGGCGGCCCGAGCCGCGGGCGAGGTCTCCGGCGCGTTGCGGCAACGGTTGCTGGACGCGGCGCGACGGAGCGACGACCTGTCGCCCGCCCGGCTGGTCGTGCTGGCCACCCGCGGCGTCACCGGCGTCGAGCCCTACGTCACCCGCTACCTGCCCGCACTGGTACCGGCCGCCGTGCTCCCGCTCGTCGCGCTCGCTGCGATCGCGTGGCTCGACCCGCTGTCGGGCCTCGTGGTCGCCCTGACGCTGCCACTGGTCCCTGTCTTCGCGGTGCTGGTCGGGCTCACCACCCGCGATCGCGCCCGCACCCAGTGGCGCGCGCTCGAGGCACTGTCGGGGCACTTCCTCGACGTGGTGCGCGGGTTGCCGACCCTCGTCGCCCACCGCCGCGCCGACGCGCAGGTCGACACGATCCGGTCCGTCACGCACCGCTACCGCCGCGCGACCGTCGACACCCTGAAGGTCGCCTTCGCCTCCTCGTCGGTGCTGGAGCTGGTCGCCACGCTGTCGGTCGCGCTGGTGGCGGTGACGGTGGGCCTGCGGCTGGCGTCGGGGAGCGTCGGCTTCCAGGTCGCCCTCACCGTCCTGCTGCTCGCCCCCGAGGCCTACTGGCCGCTGCGCCGCGTGGGCGCAGAGTTCCACGCCGCGGCCGAGGGGACCGCCGCCCTCGCCGACGCCGACGAGCTGCTCGCGCGGGCCGGGTCGCTCGAGCCCGGCACGGCGCTGCCCACCGCGACCGGGCTCGCACTGCGCGGTCTCGAGATCGGCTACTCCGCCGGAGCCTCCCTCACCCGTCCGCTCGACCTCGAGCTGCCCGACCGGGGCCTCGTCGCGATCGCCGGGCCGTCCGGCTGCGGCAAGTCGACGCTCCTCGCCACGCTCCGCGGCGAGCTGGCGCCCCTGACCGGCGACGTCCGGCTCGGCGGCACCCCGCTCGGCGACCTCGACCCGGGCTGGTGGCGCAGCCTGGTCGGGTGGGCACCGCAGCGACCGTGGCTGCTCACCGACACCATCGGCGCCAACGTGCGGATCGGCCGACCCTCGGCCGGCGACGACGAGGTGTGGGAGGCCCTGCGCTGCGTCGACCTCGCCGACGTCGTGCGCGCCCTCCCCCACGGCCTGGAGACGCCGCTCGGCGAGGACGGTGCCGGCTTGTCCGCGGGCCAGCGGGCCCGCGTCGCGCTGGCCCGCGTCGTGCTCGCCGGGCGGCCGTTCGTCCTCCTCGACGAGCCGAGCGCCCACCTCGACGAGGAGACCGAGCAGGTCCTCCTCGAGACCCTCGCCCTGCTCGCGCAGCGGAGCCTGGTGCTCGTGGTGGCGCACCGGCCGGCCGTCCTCGCCGCCGCCGACCGGGTGGTCGAGCTGGTGCCGGCGACCGCTCCCGCCAGCGAGGTGGCGGCAGATGGCACACCGGGACCGTCGGATCAGGCGATCTGCCGCCACCCAGCGACGCCCGCAGCGGTCGTCCCGGCCGACGACGACGAGCGTCGGCCGCGGTGGGGCTTGCGGACGGCCACCCTGCTCGGCGCGCTGTCCACGGCGTCAGGTGTCGCGCTCACGGCGACCGCGGGCTGGCTCATCACCCGCGCCAGCGAACAGCCGCCGGTGCTCTACCTGATGGTGGCGATCGTCGGGGTGCGCCTCTTCGGGCTCGCCCGCCCGGTGCTCCGCCACGCCGAGCGCGTGCTCAGCCACGACGTCGTCCTCCGCGAGCTCGCGGAGCGCCGGGCCAGGGTCTTCGCCGACCTGGTCCCGCTGGTCCCCGGTCGCCTCGGCCCGCGCCGCGGCGACCTGCTCACCGGTGTCGTCGACGACGTCGACGCCCTGCTCGACGACCGCCTGCGGGTGCGCCAACCGCTCGTCACCGCCGCCCTCGTCGGTGTGGGCGCCGCCCTGCTCACCGCCCTCGTCGCTCCAGTGGCGGGCGCGGTCGTGCTGCTGGTCGCCGGCTCGGGAGCGCTCGCGTTCGTGCTCGCCCGGCGCGGCACCGCCGACGCCGAGCCCCTGGTCGTCCTGCGCCGCGCACGGCTCGGGACGCGGGTCGAGGAGCTGGCGCACGGGCTGCGCGAGCTCGCGCAGTGGGGCGCGACGGACCGGGCGCTCGACGCGGTCCGGGAGGAGGCGGCCGGGCTCGCCCGTGCCGTACGACGTTCCTCCCGGGCCGTCGCAGCGGGTACGGCCCTGACCAGCACGGCAGCCGGCCTGGGCGTGGTCGCCGTGGCCGCCCTCGTCGACCCCGCGAGCACCTCCCCCGCCCGCCTGGCCCTGCTGCTGCTCGTGCCGCTCGCCCTGGCCGATGCGGTCGGTGGACTGGCCGACGCCGGCGCCCTGTCGGTGCGCGCACGTGCGGCCCGCGAGCGCCTGGACCGGCTCGCCGCCACCGCCCCGGCGGTCAGCGACCCCGCCGCTCCCCTGCCCCTGCCCGACGGGCACGGCGTGGTGGTGAACGGTGCCGAGCTCGGGTGGTCCGACCGGCCGGCGCTGGCGCTCGACCACCTCGTCCTGCGGCCCGGAGAGCACCTCGGGATCACCGGCCCCTCCGGGTCCGGCAAGTCCACCCTTGCCGCCACCCTCGTCCGCTTCATCGACCCGCTCAGCGGTGCGGTGCAGCTCGGTGGGAGCGACCTGCGTCGGCTCGCCCTCGACGACGTACGCCGCCGGGTGGGCCTGGTCGACGACGACCCCCACGTCTTCGCCTCGACGGTCGCCGAGAACGTCCGCCTCGCCCGGCCGGACGCCGACGACGACGAGGTCCGCGCCGCGCTGGACCGGGCGTGCCTCGGCAGCTGGGTGGACGGCCTTCCCGCCGGCATCCACACCCACGTCGGCGCGGACCGTCGCGAGGTGTCCGGCGGCGAGCGCGCACGCCTGGCCCTGGCCCGCTCGCTGCTGGCGGACCCGCCGGTGCTCCTCCTCGACGAGCCGACGGCCCACCTCGACGGGCCGACCGCGCGGGCCGTCGCGGACGAGATGCTCGACTCGGCGTCCCGGGTCGGACGGTCGATCCTGTGGATCACCCACGGCACGGTCGGGCTGGACGCGATGGACCGGGTGGTGCACCTGGAGGCGGGGACGGCCGCCTCGGTCAGTCGGCCTGCTCTCGCGGCGAGCGCAGCGGGAGCGTGAAGGTGAACGTGCTCCCCTGACCCAGCTCGGAGGACACCGACAGGGTCCCGCCGTGCGACTCCGCGATCCGCTGCGCGATCGGCAGCCCGAGACCGGTGCCCGGCACGGACAGCGCGTTGGGGTTGGTCGAGCGGTGGAAGGCGGAGAACACGTGCTGCTGGTCGGCCATCGAGATGCCGAGGCCGGTGTCGGTGACGTCGACGCTCACCTCGTCATCACGGACCGTCATCGCGACCGACACCGAGCCGTCCTCGGGCGTGTACTTCACGGCGTTGTCGACCATGTTGTCGATCACCCGGGCCAGCTCCTCGGGGTCGCCGAAGACCACCACCGGCGTCGTCCCCGGCTGGTCGAAGTGCAGCCGGACGCCGGCCTGCTTGGCGCGGATGCTGAGCAGGTCGACGCTGGCCTCGCACAGCTCGGCGAGGTCGACGGCCCGGCGCACGGTCTCCCGCCTGCCCTGGATCCGGGAGTAGTGCAGCAGGTTGGCGACGAGGTTGTTGAGCCGGCCGGCGTTGCGGATGATCGCGTCGATCGAGGAGAGGTCGGGGTGCCGGTCGGCGATGAGCTCGGCGTGGCCGAGGATCGCGGTGAGCGGCGTCTTGAGCTCGTGGGAGATCGTCGCGATCAGCTCGCTGCGGTAGCGGGCGAGCTCGCGCAGCTCCTGGACGAGCCGCTGCTCGGTCTCGAGGACGCGGGAGGCGCGGACGGTCTGGGCGAGCAGCCGGCCCACCTCGAGCACCGCGTCGGCCTCGTTGGCGGTCACGGCGCGGGCGTGGCGTGCGAAGCCGAGCACGAGGTAGCCGACCAGGTCGTCCTGCGACACGAGCGGGGACACGAGCGCACGATCGACGCGCATGCCGCGCATCAGCTCCTGCATCCGGGCGGCGCTGCGGGGCAGCTGCGGTGACGAGGGGTCGTCCACGCCGAGCTCGATGAGCACGGGGAGCTCCTCGAGGCGGGTGAGGTCCTCGCGGATCTCGGGCACCTCGTGCTCGGGCGTGAAGGCGTACGGTGTCCCGACGCCGAGCTGGCTGCCCTGCGCGTCGCTGGGGAACGTGCGCACCACCGTCTGCACCGTGCCGAGCGACTCGGCGACGGCCACCACGGCCGCGCCGAGCGCCTGGGAGAGGTTCTGGGCGGTCGCGGCGCCGGCCACCGTGGTGAGCATCCGGTCGAGGCGCACCCGGTCGGTGAGGCGCTCGCGCTCGCGGGCGTTGGACAGGGCGACGCCCGCCTGCACGGCGAACATCTCCAGCAGCTCGCGGTCGGCCTCGTCGGGCACCCGGCCGTCGGCGGGGAGGTCGACCGCCATGTTGCCGAGCAGCTCGCCGCCCGCCGAGTAGAGCGGCGCGTAGAGCGCGTGCTCGGGGTGCCACGCCTCAGGGTCACCGGTCGGCTGGAACTCGGGGATCCAGGCCGCCTGCAGCCGCGCCGCGGACATCCGCCCGGCCGGCACGAAGCGGAGGATGCCCCACTTGTCGGCCTCGCGGAACTCGTCGAGGATCTGGTCGGCCGGGGTGCGGCGGTGGAGGATCTGCGCGACCACCTCGGGCGGGCCGGCGACGTGGGTCATCACCAGCACGTCGCCCTCGAGCCGTGCGATGGCCGCGACCCCGTAGCCCAGGACGTCGACGACACCGTGGGCGATCTCCTCGAGGATCACCTCGGTATCGGTGGAGGAGTTGACGCGCCGCATCAGCTCGGCCAACCGGCTCAGAGCGCCCTGGCTTCGCGGCATGTCCACCTCCCCACCCACCCAGGCCCCGACGGCCCCACTCCTGCTGGTCCTGCTGGTCCCGCCCTCCCCGGCGTTGATGCTAGGGCCGTCAGGCCTCGATCACCACCGGAATGATCATCGGACGGCGACGGTGGGCGCGGTTGACCCAGCGACCGACCACGCGACGGATGGTCTGCTGGAGCTGGTGGGAGTCGGTGACGCCCTCCTGCACGGCCGCGGCGATCGCGTCGATGATCGGCTGCCGGATCTCGTCGAAGGTGGTCTCGTCCTCGGCGAAGCCGCGGGCGTGGATCTCCGGGCCCGACACGACCTTGCCGGTGACGGAGTCCACGACGACGATCACCGAGAGGAAGCCTTCCTCGCCGAGGATGCGCCGGTCCTTCATCGACGCCTCGGACACGTCACCGATCGTGGTGCCGTCGACGAAGACATAGCCGACCTCCACCTTGCCGGCGACCCGGGCGACGCCGTCGACCAGATCGACGACGACGCCGTCCTCGGCCAGCACGACGTTCTTCACCCCGGTCGCCCGGGCGAGGTCGGCGTTGGCCCGCATGTGGCGGACCTCGCCGTGCACCGGCATCACGTTGCGCGGCTTGACGATGTTGTAGCAGTAGAGCAGCTCGCCGGCGCTCGCGTGGCCGGAGACGTGGACGAGTGAGTTGCCCTTGTGCACGACGTTGGCGCCGAGGCGGGACAGCCCGTTGATCACGCGGTAGACGGCGTTCTCGTTGCCCGGGATCAGCGAGCTGGCGAGGACGACCGTGTCGCCCGGCTCGAGCTGCACGAAGTGGTGGTTGCTCTGCGACATCCGGCTCAGGGCCGCCAGCGGCTCGCCCTGGGAGCCGGTCGAGACGAGGACCTGCTTGTGCGGGGGCAGGTCGGCGAGCTCCTTGGCCTCGACCATCACGCCCGGCGGGACGGTGAGGTAGCCGAGCTCCTGGGCGATGGCCATGTTGCGCACCATCGAGCGCCCGACGTAGCCGACCTTGCGGCCGTGGGCCACCGCGGCGTCGAGCACCTGCTGGACGCGGTGCACGTGGGAGGCGAAGCAGGCCACGATGATCCGCTGGTCGCTCTTGGCGAAGACCCGGTCCAGCACCGGGGCGATGTCCTTCTCCGAGGTGGTGAAGCCCGGCACCTCGGCGTTGGTGGAGTCGGTGAGGAACAGGTCGACGCCCTCGTCGCCGAGGCGCGCGAACTCGTTGAGGTCGGTGATCCGGCCGTCGAGCGGCAGCTGGTCCATCTTGAAGTCGCCGGTGTGGAGGACGACGCCCGCGCCCGTGCGGATCACGACCGCGAGCGCGTCGGGGATCGAGTGGTTGACCGCGACGAACTCCAGCACGAAGGGGCCGAAGGTGATGGTCTGCCCCTCGGCGACCTCGTAGTGGACCGTCTCCTTCAGGCGGTGCTCGCGGAGCTTGGACCCGAGCAGGGCCAGGGTCAGCTTGGACCCGACGAGCGGGATGTCGCCGCGCTCGCGCAGGAGGTACGGCGTGGCGCCGATGTGGTCCTCATGGCCGTGGGTCAGCACCAGCGCCTCGACGGCGTCGAGGCGGTCCCGGATCGGCTCGAAGTCCGGGAGGATCAGGTCCACGCCGGGGTGGTGGTCCTCGGGGAACAGCACGCCGCAGTCGACGAGCAGCAGCCGGCCGTCGTACTCGAACGCGGTCATGTTGCGGCCCACCTCGCCCAGCCCACCGAGCGGGATGACCCGAAGGCCTCCGGCCGGGAGGGGGGCGGGCGCGCTCAGGTCGGGGTGGGGGTGGCTCAAGGTATTCCTCGGGTTCGGTGTCAGTGGTTCAGATGAGGCCGGCGGCAGCCAGGCCCGTGCGGAGCGCCGCGACCTCGTGGTCGTCGAGCGCGACGAGCGGGCCGCGGACGCGGCGGTTGTCGATCACGCCGAGCAGCTCGAGGGCTGCCTTGGCGGTGGTGGCGCCGTAGTTGGGGACGCCCATCACGGCGTCGAAGGCCGGGAGGAGCGACGTGTGGATGCGCAGGGCCTCGGCGTGGTCGCCGCTGACCCACGCGTCGATCATCGACGCCAGCTGGTCGCCCGCGGCGTGCGCGACGACCGAGACCAGGCCGACGCCGCCGTACGCGAGGTAGCCCAGGGTGGCGACGTCGTCGCCGGAGTAGACGGAGTAGCCCATCTCCACCAGCTGCGCCGTGCGCGGCAGCAGGCCGGAGGCCTCCTTGACCGACGTGACGTGGTCGTAGCGACGCATCGCCTCGTAGGTGTCGAGCTCGATGAGACTCGCCGTGCGGCCCGGCACGTCGTAGAGCATGACCGGGAGGTCGGTCGCCTCGGCCACCGAGGTGAAGTGGTGCTGCAGGCCGATCTGGCCGGGCTTGTTGTAGTAGGGGCTGACGAGCAGCACCCCGTCGACGCCGATCTTCTCCGCCTGGCGCGCGAGCTCCACCGAGTGGGCGGTGGCGTTGGTGCCGACGCCCGCGATGACGCTCGCCCGGTCGCCGACCGCGTCCTGCACGGCGCGGAGGATCTCCCCGTCCTCGGCCACCGAGGTGGTGGGGCTCTCCCCCGTCGTGCCGCTGACGACGACCCCGTCGTTGCCGTGGTCGACGAGGTGCGTCGCGATCCGCGCCGTGCCCTCGAGGTCGACGCTGCCGTCCTCGTGGAACGCGGTGGCCATCGCGGTGAGGAGGCGGCCGAACGGGACGTCGACACTCACGCGCGTACTCGCTTCGCTCCGCTCGCTCATGCTCGAAGGTTATCGCCCCGGTCCGGGATGACCGTCAGCGCCGAGCCGGGTGCCTGTCGGACGCCTGCCCTACGCTCGCGGCATGGCGCACGACGAGGAGCTGGCGCAGCGGATCCACGACCTGCTCGACGGGGAGCCCGGCGTGACGTCGAGGAAGATGTTCGGCGGGCTCGGCTTCATGGTGGACGGCCACATGGCGGTCGCCGCCGGGAGCCAGGGCTCGCTCATGGTGCGGGCCGACCCGGCCGACGCCGAGGAGTGGGCCGACGGCTCGTCGGTGACGCCGATGGAGATGCGCGGTCGGCCGATGGCCGGGTGGCTGCTGGTGGCCCCCGACGCGCTCGCCGACGACGACCAGCTGCAGCTGTGGGTCGACCGTGGCATCGCCTTCGTCCGGACGTTGCCGCCCAGATGAGCGTCGACCTCGTCCTGCCGGGGTGGCTGACCCCGGCTCAGCGGGCCACGCTCGTGTCGCTCGCCGAGCGCAACGACGCGGCGCACGGCGACGACCTGCTCGGCCTCGTGCTGAGCGGGTCCGCGGCCCGTGACCTCGCCACCGAGCTCTCCGACCTCGACGTGATCGTCGTGCTGACCGACGAGGCGGCCGCCGGTCGCTCGACCGCCAAGTCGCGCGAGGTCGACGAGGCGGTGGACTCCTGGTCCGAGCTGCAGGACGTCCCGACCTTCGGCACCGAGGACTGGTGGCAGCGCTGGTCCTACGCCTGGGCGCCCGTGCTCCTCGACCGCACGGGCGGCGCGTTGGCCGACGCCGTCCGCCGCCAGGCCACATTGTCCCCGGACGAGGCCGACGGCGTGCTGATCGACCACGACCGGCTCGACGGGTGGCTCAACTTCGCCTACCGCGCCCTGAAGGACGACCGCGACGGCCGCCCGCTCGAGGCGCGCCTCGACGCAGCCGAGTCGGTGCCGTGGCTGCTCGACGTGGTCTTCGCCATGGCCGGCCGGGTGCGCCCCTACAACAAGTACCTCCCCTGGGAGCTCCGGACCCACCCGCTCGACGGATGGCCGGCCGACGAGCTGCTCGGGCTGGTCGAGCGCACGCTCGAGGGTGACGTGGGCGCGATCCCCGAGACCTTCGCCCGGGTGCGCCCGGCCTGCTCGTCGTACGACGCCGCCCGGGGCCACACGCGCACGACCGACATGGTCGAGGGCTGGGGCGACGAGCTGCGCCTGTTCGAGGTGCGCGCCGGCTGAGGACCGCTCAGGCCTCGCCGGCCGTCGCCCGGAGGACGGGCAGCACGTGGTGCTCGAGCATCGGCGCGAGGTCGTCGGGGTGGTCGTGCAGCGGGGTCCAGCGGACCTCCGCGATCTCGGCGGACGCCACCGGGTCCGAGTCGGACTCCACCCAGAACACCGTCGAGTGCAGCGAGTGTCCCGGCTCGTTGGCCGCCTCGGAGAGGAACTCCCCCAACAGGGTGGCCGACTCGATCTCGAGGCCGACCTCCTCGTAGGTCTCCCGCAGCGCCGCGTCCCGCGCCGACTCGCCGGGCTCGAGCTTGCCGCCGACCAGCATGAACCGCTCGGTCCCCCGCTTCCGGACCGTCAGCACGTGTCCGTCGCGCACGAGCGCGACGGCCGCGACGACGATGTGCCTGTCCCGGTCCACCTCCATGGGCCGAGGATCGCAGGTCGGCCCGGACAGCACGCAGCCACCCTGACCGGGGCTTACCCGGCGGGTGGCTGCGTGGTGGTGCTCGCTGGTCCGTCAGCCGCCTCTCGGCGAAGGGCCGCTCGTAGCGGCAAGTGGTGAGGCCCGGGGGCATGAGTGCGGAGCCAGCTGTCCGGTCCAACGGAGGCCGGCCCGGGTTCATTCCCCGGACTCCGTGATGCCGGTCACCGGCGGCGACTTCCCCGGATATCCGGGGATGTTCCCGCTTGTCGGCTGAAATTTCGGCCGACAAGCGTGAAGTTCCCCGGATATCCGGGGATCGCACCGCCGCAGACGGGCTACGTGCCGAGCGCGCGACGTACGGCCTCGAGGACTTCGGCGTCGGAGACGCCGAGCGAACGGGCAGTGGAGACGTACGACGACGCGGCCTCGCGCAGCGACCGCTGGACGCCGCGGCCGGTGACGAAGGTGCCGGCGCGGCCACGGGTCTCGACGACCCCGAGGACCTCGAGCTCCTTGTAGGCGCGGGCGACGGTGTTGGCAGCCAGGTCGAGCTCGGCGGCGAGCACGCGGACGGGCGGCAGCCGGAGGCCCGCCTCGAGGATGCCGGCGTCGACCTGCGCTCGGATGCCGTCGCGTACCTGCTCGAAGGGAGGGACGCCGGACGTGGGGTCGAGGGTGAGCCTCACGCGGCCGCGTCCATCCGCTCGAGCCAGACGCGCTCGTAGCCGTCGAAGGACTCGCGGAGGGTCTCCACCCACTCCCCGGCGGGGAACTGCGGATAGTGCACGTCCCCGTCGGGCTCGAGGTCGACCTCGGTCAGAACCTGGTGCGTCGCGAAGGGAAGCAGCGCGGCGTAGACCTCCCCGCCGCCGGCGACCATCAGGTCGCCGGGCCTGTCGGCGGCGAGCTCGAGGGCCTGCTCCACCGTGTGCGCGACGAGCACCCCGTCGTGGGTCCAGCCGGCGTGCCGGGTGAGGACGATCGTCGTACGCCCGGGCAGGGGGCGGCCGATCGACTCGAAGGTCGTGCGGCCCATGAGCAGCGTGTGGCCCCAGGTCAGCTCCTTGAACTGAGCCTGCTCGCCCGGGAGCGTCCACGGGATGTCTGGGCCGTTGCCGATCACCCGGTTGCGGGCGTGGGCGGCGACGAGCACCACGCGCTGGTCGGGACGGGTCACGGGACCGACCCTACTGACGACCAGGCGTTCGGCCCTGTTCCCCGTGCGGTTGCCGTGTCACGGTGGGAGGCAGAACCCGAGCCTGGAGGCTGCGATGAGCACCACTGACAGCACGTGCCCCGACTGCCACGCCCTCGTGGCCGACCTCGCCGCTCACGAGCGGTGGCACACCCGGCTGGTGGCCGACGTCGCGAGGGCGGTCAGCCAGGCCCTCGAGCGCCGCTAGACCGCGATGGGCGCCTTGATGCCCGGGTGGGGGTCGTAGCCCTCGACGGCGACGTGCTCGAGGTCGAAGCCGTCGATCTCGGTGACGCTCGGGTCGAGGACCAGGCGCGGCAGCCGGCGCGGCTCGCGCGACAGCTGGAGCTTCGCCTGCTCGACGTGGTTGAGGTAGAGGTGCGCGTCGCCCATCGTGTGCACGAAGTCGCCCACCTCGAGGCCGGTCACCTGGGCGACCATGTGCGTCAGCAGCGCGTAGGACGCGATGTTGAACGGCACGCCGAGGAAGGTGTCGGCCGAGCGCTGGTAGAGCTGGCAGGAGAGCCGGCCCGGACCGGTCTCGGAGGGAGCGACGTAGAACTGGAACAGCGTGTGGCAGGGCGGCAGGGCCATGTCGTCGACGTCGGCGACGTTCCACGCCGACACGATGTGGCGACGGGAGTCGGGGTTCGTGCGGATGCCCTCGACCAGGCGAGCGACCTGGTCGACGTGCCGGCCGTCGGGGGTCGGCCAGGACCGCCACTGGTAGCCGTAGACGGGACCGAGGTCGCCGTCGTCGTCGGCCCACTCGTCCCAGATGGTGATGCCGCGGTCCTGCAGCCACTTCACGTTGGTGTCGCCGCGCAGGAACCACAGCAGCTCCCCGAAGACCGAGCGCGTGTGCACCTTCTTGGTGGTCACGAGGGGGAACCCCTCGGACAGGTCGAAGCGCATCTGGTGGCCGAAGACGCTCAGCGTGCCGGTGCCGGTGCGATCGGTCTTCTCCACCCCCTCGTCGAGGATCCGCTGGAGCAGGTCGAGGTAGGCGCGCACGGGACGACTCTACGACCGACCGACCTACGACCTGGGGACGCGCGCCTCGGCCACGACGCACTCGACGTCGAAGACCAGGTCGGGGCCGAACCGCCACGGCGCGTCCAGGGCGTCGTACGCCACTCGCAGGCGGGCCTGCACGTCGTCGGTCTGCTCGCGCCACAGGACGCCGAAGTTGCCGACCGAGGTGAGCCCCTCCCACAGGTCGTCGGCGGCGACGCGCCACCGCCAGGCGTGCGTGCCGGCGTGGGTGACCGCGAGCCCTGCCTCACCGAGGATGCCTGCCAGCCCGTGCGGCGAGCGCTCGAAGTCGCGATCGGCCGGCAGTCGGGGCGCCGGGGGGCGGCTGGCGCCGGCGGCGTCCAAGAGCCCGGTCCACATCACCCCCTGCGGCGGTGGGGTCGCGCCCCAGATCGTCGCGCGCACGGTGCCGCCGGGCGCGGCCACCCGCGCCAGCTCGCGCGCCCCGGCGCGGGGGTCGTCGACGTGGTTGAGCACGAAGCAGGCCGTCACCGCCTCGAAGCCGTCGTCGGCCAGGGGCAGGTCGGGAAGACCGCCGACGACCACGTCGGTGCCGAGGGCGGTCGAGGCCAGCGCGGCCATCTCCGCATCGGGCTCGACACCGATGGCGTCGTGCCCCTCGTCGCGGGCTGCCTGCACGAGCGCGCCGGTGCCGCACCCGACGTCGAGCAGCCGCCCGTCGCGCGGCAGGCCCGCCACCAGGGCCGGGATCGCGCCGGCGCACAGGCCGGCGAAGCTGCGTGCGTAGGCGTGCGCCACGCCTGTCCAGAGTGCTTCTGCCACGAGGCCGGACCCTAGCGACCGGCGGCCACGCCTCAGCGCAACCGGACCGTGCCGCCCGCGACGACCGTGACGGGGTCGCCGCACGTCCACTCGGTCGGGCACACCACGACGGCGCGACGGCCTGTCTCCGACTGCCGCAGCTCGTCCTCCCCTCCGGCGCGGCGCGCGGAGTCGACGAGGTGGGCCCATCCCCCGCCGGCCAGCGGCACGCTCTCCACCAGGACGTCGTACGGGCCGAGTCCCTGGAGGGGCGGCGGCGTGAGGTCCGCGTCGAGGGCGTCGGGGGCCTCGTCCGCCGTCTCGACGTCTCCCTCCGCGTCCACCCGGACCATCTCGCCGGACCGCAGCCGGGCGACCACGGCGGGGCCGTCGGCGACGAAGGCCTCGACCTCCGGGAGCCCGACGACCACGTCCTCGAGGTGCAGCTCGCCCTCGGCGTACCACGCGACCGGGAGCCGGTTGGCCTCTGCGCGCACCGGAGGTGGCTCCGGCTGCGCTGCCCACCACGCCCACCCCGCGGCGAGCAGGGCCACGACGGCGAGCCCGGCGACGCCACGACGCACTGCCCGCCGTCGACGCACGGCACGGACCTCCACCGCGCGGTCGAGCCACCCCTCCGGCCGGTCCCGCGGGTCGCGAGGACGTACGGCGTGGGGCACCGGCTCGCCCGGCCGCACGGGCAGCCCCGCCCTCTCGCGCACCTCCGCCCAGAGCGTGACGTCGACCTGCTCGTCACGCACCCGGCGCTGCCACGGCCGGCGGGCGGCGAGCAGCACCTCGGCGACCGCGAGGCGTGCGCGGTCACCCGGCACGCCGTCGTCCTCGAGCCCGGCGACGAGGTCCGGCCAGCGCGCGTCGACGTACGTCGCGAAGTCCGACCGGTCCGTCATGCCACCTCCCGCCGCCTCGCCTCGTCCGGGTGAGGCGTCATCGACCGTTCGGACCCGGTGGCCGCTGCGGATGGGGTCAGGCGCTCAGCGACATCGGCCCGTAGACCTGGCGGTCGTGCTCGAACAGCGTGACCGCGGCGACGCCGTGCTCGGCCAGGTCGGCCCAGATCTCGCCGACCCACGACTCAGCGTCGCCCTGGTTGGCGAAGCGCTGGTCGGAGTGGCCGGCGACCTCGACGGCCTCGCCGGACGCGTCCTCGAGTCGCCACCACCACGGCCTCTCGGCGGACGTGGGCTGGCGGAACGTGGGGGGCTGGCCGGGCAGCACGTCAGGACTCCTTGACCGACGGGTCGACGAAGGGCGGCTTGACCAGCTGGAAGATCTCGCGCCGACCGCGGATGTCGACGCCGACCTGGGCGTCCTCGGCGACCATCGTCGGGATCAGGGCGAGCCCGATGCCCTTCTTCAGCGTCGGGGAGAAGGTCCCGGAGGTGATGTCTGCCAGCGGCACGTCGTGGGTCAGGGTGACGCCCATGCCGGGGCGCGGGATGCCGCGACCGACGGCGACGAGCCCGCGCAGGCGACGCCTGGGACCGTCCTCCTTGACCCTGACGACCGCGTCGCGGCCCCAGAAGGTGTTCTTCTTCCACCCGACCGCCCAGGACAGCCCCGCCTCGACGGGGTCGGTGTCGAGGCTGATGTCCTGGCCGTGGAGGGGATAGCCCATCTCGGTGCGCAGCGTGTCGCGCGAGCCGAGGCCGCAGGCGGTGATCCCCCACTCCTCGCCGGCGGCCATCAGGTCGTCCCAGAGCTGGCCGGCCGCGGAGTTGGCGACGACCAGCTCGTAGCCGCGCTCGCCGGTGTAGCCGGTGCGGCACACGACGACGCCGACGCCGGTGTCGCCCAGCTCGGCCTCGACGAAGGACATGTAGTCGTGGCCGGTCGGCATCCCCACCTTCTCGAGCACCTCGTCGGAGCGGGTGCCCTGCACGGCCAGCACGGCGTAGTCGTCGTGGTGGCTGCGCACCTTCACCCCCTCGGGCGCGGCGGCGGCGAGGCGGGCGACCACCTCCGCGGTGTTGGCCGCGTTGGGGATCAGCAGCACGTGCTCGAGGTCGTGCCAGTAGGCGATGAGGTCGTCGACGATGCCGCCGGACTCGTCGAGGCACAGGGTGTACTGCGCCTTGCCGGGCTCGATCTTCGCCAGGTCGTTGGACAGGGTCGCGTTGACGAAGTCGGCGGCGCCCGGGCCGGACACCATCGCCTTGCCGAGGTGGCTCACGTCGAAGATGCCGACCGACTCGCGGACCGTCGTGTGCTCCTTGACGACACCGGTCGGGTACTCCAGCGGCATCGACCACCCACCGAACTCGGCGAACTTCGCACCGAGGGCCTCGTGACGGTCGTGGAGGGGCGACTGCTTGAGCGATCCGGCCATGGCGCGAACCTACCGCAGCGGTAGCTGCGTCAGGTCTCCCCTAACATGCCCCGGGTGAGCACCTACGCCCTCCGCAGCGCCAGCCCCGCCAAGACCCGAGCCGACGCCGTCGTCGTGGGAGTGGTCGCCGGCCCGAAGGGTCCACACCTGTGCGAGGCCGCGGCGGACGTCAGCGCTGCGTACGGTCGCCGGCTGCGCCCCTTCCTCTCCACCATGGGCGTGACCGGCAAGGCCGGTGAGGCGGTCCGGACGCCGACTCGCGACGAGGTCAACGCCCCGCTCCTGGTGTTCGTCGGGCTCGGGGAGGACCCGACCGACCCCATCGCCGTACGCCGTGCCGCGGGCGTCGCCGCCCGCAACATCCCCAACGCCGCCTCGGTCGCCCTCGCCCTGCCGAGCGAGACCCCCGAGCTGGTCGCCGCGGTGGTCGAGGGCCACCGCCTCGGCGGCTACACGTTCACCGCCTACAAGTCCTCGAAGTCCGAGACCACCGAGCCCAACGACGTCGTCGTGCTCACCGCGATCGCGCGCAGGGCCGATGCCGTCGCCGCCCTCGAGCGCGCGGAGGTCCTCGCCGACGCCGTCGCCCTGACCCGCGACTGGGTCAACACGCCGCCGCGCGACTGCACGCCCCCGCTGCTGGCCGAGCTCGTCACGGCCGCGCACAAGGAGGTCACCAAGGGCCGCGGTGGCCCCAAGGTGGAGCTGGAGGTGTTCGACCACGAGCAGCTCGCCGAGATGGGGTGCGGCGGCATCCTCAGCGTCGGCGACTCCTCGGCCGCGCCGTCCCGCCTGGTCAAGCTGACCTGGGCACCGCAGGGGGCCGTGGCGCACCTCGCGCTCGTCGGCAAGGGCGTCACCTTCGACTCCGGCGGCCTCACCATCAAGCCGTCCTCGAGCATGGTCCACATGAAGGGCGACATGGCCGGTGCGGCCAGCGTCGTCGCGGCCACCCTCGCGATCGCGCGGCTCGGCCTGCCGGTCAAGGTGACCGCGTTCGCGCCGATGGCCGAGAACATGGTGTCGGGCACCGCCACCCGCCCCGGTGACGTCATCACGATGCACAACGGGTCGACCGTGGAGATCGCCAACACCGACGCCGAGGGCCGGATGCTGCTGGGCGACGCGCTGTCCCTCGCGGTGCAGGAGGACCCCGACGTGGTCGTCGACATCGCCACCCTCACCGGCCACATGCAGCTCGCGCTGGGCGACAAGGTCGGCGCCGTGATGGGAACCGACGACGAGGTGCAGGTCGTCCTGGCCGCCGGCCGGGCCGCGGGCGAGCAGCACTGGCCGATGCCGATCCCGGAGGAGATGAAGGAGCGCATCACGTCCTCCAAGATCGCCGACCTGCTCCAGCACGACTGGGTGCGGTGGGGCGGCGGCCTCTACGCATCGGCGTTCCTGCGCGAGTTCACCGGCGGGCTGCGGTGGGCGCACCTCGACATCGCCGGCAAGGAGATCAACACCGGCGGCGCGTACGGACACGTGCCCGCAGGCGCCACCGGCTTCGGGGTCACCACGCTGGTGGAGATCGCGCGCTCGCTCGCCGAGGGCCCGTCCGAGGACTGACCCGGGGCTCGCGCGGCTAGAGGCCTCCGGCCTTCTTGCGCCGGTTGTAGTCGCGCATCCGCTGCGGCACGCCGACCACCGCGGCGTCGTACGACGGCACGCGGTGGCGGTTGGCGAAGTCGTGCGCCCACTTCACGCTGGGCACGCGCCGTCGCGTCCACTCGCCGTCGTGCGCGACGAGCAGGAGGGTCACGTCGTTGACGGCCGTGCGGGGCTCGACGAACCCCTCGACCCCCTGGCGGGTGGCGACGAAGGTCTCGAGGTGCCGGACGTCCTCACCGTCGGATGCACGCACGCGGGTCGAGCCGGTGCGGGTGGCGTCCCGCGCCGGAGCGCTGGTGCGTCCTTTGCGGCGGAATCGGTCGAACATGCCCATGGCGCACATTCTGCCGGGACGTTCCCCATCAGTGCGCGCGGATCGCCGGTTCGGGCCCACCCGACCCGGTGTGGACAGCGCCGTGAAGAGTGCAAAGATGGACGCGCCCGAGATGGTCGGTGCGAGTCGAGCGTGTGGAGGGAAGTCAGTGACGGACGGTGAGTTCGACGTCCTCGTCCTCGGGGCTGGATCGGGCGGTTACGCCTGTGCCCTACGAGCAGCCCAGCTGGGCCTGAGCGTCGGGCTCGTCGAGAAGGGCAACCTCGGCGGCACCTGCCTCCACGTGGGCTGCATCCCGACCAAGGCGCTCCTGCACGCCGCGGAGGTCGCCGACTCGGCCCGCGAGGCCGCGCAGTTCGGCGTCACCGCCACCCTCGACGGCATCGACATGGCCGGGGTCAACGCCTACAAGGACAAGGTCGTCGACCGGCTGTTCAAGGGCCTCACCGGACTCATCAAGTCGCGCGGCATCACGGTCATCCAGGGCTCCGGCACGCTGACCGGTCCCCGCGAGGTGACCGTCGACGGCACCGCGTACACCGGCAAGGCCGTCGTGCTGGCCTCCGGCTCCTACAGCAAGTCGCTGCCCGGCCTGGAGGTCGACGGCGAGAAGGTCCTCACCTCCGAGCACGCGCTCCGCCTCGACCGCGTCCCGGCGTCCGCCATCGTGCTGGGCGGCGGCGTGATCGGCTGCGAGTTCGCCAGCGTGTGGAGGTCCTTCGGCTCCGACGTCACCATCATCGAAGCCCTCCCGCGGCTCGTCGCCGCCGAGGACGAGGCCTGCTCCAAGGCGCTCGAGCGCGCGTTCCGCAAGCGCAAGATCAGCTTCCTCACCGGCACCCCGTTCCAGAGCGTCAAGACCACCGACAACGGCGTCGCCGTCACCGTCGAGGGCGGCGACGTGATCGAGGCCGAGGTCCTCCTCGTCGCCGTCGGGCGCGGGCCCTCCACCGACGGCCTCGGCTACGCCGAGCAGGGCATCGAGATGGACCGCGGCTTCGTGCTCGCGGACGAGCGCTGCCGCACCAACGTCGAGGGCGTCTACGCCGTCGGCGACATCGTCCCCGGCCTCCAGCTGGCCCACCGCGGATTCCAGCAGGGCATCTTCGTGGCCGAGGACATCGCCGGGCTCGACCCGCGCCCGGTCGACGACGCCGGCATCCCCCGGGTGACGTACTCCCACCCGGAGATCGCGTCGGTGGGGCTCGACGAGGCGAAGGCCCGCGAGCTCCACGGCGACGCGGTCACCACGGTGACGTACGACCTCGGCGGCAACGGCAAGAGCCAGATCCTGCAGACCCAGGGCTTCGTCAAGCTGGTCGGCCTGGTCGACGGTCCCGTCCTCGGCGTCCACATGGTGGGCGATCGGGTCGGCGAGCTCATCGGCGAGGCCCAGCTCATCTACAACTGGGAGGCACACGCCGACGACGTCGCGCCGCTCGTGCACGCCCACCCCACCCAGAACGAGGCCCTCGGCGAGGCGCACCTCGCGCTGGCCGGCAAGCCGCTCCACGCGCACTCCTGAAGACCCCAGAACCTCCCCAACCAACGCGAGAAGGAAACACATGGCCTCCGAAGTCACCCTCCCCGCACTCGGCGAGTCCGTCACCGAGGGCACCGTCACCCGCTGGCTGAAGCAGGTCGGTGACACGGTTGCCGTCGACGAGCCGCTGCTGGAGGTCTCCACCGACAAGGTCGACACCGAGATCCCGTCGCCCGTCGCCGGCACGCTCCTCGAGATCAAGGCCAACGAGGACGACACCGTCGAGGTCGGCGCGGTCCTCGGCGTGATCGGCGAGGAGGGCGAGTCCGCGGGCGACGCCTCCGAGACCGCCGAGCCCGAGGCGCAGCCCCAGGACGAGGGCGAGTCGGAGAAGAAGGCCGAGCAGGAGGAGCAGGTCGCCGAGGAGACGGGCGAGCTCCCCGACGGCGACGAGACCCCCGAGTCGGAGAAGGACGACGCCCCGGCCCAGTCCGAGCCCGCGGCCGAGCAGGCCTCGTCCGGCAGCTCCTCCTCCGGTGGCTCGTCCTCCGGCGGTGGCGGTGGCGGTACGCCGGTCACGCTGCCCGCGCTGGGTGAGTCCGTCACCGAGGGCACCGTCACCCGCTGGCTGAAGCAGGTCGGCGACGAGGTCGCCGTCGACGAGCCGCTGCTGGAGGTCTCCACCGACAAGGTCGACACCGAGATCCCCTCGCCCGTCGCCGGCACGCTGCTGGAGATCAAGGCCGAGGAGGACGAGACGGTCGAGGTCGGCGCCGAGCTCGCGATCATCGGGTCCGGCGACGCCGGCTCCGGCGGGTCGTCGGAGCCCCAGTCCGCCGAGGCTCGACCCAAGGACGAGGAGAACGCCGAGAAGAAGGCCGAGCAGGAGCAGCAGATCGCCGAGGAGAAGGGCGAGCTGCCGGCCGGCGACGAGACCCCCGAGTCCGACAAGCAGGACTCCCCCGCTGCTGAGGAGAAGCAGGAGGTCGAGCCGGAGGCCAAGGGCGAGGCGCCCTACGCACCCGCGCCACAGGGCGAGCCCGAGCCGCAGCGCACGGACGCCGCGGCCCAGGCGTCCTCGTCCGGTGGATCGGCCGCGTCGTCGGAGGGTGGCCGCGACCAGTCGGCGTACGTCACCCCGCTGGTGCGCAAGATGGCCGACCAGCACGGCATCGACCTCGGCTCGGTGCAGGGCACCGGTGTCGGTGGCCGCATCCGCAAGCAGGACGTCCTCGACGCCGCGGCTGCCGCCCAGCAGGCCGCCTCCGCCCCGGCTGCGCCTGCCGCCGCGCCAGCCGCTGCCGCCGGCGCTCCGCCCGCAGCTGCCGCTCCGTCGTCCGCGTCGCCGTCGCCGCTGCGTGGCACCACCGAGCCGCTCTCGCGCCTGCGCAAGGTGATCGCCACGCGCATGGTCGAGTCGCTGCGGGAGGCCGCCCAGCTGACGCAGGTGATGGAGGTCGATGTCACCTCGATCGCCCGCCTCCGCGAGGCGTCGAAGGCCGACTTCCTGGCCCGCGAGGGCGTGAAGCTCACCTACCTGCCCTTCTTCGCCAAGGCGGCGATCGACGCGCTCAAGCTGCACCCCAAGCTCAACGCGGCCATCGACACCGACAAGGGCGAGGTGACCTACTTCGACCGCGAGAACATCGCGTTCGCGGTGGACACCGAGAAGGGCCTGCTCACGCCGGTCGTCAAGGAGGCCGGTGACCTCTCGATCGCCGGGCTGGCGAAGAAGATCGCCGACGTCGCCGAGCGCACCCGCACCAACAAGATCACTCCGGACGAGCTGTCCGGTGGCACCTTCACCATCACGAACCTCGGCAGCTTCGGGGCGCTCTTCGACACCCCGATCATCAACAAGCCGCAGGTCGCCATCCTCGGCCCCGGTGCCGTGGTGAAGCGCCCCGTCGTGATCGACGACCCCAACCTCGGCGAGACGATCGCGGTGCGCCACATGGTCCACCTGTCGCTGACCTACGACCACCGCCTGGTCGACGGCGCCGACGCGGGCCGCTTCCTCCAGGAGGTCAAGAAGCGCCTCGAGGCCGGCCAGTTCGAGGTCTGAGGCCAGTCGCCCGGAGCGAAGCGACGGGCGGCGTCGGCCGAAGAGGTTGAGGGACCGGCACCCGGCGAGCCTGCGAGCCGGGTGGACCGGTCGTCTCGAAACCTGTCTGAGCAGCGCCGCTGACCGACGCCCCGTCCACCTCGGTGGGCGGGGCGTCGTCGTACGTCCGCCGTCTGACGCTCTCCCGCCGCCCCCGGCCGCCCCGGCCGGCGCGATCCCCGGATATCCGGGGATCGCATCGACAACGTGGAAGGTCCGAGCCGCCAGGTGACGCGGATCTTCCACGATCCTCAGCACGTACGAGCGCGCGACCGCCGCGACAGCGGCGGGCGTCACACGAAAACCGGGGGCGCGATGTCGGTCCCGACACGTAACGTCTGGTCATTGTGACGGTGACCGAGACGCAGACCCACCCGGCACCGGCGACCACGTCCCCGACCGACGGACTGCCGCCGGGACGGGTGCCTGTCGACTGGCACCGGGTCCGCCGTCCGCTGACCTACCTCTGCTTCTCGATGTCCCTGCTCGGCGCGGTCGCGGCGTCCCTCGGCTCGATGGTGGCCGGACGCCTCGCCGACGGCCCGACCAGCACGCTCCTGACCCTCTTGGCGCTGTGCGTCGTGGGCGGCGCGGCGATCGACACGGTCGCCAAGACCATCTGGGCCACCATCTGCGACCGCGCAGAGGGGCAGCTGCGCGCCGACCTGCTCGACGCGGCCATGGCGCAGCCGCTGTCCGAGCTCTCGGAGCAGGCGGTCGGCGAGGTCCTCGACCGCATCGACGACGACACGTGGGAGGTCGGCCAGCTGATGCGCTGGGGCGTGTGGCAGGCCGCGCGCACCTTCCTCGCCTCCGGCCCCCTGTGGGTGGTCGCGACCCTCACCTGGTGGCCGGCCGTCTTCCTCTTCCCGCTGACCGCGGTCGTCACCTACCTCGCGATCCGCCACCTGCTCCCCCAGATCGCCCAGCGCAAGGTCCTCGAGGAGGCCGCCTGGACCGATCATGCCGCGTCCACCGAGGAGGGCGTCGCCGCTCGTGACGACGTGCGCACCTCGCTGGGCCAGGCCCACGTGCTCCGCCGCAACGCCCACCTCGCGTCGGTCGTCCACCAGACCCTCGACGCGGTGCTGGCGGTCGAGGTGCGCGTCACCCGCCGAAGCGGCGGGCTGCTCCACGGCGCTCTCGCCGGGGTCGGCGTCCTCGGCGTCGCGCTGGTCCTGTCCGGAGACCTGTCCACGGCGCGGCTGGTCACGCTGTTCCTCGTCACGACGATGTTCGTCGGGGGCGTCGACATGCTCGCGCGCCACCTGCCCGACCTCCAGGAGGGCTTCGGCGCCGTGCTCCGGCTGCGCGCCATGATGGCCTCGCCCGTCGAGCCCACCGGTGGCCTTCCTGTGCCCGACGGCCCGCTCGACGTGGAGTTCCGGCACCTGGAGTTCCGCTACGGCACGGGCACCTTCGCGCTCAGCGACGTCGACCTCCTGCTCACCGCGGGCCACACCTGTGCCCTCGTCGGTCGCACCGGGTCGGGCAAGTCCACCCTCGCCTCCCTGCTCTCCCGCGCCGTCGAGCCACCGCGCGGCATGGTGTTCCTCGGCGGGGTCGACGTCCTCGACCTCGACCTGCAGCAGCTGCGTTCCGCCGTCGGTGTGGTGACCCAGCGCACCGAGGTCCTCGCCGGCACCCTCGCCGACAACATCACGCTCTTCGACGACGTACCCGTCTCGGTCGTCGAGGCCGCGGTGGCCGAGCTCGGCCTGACCGACTGGGTCGCCGGGCTGCCCGACGGCCTCGACACCGTCCTCGGCCCCGGCGGCACCAGCCTGTCCGCCGGCGAGGAGCAGCTCGTCGCCTTCGCGCGGCTCCTGGTGCGCGACGTCAGCGTGGTCGTCCTCGACGAGGCCACGGCCCGCATGGACCCCGTCACCGAGGCCCGCGTCGTACGCGCCGCCGACCGGCTGATCTCGGGGCGCACCGGCATCCTCGTCGCCCACCGGCTCTCCACCACCGAGCGCGCCGAGCAGGTCGCCGTCCTCGAGTCCGGTCGGGTGGTCCAGCAGGGCCCGCGCGACCGCCTCGCTGCCGAGGACGGCCGGTTCCGCGACCTCCTCGACGCTGCCGCCCACGAGGCGGTCGTCGAGGAGCACCACCACGACGACGCCACGATCGGGTCCGTGCGCCGCAGCACCACTCCCCCGGCGCCGCCCGAGCTCGCGCCGACACCGAGCCTGGCCCGGCAGGTGCTCCACACGATCAGCATGCAGCCGCAGTGGGGCCTGCTCGGAGCGGTCCTGTTCCTCATCTCCTCGCTGACCGGTGCCTTCGGCGCGGTGACCGGCTGGGTGTGGGGCCACATCGTCACCGACCTGCAGGCCGGTGAGCGCCCCGGGCTCCTGGTCGTCGCTCTCGTCGCCTCCCTCCTCGTCGGGCCGCTCCTGCTCGCCCAGGCGTTCCGCACCTACCCGCACTGGTGGGTGGAGGTACGCCTCCGCGTGCGCGCCGCGGTGCTCCACGGGCAGACGTCCCAGCGGCGGCTGCTGCGCACGCCGCCCGGCGAGGTCGTCGCCCGCACGATGGACGCCGACCGGCTCGCCCGCTACACCGACCGCTGGGTCGACTTCGTCAACGGACTGATCATCGCGGTGGTGACCGCCCTGATCGCCCGCACCTGGGTGGCCGGCGCGGTCCTGCTGGCCGTGATGGTCGCGTCCGCCCTCGCCTCGACCCTGGGCCGCCGCGTCGCCGGACGCTCGGCTGCGGCCGCGTCGACCGCGCGCGCGAGGTTCGGGCAGTCGCTCGTGTCGGCGCTGGAGTCGGTCCGCACCGTCAAGCTCGCCGCGGCGACGCCGCAGGTCCACCAGCACCTGCGCGACGTCGATGGTGGCCGGGTGGACGCCGCCGTGCGCGAGCACCGCGTGCAGGCGCTGCTCGAGGGCGTGCCCGTGGTCATGGTCCAGCTCGGCGTCGTCGCGGCGTGGGGCGGGCTGCTCACCGGCCAGTGGGAGCTCGCGACAGCGCTGCTCGTCGCCAACGCCGTCAGCGGGTTCGACTGGTTCGGCCGGGTCGCCGGCACGGTCGTGACCGAGGCGCCCGGCACCCGTGCCTGGATGAACGCCACCAGCGAGCTCGCCGGCGGCGGCGACCTGATGGACCTGCCCCCCGGGGTCGACCTCGTCCGCGGCACCGGGCCGGAGCCCTCCACGCCCCACCGCGACCCGTTGCGGGTCCTCACGGTGCGCGACCTCGCCGCGGTGCACGACGACGGCACGGTCGGCGTCCGGGACGTCGACCTCGACGTGCGGGCCGGCGAGCTCGTCCTGCTGCTCGGCCAGGTCGGGTCGGGCAAGTCCAGCCTGCTCAGCGCGCTCGCCGGCCTCGTCGGGAGCACCGGCGAGATCCGCTGGAACGACCGCCTCGTCGACGACCCGCAGACCACCCTGCGGCCCGGCCGGGTCGCCCACGTGGCGCAGGTGCCGCGGGTGCTGTCCGGCACGTTCGCCGGCAACGTCGCCCTCGACCACGCCGACCGGTCGGTGGTGCCGGCGCTCGAGGCGGCCCGGATGGGCCGCGACGTCTCGGAGGCCGGTGGCGCCGATGCCGTCGTCGGCCACCGCGGCGTACGCCTCTCCGGTGGCCAGGTGCAGCGCCTCGCGCTGGCTCGGGCGCTGGCGACCGACGCCGACGTGCTGCTGGCCGACGACGTCTCCTCCGCGCTCGACGCCGCCACGGAGATCGAGCTGTGGCAGGCGTTGCGGGCTCGCGGCACCGCCGTCGTGGGTGCCACGAGCAAGGCGGCGGCGCTCGCGCAGGCCGACCGTGTCGTGGTGCTCGACGCCGGCCGCGTGGTCGACGACGGACCGTGGCACGAGCTGTCGTCACGGTGGGCCCACCTGGCCGGGTGAACCGCCCGCGCGCGCTTTGGCCGCATGGTTGGGTGGTGACATGCGCGTCGTCATCGCTGGTGCCTCGGGATTCCTCGGGACCCACCTGTCCGACCACCTGCGGGTGCACGGCCACGAGGTGACGGCCCTCGTCCGGCGCGAGCCCGTCTCGGCCCATGAATGCCGCTGGGACCCGGCCGCCGGCCGTGTCGACGCCGCACTGATCGCGTCCGCCGACGCGGTGGTCAACCTCGCCGGAGCGCCGATCGCCGGCAACCCGCACTCGAGGAAGTGGGCCCGGGAGGTGCTCGAGTCGCGGGTGTCGACCACCCGGCTGCTCGCCGAGACGATCGCCGGGACCGAGCGCCCCGCGGCGTTCCTCGCCGGCAACGGCGTCGCCTGGTACGGCGACCACGGCACGTCGCCGGTCACCGAGGACACCCCCAGCACCGGCGACGCCTTCCTCACCAACGTCTCCCACGAGTGGTCCGCGGCGGCCGACCCTGCCCGCAAGGCCGGGGCGCGTGTGTGCGAGCTGCGGACCTCGCCCGTCATGGATCGCACGTCACCGCCCCTGAAGCAGCTGCGCCTGCTCTTCCAGGCCGGCGGCGGCGCCCGGCTCGGGTCGGGCGAGCAGTTCATGCCGATGATCTCGCTGCGCGACTGGGTGGGCGCGGTGAGCTACCTCATCGAGTCACGCGACGTCTCCGGCGCGTTCAACCTCTGCTGCCCGCAGACGCCGACCAACGCCGAGTTCACCCAAGCGCTGGCGGCCGCGCTGCACCGCAAGGCCTTCCTCGCCGTGCCCGCACCGTTGCTGAAGCTGGCCGCCGGCGACCTCGCACCTGAGGTGCTCGGCTCGGTCAACGCCCGACCGGCAGCGCTCGAGCGCGCCGGCTACGACTTCGAGGACGAGGACGTGCGCGAGGTGCTGGCCGCTGCGCTGTCCTGATCGCGCGCCTCCTCCACCACCCACCTCGCGCCCTCACGGACCAGCACCACCCGTCGCGTCGAGGGTCGGTCGACCGGCAGCGACACCGGCGCGCCGGATCCGACGGCCTCCGCACCGACGACGCGGTCCGTCACCACCAGCTCGAGCCGGCCCGGCGACCGAGCGGCCACGCGCAGGGCCAGCACCTGCGTCGCCATCTCCCTGACCCGGAGCCCGCGCCGGGCATAGTCCTGGAGCAGCCCGACATCGGCCGCCCCCGCGCCGGACCCGTCGGCGTACAACCTCGCCAGCGCGTCCGCGTCGCCCTCGGCCCAGGCGGCGGACCGGCGCTCGTCCCATGCCGCGAGCACCGCAGCCGGGCCGGAGCGGGCGGGCTGCGGTGCGGACGGGGAGGAGGCAGGGGACGACGCCGGGCTCGTCGGGCGCGGGCGCGGCGCAGGGTCGGGCCGCGCCACGACGACAACGAGCATCGCCACCACCAGCGCGCAGGCGACGGCGGTCAGCGCGGGGAGCAGTCGGCGCGGGTCCACCCCTCCACCCTCGCCGATCCCCCGGCCGCCTGCAGGCGTCATCCACAGGCGTTGGCGGGTCCCCCTCCCCTGCGTCATCCGCAGCCGAACCCATGGGTGCCGATCCGTACGACGCAGCGCCGACCCGCGGTGGGACGGACGGTCCACCGGCGTACGCTCGGGGCCATGTCGTCGGACCAGATCACCACGCACCCGCTCGACGTCGAGGTCGCCGGTCTCGGCGACGACGCCGTCGACTACCTGGCGGCCTGGGACCTCCAGCGCCGGGTGCACGAGGAGGTCGTCGCGGGCGCGCGGCGCGACACCGTGCTGCTGCTCGAGCACCCGCCCGTCTTCACCGCCGGCAAGCGCACCGACCCGCACGAGCGTCCGGTCGACCCGGGCGGTGCCGCGGTGATCGACGTCGACCGCGGCGGCAAGATCACCTTCCACGGTCTCGGCCAGCTCGTCGGCTACCCGATCGTCCGGCTGCCCGACCACGTCAAGGTCGTCGACTACGTGCGCCGGGTCGAGGAGGCGCTCATCGCGGTCTGCACCGACCTGGGTGTGACCACGGCCCGCATCCCCGGCCGCAGCGGCGTGTGGCTGCGCGAGGACGAGCGCGGCCCCGAGCGCAAGATCGCCGCCATCGGCATCCGGGTCAGCCGGGGGGTGACGATGCACGGCTTCGCGCTCAACTGCGACGTCGACCTGGGCTGGTACGACCGCTTCGTCCCGTGCGGCATCGCCGACGCCGGCGTCACCTCGCTCTCGAAGGAGCTCGGTCGCGACGTCACGATCGACGACGTGCTCCCGAGCGTGCGCCGGCACCTGGCGACGTACCTCGCCTGGCAGCCCTACGACGCCACCCCCGACTACGAGGCGCGTCCCGAGCCGGGCCGCGGCCCGCGCATCGAGCTGGTGCGACCGGGCGCCTGACCCGGCTCGGGTCCACCGAGCCCGACGACGTCGACGCCCCGGCCTGAGTGCGCCGGATGCTGACCGGATGCTGATTGGGGACGCTCGGGGCACCGTCGTAGAGTGGCGCGTGTGACGACCGCTCCCGCACCCGAAGGACGCAAGCTTCTCCGACTGGAGATCCGCAACGCGGAGACCCCGATCGAACGCAAGCCGGAGTGGATCAAGACCAAGGCCAAGATGGGCCCGGAGTACACCTCCCTGCAGAACCTCGTGAAGTCCGAGGGGCTCCACACCGTCTGCCAGTCCGCGGGCTGCCCCAACATCTTCGAGTGCTGGGAGGACAAGGAAGCCACCTTCCTCATCGGCGGCGACCAGTGCACCCGCCGCTGCGACTTCTGCCAGATCGACACCGGCAAGCCGCAGCCGCTCGACCGCGACGAGCCGCGCCGCGTCGCGGAGTCGGTGCAGAAGATGCAGCTCAAGTACGCCACCATCACCGGCGTCGCCCGCGACGACCTCCCCGACGGTGGCGCCTGGCTCTACGCCGAGACGGTCCGGGCGATCCACGAGCTCAACCCCGACACCGGCGTCGAGAACCTGATCCCCGACTTCAACGGCAAGCCCGACCTCCTCCAGGAGGTCTTCGAGTCGCGCCCCGAGGTGCTCGCCCACAACGTGGAGACGGTCCCCCGGATCTTCAAGCGGATCCGCCCCGCGTTCCGCTACGACCGCTCGCTCGACGTGATCACCCAGGCGCGCGACTTCGGCCTGGTGACCAAGTCCAACCTGATCCTCGGCATGGGCGAGACCCGCGAGGAGGTCAGCCAGGCGCTGCGCGACCTCCACGAGGCCGGCTGCGAGCTCATCACCATCACCCAGTACCTCCGCCCCTCCCCCCGGCACCACCCCGTCGAGCGGTGGGTCAAGCCGGAGGAGTTCGTGGAGCTCAAGGCCGAGGCCGACGAGATCGGCTTCGCCGGAGCGCTCTCGGGTCCGCTGGTCCGCTCGTCCTACCGCGCCGGCCGGCTGTACGGTCAGGCGATGGACGCGCGCGCCGCCGCCACCGTCTGATCCCGCACCACCTCATCTGAACCCAGCACCTGTTCAACACCTGACCGGACAAGGCCACCTCATGTCGACCCCCGCCACCACGCCCAGCTCGCGCCGCGGGCAGATCATGCAGACCTACCAGATGGCCAAGCGGAGCGACCCGCGCATCGGCCTGATCGTGGTGGGTGTCTTCGTGCTCGGCGCCGCCCTGGGCTTCGCGCTCATGTGGGTGCTGCCCGGCGACGGCCTGATCGGCTGGATCATGGCGGTCGTCGGTGCGCTCCTGATCGGCGCGCTCTGCGCGCTGCTCGTCTTCGGTCGCCGCGCCCAGAAGGCGGCGTACACCCAGATGGAGGGCCAGCCGGCCGCCGGGGCGGGAGCCCTGCAGATGCTGCGCC
The DNA here is from genome assembly GCF_042666175.1 of Nocardioides sp. GCM10028917. Taxonomy (NCBI): domain Bacteria; kingdom Bacillati; phylum Actinomycetota; class Actinomycetes; order Propionibacteriales; family Nocardioidaceae; genus Nocardioides; species Nocardioides sp. GCM10028917. The sequence goes on from NZ_JBHTFL010000003.1 coordinate 569,422, forward strand.
GCGGCTGGAAGGTCGACCCGGTCGTCGGCTTCACCAAGCAGCAGGACGTCGTGCACCGGGTCGTCGGCCCGCCCGGGATCGTCCTGGTCGGCGAGGGCTCGAGCCCCAGCCGGGTCAAGCAGCTGCTCGCGACGGAGCGCAAGAAGCACGAGCGCGTCGCCTACGGCGTCCCGATCCACGAGGTCGTCTGCGGCCGCGGCGAGGGCGAGGTCCCGCTGCCCAAGCTCGTCAAGCACGTCCAGAAGCTCGGTCGCAACGTGAAGCCCGCCGAGATGACCGACATCCTCCAGCGCCTCAAGGCCCTCGACGCCCAGCGCGGCAAGCTGCCGCTCCCCAAGGGACCCATGCCGACCTCGATGAAGGGCATGCGCTCGCAGCAGCGCGGCCGCTGACCGCGCCGTACGCTCCGGCCGTCGGCGTCAGCGACGCAACGGCCGGAGATGGCTCTTGACGATGTAGGCGCCGACCTTCCGCCCGAGGGACTTGCCCATCTCGGTCGAGAAGCGGAAGTGGATGCCGGCCTGCACACGCGAGTCGGCGTTCTCGTCCGCGGCCTGGGTGAAGGTCTCGAACGAACGCACGGGGTCCGCCGGCAGGGCCGTCGTGGAGTCCATCGAGAACGGCACGTGGTCGGTGCCGAAGGATCGCTCGAGCACCTCCGCCGCTCCGGCGCCCAGCGTGCTGTGCGTCGAGGGGTAGTCCTGGACCGGCGGGGTCTCCAGGTAGCTCAGCCACGCGGGGTCGGCGACCGTGCGGCGGTTGCCGTCAGCGTCGCCGGCCCGGATCGCGGTGTAGGGCCGCCAGAAGTCCCAGTGGAACTTGGAGTCCCAGCCCGCGACGTAGCTGTCGTACAGGGCCATGTTGACGAGGGCGAACATCCTCGCCGCCCGCCAGAGCTCCAGGTCCTCGCTCGTCGTCGTGACGCGGGCGATGCGGGCCCAGCCGATCTCCGAACCCTCGTACCACCAGTTGGCGTAGCTGCTCTGGTCCGCGGTGCGGGTCGTGCTGCCGAGGGCGCCGACCGACGAGACCTCGTCGTACGCCCGGGCGTAGGTGCGGCTCCTCAACGACGGGGGCGGCGGCACCCGGAACTGGGCAGGTGACGTGAGCCCGAAGGGCGTCGCGTAGCGGAGGTCCTCGGCGAAGGTGAAGGGGTACGGCGGCACGAACTGGTAGTCGCCCGGCTCGGTCCCCGGCACGTACGTCGGGCTGAACAGGTCGACGGCCGTGCCGTCGTCCTCGCGGAGGGCGACGATCGCCGCCGCAGCCTCGGTACCCAGCGTCACGGCAGTGGTCTCGGCGGGGCCGTCGGGCACGGTGGCGAGCCAGGTCGCCAGCTCCGCGTCCAGCGTCTCCTGCTGGGCGGGATAGACGGCCACGAGCACGCGGTGCGCCGCTGTCGCGGCAGCCGCGACCGGGTCCGCACCGTACGAACGGCCGAGGTAGGCGTACTGCTCGTAGCGGGGCCTGATGGCGTTGAGCGCGTCGTGCATCGCGATGTGCACCATCGCCTGGTGCCGTACGCCGAGGAAGGAGATATAGCCGTCGTCGGTCATGGCCGCCTCGAAGACGATGCGGCTCCAGTCGACCACGACGTCGCTGCTGGCCGCGGTCGAGTGCGGGTGCCCGGTCGTGGCGGCGCGAGCCGGCGCGGGGGCGCCCCGCGCGTTCTTCTCGCCGGTGGCCTCGGCGACGCCGCCGAGGGCGAGGAGCGCGAGCAGGACGACGAGCACGGTGGCGGCAGCCATTGCTGTCCGCCCCGCTGCGCGCCGCCCCGGCGCCAGATGGGCGTGCGTGGTCGGGGGTGTCATCATCGGTCCTCCTCAGGAGGTTCCGGCGGCCATGGGTCCCCCGTGGCCATCGTTCGACCGTACTCCCGGGCCGGCGTCGCGGCGACCGACGACGTGGGACGGAGGCGTGCTCCGCGTGGACCTGACTAGACCGCGACGGTGCGGGTGCCGGCCGCGACGTCGTGGAGCCCACGACCGTCGAAGGTCAGCAGGGGCGGCACGAGCAGCGCGACGAGCACGGAGCGACCGAGGGCCCGCAGCAGCGAGACCGGCTCGCCCGAGCCGTCGTTCCGGACCACCCGCAGCCGGGTGGCGAGCTTGCCGAACGACCCGCCGGCCAGCGTGGTGAACAGGGCGGACTCGAGGACGAAGAGCGCCAGCGTGCCGACGCCGTTGGGGTTGCCGCCGAGGACGTCGACCGCCACCAGGCCCTCGACGACCGCCAGGCAGGCGATCCAGTCGACGAACAGGGCCAGGATGCGCCGTCCCCACGAGGCCGACGCGAGCTCCGGTGTTACAGCGCTGGTCACGCGGCCAGCCTAGGAGGCGTCCGCGGACGGCTCAGCGACCGGTCACGCGTAACACGGGCGAAACAAACGGGATACGGTCTGGAAACTGCTCCCACCTAGCGTGGCGGCACGGTGCAACGAGGCTCCGCTCCCGAACGCTGCAAACTCGACGTGCGCGCGCCGCCGTCAAGGAGGAACCGAATGTTCAACAACTCCGATGAGCTCCTGAAGTTCATCAAGGACGAGGGCGTCGAGATGATCGACGTCCGCTTCTGCGACCTGCCGGGCGTGATGCAGCACTTCACGGTCCCGACCTCCTCCTTCGACCAGAGCGTCTTCGACGACGGGCTCGGCTTCGACGGCTCCTCGATCCGCGGCTTCCAGGCGATCAACGAGTCCGACATGTCGCTCTTCCCGGACCCGACCACCGCGTACCTCGACCCGTTCCGCAAGTCGAAGACGCTCAACGTCAACTTCTTCATCCACGACCCGATCACCGGCGAGGCCTACAGCCGCGACCCGCGCAACATCGCCCGCAAGGCGCTGGCGTACCTCGACTCGACCGGCATCGCGGACACCGCGTACTTCGCTCCCGAGGCCGAGTTCTACATCTTCGACAACGTCCGCTACAGCACGGGCGTGAACGAGGGCTACTACCACATCGACTCCGTCGAGGGCTGGTGGAACTCCGGCAAGGACGACGGCCAGAACAAGGGCTACAAGACCCGCCTCAAGGGCGGTTACTTTCCCGTCGAGCCGTACGACCACTACAGCGACCTGCGCGCCGACATGGTCAAGAACCTCGAGTCGTGCGGCCTGCACGTCGAGCGTGCCCACCACGAGGTCGGCACCGCCGGCCAGGCGGAGATCAACTACCGCTTCGACACGCTGCTCAAGGCGGCCGACGACGTGATGAAGTTCAAGTACCTGATCAAGAACACAGCCTGGGAGCAGGGCAAGTCGGTCACCTTCATGCCGAAGCCGATCTTCGGCGACAACGGTTCGGGCATGCACGTGCACCAGTCGCTGTGGAAGGACGGCGAGCCGCTGTTCTTCGACGAGACCGGCTACGCCGGCCTGTCCGACATGGCCCGCTGGTACATCGGCGGCATCCTCGAGCACGCCCCGTCGCTGCTGGCCTTCACCAACCCGACGGTGAACTCCTACCACCGCCTCGTTCCGGGCTTCGAGGCGCCGATCTCGCTGGTCTACTCCTCGCGCAACCGCTCGGCGTCGGTCCGCATCCCGATCACGGGCGCCAACCCGAAGGCCAAGCGTGTCGAGACCCGCTTCCCCGACCCGTCGGCCAACCCCTACCTCGCCTTCGCTGCGCTCATGCTCGCCGGCCTCGACGGCGTCCAGAACAAGACCGAGCCCGCCGCGCCGATCGACAAGGACATCTACGAGCTGCCGCCGGACGAGATGGCTGACATCGACCAGGTGCCGACCAGCCTCGACGCCGTGCTCGACGCGCTGGAGGCGGACCACGAGTACCTCACGGCCGGCGGTGTCTTCACCGACGACCTGATCGAGACGTGGGTCCACTTCAAGCGCACCCAGGAGATCGCCCCGGTCCAGCAGCGGCCGCACCCGCACGAGTTCGAGCTGTACTACGACATCTGAGCCACCACGACGGCTCGTCGAGCGGTGAAGGCCCCGGTCCGCTGGACCGGGGCCTTCGTCCTTCGCGCGAACCGGGACCGGGAGGCGCCGCCGAGTCAGGCGTTGACGGCAACGGGCTCGGTCGCGGCGGGAGCGTCGGCGGTGTCGGCGGTGTCCTTCGCAGCACGGAGCAGCACGACGCCGTACGCCGCCAGCCAGACGACCCAGGCGAGGAAGCCGGCCAGGCCGAGCATCCCGAGCGGGCCTCCGTCCATGTGGAGCGGGGTGGTGACCGACACGACCGTCATGACCCCGGCGCTGACGAAGCCCAGCGTGGCGTGCCAGGGACGGATGAGTCCGGTGCGCACGCCGGCCAGGGACAACGACGCCATGATGATGGCGAGACTGACCGCGTTGAGGGAGAAGAGTGCCGTGTGCAGCTGCCAGATCCCCCACTCCACGTCAGCGGAGAGGCCGCCCGCGCTGAGCACAGCCTGCGTGGCGACGACTCCGCCGAACAGGCAGTTCTGCATGATGGCTGCACCCAGGCCGACCAGCGGCCAGGCATCAGCCTGGACGAGCGACCGGCGGCGGGATGCTGCCGCTACGCCGGCGGCGAAGACCGGGAGGAGGATCCACGCGATGGGCGCGAGGGCAGTGGACACGGTGAGGCCGGAGCCGCCGGCTGCGAAGAACTCGCGGACCTCCCCCGGGGTCGCGCCGGGCTGGGGCATCCCGGCGGTGCCGAGGATGACGTTGACGACCATGACCAGGCCGGCGAAGCCGAGAGCGGCGAGACCACCGACACGGATGGAGCTGAGATTCATGACTGACGTCCTTGGTGTGATTCGAGATAGACTGACTCAATGAATGTAGAGAGACTCAACGAATCTGTCAACGCCCGTTCCTACGACTCCCCGACCCGCCGCGCGCAGGCGGAGAAGACCCGGCGTCAGATCGCGCATGCCGCACGGACGCTCTTCGTCGAACGAGGCTGGTCCGGCACCCGGGTGCGGGACGTGGCCGCAGCGGCGGGGGTGTCCGAGCCCACCGTGTACGCCGTCTACGGCAACAAGGCCGGGCTCGCGATGGCGCTGCTCGACTCACTCACGGCACCCATCGACTTCCCACGGCACATGTCCGAGCTCACCGCCGCCGAGGGCGACCCTCGGCGCCAGATAGCGGCACTGGTCGCCATCGACCGTCAGCTGTTCGAGCACGGGGCCGACGTGATCACCGTGATCAGGGAGGCCGGTCGGTCCAACCCGGACCTCGCGCCGGTGTACGTCGCCGGCCGGAGGCAGGGCGACGAGGCCCGCAGGAGGGTCTACGGCTCGTGGCCGGCGCAGGCGTGGCGAGATGGCGTGACCTTGGACGATGCGCTGGACACGGCTGCCGCGCTGCTCAGCGTCGACGTCTACCTCGAGCTCACCCAGGCGCGTGGCTGGTCGCCGGACCGGGTCGAGGCGTGGTGGACCGAGACGCTCGCCCGCCTGCTCCTGCGAGACACGTCGTCCGTCGCCGCCCCCTAGGCGCCCAGGGTGGCTCCGCCGCCCGGCCTCGTGCTCAGGTGAGGGTCGCTCCGACGCCGATGACGACGCCGGTCAGTGCGCAGGCGCCGAGGGTGCGCAGCACCGACCACCTGCGCCAGAAGATGAGCGCGCACCCGAGGGCGGTGATGCCGAGCGCGGCCACGTCGACCGACCGAAGGTGCGGATACTCGAAGTCGAGCGGTCCCGCGGTGACCTGACCGGTGGAGTCGAACAGCGTGTGGAGGGCGAAGAAGACGGCGAGGCTGGCGATGACGCCGACGACGGCTGCGGTGATGCCGGACAGGGCGGCGGCGAGGTTGCGGTTGCCGCGGAGCCGTTCGACGTAGGGGGCGCCGAGGAGGATGAAGAGGAAGCACGGCACGAACGTCACCCAGGTGACCAGGAGCGCAGCCGTGATGGCGGCGACCCACGGGTCGAGGTCGCCGGGATGCCGGTAGGCGCCGACGAAGGCCACGAACTGGACGACCATGATGAGCGGCCCGGGCGTGGTCTCCGCGAGGGCGAGTCCGCGGACCATCTCGCCGGGCAGGAGCCACCCGTACACGTTGACGGCCTGCTGGGCGACGTAGGCGAGGACGGCGTACGCGCCGCCGAAGGTGACGACGGCTGCGCCGGAGAAGAAGACGCCTTGGTCGACGAAGATGCTCGACCGTCCGAACAGCGCCGCGACGATCGCGACGGGTGCGAACCAGATGACCAGCCCGATGACGAGCGTCCATGTGGCGCGGCGGCCGGAGGGTCGTTCGGTGTGGAGCTGGTCGTCGCTGATGAGGGGCGGCGGTCCGTCGTCGGCTGCGGTCCTCGGCGGCTCGGTGAGGTTCGGGATGCGGCGACCCAACGCCCAGCCAGCGACGGCCGCGACCAGCACGACTGCGGGGAACGGTGCACCGAAGAAGGTGAGCGCGACGAACGACGCGACGGCGAGGGCGACCAGCGCGGGGTGGCCGAGGCCCTTCTTCCCGACGCGGATGACGGCTTGCAGCACGATGGCGATGACGGCGGGCGCGAGGCCGAGGAAGAGGGACTCCACGAGGGTCGTGTCGCCGAACGCGACGTAGACGCCCGACAGCACCAGCAACGCCACGACTCCGGGAAGGATGAACAGGATGCCGGCCACCAGCGCGCCCTTCACGCCGTTGAGGAGCCAGCCGACGTAGGTGGCGAGCTGCTGGGCCTCGGGGCCGGGCAGCAGCGTGCAGTACGACAGCGCGAACAGGAACCGCTGCTGGCCCAGCCAACGCTTCTCGTCGACGAGCGTGCGTTGCATCACGGCGATCTGGCCGGCAGGTCCGCCGAAGGTCTGCAGCGAGATGGCGAACCACGCCTTGGTCGCTTCGCGGAGCGGGATGACGTCGTGCGAGTGCCCCTCCATCCGTGGGTCCTCCTGGCGGTCCTGCCGGCCAGCGGTCGGGTCGGTGGACTGGTTCTCGGTGGGGCGGGTGCTCATGTGGGGGTATCCGTTCCGAGGATGAGGCTGCGTCGGTAGTACTCGTAGAGGCCGTCGAACACGGGTGCCGAGAGGGCGAGGACGGTCTCGTCGTCGCTGGTCATCGACAGGGCGCGAAGAACGACGTCGAGGCCGGGTGCCTCGGGGGCGTCGTAGCGCTCGTCCTCGAGGTCCGCCTCGTGGACGATCGCGGCGATGCGCCACAGGACGGGGTCGTCGAGGTCGTGCCGGCGCAGGATCGTCTCGAAGGTGCAGTCGGCGCCGTGGTGGCCGTAGTCGACACCGCGCATGTCGAAGGCGGTGGCGTCCGGGGGGACGTCGCCGGGGCCCGTCGACGAAGACGAACGTCGCCTCAGGGTCGACGAACCGGCGCAGCAGCCATGCGGAGGAGGCCCGGTCGATGTGGACGCCGGCGCGGGTTGCCCACTTCACGACGGGCCTCCTTCCGCGAGGGCCGACACGGTTGCGGGGGCAGGGGTTGCGTCCGACTGCGTCCGGGCCGCGAGCTCGGACACGGCCGTGACGGCGAGGTCGCGTTCGGCCGGCGGGAAGAAGTCTCGGCGCTTGATGTCGCGCAGCTCCTTGCGGAGCCTCCGCAGGGTCCGGACCTTGTCCCCGGGCGAGGCAGCGCCACCTGCTTCGGCGGCCTTGCGTCGTACCTCCTCGTACTCCTCGGCTCGCGCGGCAGCCATGCCGAGGGCGATGGTCTGCTCGTCACGGCCGGAGAACGCCTGGGCGCGCAGCAGCAGGGCGGTGCCTCCCGCCTCGAGGACCTGATCGGCCACCCACTCGAGGTGCTCCCGGGTGCGGGCGTCCTCGGGCAGCGCGACGACGCCGTCGCCGAGCTGTGCCACGCCGAGCGCGCGAAGCCTGCGCCAGATGGCGATGCGGGGCGTCGAGGGCTCGCGTGGGACCCGATGGATGAGAACGACCCACGACACCCGCTACTCCGACGCCAGGTGCGCAACCACGGTTACATGCAACATCGGTCGCTGTGTGAAAGTCAAGCGGATCGCTCGACTTCGCCGCGAGTGCCTTGCGCCGTTGGGCCGACGGCTCCCCCGGATCGTGTGATGCCCGATCACCGCGGCGGGCCGACGATGGGACTCGGGCCGCCGCTCGCGGACGGCCCAGGTCTGCCACCCCCGGTGCTCTTGTGCCGACCGGGGGTGGTCTGCCCCTCACTTCCTCGTCGGGCGCGGCCTGCTGACCCGCGGGCGCATGGTGGGTCTCGAAGTCAGGGGGCAGTGCCGTCGATCGGCGCGGCGTCCGCGCGCGTCTCGTCGACCTCGCTCGCGGGGTCCGAGCGCGCGGGCCGCGACAAGGCTGCCCGGAGCTGCTCCAGGGGGGCCTTGGGGTGTCGGTCAGCCGTGAGGAGGCCGTTGTCCTCCTGCTCGGTGTCGGTGAGCTGGGTGTAGCAGAAGCCGGCGATCGTCGGGCTGTCCACCAGTGCGTCGACGAGCTCGGAGAGCTTGGCGACGAGGTCCTCGGCGCTGGCGACGGTCGAGTAGCCGAACCAGTCCTGTCCCGCCTCGGGGGTGAAGGACAGCCCGCCGAACTCCGTGATGACCACCGGCTGACCGCGGTCGGTGCCCTCCTCCAGCAACACCCTGCGACGACCGGGCCTGCCCTCGCGCAGGCTCCGGTCGAGTGCCTCGGACGTGCCGTAGCGCTCGCGGAGCCCGCGCCCGCTGGGGCCGTAGTCGTGCACGCCCCAGATGTCGCTGTCGGTGTGCTCCCACCCGTCGTTGCTGATCGCGGGTCGGGTCGGGTCCACCGACCGGGTGAGGTGGTACAGGGCGGAGGCGAAGTGCCGCTGGGCGGCGTCCTGCTCGACCATCTGGAAGCCCCAGCTCTCGTTGAGCGGCACCCAGGTCACGATGCAGGGGTGGCTGCGGTCGCGCCTCACGACCTCGAGCCACTCGCGGGTGAGGCGCTCGACCATCGTGGGCGAGTACGCGTACGGGCTGGGCATCTCGCCCCACACCACCAGGCCGAGCCGGTCGCACCAGTAGAGGAAGCGGGGGTCCTCGACCTTCTGGTGGACCCGGACACCGTTGAACCCGAGCTCCTTGATCAGCTCGACCTCGCGGCGCAGGGCAGCCGGCGAGGGCGCGGCGAGGTGCGACTCGGGCCAGTAGCCCTGGCCGAGCACGAGCCGGAGGAAGTAGGGGTGGTTGTTGAGCAGGAAGTGGCCGTCGGCGTATCCCACCTGGCGAAAGCCCGTGTAGCTCGTCACCTCGTCCACCGGCTCGCCGTCGAGGAGCAGCGTGAGGTCGACGTCGAGGAGGTTGGGCCACTCCGGCCGCCACGTGATCCGGTGGACCTCCTGGTAGTTGCGCGCGAACGGCAGCTCCACCGACAGGCGCACGTCGGGGTCGACGACGGTGACCGTGGTCTCAGCGAGCATCTCGCCCTCGAACCGCACGCGACAGCGCAGTGCGAGCCCGGGACCGGCCGACCGCGGGACCCGGGCCTCCACGTCGATGCGGCCGCGGACCACGTCCGGTGCGACGTGCAGGTCGGTGAGGTGGGCGGGGCAGACCCGTTCCCACCACACCGGCTGCCAGATCCCCGTGGTGCGGTGGTACCAGATGGTGTGGGGCTTCTCGGCCCAGTCCTGCTTGCCGCGCGGCTGGGACACGTCGTCGTACCAGTCCTCGGCGCGCACCACGACGACCTGGTCGTCGGCGTCGCGGTCCAGGGCGGTCGTGACGTCGAGCGTGAAGGAGGAGTGTCCGCCCTCGTGCTCGCCGACGCGGTGGCCGTTGACCCAGACGGTGCAGTGGTAGTCGACGGCCCCGAAGGTGAGCAGGATGCGGTCGCCGTCGTCGGGCCGCGGGCACGGCACCACGCGGCGGTACCAGACGACGGGGTGGTAGCCGGGGTCGTGGATGCCCGAGAGCCGCGACTCCGGCGGGAAGGGGACGACGATCTCGCGGTCGAAGACCTCCTCCTGGTCGAACCACGACTCCTCGAGCCCCACGTCCGTGTCGTCGTACGCGAATCCCCACGCACCGTCGAGCTCGTTCCACGCGGCGCGCGCGAACTGCGGACGTGGGTGGAGGAGCTCCTCGGGCGGGGCTGCACCGGTCTGCGTGTCGGCCTCCGCGGCTCCGGCATCGGGCGCCGTCGGTGCGTCGGGGCCGGGGGCGTCCGGGGCGGTGGCAGCAGACTCGGGCACGTGCTCTCCTAGCGGTCGTGGCTGCTCATGTTCACATCGTCCGAGACGCCCGGCAACCTGCTCGGCGGTCGGCGCGTCGGGCACCGTGAGCGGGTCGCCCATCGGGGTGATCCGTGTCGCGAGAAGGGCGTAGTACACCGGAGTGCGGCGCGGTTCCCGACGCGCGTGCGGGAGGAGTTGAGCGATGGCCCTGACCCGACGACAGCTGCTCGCGGTTGCCGGTGGCGCGACCGTGGCCTCCGTGGTGAGCGGCTGCGGCGGCGCCACCACCCCGATCATCGACACCGGCTCCGCGCTCGGCTCGCAGTACGACGGACCGCCGGTGACGATCAGCTACTGGAACGGGTTCACCGGCGGCGACGGCCCGGCGATGCGCGACCTGGTCGCCCAGTTCAACTCCAGCCAGGACCTCATCACCGTGGAGCAGAACACGATCCAGTGGGCGCAGTACTACCAGCGCGTGGTGGCCGCCATCCACGCCGGCCGCGGCCCTGACGTCGGCGCGATGCACCTCGAGCAGCTCGCGACGCAGGCAGCCCGACAGACGCTGAACCCCCTCGACGACGTGCTCGAGGAGCTCGGCCTCAGCGCCGACCAGTTCCCCCAGCAGGTGTGGGACGGCGGGATCGTCGACGGCGTCAGGTACGGCGTCCCTCTGGACGTGCACTGCCTGGCCAGCTACACCAACCGGTCGCTGCTCCAACGCGTCGACCTGTCGAAGCAGCCGGCCGACGGGGACGAGCTGCGCGGGGTGCTCGACGAGATGACCTCCGCCGGCGTCGAGACGCCGTTCTGGATGCCGAACCGCTGGCCCGCGCACCTCATGTTCCTCTCACTGCTGTGGCAGTTCGGCGGCGAGCCGTACGCCGAGGACGGGAGCAAGGCGCTCTTCGACAGCGACGCCGGCGTCGAGGCGCTGTCCTGGATGCGCCAGCAGGTGGAGGCGGGCTACAGCCCCGACAACGTGGCGGTGGACACCCAGTACACGGCGTTCAAGAACGGCGAGGGCGCCTTCACCTGGGACGGCATCTGGCAGATCAACGACCTCGAGGCCGCCGCGGAGGACCTCGACTGGGGCATCGCGCCGATCCCGACCATCGGCGACAAGCCGGCCGTGTGGGCCAACTCCCACCACCTCGTGCTGTTCCGCGACCGTGAGCCGGACGACGACCGACTGCAGGCCGGCAAGGCATTCATCCGCTTCCTCACCGAGCAGTCGGCTGCCTGGTCCGGCGCCGGGATGATCCCCGCGCGCAACGAGGCGAGGGAGACACCTGAGTTCACCGACTCCCCCCAGGCGGCGCTGGCGCCGGCCATCCCCGCCATGCGCTTCCTGCCCAGCGTCCCCGGAGTCCCCGACGTACAGGCCCAGACGCTGGAGACGGCGGTGAGCGAGGCCGTGCTGGGCCGGCTCGAGCCGGACGCCGCCCTCCGCGAAGCCGCCGACCGCGCGACCCAGCTGCTGCAGGCCAACCTCGAGAAGTTCGGGCGGTGACACGATGACCACGACCCGGCCCCCAGCCGACCACGCCGCCCGGCACGTCGATCCCGGAACTGCCCCGGGCGCCGCCCAGAGCGGGCGGCGCAAGCACGAGACCCGCGACGCCTACCTCTTCCTGGCCCCCTACCTGGTGCTCTTCCTCGCCTTCGTCATCGGCCCCTTCGTCTACGGGCTCTGGATCAGCCTCCACCAGTACGACTACTCCCTGCCGGAGAAGCCCTTCGTCGGCCTGGACAACTACACCGGGCTGCTCGACGGCACGTCCCCCTACGCCCAGCCCTTCTGGGACTCGATGAAGGCGACCTGGATCTTCACCGTCCTCTCCGTGCCGCTGCTTCTCGTGCTCCCGCTGCTGGTGGCCATGGTGATGAACGAGAAGTTCCGCGGTCGCAACTTCTTCCGGGCGATGTACTTCGCGCCCTACGTCCTCGGCGTGGCGGTCGTCGCCGTGCTGTGGCGCTACCTCCTCGACTCCAACATCGGACTGGTCAACCACTACCTCGGCGTGCTCGGGCTGCCGTCCGACACGGCGTGGCTGACCGACCAGCCCTGGGCATGGATCTCGCTGGTCGGGGTCACCGTGTGGTGGACGCTCGGGTTCAACGCGATCATCTACCTCGCTGCGCTCGGCGAGATCTCGCCCGACCTCTACGAGGCCGCACGGATGGACGGTGCGAACGGATGGCAGCGGTTCGTGCACATCACCCTGCCGGGGCTGCGTCCGGTGCTCCTCTTCGTCACCAGCGTCACCATCATCGCCTCGGTGAACATGTTCGGCCAGTCGTTCCTGATGACCCAGGGAGGTCCGGGCACGGAGACGCGCACCGCCATCTACCAGATCGCCGACACGGGTCTGACCAACTTCAACTCGGGAGACTCGACCGCGATGTCGATGATCTTCTCGTTCTTCCTGATGCTGGTCAGTGTCGTGGTCTTCTTCCTGTTCCGCGACCGTGACCCGGAGGGGAGCCGAGGATGAGCACCACCACCCGCACCCGCGAGCCCTCGTCCGGCGGCGACGCGCCGAGCCGGGACAACGGCAGTCCCGCGCGACTGCGGCGGATCCTCCAGTACGGCGTGCTCGGCGTCCTGACGCTGCTCTTCATCAGTCCGCTCATCTACATGCTGTCCACGGCGTTCAAGACGACGGGCGACGCCGCCTCGCCCGACCCCCAGTGGATTCCGGCCAACCCCACCACGAGCGCCTTCGAGGAGATCCTCGGCAACGACGCCACCCCGGTCGAGCGGTGGCTGGTGAACTCGCTGGTCGCCGCCGGACTGCAGTCACTGCTCATCGTCGCCACCGCAGCTCTCGCCGGCTACGCGCTGGCCAGGATGGACTTCGCCGGCAAGAGGTGGATCTTCGCCCTCATCATCGGCACCCTCTTCATCCCGCCCGTGATCCTGCTGATCCCCAACTACCTGATCACCAGCCGGATCGGGTGGCTCGACACCCTGGCTGCGGTCATCGTGCCCGGCGCTGCAGGCGCTTTCGGGGTGTTCTTCATGCGGCAGTTCTTCCTCGGGCTCCCCAAGGAGCTGGAGGAGGCGGCCGCCATCGATGGTGCCGGACGCTTCCGGACCTTCCTGACGGTGGTGCTCCCCCTCTCCCAGCCGGCCCTCGTCACGCTCGGGATGTTGTCGTTCCTCGCCAACTGGAACGACTTCCTGTGGCCGGTCTACGTGCTCTTCTCACCCGAGAGCCAGACGCTGCCGGCCGGACTCGCGACCCTCCAGAACGCCAACGCCGTGCGCTACGACCTGCTCATGGCCGGCGCGGTGATCGCCTCCGTGCCGGTTCTCGTGCTGTACGCCGCTGCGCAGCGCTTCGTCGTCGAAGGCGTGTCCCGTGCCGGGCTGAAGGGCTGACGGACCCGACGAAGTCACCCTTCCCGGGTGAGGCACGCCGCCGTCGGGTCGCCGACGTTGGACGTCTCGACGAGTCCCACGAAGGAGCACCACACATGGCGGACAGGCCGAACATCCTGATCATCTTCGGGGACGACATCGGGGTGAGCAACCTGAGCTGCTACAGCGACGGGTTGATGGGCTACCGGACTCCCCACATCGACCGCATCGCGGACGAGGGGGTGCGCTTCACCGACTACTACGGCGAGCAGAGCTGCACCGCGGGTCGCGCGGCGTTCATCACCGGCCAGAACCCGTACCGGACCGGCCTCACCAAGGTCGGCATGCCGGGCATGGACGTCGGGCTGAGGGCCGAGGACCCCACGATCGCGACGGCCTTGAAGGCCCTCGGCTACGCCACGGGGCAGTTCGGCAAGAACCACTTCGGCGACCGTGACGAGTTCCTCCCGACCATGCACGGCTTCGACGAGTTCTTCGGCAACCTCTACCACCTCAACGCCGAGGAGGAGCCCGAGCTCGACGACTACCCGCCCGAGGAGGACTTCCCCGACTTCCGCAAGAACTTCGGTCCGCGCGGCGTCATCCACTCGTGGGCCGACGGGGACGGTGGTCAGCGGATCGAGGACACGGGCCCGCTCACCAAGGAGCGGATGAAGACCATCGACGACGAGGTCGTCCCCGAGGCGCTGCGCTTCATGACCGACGCCAAGGCGGACGACACGCCGTTCTTCGTGTGGCTGAACACCACGCACATGCACTTCCGCACCCACGTCAAGGACGGCAGCCGCGGCCGGGCCGGTCGGTGGCAGTCGGCGTACCACGACACGATGTGCGACCACGACGACCTGGTCGGCGACGTCCTGGCGTTCCTCGACGACAACGGGCTGGCCGAGGACACGATCGTCATGTACTCGACCGACAACGGTCCCCACATGAACTCCTGGCCCGATGCCGGCATGACGCCGTTCCGGAGCGAGAAGAACTCGAACTGGGAGGGCGCGTACCGGGTGCCGGCGGTGGTGCGGTGGCCCGGACGGATCCCGGCGGGCACGGTGCTGAACGGGATCGTCAGCCACAACGACTGGTTCGTCACCCTCCTCGCCGCGGCCGGTGACACCGACGTCGCGGACCGGTTGAAGGAGGGCACCGATCTTGGCGGGGCGACGTACAAGGTGCACCTCGACGGGCACAACCAGCTGGACTACATCACCGGGGCGGTGGACGAGAGCCCGCGCAAGCACTTCTTCTACGTCTCCGACGACGGCGACCTCACCGCCCTGAGGTACGACAACTGGAAGCTGGTCTTCCTCGAGCAGCGCGCGACCGGGACGCTGCGGGTGTGGGCCGAACCGTTCACCGAGCTGCGGGTGCCGAAGATGTTCAACCTCCGCACCGACCCCTACGAGCGCGCCGACATCACGTCCAACACCTACTACGACTGGTGCCTGGACCACGCCTGGCTGCCGATCCCGGCACAGGTGTACGTCTCCCGGATGATCTCGTCCCTGGCCGAGTTCCCGGCCCGGCAGGAACCACCCAGCTTCAGCATCGACCGGGTGCTCGAGAAGCTCAAGGCCGGCGTTGGCAGCAGCTGAGATGGCCGTGGAGCTCCCAGGCGGGGTCTTCGCGATGGGGTCCGACGACCACTACCCCGAGGAGGCACCGACCCACCGCGTGCGCGTCGACGCGTTCTCGATCGACGCGACCACGGTGACGAACGCCGAGTTCGCAGCGTTCGTGGCCGAGACGGGGTACGTGACGGTGGCCGAGCGAGACCCCGACCCAGCCGACTTCCCGGACGCGCCGGCCGAGAGCCTCCAGCCGGGCTCGATGGTGTTCGTCCCCACCCGCGGTCCGGTGGACCTGCGCCACCTCAGCCAGTGGTGGCGCTGGAAACCCGGCGCCAGCTGGCGGCACCCGCGCGGACCGAAGAGCTCCATCGACCAGCTGCTCGACCATCCCGTGGTGCACGTCGCCCACGAGGACGCACTGGCGTACGCGGCCTGGGTGGGGGCGTCGCTGCCGACCGAGGCCGAGTGGGAGTACGCCGCCCGCGGCGGCCTCGACGGGACGGCGTACACCTGGGGTCAGGACGCCCGGCCCGGGGGAAGGCTGATGGCCAACACCTGGGACGGTCCCGACTTCCCGTGGCGCAGCTCCGGCGAGAGCGGGTTCCTGCGCACCGCGCCGGTCGGCAGCTTCCCGGCCAACGGCTACGGGCTCTTCGACATGGCCGGCAACGTCTGGGAGTGGACGGACGACTGGTGGACGAGCCGACACCCCGACGACGCCGGCTCGCCGTGCTGCGCGCCGGAGAACCCGCGCGGTGGCGACCTCCAGGCGAGCTACGACCCGGCACAACCGCAGTTCCGCGTCGGCCGCAAGGTCATCAAGGGCGGCTCCCACCTGTGCGCCGACACGTACTGCCTGCGGTACCGGCCCGCGGCACGGCGACCCCAACCCATCGACACCGGCATGAGCCACGTCGGCTTCCGCTGTGTGCGGCGACCCGAAGCCGCACCCGCAGCCGCACCCGAGAGGACCGACCATGCCTGACGACCTGCTCCCCTCCTGGCGTCCCGGGCCCACCCGTGATGCGCTCGTCGCGTTCCTCGACGACGTCCTCGACGTGCCGACGGAGGAGCGGGTCGCGTGCCTCGACAACGACGGCACCCTGTGGTGCGAGCGCCCGAGCTACGTCCAGCTCGACTTCTTCGTCGACGCGTTGAGGTCCAGGGCGTCCGAGCCCGACTTCGTGCACACGCCCGAGTTCGACGCGCTCCTGGGAAACGACGCGGCCGCGATGGGCGAGCTCGGCCTGGAACGCATCGCCCTGGCCCTGACCAGCCTGTGCCAGGGCATCTCACCCGAGGAGTTCACCAGCCGGGTCCGCGCGTTCATGTCGGACGCCCAGCACCCGACGCTCGGCCGTCCACTGCTCCGCAACGTCTACCTACCGATGCTCGAGCTGATCGACGAGCTCCGGCGCCGGGACGTCACTGTCACCATCGTCACGGGCGGCGGGACCGAGTTCGTGCGGGCGGTCAGCCAGCAGCTGTACGGCGTGCCTCCCGAGGCAGTCGTCGGGACGTTGATCGGCTACGAGCTCGTCCGGGGCGAGGACGGGGCACCCCGTCTGCTCAGGACCGGTCGCCCGGCCGCCGCAGCCAACGAGGGCGAGGCCAAGGTGAGCAACATCCAGAGCCAGCTGGGCCGCCGCCCGATCCTCGTCGCCGGAAACTCCGGGGGCGACCGCGAGATGTTGGAGTGGGCGGCGTCCGGCCCGGGTCCCACCCTCGCCCTGCTGATCGACCACGACGACGCGGAGCGCGAGTTCGCCTACGTGAGCCGCGCTGAGACGTTCGCCGAGCCCGAGCCGATCACCGAGGTCGGCGCTCGGCTGGGGTGGACGGTGGTCAGCATGGCGACCGACTGGGAGACCGTCTTCCCGTCCGTGACTTCCGAGCGCTAGGCGGTCGACATCGATGCGACGGGTGGGGTGATGACACGACCGACGGCCACGGCCGAGTCGGCACGACTCACGACGATCAACTCCGTCGCGGCCGTGGCGTTCACCATCGGCGGCAGCCTCTTCGCCGTGGGCGCGGTCCTCGCGCAGGTCGGGGAGGTCGCCCTGCTGACGGTCAACATCACCTACCTGGTGGGGGGCTTCTTCTTCAGCCTGGGCGGCTACGCGTCGGTCCTGCTCGCGGTCAACGGCGTCGTCCGCGACGACGACCCCACAAACGCAGCGATCCGGTGGTGGGGCTACCAGCCGCAGCGGCGGGACTGGCTGAGCGCGGCCGTGCTGTTCGTCGGGACGCTCCTGTTCGCGGTCAGCCTCGTCGCGGCCTTCGCGGAGGGGCTCACCCCCCGCCAGTCCGACGGCTGGATCTGGTTCCCGGACATCCTCGGCTGCATCTGCTTCCTCGTCTCCGGGCACCTCGCGATGCTCGAGGTCGGCGGGGGTCACGTCGGGGTGCACGTCCATGCGCTCTCGTGGTGGGTGGTGGCGGTCAACCAGCTCGGCTCCGTCCTGTTCTTCCTCGCCGGGCTGGCCGCCTTCGTCCGGCCGGCGACCTCCGCCGCCCTCGACGCCGGACTCGTCAACTGGGGCACCTTCGCCGGCGCCGTCTGCTTCGCGATCGGTGGGGCGGTCCAACTCTTCGACAAGCCAACTACGACACGAACGGTGGTGCAGCACACCCCATGACCTCCCTGAGCCAGACAGCAGCCGAGAGTCTCTTCGGCAACCGGTTCCTGACCGAACGCGTCCCGTCGACGGCCTTCCCGCAGAGCGGGATGCGCCCGACCGACGCCCTCCGACTGGTGAGCGAGGACCTCAACCTCGAGGGCGATCCACAGCGCAACCTCGCCACGTTCGTAACGACGTGGATGGAGCCGGAGGCGCAGCGGATCATCGCCGAGAACCTGCACCGCAACTTCATCGACCACGCGGAGTACCCGATCTCGGCGGAGATCGAACAACGGTGCGTCCGGATGCTGGCCGACCTCTTCAACGCCCCGGGTCCCACGACGGGCTGCCGCACCCAGGGGTCGTCCGAGGCGATCATGCTCGGGGCACTCTCCCTGAAGTGGAAGTGGAAGGAGCGTCGTCAGGCCGCGAACCTGCCCACCGACAGGCCCAACCTCGTGTTCGGAGGGGACGTCCACGTCGTGTGGGAGAAGTTCTGCCGCTACTTCGACGTCGAGCCGCGCATCGTCCCGCTCGAGGAAAGCAAGTACACGATCGGCCCCGAGGACGTCGAGCCGCACCTCGACGAGAACACCATCGGCGTCGTCGGCGTCCTGGGCACCACCTTCACCGGCCACATGGACGACATCGTCGGCATCAACGACCTGCTGCTCGACATCCGGAACCGACGAGACCTCGACATCCCGCTCCACGTCGACGGCGCCAGCGGCGGGTTCGTGTGGCCGTTCCTCTACCCCGACTCACGCTGGGACTTCCGCCTCGAGCAGGTGCGCTCCATCAACGTCTCGGGACACAAGTACGGACTCGTCTACCCCGGCATCGGCTGGCTGGTCTTCCGTGAGGAGTCCGACCTCGCCCAGGACCTGGTCTTCTACGAGAACTACCTCGGCAAGACGGACGCCACCTTCACGCTGAACTTCTCGACAGGCGCCTCGATGGTGCTGGCGCAGTACTACAACTTCGTCCGGCTGGGACGCGACGGCTACACCTACGTGATGAAGCAGATGCAGCAGAACGCCCAGGCGCTGGCGTCCAACCTGCGCGACAGCGGCCGGTTCGAGGTGATCGGCGCCGATGAGGAGCAGCTGCCGCTGGTGGCCTTCCGGCTCTCGGGCGAGCACACGACGTACGACGAGTCCGACATCGCGTGGCAGCTGTCCGCCGAGCGCGGCTGGATGGTGCCGGCGTACACGCTCCCCCCGAACGCCGAACGGGTGAAGATCATGCGTGCGCTCGTGAAGGAGACCATGAGCCGCGAGCAGGTCGAACGACTCAGCCGCGACATCGCCGACGCGTGCGCCACCCTCGACGAGAAGGGCGGAGCCCACCCGACCGAACGCGAGCAGACCAAGATGGGCACCGGGTACTGACGTGACGACGCAGTGCGGGAAGTGCCCGCGAACCACTAGGCTCGCCCCATGTTGATCCTCGCCATCATCCTGTTCGGCATGATCGCCGGCGGCCTGGCACAGATGGTGCTCGGCCAGTCGATGCGCGACGTCAACTGGACGCTCGCCATCCTGACCGGCCTGATCGGCTCCTTCGTGGGCGGCCTGCTGGTGAGCCTGCTCGCCGGTGACGGTCTCGAGCTCCGCCCCAGCGGCCTGATCGGCTCGTTCGTCGGGGCCCTGCTCCTCACCCTGGCCTGGGGCTGGCACGACAAGCGCCGCAGCACCGCCTGACCGCGCGACGCGCGGTGGACCCCTGACGTCGTCAGCGGTCGAGCCGGCGGTCAGAGACCGACGGCCGTGCGGAGGAGCGCCGGTCCGTCGTCGGGAAGGTCCGCCCGCAGCAGGGTGACGTCGCCGCTGACGATGCGCTGCCTCACGGCCGGGACCACGACGGAGAGGTCGGCGGCCCCGGACAGCACCAGCAGCGCCGACGTGCCGCGGACGAGTCGCTCGGTGACCGCTTCGAGCAGCGCCGGGTCCAGGCCGGTCGCGGCGAGCCGGTCTGCGACATCAGGAGGAAGCGGATCACCGCTGTGCGAGGCACCGATCGCGGTGCGGAGCAGCGCGACGAGGACCGAGGGCTCGCGGGTGATCACCTCCGGCGGCGGCCACAACCGCGTGACGCGTGGCCGGTGCGCGCCGGGCGCCCAGGAGACGGTGATGGCGTCGATCACCTCGAGGGCCTGGGCCTCCTCCAGGCGCCGGAGCCGTACCGACCCGGCCGTGGCGCCGAGCGGCGTGCTGTAGCACCACACCGTCAGGGCCGGCACGAGGACCGGCCCTGACGGTGTGGCACTGACGGGCAGCGCTCAGGCCTCCGAGAAGACCTCACGGATCGCGCGCTCCTGCTCGTCGCTGAGGTTGGTGAAGATCAGCTCCGGTCGCGCGTCGGCGAACGCCTCGTGCACGCGGTCGACCACGACGTCGGAGGTCATGATGAACAGGGCCGAGGTGCCCGGGGTGACCTGTTCTCGGATGCGGTTGATGAACTTGTCGTCGATGCCGACGTCGGACAGCGACCCTGCCAGCGCCCCCGAAGCCGCGCCGATCGCCAGGCCGAGCAACGGGACGAAGAAGATCAGCCCGAAGAGCATGCCCCAGAACGCACCGCCGAGCGCTCCGGCACCGGCGAGGTTGTTGAGCTGCCTGGTCTGGGGCTTCTTCTTGCCCTCCTCCCACCTGACAGTGGCCGCGTCGTGGATCGTGAGCAGGCGCTGGGCCGCCATGTCCTTGAGGAGGTCAGTCGCCTTGTCGGCGCCGTCGGTGGTGTCGAACTTCCAGACGGTGAGCGTTCCCATGGGTGGTCCCTTTCGTGTGGGCAGAGTACGACGATCGTCATCCGCCGAGCTCCGAGACGGCTCCCCCGGCGAGGGTGAATCGCGCGGGGAGTGCACCCCGCCGACGGTCACCTGCGGCTCTCGCGAGTCTCCTTGCGGTTGGCCTTCTTGATGGCCTCGACCAGCTCGTCCTTGTTCATGCGGGACCGTCCGGAGACGTCGAGCCGCTTCGCCACCTCCATCAGGTGAGCCTTCGTCGCGTTCGCGTCGACGCCCTCCGAGGTCGTCCCACCCTTCCGCGCTGCGGCGCCGGACCTCGCGGCCTGCTTGTCCGAGGGCCCCTTCTCGTCCTTGGCCTCCCAGCGGTCGCCCACCTTCTCGAAGGAGTGCTTGAGGGCTGCGAAGGCGGTGCGGTGGGCACGTTCACCCTCGCCGTACTCCTCCACCGCCGAGTCGTGCGCCTTGATCCACGTGCGCTGCGCCTTCTTCGACGAACGCTCCAACGTCGACGGCAGCTCCTGCTTGCCGGGCATGAGGCCTCCTCAGGTGGTCGGTCCGGTGCGTGACGTATCCGTACCCGGACCGGCGCGACTCATCCGCCCACCCACCGGGGCACGGCTGAAGCGCTGGCCCGGCGGTCAGGGGCCAGTGCGGTAGCGCTCGATGCTGGACGTGACGACCTCCTCAGCGACGTCGCGGAGCTTGACGTTGCTGGTCGAGGATGCCCGGATGAGGAACTGGAACGCCCGGTCGGCGTCGATGCGGTAACGCTCCATCAGGATGCCGATGGCCTGGCCGATGGTCTTGCGGGTGTGCAGGGCCTGGTGGAGCTGGTCCTCCTGCTGGGCATGACCGAGGGTGATCGCCGCGTGGGTGGCGAAGAGCCGCGCCGTCTCCGTCGAGCTCACGTCTACGTCGTCGCGCTCGGTGGAGTAGAGGTTGAGGCCCGCGACGTGCTGGTTGTCGGTGAAGAGCCGGACGGCCACCTGGCTGCGCACTCCTCGCTCGACGGCCGCAGGGACGTAGCGCGGCCACCGCTGCTCGTGTCGGAGGTGCTCGACCACCACGACCGGCTCGTCCTCCACCGCCTCCACGCACGGCCCCTCGCCCAGGTCGTACTGGACGCCGTCGAGCTCCCAGACCAGCCGGTCGGTCCCCGCCTCGGTCTCGAAGGTGCCCTGACGGTTCTTGACGGAGATGCTGACGTGGCCGAACTCCGGCAGGGAGGTGCGAGTGGCCTGCACGATCGCGTCCAGGGTGCCCTGGAAGCTGCGCGAGGTGTTCATCAGGGCACTGGCACGAGCCAGTCCCTCCGCCACGGCGAAGTCCGGGGACGTGTCCATCGCTCACCTGCGTTCGGGTCAGGCTGCAGCACGGATGCCGCACCGTCCGAGGTCTGGCCCTCTGCTCGAGCCACGTCGAGCCTACCCCCCCCCCCCCGCCCGCGCTCCGCGATGCCGTACCAGCGGTGGCAGGCGTAGAGTCGGTCGTGTCGGAAGCGGATGCGGGAAGGACGGGGACGAGTTGAGCGACCTTCCCCTGACCGAGCGTGGGCGACTCCTCTCGGAGCTCGCATCGACCTTGGCGACTCTGCCCACCGACCGGGCCCAGACCTGGCGGCTGGGAGAGGCCATGCGTCTGATGCTGGGCGCCGACGGGGTCGCCATCACGCTGGAGTACCTGTCGGACAACCGCGTCACGCTGTGCGCCAGCAACGACGTCGCCGCCGCCCTGGAGAGCCTCCAGGAGGTCCTCGGACAGGGCCCCGGCTACGAGGCGGCCACACACGACGTGGTGGTCGTGGCGCATCTCGACGGGGAGGCCGACCAGCGGTGGCCGATGCTGGCCCAGACCCTCCAGTCGAGGTACGGCCCGCTCACGGTGTACGCCGTCCCCGTGCACGCCAACGGCGGGTTGGGCGGGGTCGCGACGCTCCACAACGGTCACCGCCAGCCGCTTGCCGAGCCGGATGACCGCGTGGTCTTCCTGGCCAACGCGATCGGCGCCGCCCTGGTGACCGATGCCGCGGGGCATCCGGAGGGACCCCTGCAGTCGGGAGACGGGTGGAGCTCGCGCAGCCTGGTCCACCAAGCGACCGGGATGGTGATGGCGCAGGTCCGGGTCACGCCCGACGACGCGCTGGCGCTGCTGCGCGGGCATGCCTACGCACTCGCGACCGACATCGACGACGTCGCGGAGCGCGTCGTCTCCAGGAGCATCAACTTCTCGAACTTCGACGTGGAGGGAGACTGACGCCATGAGACCGACCACCAGCGGAGCCGCGTTCGCGGCGGCCAACGCGGCCATGATCCAGGGGGTCGACGGCGCGAGCACGGTGCACGTGCTGCTCGCCGACTGCCTCCGGTTCCTCGACGCCGACGCGGCCGCGGTCCTCGTCCGCGTGGACCGCGGCCTCGAGCTGATGGCAGCGACCTCCCACAAGGCAACCGAGCTCGAGCTCTACCAGGCCCAGGTCCACCACGGCCCGTGCGTGGAGACGATCGACACGGGCGAGAGCGTCGCCCTCACCGGCGAAGCCGAGCTCTCGCGCAAGTGGCCCGACTTCGCCCGCGCGATGGCCGCCGCGGGGTTCACGACGGTGCTGGCCTCTCCCATGCGCTGGCACGACAGCGTCATCGGCGGGCTGAACATCTTCTGGTCCTCCAGGACCCTGAGCGACGACGAGATGGACCTCGCGCAGGCCTTCGCCGACATCTCGACGCTGGTGCTGATGCAGTCGCCCATGGCCGACGACCTCGACACCATCGCGCAGCGGCTCCGCACTGCCCTGCAGGGCCGGGTGACCATCGAGCGGGCGAAGGGCGTGCTGGCCCAGACCGACAACCTCGAGATGGACGAGGCGTTCACTCGTCTCGTCCAGGTCAGCGACCAGACCGCGCGACCACTGTCGCAGGTGGCGCGCGACATCCTCGACGCGATCGTCACCCGACGACCCTGAGGCCGGCAGCCCGAGGGGCAGCCACGGTCAAGAGGTCAGGACGTCTCGAGAAGCCTGTACGCGCGGTCCCCGCCGCGGACGTCGCGCGCGCCGTCGTACCTGACCAGGAGCATCGCGAGGTCGTCGCCGAGCTCCTCGCCGTGGAAGGCGCGGACGGCGTCGAGCACGGCTCCAGCCATCGCGTCGGCGGAGAGGTCGCGATACGTGTGCAGCAGCTCGGCGACCCGCTCGGAGCCGAACTGGTCCCGCCCGCGACGCGCCTCCACCAGGCCGTCCGTGAAGACGCACAGCACCTCGCCCGGCGCGAGCTCGATCTCGGCGTCGTGCAGCTCGGGGTCGTCGAAGAGCGCGAGGGCGGTGCCCAGCGTGCCGACCTCCTCGACCTCGCCGTCCGCCCGCAGGACGAGCGGCCAGTGGTGGCCCGCGAGGGAGATGACCATGCGCAGCGGTGCCCCGGGGGCGTCGTGCTCGTGAGGTGGCCGGAGGTGCCCGTGCACGAGCGTGCAGTGCCGTTCGGACTCCGTCTGCGCCTGCAGCACGGCATTGACCTCACGGAGCGTCGACGCGGGCGACAGGAACGGGCCCGCGAGGGCGCGCAGCGTGTAGCGGGTGGCCGCACTGACCGCGGCCGCCTCGGCGCCCTTGCCACTGACGTCGCCGAGCACGAAGGCCCACGTCCCCTCGTCCAGCGGGAAGACGTCGAGGAAGTCGCCGCCGATCTCGCCGCCGTCGCCCGCCGGGACGTAGCGGCTGGCGACCTCGCACCCCGGGACCACCGGCAGCCTCGTCGGCACCATGCTGGCCTGCAGGGTGGCGGCGACCCGGGACCGGTCGTCCAGGACCTGCTGGAGGTGTTGCTGGTCGCGGACCCGATCGGTCACCTCGCGGAGCACGACGAGCTCCCCCGCCGTACGACCCGCGATGTCGGTGAGCGGCTGCTGGCTGACGTCGAAGGTGCGCTGGCCTCCTGCGCCGTCGGCCAGCACCAACCCGCTCGGGCCGACCTCCACGATCTCCGAGGTGTCCATCAGGTCGCTCACGCGCCTGCCGATGAGCTGCCCCCTGGTCCTGCCGGAGAGTGCGACGGCGGCCGGGTTGACGTCGACGACCCGCTCGAACGCATCGAGGACGAACACGGCGTCGGCCATGCTCTCGACCACGGCGCTGCGGGCCAGCGGAGCAAGGTCGACCAGGCGCTCCTCGAACAGCCCCCACACGAGCAGCCCGCCGGTGACGGTGAACGCGAACGGCGTCAGGTCGATGAGGGTGAACCAGCCGACCTCGAGGTTGTGCAGGATGTTCGCGGCCCAGGGCAGCAGGGCCGAGCACAGCAGCACCACGGACATGCGGCGGTAGGTCCGGGCCAGCCGCACCATGCTGGCGACGAAGAGCACGGTGGCGCCGACGAGCAGCAGGTTGTTGTAGGCGAAGATCGCCCAGAACACCGGCCCCGTCTCGACGTGGGGCAGCTCGTGCGCGCCGGGTGTCCCGGAGTAGGAGCGCACCAGGTCGTGCGTGGCCGGCACCGCGAGGACTGCCAGCGCAGCCGCCGGCGGGATGGCCAGCAAGGCCACCAGGCGACGGGTGACCAGCCGGCCGCGGCCGGTGTACTGGAGCACGAAGACCAGCCAGGCGGGCGCGAGCGTGACGATGCCGACGTACTTGAGGTCGCCCCACCTGCTCCTGACCGCCCACGAGTCGGCGGAGAGCTCCACGGCGTACGCGGTCCCCCACCACGCCACGGCGACGAGCATCACCGCGAGGCTCCAGCCCATGGCCGTGCCTCGACGCCAGGCGACGTACGCCGCCAGCGCGGCCAGCACCAGTCCGGCGCCCGCCATCAGGGTCGCGAGCAACGTCAGCACCCGAAACCTCCCGCGCTCGGGCTCGTCCACGCGCCGTCGCGTGGCCGGTACTCCACGCTAGCCGCAGCGTCGCACCGCGTCAGGTGTTCGGGCGCGTTCGTGCCTCCTTGGGGTGAGGTGCCGAGGGCCGCGCCGTCAGCGCGACGTGCCGATGGGGTTGGATCGGTTGATCCGCTCGAACGACTCGGCGAGCACCGTCTGTCCCCGTCCTGTCCCGACCGAGGAGCTCCCATGTCACCCACCCCACCCACCGACCGCGTCGCACCGACCGGCACCCTCCGCGTCGTCATCAACCTCGGCAACCCGGTGCTCGCCCAGGGCACCCACGACGAGCCGCAGGGCGTCACGGTCGCCATCGCCCACGCCGTCGCGGACTGGCTGGGAGTCCCGCTCGACCTGGTGTGCGTCGACGCGGCCCGCGAGGCGTACGCCGCCATCCGCGACGGTCGTGTCGACCTGTGCTTCCTGGCCAACGAGCCGGAGCGCGAGGAGGGCGTCGCCTTCACCGCTCCCTACGTGCTGATCGAGGGCGTCTACGTCACGGACGCGAGCTCCCCGCTGCAGTCCTCGGCGGAGGTGGACCGCGACGGCATCCGCGTCGGCGTGCGCGAGGGGTCGGCGTACGACCTCTTCCTCACCCGCTCGCTGGAGCACGCGGAGGTCGTCCGCGCCGCCGAGGCGACCGACGTGTTCGAGGAGCAGGGACTCGATGCCGCGGCGGGCGTGCGTCGGCCGATGGAGGACTACGTCGCGGCCACCGGCCGACGCATCCTCGAGCCCGCCTTCATGGAGATCCCGCAGTCGGTCGGCCTGCCCCGCGCGCTCGACCCCGACGACGTCACAGCCGTGGCGTCGTTCGTCGAGGAGCTCAAGGCCTCCGGCTTCGTCAGCGACGAGCTCGCGCGGAGCGGGGTCGCGGCAACGGTGGCGCCACCAGCCTGAGCAGCTGACCGGTCGAGGCTCGGGGTGCACGGACGAGAGCCGGTCGGTGACGATCGCGCCGACCTTCGGCGTGAGTTCGCGGGTGGAACCCTTCGGCGTGCCCTTCCGGACCCGCGGCCCGCCGGCCTTTATCGACGTCAGTCGCGGTCGTCGATGAGCTCTTGCGCGACGACGCGGAGCTTGACGTTGCGGTGGCTGGACAGGCGCGCGAGGAAGGCGAAGGCGCGGTCCTCGGAGAGGTCGAAGCGCTCCATCACGATGCCCACGGCCTGCCCGATCACCTGGCGAGCCGCGATCGAGTCGCGCAGCCCGTCGATCTGGGTGGCGTAGGCGAGCGCGGTGCGCGCGTGCTCCGAGAAGAGCTCCACCATGAACGCGACGTCGGCGAGGGCTCCGGGCGACCGGGAGTAGATGTTGAGGCCGCCCACGGTGCGCATGGACTCGAAGATGCGCAGGCCGGCCTGCGACCGGATGCCGGCCGCCACGGCACGCGGCCCGTAGCTCGGGTAGCGCGGATCGCTGCGGAGGTCACCGCACACCGTGAAGGCATTGTCGGTGACGCCGTCGTAGCAGGGCCCCTCCTCCTGGTCGTACTGCCAGCGGTCGAGGTCCTCCAGGAAGTCCGCGGTCAGGCCGTAGGACCGCAGGGACCCGCTCTCGTGCCGGATGCTGATCGTCGCCTCGTCCACGCCCGGCAGCATCTCCACTGCCGCCCGGGTGAGGGACTGCAGCGTGTCGTCGAGGTCCTTGCCGGACACGGAGTCGGCGATCCGCGTGGCCATCACCATCGCGCGGTCAGACAGGTCGTCCACCAGGGACCCTCCCAACGGCTCCGTCCACCGCGGGGTGTGCGCACGCTGCGCATCGGAGCCACGAGCCCCGTTACCCAACGCCGCGGCATCCATGCCTCGAGCGGACCCGGATCCGCGGTCCCTGACGCTGGCAGGTCGTCCTCCGCTCTGGCACGTTGGGGACGTGACCGACCAGACGACGCCGACCCTCGCGCCCCGGGACTGGCGCGCCGAGCCGGCGGACGTGCTGCTGGCCGACGGGACCGTCGCAGTGATCCGGTCGTTGCGCGAGGACGACCGCGACGCCGTGCTGGGGCTGCACGAGTCGGTGTCGGTGGACACGCTGCGGCTTCGCTTCTTCTCCCCCAGCCGGGAGGCCGGTCGGCTCTACGTCGACCACCTCTTCGCCCCCGACAACACCGCGTCGGCGGCCCTCGTGGCGCTCGTGCGTGGCCGGGTCGCCGGCCTGGCGACCGCGGAGCTGCTCTCCCCCGACGCCGCCGAGGTCGCGTTCCTGGTCGCTGACGAGGACCGTGGCCGGGGCCTGGGCAGCCTGCTCCTCGAGCACCTGGCCGCGCTCGGCCGGCGGCACGGCGTCAGCCGCTTCGAGGCGGAGGTCCTCGGTGACAACTACGGCATGCTCCGCGTCTTCCGCGCAGCCGGGTTCGGCGCCACCCGCCGCACGGTCGCGGGCGAGGTGGAGGTCGAGCTGCGCACCGACGCCTCGCGTGAGGCGGTCGAGGCGGCCGACCAGCGAGAGTGGCGCGCCGCCGCGCGGTCGCTCCGCCCGTTGCTGCACCCGGCGAGCGTCGCCGTGGTCGGCGTACGCCGGTCGGCGGGCGGCTTCGGCCACGGCGTCCTCGACGCGATCCGCAGCTCCGCCTACGCCGGCGCGGTGCACGTGGTGCACCCGGAGGCCGACGTGATCGACGGGCTGCCGACCGTCCGCAGCCTCGCCGACCTCGACGGTCCGGTCGACCTCGTCGTCGTCGCGGTGCCGGCCGACGAGGTCGCCCACGTGCTGCGGGACGCCGCCGCCAACGGAGCCGGGGCGGCGGTCGTCATCTCGTCCGGCTTCTCGGGCAACGGCAGCGACGAGCGGCGCCAGGAGCTGCTCGCCCTCGCCCGGGCGAACAGCCTTCGTCTGGTCGGCCCCAACTCGCAGGGCGTGCTGGCCAACGGCGCCGGCCTCAACGCGACGCTCCTCCACGACGTGCCCGAGGTGGGCGGCCTCGCCGTCGCGTCCCAGTCGGGTGGCATGGGCTTCGCGCTGCTCGACCTCGCCCGCGACGTCGGCCTCGGCATCCAGGCCTTCGTCTCCCTCGGCGACAAGGTCGACGTGTCGAGCAACGACCTCCTCGCGGCATGGATGGACGACGAGTCGGTCGCGGCAGGCGCGCTCTACCTCGAGTCGTTCGGCAACGCACTGAAGTTCGCGCGCACCGCTCGGCGGTTCGCCGAGCAGAAGCCGCTGCTGGCCGTGGTGGGTGGTCGTTCTCGCGCCCGGCAGGACCCGTCGGCCTCCTCGACCGTCGGTGTCGGCGTCGACGCCCTGCTCGACCAGGCCGGGGTGATCGCCTGCCGCACCGGCGCCGAGCTGGCCGAGACCGCGCTGCTCCTCGTGCAGCAGCCGCTGCCCGCTGGGCTCCGGGTGTGCATCGTCTCCAACACCGGTGGCGTCGGCGCCCTCACGACCGACCGTGCCGACGGCCAGGGCATGGTCGTCGCGCCGACGTCGTACGACCTGGGCGCCGCCCTGCGGGCGGCCGTGCCGGGCGCCGTCGACGTGCGCAACCCGGTGGACCTCGGAGCCGACGTCACTCCCGCGGAGCTCACCGCCGCGCTCCGCGCGGTGCTCGACGCCGGCGAGGCCGACGCCGTCCTGGTGGTGCTCGTGGCCAACCGACTGACCGACCGCGACGCACTCTTCGACGCCGTCGCCCGGGCACGACCGACAGGCGCCGGCGTACCCCTGCTGCTGGTCGCCCCGGGCGCTGCCTTCGACGCGGCCCGTGGCCTCCCGGGGGTGACCGTCTACCGCACGACCGATGCGGCGATCGGGGCGCTGGGCCGGGCCATGCGCTACGCCGCGTGGCGACGGGTGCCGGCCGACCGGCCGGAGGTCGAGCTCGGCACCCGAGGCGTGCACGCCCGCACCTGGGCGCGATCGCGGCTGGCTGCCCGGCACGGGGAGCCGGAGTGGTTGGCGCCGTCCGCGCAGGCCGAGCTGCTGGCGCCCTACGGCATCCACCTCGTCGGCCGTCTCGCCGGCGGGCCTGACGAGGCGGAGGCGGCGGCGTCTGAGATCGGCTACCCGGTGGCCGTCAAGGTGGCCGACCCGACGGTGCTGCACAAGTCCGACCGCGGCCTGGTGCGGATCGACCTGCGCACCGGCAGCGACGTCGGCGACGCCGTACGACGCTTCGCCGAGGAGCTCGGGCGCGACCGGGTCGACGTGCTGGTCCAGCCGTTGGTGCTCGGCCACCTCGCGTCAGTCGGCCTGGTCCGCGACCCGCAGCTCGGCCCGCTCGTCCGGGTCGCCGGCGGGGCTGCGGGACCGGTCGGCAGCTGGGCCGACGAGGTGCTGCTGCTGCCGCCCGTCGGGGTCGCCGACGCGGCTCGCGCGGTGCGGGCACTGCGGCTGTGGCCCCAGCTGGTCGGCGAGCACGGCCTCGAGGAGGTCGACCTGGCTCCCCTCGAGGCGCTGGTGTCGTCGGTGGGCCGGCTGGCCGCGGACGTGCCCCACGTC
Organism: Nocardioides sp. GCM10028917; assembly: GCF_042666175.1. Lineage (NCBI taxonomy): Bacteria > Bacillati > Actinomycetota > Actinomycetes > Propionibacteriales > Nocardioidaceae > Nocardioides > Nocardioides sp. GCM10028917. The sequence goes on from NZ_JBHTFL010000003.1 coordinate 599,127, forward strand.
TCCGACCTCACCCTCGAGCCCGTGGTCGTCAACGCGCACGGCCTCTTCTGCGTCGACGTGAAGCTCCGCATCGCGGAGCCCCCCGAGCTCGACACCGGCATCCCCCGCCGGCTGCGCTCCTAGCTGCTGGCGCACCTCGCGCTCGCCATCGCCAGTGGCGGGGGCTGCTGCCGCTCCGAGTTCTTAACGACCAGGACGGCGAGGTCGTCAGCGAGCTGGTCGCCGTGGAAGTCGTGGACCGCGTCGACGAGGAGCGCCGAGAGCTCGGCGGCGGGCCGGTCGACCGAGCGGTTGAGCAGCGCGGCGACGCGCTCACCCCCGAACATCTCGCGTCCGCGTCGTGCTTCCACCAGTCCGTCGGTGAAGATGCACAGCAGGTCTCCCGGCGCCAGGCGCACCGTGGTGTCGTGGAGGTCGGGCTCGTCGAACAGCGCCAACGCGGTGCCCAGCGTGCCGACCTCCTCGACCTCCCCCGTGGTGCGCAGCACGATCGGAGGATGGTGCCCGGCAAGGGTGAAGACGACGGTCGTCCCTTCTGGGTCGGGGCGCAGCTGGCCGTAGACGAGCGTGCAGTGGCGCTCGATGTCGGTCTGGCTCAGCAGGCTGGTGTTCACCTTGCGCACGGTGTCGCTGGGGAGGCTCTGGGCAGCCGCGAGGGCGCGCAAGGTGTACCTCGTGGCCGCGCTCACCGTCGCTGCCTCGGCTCCCTTTCCGCTGACGTCGCCGAGGACGAAGGCCCACGTCTGCTCCCCCAGGTCGAACACGTCCAGGAAGTCACCACCGACCTCTCGGCCGTCCCCCGCAGGCAGGTACTCCTTGGCGAGCTCGATGCCGGCGATGTCGGGGAGCCTCGGTGGCACCATGCTGGCCTGCAGGGCGGAGGCGACCCGGGACTGGTCCTCCAGGACCCGCTCGAGACGCTGCCGGTCCTGCACGCGTTGGGTGATCTCGTGGAGCACCACCACCACGCCTGCCGGCCGACCCGTCACGTCGGCGAGCTGCTCGCGGGCGATGTCGAAGGTCCGCCGTCGCGGAACGCCATCGGCCCCCGGCAGGGTCAGCTCGGTCGTCCCTGCCTCAGAGGCGTCCGGAGCCACCACGTCGTCCAGGTGTCGTCCCAGCAGGGCCGTGCGGCTGGTCCCGACCAGGTGCTCCGCTGCTGGATTGAGGTCGACGATGCGCCCGAAGGGGTCGGTGACGTAGACGGCGTCCGACATCTTCTCGAGCACGGCTCCACGAGCGAGCGGGGTGAGGTCCACGAGCCGCTCGTGGAAGAGTCCCCAGACCAGGACGGCTCCGGTGAGGGTGAAGGCGAAAGGTGTCAGATCGACCGAGGCGAACCAGCCGACGTTGAGGTTGTACAGGGCGTTGACGGCCAGGGGCACCACAGCGGCAGCGACCAGCACCACCGCCATGCGGCGGTAGCTCCGGGCGAGGCGCCCGATCCTGGCGACGAACAGCGCGGTCGCTGAGACCAGGAGGAGGTAGTTGTAGGCGAAGAAGGCATCGAAGAGCGGACCCGCTTCGACCTCCGGCGGCTCGCCACCCGCTGACGGCGGGTAGGACCTGAGCAGGTCGTGGGTGGCAGGGACAGCGAGCAGCAGCGTGGTCACGACGGGCACGACGGCCAGGACACCGAGCAGGCGCCAGGTCACCCACCGTTCCCGACCGACGTACTGCAGCACGAACGTCAGCCACGCCGGCGCCAGGGCGATGATGCCGAGGTACTTGAGGTCGCCCCACCTGCTCTTCAGCCCGATGTCGGCGACCCCGAGCTCGACCGCGTAGGCGACGCCCCACCACGCCCCCGCCAGGAGCAGGACGGCCAGGCTCCACCCCATGCGCGCGTCCCTGCGGTAGGCGACATAGGCCGCCAAGCAGGCCAGGCACAGCCCGGCCGTCGCCATGATGGTGGCGAAGGACGTCAGCACGCCGAGTTCCTTTCCGTCCCCTCCAGCGGCACAGTTCTCGACCGTCCAGGCCACGCTACCCCCAGGTGGAGCACCTGGCCGCTGATTCCGTCATTGTCACGACGCGCCGCTGCCGAGGCGCGCGCGCCGCCCGACCCTTCCCCACAATTGGGGTGGACACCGCCATCGCCATTCACCCCTTGGGGTTGGGGCAACGCGCACCGATGCCGAGCGGCGATGTTGAATGGCCGCTGTCCAAGACCCAACGAGCAGGAGCTGCACGTGAACAAGACTGAACTCCGCGACGCCATCGCCTCGCACGCCGAGCTGAGCAACGCCCAGGCCGACAAGGCCCTCGAGGCCGTCATCACCTCGATCACCACCGCTGTCGCCGGCGGTGACAAGGTCACCGTCCCGGGTTTCGGGACCTTCGAGTCCCGCGAGCGTTCTGCCCGCACGGGCCGCAACCCGCAGACCGGCGAGACGATGGAGATCGCCGCCAGCAAGGCACCGGCGTTCAAGCCGGCTGCCGCGTTCAAGAACGCCGTCAACGGCTGACCATCTCGTCATGACGAGCCGCGCGGCTCGCGGCATCCGGAGATTGCGACTGACCAGCATTCGGCTGCCGTGAGCTGCGCGCTCGGCAACGCGTCCGTCCTCGACCACCGAGGCGGCTGCTAGCGCGACGCGCGCACGACCTCGAGCGCCTGGCGGGCGATCTCCCACTCCTCGTCGGTGGGGACGACGAGGACGGCGACCGCGGACCCGTCGGCCGAGACCGCGCGGGCGTCCGTCGCCACGGCCTCGTTGCGCTGCGCGTCCAGCACGATCCCGAGCCGGGACAGACCGCCGAGCGCAGCGGCCCTGAGCTGGGCGCTGTGCTGGCCCACGCCCCCCGTGAAGACGACGGCGTGCAGCTCGCCGAGCGCGGCGAAGTAGGCGCCGACGTACTTGCGGACGCGGTAGGCGTAGACGTCGAAGGCGAGCCCGGCCGCCTCGTCGCCGGCGGCTGCGCGTCGGGTCACCTCGCGGAAGTCGTTGACCCCGGAGAGGCCGCGCAGGCCCGACTCGCGGTAGAGGGCCCGGTCGATCTCGTCCAGCGACCAGCCGAGCTCGCGGTGCAGGTGGCCGTGGATCGCCGGGTCGAGGTCGCCGGAGCGCGTCCCCATCACCAGCCCCTCGAGCGGGGTCAGCCCCATCGACGTGTCGACCGAGCGACCACCCCGCACCGCGGCGGCGGACGCGCCGTTGCCGAGGTGCAGCACGACGAGGTTGGTGTCCTCGACCGGACGGTCGAGCAGCTCGGCGGCGCGCCGGGACACGAAGGCGTACGACGTGCCGTGGAAGCCGTAGCGGCGGATCCGGTGCTCCTCGCGCCAGGCCAGCGGCACGGCGTAGGTGTAGGCGTGCTCGGGCATCGTCTGGTGGAACGCCGTGTCGAAGACCGCGACCTGCGGCACGTCGGGGAAGAGCCGTCGGGCGACGCGGAGGCCCTCCAGGTTCGCCGGGTTGTGCAGCGGGGCGAGCGGCACGAGGTCCTCGACCGTGGCGAGCAGCCGGTCGTCGACGAGCGCCGGCTCGGAGAAGAGGTCGCCGCCGTGAACGACGCGGTGCCCCACCGCCGCCAGCCCGCTCGTGTCGATCGCGGGACCGTGCCGGTCGAAGGCGTCGAGCGCCGAGCGCAGGGCGTCCTCGAAGTCCGCGATGCGCCGCTCCTCCGTGTGCTCCTCACCGCCCACGGTGTGCGTCAGGGTGCCCGTGTCCTCGCCGATCCGCTCCACCGCCCCGGACGCCTCGGCGGCACCGGTGCTGCCGTCGAGCAGGCGGTACTTCAGCGACGACGACCCGGCGTTGAGGACCAGCACCCGATCCGTCATGACCGGTCCTGGGCCTGGATCGCGGTGATCGCCACCGTGTTCACGATGTCGCGCACCAGGGCGCCGCGCGAGAGGTCGTTGACCGGCTTGCGGAGGCCCTGCAGGACGGGACCGACCGCCAGCGCCCCGGCCGACCGCTGCACCGCCTTGTAGGTGTTGTTGCCCGTGTTGAGGTCGGGGAAGACGAAGACCGTCGCCCGCCCGGCGACGGCGGAGTCGGGCAGCTTGGTCCGCGCGACCGCGACGTCGATCGCGGCGTCGTACTGGATCGGACCCTCGACGAGCAGGTCCGGCGCGCGCTCGCGGACCATCGCCGTCGCCTGGGTGACCTTCTCGACGTCGGTGCCGCTGCCGGAGGTGCCGGTGGAGTACGACAGCATCGCCACGCGCGGCTCGACCCCGAACGCCGCGGCGGTGCGGGCCGACGCGACCGCGATGTCCGCGAGCTGGGTGGCGGTGGGGTCGGGGTTGACGGCGCAGTCGCCGTAGACGAGCACCTGGTCCTTCAGGCACATGAAGAAGACCGACGAGACCACCGACACCTCAGGCACCGTGCGGATGATCTCGAGGGCGGGCCGGATGGTGTGGGCGGTGGTGTGCACCGACCCCGACACCATCCCGTCGGCGAGGCCGAGCTCGACCATCATCGTGCCGAAGTACGACACGTCGACCACGATGTCGCGGGCCGCCTCGAGGTCGATGCCCTTGTGGGCGCGCCGCTGGTGGTACTCCTGCGCGAACCTCTCCCGCAGCTCCTCGTCGAACGGGCTGAGCAGGCGCGCACCCGACACGTCGATGCCGAGGTGGGCGGCCTTCGTCCGGACGATCATCGGGTCGCCGAGCAGCGTCAGGTCGGCGACGTTGCGGCGGAGCAGGACGTCGGCGGCGCGCAGGATCCGCTCCTCCTCCCCCTCCGGCAGCACGATGTGGCGACGGTCGGCGATCGCGTCGTCGAGGACCTTGTGCTCGAACATCAGCGGCGTGACGACCGAGGTGCGCGCCACCTCGAGGCCGCCCATCAGCTCGTCGCCGTCGACGTGCTCGGCGAAGAGCGTCAGCGCCGTCGCGATCTTGCGCGGGGAGTCCTTGTCGAGGCGACCACGACGGTTGGTCAGCGTCGTCGAGGTGGCGTGGGTGCCGAGGTCGGTGGCGATGATCGGCAGCGCCACCTCGAGCCCGTCGAGGAGCCGGTCCACCTGTTCCGGGAGGTCGAGCCCGCCGTTGAGCACGATGCCGGAGATCTGCGGGAAGCTGGCCGACTGGTGGGCGGTGAGGACGCCGAGGACCACCTCTGGACGGTCGCCGGGCGTGACGACGAGCGCGCCGTCGAAGAGCCGGTCGAGCACGTTGGGCAGCGTCATCGCGGCGACCACCAGTCCCGGGACCTCGCGCGCGAGCTGGGCCTCGTCGCCCCGCACGAGGCGGCCGTCGCAGGCCGCCATCAGGTCGCCCACCGAGGGAGCGCTGAGGAGCGGCTGCTCGGGCAGGGCGAAGGCGGGCACGCCCTCGCGGCGCAGCGCCGTCGCGGTCCGGTCGGTCGCCTCGGGATCGACGCGGTTGGCGATCACGGCGAAGAGCGTCGCGTGGTTGGCGGCGAGCTCGGCCTGCGCCATCGCCGCCGTCGCGCGGAGCTGGTCGACTCCCCTGCCCTGGCCGTTGAGCACCAGCAGGACGGGCGCGCCGAGGTTGGCCGCGACCCGGGCGTTGAAGGCGAACTCCGCCGGGGCGCCGACGTCGGTGTAGTCGCTGCCGACGATGACCACGGCGTCGCTCTGCTCGGCGACCTGGTGGAAGCGGGCGACGATGCGGTCCATCGCGCCGTCCGGGTCGGCGTGCACGTCGTCGTAGCTGACGCCGGCGCACTCGTCGTACGACAACGGGACCGCGTCGTGCGAGACCAGCAGGTCGAGGACGTAGTCGTGGACGTCACCGGTGGACGCCTCGGCGCGGACCACCGGGCGGAAGACGGCGACCCGCGCCACGCGACGCGACAGCTGCTCGAGCACGCCGAGCGCGACCGCGGACTTGCCGGTGAATCCCTCGACGCCGGCCACGTAGACGCTGCGTGCCATGGCCCGACCCTAGCGGCCGGGACCGGGCTCCGTGACCCGCCCCGATCCCGGACCGGGCAACAGTTGTCGATGGTTTGTCCAACGTTTCGCATTTCGGCTGTCCACGCGTCCTCCGCTCCGGCGACGATCAGTGCACGCCCAGACCGGGGCGACGACCACACCGCCCCCCAGCCCGGAAGGAGCAGATCGTGGACACCCTCACGACACCCTCAGTCCCTGCCCACCTCGGCGACCGCCGCACGGCGGGCGAGCGCGAGAAGCGGGCCAGCCGCACGGCCTCGATCGTCGACGAGCTGCGCGCCGGGACCTCCGAGTCGCGGCGCCTCGAGCTGGTGGACGAGCTCATCGAGACCAACGTCGCCGTGGCGCGCTCGATGGCCGCCCGCTACCGCAACCGCGGCATCGACCTCGACGACCTCGAGCAGGTCGCGCTCGTCGGCCTGGTCAAGGCGGCCCGCCGCTTCGACCCCGCCGCCGGGCATGACTTCCTGTCGTACGCCGTCCCGACCGTGCGCGGCGAGCTGCGCCGCCACTTCCGCGACTCCGGCTGGATGGTCCGCGTCCCCCGCCGGGTGCAGCAGATGCAGGCCCGGATCAGGGACGCCCAGCACGAGCTCGAGGCGCTGCTGGGAGGTTCGCCCCGCCCGTCCGAGATCGCCGCTCACCTCGGCGTCGAGGTCGACGAGGTCGTCGAGGCGCTCGCGGCCGACGGCTGCTTCCGTCCGGCTTCGCTCGACAGCAGGGGCGACGAGCAGGAGCGCGGGACCATCGCCGACGTGCTGGGCCACGAGGATCGGGAGCTCGCGACCCTCGAGGCCAAGCTGGTGCTCGACAACGCGGTCAGTCGCCTGTCCGACCGGGAGCGCCTGATCCTGCGCTGGCGCTTCGAGGACGAGCGGACCCAGCAGGAGATCGCCGACCTCGTCGGCCTGACGCAGGCGCAGGTGTCGCGGACCCTCACCCGCATCCTGGGCCGGCTGCGCTCGGACCTCTCGGAGCCCCCGACCGCTGCGTGAGCGGACCGACCGCCCAGGCGGTGGCCGAGAGTCCCTAGGGCGCTGCCGGCAGGGTGACCGTGAACGTCGTTCCGGAGCCGAGCTCCGACTCGACCGCGATCCGACCGTGGTGCCGCTCGACGATGCGGTGGACGATGCTCAGCCCCAGCCCGGTGCCCGGCGTGGACAGTGCCGCGGGATTGGTGGAGCGGAAGAACTCGTCGAACAGCCGCTGCTGGTCCGTGGCGGAGATGCCGATCCCCGTGTCGGCCACCACGATCTCGACGCCGTCGGCGATGGGGGCGAGCGCGATGGTGATCGTTCCCCCGCCGGGCGTGTACCTCATGGCGTTGCTGATGAGGTTGGCACACACCTGGAACAGCTCGTGGGTCTCGCCCCAGGCGGACACCGGGGTGGACGGCACGTCCAGGACGATGGTCAGGCTCTTCTGGTCGGCGGTGACACCCAGCAGGTCCAGCACCTCGTCGACCACGGCCGTGAGGTCGACCGGCACCGGGTCGAGCGCAGCGTTGGGGTCGGCGACCTGGGAGAGAAGGAGCAGGTCGTCCACGATGCTGCGCATCCGATCGACCGCTCGTCCCATCGCCTGGGTCGACTCCGTCACCGAGCTGGTCAGGTCGGGCTCGAGCTCCACCAGGTCGAGGTGACCGAGGAGCGACGTCAACGGATTCTTGAGCTCATGGGCGATCGTGGCGATGAGCCGGCTCTTGTAGCCGGCCAGCTCCCGGAGCTCCTGCAGCAGCTGCCGCTCACGCTCGAACGTACGAGCGTTGACCAGGGCGCGTCCCAGGTCATGACCGAGCTCGAGCGCGGTCCGTCCCTCCAGCGCGTTCCAGTCGGTGCCGGGTCCGCGTCGCGTCAGGGCCACGCTCCCCAGACACTCGAGGCCCGCGCCGATCGGGACGAAGAGCATCGAGGATGCCTCGAGCGTCTCGGCCATGAAGTCATGGAGCCGCCGCACCTGGTCCTCGTCCAGGACGAGGCCCGCGATGTCGGGCACCGAGGCAAGGGTGATCACCGCCACCTCCTGGCGCGACCACAGCAGGTGGGCCGCCTCGCGGCCGAGCACCTTGAACTCGTCCGGCACGAGGATGTCGCCCTCGGTGGCGCCGTAGACCGCGTCGGCTCCTCCGCCCGTGGCGTCGAACGTCTGGAGCCACATGCCGACGGCGCTGAAGCCCGTGGTGATCGCCGGCTGGCAGAGCTCCACGATCCGTCCGATGGACAGCTCCGAGCTGACCTCTCGGACGATCTTGCGGGCGGCATCAGCCAGCCGCACACGCTCCGCGAGCTCCGCGCGCTCCACAGCGGTGAGGACACTGCGGCGGGTCTGCCGGGCGTAGCGCTGCAGCTGCTCCCGCTGCGCCGCGTCCGGGCGCCTGCCGTCGTGCGGCAGGTCCACTGACAACAGCCCACGAAATCGATGGTGCTCGTCGTGGATCGGCGCGAGGAGCAGGTCCAACGGGTGCCAGGCGTCCGGGTCGTCGGTGGGTTCGAGATCTGACACCCACCCCAGGTCGTCCACCTCGATGCTCATCCGTTCGTGCGGGACGAACCGGAGATCGCCCCACTCCTCGGCCGTGACGAGCTCTCGCTCGATGTCCGCGATCGGCGTGCGCCGACCCAGCAGCTGGTCGCGCGCAGCTGGGCTGCCGGCGACCGCCACCATCTCCAGGGTGTGGTCGTCGCGGGCGATGCTGATGGCGGCGACCTCGAAGCCCAGGAGCTCTGTCACGCCTTCGGCGATGTTCTGCAGGGCGTCCACGAACACAGCCTCGATGTCCGGCTGATTCACCGTTTCCTCACTTGTCGAGCAGCACCATCGGCGGACGGCGGAACCGGCAGGGTCCCACCGATGAGGTCACGCAGCTGCTGCGCCCGAAAGGGTTTCGGCAGCACCGCATGCACGCCCAGCTCCTGCAGGTGGCCTCGCTGTTCGCCCACCCACGCGCTGACCACGACGACACGCAGTCCCTCACCGCGATCCGGGTGGGCCCTGAGCCACCGGACCACCTCGTCGCCAGTCATCCGTGGCATGGTCAGGTCCAGCAGCATGAAGTCGAAGCGATGCTCAGCGAGGATCTCGACCGCCTCCATGCCGTCCGCGGCCACCGACGCCGTGTGTCCCAGGCGCTCGACCATCCGCACCAGGACGTCGCGGATGTCTTCGTTGTCATCGACGACGAGGAAGCGCAGTGACCCATCAGCTGAGCTCACGGTGTGAACCTATCGGTCGGAAGAACCACCCTCGGCACCAGTCTGACGTCCGACATGCGGTCGGCGACGTTGTACCGATCGGCATGAGCCGAGGTGCACCCCCAAGGGTGAACGTCCCTTGCGTAGGCGGCACCCACCCATGTCTTCTGAGGGGCCGGGCCTCGATGGCCCATCCTCTTCGGGAGTTCTGATGGTCGCTGTCGGGTCGGTACGTCGCATCCTCATCGCGCTGGTGGCAGCACTGCTCGTGCTCGGCACAGCGGGAGTGGCCACGGCACAGGCCCCGACCAGGGGCTCCGTGGCCATCACCTCGCCTGTGGACGGGTCGACGGGTGACGACGTCAACCTCCTGGTGGCCGGGACCGCGAAGCGGGCCACCACCGTCGTGATCACGATCCCCGGCGACCCGAACGCCTACGAGACCTGGGTGGTGAAGGGTGAGTGGGGCACGACCGTCAACCCGCTGCCCGCCGGCACGACCCAGATCTGCGCCGAGGCGTTCGACGCCGGCGTGTCGATCGCACGGACGTGCATCACCTACACCGTCGCTGTCGACGGTCAGTACCTCAGCCTCTTCCCCGACGACGGTGCGTCCGTCCAGAGCACCTTCACGGCCAGCGGCGGGTGTCACGGCGGCTCCACCGTGCGGTTGACCTTCGACGGTCAGTCGGAGGAGATCTTCTGCGACTACTACCAGTACCACCGCCGCTACGTGGACGTCCCGGAGGGCGAGCACACGCTCACCGTCGAGCAGCTGGCGGTCGACGGCACCACGGTCGTGGCCTCGATCACGCACACCTTCACCTCCGCGCCGATACCGGTCGCCACCGTGGAGATCACCTCGCCGCAGGACGGTTCCGTCAGCGACTGGACGGAGCTCGTCGTCTCGGGCACCGCGAGCTCGAACGTCGATCCCACTGTCCAGATCTACGTCGACGGCGTCATCACCAACGGCGCGACAGCGACGGACGGGCAGTGGTCAGCCCCCCTCAGCGTCGACTGGGGCACCCACGAGATCTGCGCACGCATGACCGACCGGCAGGGTGACCCGATCGCCGACGACTGCATCGTCCACACCGTGGAGCTCCTCGACACCAGCCTGAGCATCACCTCGCCCGAGGACGGCAGCCTCCAGCAGACCTTCGTCACCGTCGAGGGCGCGTGCACCGGCGACCTCGACGTCGAGCTCGCCGTCGACGGCGTGCAGGACCAACGCCGCCAGTGCCTCGAGGGCCGCTGGGGCTTCAACGTCTTCCTCGGCGACGGGCCGCACACCCTGACCGCGAGCATGTCCGCGGGCGGCACGACCGTGACGGAGTCCGTCTCGGTCACGGTCGACACGGTCCCCCCGGCCACGCCGGTCGTCGTCAGTCCTGCGCCCGGCTCGACGCTGACCTCCCTCCCGGTCACGCTGACAGGGACCACCAGCCCCGGCGCCGTGGTGACCGTCTACGACGCCACCTCGAACGCCTACCTCTCGACGACTGCCGACTCGAACGGGTCATGGACCGCCACGCTGGAACGCGACTTCTTCGCGACCGCGGGCGTGCTCACCGGTCGCCGCAGCACGGTCGCGATCGGCCTGACGGCTGTCGACGCGGCCGGGAACCCGAGCGGCTACGCGCGAGTGACCTACGAGACGCGCCTGCGCTGAGGTGCTCCTCGACGGATCGCCGGGCCACCGCCGTCCCGCGTGCCTGTCGTAGATGGCAGCAGCCTTGGCGGTCTCGAACAGGAACGGCGTGCCTCGGCGTACCAGCCGAATGGCCGAGGCAGCGAGCCACTCGGCCGGGCGAACCCCGGCCTGCGGGCCGAGGCGCCCGCCCCCGGGCTCAGCGATCGTGGACCTACCGACCCATCACATCAACGGAGTCCATGATGAGAACATCACAACCCACCGCCGGGACACTGGAAGACCAACCGATCCCGGTGCGAGCCAAGCTCGCCGCCACGTGGACGAGCTTCATGTTCCTGTACGCCTACGTGGACATCCTCAACTTCTTCACGCCCGGCGTCGTCGACGAGATCCTCGACGGCAAGGTCTTCGAGTTCGACCTCTCCCAGACCTTCTCCACCACGGCGCTGGCCCTCGTGGCCATCCCGATCCTCATGGTCGTGCTGTCGATGACGCTGCCCGCCGGGGCGAACCGCATCACGAATCTCGTCGTGGCCTCGCTCTACGTCCCCGTCACGGCGTTCAACGCGGTCGGCGAGTCCTGGTTGTACTTCTACGGGCTCGGCATCGTCCTGGAGCTGGTCCTTCTCGCCCTCATCGTCCGGTACGCCTGGACCTGGCCCCGCACCGCACCGTCGGCGACCGCGGCGACCAGCCTGGACAAGGACACCGTTCGCGCCCACCAACGAGCGTGAGCCAGGCGCTTGTCCAGTCCCCCTCACTGCTGGTTCGGACCACCTGAGCCGCGACGTGGATCTCTCTTGTGGGCACTGCCGGGCGGGTCTAGCGTGAATAGATCCCATGGACGCACCGCTGCGGATCGCGGCGGCACGTGGCGACCTCGGGCCCACTCGTCTGGGACCAGTGAAACGACGAGGCGAGGACTTGCTCATGGACACGAATGCGCTGACCGCCCTGCGCGAGAACGTTCGGGGAACCGTGACGACCGCGGAGGACGCCGGGTACGACGATGCGCGCCGCGTGTACAACGCCATGATCGACCGCCGGCCGGCGGTGATCGTGCGCCCGGCCAACACCGGCGACGTGATGACTGCCGTGCGATTCGCGGCCGAGAACGACCTGACGATCGCGGTGCGGGGAGGGTCGCACAGCGTGCCGGGATTCGGCACGGCGGACGATGCGTTGGTCGTCGACCTCTCGACCATGCGGGGCGTCCGCGTCGACCCGCTCACCCAGACCGCCCGCGTCGAGGGCGGCGCCACCTGGGGCGACCTGAACGCCGCGGCCTATCCCTTCGGCCTGGCCACCACGGGCGGGATCATCTCGACGACCGGCGTCGGCGGGCTGACCCTGGGCGGCGGCATCGGCTACCTCACCCGGGGTCTCGGACTGTCGTGCGACAACCTTCTCGCCGCGGACGTGGTGACCGCCGACGGCAGCTTCCACGTCGCGAGCGACAAGGAGGACGCCGACCTCTTCTGGGCCATCCGCGGCGGCGGCGGCAACTTCGGCGTCATCACGTCGTTCGAGTTCCGGATGAGCCCGGTCAAGGACATCTACGGCGGGCCGATGTTCTTCGAGCTCGACGCGGCCGGCGACCTGTTGCGGTTCTACCGCGAGTTCATCGCCGACGCACCCGAGGAGCTCGGGTGCTTCCCGGCGTACCAGATCGCGCCTCCCCTGCCGTTCATTCCGGAGGACCGCCACGGCGAGCCGTTCATCGCGATGGTGACCTGCTGGGCCGGTGACCCCGACGCGGGAGAGAAGGCGCTCCAGCCGATCCGGGACGTGGCTCCGCGGGTGGCCGAGCACGTCGGCGTCATGCCGTACCCGGCGCTCAACAGTGCCTTCGACGCCCTCGTCCCGCCGGGGCTCCAGCACTACTGGAAGGCGAACTTCGTCAGCGAGCTGACCGACGACGCGATCGCGGCGCACCTCGAGCACGGACCGAAGGTGCCCGTCGTGAACTCCACGGTGCACATATACCCCATCAACGGCGCTGCCCAGCGGGTCGCGCCGGACTCGACGGCATTCGCCTACCGCGACGCCACGTTCGCGACGGTGATCGCCGGGATGTGGCCCGACGCAGCGGACAACGACGCGAACACCACGTGGGTGAAGGACTACTACGCCGCGACCGCGCCGCACTCGGAGGAGGGGGGCTACGTCAACTTCATGGCGGAGGACGACCAGTCCCGGATCCGGGCGAACTACCGCGGCAACTACGACCGCCTGGCGGAGGTCAAGCGTCGCTACGACCCGGACAACCTGTTCCGGCACAACCAGAACATCCAGCCCGGCTGACACAGGGTCGTGGCGCTCAGGAGGCGCCCACTCGACCTGCTGGCCCGGCGTCGGTGATGGGCGTGATCCAGGACTGGTGGGTGGTGCTGTTCTTGGTGATGGCGAGCAGCTCGTCCATGTGCGGCTCGAGGCCCGTGACCTTGTCGAGAGGGACACCGACGATGAGCTGGAAGCCGAGGCCGCGCCACGCCTGGACGGCGCGGCCGGCGAACTCGGAGTCCGCCTTCACGAAACCCTCGTCGAGGAAGACCGGGGCGAACCGTGGCCGCGACCGCAACTCGTCACCCAGCCGGAAGCGGAGGGCGGAGCCGACGATGAAGGCGACCAGCTCCTGGCTCTCGCCACCGCTCTTCTCCCCCAGTGTCCGGTAGGTCGCCCGCAGCTCGCCGGTGGTGTGGTCGTAGCGCTCGGCGCTGATCTCCACGTGACGGCGTACGTCGAGCAGGCGTTCGCGGTCGGTCATCGACGTCGCCGCGTCACCGACCTGGCTCGGCCTGCGCAGCTGCTGCATGAATCGGCTGAGCTCGGCGAACCGCTTGTCGAGGGCGTCCTCGTCCAGCTCTGTCGCGGAGCCGGACGACAGGGTGCGCAGGTCCTTCATGAACGTCTGGACGTGGGCGGGCGCCAGCCGCCGCAGGCGGATCCGGAGCCGGTCCCCCGACGCCCCGAACTCCAGGCGTCGCAGGATCGCGTTGATCGGCTCGAGCCGGTCCTCGATCTCCTCGACGGACGCGGCCATCGCGCCGACGAGGGGCACCAGGTCCTGGCCGCTCCACTCGGTGAGCCGACGTCGCCACTCGGCCCGCCGGACGGCGAGGCCCTCGCCGCGGATGTCGTCGAGGATGCGGGCGTAGTCGGGGTAGGAGTCCGCGGTCGCGCCCAGGTTGGGCGAGTCCCACTGGAGCTTGTAGACCCGGAACACCTGGGCGAGGTCGTCGTCGACCCGGCGGAGCTCGGCCTCGGCGTCGCCGACCGCGGTGCGGAGCCGCTCGGCGAGCCGCTGGGACGACTCCGCGAACCGGTCGAGGTCGTCGGGATCCGCGGGCGACGCGGCTGCGGCGAAGTCCACCGCGAGGGCCGCCTCCTGCTCCGGGCTGAGCACGACCCGACCGGCCTCCTCCATCGCCTGGAGCCGGTCATTGACGACGTCCTCCGCGTCGACCAGGTCCCCGTGGGCGGCGTTGAGCTCGCGCTGCCGCTGCTCGGCGGCGTAGCGGGCCCGTCGGGTCTCCTCCAGCCGTGCGGTGAGGTCGGCGATCTGCGTGTCCAGCGCCTGGAGGCCGTCGTCCGACTCGAGGATCTCCGTCCGTCGACGCTCGAGGTCGGCGAGACGTCGGTCGCTGCCGTCGACGTCGACGTCGTCGAAGCGTGCGGCGGCCACGACGTCGTACGACGTCCGCTGCTGCTCCAGCACCCGTGACCGCTGGTCGAGCCGGGCCACCTCGGCGCCGACGCCGTCGAGCCGCTCCTCGAGCTCGGCCAGCTCGGCGTCGACCTCGGCGATCGCGTCGGCGTTGGAGAAGCCGATGATGCTGCGGGTGTCGTTGCGCCCGTGGGCACCGCGGCGGCCGTTGCGCGTCTGGCCGGCGAGGGTGACCCTGAAGCCGGCGCCCGCGAGGCCGTCGGCGGACTCCACGCACAGCGCGTTGCGCGAGGTCTCGCCGACGTGGGCCTGCACCCAGCCCGAGAAGGGCGAGTCCTTGAAGACCAGCTTGCCGGCGACCCGCTCCGGGTCGGCCGGGCCGAGGTCGGGCAGGTGGAGCTCGACGCCCTCGAAGGTCAGCCGTCCGCGGAGCCGCAGTCCGTCGATCGCGGAGGCGAAGCTCTCCAGCCGGTCGAGCGGCACCAGCATCATCCGGGCACTCGCGCTCAGGACCGTCTCGATCGCCGTGCGCCACCGCGCCTCGTCAGGCGCCACGTCGACCAGCTCCGCCACGAAGGGCAGCTCGTCGACGCCGATCCCGCTCACCTGCGCGACCTCCGCGCGCAGCTCGTCCATCCGGGCCGGCACCCGGCCGGCGCGGCTCTCCAGCGACGTCCGCTCGCGGCGCAGCTCGGCCTGGCGCTGGCTGAGCGGGAACTGGTCGCGGAGCGCGGCGTCACGCTCGCGCCGGATCAGCTCCTGCTCCCGCTGGAACCCTGCCAGCCACTGCTGGGCGTGCATCTGCAGCACGGCGAACGACTCGCTCGACAGCAGCGCCGCCTCGACGTCGGGCGCCTGGGCGTCGGTGGCGTCGATGAGCGGCAGCAGCCGCCCCTGCAGCACCTCACGGCGCCGGAGCCGGTCCTCCCGGACGACCTGCTCCTGCTCCAGCGACAGCGCGAGCGACTGGAGCGTGGAGCCGCCGGCCGCGCGGTGCGACTCCTTCGCAGCCTCGAGGTCGGCGAGGTAGGTGCGCTCCGCGGCCGTCGTCGTGCCCAGCTCGTCTGCGGCCGCCGCTCGGTCGGCGCGGTTGTCGACCACTGCGGACTCGATGAGGCGGAGGTGGGTGCGCAGCAGCCACATCCGCAGCGGGGTGTCGCCGTCGAGCGTCACGCCGTAGGAGTCGAGCTCCGCGAGCCGCCGGGTGGCCGCCACCTTGCGGTCGTGGAGGTCGGTGATCGGCGCCAGGAGCTCGAGCTTCTGCTCCTCGGTGCGCATGGCCGAGTGAGCGGTGTCGAGGTCGTCGAAGTGCTCGATGGCGCGGTCGGCGGCGGCGAAGGTCGAGGGTCGCTCGAGGACCATGTCCTTGTAGAGCTCGTCGACGCTGCGGACCTGGTTTCCTGCCTGGATCCGGGCGAGCAGCCGCAGCGCCTTCGCACCGTCGCCGTTGGCGCCGATGCCGAGCCGCGCGTGCAGGACGGCGGCGAGCTCGGCGTACGTCCGGTGCACCCGGATGCCGGGGAAGAGCTTCTTCAGCGTGGTGGCGTGGAAGCGCTCGGGCACGGCGACCTCGAGCGTGTCGAGCGGCAGCGCCCCGTCCTGGGTGGCCAGCTGCATCTGCACGTCGGCGGAGCGAGTCGCGCGGCGCGGCACGTAGTAGGTGCGGAGCACCGTGAACCGGCCGCCCTGGTCGTTGACGAACGTCATCGCGATCGCGCCCCAGGTGTCGGCGCCCTTGCCGCGGAGCAGCTTCTCGACCGGCCGACCGGTGCGGGGGTCGTCGACCACGTCCACCGCACCCCGCAGGTAGGACAGCAGGTTGCGCTGGCCGGCGCCTCTGGCACGGCCCGCGACGGCGTCGTTGGACGCACCGTTGAACTTGGTGTCCGACGGCATCATCAGCGCCGTGTAGGCGTCGAGGATGGTGCTCTTGCCGACGCCCGAGGCGCCGGAGATCATCGTCGCGTCGCCACGCAGGGGTACGACGGTGAGGCCGCCGAAGCCGCCCCAGTTGACCATCTGGAGCAGGGCCGCCCGCCACTGCATCGTGTCGTCGGCCGGGGTGGCCACGTCACTGCGCTCGAAGAGTCCGTCGACCGGCGTCTGCTCGACCTCGTCGATCGACATGCTCACTGCTCCTCTGCGGGGTCGCCGGTGACCGTGGGGACGGCGTCGGCCTCGTCGTCGAACAGGTCGGCCGTGTCGTCGGACCGGGACGTGTCCTCGGTGTCGTTGGCAGCCACCAGCGCCGCGAGCAGCTCCTGCAGGAGCTCCAGCGGGATCAGCGGCTCCACGGCCTCGCTGATCTCGAAGCGCTCCTCGGAGCCGGTGCCGATCAGCAGCCCGGCCTTGACGATGCCCGTGATCGCGTTGCGCGCCCGCTTCTCGTCGCCGGCGACGTCGGTCGCGTGCGAGGGCCGGAAGCTCGAGACGTAGCGGACGACGTCCTCCCGGTCGACGAAGACGCGTGCGTCGCCGCTCGCGACCCCGGCACGCAGCCGGTCGCGGAGGTGGACCAGCACGAGCGTCTCCTCGCGCGACCACGCGGCGTCGTAGAGCATCGTGGGGAAACGGCTGCCCGTCTCGGAGGTCGCCTGGCGCTTCCACGCGACCTCCCGGGCCCGGTCGAGCTGCAGGTCCAGGAAGAGGTCGTTGAGCCGCGACCGGAGCAGGCGCTCGTGCTCGACGAGCACGTTCCAGTCGCGCGGGTGCGTGCGGGCACTGATGAAGCGCTGCTTGAGCAACGCCACCAGGGCGCGGCGCTGGGCGTAGTCCAGGCCGCCCTCGTCGCCCTCGAACAGCGAGACGGAGTGCTCGTCGAGGAGCTCGTCGTCGACGAGGTCGACGTCGTGGGCCTGGGGGTCGAGGTCGGCGTCGAGCTCCGCGTCGAGCGCGGAGTCGACGTGGGCGTCGGTCTCGGGGTGGGTCTCGACGCTCATGCGCGGGTCTCCGTCTGCTGGGTCTGTCGCTGGGTCTGTTCCCGCGTCTGTTCGCGCGTGTCGGGGAGGTCGGGGTCGGGCAGGGGCGTGCGAGGCACGGCGAAGGTGCGCCTGCTCCCGTCGGGGCGGACGGCCTCGAACGACTCCACGGACTCCTCGGCCCGCCACTCCCGGTCGGCGGCGAGGTGCAGCAGGCCGAAGATCTCGACCGGCCGCCGCAGTGACGGCTCGAGCCCTTCGAAGAGGGCGCCGAGGGACGCGACCGGGAGCAGGGAGGTCATCACCGCGTCGAGGCGCTCGCGCAGCGTCGCCAGCTTGGGCCCGCCCTGCGAGACGAGCTCGGCGAGCGAGACCGGGGGCGCGAGGTCGGGGTCGGGCGTGCCGATGCGGTCGGGCAGCACGTCGTCGGCGGGGTCGTAGAAGCGCTCGCGGAGGTGGTCGATGCCGGTCCGTGCCGGCAGGAGCGGGACGTCGTGGGTCGCGCGCGGCCCGGTGGTGGCCATCCACGTCATCAGCTCGGCCTCCACCTGGCGCAGCGTCTGCTCGAGCTCGCGGTCGCGGGCCGCGTCGTGCGAGACGATGTACTCCTTGAGGGTCGCCGTCACCCGCGACCGCTGGGCGAGCACCCGGTCGAGGCCGTCACGCACCAGGCGCACCGTGCCGCGCAGCTCGGCCCGGTCGGCGTCGCTGAGGAGCCGGTCGGACAGCGGGTGCTCGAGCAGGTCCGCCAGGTCCTCGCGGAGCTGGGTCACCAGGGCGTCGTCGCGCAGGAGCGCGAACGCTCCCTCGAACGCCCGTCCCTCGTGCGTCGCCGTCATGAGCGCGTCTGCGCGCGCCAGGTAGTCGTCGATCACCTCACCGGCCGGACGGTCCTCCGCCCGGAACGCGGAGAGGATCTCCGTGCGGATGGTCGCGAAGCGCTCCTCGACCCGGGCGAAGTCGCTCGGCAGCGCGGAGATCAGCGACAGCAGCTCGGTGAACCCCTCGAGCATGTAGTCCTCGGTCGCGCCCTCCAGCTCACCGCCGTCCACGAGGCGGTCGCGCTCGGCCCGCAGCCGGGCGATCTCCTCGTTGAGGATCGTCACGCGGGCCGTCCGGTCGGGGTTGGCCTCGGAGTTGAAGCGGCGGACGGTGCCGAGGATGGTGGCGACCCGGTGCTCGCTGAGCGTGGCCCGGTCGCGGGCGAGGTTCTTCACCAGCTCCAGCGCCTGCTGTGCGTGCGACGTCAGCGCGTAGACCTTGTGGCCCGCCTCGTCGAGCGACCGCACCAGCCACTGGCCGCGCATCCAGCGCTGGCAGACCTCCCGGCCGCTGCCGGAGGGGACGTCCTGCTCCCCCGCCAGCCGCATCTGGGCCAGGTGGTCCTCGACCTGCGTGTGCAGCCGGGCCGTCGGGATCGGGTTGTTGTTGCGGCCGAAGGCGGTGCGGAAGATCGTGATCACCACAGGCGCCTGCCGCTGGTGGAGCAGGGTCAGCGTGGGCTGCGCGAACGCGCTCTGCACGCGCGCGAGCTCGCCCGCGATCTCGCTCACCACCCGGTCTCCCCCGCTTCGTCCCACCTGTGTCGGTGCGCAAGCATCGCAAAGCGCACCGACGGCGCGTGGGGCGGGCCCGTCGTCGCTGCGGATGGCGATCGAAGACAGTCGGTGCGATGCGCCGGATCACCGGGGCGAGAGCGTGGAGGAGACCTGGTCCGGAACCCGCTCGTAGCGCGCGAACGCCCGGGTGAACGACGCCGAGCCGTGGGCGAGGGAGCGCAGGTCGGCGGCGTACCGGCGGAGCTCCAGCTGTGGCACGTGGGCCCTGATCACGACCATGCCCGGCTCACGGGCCGGCTCGCTGCCCA
Organism: Nocardioides sp. GCM10028917; assembly: GCF_042666175.1. Classification (NCBI taxonomy): domain Bacteria; kingdom Bacillati; phylum Actinomycetota; class Actinomycetes; order Propionibacteriales; family Nocardioidaceae; genus Nocardioides; species Nocardioides sp. GCM10028917. The sequence continues at coordinate 618,307 of NZ_JBHTFL010000003.1, forward strand.
GGACCTTGCCCCGGCGAGCGGACAGGTCCCCCATGATGGTGCCGACGAGGGCGTCCGCGACGAGCACCTCGACCTCGTCGACCGGTTCGAGCAGGCACGTCCCTCCTCGGGTCGCGGCGTCGCGCAGCGCGAGCCCGCCGGCCGTCTGGAACGCCATGTCGGAGGAGTCGACGCTGTGCGCCTTGCCGTCGGTCAGGGTCACCCTGATGTCGACCGTCGGACAGCCGTTCGCGACCCCGTCCCTCATCTGCGACCGGACTCCCTTCTCGACCGAGGGGATGAACTGACGGGGCACCGCACCCCCCACCACGCGGTCGACGAACTCGAACCCACCGCCTTGCGGGAGCGGCTCCACCTCGACGGTGCACACGGCGTACTGCCCGTGACCGCCACTCTGCTTGACGTGCCGGCCGTGACCGGTGGCCGGGCCGACGAAGGTCTCCCGCATCGGCACCCGGAGCTCGACCTCGTCGACGTCCACGCCGTAGCGGCCGGCGAGCCGGTCGAGCAGCACGTCCGCGTGGGCCTCCCCCATCGTCCAGAGCACCACCTGGTGGGTCTCCTCGTTGTGCTCGACGCGAAGGGTGGGGTCCTCGGCGGCGAGCCTCTGGAGCCCCGGGCCGAGCTTGTCCTCGGCGCTCTTCGTCCGGACCTGGATCGCCACCGGCAGCTGCGGGTCCGGCACCTGCCAGGGTTCGAGCACGAGCGGCGCGTCGACGTCGGCGAGGGTGTCACTGGTCTCGGCCCGGCTCAGTCGTCCGATGGCGCACAGGTCGCCCGCGACCACGGCCGGGACGGTGCGCTGGGCCTTGCCCAGTGGCACGGAGAGGGACCCGATCCGCTCGTCCTCGTCGTGGTCCGGGTGGCTGGCGTCCGGGTCGGCATCGCCCGACCACGCCGAGCGGTGCCCGGACACGTGCACCGTGGCGTCCGGCAGCACGGTGCCCGAGAACACGCGGACCAGGCTGACGCGCCCGAGGTACGGGTCGGTGGTCGTCTTGATGACCTCTGCGACCAACGGACCGGACGGGTCGCACGCGATCTCCGGCCCCGGTCGACCCGCCGGTGTGCATACCTTCGGCATGGGGTGCTCGAGGGGTGAGGGAAACGCGGACACCATCAGGTCGAGCAGCTCGCCGGCTCCCACGCCGCTGGTGGAGTCGACGGGGACGACGGGGTGCAACGACCCCCGGGCGACCGCCAGCTCGAGGTCGGCGAGGAGGAGCCCGGCGTCGATCTCCTCGCCACCGACGTAGCGCTCCATCAGCGTCTCGTCCTCGGACTCCTCGATGATGCCTTCGACGAGGGCGGCTCGCTGCGCGTCGTGGCCGTGGTCCCCGGTGATCAGGCCGACGAGACGCCCTCCCTCATGCAGGTAGACGGGCAGGACCCGCTCGCCGAAGGCGTCGCGCGCCTGCGCCACGACGCCGTCGACGTCGGCGCGGGCGTGGTCGACCCTGGTGACGACGACCACCCGTGGCATGGCCACCTCTGCGCACTCGCGCCAGAGCGCCCGTGTCTGCTCGTCGACGCCCTCGTTCGCGGCGACGACGAACAGCGCGCAGTCCGCAGCCCGGAGGCCCGCTCGGACCTCCCCCACGAAGTCGACGTAGCCGGGGGCGTCCAGCAGGTTGACCTTCACGCCGTCGTGCACCAGCGGCGCGAGCGCGAGTCCGACGGAGCGTCGGTGACGGTGCTCGACCTCCTCGAAGTCGCACACGGTCGTGCCGTCGTCGGTGCTGCCGGCCCTGTTGAGCACCCCGGCCGTCACCAGCAGCCGCTCGACGAGGGTGGTCTTCCCCGCGCCCGCCGCGCCCACGACCAGCACGTTGCGGATGCGCTCCGGTCCGGTCGCGACCGGGGCGCCGGCCTGGGCGGCACCACCGCCGGACTCTCTGCTCACCGTGGCGGCTCCCGCTCACTCGTGCGACGGTCCGAGAACTCTCAACCCACTGTCGCCCGATTGGTCCCGCGAGGCAAGGGCGAGCCGGCGCTGGCGACGTCAGGTGCGCTGCCAGCGATCCGTGTCCTGGGCCGCGAGGCGTACGCCGGCGTTGGGAGCGCCGTAGCCGTCGTAGCCGTCGACGCGCTGCACCACCTCGAAGAACACCTCGCCGACCGTGGCGGTGTAGAAGTGCGTGAAGGTGCCCGCCCCGTCACGGTCGTGCAGGAGGCCGAGCTCGGCCATCTCCCGGACCTCGGCCTTGGAGAGGTCGAACCGGGCGACGAGGTCGTCGTAGTAGTTCTGCGGGACGGCGAGCGGCACCAGGCCGCGCTCGACCGCGCGCCGGGCGACGGTGACGACGTCGTCGGTCGAGAACGCCACGTGCTGCGGGAAGCCGGACGACGCGTCCCACGCCAGTGGCGCGACGTTGAGGGCGAGCCGGCACGCACCGGATGCCGAGCGCACGACCTGGCTGCGCACCAGTCCGTGGGGTGACGGGACCTCATGGCTGACGTCCACCCGGAGACCGAGGACGCTGCTGTAGAAGAGGACAGCCTCGTCGAAGCACTGCCACGGCTCGGCCAGGTTGACGTGGTCGATCCCCGTCAGCACGCCGGAGCCCGGCTCCCGGCCTCCCTCGAACTCCGGCACCCACGCTGCCTCCTGGCCGCCCCCTGAGCCGAGGAACACCTCCGTGCCGTCGGGCGCCCGGAACGCCGGGAGCTCCTGCTCGGTGGCGAGCGTCCGCCGGTAGACCGTCGGCGCCTGGAGTGCCCGAGCGCGAGCGGCCGAGACGGCCGGGTCGGCCACCTGGAACCCGACGGCGGCGAGCGACGGTGCCCGGTCACGGGCGTGCTGCTCGTTGCAGACGATCCGCGCCGGCCCGTCGGCCCACAGCCGGGCGTCCTTGCTCCGGTGTCGGCCCCGGAACGTGAGGCCGAGCTGGCCGAGGAGCACGTCGACATCGCCGGTGTCCTCCGCCCGCACCTCGACGAAGTCGAATCCTGTCGGTTCGGCTACCGGCGGGAGCGGTCTGCTGCCGACCAGGTCCTCGAGCCAGGTGAGGGACCGGCGGGCCTGGCGCGCGGTCCGCCCGACCTCGGTCTGCCGGAAGACGTCGTTGAACACCTCGAGGGACAGCGGTCCGTCGTACCCCGTTCGCAGCACGTGGGTGAGGAACGAACCGAGGTCGAACGCTCCCTCCCCCGGGAACAGGCGGTGGTGGCGCGACCACGACAGCACGTCCATGCTCAGCGCCGGAGCGTCCGCGAGCTGGAGGAAGAACACCTTCTCGCCCGGGATCTCCTCGATCGCAACCGGGTCGTGGCCACGGGACAGGATGTGGAAGCTGTCGAGGCAGACACCGACGGCGTCGTGGTCGGCGAGCTCGACGATGCGCCAGGCCCGGCGGTAGTCGTCGACGTACCGCCCCCACGCCAGCGCCTCGAAGGCGACGCGTACGCCGTGATCGGCGGCAGCCTCCCCCAGTCGGCGCAGCTGCTCGGCCGACACCGCGTCGTCGTCGATCGTCGCGGTGCCGACGTTGCTGCACACGAGCATGGTGTCGATGCCCAGTCGCTGCATCAGGGCGAACTTGGCCCGGGCGCGCCGCAGCACACGCTCGAACTCGTCCTCGGTGACGCCTTCCGCGTCCCGGAACGGCTGGTACAGGTCGAGCGAGAGGCCCAGCCGGCTGGCCAGCGCCACGATCTCCTCCGGACCGGCGGGAGAGGCGATCAGGTCGGGCTCGAAGACCTCGACCCCGTCGAAGCCGGCGTCGGCGGCGGCGTGGAGCTTGTCGGTCAGGGTGCCGCTGAGGCAGACCGTCGCGATCGACGTGCGCATCACGTCTCCTCGGGGGTCGACGGGGTGAGCAGCCGTGCAGGGTTGAGCACCATCATCTGATGGAGCTGCTCGTCGGTCGCCCCTCCGCCCCTCAGCCGGGGAAGGATCCGACGCGAGATGTTCTCGAGGTTCCAGTGCGGCACGTTTGCCGCGCGCCACGACGGAGGCGTGACGCGACTGAAGTACGCCGCGTCGTGGGACAGGACCATGCGGTCGGCGTAGCCCTCTCGCAGCAGCGCGAGCACGGTCGCCACCCGTACGTCGTCGGGAAGCACGTGCTCCATCCCGAAGCGGTCCATCCCTATGCTCGCCCCGGAGTCCATCAGCTCGCGCAGGTAGTCCAGGTCCTCGCTGTCGCCGCAGTGGCCGATGACCAGCCGCTCGGGTGCGACGCCGTGCTCCTGGAAGAAGGCGAGCTGCTCGCGCCCGTTGCGCGACGGCGCGTGGGTGTGCGTCGTGACCGGGACGCCGGTGCGCCGCTGCGCGGACGCTGCCGCCTCCATCACCCGGCGCACGTCGGGAGTGATGCCCGAGCGGTCGGTGACGACCTTGAGCATGCCGGCCCGCACACCGGTGCCCGCGATCCCGACCTCGATGTCGCGCAGGAACAGCTCGAGCAGCGGGTCCGGACCCCCCACCAGGCGGCCCGGGCCGTGGGTCGAGAAGTACGCCGGCAGGACATCGGCCGCGTAGTAGCCGGTCGAGGCGACCAGGTGCACGCGGACCCGCTCGGCCACCTTCGCGACGCGGGCCACGTCACGACCGATGCCCAGGACGGTGAGGTCGACGACGGTGCGGACCCCGAGGTCCCACAGCCGCTCCAGTCCTCGGACGGCCGTCTCGATCGCCACGTCCTCGTCCCACTCGGGGTGGGGGAAGTCCACGTCGAGCTCGGGGTGGCCCACGAACAGGTGCTCGTGGATGAGCGTCGTGCCGAGGTCGCGCGGCGCCACCGGGCCGCGGAAGGTCTCCACGATCCGCTCGGTCACCGTCTCGTCACGCTCCTCGTCACTCGGCCTCGCCGCGGATGCCTTCGTAGACCGCCAGCTGTTCCTCGTCGAAGTTGTCGCGGAGGTAGGCGTCGGCCTGGCTACGGAAGGCCTCGACGTCGACGTCGTCGACGACCTTCATGTCGCCGGTCTCCTCCCACTCGGCGAGCGTGGCCTCCTCGTCCTCGGCGACGCACTCCGGGACCTGCTCCTCCGCCGCCTCGACCGCGGACGCCAGGGCGTCCTGCTGCTCGGAGCTGAGGCCCGCCCACGAGTCGCCGCCGATGATCACCAGGTTGGAGTTCGCCTGGTGGTCCGACATCGAGATGTAGTCCTGGACGTCCTGGAGACTGCTGGCCGCGATGTTGGTGATCGGGTTCTCCTGCCCGTCGACCGTGCCCTGCTGGAGGGCGAGGAACAGCTCCTCGTAGGCCACCTCGGTCGCGTCGGCGCCCAGCGCCTTGGCGTTCATGAGGAACTGCGGGGAGTTGGGGAAGCGCATCCGCAGGCCGTCGAGGTCGCCGGGCTCGCGGATGGGCTCGTTGGCGGTGAACTCCCGCATGCCGGCAGACCACGCGCCCAGGGTGTGCACGCCGGTCTCGTCCTCGAATCCCTGCAGCAGCTCGTCGGCGGCGTCGCTGTCGAAGTAGCGAGCGAGGTGGTCGCTGTCGTCAAAGGCGTACGCCGCGTCGAGCACGGACACCGGCTCGTAGACCGCGCCCAGTGCGGATGCGCCTTGGATGTCCATGTCGATGTCACCGGAGACGACCGACGCGATCCGGTCGGCGTCCGCTCCGAGCTGGCTCGAGGAGAAGACCTCGATCGACATCCCGACGTCGGCCTTCTTGACCTCGTCTGCGATGACCTGAGCCCCGCAGCGGTGCTGCGGCTGGTCCTCGGTGTAGCTGTGGGCCAGCTGCAGAGTGGTGTCGCCGCCGGACTCCCCGGCGGCACCCCCTTCGTCGTCGCCACCACAGGCGGCGAGGAACATCGGTAGCGCGACGACGCAGGCTGCGAGGACCGCGCTCCTTCCCTTCGTGCGATGTGCCATCATCCATTCCTTTTCTCAGTGGGGTTCCGAGAGCGGCTCGTCTCGGTCGCGACGAGCTCGTCGAAGTCGCGCAGCATCGCGGCGCGGTCGGCAGGCCGGCCGGTGATCAGCTCAAAGGCGTCGGCGGCCTGGTGCACGGCCATCCCCGCTCCCGTCAGGACGGTGCACCCGGCCGCTGCGGCGGCGTCCAGAAGAGTCGTGTGGAGCGGGCGGTAGACGATGTCGGCCACCCACAACCCGGGCCGGAGCAGCTCGGCCGGGACCGGCGTCCCGGGGTGCGCGGCCATCCCCATGGGGCTGGCGTTGACCAGACCGGTGGCCATGCCGACGGCCGCCCGCAGCCAGCCGGCGGTCGGCTGCACGATCTCGATGACTGTCGAGCGGTCGTCCAGCGAGACCGCGAGACGAGCCGCGCGTTCGTGGTCGAGGTCCACGACGAGGAGACGGCGTACGCCCAGGTCGACGAGCGCGTGTGCCACCGCCGTGCCCGCCCCGCCCGCACCGAGCAGGACCACGCGGTCGCGATCGGCGTCCGGCAGTCCTTCGGTGAAGGACCTCTTGAACCCGGTGACGTCGGTGTTGTGCCCGGTGGTTCGTCCGTCCCGGATGATGATCGTGTTGAGCGCGCCGATCGCCTGGACCGCGGGAGCCGTCTCGTCGACGAGCGGCACCATCGCCTGCTTCACCGGGTGGGTGATGTTGAGGCCGTCGTAGCCCAGCTCCACCGCAGCCGCGAGGAGATGTTCGAGGTGGGCTTCGTCCACCACTCCGCCGGCCTGCTCGATGACCTTGTAGACGTAGCGCAGGCCCTGGCGTTCGGCCTCCCGCTCGTGCATCTCGGGCGTCAGCGACGGGCCGACACCCTGCCCGATCAGGCCGGCGAGCCACGAACGCCTGTCCGGCCCGCTCACAGGCCCAGCCTCTCGGGCAGGTAGAGGATCACGTCCGGCCAGAAGATGATCCCGAAGCAGAGCAGCGACAGCGGCACGAGGAAGGGCAGCGAGCCCCAGAAGACCTCCGCCATCCTGGCCTTGGTGATGGCCTGCAGGACGAAGATGACCGTGCCCACGGGGGGCGTCAGCAGCCCGATCATCTGCGACAGGATCATCAACACGCCGAGCGCGATCGGGTCCACGTCGTACTGCGCCGCGATCGGCAACAGGATGGGAACGGTCAGCGTGAGCACGGCGATCGCGTCGAGTGCGGTGCCCAACACCATCGACATCGCGAAGACCAGGAGGAGGAACACGGTGGGGTCGCTCGTCAGCCCGAGCATCCACTGGGAGATCTCCTGGGGGACCCGTTCGCGGGCGAGGACGTAGCCGAGCAGGTTGGCCGACGCGACGATCAGCATGATGCTGCCGGTGGTGAGCGCCGCTTCCACGAACACCTTCGGCAGGTCCCGCAGGTGGAGGGTCCGCAGGCCGAACCCGAGGAGCAGCATGTAGAGGGCGCCGACGGCCGCCGCCTCGGTGGGCGTGACGAAGCCGCCGAGGATCCCACCGAGGATGATCACCGGCGCACCGAGAGGGGCGATCACGCGACGGCCGGTGGACGCCACCCGGCTCCAGCTGAACTCGGTCCGCGGCAAGTCGGGCATCCGCCGCACCCAGAGGAAGACCACCAGGCACAGGCCGACGGCCATCAGGAAGGCAGGCACCACGGAGGCTGCGAAGAGCGCCCCCGTCGAGATGCCGGCCAGACCCGCGTAGATGACTGCCGGGATGCTCGGCGGCATCACCGGAGCGATCAGGGAGGACGAGCCGACGACCCCGAGCGCGAACGGACGCGAGTAGCCCGCGCGCAGCATGGCCGGGATCTCGACCTTGCCGAGCGCGGCCGCGTCCGCCACCGCGGAGCCGCTCATCCACGAGAAGCCGAGGCTGACACCGACGCTGACGTAGCCCAGGCTGCCGCGGACCCTGCCGAGCAGGGCGAGCGCGAAGTCGAAGAGCCGGTCGGCGATGCCCGCCTGGTTGGCGATCGAGCCGAGCAGGATGAAGAGCGGCACCGCGAGCAGCGGGAAGCTCGCCGTCGAGTTGGACACGAGCCTCAGGGCCAGCCCCACGGACTGGTCGCTCGTCATCATGTAGAGGAAGCAGGGGCCGAAGAAGGCGAACGCGACCGGGACGCGGATCACCAGCAGGCCGGCGATCAGGAGGCAGAGGACGAGGACGCTCATGCCGTGGGCATCTCGTGGGTTGCGAGGTCGTCGTACCTCGGCTCGGGAACGCCGTGCACGGCGTAGTCCACGGCGGCGATCAGCGAGCGGACCACCACGCTGACGAAGCCGATCAGCGAGACGCCGTAGAGCCAGGACATCGGCATGCGCATCGCCGGCGACTTGAGCATGTCCTGGGTCTGCACGAGCTCCCACGCCTCCGCGCACAGGGCGACACCGATGAGCGCGACGATGAGGCAGGAGACGACGCGGACGACCCGCCGCACGAGATCGCCCGGAACGAGGTCGATCATCTCGATCGAGATGTGGGAGTCGTTGGTGACCAGGACCCCGGCGAGGACGAAGGTGAGCCAGACCAGGCAGAACCTGGCGAGCTCCCCGCTCCACGGCCATCCGTCGATCGGGAGGTAGCGCTGCGCCGCCTGGACCAGCACCAGGCCGAAGATCAGCAGCAGCGCGGCCACGCCGATCGTCAGCTCGACAGCGGTCAGCACCCGCGCGACTCGCGTCAGCCACGCGGGCATGCGCCGGCTTCCTCGGCCGTCGTCGGTGATGGTCGTCACAGCCGCGAAGTTACGGAGTGCGGCAAACGGGCGGCAAGGGGTTGCCATCGTGTTGCCACGTACGTTGTCCTGTCCTCGTGGCCCGACCCACCATCTACGACGTCGCCACTGCTGCGGGCGTCGCCACCTCGACCGTCTCGCGCGCCTTCACCAACCCCGGAAGGGTCTCGGCGGCGACCCGCGAGCGGGTGCTGGCCAGCGCGGCGGAGCTCGGCTACCGGCCCAACCCTCATGCACGGGCGCTGCTGTCGGGCCGGCACCACACCGTGGCCATGGTGGTGTCGGACATCACCAACCCGCACTACTTCGAGCTGATCCGGGGAGCCGAGATGCGGGCCCGCATGTCGGAGTACACGCTGCTCCTCGTGAACGCGGAGGAGTCGCCGCGGATGGAGTGGGAGCAGATCCAGCGACTCGCGCCGGCCGTCGACGGGTTCCTCCTCGCGGCGAGCCGGCTGCCGGACGAGAACCTGAGGCAGATCGCGGACCAGCGTCCCGTGGTCCTCATGAGCCGGGAGGTGCCCGGGCTCGCCAGCGTCGTGCTGGACCACGTCGAGGGGTGCCGGCAGATCGTCGCCCACCTCTGCTCGCTGGGCCACCGCGAGCTCGTCTACCTCGCCGGACCGCGCAACTCCTGGATGGCTGCCACCCGCTGGGCCGCCCTGAAGGAGGCGGCTGAGGGAGCCGGGACCACCGCTCGTCGGATCGGACCGTTCACCCCGAAGGTCAGCCAGGGCGGGGCAGCCGCGGACGGCGCCCTGAACGACGGCGCGTCGGCGATCGTCGCCCACAACGACCTGCTCGCGATCGGCGTCATCCAGCGCCTCACACAACGGGGGCTACGAGTGCCCGCCGATGTCAGCGTCGTCGGGTTCGACAACATCTTCGCCGCCGACGTGTGCACCCCGGGACTCACCACGCTCGGTGGGGCTCACGTGGACCTCGGGAGGGTCGCCGTCGAGCTGCTGCTCACCGCCGACACCCGCGGGACCGACGACCAGCCATCCGTCGTCCTGCCCACGGAGCTCGTGCTGCGCGGGTCCACCGGGGCCGCGTAGGGGTGCCCGGTCGTCCTCGGACGTCAGACCTGGCCCTGCTCGTCAGAGAGCACCTCGCGGGCGATCCGGAACGCGGTGTTCGCGTCCGGTACGCCGCAGTAGATCGCGCTCTGCAGCAGGGTCTCGCCGATCTCCTCCACCGTCACCCCGTTGCGGCGTGCGGCGCGCAGGTGCATCGCCAGCTCCTCGTGGTGACCCCTGGCGACGAGCGCGGTGATCGTGATCAGCGAGCGGGTACGCCGGTCGAGGCCGGGACGCGTCCACACCGTGCCCCATGCGTACTCCGTGATCACGGTCTGGAAGTCGCGGTCCAGGTCGGTGATCCGGTCGGTCGCGCGGTCGACGTGCGCGTCGCCGAGCACCTCGCGGCGCACGGCCATGCCGTCGTCGTACTTCGTCATGCCACCTCCCAGTGGGATCGAACGTAGGTCAGCGGGCCGCGTCGGCAGCGGCGAGGTTGTCGGCCATCCGGTCCGCGTGCACCTGCAGCCCGCTGAGCAGGTCGGCGGTCTGGCTCGCGGCGACGGCGGTACGCCGGACCAGCAGGCGCAGCGTGTCCCACTCGGCGTGCCACGCACCGTCGCCGCGCTCGTCGACCTGGTCGGCGGCACACAGGTGCAGGGTCGCGAGCAGCTGGGGCGCGGTCAGGGCGGCCCGCCGGACGAGCACGGACAGGACCGGATTGGCCTTGTGAGGCATGGACGACGACCCGCCGCCCGACGACTCCGCGACCTCGGCGATCTCGGGTCGCGAGAGCTCGAGCACGTCGCGCGCGATCCGTCCGCAGGCGCCGGTGGTCGCCGTCAGGGCGTCGGCGATGCGGGTGATCGGCCGGCGGTCGGTGTGCCAGGCGGGTACGTCGTCCAGGCCGAGGCGGGAGGCCAGGCGGTCGTCCCGCAGGGTGCCGACCGGTCCCCCGCACTGTGCGGGGAAGGCCAGCGCGGCGAGGTCGTCGGAGGCGCCCGACAGGCCGGAGCGCCATGCCGAGAGCTTGTGCCCGAAGGTGATCGGCAGCGCCCACTGCGTGAGCGTCCGGCCGATCATCGGCGCCTCGGCGTGGGAGGCCGCGAGCTGGTCGAGCGCCGATGAGGCAGAGGAGAGGTGCGAGCGCACCTCACCCACGGCGTCCCGCAGCATCAGCACCATCGCGGTGTCGAGCACGTCCTGCGACGTGAGGCCGGTGTGCACGTCCACCCCGGGGTTGGCGTCGCGCAGAGCGGCGACGAGCGGGATGACCGCGTTGCCGCCGGCCTCCGCGTCGAACGGACCGTCCGGGACCGTGAGGGAGGTGTCCGCCCACGCCGACTCGACAGCCACCATCGCTGTCACGAACGCCTCGTCGGTGAACACGTCACCGGCCCGGCGGTCGCCGGGCCAGAGCAGCTCACTCATCGCCGAAGTCGAGGAAGACGGTCTCGTCCTCGCCCTGGAGGCGTACGTCGAAGCGGAAGCCGGACTCGTCGGCGACGGCCACGAGGGTCGGACGACGGTCCGCCTCCAGCCCGTCGAGGAACGCGTCGGACGTGCCGGGAAGATATGCACGCGTGAAGAGCCGGTGGAGCAGCCCGCGCGCGAAGACGGTGATCGCGAAGAACGGCGCCGCATCCCCTGGGACCACCGTGGTGAAGCAGTAGCGCCCCTCCGCGTCGGTCGCGCTCCGACCGAAACCGGTGAACGTCCAGCCGTCGCGGTGGAGCGAGCCCGCCCGCTGCACGACCTCACCGGCCGCGTCGGCCTGCCAGAGCTCGAGGACGGCGTCGGGCACCGGCTCGCCCGCGCCGTCGTGCACCGTGCCGTGCAGGCGCACCGCTCCTGCCGTGCCCGGCGGCACCAGCTCCTGGTCGCCGTCGTAGGGCAGCGCGTCGTGGAAGAACGGTCCGACCGTCTGGCCGGGAGTCGGGATGGGGGTCACGCGTGGTCCTCCTCGGCAAGGTCCTGGTCGAGCGGGGTGCGGTGCGACCCCGTCAACACGATGTCCCACCGATAGCCGGTGGCCCACTCGTGCTGCGTCAGGTCGTGGTCGTAGGTCGCCACCAGCCGTTCACGGGCGCGCGGGTCGACGATGGACTGGTAGATCGGGTCGCGGTCGAAGAGCGGGTCGCCCGGGAAGTACATCTGGGTCACCAGCCGCTGGGTGAAGTCGGTGCCGAAGAGCGAGAAGTGGATGTGCGCCGGCCGCCAGGCGTTGTGGTGGTTCCTCCACGGGTAGGGGCCGGGCCGGATGGTGGTGAACCGATAGGTGCCGTCGGCGTCGGTGAGGCACCTTCCCATGCCGGTGAAGTGCGGATCGAGCGCCGCCGGGTGCTGGTCGCGCTGGTGGACGTAGCGCCCACCGGCGTTGGCCTGCCAGATCTCCACGAGCTGGTGGCGCACCGGCCGCCCCTCGCCGTCGAGGACGCGACCCGTGACGACCATCCGCTCCCCCACCGGCTCGCCGCCCCGCTGGATCGTGAGGTCCGACTCGAGCTCGCCGACGTCGCGTGCGCCGAACACCGGCGCCCACAGCTCGATCCCCTCGGGGTCGGCCTGCTGGAGATCCTTCGTGGGGTGACGCAGCCGGGAGGACCGGTACGGCGCGTAGTCGCGCCGCGGCTGCGTCTCCACCGCGTCGCGGGCGGCGTACGACGCCCAGATGTCACGGATCTCGGCGTCGATGACGGCCTGCAGCTCCAGCCCCGTCCCCGGGTCGCGCTCGGTGGTCACGTCGACGGCCATCCGGTGTATCCCTCCGCGAGGTAGGTGGCGCCGGCGCGGGAGCGGGTGGTGGTCATGGGTCGGACGGTAGGGAGGTGGCGGTGGTCGCGTCACCACCCGAATGTCACTCAGTGGAATAGGCTGCGCACGTGGCAGGTGGCTCCGCTCCCGGCGCGTCGCTGGTCGACCGCACCCTCGACGTGCTCGGCGCGTTCGACGAGCGCCACCGACGGCTGACACTGACCCGGCTGGCCGCACGCAGCGACCTGTCCCCGCCCACGACCCTTCGGATCGTCCGACGCCTGCTCGCCGCCGGTGCACTGGAGCGCACCGACGACGGCTCGTACGTCGTCGGTCGGCGACTGTGGGACATCGGCCTGCTCGCGCCGGTGCAGACGGGGCTGCGCGAGGTCGCGGCACCCTTCCTCCAGGACCTGCAGGCAGCCACCCGCGCGACGGTCCACCTCGCCGAGCGCGACGGCGACCAGGTCCTCTACCTCGACCGGCTCTCCGGCGTCGCCTCGGTGCCGGTGGTGAGCCGCGTCGGCTCGCGGCTGCCGATGCACGCCACCGGCGTCGGCAAGGTGCTGCTCGCGCACGCCCCGGCCGACGTGCAGCAGCGGGTGCTGGCCGACCTGCAGAGGCTGACGCCGTACACGATCGTCACGCCGGGCACCCTGGCCCGCCAGCTCGAGCGGGTCCGACGCGACGGTTTCGCGACCACCCGGGAGGAGCTGACGCTGGGCGCCTGCTCCGTCGCGGTGCCGGTGCGCGACGCCGACGGTGACGTGGTCGCCGCACTCGGCGTCGTCGTGCCGTCGCTGCGCCGCGACCGCGAACGGCTCGTCGCCGCGCTCTCGGTCGCGGCGGCGGGGATCACCCGCCTGACACGGTGAAGGCAGCACCAGCCGCGAGGGGTGCTACCAGGCGACCTGCTCGGCGTCCGTGACCAGGACGGGGCCGGCGGGCCGGAGCTCGTCGGGCTCGACGGCGTCCTGCAGACCGGTGAAGTCCAGACCGGTGCGCTCCTCGAGCAGGTCGAGCGGGACGAGCCAGGTGTCGAAGTCCTCGAGGAAGTCGGGCACCGCGCCCTCGAGGCCGTCGAGGTCCTGGGTCAGCACGAACGCCTTCGCGCGCAGCTCGCCGTCGAGCCGGTAGACGACGACCTTCCAGTGCTCGACCGGCAGCTGGACGCCCCGGTAGGGCGGGTCGTCCGGACCGAGCACGGGCCCGCCGAACAGGGTCAGGCGCCGGTCCTCGAGGCCGTCGAGCTCGAGCACGGCGTTCTCGAGAAGGCCCCAGACCCCGCCGCGTCCGGACTGGTTGAAGTCCTGGTGCTGGGGCGTGATGTTGGTGAAGTGGAACGAGTCGGAGTTGGCCTGCTTCGCCTCGTCGAGAGTGCCCCACAGCAGGTCGGAGCGGCGCGCGACGTGGCCGCGGTCGAGGTCGTTGTCGGCGTACACCTCCTCACCGGTCTGCGCGTCGGCCGGGATGCGGGGGTCGAGCCGGAAGACCTGTCCCGAGCGGCTGATGCTGTCACCAGGGAACAGGCGCAGGCCGTCGATGTTCCAGGCCACCCACCACGCCAGCCCACGATCGGGGTGCATCCGGACCGTGAAGTGCGCGTAGTCGAGCGGCGTGGCGAGCGCGGGGTCCTCGTCCGGACCGGGAGCAGGCGCCTGCGGCGGTGCGAGATCGGTGTCGAGGAAGCGGGGGTCGTACCCGAGGTCGGCCATGGCCGCAGTCTCGCGCACGCCTCGGACAGGCGGCGGTGCCGCGCTCAGCCGGGAGCCATGAGAACCCACAGGAGCTCGAGCGCCCGGTCCATCCACTCCGGCGACACCTCGCCGCGGCGGACGAGCTCGCCGAGGTAGGCCCCGATCAGCAGGCTCACCACGCCCTCGGCGTCGAGGCCCTCCCGCAGGAGGCCGGCCTCGACGTCCTCGCGAATCCGGCGGACGAGGTTGGCGATGTAGGGCTGCAGCGCGGCGCGGAACAGATCGGTGAACTCCGGGTCGCTGTCGCCCACGATCGCCGCGAGGCCGCCCGGTCCCAGCACGACGCCCATCTGGTGCCACGCCTGCTCGAGCGCGAAGCGGATCTTGTCGCGGACGTCGCCCTCGTCCGGCACGTCCGGCAGGCCGATCGCCGCGGAGAGGACGGCCGTCAGCAGCTCGCCGCGGTTGGGGTGGCGGCGATAGATGGTGGTCTTCGCGACGCCCGAGGTCGCCGCCACGCGGTCCATGGTGACGGCGCCCGGGCCGCCCTCGCGGAGCAGCGCGAGGACGGCTTCCCTCAGGCGTTGGTCCACCGACGCCTCGCGCGGTCGTCCCGGCCGAGGACCGGCCTCATCAGTGTCGGGCATGCTCACGCCGTGCCATCGGGTCCGACGCGGACTCCTCCTCGGTCTCGTGCCGGGGGACCGACAGCGCCGTGAGCAGCCCGAGCACGAGGACGTACGTCAGCAGGGCAGCGAGGCCGAACGCGAGCAGGACGAGCAACGGGTGCATCTTCGCTCACGCAACCTCGTCGAGCCGACGATCATCGGGCCGCGCGAAGACCGAGGGCGCCGGCGGCGTCGACGACTTCTCCGGGTCCTTCCGCCACTTGTCGAGGAAGTAGATCCACGTGACGGCGCCCATCGACAGCCCGCCCGCGATCGACGCCGCAACGATGAACACGATCACTTCGGTAGTCATGTGCCACCTCTTCCCGAGCCGGCCGACCGGCCCAACAGGATTGCGATACGACTAGCGTAGCGATATTGGCGCCGGGAGCCAAAACCCCTCGCCCGGTCACCCCTCCGCCACCGCCGACAGGGCGGCGAGCGCCCGGGCGAGCACCGGGTTGTCGTCGTCGGTGCGGTGCGCGGCGACCAGCTCGATGCCCGGCACCCCGACGAGCGAGACGTAGACGACACCGGGCACCGCCAGCGCTGCGGTCGGCTCCGGCACCACCGCGATGCCGAGCCCGGCAGCCACGAACGTGACCAGCGTCGAGGTCTCCGCGACCTGGTGGACGACCCGCGCCTCGTGCCCCGCGTCGCCGAACAGGTCCTGCACGAGGGCGTTCATCGCCGACCGGCCTCCCCCGGCGTGCACCACGAGGTCCTCCTCCGCCAGGTCGGCCACCCGGAGCCGCTGCCGTCCGGCGTAGCGGTGCTCGCGCGGCATCGCCACGAGCAGGCGGTCGTGCCGCACGCTCGTCACGGTGAGACCCGTCTGGTCGGGCAGGCGGCGCAGGAGCGCGAGGTCGAGCGAGCCGTCCCTGAGCCGCTCGACCTGCTCGGGCGAGAGCATCTCGCCGCGGAAGCCGAAGTCGACGGCCGGGAGCTGCTCGCGCAGCCGGCGGGCGAGGGCCGGGAGGAGCGAGTACGTCGCTGACCCGACGCAGCCGACGACGAGCCGGCCCGAGCTGCCGGATGCGATCCGTCCCGCCTCCTCCCCCGCGGCGTCCACCGCGGCGAGGATCTCGCGTGCCCGGACCAGGTAGGCCGCGCCGGCGGCGGTCAGGTCCACGCGTCGGGTCGTGCGGGTGAGCAGGGTGACGCCGAGCTCGGCCTCCAGCTGGCGGATCTGCTGCGAGAGCGGCGGCTGTGCCATGTGGAGCAGCTCGGCAGCCCGCCCGAAGTGCCGCTGCTCGGCGACAGCGACGAAGTAGCGGAGGTGGCGCAGTTCCATCCACTCATACTCGCAGGGTCCCAGTTGGCAGCATGTGGGCCGAGCTGCGTCTCACCGGATAGCGGGACTACCGCGCCACCCAGGGCGTGAACGTCCGTCGCTCCGGCGCCCAGTCCACCGAGCCGGTGGTCTCGTCCTCGAACCTCACCGCAACACGGATCGTCCTCGGATCGCCGATGCAGCTCCGCGGGATCCGGACCGATACCGGCTCGCCGTCGAACATGTCGGCGTGGGCACGCATGCCCGGGCACGTCACCACGCGGATCGGTCGCCGGCCGAAGGACCGCACGACCGCGACCGAGTCGTCGAAGTCCGAGTTGGCGCGGAACGACACGTGGAACGTCGGCCGCGGTCCGCGACCGGTGTCTATCCAGAAGGCGTAGTCCTGCCCCGCCGCCAGCGGGACGGCCGAGCGGACGCTCACCTTCACCGCGTTCCGGTGCACCACACGCACCGCGCTGATGTCGACGCCCGTCGAGTCGCCGACCGGGTCGTCGAACGTCCCCGTGCCCGCGTGGGCCGTTCCCGCCACCGCCACGACCGCGCCGACCGCGCAGGCGGACAGTGCGCGAGCACTCCATCTCGTTGCGTCCATGCGACTCCCCCCTCGCCGGATCCCATGGTCGCGCCCGGTGCTCACCAGCCGCAAGGGTCGGAGGTACGTCGCCCGAGTGACCGGCATCCTCGGAACGGAGTGTCGGACGACCACAACTTGCGGCGGGCGGCGGGTCTCACGCGCAGGCTGGGTCCGACGCGGGACTTCTGGTCGTCCGACGCGCCGGGGAGTACCCGCCCCACGTTTAGGACGCTCAGCGTCTCAGTGGCAGCAAAATGGATACTTCACTGTATCGAACGTCACGACTAGGTTCGATCCATGCCCGACATCGTCATCTGTGAACCCGTACGCACCCCCGTCGGTCGCTACGGCGGCGCGTTGGCCTCGCTGTCCGCGGTCGACCTGGCGTCGACCACCCTGACCGAGCTCGTGCGTCGGACGGGCCTGCAGGAGGGCGACGTGGACGACGTGATCCTCGGCAACTGCTACCCCAGCGGGGAGAACCCGGCCATCGGCCGCATCGCCGCCCTCGACGCGGGTCTCGGCACCGGCGTGCCCGGCCTCCAGCTCGACCGCCGCTGCGGCTCCGGGCTGCAGGCGGTGCTCTACGCCGCCTCGCAGATCGCCAGCGGTGGCGGCACCCTGATCGTCGCCGGCGGTGCCGAGTCGATGTCCAACGTCGAGCACTACGCCCTCGGCCTGCGCACCGGGGTCAAGGGCGGCTCGGTCGAGCTGATGGACCGCCTGGTCCGCGCCCGCGAGACCGCCGGGGGCAAGGACCACCCGGTCCCCGGCGGCATGCTCGAGACGGCCGAGAACCTCCGCAAGGAGTACGACATCTCGCGCGAGGAGCAGGACGAGCTCTCGGTCCGCTCCCAGCAGCGTGCCGGCGCCGCCCACGAGGCCGGCCGGTTCTCCGACGAGCTCGTGCCGGTCACCGTCCCGGGCCGCCGCGGCAAGCCGGACGTCGTCGTCGACCGCGACGAGCACCCGCGTCCGGAGACCACCCTCGAGCAGCTCGCC
The DNA here is from genome assembly GCF_042666175.1 of Nocardioides sp. GCM10028917. Classification (NCBI taxonomy): domain Bacteria; kingdom Bacillati; phylum Actinomycetota; class Actinomycetes; order Propionibacteriales; family Nocardioidaceae; genus Nocardioides; species Nocardioides sp. GCM10028917. The sequence continues at coordinate 635,893 of NZ_JBHTFL010000003.1, forward strand.
GCGCTGAGGCCGGTGCGCCAGAAGATCGATCCTGCCTCCACCGTCACCGCCGGCAACGCCAGCGGCCAGAACGACGGAGCCGCGATGTGCGTCGTGACCACCCGCCAGGAGGCCGAGCGTCGCGGCCTGCGCCCCCTGCTGGCCCTGAGGTCGTGGGCCGTGGCCGGTGTCGGCCCCGAGGTGATGGGCATCGGCCCGGTCCCTGCGACCGCCGCCGCCCTCGACCGCGCCGGGCTCACCCTCGACGAGATCGACCTGATCGAGCTCAACGAGGCGTTCGCCGCCCAGGTGCTGGCCTGCCTGCGCGAGTGGAAGGTCGACCCCACCGACGAGCGGCTCAACCCCAACGGCTCGGGCATCTCCCTCGGCCACCCCGTCGGCGCGACCGGCGCACGCATCCTCGCGACGATGGCCCACGAGATGCAGCGCCGCGAGTCGCGCTACGGCCTCGAGACCATGTGCATCGGCGGCGGCCAGGGCCTCGCCGCGATCTTCGAGCGGGTCGCCACATGAGCGCCGTCGAGGTCCACCACGTCGTGACCGGGCCGGAGGGCGCACCCGTCGTCGTCCTGTCCAACTCGCTCGGCTCCACGACGTCGATGTGGGACGCCCAGGCCGACGAGCTGGCCGAGCACTTCCGCGTCGTCCGCTACGACACCCGCGGCCACGGCGGCTCGCCCGTCCCGCAGGGCCCGTACGACATCGACGACCTCGCGGACGACGTCGTCGCCCTGCTCGACACCCTCGGGGTCGAGAAGGCGCACGTCGTCGGCCTCTCGCTGGGCGGCATGACCGCCTTGCGCCTCGCCGCCCGCAACCCCGAGCGCGTCGACCGCCTCGTGGTGCTGTGCACCGGCGCGCGCCTCGAGCCGTCGAGCGCGTGGCACGACCGCGCCGCGACCGTTCGCGCCAACGGGAGCACCGCCGTGGCCGAGGCCGTCGTCGCGCGGTGGTTCACCCCGGAGTTCCTGGAGAAGAACCCCGACGTGAAGGCCGCGTGCGAGGGCATCGTGGCGGCGACCCCGGCCGAGGGCTACGCCTCGTGCTGCGAGGTCATCGCCGGGATGGACCTGCGCGACGACCTCGCCGGCATCACTGCCCCGACGCTGGCGATCGCCGGCGCCGACGACCCCGCCACCCCTCCCCCACACCTCGAGGCGATCGCCGACGGCGTCCGGGACGGGCGTCTGCTCGTCGTGCCCGACTCGGCCCACCTCGCCAACGCCGAGCAGCCGCAGACCATCACCCCCGCGATCATCGAGCACCTGAGGGGCGGGGCGGCATGAGGAGCATCGACGGCATCGACCGCATCGACAAGGTGGTCAGTGGCGCCGAGGAGGCCGTCGCCGACATCGCGCCCGGATCCAGCCTGGCGGTCGGCGGCTTCGGCCTCGTCGGCATCCCGTGGACACTGATCAGCGCGCTCCTCGACCAGGGCGCCGACGACCTCACGGTCGTGTCCAACAACTGCGGCGTCGACGGTGCCGGCCTGGGGCTGCTCCTCGAGGCCCGCCGGATCACCCGTGTCATCGCGTCGTACGTCGGTGAGAACAAGGAGTTCGGCCGGCAGTACCTCGCCGGCGAGCTGACCGTCGAGCTCACCCCGCAAGGCACCCTCGCCGAACGACTGCGGGCGGGCGGGGCCGGCATCGGGGCGTTCTTCACCCCGACCGGCGTCGGGACGATGGTCTCCGAGGGCGGCCTGCCCTGGCGCTACCACCCCGACGGCACCGTGGCACTGGCCTCGGAGCCCAAGGAGGTACGCACCTTCCAGGGCGTCGACATGGTGCTCGAGGAGTCGATCGTCACCGACGTCGCCCTCGTCCGGGCGGCCCGGGTGGATCGCGCCGGCAACTGCGTCTTCCACGCCTCGGCCCGCAACTTCAACATCCCGGCCGCGATGGCCGGCCGACTGACGATCGTCGAGGCCGAGGAGGTCGTCGAGATCGGCGACATCGACCCGGACGACGTCCACCTGCCCGGTGTCTTCGTCCAGCGCGTCGTCGAGCTCACACCGGCCCAGGCGCAGGAGAAGGACATCGAGAAGCTGACCACCCGACCCCGAGAGGCCGCACGAGCATGAGCTGGACGCGTGACGAGATGGCCGCGCGCGCGGCGCTGGAGCTGAAGCCGGGTGAGTACGTGAACCTCGGGATCGGTCTGCCGACGATGATCCCCGCCCACCTGGCGGCGACCTCGACGGTGACCCTGCACGCCGAGAACGGCATCCTCGGCGTCGGCCCCTACCCCTACGAGGACGAGGTCGATCCCGACCTCATCAACGCCGGCAAGCAGACGGTGACCGTGCTGCCGGGCGCGTCGTTCTTCGACTCCTCCCTGAGCTTCGCGATGATCCGCGGCAGCCACATCGACACGGCCGTCCTCGGCGGGATGCAGGTCTCCATGGCCGGTGACCTCGCCAACTGGATGGTGCCGGGCTCGATGGTCAAGGGCATGGGCGGCGCGATGGACCTCGTGAGCGGCGCCCGCCGGGTGATCGTGCTGATGGAGCACGTGTCGCGCGGCGGCAGCCACAAGCTCGTCGCGACGTGCGACCTGCCGCTCACGGGCCGTCGGGTCGTCGACCGCGTGGTCACCGACCTCGGCGTCCTCGACGTCGCCGGCGACGGCTTCGAGCTCGTCGAGCTCGCGCCGGGCGTCACCGTCGAGGAGATCAGCGAGCGGACCGGGGCCCCGGTCCGGGTGCCGGTCGGGGTCTGACGTGCCGACCCCCGGGCCCGTCGAGCAGGACCCCGCTGAGGACCTGGCCGCACGGGTGCGTCGTCTGGAGGACCTGCACGCGATCGGGCAGCTCCGCGCGCACTACTGCCAGGCCCTCGACGACGGCCGCTGGGACGACCTGGTCGACCTCTTCACCCCCGACGGCGCGTTCGTCGGGCTCTCCACCGCGCGCGGCCACGACGAGCTGCGCTCCTTCTTCTCCGACCTCCAGGACGGCCCGCTGTCGGCCTGGTGGCACTTCTCGTCCAACGAGACCATCGACCTCGTGGGCACACCTGCCCACGCAGCGACCGGCGCGACGTGGCTCGACCAGCCGTGCGTCGTCGACGGTCGCGCCCACGTCGCCGCCGGGCGCTACCAGGACCGGATGGTCCGCGGTGCCGACGGCCGGTGGCGCTTCGCCGAGCGTCAGGTGACGTTCTTCTTCTGGGTCCCCGGTTACGAGGACTGGGCCCCCGGTCGCTACGGCTGGGCACCCGCCCGCGCCGCGGCCGACGTACGCACCCTCGAACGGGTCACCGCCTCCCACCGCTGACCCGGTCCGCACCCCCGGCACGACGACGTGCCGGGAGCCGCTGCTGCGCGCCTACGTGCAGCCATCCACCACCGGAGACCTCGATGTCCCACACCCTCACCGCGTCCACCCCGTCGGGCCAGCCGGCCCCCGACCGTCGTACGCTGACGCGGGTCTGCACCGCCGTGCTCCTCGGCTCGGCACTGGAGTGGTACGACTACTTCCTCTACGGCGCGGCCGCGGCCCTGGTGTTCGGGCAGGTGTTCTTCCCGACCGCCTCGGAGTCGACGTCGCTCCTCCTGTCGCTGGCGACCTTCGGCGTCGGGTTCGTCGCCCGCCCGATCGGGGCGATGGTCTTCGGCCACATCGGCGACAAGCACGGTCGCCGCCCCGCCCTCATCGCGACGCTCATGCTGATGGGCCTCTCCACCACGGCGATGGCTCTCATCCCCTCCCACGCGATGATCGGCATGGCCGCACCCCTGCTGCTCGTGGTGCTGCGGCTGCTGCAGGGCATGGGGTCGGGCGCGGAGTACAGCGGCGCCTCGGTGTACGCCGTCGAGTACGCACCCCCCGGCCGTCGCGGGCTCTTCGGCTCCTTCTCCGCGGCCGGGGTCTACCTCGGCCTGGTGCTGTCGTCCGGCGCCCTGCTGCTGACCACGTCGCTGACGACCGACGCACAGTTCGCGGCGTGGGGCTGGCGGCTGCCGTTCCTGGCGAGCCTGCTGCTCATCGCGCTCGGCCTGTGGATCCGCCTGCGCCTGGAGGAGACGCCGGCCTTCGAGGAGGCCACGGAGGACGTCGCGCCGGCCAAGGCGCCGCTCCTCACCCTGGTGCGTACCCAGTGGCGCAGCATGCTCCTGGTGATGGGCCTCGTCGCGGCTCCCCTCTCCTTCAGCCACCTCTACCAGGTGTTCGCGCTGTCCTACATGGCCGACGCCGGCTACGACCGGGTGACCGGCACGACCGGCCTCCTCGTCGCCGGTCTGGTCGTCATGATCACGGCGCCGCTGGCCGGCATCGCCTCCGACCGGTTCGGCCGCCGCCCCGTGCTGATGGTGGGCGCGGTCTACGCGATCGCGTTCGCCTTCCCGTTCTTCATGCTGGTCGACAGCGGCCGGCCGGTGCTCGCCATGCTCGCCCTCGCGCTCGCCCAGGGCGGCAGCGTCGGCATCATGTTCGGCGTGCAGGGCGTGATCCTGTCCGAGCTGTTCAGCACGGCCAGCCGCTACAGCGGTGCGGCCGTCAGCCGCGAGTTCGCCGCGATCATCTTCGGTGGCTTCGCCCCGCTGATCGCCGTCAGCCTCGCCGCCTCGGCGAACGGTGCCTCCTGGCCGGTCGGCATCTACGTCGTCGTGCTGGCCGCGATCACGTTCGTCTCCGCGCTGCTCGCCCCGGAGACCTACCGGACGAGCCTCTCCGACGGCGACGCGGCCGCGCCGGCACCCGTCGGGACGACGCTCCGGCAGCCGGCCCTCACGGGGTCCCGCGACGGCTGACGGCAATGCCCCCAAATGGGGGCTTGCCCGCGGTGACGGGGAGTGCCACGGTCCGAGGATGACCAGAGCCCCTCGCCATCGCGTCCTCCTCGGCCTCCTCGCCACGGCACTCGCGCTGGGCACCGCACTGGTGCCCAGCGCCAGCGTCCATGCCGGTCCTCCCGGTGCCGGACACGGCACCCCGGCACGCACGGCCACCGTGATGACCCGCAACCTCTACCTCGGCGCCGACCTCAGCCCGATCCTGCTGGCCCTCGCCAGCGGCAACGACGCCGCCATCGTCGGTGCGGCGACGCAGACGTGGGCCGCCGTCCAGGCGACCCGGCCCGAGGAGCGGATGGGGGCGATCGCCGACGAGATCGTGGCGGCCGACGCGGACGCCGTCGGCCTGCAGGAGGTGACCACCTGGACGACGTACGCCTACAACCCTGTCAACGGCACGACGAGCAACCCGACGATCGCCTACGACTTCCTCGACCTGCTGCTCGACGCCCTCGAGGAGCGGGGGGCCGACTACCGGGAGGTCGCCGGGGCGACGGCGGACAACTTCTCCTCGCCGCCGATCCCCTACCTGGCCAGCCCGACCGCCACGTTCCCGACCCGGGCGGTCAGCCTCGCCGACCGCGACGTGATCATCGTCCGTGATGACGTCGACGCGACCAACGCCCGCACCGGGACGTACCAGACGATCATCAGCTTCCCGGTCGACGGTGCCCTGCTGCCGGTCGCACGTGGGTGGGGCTCGGCCGACCTGTCCGTCGGCAAGGCGACGTTCCGCTTCGTCAACTCGCACCTCGAGGCCTTCGGGGTCCCTGGCGTCGACGGCGAGCAGGTGCGCGTGGCCCAGGTCGGCGAGCTCCTCGCCGCGCAGGCCGCGCTCACGACGCAGCTCGGAGCGCTCCCGATGGTCTACGTCGGCGACTACAACTCCGACGCTCCCGACGCACCGGCGTACGTCCGGCTCCTGGCGGGCGTGGGCGCCGACGCGTGGACGAGCAGCCACCCGGGCGACCCCGGCTTCACCTGCTGCCTCGGTGCGACCCTGACCGACCCGGACAACCCGCTCACCTCGCGGATCGACCTGGTCCTGCACAGCGACGACGTGAAGGCGCCGCGCGCGACCATCATCGGCGACGACCCGTCCGAGATGACGGCGTCGGGCCTGTGGCCCTCCGATCACGCCGGAGTGGTGGCGCGCCTGGTGATCCCGGCCCGCCGGGGTCAGTAGCCGGGGACCAGTGCTCGGGATCACCAGCCGCCGTGGCTGGGCCAGCCGCGGGCGGCGAGGTACCAGCCCGCCGAGGTCAGCACGACGACGAGCAGGAGGGTGAGGAGGAGCCCGCCCGCGACCGGCAGGAACCAGCCGGGAGCGCGGCGGGCCCGCACCGCCACGAGCTTGACGACCACCCCACCGAAGACCGCGCAGCCGAGCACGCCGTGGACGACGGCGCGCAGCGGCACCGCCTCGCCGGTGTGGAGCGTGCCCACCTCGAGGCCGAGCGCCCACAGGCAGCTGTAGCCGACGAACACCACGAGCAGCAGCGCAAGAGCGCCCGAGACCCGGTGCGCCGTGCCGAGCCAGGACGGTGGCCGGCCGCCGAGACGACCGTAGAGCCAGAGGGCACTCAGCAGCTGGAGCACCGCCAGCACGCCGATCACCGTCGTGAGCACGACCTTCATCTCGATCACCGTGCGAAAGCCGAGATCGGTGGTCCCGCTGAGGGTCGGGTCGTGCACCCGCCCGAACACGCCGAGCAGCACCGCCACCACGGCGCCCGCCGCGAAGGCCGCGAGCGGGACCGTCATCCTCCCGGAGGTCCTCGCTGCCGCAGGGTCGGCCATGGAGTCAGGATGCGCCGATCGCGTGCGCCGCGGAACCCCGCTCGCACCCCGTCGCCGTTTGATCGACCTGGCGTATCAATGGCGGCGAAACAAGTCCTTGTCATCGATCAATGTCCGGACCTACCGTGAGTCGACCGACGACGTGAGCGTCGTCACCGTCTTGTCGATCCGGAGGACCCTGTGGAGCTGCGACACCTGCGCTACTTCGCCGCGGTGGCCGAGACCCGCCACTTCGGGCGCGCGGCCGACCGCCTCCACCTGGCGCAGCCCGCCCTGTCGCAGTCGATCCGCCAGCTCGAGGCCGAGCTCGGCACCCCTCTTTTCGTCAGGACCACCCGCCAGGTGCGGCTCACCCCCGCCGGCGAGTTCTTCCAGCTCGAGGTGGCGCGCATCCTGGAGTCGGTGGAGGCCGGCGTGCGCGGCGTACGACGCATCGCTGCCGGCCGGCAGGGCCTCGTCCGCATCGCCTTCACCGGCAGCGCGGCCCACACCGAGCTGCCCCGGATGGCGCGCACCGTCAAGCGCGAGCTCCCCGGCATGGCGCTCGAGATCCACGCCGACCTGCTCACCCCCGCTCAGGTCGACGGGCTGCACGAGGGGACCCTCGACCTCGGCGTGCTGCGTCCGCCGATGACCGGCGACGGACTCGCCTCGCGCACCCTCTCGACCGAGCCGCTGGTGCTCGCGGTCGCCGAGGACCACCCGCTGGCCGACCGGCCGAGCGTCTCGATGAGCGACCTGCGCACCGAGCGCTTCGTCCTCTTCTCCGGTCCGGACTCCGCGGTCAACGACGCCGTCCTGCGCAGCGCCCGCGAGGTCGACTTCGTGCCGATCCGCGAGCACGAGGCGGCCGGCATCTCGGTCCTGCTGCCGCTCGTCGCCGCCGACCTCGGCGTCGCGCTGGTCCCCGCCTCCGTCCGGGCGGCCCCGCTCGCCGGCGTGGCCTTCCGCGACGTCACCGACGCCCCGACCGTCGACCTGGCCCTCGTGTGGCGCGCCGACGAGACCAACCCCGCGGTGCTCGCGGTCCTCGACGTCCTGTCCGCCGGCTCCCCCGTGGCCCTCTCCGACTCCGACGAGGTCGACCGATGAAGATCACCCGCGTGGAGGCGATCCCGTTCGCCATCCCCTACCGCAAGCCACTCAGGTTCGCGAGCGGCGAGGTGCGCGTCGCCGAGCACGTGCTCGTCCGCGTCACCACGGACGACGGCGTCGTCGGCGTCGCGGAGGCCCCGCCGCGACCCTTCACCTACGGCGAGACCCAGGCCGGCATCGTGGCGGTCATCCACACCATCTTCGCCGGCCAGGTGGTCGGCCTCGACCTGATGGAGCGCGAGCAGATCCACACCCGGCTCTCCCGCACGATCGGCAACCCCACCGCCAAGTCGGCGCTCGACATGGCCATCTGGGACGCCCTGGGCCAGTCGCTGGGCTACAGCGTCACCGAGCTGCTCGGCGGCTACACCGACCGCATGCACGTCTCGCACATGCTCGGCTTCGACGAGCCCGCAGCGATGGTCACCGAGGCCGAGCGGATGCGCGACACCTACGGCATCACCACCTTCAAGGTGAAGGTCGGTCGCCACCCCTACCGCCTCGACACGGCCGTCGTCCGTGCCCTGCGCGAGGAGCTCGGCGACGACGTCGAGCTGTACGTCGATGGCAACCGCGGCTGGTCGGCCTCCGAGTCGGCGCGCGCGATGGCCGAGATGGCCGACCTGGGTCTCACCTTCGCCGAGGAGCTGTGCCCGGCCGACGACGTGCTCGGACGCCGCTGGCTGGTGCAGCAGCTCGACGTCCCCTTCATCGCCGACGAGTCGGCGGTGACCCCCGCCGAGGTGACCCGCGAGGTCCTCGGCGGCTCCGCCACCGCGATCAGCATCAAGACCGCGCGCACGGGCTTCACCACCAGCCGGCGCGTCCACCACCTCGCCGAGGGGCTGGGCCTCGAGCTCGTGATCGGCAACCAGATCGACGGCCAGCTCGGGTCGCTGTGCTCGGTCGCGTTCGGCTCGGCCTTCGAGCTCACCTCGCGCCGCGCGGGGGAGCTGTCGAACTTCCTCGACATGACCGACGACCTGCTCGCCGACCCGCTCGAGATCCGCGGCGGCCAGCTCGTCGCCCGGTCCGGCCCGGGGCTCGGGGCGGTCATCGACCCCGACAAGCTCGCGCACTACCGCCAGGACTGACCCGACCCAGGACCTCTTCCCACCCGCCGCACCACACCCCACCCCTCCCGAGGAGCACCCCATGTCCACCACCGTCACCGAGTCCGCCACCGCGGCGGCCTCCGGCGCCAGCGCCACCGAGCGCTTCCACGCCGACAAGTCGCCGTACGCCGCAGTGAAGGACGTCCCCGCCGAGCGCGTCGACACCCTGGCCCGCGAGGTGCTCGAGGCGATCTACACGACCGTGCGCACGCACAAGGTCACGTACGACGAGTTCAACGCCCTCAAGGCGTGGCTGATCGGCGTGGGCGAGGACGGCGAGTGGCCGCTCTTCCTCGACGTCTGGCTGGAGCACGTCGTCGAGGACGTCGCGACCGAGCACCGCGAGGGCAACAAGGGCTCGATCGAGGGCCCCTACTACGTCCCGGACGCTCCCGATCACGGCGCGAGGGGCACCATCTCGATGCGCGACGACGAGGGCGGCACCCCGCTCGTGTGGAGCGGTCAGGTCACCTCGACCGCAGGCTTGCCGCTGGGCGGCGCCAAGGTCGAGCTCTGGCACGCCGACGACGACGGCTTCTACTCGCAGTTCGCCCCCGGCATCCCCGAGTGGAACCTCCGCGGCTCCTTCACCACCAACGAGGACGGTCGCTTCGAGATCACCACGGTGCAGCCCGCGCCCTACCAGATCCCCACCGACGGCTCCTGCGGCAAGCTCATCGCCGCCGCCGGCTGGCACGCCTGGCGTCCCGCCCACCTGCACGTCAAGGTCTCGGCACCCGGCCACGAGCTCCTCACCGCCCAGCTGTACTTCCCCGGCGACGAGCACAACGACGACGACATCGCCTCGGCCGTGAAGCCCGAGCTGATCCTCGACCCGCAGCAGCGGGCCGACGGCTCCGCGACGGTGGCCTACGGCTTCGTCCTCGACCCCGCGGAGGGCTGAGGGCCGATGCTCTACCACGTGCGCATGGACGTCCGGATCCCGCTCGACATGGATGCCGACGTCAAGGCCGACCTCGTCGCCCGGGAGAAGGCGTACGCCCAGGAGGTGCAGCGCTCCGGTCGCTGGCCGCACCTGTGGCGCGTGGTCGGCGAGTACGCCAACGTCTCGATCTTCGACGTCGAGTCCAACGACGCGCTCCACGAGCTGCTGTCAGGGCTCCCGCTGTTCCCCTACATGGACATCCAGGTCACTCCGCTGGCGAAGCACCCCTCGTCGATCGCCTGAACACGGGAGACGGCCCGACCCTCCGTCCGGACGGTCGGGCCGTCGCCGTGAGGCGCGGATCACACCGGGGCGGGAATGAGAACGGACGCCGACCGGTTAGGTTAGTTGAATCGTCAACCAACCCCCGTATCCTCCAGGAGTTCCCATGTCGTTCTTCCGCCGCACGTCCAAGCCCGCCCACGTCGCCACCTCGACGCCCACCCCGGCCGTCGACCAGGCCGCCGCCCCCGTGGCCGTCGCCGAGCGCGACGCGCTCACCGGTGACTACACCATCGACGCCAGCCACTCCCGCCTCGGCTTCTCGGCCCGCCACGCGATGGTCACGACCGTCCGCGGCCAGTTCACCGACTTCGAGGGCACCGCGCACGTCGACGCCGAGAACCCGGCCGCCTCGACCGTCTCCCTCACCATCCGACCCGCCAGCATCTCGACCGGCTCCGCCGACCGCGACGGCCACCTGGTCTCCGCCGACTTCTTCGACGTCGAGAACCACGACGCCATCACCTTCGCGTCGACCTCGGTCGAGCGCGACGGCGCCGAGTGGACCGTCACCGGCGACCTGACCATCAAGGGCACCACCCAGTCGGTCACGATCCCCTTCGAGGAGACCGGCACCGCGATCGACCCGTTCGGCAACACCCGCGTCGGCTTCGAGGGCGCGACCACGATCAACCGCAAGGACTGGGACCTCTCCTGGAACGCGGCCCTCGAGACCGGCGGCGTCCTGGTCTCGGAGAAGATCAAGCTCGAGTTCGACGTCTCCGCGATCAAGAACGCCTGATCACCAGCACCCCCTGACGGACGGACCCGGGACCACTGGTCCCGGGTCCGTCCGCGCGTCTGGCCCGACGCGTCGGTCAGTCGGCTTCCCAGTAGGGACCCGGCAGGTATCGGTCGGGCTCCACGGTGGTGACCGGGCGACGGACGGTCCGCCAGACGGTGCGCACGGTGCCGTCCGGCTGTCGCACCTCGCGGCGGACCCGGAAGTTCGCGTACGTCGTCGTGTAGGCGTTGCGGGTGTTGCGGGTGTTGTTCCACTGGTAGTCGAAGTTCTTGAGGTACTTGTTCGCCACCACCGCGCCCTTCACGGTGAACCACACCTCGTCGTTGGCCGTGCTCAGGCTCGACCAGTTCACCGATCCGGTCAGCACCATCGAGGTGTCGGGGACGCCGTTGTAGGTGCCCTGGATGATGAAGTACTTCTGGTGGCTGTAGTAGTCGAGGATCAGGTCGTCGATGCCGTCGTTGTTCAGGTCGAAGTTGTCGTCGAGGTCGTAGTCCATCCCCGTCGAGCGGAGCGGGATCCGGCCGCGCTTGGTGGGGGCGGCGATGGCGCCCTTCGTGTGGTAGCCGATGAGGCCGTAGCTGACCCGTACGTCGCACCCCTGGACCCACTTCTGACGGATCGCCTCGGCCAGGTAGTTGCCGCGGGCGCCGCGCATCGTGTGCATCGACAGGGCCAGGCGGGTGCGCTTGACCTTGCCGGTCACCGGGTCGGGCGTGAGGCACTGGATCCGGTCGAGCATCTGGACCACCAGGTCGTCCTTCGGTCGCGAGACCCGCGGGAACGCGACGGCCGTGTGCTTGTCGACCGAGTCGTCGCACGCCGGACCGGTCGGGACGCCGCAGAAGACCCACGGCTCCTGACGGGTGTCGTAGTCCTGGGACATGTCCTTGAAGAGGGCCACGAACTGGCGGAACATCTCGTGGTCGCCGTCAGTGAAGTAGAGGTCGTTCCACTGGTGGATGGCGGCGTTGCGCGTCATGTTGGCCGAGCCCACCGCCACGACGTCCTCGGACGTGCCGGCCTGGCTGAAGAGGTAGAACTTCGTGTGCAGGTTGTTGAACTCGTTGGCAGCTCCCCGGCAGCTCTGCTTGCACTTGTAGATGAAGCTGCCCTTGTTGCGGTTCTTGCCGATCTCGGCGCGCACCACCTTCATGGCGGGCGTCTCCCAGTGGTCGTTGAGGAGCATCTGCACCTGCACCCCGCGACGGTGGGCCGCCACCAGCGCGCGGGCTACCGGCAGGCGGTCGAAGGAGTAGATCGCGATCCTGATCGACGAGCCCTTGGGCGTGTTGTTGATCGTCTTGATCACCCGCCGCTCGATCTGGAAGTGACCCTTGGCGAGATGGGGGTCGTTGAAGAAGGGGCCACTGAAGGCCTCCCACTTGTTCGGCTTCGGCTTCGGCTTCGACTCGGGCGCCGACGACGTGTCGGCGGACGACGCCACTCCGTTCGCCTGCCCGGGGGCCACCAGACCCAACGACACCACCAGCACGAGGCCCAGGCTTCCCACGAGCCCCGAGATCTTCGACACGACCCCCACCTTTCCATCGAGCGCGTCCGGTCAGCATAAGCAGACCCGACCCCATCCGGGCCGCGCACAGGGCCGCGTCTCACCACGACGTGCCGGCCGTGGTCTGATGTCCCACCCGGAGGGCGGCGTCGGCACGGCCTCGCTTGACTCGTTCGAACACGTGTTCGATCATGGGGACATGTCGTCCGCCCGCTCCGTCGCCGCGCTCGACCCGGGCCGGTCCGTGGTCGAGCAGCTGCGCGAGCGGGTCGCCGCGATGGAGCGCAGGCCTGCAGGTGAGCCGGTCGCGACCCTGCCAGGGTTGGCCGACCTGGTCCCGCTGCACGCGGGTTCGACCTACGCCGTCGACTCGGCCTCGCTTGCGCTCGCCCTGGCCGCCGGGGCCTCGCGGGCCGGGGAGTGGGTGGGCTTCGCCGGCTGCGCCGACTTCGGCGCCGAGGCCGCCGCGGAGCTGGGGATCGAGCTGTCGCGCACCGTGCTGGTGCCCGACCCCGGCGAGCACTGGCTCGAGGTGACCGCCGCCCTCGTCGACGTGCTGCGGGTGGTGGTGCTCCGCCCACCGGCCACCGTCGACGAGCGCACCGCGGGGCTCCTCGACTCCCGGCTGCGCACGAGGTCCGCGGTGCTGGTCGTCCACGGCCAGTGGCCGCGGGTCTCGGCCCGGCTGAGCGTCGAGGAGTCGGCCTGGACCGGCCCGGCGTCGGGCGGCGGTGAGCTGCGGGAGCGGCGGGCGCGCGTCGCGGTGCACCGGGGTGCGCGGCCACCCCAGCGCGCCGACCTGGCCTGGCCGGGCGTGCACCGCGTCGACCCGGGCCCCGACCGGGAGGCCCGCGAGATCCGGGAGGTCCGACCCGCATGACGAGGGTCCGGCGATGAGGGTCCGACGATGAGGGTCATGGTCGTGTGGTGCCCCGACTGGTCCGTGGTCGCGGCGCTCGAGGAGGCCGACCGGTCCCTCCGCTCCCCCGCCGCCGTGCTGGCGGCCAACGTCGTGGAGGTCTGCAACGGTCCCGCCCGTGCCGAGGGCGTACGCCGGGGGCAGCGGCGTCGCGACGCGCAGGCGCGGTGTCCCGAGCTGCTGCTGCTGCCGGCCAACCCCGACCGTGACGCCCGTGCCTTCGAGCCGGTGCTCGCGGTGGTCGAGGACCTGCGCCCCGGCGTCGCCGCCCTGCGGCCCGGTCTGCTCGCCGTCCGGGCTCCGGGCAGCTGGTACGGCAGCGAGACCGCGGCAGCGGCGACCGCCTGCCAGGCGCTGGTCGAGACGGGCGTGTGGGACGTGCGGGTCGGCATCGCCGACGACCTGTTCACCGCCGAGCAGGCCGCCCGGGTGGCGGAGGTGCAGGCGTGGACGGTCGTCCCTCCCGGAGAGTCACCCGCGTTCCTGCGCGGACTGCCCGTCCACGTGCTGCAGGACGACGGCGCCCGCGGTCGCGAGCTCGTGGGACTCCTGCAGCGGCTCGGCCTGCGCACCCTGGGCGACCTCGCCGACCTGCCGGGCGACGCGGTCAAGCACCGGCTCGGCGCCTACGGCGCGACGGTCCGGCGACGGGCGCGGGGCGAGGACCCGACGCTGTTCGCGGCGCGCACCCCGCCGCCCGAGCTCGACGCGGAGGTGCCGTTCGAGCCGCCGCTCGACTCCGTCGAGGCGATCACCTTCAGCGTCCGAACCACCGCAGAACGCTTCGTCACCCAGCTCGCCCACCACCAGCTCGTCGCCACCGGCGTGCGGGTCGAGGCCGAGTCCGACGGCGTCGTGTGCTCGTCGCGCTCCTGGCTGCACCCGCGCCACTTCAGCGCGCGCGACCTCGTCGACCGCGTCCACTGGCAGCTCCAGTCGGCCGGGTCCACGAGCGGCGTCAGCGGCTCCCTGCGCGGCCGCAAGGACGCGGGCGTCGTTCGCGCGCCGATCGACCGGGTCCGGTTCGTGCCCGAGCTCGTCGAGCCGGCGGCCGCGCACGGCGAGGCGCTCTGGGGGTCGGCCTCCGACGACCTCGTCGAGCGCGGGGTGGCCCGGGTGCAGGGCATGGTCGGCTTCGACGCCGTCCGCCGCCCGGTGCTGCAGGGCGGCCGCAGCCCGTCGGCGCGGCAGGCGCTGGTGCCGTGGGGCGAGCGGGCGGTCGACCTGCGTCCGGTGGACCGGCCGTGGCCCGGGCGGGTGCCCGGGCCGGCACCGGTCCGGGTGTTCGTCCCTCCCCGGGCCGCGGAGGTGGTCGACGACGGCGGCCGCCCGGTGTGCGTCACGGACCGCGGCGTGGTGAGCGCCCAGCCGCGGCACTTCCGGGTCGCCGGGCAGACCGGCGACCTGCCCTGGCAGCCGGTGACGGCGTGGGCGGGACCGTGGCCCACCGACGAGGGCTGGTGGTCGGGCGGGGCCGGACCCACCGCGCGCTTCCAGGTCGTCGGCGCAGACGGTCGCGCCTGGCTCCTGCTGCGAGCACCCGACGGCTGGTCCCTGGAGGCGGGCTATGACTGATCGGACAGGGGTGCGCTGATGGGCTGGAACAACCCCACCATGCCGTGGAAGGAGCTGGAGCGCCGGCTGAGCGGCCTGCCCGGTGCCGACGACGCCCCGGTGTCGCGTCGGAAGCGGGCCTCGACCGAGGCGCGCTCGATCGAGCGACCGACCGCGGTCACCCCCTACGCCGAGCTGCACTGCCACAGCCACTTCAGCTTCCTCGACGGCGCCTCCTCCCCGGCCGAGCTCGTCGAGGAGGCCGTGCGGCTGGGCCTGCACGCCCTCGCCGTGACCGACCACGACGGCTTCTACGGCGCCCCCATGCTGGCCGAGGCGGCGGCCGCCTACGACCTGCCCACCGTCTTCGGCGCCGAGCTGTCGCTCGGCCTGAGCGGGCCGCAGAACGGCGTCCCCGACCCCGAGGGCAGCCACCTGCTGGTGCTGGCGCGGGGCGTCGAGGGCTACCACCGGCTGGCCGCGGCGATGACCGAGGCCCACCTGCGAGGCGACGAGAAGGGCCGACCCGTCTACGACCTCGACGAGCTGGCCGAGCAGGGGCGCGGCCACTGGGCGGTGCTCACCGGCTGCCGCAAGGGTGCGGTGCGGCAGGCACTCGCCACGGGTGGTGAGACGGCGGCGGCCGAGGCGCTCGACCGGCTGACGTCGCTCTTCGGCCTCGAGCACGTGCTCGTCGAGCTCTCCCCGCGCCCCGGCGGCGACTCCACCAACGCCTCCCTGGCCGGGCTGGCCGCCGTCCACGGCCTCGACGTCGTCGCCGCCGGCAACGTCCACCACGCCACCCCGCAGCGGCACAAACTCGCCTCGGCGATGGCAGCGGTGCGGGCCCGGCGCAGCCTGGCCGAGCTCGACGGCTGGCTCGACCTGTCGGGCTCGGCCCACCTGCGCAGCGGGGCCGAGACGGCCGCCGCGCTGCCGTCGTACCCCCACGCCGTGGCGCGCAGCGTCACCCTGGCCGGCGAGCTGGCCTTCGACCTGCGCAAGGCCTCACCCGCGCTGCCCAAGCGACAGATCCCCCAAGGACACACTGCCGACTCGTGGCTGCGGGTGCTCGCGGAGCGCGGGTTCGCCGAGAGGTACGCCGGCGTGCCCCACGAGCCGGAGGCGCGCGAGCGGCTCGAGCACGAGCTGCGGGTCATCGCCGAGAAGGACTTCGCGGGCTACTTCGTCATCGTCCACGACATCGTGGCCTTCGCCCGCGAGCAGAAGATCCTCTGCCAGGGCCGAGGATCGGCCGCCAGCTCCGCGGTCTGCTACGCCCTCGGCATCACCGCCGTCGACGCGGTCTTCTACAAGCTCCCCTTCGAGCGCTTCATCTCCGCCCACCGCGACGAGGAGCCCGACATCGACGTCGACTTCGACTCCGACCGGCGCGAGGAGGTCATCCAGTGGGTCTACGACACCTACGGTCGCCGCAACGCCGCCCAGGTCGCCAACGTCATCGCCTACCGCCCGCGGATGGCGGTGCGCGACGCCGCCAAGGCGCTCGGCTTCTCCCCCGGCCAGCAGGACGCCTGGTCCAAGCAGATCGACGGCTGGAAGTCGGTCGTCGCCGGCGACATGGGCGACCCGGCCGCCCACGACGTGCCGGCCCCGGTGGTCGCGCTGGCCGAGGAGCTGATGGGAGCCCCGCGCCACCTCGGCATCCACTCCGGCGGGATGGTGCTGACCGAGCGACCGATCGGTGAGGTCTGCCCCATCGAGCGGGGGCGGATGGACAAGCGCACCGTGCTGCAGTGGGACAAGGACGCCTGCGAGTCGATGGGGCTGGTCAAGTTCGACCTGCTCGGCCTGGGGATGCTCGGCGCGCTCGACCACATGATGCGGCTCGTCGCCGACCACCTGGGCGAGCAGTGGGACCTGGCGACGATGCCCAAGGAGGAGCCGGCCGTCTACGACATGCTGTGCCGCGCCGACTCCATCGGCGTGTTCCAGGTCGAGAGCCGCGCGCAGATCGGCACGCTACCCCGGCTGCGTCCCCGCGAGTTCTACGACCTCGCCATCGAGATCGCCCTCATCCGTCCCGGCCCGATCCAGGGCGGCGCGGTGCACCCCTACGTGCGGCGCGCGACCGGGCAGGAGCCGGTGACCTACGACCACCCCGAGCTGGTGCCGGTGCTCGAGCGCACCAAGGGCGTGCCGTTGTTCCAGGAGCAGCTGATGGCCATGGCGGTCACCCTCGGTGACTGCAGCCGCGACGATGCCGACCTGCTGCGTCGCGCGATGGGCTCCAAGCGGGGCGTCGAGCGCATCGAGTCGGTCAAGCAGAAGCTCTACGCCGGCATGCAGCGCCGCGGCATCACCGGCGACCTGGCCGACTCGATCTACGTCAAGATCCTGTCCTTCGCCAACTTCGGGTTCGCCGAGTCGCACGCCCTGTCCTTCGCGCTGCTCGTCTACGCGTCCTCGTGGTTCAAGCTGCACTACCCGGCCGCCTTCCTGGCGGGGCTGCTGCGCAACCAGCCGATGGGCTTCTACTCCCCGCAGTCGCTGGTCCACGACGCCCGCCGCCACGACGTCGACGTACGCCGCCCGGACGTCACCCTGTCGGGGGCGCAGGCCGACCTCGAGCCGATCCGGCCGTCCGAGGCGGTGACGGCCACGGGTCTCGACGCGTGCTGCCGGCCCCGCTTCGAGCGCGTGGAGTGGGTGCCGGGCACCCCCGACCCGGTGCCCGCCCACCGCCGCGACGGGACGCTCGCCGTACGCCTCGGGCTGGACTCGGTGCGTGGCATCGGCCTCGAGGTCGCGCACCGGATCGTCGCCGCACGCGACGAGGCCGCGTTCACCGGCATCACCGACCTCTCCCGGCGTGCCGACCTGACGTCCGCGCAGCTGGAGGCGCTGGCCACCGCCGGCGCGTTCGACGCCTGGGGGCTCGACCGGCGATCGGCGCTGTGGGCGGCCGGCTTCGCCGAGGGGTCCGAGCACCTGCCCGGCATCACCCCCGCACCTGCCGCGCCGACGCTGCCCGGGATGAGCGATGCGGAGCTCACCCTCGCCGACCTCTGGGCCACCGGCGTCTCGCCCGACCGCCACCCGATCGAGCACCTTCGCGACGAGCTGCGCCGCGCCGGCGTGCGGTCCGTCGCGGAGCTGGCCCAGGCCGAGTCCGGCCGGCGGGTCCACGTCGGCGGGCTCGTCACCCACCGCCAGCGTCCGGGCACCGCCATGGGCGTCACCTTCCTCAACCTCGAGGACGAGACCGGCATGCTCAACGTCGTGTGCTCGATCGGGGTGATGAAGGCCCACCGGCAGGCGGCCCGCAACAAGGTGGCGGTGGTCGTGCGCGGACGGCTCGAGCGCAACGAGGGCGTCACCAACCTCGTGGCCGACCGCGTCGAGGGCATCGACGTCGTCGTCCCCGGCGCCGGCGCGGTCCTCCAGGCCCGGGCGTCGTCGCGCGACTTCCGCTGACGTCCGGTGTCCGCACGACCGGTGGCGGGTGCCGAGGGGTGGGGCGCGGGCCCGGGGGTCGGCCCTATGCTCGGGGCGAGCCGCCCACTCGGGGGTGGTGGACGACGAGCCGCACCGCGAGAGGGGCACCGTGAGCGCCGACCCGGCCGACTTCTCCTACTCGGTCGTGATCCCGGTCTACAACAGCCAGGACGTGGTCGGGCGCACGATCGACGCGGTCCTGGAGGTCTTCGAGTCCGCCGGGCTGCGCCACCAGGTCGTCCTCGTCAACGACGGCAGCCGCGACGGCAGCTGGGACGTCATCAGCGCCCGGGCCACGCAGAGCCCGCACGTCGTCGCGCTCGACCTGCTGCGCAACTACGGCCAGCACCACGCCAACGTCGCCGGCATGCGGGAGGCGACCGGGGACTACGTGATCACCCTCGACGACGACCTGCAGAACCCGCCCGACCAGGCCCTGCTGCTCATCGAGAAGGCGATGGAGGGCCACGACGTCGTCTTCGGCCGCTTCGACCGCAAGCAGGCGCGGGGCTACCGCCGGCTCGGCAGCAGGGCGATCAGCATGATCAACCGGCGGGTCTTCGACCAGCCGCCCGGCCTGGCCGTGTCCAACTTCCGCATCCTGCGGCGCGACGTGGTGGAGCGGATCTGCGGGTCCCGCACCGCCCACCCCTACATCACGGGTCAGGCGCTGATGTTCTCCAGCGACCCCGCCGACGTGCTCGTCCGTCACGACCCGCGACCGGTGGGCACCAGCAACTACGGCCTGCGCCGCATCGCCTCGCTCGTGCTGACCATCCTGTTCAGCTACTCCGTGTTCCCACTGCGGCTGGCCGCTGGCATCGGCTTCGCGGTCGCCGCCGGCAGCTTCCTGCTCGGCCTCTTCTACCTCGTCCGCGCGCTGTTCGTGGACTCGTCCGTGCCCGGCTGGACGACGATCGCGGTGCTGCTCGCGTTGATGAACGGCTTCGTCATCATGCTGCTGTCGATGCTGGGCGAGTACGTCGTCCGGACGCTCAACGCGGTCAGCGCCGTCAACACCTACCACGTGGCGCGACGGGTGTCCTCGTGAGCGGCTGCGACCACCGGCACCTGCTGGTCGTGGGCGCGCAACGGTGCGGCACGACCTACCTGAGCCGGGCGCTCGACGCGCACCCCGACGTCACGATGGCCCGGCCGTCGCCTCCCGAGCCCAAGGTCTTCAACGACGCGGCCCTATCCGCGCGCGGCGTCGAGGCCTACCACCGCACGTGGTTCGCGCACGCCCGCGACGAGCAGGTCCTGGGCGACAAGAGCACCAGCTACCTGGAGGACCCGCAGGCCCCGGGCCGCGCGGCGGAGATGCTCGGCGAGCCCGAGGTGGTCGTGCTGCTGCGCGACCCCGTGCGCCGCGCCGTGTCGCACTGGCGCTTCAGCACCGCGAACGGGTTCGAGACCCTCGACCTCGAGGACGCCCTGCTCGCCGACCTGCGCGACGACCGGCAGTGGGACCGGCAGCGCTCGTCCGTCTCGCCCTTCGCCTACCTGCGCCGTGGCCGCTACGCCGAGCAGCTCGAGCCCTGGTCCGCGACGTTCCCCTCGACCACGCACGTGCTCTTCACCGAGGAGCTGCTGGCCGACCCCGCGGTGCTGACCGGGCTGGTGGCGGACCTCGGGCTCGACCCGGGCCGTACGCCGGTTCCCGACGACGAGCGGGTCAACGCGGCGCCGGGCGTCGCGCCCGCGCTCGATGCAGGCGTGACAAGCACGCTCGAGGGGTACTTCGAGGAGAGCAACGCACGACTGGCCGACCGATTGGGGAGGCCGCTGCCGTGGTGACCCGCGACGAGACGAACGACGAGAGGGAGGTGCCCGCTGTGGCACAGGCACAGGAGATCGAGGACGGTCCCGCCGCAGAGCTGCCGGACATCCCGTTCAACGTCCCGTCGGTGGAGGGGCGCGAGCTCGACTACGTCCAGGAGGTGGTCCGGGGCGGCCACCTGTCGTCCGGGGGTGCCTTCGCGCGTCGTGCGGCCGAGCTCCTCGCCGCCGACGCCGGGTCCGCCGAGGTGCTGATGACGACCTCGTGCACGGCAGCCCTCGAGCTGTCGGCGATGCTGATGGACCTCCAGGAGGGCGACACGGTCATCGTCCCGTCGTTCACGTTCACCAGCACGGGCCTCGCGTTCGCGCGGCAGGGCGCCGGCCTGCTCTTCTGCGACATCGAGCCGGACACGCTGGGCCTGGACCCCGCGCACCTCGCCACCCTCCTCGACGAGCACGTGCGGGCGGTGGTGATCGTGCACTACGCCGGCGTGGCGTGCGACGTGCAGGGGATCCGCGACGTCCTGGCCGACTGGCCGGAGGTGCGGCTGGTGGAGGACAACGCGCACGGGCTCTTCGGCACGTGGCGCGGCGAGCCGCTCGGCAGCCTGGGACGCTTCGCCACGCTCAGCTTCCACGAGACCAAGAACTTCGTCTGCGGTGAGGGCGGCGCGCTCCTGCTCAACGACCCCGAGGACGTCGACCGCGCCCGCGTGCTCTACGACAAGGGCACCAACCGCCACGCCTTCATGCTCGGCCAGGTCGACAAGTACACCTGGAAGGACACCGGCTCCTCGTTCGGCCTCTCCGACGTCCTCGCCGCCTACCTCCTCGGCCAGCTCGAGCAGCGCGACGCGGTGCAGGGCAAGCGCCGGCGCGTCAGCGAGCGCTACGCCTCGGCGCTGGCGCCGTACGCCGACGAGCTGGGCTTCGAGGTCATGCGAGTGCCCGACGACCGGGGCTCGGCCCACCACATGTTCTACGTCCTGCTGTCGCACCACGACCGGCGCAACGACGTGCTCGAGCTGATGCGCAAGGCAGGCGTGCAGGCCACCTTCCACTACCAGCCGCTCCACACCTCCGAGGCCGGGCGCTCCTTCGCGGTCCGGGAGACCGACTGCCCGGTCTCGCAGGACGTGAGCCAGCGGCTGCTGCGCCTGCCCTTCCACAACAACCTGTCCGACCCCGACCTCGATCGCGTGGTGGCCGCATTCCTCGAGGCGAGCGCCTCCACCCTCCCGGAGCGGTGAGCCCCGCTCCGGGGCCCGGACCCGACGCGCTCGGACCGGACGGACAACCGGGCTCGTCGTCGCTGCACCGCGAGGGCTACTGGTGGCACCGGGCCCGCACCGACCTGCTCGCCGCGGTGATGGCACCGCACCTCGCTGCCCCGAGCCGCACCCTCGACGTCGGCAGCGCGGACGCCCCCAGCGTGGGGTGGATGCGAGGGCAGCACCAGCACGTGGGCCTCGACCTGTTCCCCGACGGCCTGCGGCCCGGCGAGGGGATCGTGGGGTCGGCGACCGAGCTGCCCTTCGGCGACCGGACCTTCGACGTCGTCTCCGCGTTCGACGTGGTCGAGCACTGCGCGGACGACGCCCGCGCGGTGTCCGAGCTGCGGCGCGTGCTGGTGCCCGGCGGGCGGATGCTGCTCTCGGTGCCGGCCTACCAGTGGGCGTGGTCGGACCACGACGTCCAGGCGGGTCACCACCGCCGCTACACGCGCGCCGGCATCACCGGGCTGGTCGAGGCCGCCGGGATGGAGGTGCAGCGGGCGACGTACGCCTTCGGCGGCGTGTTCCCGCTCTTCGCGGCCGAGCGGCTGCGCCGCCGCCTGCGTCCGGCCGCCACCGGCGACTCCCGCCTGCCCGAGGTCTCGCCGGGCCTCGACCGGGTGCTCATGGCCGTGTGCCGGGCGGAGGCGCGGCTCCTGCGCCGGCGCGACCTGCCCTTCGGCTCGTCCGTGTTCGTCGTGGCCGTCAGGCCGTCGTCCGCCCGGCCCTGAGCGCCGACGACGCGACCACCGCGAGGAGCACCGTCGCCGCGAGCTCGGCCGCGACGAACGCGAAGGCGACACGCTCGACCGGCAGCAACCAGGTCGTCGGCAGCAGCACGACGGCGCCCGCGAGGACGGCGAGTCCCCAGGCACCGGCGACCCGTCCCGGGCGGTCCAGCGCGAGCGCGGCCACCATGAGCACGACGTTGACCAGGGCCAGGGCACAGCCGGTCGCGATGACCCCGGAATCGCCATGACCGATCTCGACGGTGTCGCCGAAGATCGCGCGCACGAGTGCCGGGCCTGCAGTCCCGCCGATCACGGCGCCGAGCGTGACGACCACGGTCCCCAGCACCGCGAGGCGTCCCGCGAGGAGGCGGAGGGCCGGCAGGTCGCCCGCCTCGACGAGCCCGGTGACGTGGTGCGTGACCTGCGGCAGCGTGCCCAGCACGACCATGTACGGCGCGCGGAACAGCGCCAGCGTCGCGAACACCGCCGTGATCTCCCCGGGTGCGCCGCCGAGCAGGGCCAGGACCACCGCTCCCCCGGTCAGCACGCCCTGCGCCAGCAGCTGTCCCGTCGCAGCGCCGCCCAGGAACGACAGCGAGCCGCCGCGGCCGGCACCCACCTCGTCGAAACGCCAGGTGCCGGGCCACAGCGCGACCAACGACCCGGCGACCAGGCACAGGCCGTGGGCGACCGGGTCGTGCACCTGCGCCAGCAGCAGCACGGCCACGAGGAGGCACCGCACCGCGTTCTCCGCGACCAGGCTCACGGCCACCGCCCCCATCCGGCCCCGGCCCGCCAGGCTGCCCCGCAGC
Source organism: Nocardioides sp. GCM10028917 (assembly GCF_042666175.1). Classification (NCBI taxonomy): domain Bacteria; kingdom Bacillati; phylum Actinomycetota; class Actinomycetes; order Propionibacteriales; family Nocardioidaceae; genus Nocardioides; species Nocardioides sp. GCM10028917. Next base: position 658,717 of record NZ_JBHTFL010000003.1, read on the forward strand.
ACGCCGACGGCGGCCGAGCCGAGGACCACGAGCACGACGAGAGCGGGGAACCACGCGTCGTCGCGGTGGAAAAGCCGGTCCCGGAACGCCCAGGCCAGGGCGCCGGTGGCGACGCTCGCGGCCACCACGACGGCGGCGACGCGACCGGCGGAGCCGCGGACCTCGCCCGCCCGGCCGGCGGTGAGGCACCGGGTGATCCAGTGCTGCAGCGGGAAGGTGAACGCAGCGCCTGCGAGCGCCCACACCGTCCACAGCACCGACACCGGCGCCGCGGCGCTCGCGCCCAGCCCGCGGGTGACCAGGGCGAACAGGACGTAGGCCAGCACCCCGCTCACCACCGAACCGGTGGCGAGCAGGAGCGAGGCGCTGCGTCGGCTCATGGCACGAGCGGCTCGGCCAGCGGGTCGTCGGCGTCGTAGCCTGCCGCCGCCCGCAGCTCGGCGATCGCCTCGTCACCCAGCGACGCGCGGGCATACCAGTCCCAGAGCGGCGCGCTGCCGACGTACACGTAGTCCGGCTGGATCGACGCGCGCCAGCGACGCGAGACCGTCTCCCCCACCGCGACGAGGTCAGGGCCGTCCGCGACGAGGTCGCGCTTGAAGCCGTCCAGCCCCCCGGGCCAGGTGTCCTCCATGTAGTCCTGCAACCCGCTGCGGAACATCTGGTAGCGCGTCGGGTTGGTCCGCCCCGTCAGCACGAGTGGCTGCGGCGCCTCGATCGACGTGATGGTGGCGTCGGCGGGCAGGACCGCCAGCACCGCGTCCGTGGCCTCGCGCTGGTCCCGCAGGGAGTCGTTCCGGGTCGAGAGCGAGTAGGTCAGCGCGATGACGACGGCAGCGACGGCGAGCACCCCCGCCACGGCGTCCCGGCGACGGCGAGCGAAGCCGTGGGTGGCGACCGCGAAGCCGGCCCCCAAGCCCACCGCCGCGAACGGAAGCACCGGGAACAGGTCGGGCCACGCGTCGTACTCCTGGAGGATCCACGCGAGACCGGCCACGAGACCGGCCGACATGGCTGGCAGCACGACCAGTCCCGGCTCCGCGGCCCGCGCCCGGCGGGACAGGGCGGCCAGGGAGACCAGGACCAGCAGGATCGTCCCGGCCAGCAGCAGCCACACCGTCACCCCGTAGGCGCCCTGGAGGTCGTCCCACACCATCTCGCGCTCGGCGTCGAGCGGGTTGGGGACCGTGTAGCGGCGGTTGATGGCGTAGAAGCCGTCCCACGCGGCGCCCAGCGACCCCGCCAGCGCGAACCAGGTGCCGAGCACCGCCACCGGCACCAGCCCGCCGACGGCGATACGCGCGAGCGCGCGGACCCGGCCGCCCGTGGCGAGCAGGAGCGCGCCCACCGCCACGGTTGTGAAGGTGCTGAAGAACGCCGTCTGCAGGCACAGCGTGGCCAGGCTCGTCAGGACGCCCGCGGTGAACCAGCGCCGGTGCGTCACCGCCCACAGCGCGCCGAGCACGAAGAGCGTCATCGGGGTCTTCTCGCGCGGCCCGTTGGACGCGTACTGGATGAAGCCGTGGACGGCTAGCATCGCGCTCGCGGTCACCAGGCCGGCACCGCGGGAGCGGAAGAGGTCGCGCCCGAGCAGGTAGGAGACGCACACAGCGGCGGTGGCCATCAGCATGAAGAACACCCGCATGGTGATGACGTCGTCGAGTCCGCCGAGGCGCGCGACGAGCGCCCCCACGCCGGGCAGCACGTGCGCCAGCGGCCCGGCACGGTTGAGCACGCCGAGGTAGGGCGGGACGCCGTCGGCCACCTGCTGGCCGGCGTAGCTGTAGATGCCGAGATCGCGGCTCAGCATCCCCTGGAAGCCGTGCAGCACGTAGACCACCAGGGACACCCCGGCCACCGCAGGCACCAGCGGGTCGATCGCGCGCAGCCGAGAGACCCCACCGGGTCGGACGCCGTCGGACCGGTCGGGGCGAGGGGGCACGCGGACACCCTACGGAGGCCCGGGCGCAGGGACGCGCAGGGGCGACCTACGTGGCCCGGTGTCCCGGACGGCCCTCGCCCGAGGCGGGACGGCGGGCCGCCATCACCGCCGCCTGCGTCCGGCTCTCCACACCGAGCTTCGCGAGCAGTGTCGACACATAGTTCTTCACCGTCTTCTCGGCCACGCCGAGCCGCTCCGCGATCTGGCGGTTGGTCAGCCCCTCGGCCACCAGCCCGAGGACCTGCTCCTCCTTGGGCGTCAGGTGCTGGGTGAGCGGGTCCCGGTCCGACCCCTGTCGCAGCCGGTGCAGCACCCGGGCCGTCACGGCCGGGTCGAGCATCGACTGGCCCGCCGCCACCCGCCGTACGGCCGTGACGAGGTCCCCGCTGCTGATCTGCTTCAGCACGTAGCCGGAGGCGCCGGCCATGATGGCCGCGAACAGCGCGTCGTCGTCGTCGTACGACGTCAGGACGAGCACCTCGATGCGCCGGTCGACCGACCGGACCTGGCGGCACACCTCGATGCCCGAGCCGTCGGGCAGACGACCGTCCACGATGGCGACGCGGGGACGGAGCGCGGTGATGAGAGCCTCGCCCTCCGCGGCCGAGCCGGCCTCGCCGATCACCTCGATGCCGGGCTCGCACTCCAGGAGGGTGCGGACCCCCCGCCGGACGAGCTCGTGGTCGTCCAGCAAGAACACCGTGATGGTGTCTTCCGTGACGGGGACATGAGCATGTCCGTCCATACGAGCACGGTACTCCTGCCCGGGGCGGATGGCCCCGGACTTCCTGCCCGGTCCTGACTGGTCCTGACCGGTCCCTACGTCGCGTCCTCCCGCGTGCGTCGGTGCGCCGCAGCAGAGACGAGGCGGGCTGCGCGCACGGCGGACCGGGCTCGCCAGCGCCTCCACGAGGCACGCTCGGTGTCCGGGCCGACGCGGCTCCGGGTGCGTCGACGGTCCCGGGCGGTCATCGCGCCCTCCGCGGTCGGGGCACCTCGGGTACGCGCACACCGGCCCAGTCGCGCAAGCGGGGGCGACCCCCCGCGGCGGGCCGCTGGGCCAGCAGCTCCCTGGTCCTGCGCTCGGCCTCCGCCACCACTTCCGAGGTCAGGAATCCGTCGAGCAGGGCGGCGCGCACCGAGCGCGAGAACGTCCGGAGCACCGAACCCGCAGGCACGTCGCAACGGTCGAGGACGAGGCGGTCCGCCGCCTCCCTCAGGTCCTCGTTGGTCAGACCGGGCATCCAGGCCAGGTCGGCCACTCCTCCGGGCGCGTTCGTCATGAATGCTCCTCCCCCTGCTGCGGAACCATGCTTCCTCCTTACGGTGCCCCGGCCTCGCTCGCGGGTGCCCCGCTCCACCGACCTTCGTGGTTCGACAGCGCGGCGTGCGGCTGAGGAGCGCCGGTGGAGCGGGGCACCCGGTGCGACCCCGGTGCGAGTCCATAGCAATGCAGGGCCGTGCCGGGCGCAACGGACCAAAGTCCCAGCACGTTCGGGACCCGATCCCGGGACGCCGGCGGCCGAGGAGTCCCGGGACGCGAAGGCTTCGCCCGCCCGGGTCGATCAGCTCTCGACGAGCGGGACGCGCCACGTGAGGGTCGTGCCGGCGCCCGCCTCGGACTCCACCAACAGCTCACCCCCGTGACCGGCCGCCCGCTCACGCAGGTTGTGCAGCCCGCTCTCGAGGACGTCCGGCGGCATGCCCCGCCCGTCGTCGGCGACGCTCACCTCGAGCGTGTCGTGGTGGACGACCACCCTCACCTCCACCGTCGAGGCGTGCGCGTGCCGGCTGACGTTGGTCATGGCCTCGCCCACCACTGCCAGCAGGTCGGGCGTGACCGCTGCGGGCACGGTGGTGCGGATCGGCCCCTCGAGCCGGAGCTTGGGCCGCAGCTTCATCGTCGCGGCTGCTCGGTCGACGAGGATCTCGATCTCGGTCTGCAGGTCCGTCGAGCCCTCGAGCGTCCCGAGGGCGAAGATCGCCCGGCGGATGTCCTTGATCGTGTCGTCGATGTCGACGATGGCCTGTCGCAGACGCTGCGCCGGCTCGCCGGTGGGCACCATCCGCACGGTGCTCTCCAGCCCCAGACCCACGCCGAACAGCCGCTGGATGACGAGGTCGTGCAGGTCTCGCCCGATGCGGTCGCGGTCCTCCAGCAACGACATCCGCTTGCGGTCCTCCCGGCTCCTCGCGACGTGCAGGGCGAGTGCCGCCTGCTCGGCGAAGCTGGTGGGCAGGCGGGGGTCGAGGCGCCGGAACGCGTCGATGCGCTCGGGTGTCCACGCCAGCGAGATCACGCCCTCGATCTCGGAGCCCGATCGCAGTGGCAGGGCCATCATCGGACCGAGCTGGGGCCAGCCGTCGAGGGACGAGGGGTCCACGGCGCGCGGATCCGTGGCGAGGTCGTCGACCGAGACGGGTACGCCCGTGCGCACCACCAGGCTGGCCAGTGACCTCTCCATCGGCAGGGCGTGCATGGCGTCCCGGTCGACCGGTGCGCCCGCCACCACCTCGAGGTGCAGGTCCTGGGGGTCGGAACCGCTGACGACCCAGGCCACGTCGGCGCCCGAGACCGACCTGGCGCGGTCGGCCACGGCCTGCAGCGCCCGGTCGGTCGGTGTGTCCTCGGAGAGCAGGGAGGTGATCTCGACGGTGGCGCTCAACCAGGCCTGGCGTCGCTCGGCCTCCTCGTAGAGGGTGGCGTTCTCGATCGCGACGCCCGCGGCGGCCGCCAGAGCCACGGCGACCAGCTCGTCGACCTCGGTGAAGTCCTGGCCGCCCTCCTTGTCGGTGAGATAGAGGTAGCCGAACACGTGCTCGCGCGTACGGACGGGCACCCCGAGGAACGACGTCATCGCCGGGTGGTGGTCGGGGAACCCGTACGACGCCGGGTGCGCGGCGATGTCGCGCAGCCGGAGCGGCCGCGGTTCCTCGATCAGCAGGCCCAGGAGGCCGTGGCCGGTGGGCCAGCTGCCGATCTGCGCGACCACGTCGCTGCCCATCCCGTGGTGCACGAACGTGCGCAGCACGCGTTCGGGTCCTTCGGACAGGACTCCGAGGGCCGCGTAGCGTGCGCCGACGAGGCCGCTCGCGGCGCGGACGATGCGCGTCGGCACCTCGTCGAGGGTGAGCTCGGAGGCGATGGCGACCACTGCGTCGAGGAGGTGGCGGAGCCTGACCTGCTCGTCGCGCACCCCCTGCACGCGCGTCAGGACCTCCCGGAGGAGGTGATCGAAGTCGACCTCCGCCAGACCATCGGCCTGCGGCTCCTGGCCGCCCTCCCCGTGCGCGTGCAATCGCCCTCCCGACGTCCCCCGGGACAGCTCCGACCCTAGTCCCGGGCCGCGCGCACCGGAACCCTGCCAGCGGCGATTCCGCACCCGTCGCGACCGCTCCTAGAATGGGCACCGCAGAGGGTTCAACGCGTCCTTGGAGGTGGGTTCGGCGCGTCGTACCGACGCACCCGAAGGACCCCCCGTGACCCCTCTCGCCTCCTACCGACGACTCCTGTCGATCGCCGGCCCGACCTACGTCCTCGTGGCGTTCGTCGGGCGCCTCCCGCTCGCGATGAGCCAGCTCGGCACGCTCCTCCTGGTCTCCACGGCGACCGGCAGCTACGGCCTCGGCGGGCTCAGCGCGGGCGCCCTCGCCGTCGCCAACGCCGTCGGTGCCCCGATCGCCGGCTCGCTGGCCGACCGGGTCGGCCAGCGTCCCGTCGTCCTCGTCCAGTCGTTGCTGGGCGCCACCGGCCTCGCGACGCTCGTCGCCGTCGTCGGAAGCGGGTCCGCGGACGCCGCCATCGTGGTCAGCGCCGCAGCCACCGGTCTGGTGCTCCCGCAGGTGGGTCCCCTGGCCCGCGTCCGTTGGCGGCCGCTGACCCGTTCGACCGGGAAGCACCAGCGCCGGCTCGTGGACGCCGCGTTCTCCTACGAGGGAGCGGCCGACGAGGCGTCGTTCGCGATCGGGCCCGCCCTGGTCGGCCTCTCCGTCGCGCTCGTCTCGCCGTCCGGCGCGCTGCTCGTCGCGGCGGTCCTGCTGGCGGTCTTCGGGTCGGCCTTCGCCCTCGACCCGTCCGCGCGCGTGGCCCACGACGCCGACCACCCGGGCGGCGGGGGCCGCCTGCTGGGCGCCGCGTTCGTCGTGCTCGTCGGCGCGCAGGTCTCCATCGGGATGCTCTTCGGCGCCACGCAGACCGGTGCCACCGTGCTCGCCACGGATGCCGGCACGCCCGGCGTGGCCGGGCTGGTGCACGCCACCCTCGGCGTCGGCAGCGCGCTCGCCGGCCTCGCGACGGCGTACCTCCCCGAGCGCGTCGGGCACGAGCGCCGGGCGCTCGTCGCGGCGTGGGCGCTGCTCGTGCTCGCGCTCCCCCTCCTCGTCGTCGGCTCGCTGGCCGGCACCGCCGCCACCGTCCTCTTCCTCGGGTTCGCTGTGGCGCCCTACATGATCGCCGTCTTCTCCCTCGCCGAGCGCGTGGTCCCCGCGGCCCGGGTCGGTGCGGCGATGACGACCCTGGCCAGCGCGACCGGACTGGGCTACGCGCTCGGCTCGAGCGTCGCCGGTCGCCTCGCCGACACGTCGGGAGCGACGGCAGCGTTCGCCGTGACCGTGGGTGCGACGGTGCTCGCGGTCGCGCTGATGTCGACACAGCAGCGGCGACTCCGCGCGGCGTCGGCCGGCGAGCAGCCCGCTCTTCCGGCGTCGGCCGAGCCCCGCGTCGCGGCGCCGGTGGGCGGCAGCCGGTAGGTTGGGGGGTGTCCACGACGCTGCGGTACCGCGCTGCAGCCCCGCTGGGCGGTTCGGACTCCTCATGCTGCACGCTGAACCCGGATGCGATCCCGGCCGTCACCAGCGCCTGACGTCGCTGCTGGAGGACATCAAGGCAGCGCGCCGCGTGCTCGACCGGGCGAGGCACGACAAGAGGCACGTCGAGCAGCAGCAGCTCCGCAGGGAGCTGCTCGCCGCCCTCGATGCCTATGCCGACGCCCTCGCCCTGGCGGGAGCGCCGCTGCCCCCGCGGCTCCGGTCCGAGATCGACCTCTACCGCGGGCTGGGCGGTCGCGGGTGAGTCACCCGGCCTGACCGGGCGCGCCCGTCTCCCAGACCCGGACCCAGTCGACGTACATGTGCTGGGGCAGCCGCTTCTCCTTGATCTTCGGGATCTCGTAGTTGGCGGCGATGAGGCTCAGGATGGGGAACTGCGGGACGGCGGAGACCTTGCCCCGCACCCGGCCGGTCTCCTTGCCGTCGATGCGGAAGACCAGCATCCGAGGCGTCCACTCCACCGAGAAGACGTGGTAGTTCTTCGACCAGCCGTCGTTGCGGCTCGCGAGGAACGACCGTGAGTTCGGGATCCAGCCCCCCGAGGCGATCCGGCGCTTGCCCTCGTAGCGGTGCATGAAGGAGGCCAGCCCGCCCTGCGGGTGGTGGTCGCCGAAGTACTCCACGACGTCGATCTCGGTGCCGAGCGCGCCGGCCTGCATGCCGTCGACCGGTTGCAGCCAGAAGGCGCCGTGCTGCCCGCGCAGGCGGTGGAACTTCACCCGCGCGGCCGCGACGCCGTAGCGGAACGCGAAGGCGTGCTGCGTGCCGATGTGCCCGTTGAGGCGGTAGGCGAACCGGCCGGCGCGCGCGTCGCGTCCCTCGATCCGGCACCGCGTCGTGGCAGCCGGGTCGGCGGTGACGCTCAGTCGTACGGCGCCGCCGCCCACGCTGGCCGCGCTCGGGTCGCCCTTGGCGCAGGAGCGGCGGCTGCCGTGGGCGTACTCCCGGCCGCGGTGGTTCCAGACCGGGGCGAGGTGCGAGCCGTCGAACTCGTCGGTCCAGGTCGCGTCGAGCCAGCGGGCGGTGCTGACGGGCGCGCTCGTGAACGGGCTCGTCGACGACGACGCCATCGCCTTGACCCGGTAGGTGAGGGACGTGCCGTCGACCCCGGCCGCGGCGGCGAACTGCACCCGGCCCAGGCCGTCCTGCCGCCTCGAGGCGACGGCCCGCCACGCCTCGCCCTCTCGCACCTGGAGCTGCACGCGGCGGCCCGGGCGGACCGGCCGGAGCGAGGCGACGACGGCGGCGCGGGCCGCGTCGGCGCCGGCGACCGCGCCTCCTGGCTGGACGACCTGCGGCAGCGCCTCGAGCCGGATCCGCTGGCGGCCGCCGGCGCGCACCGAGACGTTGGCGGGCACGTCGTCGACAGCCGCGGGACTGAGGGCGGGGGCGGAGCCGCTGGCGGCACCGGGCTGCGCCGGGGCGAGCAGGGCGGCCGGGAGCAGCAGGGCGGTCGCAGCGCCGAGCAGGAGACGGGAGGGGCGACCGGGAGACAGGCAGGCAGGACGTCGTGCTGGCATGGGCGACCTTCGTGGGTGTCGAGCGCGACGGGGTGCGGCAGGGGCGGCGGTCGCGGGAGGTGGTGCTGGTGCTTCTGGGACGCCGCGAAGGCCGGATTGGTTGTCGACCGGTCCGAGGAGATCGACGGTGCGACCGGGTCAGCCCGTGACCATCACCTGGGCGGCGGTCTCCTTGACCTTGGCATCGGCCCAGCGCATCTGCCGCACCGTCTCCGGGTGCGCGTCCTGGCACAGCGCGAGCAGCTCCTCGTCCTGCATCGCCTGAGCGGTCTGGGCGAGCACCTCCCAGTCGAGAGAGACGCCCGCCGCCGCGCGGTGCAGGTGGCGCAGGTCCGCGAGCAGCAGCAGGCCGGGCTCGTGGTGCCGGCCGACGAGCTCGGCACCCTTCTGCTTCACCCGCGCCACCACGGGCGACACGCGCGTCGCCTCGGGGTCGAGGTCGAGCCCGTAGTCGCGGCCCACGCGGGCCAGCTCGCGCACGTGCTGCTGCGACCATCGTGCGATGTCACGCGCGACGTGGAAGATCTCGTGGTCGGTGCGCTGCCGGTCGCTGAGGTCGAGCAGGGTCCTGGCCAGGTCGTCCTCAGACCGGTGCAGCTCCTCGATCGCGGCGCCCACCTTGTTGCCGTGCAGGCTGCGCAGGGTCCTCGCCACGTCCGGGGCGCTCATCGCGCACCCCCGGTCGTCGTCATCGACTCCTCGGTGACCTGCGCCGTGGCGACGCCTCGCGTGGGTGGGACGCCGGGACCGACGGGCCTCGACGCGGTGGTGGTCGGTGCGGGCGCCGGCGTGCCGTCCGACCCGCTGACCCGGGTCGCGGCGGCAGCGGCCGTCTTGAAGATCGGCTGCTTGGACACGGGATCCCAGTCGGTGGGCGTCAGCTCGTTGGCCGCACGGCCGTCGGCGTCCCCGTCAGGCTCGTGGCCGGCCCGGGTGTCCCAGTAGCCGTAGTGGAACGGCAGGAACAGCACGCCCTTGCGGATGCCGCTGACCCGCACCCGGGCGGTCACGTGCCCACGCGGGGTGGTGATCCGGAGGACGTCGCCCTCCGCCCAGCCGTACGACGACGCGTCGCCGGCCGATGCCTCGACCCACACCTCCGGTGCCGCGGCCTGCAGCTCGGGCGCCCGCCCGGTCTTGGTGCGGGTGTGGAAGTGGTAGAGCGTGCGGCCGGTGACCAGCTGGAACGGGAAGTCCTCCGACGGCAGGTCGTGGGGTGGCAGGTACTCCGCCGCCTTCAGCATCGCCTTGCCGTCGGGGTTGAGCGCCCGGTAGTCCGTCGGGGACGCCGGCGCTCCGGTGACGAGGTCGCGCCCGTAGTCCTCGCAGTAGTCGGGGTGCGACCAGAACGCGCCGTCGGCGTAGATCCGCTCGGACCCGTCCGGGTTCTCCTCGTTGCAGGGCCACTGGATGCCGCTGCCGCCGCGGAGCTTGTCGTAGGTGATGCCCGTGTAGTCGCAGGGCCGACCCCGGCTGCACTCCTTCCAGGCCTCGAAGGCCTCCTCCGGCGTGCGCCACGTCACGAGCGGCGCGCCGTCCTTGTCGCGCAGGTCGAGACGGGTGGCGTAGTCGAGCAGGATGTCCAGGTCCGGACGCGCCTCCCCGGGCGGATCGACCGCCTTCTCCGACAGGTGCACGGTGCGGTCGGCGTTGGTGAAGGTGCCCGTCTTCTCGCCCCAGGTCGCGGCCGGCAGCACCACGTCGGCGAGCCGGGCGGTCTCGGTGAGGAAGACGTCCTGCACCACGAGGAAGAGGCGGTCCTGGGACAGGATCGAGCGCATCCGGCGGAGCTCGGGCATCGAGACGGCGGGGTTGGTCGCGGTGACGTAGAGGAAGCGGATCGACCCGTCCTCGACGTAGCGCATCATCTGCATGGCGTGGGTCGGCGCGGTGTAGTGCGGGATGCTGCTCGGGTCGATGTTCCAGACCCGCGCCAGGTCCTCGACGTGCGCGTCGTTGGACCAGTTGCGGAAACCCGGCAGGTCCCCGTCGGCCCCGCACTCGCGGGTGTTCTCCGCGGTCGGCTGGCCGTTCATCTGCAGGAGGCCGCAGCCGGGCCTGCCCAGCATCCCGCGCAGGATGTGGATGTTGTTGACCTGCACCGCGGCCGCGGTCGCCTGGTGCGACTGGTAGAAGCCCTGCAGCACCGTCGACATCAGTCGTTCCGCGGTGCCGATGAGGCGCGCGGCCTCGCGCAAGTCGTCCGCCGGGACGTCGCAGACGTCGGCGGCCTGCTCCACCGTGCAGCGGTCGATCGTCTTCCGCAGCTCCGCGAGGCCCACCGCGTGCGCTTCGACGTACGCCAGGTCGACCCGGTCGCGGTCGAGGAGCTCGCGCAGCAGCGCGTTCATCAGCATGAGGTTGGTGCCGGGGCGCGGGGCGAGGTGCACGTCGGCTCGTCGGGCGACCGGCGTCTCCCGGGGGTCGACGCACACCAGCCGGGGCGGGTTCGGTCCGTCGAGGCGGTCGAGCACGCGGGTCCACAGCACCGACTGGGTCTCGGCCATGTTGTGGCCGTAGAGGCAGAGCGTGTCGGCGTGGTCGATGTCGGAGTACGAGCCTGGCTGCCCGTCGCTGCCGAAGGACTCCTTGAGCGCGGCGGCGGCCGTGGCCGTGCAGAGCCGGGTGTTGCCGTCGACGTGGTTGGTGCCGATGCCGCCGTGGGCGACCAGGCCGAGGGTGTAGTACTCCTCGATGAACAGCTGCCCCGAGGTGTAGAACCCGACGGAGCTGGGGCCGCGCTCCTCGAGCAGCTCGCGGGTGCGGCCCGCGACGGCCTCCATGGCGGTCTCCCAGTCGGTCTCGACGAGCTCGCCGTTGCGACGTACGAGCGGCCGGGTCAGCCGGTCGGGCGAGCCGTTGGCCTGCCACCCGTAGAGGTCCTTGGGCCCCAGCCGCCCACGGTTGACGCGGTCGTCCGCCCGGCCTCGGACGCCGACGATGCGCCCGTCCTTGACGGCGATGTCCATCGCGTCGCCGTTGGAGTGGAGGATCGACGCCGACTGCACCCAGCGGTCGACGTCCTCGGGCTCCAGCCCGTCGGCGAGGTGGGTGTCCACCCGCACGGGCCACTGCTCGCCGGGGCCGTACGGCGTCCGATCGCCCCAGGGCTCCGCGATCCGGTCCACACGTCGCACGGCTGCCTCCTCGGCTGCGCCGTGCGGCCCTCGGCACGGCGGCTCCACCTCGTGCCGTACCCGGTGTCCGAGAGGTGATGCGCGCCGCGACGGCTTCGGCGGCGTGCAGCCTCAGGACCCCAGCGCGACAGCCTCCCGGGCGAGCGCAGCGACGCGGTCCCAGTCACCGGCGGCGAGCGCGTCGGCCGGCGTGAGCCACGAGCCGCCCACGCAGCCGACGTTGGGCAGGGAGAGGTACGACGGCGCGCTGGCGGCGGTGATGCCACCGGTCGGGCAGAACCGGGCCGCCGGGAGGGGCGAGGCCAGCGACTTCAGGTACGCCGCGCCACCGGAGGCCTCAGCCGGGAAGAACTTCATCTCCGAGAGGCCCGCCTCGAGCACGGTCATCGCCTCGGAGACCGTGGCGGTGCCGGGGAGGAAGGGGACCCCGGACCCGACCATCTCCCGCAGCAGCCCCGGTGTCGTACCGGGAGACACGAGGAACTGCGCCCCGGCATCCACGGCGCGGGAGACGAGCTCGGGCGAGGTGATCGTGCCCGCGCCGACGAGGATCTCGGGCACCTCCGAGGCGATCGCGGCGATGGCGTCGAGGGCGACCGGCGTGCGGAGGGTCAGCTCGATCACCGGCAGGCCGCCGGCGACGAGCGCCCGGGCGACCGGGACGGCGTGGTCGAGGTCGTCGAGCACGACGACCGGCACGACGGGCACCAGTGACAGGAGCGAGCCGCCGCTGCCGGGGAGCAGGCCGGGAGCGGACTGGACGTCAGACGGGCTGGACAACGGGGGCCTCCTCGGTGGGGGCGGGCAGGGGACGGATCACGCTCGCGCCGGTCTCGGCGGTGCCGACGATGGCGCGGAACCCGGCGAACAGCTCCCGACCGGTGCCGGCCCACTCCACGTCGTGGGGCGCGCGGCCGGTGGCCTCGCGGCGCTCGAACTCGGCGTCCGGGAGCTCGACCTCGAGCACCCCGGCGTCGGCGTCGACGGTGACCAGGTCGCCGTCGCGGACCCGCGCCAGCGGACCACCCAGGGCGGACTCGGGGGTGACGTGGATGGCGGCGGGCACCTTGCCCGACGCACCGGACATCCGGCCGTCGGTGACGACCGCGACCCGCTGACCCCGGTCCTGCAGCACACCGAGGGCGGGCATCAGCTTGTGGAGCTCGGGCATGCCGTTGGCGGCCGGGCCCTGGTAGCGGACGACGGCCACGAGGTCGCGGCCGTCGAGGCGGCCCTCGGCGAAGGCGGCGAGGAAGTCGGCCTGGTCGTCGAAGACGATGGCCGGCGCGGTCACGACGCGGTGCTCGGGCTTGACGGCGGAGGTCTTGATGACCGCACGGCCGAGGCGTCCGGAGAGCATCCGCAGGCCGCCGTCCGGGGCGAACGGCTGGTCGGCCGGGCGCAGCACGTCGGTGTCGAGGGACGACTTCGGGCCCTCCTCCCACACCACCCCTGCCCGGTCGGAGTCGCCGTCGAGCCGCGCCTCGCGGGTGTGCCGCCACAGGCCGCGGCCCGAGACCGTCAGGACGTCGTCGTGCAGGTAGCCGTGCTTGAGCAGCGTGTGCACCAGGAACGGCGTACCGCCGGCGGCCACGAAGTGGTTGATGTCCGCCGAGCCGTTGGGGTAGATCCGCGTCAGCAGCGGCACGGCGGCCGACAGGTCGGACAGGTCGTCCCACGTGAGCGTGATGCCCGCGGCCGCGGCGATCGCGACGAGGTGCATCGTGTGGTTGGTCGAGCCACCGGTCGCGAGCAGGGCGACGCAGGCGTTGACGATCGCCTTCTCGTCCACCAGGTGCCCCACCGGGGTGGGCTCACCGCCGGCGTGGGTGATCGCGACGGCGCGCGCGCCGGCCGCCCGGTCGAGCGCCGCGCGCAGCGGGGTGTCGGGGTTGGCGAACGTCGCGTCGGGGAGGTGCAGGCCCATGACCTCCATCAGCATCTGGTTGCTGTTGGCGGTGCCGTAGAACGTGCAGGTGCCCTTGGAGTGGTACGACGCCGACTCGGCCTCGAGCAGCTCCTCGCGCCCGACCTTGCCCTCGGCGTAGAGCTGGCGCACGCGCGCCTTCTCGCCGTTCGGGAGCCCGGACGTCATCGGGCCGGCCGGCACGAAGACGGTGGGCAGGTGGCCGAACGACAGCGCGCCGATGAGCAGCCCCGGCACGATCTTGTCGCAGACGCCGAGCATCATCGCGGCGTCGAACATGTCGTGCGAGAGCGCGACGGCCGTCGACATCGCGATGAGGTCGCGGCTGAAGAGCGAGAGCTCCATGCCGGCGCGACCCTGGGTGATGCCGTCACACATGGCTGGCACTCCCCCGGCGAACTGCGCGAGGCCACCGGCCCGCACGATCGACTTCTTGAGGACCTCGGGCACGTCGCGGAACGGCTGGTGGGCCGAGAGCATGTCGTTGTAGGAGGAGACGATCGCGACGTTGGGCTTGCGGCCGGACTTCAGGCCCGACTTCACGGGCTCGTCGGCGGCGGCGAAGCCGTGGGCGAGGTTGGCGCACGCGAGCTTGCCGCGCGCCGGGCCCTTGACGGTCGCGGCGTCGGTGCGGGCGAGGTAGGCGGCGCGCGTCGCGGCGCTGCGCTGCGCGATGCGGTCGGTCACCTCGGCGACCACTGGGTGGACGGGGGATGCGCTGGTGCTCATTCTGTCTCCTGCCAGGATCGGCCGTCGCGCTCGAGGAGCGTGACGGCGGCAACGGGACCGTGCGTGCCGGCCGGGTACTTCCGCGGCCGGTGCGAGGGCTGGGACCAGCGCTCGAGGATGGGAGCCACCCAGGTCCACGCCGCCTCGACCTCGTCGCGGCGCATGAAGAGGGTGGTGTTGCCGCGCACGACGTCCATGAGCAGCCGCTCGTAGGCGTCGGGCGAGCGGCCGCCGAAGGCGGCGGCGTAGCTCAGGTCGAGCGAGACCGGGCGCAGCCGGATGCCGCCGGGGCCGGGCTCCTTGGCGGTCATGTGGAGGCGCATGCCCTCGTCGGGCTGCACGCGGATGTGCAGCCGGTTGGCCTCGGTCGGGCCCTCGCTGTGCGGGAACATCGCGTGCGGCGGCTCCTTGAAGACCACGACGATCTCCGAGACCCGCTCGGGCATCCGCTTGCCGGTGCGCAGGTAGAACGGGACGCCGGCCCAGCGCCAGTTCTGCACCTCCGTGCGCAGCGCGACGAAGGTCTCGGTGCTGCTGGCGTGGCCCACCTCGTCGGCGTACGACGACGCGGGGGCGCCCTCGCACAGCCCGGCGGCGTACTGCCCGGCGACGGTGTCACGGTCGACCAGCTCGGGCGTCATCGGTCGCAGCGCCTGGAGCACCTTGAGCTTCTCGTCGCGCACGGTCTCGCGGTCGACGTAGGTCGGCGGCTCCATCGCCACCAGGCACAGCAGCTGCAGCAGGTGGTTCTGCACCATGTCCCGCAGCGCGCCGGAGCGGTCGTAATAGGAGCCCCGGTCGCCGACGCCGATCGACTCGGACACGGTGATCTGCACGTGGTCGACCCACCGGCTGTTCCACAGCGGCTCGAGGAACGTGTTGGCGAAGCGGGTGACCAGGAGGTTCTGCACGCTCTCCTTGCCGAGGTAGTGGTCGATGCGGAAGATGCTCGACTCCTCGAACACGCGACCGACCGCGGCGTTGACCTGCTGGGCGGTGGCGAGGTCGGTGCCCATCGGCTTCTCCAGCACGACCCGCGAGCGCTCGGTCACCAGACCGGCCTCGTCGAGGTGCTCGCAGATGGTCCCGAAGAGGCCGGGGGCGACCGCGAGGTAGAAGACGCGGATGACGTCGTCGGACGCGGCGCCGTCCTTGAGGCGGTCGTGGAGCTGGTGCCAGGCCGCGACGTCTGCGACGTCGAGGGTCACGTGGTGCAGCCGGGCGAGCAGCCGCTCGACGACCGGGGCATCGAGGTCCTCAGCCACCACGTGCTCGCGCAGCGCGTCGGCCACCAGGGCGCGGTAGCCGTCGTCGTCGACCTGGGCGCGCGAGACGCCGATGACGCGGAACCCGTCGGGCAGCTGCCCGTCGCGGTCCCGCAGGTAGAGCGCGGGGAGGAGCTTGCGCAGGGCGAGGTCGCCGGTGCCGCCGAAGACGGTGAAGTCGCAGGCGTCGACGGGGGTGATCGAGTCCATGGCACACCACCGTACGGACGCTTCGGTCCTGATGCAACGCAACTTACGTCTTTTCAAGACATATTCCCTGGTGCCACAATCGGCGCACCATGACGCAGACCTCGCCTCCCCCGCCGCCGGTCCTGCCCGCGGCGACCGCCGGCGAGGTGCTCGCGCTGATCCGCTCCGGACAGGCGGTCACGCGCGGCTCCCTCGGTCGCGCCACGGGCCTGTCCCGCACGGCCGTGAACGCCCGGCTCTCCGCGCTCGTCGACGCCGGGCTCGTGCTCGAGGGCGAGGAGGAGTCCGCGACCGGCGGGCGCCCCGCCACGACGCTCGTGCTCAACAGCGCGGCGGGACTGGTCCTCGGGATCGCCGTCGGGCGCAGCCGCTCGCAGCTCTCGGTGAGCTCGCTCGACGGCACCGAGCTCGCCGCGGCGAGCCTCGAGCAGGAGTCGGGCCAGGGACCCGACGTGCTGATGCCGCTCGTCGTGCGCCACCTCGAGCAGATGCTGGACGAGCTCGGCCGCAGCGGGGAGGACGTGCGCGGGGTGGGCATGTCGCTGGCAGGCACGGTCGACCCGTCCCGCGCGATGAGCGTGGACTCCCCCGCCCTCACCGGCTGGGACGGCGTCGCTCTCGCGCCCTACCTGCACGAGGTCACCGGCGCTCCCCTCACGCTCGACAACGACATGCGGGTGATGGCGCTGTCGCAGATGCCGACCGCCCGGGCCGATGTCGAGCCGACGGTGCACGAGCACGACGAGGCGCTGGTGCTCAAGGCGTCGACGGGCATCGGCCTCGCGATCATCGCCGACGGGCGGCTGACCCGCGGCCACCGCAATGCCGCCGGACAGCTCGGCCACGTCAAGGTCCCTGCCGCCGACGGTCTCCGCTGCCGCTGCGGCGAGACCGGCTGCCTGGAGACGGTCGCGAGCGGCTGGGCGCTCGTCGAGCGGCTGCGCGCCGCGGGCGACGACGTCCACCACGTGCGCGACCTGGTCGCCGCCGCCGGCCGCGGCAACGGACGGGCCCGGGCCGTCGTGCGCGAGTCCGGCCGCCACATCGGCGAGGCGCTCGCCGCGACCGTCACCGTGCTGAACCCGCGCACCGTCGTCGTCGGCGGCGACATGGCCGGCGCCTTCGACACCTTCTCCGCCGGGCTGCGCGAGGGCGTCTTCAGCGCCACCACGGCGCTGGCCGGGCGGGACCTGCAGGTCGTCCCGGCGGCGTACGGCGACCGCGCCGGGCTGGTCGGCTGCGTACGGCTGGCCCTCGACTCCGTGCTCTCCCCGCGCGCCGTCGACGCCGCTCTCGCCCGCTGGCCCGGATCGTCCGGAGACGGCCCCGGGCCTGTGCGCGCGGCGTTATCCTGACGCCGAGAATTTCCGTGCCGCCCCCGTGGGCCGGACGCAGCGTAGGAGTGCACACATGCCGGGCGACCGCGTCGTCGACACCATCAGGGACGCCACTGCGTCCCTCCACTCGCAGACCGGCACGACCGAGACGCTCGAGGAGATCGTGCTCCAGGCCCGGCGGTGCCTGCCGGAGTTCGAGCACGTCAGCGTCTCCCGGATCCATGCCGACGGGTCCCTGGAGACGCTCGCGGCGACCACCGACCTCGCCCGCAGCTTCGACGAGGTGCAGTCCTCCTCCCACGAGGGACCCTGCGTGGAGGCGACGGAGGAGGAGCTCGTGGTGGTGCGGGGAGCTCGGCACGAGCAGCGCTGGCCGACCTACATCGGCCGGGCCACCCGGCTCGGCCTGCAGTCGCAGATCGGGGTGCGACTGCGCAGCGACTCGCACGGTGTCCTCTGCCTCAACCTGCACTCCACCACGTCGTCGACCATCGACCCGGGGTCGGTCGGCGTGGCAGAGCACTTCGGTGTGCACGCCGGGCTCGCCCTCGGTCACGTGCTCAGGGCCGAACAGCTGAGCACGGCCATCGGCACCCGCACGCTGATCGGTGCGGCCGTCGGCATCATCATGGAGCGCTACGGCATGAACCAGCCGACGGCCTTCAGCTACCTCACCCGGCAGGCGAGCACCCAGAACCGGAAGGTGCGCAGCGTCGCGCAGGACCTCGTCGACTCGATCGGCGAGCGCGACCCGGACCTGACCGACGAACGTCCCGACCGGACATAGGTTCGCCCGGTCGGGGTACCACCGACCCGTGGAACCGATCCCGGAGACCCTGGAGGCCCTCGAGGAGCTGGACCGTTACGACGACGGCGACCTCGTCGAGCACCTCACCGCGACGGCTGATCGCGCCCGGACGATCGCCCCTGGGCTGGTCGGCGTGAGCATCGGCTCGCGTGAGCACGGCGTCACCTTCACCCTGGTCGCGACCGACGAGGAGATCGCGACGCTGGACGCCGTGCAGTACGTCGCGACCGGTCCGTGCGTGGACGCGATCGACCTCGGGCGGGGCCTGGCCTCGTCGCCGGGCGGGCTGCTCGACGAGCGCGAGTGGCACGACTTCGCCCGGGCGAGTGCCGCAGCAGGCATCCACAGCACCCTCACCTTCCCGGTGGTGCAGGCGGGCGACGTGATCGCCACCGTGAACCTCTACGGAGACGCAGCCGACACGTTCCAGCACAAGCACGCGGAGCTGGCGACCGCCTTCGGGGCGTGGGCACCGGGCGCCGTCACCAACGCCGACCTGTCCTTCTCGACGCGGAACCAGGCGGAGCAGGCCCCTGTCCGGCTCGCGGAGCGGGCCTGGCTCGACCAGGCGACGGGTGTCATCGCCGCACAGCGCGGCAGCTCCCTGCCCGAGGCGCGCGCGCAGCTCGAGGACGCTGCCCTCCGGGCCGGCGTCCCTGTGATCCGGCTCGCACGCGTGGTGCTCGGCCTGCACGACGAACGACCCGACCAGTGAGCCGGCGCCCGGCTGCCGCTTCGCGGACCACCGCGTCCCGGAAGCGGAGGTAGGGGTCCTCGGCCGGTAGATTCGCGCGGTGCCCGACACCCGCCCCCGCCGTACCTTCGCCGTCATCAGCCACCCGGACGCCGGCAAGTCCACCCTCACCGAGGCCCTGGCCCTGCACGCGCGGGTGATCACCGAGGCCGGCGCGGTGCACGGCAAGGGCGACCGGCGTGCCACGGTGTCGGACTGGATGGCGATGGAGAAGGCTCGCGGGATCTCGATCACCTCGGCGGCGCTGCAGTTCGTCTACCGCGACCACGTCATCAACCTCGTCGACACCCCGGGCCACAGCGACTTCTCCGAGGACACCTATCGCGTGCTCTCAGCCGTCGACTCCGCCGTGATGCTGGTCGATGCCGGAAAGGGCCTGGAGCCGCAGACCCTCAAGCTCTTCAAGGTGTGCGCGCTGCGCGGGATCCCCGTCCTGACGGTCATCAACAAGTGGGACCGGCCCGGGCTGTCGGCCCTCGAGCTGATGGACCTGATCCAGGAGAAGATCAAGCTCCGGCCCACGCCCCTGACCTGGCCGGTGGGCGAGGCCGGCGACTTCCGCGGCGTGCTGGACCGGCGTACGGGCGAGTTCGTGAAGTACACCCGCACCGCCGGTGGCGCGACCCGGGCGCCCGAGCGGCGGATGGGCGCGGACGAGGTCGAGGACGACGACTCCCTCCAGTGGAACGCGGCGTTCGAGGAGCACGAGCTGCTCACGCTCGACGAGGCCGACCACGACCAGGAGCGCTTCCTGGCCGGGGAGACGACCCCGGTGATGTTCGCCTCGGCCCTGCAGAACTTCGGCGTCGCGCAGCTGCTCGACCTGCTGCTCGACATCGCTCCGGACCCCAGTGCGACCGAGGGCGTCGACGGCTCCGTCCGCGAGCCGTCCGACGACTTCAGCGCGTTCGTCTTCAAGGTGCAGTCGGGGATGAACAACGCCCACCGAGACCGGCTCGCCTACGCCCGGGTCGTGTCCGGGACCTTCGAGCGCGGCATGGTCGTCACCCACGCCGGCAGCGGACGGCCCTTCGCGACGAAGTTCGCGCAGTCGGTCTTCGGCCGCGACACCGCAGCCGTCGAGAGCGCCGAGCCCGGCGACATCATCGGCTTCGTCAACGCGCAGGCCCTGCGGGTCGGCGACACCGTCTACGTCGGGGACCCCATCGAGTTCCCACCCGTCCCGAGCTTCGCGCCCGAGCACTTCGTCACGGCCAGCGCCGGCGACATCAGTCGCTACAAGCAGTTCCGGCGCGGCATCGAGCAGCTCGACCAGGAGGGCGTGGTGCAGGTGCTGCGCTCCGACCTGCGCGGGGACCAGAACCCCGTCCTCGCCGCCGTCGGCCCGATGCAGTTCGAGGTCGTCGAGGACCGCATGACCAACGAGTTCAACGCGCCGATCCGCTTCTCGCGCCTCGACTACCAGGTCGCCCGACGCACCGACGCCGACGGCGCGGCCGCCCTCGCGGGCAAGCGCGGCGTCGAGGTCCTCGAGCGCAGCGACGGCACCCGCCTGGCCCTGTTCGTGGACCAGTGGCGTGCCCAGGTCACCGCCCGCGACAACCCCGACATCATGCTCGAGGCGCTGCCCGCCGGCGGCGCCTGACGTGGCGCCCGACGGGTGGGATCGTCCCCGCCCGCCGCGTATCGTCGAGGGAGTGACCTCGGCACCCACCCTCGTCCTCGACGGCCGCTTCGCCCGCGAGCTGCCCGAGCTCGCCCTGCCCTGGCAGGCAGCCGAGACGCCTGAGCCCCGCGTGCTCGCCCTCAACGAGCCGCTGGCCGCCGCGCTCGGCCTCGACCCGGACTGGCTCCGCGGCGACGGCGTCGGCCTGCTGACCGGCACCCGACTTCCCGAGGGGGCGACTCCGGTCGCCCAGGCCTATGCCGGCCACCAGTTCGGCGGCTACTCCCCGCGCCTCGGCGACGGCCGCGCCCTGCTGCTCGGCGAGCTCGTCGACGACTCAGGACGGCTGCGCGACCTGCACCTGAAGGGGTCGGGGCGTACGCCGTTCTCCCGCGGCGGCGACGGCCTGGCCGCGGTGGGCCCGATGCTGCGCGAGTACGTCGTCAGCGAGGCGGTGCACGCCCTCGGCATCCCCACCACCCGCAGCCTCGCCGTCGTGGCGACCGGTCGCCCCGTGCAGCGCGAGACCGTGCTGCCCGGTGCCGTGCTGGCGCGGGTGGCGAGCAGCCACCTGCGGGTCGGCACCTTCCAGTACGCCCGGGCCACCGACGACCTCGAGCTGCTCCGACGCCTGGCCGACCACGCGATCGCGCGCCACCACCCCGCCGCCGCAGACGCGGAGCACCCCCACCTCGCGCTGTTCGAGTCG
This sequence comes from Nocardioides sp. GCM10028917, assembly GCF_042666175.1. Classification (NCBI taxonomy): domain Bacteria; kingdom Bacillati; phylum Actinomycetota; class Actinomycetes; order Propionibacteriales; family Nocardioidaceae; genus Nocardioides; species Nocardioides sp. GCM10028917. Next base: position 679,509 of record NZ_JBHTFL010000003.1, read on the forward strand.
GTGGTCGCCGCCCAGGCGGCGCTGGTCGCGGAGTGGATGCTCGTCGGCTTCGTGCACGGCGTGATGAACACCGACAACATGACCATCTCCGGCGAGACCATCGACTACGGACCGTGCGCCTTCATGGACGCCTTCGACCCGGCGACGGTCTACAGCTCCATCGACACCGGCGGTCGCTACGCCTTCGGCAACCAGCCCGTGGTCGCGGAGTGGAACCTTGCCCGCCTCGCCGAGGCGATCCTGCCCCTCCTGTCCGACGAGCAGGACGCGGCGGTGGCCATCGCCGTGGAGTCGCTCGGCGCCTTCCGCGACCGCTACTCGGCCGCCTGGTCCGCCGGCATGCGGGCCAAGCTCGGCCTGCGCGACGGCGTCGACCCGGCCGAGGCGTCGACCCTCGTCGCCGACCTCGTCGCGCTCGTCCAGGCCGACCACGTCGACCACACGTCGTTCTTCCGCCGCCTCGGTGCGGCGGCGCGCGGCGACGCCGAGCCGGCGCGCGGGATGTTCCTCGACCTCGCCGGCTTCGACGCGTGGACCGCCCGCTGGCTGGCGATCGACCCCGACGCCGACGCGATGGACCGCACCAACCCGGTCTACGTGCCGCGCAACCACCTCGTCGAGGAGGCCCTCGCCGCAGCCACCGACGGCGACCTCGCGCCGCTCGACCGGCTGCTCGAGGCGGTGTCAACTCCGTACGGCGAGCGGCCCGGTCTCGAGCGCTACGCGGAGCCCGCTCCCGACTCGTTCGGCGCCTACACGACCTTCTGCGGCACCTAGTTCTGCTGTCAGCAGAACGGCGTGCCACGGGACCGGCGACGTGGCTACATTCGACGACATGGGTGAGGTCGTGCGGTTCCCGGAGCAGCAGCCAGACGCGCCCCCGGCGCCCGAGCGCCTGTGGCGCGAGATCGTCGGCGAGGAGCTCCATCGCGAGCGCGCGGCCCGGGGTGAACGGCTCAAGGACGTGGCCGAGAGGGCCGGGGTGTCCGTGCAGTACCTCTCCGAGGTCGAGCGCGGACTCAAGGACCCGTCCTCGGAGATGCTGCAGGCCATCGCCGGCGCCCTCGACCTGAGCGTCCGGCGCCTGGCGGTGCGCGCCGGCCGGCCGGACGCCCTGGCCCTGGCTGCCTGACCCGGCGCGGCCGCTCAGGCCAGCGCCGGTCCCTGCTCGCGCAGGACCGTGTCGACGAGCCCGTAGTCGACAGCGGCCTCCCCCGGCAGCACGAGCGTGCGGTCGGTGTCCTGCCGGATCTGCTCGGCCGTGCGCCCGGTGTGCTGGGCGAGGACCTCCTCGAGCAGCAGGCGCACGCGGGCCACCTCGTCCGCCTCGAGGATCAGGTCGGGGATGGTGCCGCGGCCCTGCGTCGCGGGCTGGTGGAGCACCACCCGCCCGTGCGGCAGGATCGCTCGCCGCCCCGGCGCTCCCCCGGCCAGCAGGACCGCCGCTGTCCACGCGGCCTGCCCGACACACACCGTCTCGACCGGCGGCTTCACGAACTGCATCGCGTCGTAGACCGCCAGCATCGCCGTGATCGAGCCCCCGGGCGAGTTGAGGTAGAGGCTGATCGGGAGCTCGGGGTTCTCCGAGGCGAGGTGGAGCATCTGGGCGATGACGGCGTTGGCCACGCCGTCGTCGATCTCGGTGCCGAGGTAGACGATCCGCTCGGACAGCAGCCGCGAGTAGAGGTCGAGGGTGCGCTCGCCGCGCGGCGTCTGCTGGACGACGTACGGGATCGTGTAGCCGCTCATCGCGCACCCGCCAGCCCCACCGCGCGGGTGCGCGCCGGTGTCACGTGGTCGACCGAGCTGGTCACCTGGTCGACGAAGCCGTACGCCAGCGCGTCCTCGGCGCTGAACCAGCGGTCGCGCCGCGAGTCGCGCTCGACGGTCTCGCGGTCCTGTCCGGTGTGCTCGGCGATCAGGCCGAGGACGGTGTCGCGGGTGTGCCGCAGGTCGTCCGCCTGGATCTCGATGTCGACGGCGGTGCCGCCGATGCCGGCCGACCCCTGGTGGAGCAGCACGCGGGCGTGCGGCAGGGCGTACCTCTTGCCGGGCGTGCCCGCCGAGAGCAGGAACTGCCCGGCGCTCGCGGCCATGCCCATGGCGAGGGTGCTGACGTCGTTGGGGATCAGCCGCATGACGTCGTGGATGGCGAGCATCGACGACACCGAGCCGCCGGGCGAGCTGATCCAGAGGCTGATGTCGGCGCGCGGGTCCTCGGCGGACAGGAGCAGGAGCTGGTGCATGAGGCGGTTGCCGTTGCGCTCGCCGAGCTCCTCGCCGAGGACGATGATCCGCTGGTGCATCAGTCGTCGGACCAGCTCGTCCTCGATGCGTTCGGAAGTGGTGTGGGTGGTCATGCCGCCAGCGTGGCGCGCTGCGGCGCGTGGCCACAGGGGGTTCTGCTGCCCGTGGATCCGCTGACAGCTGAACGACCCGGGCCGGCCGCTACCCCATCTGGGGGATGGACATCCCACCCTCCGTCGCGCTGAGTTGGACGCACCAGCACACCTCGCTACCAGGAGGACTCCCCCCATGTCGCTGATCCCCGGCCGCCTCACGGTCATCGCCTTCGCGTCCGCCGCCCTGCTCGTGTCGACCACGCAGCCCGCCACCGCCATCGTCGGCGGCGAGCCGGACGACTACGAGCACCCCTTCGTCGGACAGCTGCTGTTCTACGTCCCCGACGCCGTCGACTCGCGCTTCGACGACCCCGGCGGCTGGTACAACTGCACCGGCACGCTGATCGACGCCGACACGGTCGTGACGGCCGGTCACTGCACGTACGCCGTGGGCACCGAGGGCGAGGTCCCGGAGGACCCGCTGCACGGCGGCACCGACGTGTGGTTCTCGGTCGAGGAGGAACCCGACTACTCCATCCTCCCCCCGAGCTCGACCTACGTGCCCGACCGCAACGACGAACGCTACGAGGACTGGGCGGCCGCCCTGGACGCCAGCCCGACGTGGCACGAGGCCGAGTCCACCTTCACCCACCCTGACTACGTCGACGCCGCGTTCCTGCTGCACGACGTCGGGGTCGTCGAGCTCAGCGAGCCCGTCCTCCTCGACGGCGAGGGCGAGCCCCTCACCGAGTTCGGGACGCTGCCCGAGGAGAACTACCTCGACACCTACTACTCCAAGGCCGCCAGGCGCGACGGCCTGTTCGAGTCGGTCGGCTACGGGCTCGAGGGCAGCAGCCCCAAGTCGTCGTTCGGCGGTGACACGCGCCGCAAGGCCGACCGTCGCCTGGTGAGCTTCAAGGGCGCCTACGGCTACAAGAACATCTCGGTGATGTTCAGCCACGCGGGCCGTGGCACCACCGGCGGCACGTGCTTCGGCGACTCCGGTGGGCCGACGTTCGACATCTCGACGCCCGAGCTGGAGGAGCAGAACGTCATCGTCGCGGTGACGTCGTTCGGGCTCAACTACAACTGCAACGCCAGTGGCAGCTACCGCCTCGACCAGCCCGACGACATCGCCTTCCTCGAGGACCCTGCCGGCGCCTACGAGTGAGCCGTCGGGCCCGTCCGGCCGTCAGCCGGACGGGCCCGACGTGTCGGCGAACGAGTGGTGCTCGTGCACGACCACCCACCGCTCGCCTTCCCGCCGCAGTCCGAGGGTCAGCCGAAGCCGCTGGTCCGGCCGCTCGGCGAGCTCGTCCGGCGTCCCGCAGCGCAGGAGCGCGTACGCGAACGCGACGTCCTCGCCGGCGACGACCTCGATCTCGTCGATCTCGAAGACGGCCCCCGAGCGCTGCCACTCGAAGAAAGGCGGCCACAACTCCCGGTAGGCCGCCATCCCGCGCACCCCGCGGTGCGGGGGCGGAACGTCGAACATGACGATGTCGTCCGCGTGGTCGGCCAGCACGGACTCGAGTTCGCCCCTGTGCACGGCCTCCGTCCAGCGGCGGACGAGGTCACGGACCTCCTCGGCGTGGGACATCGCGCTCCCCCTCCCCTTGTCGCAGGCGTCTGGTCGCGGTCCATCGCACCTCTCTCGAGCGCGCCCGTCAACCGGCACGTGCCCAGACGACCGCACCGGCGGGGCTAGCGTGGGCGGGTGACCGACGACGAGCTCCGTCGCGCTGCCGACGCGGCGATGCTGCCGATCGTCACGTCGCTGGCGCCCGCGGGCGTCACCGGCGCGCACTGGCTGCCTGACCGCGCCGGCGACCCCGTCGTGTGGATCCGGGTGCAGACCGAGGCCGGACGCGTCGCGGTGGAGTCGTACAGCTGGGTGCTCCCCCAGGTGCAGGCCATCCTGTCGCGCCTCGGGCTGCCGCCGGACAAGGTCATGGCGCTGCGGCTCGAGGTGACCTCCGCCGAGGCCGAGGACCACCTCTTCGGCGACTGACCACGCCGTCTGCTGCAATACCTGCATGCATCAAGGCCCTTCCTACCGCGGCTCCTGCTGATGGCGCTGGTCGACCGCCGCGCCGGTCTGCTCGTCACCGCAGCACCCGGCACCGGCAGCACCGCCCTCCGCGAGGCGCTGATCTCACGACGGGGCGCGACCGAGGTCGTCGGGTCGCAGCAGGCCAGGCAGGTGGGCGTCGACGCCAAGCACGCGACCGTCCGGCAGCTCGTCGAGGCGGGGGTGGTGGACCCCGGGCACGGGATGCGCATCGTCACGACGACCCGCAACCCGTACGACTTCTACGTCGCGGAGTACACCAGGACGCGGACGCGCTGGGTGCACGAGCTGCGTCGCCCCGACTCGTGGGTCCACGACGTGCCGGGCGCCGTCGACCGCATCGTCGACGCGGTCACCCTCGACTTCGACGCGTGGATCGAGCAGGTCATCGGCAGCCCCGTGCGGCCGCTGAGGATCAACCGCGGCCACGTCGCCGAGGCGGACGTCGTGCTGCGCATGGAGTACCTGGAGGCCGACGTGCGTGAGCTCGTCGGCCTCGAGCTGCCCGTGCCGCGCACCAACGTCACCGACCGCGAACGCGCCTACTGGCGCTCCTACTCGGTGGCGAGCCGCCGTATGGTCGAGACGGCCCATGCCGACGACCTGGAACGGTTCGGCTACGCCTTCTGACCCGTCCGAGCGGGTCCGCCTCAGCGGCGCCGGATCCGGATCGGGCCCTTCGCGGTCGAGGGGTCGACGACGTGCCCGCCCTGGGTGATCTCGACCTCGCCGCGGTCCACCAGCCGCCGGGCGGCGCAGCGAGCCGGCTCCATCAGGTCGCGCCACGTGTCCTCGTCGCCGACCGCGCGCGCCGCGTCGGACGGGCAGATCGTCGACGTACGCGCCCGCTGCGCGAGCAGGTCGAGGATGGTCTCCTCCAACCTGCGGTCGACGTCCTCGATGCTCCGCCCGCACGACTGGCAGGTCTTGTCCTCTGGCGGCATGCTCACCAGTGTGCCGCGTGCCGCCAGCCGCGCCTGTGACCCTTCCCTCAGCGGGCCGCTCCGCGGCATAGCCGCACCCGGCCGGTGGTTGTGCCCGACGTACGTCCCCCGCAAGAAGCAAGCAGAACAGCAACGGAAGGCAGTCCCATGCGCGCACTCGTCCAGCCCAGGTTCGGCGACCCGGCCGAGGTCCTCTCGGTCCAGGAGGTGCCGGACCCCGAGCCCGGTCCGGGCCAGGCGCTCGTGCGGGTGCTGCTCTCCCCGATCCACAACCACGACCTCTGGACGGCCCGCGGCAGCTACGGCTTCAAGCCCGAGATGCCCGCGCGCGCCGGGACCGAGGCGGTCGGCGTCGTCGAGGCGCTCGGTGAGGGCGTCGAGGGCCTCCGGGTCGGCCAGCGGGTTGCCACCGGCGGCAGCTTCGGCGCCTGGGCCGAGCTGATCGTCGCGCCGGCCGCCGGGCTCATCCCGGTGCCGGACGGCATGACCGACGAGGCCGCCTCGCAGCTGGTGTCGATGCCGTTCAGCGCCATCGCGCTGCTCGACTTCCTCGAGGTGTCCGAGGGCGACTGGATCGTCCAGAACGCCGCCAACGGCGCCGTCGGCCGCCTCCTCTCGCAGCTGGCCGAGGCCCGTGGCGTCCACGTCCTCGGCCTCGTCCGCCGCGCCGACGGCGTCGCCGAGCTGGCCGAGCAGGGCATCGAGCAGGTCGTCGCGACCGACGACGACGGCTGGCGCGACCGCGTCCGCGAGATCGTGGGCGACGCCCCGATCGTCGCCGGCGTGGACTCCGTCGGCGGTACGTCCGCCGGCGACGTCGTCTCGCTGCTCGCCGAGGACGGCGTGCTGGTGGTGTTCGGCGCGATGGCCTCGCCCACGATGGAGATCGGGTCGGGCGACGTGATCTTCAAGCAGGTCGTCATCAAGGGCTTCTGGGGCAGCAAGGTCTTCGCCGCCATGTCGCGCGAGAAGCGGGCCGCGCTGATGGGCGAGCTGGTCTCCGGCATCGGGTCCGGCGCCCTCACCCTCCCCGTCGAGAAGGTCTACGGCCTCGACGAGATCGCCGACGCCGCGCGCGCCAACGGCGAGCCCGGCCGCCGCGGCAAGATCCTGCTGCGGCCGTGACCCGGCGGCCCTGACGCGGCCGTGGTCCCGAGGATCGGAGGTCCCCGCCCCTAGGGTGGGACCTCCGGTCGAGGGCACTACCGAGGGGAAACGATGGGTCGAGCGCTGGGCGGTTCACTCGCGGCGGCGGTGCTCCTGATGTCGGCCTGCGGAGTCGGGGTGGACGACACCTCCCCCAGCTCCGCGAGCGGTGCCACCCGGTCCCCGAAGCCGGTGCAGTCCGCCGACGCCGATCCGTCCTCCCCCACGCCGACCCCCTCCGCCACCGCGACGCCGTCCGAGACGCCGTCCGACACACCCTCCCCCGAGGCGGACGGGCCGCCGTTCCCACCGACGACAGACCCGCAGTCGGCCGAGCCGCAGGGCGACTGGGACCTGCAGCTGGTCGACGTACGCGTCGGCGACCACGACGGCTTCCACCGGGTGGTGCTCGAGCTCGCCGGCACCACGACCCCAGGCTGGGGCGTGTCCTGGGCCGACGAGGCCGTCGCGGAGGGCAGCGGCGAGGTCGTGCCGATCAAGGGTGATCGCGTCCTGACGATCAGCGCGTCCGGCACCGCCTTCCCCGAGGAGGGCTCCTACGAGGTGCCGCAACGACTCGGAGCGGCCGGCGACGTCGCCGAGGTCTACGTCAACGGCTGGTTCGAGGGCTACACCCAGGTGTTCGCCGGCATCGAGGGCGACGAGCGGCCGTTCCGGGTCTTCACGCTCACCGACCCGCCGCGCCTCGTCGTCGACGTCGTCGACTGACCGCACGGGCGTCCGCCGGCTAGCGAGCGGGTGTCGTGTCGTAGCCGGTGGCGCGGATGACTCGCGCCGGGACACCCGCCACGATGGTGTCGGCCTCGACGTCCTTGGTCACGACGGAGCCCGCGCCGACGATGGCGCCGTCGCCGATGGTGACGCCCGGAACTACCGTGACGGATGCGCCGAGCCACACCTTGCGTCCGATGACGATCGGGGCCGGGAGCATGTCGGCTCGTCGGTCGGGGTCGACGCTGTGGTTGAGCGTCGTCAGCGTGCTGCCGTGCCCGACGAGCGTGCCGTCGCCGATGGTGATGCCGCCGGTGTCCTGGAAGCGGCAGCCGAGGTTGATGAACACGTCGCTTCCCAGGTGCAGGTTCTTCCCGAACTCGGTGTGGAACGGTGGGAAGACCGCCACGGACTCGTCCACCTCCCTGCCGGTGAGCCGGCTGATGATGTCGCGCACCTGCTCGGGTGTCCGGTAGGTCCCGTTGAGCTCGGCCGTGAGCCGGAACGCCTCCTGGGCGGCGTCGTGCATGAAGCGGTGGTGCTCCGACCCGCCCTCGATGAGCGCACCGCTGTCGACGTGGTTCAGGAACTCCTCCAGCTCCATGGCGCTCACCCGGCCTCGACGGTGGCGGTCACGGAGCCCGCGAGGGCCGCGATGCGTTCGGGGTCGTCGCCGTCGAGGCGGCCGAGCAGCACGATGCCCGGGTGGAAGGACTGGTCGCCGTAGTAGAGGACGAGGTCGTTGCCCGGCGCGTAGTAGCCGAGGTCGCCCACGTCCGGGTCCGCGCCCTCCGGCTGCCCGTCGAGGGACAGCGGTCCCGGCAACGGACCGGTCTTCTCCACCCCGCCGTGGTCGACCATGTCGACCGTCACGGGCAGCCGGGCGAGGAGGTCCTGGGTCGCTGCGCTGTCGTCGAGGGTCGCGGTGAAGCGCTCGTCGCCGATCGTGATCCTGATCTGCATGTCGGTCCCGTCGTCGGTGGTGTCGTGGGTGGTGTCGTTGGTCGGTACGTCGCTGGTCGTGGGGCTCGCGCTGGACGGCGCGGCTCCGGTGTCCGCAGCCGACCGTGCCTCGTTGCCTCCGCAGGCGCCGAGGGTCGCAGCCACCGTGCAGGCGATCAGCGTGGCGGCAGCTGTCCGAGCACGGCCCTGACCGGTCATGGGAGCAGCACCCTCGGGTGCGGACATGCCTGTCTGGCGCATGGCGCTGGGCTCCTCCTCGTCGTCCCTGGCCGGCAGCTCCTGCCGGCTCACGTCGAGTGAACGTGCTCGGCCGCACATGTGGGAGTCCCTGTCGAGGAGTGCACCGGCAGGGCACCCCTCGTGGCTACGGGGCGCCTTTCCACCGGCCTAGTCTCGAGGACGTGGACAACCGAGAAGACGTGCGTGAGTTCCTGACCACCCGCCGCGCACGCATCACCCCGGAAGAGGTCGGGCTCGCGACCACCGGCAGCCGCCGGGTGCCCGGGCTGCGACGGAGCGAGGTCGCGACGCTCGCCGGCTTGAGCGTGGAGTACTACGCCCGCCTCGAGCGGGGCCAGATCGCCGGCGCCTCGTCCAGCGTCCTGGAGGCGCTCGCGCGAGCGCTGCAGCTCGACGACACCGAACGCGCCCACCTCTACGACCTCGCCCGCGCCGCCGACGGCATCCCCACCAGCAGCCGCCCTCGCCGACGTACGCCGGCGAAGGCTGCGTCACGACTCAGCCTGCAGTGGGCTCTCGAGGCCATCACCGACGGTGTCGCCTTCGTCCGCGACCCGCAGCAGAACCTGCTGGCGACCAACACCCTCGGCCGTGCGTTCTACTCGCCTGTCATCGGCGACGACGACCGGGCCCGAGGTCGTACGCCGAACCTCGCCCGCTTCCAGTTCCTCGACCCCACCTCACACGACTTCTACCCCGACTGGGACCTCTTCGCCGAGATGTGCGTGGGCACCATGCGCACCGAGGCGGGTCGCGACCCCCACGACCGCGGTCTGCAGGACCTCGTGGGCGAGCTGTCCACCCGCAGCGAGACCTTCCGCCGCCTGTGGGCGGCGCACGACGTCCGCACCCACGGCACCGGCACGAAGCGCTTCCAGCACCCGGTCGTCGGTGAGCTGACCCTCGCCTACGAAGAGCTCGCCGTCACCGCTGAGCCCGGTCTGGTCCTGCTCGTCTACACGGCCGAGCCCGGCTCACCCTCCGCCGAACGACTCCGGTTGCTCGCCTCCTGGGCCGGGTCGGCGCAGTCACCCGCCACGTCTGCCCACTCCCAGGAAGAGTCCGCTACCCCATGAAGATCACCCGCAGCTCCGTCGACTCTGCCTCCGGCCCCGCCGACTGGTTCACCGGCGACGTCTACATCGATGGGATCCGCAACCCCGGCGACCAGTCCGCCGTCGGCTGCGCCCACGTCCGCTTCACCCCTGGAGCCCGCACCGCATGGCACCACCACCCCAAGGGCCAGACCCTCTACGTCACCGACGGCATCGGCTACGTCGCCCGGCGCGGCACGGACGGCACGAGTCGGCCGCAGGAGATCCGGCCCGGCGACGTCGTCCACATCGAGCCCGGTGAGGAGCACTGGCACGGCGCCACCGCTGGTCGCTTCATGGCCCACGTCGCCATCCAGGAGGCCGACGACCAGGGCGGCGTCGTGACCTGGCTCGAGCACGTCACTGACGAGGACTACAGCGCGCACATCTGAGGAGCCAGGACGCGCCTGACGCCCCGCTACCTGGACGGTCGCGGGGTGTGGGGCGGGGTCATCGTCGGCGTGGTCGCGGGATGCCGGGCGGGTCGGGCGGGTCGATCCGGGTGGTGCCGTGGCGGTCGCGGCGGTAGCGGTGGCCGTGGGGGCTCGTCCACTCGAAGACTCCGGGCTCCGTCATTCGGTAGTGCCAGGCGGTGTGGGTCTTGAGGCGGTGGTGGAACCGGCACAGGGCGGCGAGGTTGCCGGTCGTCGTCGGGCCTGGCTGGGGTCTGCCCTCGGTGTCGGCGCGGTGGTCGTACTCGGTGACGTGGTCGATGTCGCAGCGTTGGACGGGTCGGGTGCACTACGGGAAGACGCACGCGCGATCCCTGAGGATGACCTGCTCACGGATCCGGTCCGAGACCTCGTACGCCGGCGTCGACAGGTTGGCGTTCAGGTCGATCACCGGCTTCACGGTGACCTTCGTCCGGGAGTCTGCGCACCAGTCCTTGATCTGCTCGAGGAGGACGAGGCGCTGACCCTCTTCCATCCGCCCGGTCTGACCGAACACCATGGCCAGCCCGTCGAGGGACGCGTCAAGGTGGGCATGGAGGATGACCTCGCGTGCTGCCGGCAGGCCGTCGACGTCGCGGTCCCCGGTGGCGCCCTGGTCGTGGAGGTCGAGGGCGGTCTGCGTCCTCGCGAGATCGCCGAGTGCCTTCGCGCGCCGCACGGCGAGCGACTCCGTGGAGCCGAGGGCGGCCTGCGTGGCGGCACCGTGGCCAAGGGCACGGTCGAGGTCGAGGGCGTCGGCGATGTCGAGCTCGGCCTCCAAGCGCATGGTGCCGGCGTAGTGCACGTCGTCGTCATGAAGCGTCGCGTGACGCGGGTCGACGGACAGGTAGCCGTCCTCCGGATCCTGGGTCGGATCTGTCGCGGCGAGGTCGAACCTCTTGATCGTCTCGGCGACCAGTCGGTCCAGCTGTGCCGCACCGACCCGACCGGCGACCGCGGCGACCTGGGCGTCGACGAACGCCGCGGCCTCGACCGTCAGCGCGGGGGTCGAGTGGATGGTGGACTCGGCGACCGCGCGGGCCCGCCACGCCGGCACCCGCCCGGCCTGGACGTGTGCCCACAGCCGCGGGAGGCGGTGCCGGAGCTCCAGGGCGTGACCGACGAGCTTCTTCGCCGCGGTGGTCGAGATCCCGAGGACGGTGCCGAGCTCGGCGAGGCAGAACTCCGCGACCAGCGGCGCACCCTCGCCCGCGATGGGCTCCTCGTGCTCACAACCCGGCACAGTGAACGCAGCCGCGTCGTGGATCGACTCCGGCGGGTGCAGGTCTGCCCACCGTGCTGCCACGACCAGGAGATCGGCGGCGGCCCGGTCCTCGGCGGCCTTCCGGTCGCGCGCGAGCGCGAGCAGGTCGGAGGCGGTGAGGTCGTCGACCCCACCCATCCCAACCTCCACCGCAGCATCGATCATGTGTTCGATTCTATCGACACCCACTGACAGTGGTCATTGAGATCGCCTGCCCGTGGAGGGTTGCTGCCCGACCTCCAGAGGACTGGTTTCTTGACGGGACTTCGTCCCTCCTCAACCAGCGGTGGTGGCCCGGTTTCGGGACGGAACTTCGTCCCTCCTCAGCCACCCGGCGTCCTGGTCTCGTGACGGGACTTCGTCCCCCCTCGACCAACGGGACCGGGCGGGGGTGGCTTGGCGGGCGGCTCAGCCGACCTTCATCTCCCCCAGCTCGTTCCAGCCGTCCTGGTCGACCTCGGTACTGACGATGTCGGGCGTGCGGGCGAGGTACTGCGGGAGCTCGGCCTGGGCGGCCTTGAAGTGGTCGGAGCCGACGTGCGCCCCGCCTGCGGCGCCGTCACGGAACGCCTCGACGAGGACGTACTCGTGGGGATCCTCCAGACTGCGCGACCACTCGAACCACAGGCAGCCGTCCTCGGCGCGGGTGGCCTCGGTGAAGGCGCGCGACAACTCGGGCCAGTCGTCGGCGTGCTCGGGCTTGATCGGGAACTTGGCGGTGATGAAAATCAAGGCGTCTCCTCGGTGCGTCGGGCTCGGCTCACTTCTTCCGACCCTACGAGCCTCGCCTAGGCTGTCGCCGATCGCCATGACACCGAACACCCGCACCCGCCGGCTGCTGCTCGTCGTCGACGCTCCGTCGCTGCTGCACCGCAACCACCACGCGCGGTCGCACACCGGTCTGCGCGATCGCCAGGGGCGCCCGATCTGGGCGCTGCACGGGATGCTGCGCCAGATCCTCGAGTCGATCGACTCCTTCGCGCCCGATGCCGTGGTCTTCGGGCTCGACGACCGGTCCGGGTCGATGCGGCGCGACCTCTACCCCGACTACAAGGCGGGCCGGGCGGAGAAGGACCCCGAGCTCGTCGACCAGCTCGACCGCGCAGGCGCCCTGCTCGACGCGCTGGGGCTGGCCACGCTGACCCCGCCGGGCCTGGAGGCGGACGACGTCAACGCCTCGGGCGCCACCTGGGCGACGGCCAACGGCTGGGACTGCGTCATCATCACCTCCGACCGCGACGCCTTCGCCCACATCAGCCACCACACGCGGGTGCTGCGGCTCATCGACGGCGGGATCCACGGCTCCCCCATGCTCAACCCGGCGCGGCTGTTCAACATGTACGGCGTGCGGCCGGCCAACTACCTGGCCTTCGCGGCGCTGCGCGGCGACAGCAGCGACAACCTCCCCGGCGTGCAGGGCATCGGCGAGAAGACCGCCGCGATCCTGCTCGACGTCGCGGGCTCGATGGACGCTGCGTGGTCGGACATCGACCACAACGGCGGCACCGCCCTGCTCGGCGCCCTCGACGACTGGTCGGCCGAGACCGGCGGGCGTCGCGTCGGCGCCACCGTCGTACGCCGCCTGCAGGCCGACGGCGCTCGCGAGCGCTACGAGTTCAACGTGCAGATGATGTCCGGGCGCGACGACCTCGACCTCGGCCTGACCCCCGACGTCCCCGGCTCGCGCGGTCTGCTGCCGCTCGACCTCGACCGGGTGACCAAGGTGGTCGGATTCCTCGACAACGACTTCACCACCGACTTCGCGGTGCGCGTGCTGACCAGCCGGCCGGCGTCAGGCTGACTGCTCGTCCGGGCCATCGTCGAGCTGCGCCCGCAGCCGGTCGACCTCGTCCTCGAGCTCGAGGACGCGCGCGATGCCGACGAGGTTGAGCCCCTCGGCGAGCAGGTCGCGGATGCGCCCGAGCCGGACCACGTCGTCGTCGCTGTAGAGCCGGCTGCCGCCCTCCGTCCGGTCAGGCGTCAGCAGCCCGCGGCGCTCGTAGACGCGGAGGTTCTGGATCTCCATGGACACCATCGAGGCGGCCACCGAGATCGCGTAGACGCCGTCGTCGCTGCCTGCCACCGAGCACCTCCTGGATCGCATGAATTTCTCATCCGGACGACTTGATCTTGCCTCATTGCGTGGGTATAAAAAACCTGTAACCAGCAATACAGGTCGTGGACCTCGTGGCCCGCAGGTCCACCCGGCAGATCCAGGAGGAGACGATGTTGCTTCGAACCACCGACCCGTTCCGTGACCTCGACCGGCTCACCCAGCAGCTGCTGGGAACGACCAACCGTCCCGCGGTCATGCCGATGGACGCGTGGCGCGAGGGCGACCGCTTCGTGATCGAGTTCGACCTGCCCGGCGTCAACACCGACAGCATCGACCTCGACGTCGAGCGCAACGTCCTCACCGTGCGTGCCGAGCGGGTGGCGCGCAACGGCGACTGGGAGCCACTGGCCTCCGAGCGGCCGCGCGGAGCGTTCAGCCGCCAGCTGGTGCTGGGCGACAACCTCGACCTCGACCGCATCGAGGCGGCGTACGCCGACGGTGTGCTGAGGCTGGTCGTCCCCGTCGCGGAGAAGGCCAAGCCCCGCAAGATCGAGATCGCGCAGTCGGGATCGGGCCGCGGCGAGCACGCCGAGCTGACCGCCTGACCGCTCGCCTGATCCACCCTTCCCCGGTCGCGGGGTCGCAGCCCTTGCGCAGTGAGCTGCGGTCCCGCGGCCGCTCCACGTCCGCCGGCGTCAGCTGCCCGGACGAGACCGGCTAGGTCGCGGCGTGCTGCTCGGGATCCGTCTGCTGGTGGAGATCGAGGGACAACAACCGGGCCGCGAGGTCGACCGCGGGACCGAGGAGCAGGATCACCGCCAACGTGCCGACGCCCACCGTCGCGCCGAGCAGCCACCCGCCGAGCGCTCCCCCGCCCTGCACCACGCTGTAGCTCCACTTGAAGGGCACCGGCGGGTCCCAGGCGAGCGCGGCCGCCTCGGCCGGCCCGGCGCCGGTGTGGCTGCCGAGGTAGAGCGCGATGCCCAGCGCCAGCACGGGAAAGGCCGCCGCCAGCAGGACGGCGCGCGAGACCAGCTCGTCAGGCGTCGCGATCACGCCCAGCACCACGGAGACCGTCACCCCGACCAGCACGACCTGCACCACCGTGCCGATGCCCGGGTAGACCTTCCGCAGCATGGCCAGCGCCACGAGCACGACACCGACGACCAGGTTGACGATCCAGAAGTCCACCCCGGTCGTGATGGTCAGTCCGTTGACGAAGGTCGAGTAGCCGTCCGACCCGAGGTCGGCCGCCAGCAGCAGCGCGACGCCGACGCCCAGGACGACACAACCGACGAGGAGCATGGCCGTGCGCCGGGGGCTGGGGATCACGGGCGACAGCATCTCAGCCCCGCCCTGTCGCGCGCGCTACGGTCGGCGCGTGGCCACAGGATGGACGCCGACGACGCCGGGGCTCCTGGTGCTGCCGAGCGGAAGATCGGTCCGCGGGTGCCCCGAGCACGCCGCCGGTGTCGACTGCCAGCGGCCGGAATTCGGGCTCTACCTGGCCGCTGCCCCACCGCCACCACGGGAGTGGCCGTCTCGGTGGATCCTGTGGCGCGACTTCCGCACCCCGTCCGATCCCGGGGCGGCACGAGAGGCACTCGTCGACGCGTGGCACCGGTCGGCGCACCAGCGTGTCGAGATCGCCTGCCACGGCGGCCGTGGACGCACCGGGACGGCGCTGGCCTGCCTCGCGGTGATCGACGGCATCCCGCCGCACGAGGCCGTCGCGTTCGTGCGGCGCCACTACCACCGCAGGGCCGTGGAGACACCCGGGCAGAAGCGCTTCGTCCAGCAGTTCCGCGCCCCCTGACGACCGAGTGAACACCCGGCGACCCGTCGCCGAACCCGGGTGCACCGGCCTTCCCCACCGCGCCGACCCGTCGTACGTTGGCGATCCCCCCATCGGAAGGCAGCACACCCATGCGCTCTCGGCCCACCCGCCTCGCCCTCGCCGCCGTCGCGGCCCTCGCCGTCGCCGGACTCGGCGCTCCCGCCCTGACCTCCCCGGCCGCCGCCGGCCCCGGCAAGGCGAGCACCGCCAAACCCGGCAAGGCCAACAAGCCCGCCAAGCCGACGGAGGTCCGCTTCGCCACCTTCAACGCCTCGCTCAACCGCGGCACCGCGGGCCGGCTGATCGCGGACCTGTCCGCGCCCGGCAACGCGCAGGCGTCCGGCGCCGCGGAGACCATCCAGCGCGCCGACGCGGACGTCATCCTGGTCAACGAGTTCGACTACGAGCCGGACGGCGAGGCGGCCGAGCTGTTCCGCGACAACTACCTCGCGGTCGGCCAGAACGGTGCCGCGCCGGTCGACTACCCCTACTACTACGTCGCGGAGTCCAACACGGGCATCCCCACGGGCTTCGACCTCAACAACAACGGGACTGTCGGCGGCGGCGACGACGCCTTTGGATTCGGCCTGTTCCCCGGCCAGTACGGCATGGTCGTCTACTCCAAGTACCCCATCGCCGCGGACGAGGTCCGCACCTTCCAGCACTTCCTCTGGAAGGACATGCCGGGCGCGCTGCTCCCCGACGACCCGGCGATCCCCGGCAAGGCCGACTGGTACTCCCCCGAGGAGCTCGAGGTCTTCCGCCTCTCGTCGAAGTCGCACTGGGACGTCCCGATCAAGCTGCCCGGACGCAAGCCGGTCCACTTCCTCGTCTCGCACCCGACGCCTCCCACCTTCGACGGCGACGAGGACCGCAACGGGCGTCGCAACCACGACGAGATCCGCTTCTGGGCCGACTACGTCACCGGCGGGAGCGCCGCGTCCTACATCTACGACGACGAGGGCGGGACCGGAGGCCTCGGTCGCGGGCAGGACTTCGTGATCGCCGGCGACCAGAACGCCGACCCCTTCGACGGCGACTCGTACGACGACGCGATCCTGCAGCTGCTCGACCACCCGCGCATCCAGGACCCGGCTCCGACGGCACCCGGCGGGGTCGAGGCCGCCGTGCGTGACGGCCAGGAGAACATCGCGCACGTCGGTCCCGACGCCCAGGACACCGCCGACTTCGCCGACGCCTTCCCCGCCAAGCCGACCGACCCCCGCAACCCGGGCAACCTACGCGTCGACTACGTCCTTCCCAGCGAGCGCCTGGCGATTCGCGACACGGGCATCTTTTGGCCGACGTCGGCCGACCCGCTGTTCGCCCGCCTGATCGGGGTCTACCAGTTCCCGGTGACCGACCACCGCCTCGTGTGGCTCGACCTGGGCATCAGTCGGACGCACGGTCGCTGATCCTGCAGCGGCTTCGCCGAGGGGCCGGCGGACGTTCACCTGACGTCCACCCGTCGGTCCCTCGGAGGGCCACCCGGATGACGAGAGTCGGCGTGTCCGTCCGACCACAGATCTCCGGAGACTCCCCCCATGCCGCACAGCCAGAGCCCGTCCCCGACCCCCACCCGCACGCTCCTCCCGATGGTGGGCCGGACCCACGGCAACCGCAGCGCTGTCACCTGCCACCTGCGCTGCGGTGACGCCTGCTCCGCCCCGGTGCCCAACACCAGCGAGACGTCGTACTTCCGCGACGTCGCCGCCACCGTCCTGAGCCGCCGCTCCGTCGTCGGCACCGGCCTCACGGTCGCCGCGCTCACCGCGGTCCCGACGGCTCGCGCGGCGGCCGCCCCGTCCGGCCCCACGCCCGGCAAGGGCGGTCACGGCCAGCCCGGCCACCTTCCGTTCACCCCGATCGCGCCCGCTGCCACCACCGTCGACGACGTCACCGTCCCGGCCGGCTACCGCTGGGACCCGATCCTGCGGTGGGGCGACCCGATCCTGCCGGGGGCGCCCGCCTTCGACGGCAGCGGTCAGACGCCCGAGGCGCAGGCCGGACAGTTCGGCTACAACAACGACTACCTCGACATCATCGAGACCAACCGCGCCGGCACCACTGCGCTGCTCGTGTGCAACCACGAGTACACCAACGAGGGCATCATGTTCGCACCGGGGACCGACCCGGCGACGGTCATCCGCACGGCCTGGGCCGCGCACGGCATGTCGGTCGTGGAGCTCCGACGCCGCAGGCGTGGGGACGTGTGGACGTACGTCCCGGGCGCGCGCCTGAACCGCCGGATCACCCTCGACACCCCGTTCGCCGTGGACGGTCCCGCCGCCGGGTCCGAGCTGCTCAGGACGGCGGCCGACCCGACCGGTCGCACGGTCCGCGGCACGATGAACAACTGCGCCGGCGGTACGACGCCGTGGGGCACGGTGCTGTCGGGCGAGGAGAACTTCAACCAGTACTTCCGCGCCACCGGCACGGACCCCAGGGAGACCCGCTACGGCCTCTCCGCCACGCAGGACTCCCGGAACTGGCGCTCCGTCGACCCGCGCTGGGACGCCACCACCGCGGACTACCGCAACGAGCCCAACCGCTTCGGGTGGATCGTCGAGGTCGACCCGAGCGACCCGTCCTCGACGCCGGTGAAGCACACCGCGATGGGCCGCTTCAAGCACGAGGGCGCCAACGTGATCGTCAATCGCGACGGCCACGTCGTGGCCTACATGGGGGACGACGAGCGCTTCGACTACGTCTACCGCTTCGTCTCGCGCGACACCATGCGCCCCGGCAACAGCCCGAAGGCCCGGCGCCACAACCTCACGCTGCTGAGCGAGGGCGACCTGTCGGTGGCCCGGTTCACCGGCGACGGCCTCGAGGACGGCGTCAGCGACGGCTCCGGCGAGTGGATCCCGCTCACCCGCGGCGGCCAGTCCATGGTCGCCGGGTTCACGCTGGAGGAGGTGCTGGTCTACACGCGGCTGGCCGCCGACACCGTCCAGCCGACCAAGATGGACCGCCCGGAGGACGTCGAGCCCAACCTCCACAACGGCCGCATCTACGTCGCCTGCACCAACAACACCGACCGCGGCAAGGTCGGCAAGGAGGGCCCCACCGAGCCCAACCCGCGCCCGGCCAACAAGGACGGCCACGTCGTCGAGATGATCCCGACCGGCGGCGACCACACGTCCGACACGTTCGGCTGGAACCTGTTCCTCATCTGCGGCGACGAGGCCTCCGCCGGGCGCTACTTCGGCGGCTGGACCGGGCCGGTCTCGCCGATCTCCTGCCCCGACAACGTGGCCTTCGACAGCCTGGGCAACCTGTGGGTCTCCACCGACGGCCAGCCGAGCGCGATCAAGGTGAGCGACGGCCTGTTCAAGGTGCCCGTCGAGGGTCCCGAACGCGGCCACGTGCAGCAGTTCCTGGCCGTCCCGTCCGGCGCCGAGACCTGCGGTCCGGTCATCCGCGACCGCGACGACTCGGTGTTCGTCGCCGTCCAGCACCCGGGCGAGGACGGCTCGTGGGCTGCCCCGCAGTCGCGCTTCCCCGATTACGTCCCTGCCGGCGCGGCACCCGCCGCCGGGCAGTTCGCCGGCCCCCGCCCGACGGTCGTGCAGGTGACCCGCGCCTAGGTCCACCTACGATCGACCCGTGCCGCGGCCCCTCACCACCACCGCCGGGGTCGCGGTCGGGTCGACGGCGCTGCTCGCCCTCGCGGTCGCGCAGGGCTGGCTCGGCCCGGACGTCGGCCGCGGCGCCAACTTCTGCGAGCGGGCGTACGACGGCGCGATCGCGCAGCCGGCCAACACGCTGTCCAACCTCGGGTTCGTCGTCGCCGGCCTCCTGGTCGCGCGGCACGCCCAGCGCCGGGCGCCGGCGCCGCCGGGTGTCGAGCACGTCATGTCGACCACCGTCGCCACGTTCTACGCGTGCGTCGTCGTGCTGCTCGGACCCGGCTCCGCCGCCATGCACGCCACCCAGAGCGCGTGGGGTGGCCACCTCGACATGCTGAGCATGTACCTCGTCGCCGGCTTCGCCGCGGCGTGGGCCTGGGTCCGCTGGACCCGGCGCGGCACCGCGTCGTTCGTGAAGGCGTACGTCGTCTGCGTCGCAGCGTGCGAGCTCGTGGGGCTGTGGCCAGACCCGGTCCCCGTCGTCCACTACTCCGGCAACCTCGCCTTCGGGGTGCTCCTGGTCGCCGCCGTCGTGCTGGAGACCGCGCTGTGGCGCCGCGGCGAGACCAGCCGGGTCTTCCGCCACGGGGTGGTCGCGCTGGCCTCGATGCTCGTCGCCTTCACCATCTGGCTGCTCAGCAACGCCGGGTGGTGCGACCCCGACTCGTGGCTGCAGGGCCACGCCGCCTGGCACCTGCTGTGCGCGGTCGCGGCGTACTGGCTCTACCGGCTCTACGCCTCGGAGCTGATCAGCACCTGACGCGGCTCCTGGTCCCGGGAGCGCCGCGCTGCGACGGCGCCGACGACGAGACCCAGCAGCACGCCGGGCACCACCCAGCGCCAGCCCGTGAGCGAGAACCACGCCGGCTCCGGCTCCGCGGGAGCCGGTGCGGCTGCCGGGGCCGGGGTGTCGGCCGGGATCGAGACCACCTCCGGGGCGACCGCATCGTCCAGCACCTGGGTGAGCAGGGCCGCGAGCTCCTCGGCCTCGGCGACCTCCACCCAGCCGCCCGGGTCCTCGGCCGAGAAGGTCGTGGAGACCCAGGCGGTCCCGTCGGCGGCGACGTGGACGCGGTCGAAGCGCCACGGCATCACGTCGTGCACCAACCAGGTGAGGTTGTAGTCGACTCCTCCGCCGGGCGCCAGCGGCTCCCCCCGCGTCTCGTCGGCGGGCAGCAGCCCGAGGAGGGCGTCGTACGCCGCGTCGTCGTAGTAGAGCGCGCCGGCCGACTGGCCGGGCTGGGTGATGAGCACGCTCGTCGGTCCACCGGCCTGCGACGCGGCCGGCAGGCCCACGGCGGCGGCGAGGGCGAGTACGGCGACGGCCAGGATCCTGCGCATGGCTCCTCCTCGGGACGGGTTGTCGGGGATACACCGCCGCACGGCCGGAGGTTCCCTCAGTCGGTCGACTCGGCGATCCGCGTCGCGGCGGCGAGCTCGAGGTCGCCCTCGAGCCGCAGGGTGAGGTCGCCGTCGAGCCAGAGCAGCGTCGGGGCGGCGAGGCGGGACGGAAGGCGGGACGGCAGGTCGCGCACCGAGCCGCCGTCGGGGACCACCGTGACCCGGTGTGCCGTCGGCAGCCAGAGCGCCTCGGCGCCGGAGACGAGCACGTGCTCCGCCCGGTCGGCGGTCTTCCAGAAGAGCGGCTCGACGTCGCCACGCAGCTCGTCGAGCCGGACCGTGCCGTCCTCCGTCGTCCAGCTGAGCGACACCACCAGGCGGTCCGCCGAGACCTCCACGCCGTCGGGCGCACCCAGCTCGGCGGGAACCACGGGCGTGAAGCCGGCGAGCCGCTCCGCGCGCTGGAGATCGGGGTTGCCCGGTGCCGGCGGCACCGTCGGGGTCTCGGTGACGGGTTCGCCGGACGTCACCGAGATCCCGGGCAGAACGAGCCACCCACGGATCTCCGCACCCACCGGGGACGCCACGACCCCCACGCCGACCAGGCCGGCGAGCAGGCCGGCGAGCCAGCGCCGCCACCGTCGGCGCGGACGCGTCGCGGCGACGCGGCCCATCACCGCGCGCTCGAGCCCGTCCGGGACGGGCACGTGCAGGTCGGCGGCCAGTGCGGACAGCTGCTCCTCCACTGCGTCAGGCATGGCCCACCTCCTCGATGGTCGTGGCGAGGTCGTCGCGCAGCCGTGCGAGAGCTCGGCTCAACCTGGACTTCACCGTGCCCCGGGGCACCCCCAGCACGACGGCGGTCGTCGCCTCGTCGAGCTCGAGCAGGTAGCGGCAGGCCACCACGTGGGAGAGCTTGTCGGGCAGCCTCCCGACCGCCGCGAGCAGCCGCTCCTTGTCCTCCCGGCCGACGACCTCCGCGGACGGATCCAGCAGGTGGGTCAGCGGCGGGCGGGCCTCCCGCGCCTCACGGCCGGCACGGCGCACGGCGGAGCGGTGGGCGTTGCGGGTCTCGTTGGCCACGATGCGCAGCAGCCAGGGCCGGAAGGGCCGGTCCGCGCGGAACGACCCCAGCGAGCGGTACGCCTTCACCAGCGCCTCCTGCACCACGTCCTCGGCGTCGCTCCCCGCCCCGAGGAGGGCCGCCGTGCGCATCGCCACGGGGGCGTGCCGGCGCACGAGGACGGCGTACGCGTCGGTGTCCCCAGCGCGCACCCGGGCGACCAGGTCGGCGTCGTCCCCGAAGTCGTTGGTGCCGTCGTCGGTGCTGATCGTCCCTCCCGTCCCCTGACCCCAGGCTCGGCCCCAGCACCGTGTCTACACCGCCGAGGCGGTCAGGGTTCCCTGGATCGAGGAAAGCGTGGGAGGGAGGGCGGTCGGATCAGGCGTTGCCGTCGACGTAGCGGCCGTCGGGGGTGACCGGGTTGTCCTCGTTGATGGCCTCGACGGCCTCGGTGAGCTCGACCTCGGCCAGCGGCGGGCGGCGGTCGAGGTGGATGCCGGCGATCATGCAGCGCACGGACCCACCGGCGAGCTCGATCGTCGGGATGTCGACCGCAACGATCTCGCACGTCTCCTCGATCGCCGCCACCTGCTCGGGCCGCAGGGACCGCTTCGCCCGGGCGGACATGGCCATCACGTAGCGGCGCCGGCCCTCCGGCGTACGACCGCACAGCTCGACCGCGTTGCCGGCGAACTCGCGGATCTGCTCCTCGGTCAGCTCGATGATCGCGCGGCCGGTGACCGCCAGCCGCTCGCGCACCTGCTCGCGACGCTGCTTGTCGGGGATCATGTCGAGGGCGATCATCGCGACGTCGGTGCCGATGCAGGCGATGACGTTGGTGTGGTAGACCGGCACGCCGTCGGAGTCGACGGCGTCGAAGGCCATCGGCTCGTAGCTGAAGTCGGTGCAGAAGCGCTCGAGCACCGTGGCGTCGGCGCGGTGGCTGCGCGCGGTGTAGGCCACGCGCGAGACGTGGTCGAGCACCATCGCACCGGTGCCCTCGAGGAAGATGCCGTCGGGCTCGAGCCCGGAGTAGTCGATGATCTCCTGGACGCGGTACTCGGACTTGAGCATCTCCAGCACGTCGGCACGTCGCTCGTGGCGGCGGTTGGAGGCGTACATCGGGTAGACCGCCACGGTGCCGCCGGCGTGGGTGGAGACCCAGTTGTTGGGGAACACGCTGTCCGGGCGGGTGTGGTCGTCGTCGTCGAAGACGTGGACCCGTACGCCGACCGCGCGCAGCGCCTCGGCCAGCGCGTCCATCTCGGCCGTCGCCTTGGCCGCCGTCAGCTCCTCCGTCTGCCCGGCCGGGGCGTCGGCCTGGAACGCGTTGTCGGCAGCGGTCGCCGGGTTGGGGACGAAGCTGGTCGCGCGGACGAGGATCACTGCGGAAGGGGCCTGGGCACTCACGGGAGGAATGTAGGCCACGGGTGCTCGGTCGTCAGAACCCGCGCGAGCCCCCACCACCGACGGCCGCCGCCACCAGACCGGCCACCTCGGCCGCGTTGTGGCTGATCGCCGGTTCGTAGCAGGTCAGCTCGGTCTCGACCCAGCCCGGCACGTGGGCGTCGCGCCACAGACCGCACGTGACGACGCCCCGCTCCTCGACGAAGGCGACGACCCGCTCGTTGACCTCGTCGGCGGTGCCGGGGGCGTAGGCCAGGAACGTGCCGATGTGCGGCTCGTCGGGGAAGGTCCGGAACCCCTGGTCGCGCAGGGCCGCCGCCAGCTCGACGGCCCACGCGCGGTAGTCGCCGAAGCGGCCGAGGTGCTCGCGCAGGCCGATCAACCCGCCCACTGCCGGGGCGGTCAGCGAGAAGAGCGTGCCACCCATCCGCTGCCGCCACGACCGCAGCTCCCCGGCGAGGTCGTCCGGGCAGACCACGAGCGCGCCGCTGGAGCCGCCGAGCCCCTTGTAGAGCGAGACGTAGACCGAGTCGAACAGGGCGGCGACCTCGGCCAGGCTGCGGTCCCAGTAGGACACCGACTCCCAGATCCGGGCGCCGTCGGCGTGCAGGCGACGTCACGCTCGCGGGCGGCCGCGGACAGCGCGACCAGCTCGTCCCACGACGGCAGGAGACAGCCGGCATCGCGCAGCGGCAGCTCGACCATCGCGGCGCCGAGCCGGCCGCCGATCGCCGTGAGGTCGTCGGCGGTCGCCGTGCGCCTGCCGGTGGTGAGCCACTCGAGCTCGAGGCCCAGCACCCGCCGGGGGCCGTCCTGCTCGTGGTGCACGAGGTGCGACAGGTCGGGCAGCACGACGCGGCGCGATCCGGCCCGGTCGCACCAGGCCCGCAGGGTCGCCTGCTGCGCCATCACGCCGCTGGGGAACATCACCGCGGCGGGCTTGCCGAGCAGCTCGGGCGACCTCGGTCTCGAGCTGGGCGACCGCGCCGCGCTCGCCGTAGCGGTCCCAGGCGAGGTCGTTGGCCTCGGCGTGGTCGGCGAGCTCGCGCAGCATCGCCGCCGGCGTCGACGGCGGGCGGTGGAGGATCCAGTCGGCCGATGCCGACGCCGCCCGGAAGCGGTCCAGGAGGTCGCTCATGCCGGCGTCAGGGCGGAACGTCGGGCCGGCGTCAGGACTGGCGCTTGAACCAGTAGGTCGTCTCGACGCCGGGGATGACCTGCACCAGTTCCCAGCCGTTGACGCCGAGGGTGGAGAGGAGGTCCTCCCACGACTCGGTGTCCTCCACGAGCGCCTCGGGGTCGGCGTTGTAGCCGCCGACCTCCACGTTGCCCTGGTCGTCGACAGTGATCTCGAGGTGTGCCCAGGAAGCCATGCCGTGATCCTGCCATGCCGGTCCGCGCACCGGTCAACGACCGAGGACCCACTCCGCCATCACGTGGCAGCGGTCGCTCTCCCACCACGCGAGCTGCAGCCGGTCGAGCACGACGTCGACGGGGACGACGTCCGCGAGCAACGCTGCGGTGGAGGCCAGGTCGACGTCGTCGGACGCCGCGTCGACCGTGAGGTGCGGCTGCACGTCGGCGCCGAACTCACCGCCGTACGGCGGCCACGCGGGGAAGGCCGACACCAGCCGCGCGGTCAGGTCGCGCAGCGCGTCGTCGGGGTCGGGGACCAAGTGGATGATCCCGTTGGGGAACTGGCCCAGGCGCTCGAGGCGCACCCGGACCGGCGGGGTTGCGCGCGCGAGCCCCGCGACGGTCTCGAGGTCCGTCGTGCTCGGGGTCGGGGCGAACGGCCCGAGGGCCGTGACGTGGGCGTGCCCGAAGCGGGGGTCGGCCGAGACGAACCCCGCGTCGTAGTGCGCGGTCCGGTCGCGCACCCATCCCTCCAGCGCCGGCACCGGGAGCTGCAGGACGGAGTGGCCGGTCACGTGGCCAAGACTGGCAGGCCACGCCGACGCGGCCGTCACTAGGCTGCTGCCGCCATGAACGAATCGCCCCGCGTCGCCCCGCCCTCCCCCGAGACCGCTGCCCTCGCCCGCGAGCGCCTCGCCGGTCTGGCCACCCCGCCGGGGGCGCTCGGCCGGGTCGGCGAGCTCGGGGTCTGGCTGTCGGCGGCGCAGGGGGTGGTACCGCCGCGGCCGCTCACCGACGTACGCCTCGTGGTGCTGGCCGGCGACCACGGCGTCGCCGCGCACGGGGTGTCGGCCTATCCCGCCGCGATCACCGAGGCCATGGTGCGCACCCTCGTCGCGGGCCGCGCGGGCGTCAGCGCGCTGGGGCGGGAGCACGGCGTCGCGGTCACGGTGCTCGACGTCGCCGTCGACGCCGACCTCGCCGACCTCCCGGCCGAGGTCACCGCCCGCAAGGTCCGGCGCGGCTCCGGGGCGATCCACCTCACCGACGCGCTCACCCGCGAGGAGGCGGAGCGCTCGATCGCCCTCGGCGCCGAGCTGGCCCGGGAGCTCGTCGCCGACGGCGCGCAGCTGCTGATGACCGGCGACCTCGGCATCGGCAACACGACGGTCGCCGGCGCGCTCGTCGCCGCGACGCTCGGCCTGCCGGCCGACGAGGTGACCGGTCGCGGCACCGGCATCGACGACGCCGGCTGGACCCGCAAGCGGGACGTGATCGCGCAGGCCCTCGCGCGCGCGGAAGGCCGCACCTCCGATCCCGTCGAGCTGCTCACCGCACTGGGCAGCGCCGACCTCGCCGCCACGGTCGGCTTCCTGGTCGAGGCGTCCACCCGCGGTGTGCCGGTCCTGCTGGACGGCCTCATGTCGGTCGCCTGCGCGGTCGTGGCCGAGGCCCACGCACCCGGGGCGGCAGCCTGGTGGCTCGCCGGCCACCGCTCCACCGAGCCCGCCCAGGGCCACGCGTTGAAGTCCCTCGGCCTCGAGCCGCTCCTCGACCTCGGCATGCGCCTGGGCGAGGGCTCGGGTGCCGTCACGGCGCTGCCGGTGCTGCGCTCCGGCATCGCGGTGCTGCGTGACGTGGCGCTGCTCTCGGAGATCCTGCCTTCGTGACGGTCCGCGACGCGTGGCTGCTCGCCAGCGGCACGCTCACCGCCGTCCGCGTCCCGCCGCCGAGCCGGGTCGACCGGCAGGTGGCGGGCGTCGCGATGGTCCTCGCGCCGCTGGCGGTCCTTCCTCTCGGGCTGGCCGCGGCCGCCGTGGTCCTGGTCGCCGGCTGGGTCGGGCTGCCGGCGCTCGCGACGGCGTACGTCGTGCTGCTGGTGCTCGCGCTCGGCACCCGGGCCTTCCACTGGGACGGCCTGGCCGACACCGCCGACGGCCTGACCGCGTCCTACTCCCCCGCACGCTCGCTCGACGTGATGCGCACCGGCCCCGTGGGACCTGCGGGCGTCGTCGCTGTGGTGCTTGTCGCGGGGCTTCAGGCGGCCGGGCTGGCGGCCGTCGTGCGGCACGACCACGGCTGGTGGGTGACCGGGGTCCTGGTGTGCGCATCCCGGGCGGCGCTGGCACTGGCCTGCGTGCGTGGCGTGCCCGCCGCCCGCGCCGACGGGCTCGGGGTGACCCACGTGGGCGCGGTGCCGGTCGTGGCCGCCGTCGCTTCGCTCGCGGTGGTCGGGGTCGTCGTGGGGCTGGCCGGCCACGGCCTGGGGTCGGCGTGGTCCACGGTGTTCGGGGTGGTGGGCATGGTGGCGGTCGTGCTCGCCCTGATGCTGCGGTGCGTACGACGGCTCGGCGGGATCACGGGCGACGTGCTGGGCGCGGCGGTGGAGGTCTCGTTCGCCGTGCTGGTGCTGGCGGCAGCCACCGCCTGACCGGGTCAGTCGCCGGAGCCCGGCTCCGCCATCCTGCGGTGCATGGCCGCCTTGAGCCTGTCGGGCATCGCCTTGCCGGCCGCCTCCTGCACCTTGGTCTTCAGGCCGCCGCCGACCACGCGCGCCTTGCCGGCCATCAGCGCCTCGAAACCCTGCTGCGCCACCTGCGCCGGGTCGTCCTTCTTCGACGTGCCGACCTTGGTGTCGTCTGCCATGTCGGCCCGCTCGAAGAAGTCGGTCTCGGTCGGGCCGGGCATCAGCGAGGTGAGGGTGACGCCGGTGTCCTTGAGCTCGTTCTGCAGCGCCTCGGTGAAGGACTGGAGGAACGACTTGGACGCGTTGTAGACGGCCTGGAAGGAGCCGGGCATCGTCGAGGCGATCGACGACGTCACGAGCACCCTCCCCTCGTCGGCGGCCACCATGTCGCGCAGCACGAGCTTGGCCAGGCGTACCGTCGAGGTGATGTTGAGGTCGATGATCGACAGCTCGTCGGCGAGGTCGGTGTCGATGAACGCGCCGCCCTGTCCGTGGCCCGCGTTGAGGGCGATCGCGGCGAGCGGGCGCCCGCCGGCCCGGATCCGGGCGTAGAGGTCGGCGACGCCCTGCTCGTCCCGCAGGTCGACCTGGACGTGCTCCACCTGGCCGCTGCTCTCCGCGCGGAGCACCGCGGCCGCGACGGCGACCTCGTCGTCCTCGGCCGCCACGATGAGGTCGAAGTGGTGGTTGACGAACTGCCGGGCCAGCTCGAGACCGATGCCGCTCGAGGCCCCCGTCACGACCGCGAGCGGGCGGTCCCTACGCGGGGTGTCGGTCGGTGTGGCGCCGTCGGTGGCGGACAAGGACGTCGTCTCGGAGGTCATGACGGACCCGTACCCACGCGTCTGTGTCCGATTCCCGGCGGTTCTGACAGGATGCGCGCCATGCGGATCCTGGTCACCGGCGGAGTGCGGTCGGGCAAGTCGACGCACGCCGAGGACCTCATCGGCGGCGCCCCCGCGACGTACGTCGCCACCGGCACCCCGCCGGACCGCGCGCAGGACCCCGACTGGGCCGCCCGGATCGACGCCCATCGCGCCCGCCGCCCCGACGCCTGGGGCACGCGCGAGACGCAGGACCTCGCGGGCGTGATCGCAGGTGCCGGCGACCCGCTGCTCGTCGACTGCCTCGGCACCTGGCTCACCGCGATCATCGACGCTCACGACGCCTGGGAGCACGACTCCGACGCGGTCCACACCCTCGTCCTCGCCCGCACCGACGAGGTGGTCGACGCACTGAACCGCTGCGAGCAGGACGTCGTGCTCGTCACCAACGAGGTCGGCCTCGGCATCGTGCCCGAGCACCGCTCCGGCCGGCTCTTCCGCGACCTGCTCGGCCTGGTGAACCAGCGCGTCGCCGCCGCCTGCGACGAGGTGCACCTCGTCGTCGCCGGCCGGGTCCTGCGACTGTGAGCGGCGTCAGGGGTTGCAGGCCGGCGCCGCCCACGACCCGAGGTCGGAGGTGTCGAAGCGGGCCAGCATGGGCGTCATCGGCCGCCCCTTCTCCTGGTAGAGCCGCGACCCCGACTCGCTGACCACCCACAGCTGGTCGGGCTCGGTGAGCGCCATCCCCTCCGCGCCGGGCACGAACGACCGGCTCCTCCCGTCCGGACCGACGAGCACGCCGCACGTCGTGTTGGACCGCGCGAACCACAGCCCCGGCCCCACTCCCCCGAGCTCGGCCCAGATCGCACCCTGGGTGTCCGGCGGCACCTTCACCTCACCGATCGCGTCCGCCTGGCTGAGCTCGTACGACGACAATTCGAGCAGCCGATCGGTGTCGAACCACCAGAGCCGGGCCGGGTTCTCCGCCCGGAACCTCCCCAGCCCGAGCTCACCGTCCCTGCCCCACACCGCGAACGAACCCCGCACCGGCTCCGCCAACGCCCAGCCCCGCTCCACTTCGAGGGTGTCGGGGTCGAGCAGCCACAGCCGCTGCGTCTCCGCGAGCCACACCCCGTGCTCGTCGGCGACGACGCCTCCGCCGTGCCGGCACTCGGTCGGCTGTCGTGGCCCGATCCGACCGCGCACCGGGTAGCGCGACTCGATGATCTCGCCGGACCTCAGGTCCACCGACTGCATCGTGCAGAGGCGCTGACCGCCCACCTGGGTCCCGTCGAAGCTCGCGACGTACGCCGTCCCGTCCTTCGCCGTCATCCCCTGCGGCACCAGCCACCCGTCCCCGCCCGGCACCCACCGACCTGCGCACATCGCGTGGTCGTTCGGGAAGCGGGCGAGCTCGTCCGGCCCGTACGTCGGCCGCTCGCCGCGGACGTCGGCGTACGACACCGGCCCGCAGCCGGTCCGGTCGACGTCCGGTCCCGGACCCGACGACGTCGCTGTGCAGGCGACCGAGACGCCGAGCACCGCGAGCAGGGCGGCGACGGGCCGCACCTCAGGCGCCGTCCTCGGTCAGGCTCGTCACCGGCAGCCAGTCGGCTCCCAGGAGCTGGGCGAGGTCGGCGAGGCCGGTGGTGTCGCTGCCCACCGTGTCGGAGGCCGCGGCGATCCGCTCCACCATCACCTTGCCCACCTGCTCCTCGACGGTCCGTTCGGCGTACGCGATGTGCCACGGCGAGACCTGGTGGTCGCGGTGGGTGCGGCCGGTCACCTGACGCCCGGCGATGCCCGAGAAGCGGGCCTGGTGGAAGACACCGACCCGAGGCTCCGTGCTCGCACTGCGGCCGTCGGCGAGGGTCTCTCCGGCGTGCAGGCTGATCGAGGCGACCGTGGTGAACACGCAGACCTTCGCCGCCCCGGTCTGGAACCGAAGCCGCTCGGCCTCCGGGTCGAACCGGTGACGGCCGTAGATCGTGGCGACCTCGATGCCCGAGTCGCGCAGCCGGTCGGCGATCGGGTCGGCGGCGGTCGCAACGAACTCGACCGAGCACGCGACCTGTCGTTCGGCCTCGACCTGCTGGGCGATCCAGGCGACCGTCGAGTCGACGCGGATGAGCCCGGCCTTCTGCCGGAAGCGCAGGAGCGCGGCTCGACCCTTGGCGACGTTGCGGCCGCGCCGGGCGATGTCCATCTCGCGACAGAACTCTCCCCACTCGGCCTCGTACGCCGCTCGCTCGGCCGGCGTGAGCGCCACGGGCATGCCGGAGATCGGCACCGGTCCCCAGGGGGCGGCACGGTGCAGCATCGCCGGAGGCCGCTCCTCGTCGAGCCAGCCGCGCACGAGCTTGAGGTCCGCGGCGCGCCGCGCCGGATCGGTGGTCCACGTCGCGCCGTAGCGTCCCCGCTCCACCCCGACGCCGTGGCGCTCGAGCGCAGTGGCGAACATGTCCCCCGGTTGCGTCGCCGAGGTCCACTCCCGCATCGACTCGCCCAGCACCTGCGCGTACGCCGGAGCGAGGTACGGCAGCTCGAGCGGCGTGTGTCCGGGCGTCGCGGTGGTCGCGATGACGAACGGCGCCTCGTCGTGCGCCCGCCCGTGCCCGGAGATCCGCGCCCAGAGCTTCCACCGCTTCGTCGTCGTACGTCGCAGGGCGTGCGCCTCGTCCGCGATGATCACGTCCCACGTGTGGTCCTTGACCTTCTCGAGCCGGTCCCACGTGATCACGACCCACTCCAGGCCCCCGTCCCCCAGCGCCGTGATCGTGCGGCACCAGTGGCCGATCGTGATCGCGGCGGGCCGGTCGGCCACCACGAGCACCCGGCGGGCGCCTCGGAGGTCGCCCACCGCTGCCGCCCCGAGGACCGCGGAGATCGTCTTGCCCACGCCGGGCTCGTCGGCGAGCAGGAACTGCCGTCCCCCCGCTTCGGCGCGCGCCGCGATCGCATCGGCTGCCTCGAACTGGATCCTCCTCGGCTCCAGGTCATCGGTCGGCTCGGGGCTGGGCGTCGGACGGTCGGGATTGAGGGTGTTCTCGATGAACCGACCCAGCGTGTAGGGGCCCGGAGAGTAGGGCGCGAGGTGCGCGGGCAGGTCGCGCCCCACGTAGAGGTGGGTCCTGACGGCCCGGTGCCAGGTGGCACCGTCGACCTGGGTCCCGTACGGGACGTCCAGCACCCACAGCCGCTCGCCCGGCCCGGTGACCGGCAACGGCCGTTGCTGCTGTCGGGTGCCGCTCCGGCGCGCGGATGCGCTGCGTCGACGAGCACTGGATCGACGCGAGCTGGCCACCCCCGGACGGTACCGGGGCATCAGCTACGAACGGGTGCGGCTCGCGTGGTGCTCGCGGTACGGCTGGTACAGCCGCCGCAGGAACAGCTCGAGCTCCGACGCGAGCTCCTCGTCCAATGACGGGAAGGAGAAGGTCGCCTTGCCGGTGCGGCGGGACCGGAGCTCCTCGGAGGATCCCTCGAGTGCCTCGGGCCACGTGTCCACGGCGATCGCGTAGAGGCTGACCTTGTGGGCGCTCCGCTTCACTGCTGCGAAGTAGTCGTGACTGCCGGACCCGGGCCAGCGCAGCGACGGCATGCCGTAGATGGTCGCGTCCTCGAGCTCGTCCCGGTAGGGGGCGAGGAGCGCCCAGATCCGAGCTTCGACAGCGTCGAGGTCCGCCATCTGGCGAGTGTAGGAGTCGCAGGGGTCGTCGGGCGATCCTCAGGAGCGGCGAAGCACGGCCAGCACGGTCGCCTCGCCGGTGTTGTCGATGCTGCCGGTGAGGTGCGCGCCGCTGCCCAGCGGGGCACCGACGACGCGGGCGACGACGATCTCGAGCTCACCCGCGGTGACGACCGTGACGGCGGCCTCGTCGGACACCCGGTCGATGCTGCTGACCCGAGGGGCTGGGTCGTCGCTGCCGCTGCCGCGCACCTGCAGCCGGGGAGGTATGTCGACGCGCCGGCCGTCCTGCTCGATGAACATCTGGGCCTGCCGGCCACCTGTCGAGATCGTGTCGACCAGCGTGGCGGCCCACACCGGGTCGCCGCACCCGTCGTACACCCAGCGCTGGCCGAGCACCGAGTGGTCCGTGGTGCCGACGAGGTATGCCTCGGCACCGTCGAGGGGCGCGGACCGGTAGGTGAGCGGCGTCTGGAGGACGGTGCCGTCGTCAGTGCGCCAGAGGATCGTCTCGACGCCCACCTCGCCACCGGGGTCGTCGAAGCGGTACTCCGCGACCTTGCCGGCGACCTGCCGCCCCTCGGCCCACGAGCGGCTCGGGAGCCACGCCTCGACGAGCTCCTGCTTGGTGGGCGACAGGCTGGCCGTGTGGTGGACGATTCCCATGCCGGGAGCCTAGGCCTGCAGCGCTATCCGCCGCCGCCGTCTCCGCCGGCCCCTCCGCCGGCGGCCTGACTGCCGGTCCTGGTCGCCTTCACGGGGCCGCGAAGAGCGTTCTCGATGACCAGGCCGATCCCCAGGACGACGAGAACGACGACGAGGTAGGTCATCTCGCTCGCCTCGACGGCCGCGGTGCGCCACGAGGCGTCAGGTTGACTGGCATGGGGACCCCCAGGATGTCGAGGGACCACAGTCTGCCACCGCTTGCGCTCCAGCACGAGCGTGCCGGCGCCGAGCCTCGAGCACGACCCATGGGTGGAGCGGTTCGATGCGTGGGGTGGGAGGGTTGATCGTCGACGACCAGGTGGGCATGCTCTCGGACGGCGGTCAACGGCAGTGAAGGGGTGCAGCAGATGGAGCCAACGCCTTCTGGAGCAGCGGCGCCCCTCGCTCCTGTTCCGGCGATCGTCCCCGAGCTGCCAGACCTACCGGTTCCGCGCGCGGCGGACGAGCGAATGGTGCTCGACGGCGTCACCTACGCCCGTCCGACCGGCTTCCGCCCGCTCCTCATGGACGTGCACCTGCCCCGCGAAGGTGGCGCACCGGTGCCGTGCGTCGTCTGGATCCACGGAGGCGCGTGGCGGGAGGGTGATCGACGATTCCCACCGGGGAACTGGGGACACGACGACCAGTGGTTCCGGCTGTTGGTCTCGTCGGGGATGGCGGTGGCGACCATCGACTACCGCCTGTCGGGCGAGGCGCACCATCCCGCGCAGCTCGCAGACGCCCAGGCCGCGCTCCGCTTCCTCCGTGCGAATGCCGGCCCACTCCGTATCGACGCCGACCGCATCGGCGTCTCCGGTGAGTCCGCCGGAGGGCACCTCGCGGCCCTGGTCGCGCTCACCGGCCACAGCCCGGTTGCTCCGACCGACCGCAGCGTCGTGGGCCCGAGCAGCGCCGTCGCGGCCGCGGTGCCGATGTACCCCGTCACCGATCTCCTCGCGTTCGGTCCCGATGGTCCCGACGGGACCGGGGATGAGCCCTGGGCGGGGCCGTACCCGGAAGACCTCCTGCTGGGACGACGAGCGACTGAGGTGGCTGGTGCCGCCCGTGCCGCGTCCCCGATCCACCACGCGCACGGCGACGCACCGCCGATGCTGCTCCTGCACGGCGCGGAGGACACCGTCGTACCACCCGGGCACAGTGAACGTCTGGCCGCCGCCCTGGAACGTGTCGGCGCACCTGTGCGCCTCGAGCTCGTCCCGGAAGGCGGCCACTGCTTCGTGGGCGCGGACCCATCTCCCGCCCTCGAGTCCGCAGTCGCATTCCTCGCCGAGCACCTGGGCGCTTGACGAGGCCCCCGTGCAGCGACCGTCATCGGCCGACCCGGCGCCTCGGGCTACTTCCTGCCGTTCCCGCCCAGGTCGAGGCAGACCTCGCCGGACACCGTCTCCACGAAGCTGCCGGCTGGGTCCTGCAGGTCCTGCACTCCCACAAGGGTGAGCGCGCCGGTCGCCCCGTCGAGCTTGCCGGTCGCCCCACTCACGTCGCCCGAGGCCCGGAACTCGCCGGTCGTCAGGTCGAGCGTGCCGTCGAGGTCGACCGAGAGCGTCCCGCGATTCGTGGTGAACGTGATGTCGCCGGCGAACGCGATCCCGGTCGGCGTGGGGCCGGTCACCTGGAAGGCAGCTTCCGTCGTCCCTTGCAGCAGTCCTCCCCCACGGATCTGGGCGACGGTCCGGATCAGGCCCGGCGGGTCGCCCGGCCGCGGAGCAGCCCCCTGTCCAGCGCCCGTCGCATTGATCTGGTGGCAGGACGTCGCGGCCGTTGCCTGCCCGGCCTGGACCAGCATCAGCAGGGGCAGCAGCACGGCCAGGACAACAATTCGGCGCATGGGTTTCGCCTCTCCAGCGCTGGCGAGGACGTCCTCGCCGGCTCGATCCAACCTAGCGAGGCGGCGGGAGGTGTCAAGGTTCCCGACAGGGCGGCAGCCGGGGTGGCATCGCCATCAGACAGGCGCACGTCCTGTCGATCGGGATCGGTAAGTGGTAACTTACGCGTTCATGATGGCTCACCAGTCGGATGCGTGGTCCCTCCTCGCTGACCCCAGCCGCCGCTCGATCATCGAGCGCCTCTCCCTGGCGCCGTGCACTGTGGCCGACCTGGCCGACGTCATGCCGATCAGCCGTCCGGCGGTGAGTCAGCACCTCAAGGTGCTCAAGGACGCTGGCGTCGTCCGGGACGCTGCCCGGGGCAGGCACCGCGTCTACAGCCTCGACGCCCAACGCCTGGCGCGGTACCGCGGGCAGCTGGACGAGTTCTGGTCCGGGGCACTCGACAACCTGGGCGCGTCGGCGGCGGCACCAGAGCCTGAGAGGGAGATCGGATGACAGTGGAGAGCGACGGCTCGGTCCGTCACGAACGAGTGATCGACGTACCCCAAGCGCAGGCGTTCGCGCTCTTCACCGAGCTCGACCGCTTCAAGCCACGCGAGCACAACATGCTCGCCGTCCCCATCGAGCAGACCGTCATGGAGCAACGCGCCGGCGGTGCGATCTACGACCGAGGCGTCGACGGCACCACGTGCCAGTGGGGCCGAGTCGTGGCCTTCGACCCGCCCGACCGGCTGGTGTTCACCTGGAACATCGGACCGGACTGGCACGTCACCTCAGACCCCGCCCGCACCAGCGAAGTCGACGTCACCTTCACTCCCGAACCAGACCAGCGAACGCGCGTGACACTGGTGCACCGCCACATCGACCGACACGGCGACGGCTGGGAGTCCCTCCGCGCCGGACTGGACGCCCCCGATGGCTGGCCGACCTACCTCGACCGCTACACCGCACTGGCCGAGACCCCGGGAGGCACTCCATGACCGAGGTGGACCTGATGAGGCTGGCCGAGGAAGAACGTGCCGACCTTGCAGCCCTCCTCCGTACGCTCAGCCCCACCCAATGGGAGACGCGCTCGCTCTGTCCTGACTGGACGGTGCGCGACGTGGCAGTCCACATCGTCAGCTACGACGAGCTCAGCACACCCGGGATCGTCGCGACGTTCCTGCGCGGCGGACTGCGCGTCCGGACCGTCAACGACGTCGCACTGACCCGGTACCGCGACCTCACCGCCGCCGACATCATCGACCTCGTCGAACGGCACCAACGGCCACGCGGCCTCACCTCCGGCTTCAAGGGCGGGATCGCCCTGACCGACGGGACCATCCACCAACAAGACATCCGCCGACCCCTGGGGCTCGCTCGCGAGATACCCGAGCACCGCCTCGTCCCGGTCCTCGACTTCTCCCTCGGCGCCCCCACCCTCCCCTCGAAGCGCAACTCCAAGGGCCTGCGCCTCACCGCCACAGACCTCTCCTGGTCCCGCGGAGACGGACCAGAGGTCAGCGGCCCTGGCGAGGCCCTCCTGATGGCGGTCGCCGGTCGTCCGGACGCGCTGGACCAGCTCACCGGGGAGGGTGCATCGGTGCTCGCTGACCGGATCACCGCCCGCAGCCGGAGATCGCAAGGCACTGGACCCACCACTCGTGAGACCTGATTGCAGAGGTCCGGATCTGGCGTGACCCGCGCACCGGGTGATGCCGGTGAACGGATGGGTGGTCAGACAGTCAGCGCTGAGGGGTGGCGTCGTGAAGCGCTCGTCAGCGTTCTGCACGAGCTCGGCGGCGATGTCGCGCAGCTTGAGGTGTCTGCCTACGCGTCGCCGGCGCGAGAATGGTTCGGATGGTTGGGTACGCCGTCGAGGTACGGGCGCTCAGGCCAGCGGAGCCAGTTGTACGGCCGGCGCCGCCACTTCTGCGTGAACGGGTGCCAGCCGGGGCCGTCCCAGCGCTGGAGCAACCCGGGCTGGTACGGCGAGGGGTAGAACCCGGGCGGTGGGACGTCACGGTCGGGCTCGCGCAGCACAGCACCGCCACGGCCCAGCCGCCACAGACCCAGGAAGGCGGAACGCGAGGTGTACCCCGCCTCGAACTCCTCACGCTCGCGGGCCCCGAGGCGCCACATCATCCAGAACGCGCCAGCGCTACCGACCGCCACCATGGCCGCGTACAAAGGCCCCGGCGTGTTGTCCGGGAGCACGAGCACCAACAGGATGGTGCCGAAGAACAGGCCGATGCCCGTGAGCAGCATCGCGTGGGCGGGCAGGCCGGGCAGCCGCTCTGGCGGAGTCGCCGGTGCAGGGGGTGGCAGCAGGCCGAGCCGCTGCGCGGCCAGGTAGCCGGGCGCCGTCTGCGGCGGGTGCTTGGCCTTCGCGCCGTAGACCTCCCACCCCCGAACATGTTGCGCCTCTCCATCGGGCAGCGGCGGAAGCACCGGCTGGGTCCAGTCGAGGACGGACGTGTCACCAGCGCCGCGGAACACCCTCACGCGCACACCTGAAGCCTCTGAACCAAGGCGCCTGCGACGCTCGCCCGCGCCTCATCCGGGCTCGGACAGATGGACCCCCGTTGCATCTGACCACCCTAGGTGTCGTGGTTCAGGAGATTGTTGACGACATCCGGATCTGAAGGGACGAGTGAGCTCATGCCGGTGTACGCGCCTCGAATGCGCGCATCTACGGTGAGCGCATGAGTGCTGTGGAGCGCCAACTCACCGTCGCGGAGGCTACGAGGCCGCCTATCGCTCTGTCTGGCAGTACGCGGAGCGAGAGCCGAGCAACGAGGCGCTACAACTTCTCTTGGTGAGCATGGAGCCGACAGACGATGCCCAGCGGACGGGCCGCGGACACGGACTCCTCATTGGACGACGCTTTTACGCGCGGACTAGCCCTGATGGGCAATGGCCGGGTTGTCCGGCAGAGTGCCAAGGAGGTCGCTCGGTCAGGTACGGCGAACCCGCGTCGCTCCAGATGCCCCCGGCTGATGGAGGAATCATGCGCACGACGATTCGACGACTCGCGATGTTCGGCATGCTGATGGGCGGGCTGCTGGGGACAGGACTGATGGCCCCGGCGAGTGCGGCCGGGACGACGCAGATCGGTGGTGACGCGGGCTACGACACGACCGTGTGCGACTCGCCGCCCGCAGGTTTCACCAGCTATCCGGGGCTGCGGCTGACCGGGTCGCTGGAGGGCTGCCTGTACACCGGGGTGGTGGACACCAAGTTCACGCCGTCCGGGGGCTGGATCGAGAGCGGTCATGAGATGTTCGTCGGGTCGCTGAACGGCGGCGCGACGGGGACCTTCACCACCAACTACCGGTTCCAGGGCAAGTACGAGGCTGACTTCACCGTCGAGATCCACGGACGGTGCCAGCACCCGATCGCTGCAGGCTCCGGGACCGGCGGCTTCGAGGGAGCGACCGGACGGCTCGACTTCAAGGACATCATCGGCGACACGGTTACCTACGTGTATCGCGGACACATCGAGGTCGGCTGACCGCTGTCGGCCCCCGGTCCACGCGGACAGGACGTCCGGGCCAAGGAATTCACGGCGACGAGCCGGTGCACCGGCAGCGCCCGCCGGCCGTGCGGTTGTTGAGAGACTGTCCCGGTGCCGGAGGACAGAGCCGCAGAGATCGCCCTGAACCGGAGGCTCTGGGCAATCGTGAACGAGCGCTACACCGACGCCGCGGCCGAGGGCATGTGGCGCCGGCCGGAGATGACGTGGGGGCTGTTCTCCGTCCCCGAGTCCCAGCTGGGTGTCCTCGGTGACGTCCGAGGCCTGGACGTGCTCGACCTTGCCTGCGGGACCGGTTACGTCTCGGCGTGGCTCGCACGCTCAGGTGCGCGGCCGGTTGCGGTGGACTTCTCCGGTGAGCAGCTCGGCACGGCACGACAGCTCCAGGCGCGGCTCGGTACAGGCTTCCCGCTGGTGCAGGGGGACGCGGAGCGGGTCCCGCTGGCCAGCGGGCAGTTCGACCTCATCGTCAGCGAGCACGGCGCGGCGGCCTGGTGCGACCCGGAGCGCTGGCTGCCCGAGGCCGCCCGGCTGCTGCGCCCCGGCGGCCGCTTGGCCTTCCTCACCAACAGCAACCTGTCGACGCTGTGCGTCCCGGCTGAGGGCGGCGTGGCGCAGGATCGGCTGCTGCGCGGGCAGCGCGAGGTCCACCGCGTTCAGTGGCCGGGCGGCGGATTCGAGTTCCATCCTTCACATGGCGAGTGGATCCGGCAGCTGCGCCGGTCCGGCTTTGTCGTGGAGGCGATGCACGAGCTGTACGCGCCGGCCGACGGCCTCGACCACCCCTTCTACGAGATCGTGTCCCCACAGTGGGCGGCAGCGTGGCCGGCGGAGGAACTCTGGGTGGCGGCACTCGCAGCCGGCGCAGACCGATGATCGGACGAGCGTCGCAGGCTGGTCGTCGACCGAGACGACTGCGCGCGGTCCTCGTCGTCGCGCGTCCGTTGGCCGGGCAGCCTGCAACTACTGGCGACCCGGGCGCATCCCACTACATGACGGACGACGAGCTCACTTCGTATCGTCGCTCATGTCGGCACCCGGTAGTTCAGCCCACGAGGAGATGGCCATGCTTCGACGCTCGACCACAGCTGCTGTCACCGCGATCGTCACCGGGGTGCTGCTGAGCGCACCATCAGCGGCCGCTTCGGCGGCTGCCGAGACCTGCCAGGGTCGACCCGCGACGATCGTCGGAACCGGCCCGCCCATCCAGGGGACCGAGGGTGACGACGTCATCGTCACCGGAGCCTCAGCAACCACGTACGCAGGAGCGGGCGACGACCTGATCTGCGTGTCGTCCGACGTCCTTGGCGGGATCTATGTGCTCGCTGGTGAGGGCGATGACGTCGTCGACGCCTCACGTCGAGCTGCGTCGTCGACGTCATTGACCAAGGCCAACCTGGGCAACGGGCTCGACCACTACATCGGCAGCTCCGCCCACGACGAGGTGGACGCGCACGGTGTCGATGACGACGTGGTGAGCGCAGACCAGGTCCAACTTGATGTGTCCGGTCCTGTGACGGCCCCCCTCGGCACGTACGCCAGCACGGCCTGGGCGGGTGCTGACACGACCGTGCAGGGTTCGATCATCACGGTGTGGAGCGCCGACCAAGGCGTGGAGATCGACCTGGCCGGACACCTGGCGGTGGCCGGGGTGAAGGCGGCTGACATCGCTGGCTTCAGCATCGTGAGCGTCGTTGCTCCCCTCGCGATCGTCCGTGGCAACGCCGAGGACAACATGCTGCGGGCCTCGGGATGCCATGTGACCATCGTCGGGAAGGGCGGTGACGACTACCTCGACGGATACGTGGGCGAGGACGCGCCGAGCTTCGAATGTCTGAGTGAGACCAGCGAGACGACGATGCGTGGCGGGTCGGGTGACGACGAGATGATCGGGCCCTTCGATGCTGTCGGGGGGCCGAAGGCCGCAGGACGTTACCGACTGATCGGGAACGCCGGCAGCGACAAGCTGCGGGGTGGCTTCTTGGCCGATGTGCTGCTCGGTGGCAGGGGCCATGACGAGCTGTCCGCAGGTGGGGGTTCGGACGTGCTTCGCGGCAACCAGGGGCGGGACATGTTGCGCGGCGACTCGGGACGAGACGTCCTCCTCGGCAACCGTGGGCGTGACCACGCCGACGGAGGCTCGGGACGGGATGGGTGTGTCGCCGAGCGAGAGCGCCGCTGCGAACGCTGAGCCTTCACAGACTGGCTCGCTCTCTTCGGCAGCTCTGCGGGCATCGCCCAGGCCTGGACGTCTGCTAGGACCGCACGAGGGTGTCCTCGACGTGCACCTCGGGGAACACCCGCACGCGCAATCGCCCTGAGTACGCCGGGGAGCCGTACTCGATCAAGATCTCTGCCATGGCCGCGGTGCCAGCAACAGTGACCAGGGTCGCCATCTCGCGGAAGAGGTCCGTCACAGTGGCTTCGGCTCGGCGGTGTCGCACACGCACACTGCTGTCGGTGACGTCCCACGTCACATGGACGGCCTCACTGTCCGTGACGGGGTAGATCAGCTCACGGACGAGCTCCTCCCCCGAACGTGCCTCGGCGGCTGGCACCACACCGAGGGCCGTCCAC
The DNA here is from genome assembly GCF_042666175.1 of Nocardioides sp. GCM10028917. Taxonomy (NCBI): domain Bacteria; kingdom Bacillati; phylum Actinomycetota; class Actinomycetes; order Propionibacteriales; family Nocardioidaceae; genus Nocardioides; species Nocardioides sp. GCM10028917. Next base: position 719,053 of record NZ_JBHTFL010000003.1, read on the forward strand.
CACGCCTCGTCGTCCGCAACACGTAGTGAGGTCACGCGATGAGCCTAGTGACCGCATCCCTGCAGATCCGCTCGACCGGCTCTGCGGATGTGCGTACGGCGAGGGCTACGGGGTCAAGGCACCTGACAAGAGCCCGCGCGCTTGTAGGTCAGATACGTGGACGTGGGGATCCGCACGATGCCACAGCAACCTCAGAAGCGTCTCCGCCTTGTCTCGAAGCACAATCGACTCGCCGTCGCCGTCGCCGTCGCCGCCAATGACGGCGTCGCCGGAGACGTCCGAACCAACCACGCGGACGGCACGTGACAGGGGCTGAACGCGCCCGAGTCTCACTTGCCGCGGGTAGATCACGTCCCTGACTTCGAGGACTCCATCCCAAGCCAGGGAGGGGTCCATCGGTCGAGGTTGGCCGAGCGCATTCTCGGCGTCCCACGCATGCATCACGGTCTCGTGAACCTGGCGCCTCATCCAGAACTGCGCGGTGTGGTCTCGGTCGTCGAGGGTCCACGCGGGCGCGTCCGTCGCGGTCGTGGTCAGCACCTCGACCAGGTGCGAGGCGTGTCGGCGGTACCACGCTGTCAACCCTGAGCGCCCTTCGTCGGCGGGCGGTTCCGGTCGGAGGTTGGGGTTGCCTTCGACCACCGCGTGAGTCGCCCACTGATGGACACCGCCCAGGTGCACCACAAGGTCTCGCAGTGACCAATTCGGGCAAGAAGGCACCGGTGCGTCGAGTTCGGCATCCCGAGCAACGTCACCGAATCGCTCGGTGTGCATGCGCAGTAGCGGCAACCAGTCAGGCGACTCGCTCGTCACTCATTCTCCACGTCCGCCAGCACCCCCGTCGCTCGCCGCGGCCGCGCGTCCCGACCAACTGTGGTGGCGCGACTGCGGGACAACCGCACTACTCGCCGTCGTCGCCGGTGATGGCCTGGAGGACAAGAGCGGCCTCGCGCTCGCAGTCCAGCCAGAAGCCGGCGTCGAAGACGCTGTCGGTCTCGTGCCGGGTCGCTTCGATGATCTGCACAGTCCCTACCCGTCTGTTCACCCCGCGGTGTCCTCAACTAGGAGACGTCGTCTGCCCCAACTTGTGACGCAGCTTGCGACGTTCCATCCCGCGGCGCCAGGCAGATGGCTGCCGCCCAACAGCTTCGAGATCGCTCACGTGCCAGGCGGCGCCTGGCTGGCCACGTGCACAACGGGCAAGAGCGTCGCCGGCGCAGACAACTGTGCAGGGTCTCACCGGCGCTGGACGCACCCAGGCGTCGGTGCTCAACTAGTCGCGTGCGATTCGACGTCACGACCCGCGCTTCTCCTGAGCAGGTTCGCGATGCCCTGACGGACTTCACCGATCGTCGTCTTGAGATCTGGAGCAAGACGTTGGACCGGGAAACGTACGAGTTGCGAGCACTCGGAGACACGTGGGCAGTGGCCCGTGAGAGCACCAGCGGTTCGCCGTTCTGGGTCGTCTGCCGCTACGACTGGTCCGAACCTGACGTGATCAAGTGGACGGTGGAGGAGTGCAGCTGGGGCGGATCCGGTGCCGGATTCGTGCGGACCGTCCCTTCCAACGGCGATCGGACCCTGGTGCACGCCGACTGGACGTACACCGGCGCCACCCGAACAAGGGACAAGGTCATGTTGTCCCTCATCGGGCGCTTCCCCCTCAAGCGCCTGATCGCGCGGGAGTGGGTGAAGGCTCTGGATCGCTACGCGCGGTCAGGCCTCGGCTAGTTCGCGGGGCTCGCCCGCGCGGCGCCCAACAGACTCGTGCGCTGCTGTCGTCCTTTGCTCAGCGCGTGTGGACGGTCGAAGACGACTCGTACTTCGACGCGATGACCCGCCTCCTACCAACACATGGGTCGGGGCGCATACGAGTCTGGCTAGGAGTGAGATCGCCTCACGTACGCGAGCATGGGTGGACGTAGGCGGACTTCCGGATCGCCGCGATGAGCTTGGGCATCTGCCGATGAGCGGGCGCCCCGACATACCCCTGAATGCGGCACTGGCAGTCTGGTGTTGTGTCAGCCTTCGTCCATGGAGACTGTTACGTCCGAAGGTCGACGGCTCACGGTCCGGCGCACGCACCATCGGCACGCACGCCTGCTGGAGCCACCGAAGACTGGTGGTCGTTGGACCCGGCCGTCCGAGCGGGCCGCATGGCGCGGTGGGCGGCTGTGCCGTTGTCGCTGGTTGTAGGAGGAGTCACTGTGGCCTCGGCTGTGAACTACAACGACGAGTGGAACTTCGTCGTTGGACTGGCGGCGACTGGCTTGGGGTACCTGACGCACCTCGTTCTGGCTCGGCGTCCCGGCCAGCGTCGCTAGAGATACGCATCTGCCGCGTTGAGGGCGGCTACGCTCGCCCGGAGCTGCCGCGATGCGAGCGCCTCAGCCAGCAGTGTGGTCCTCATGACGTACCTGGTGCACCACGATCACCGCACTGACTCATCTGGTCTGGCTCTGGTCCTTCGCCGAGTCCAACATCCGCTCATGCCGCGATGAGTGCGTCCGTCCGGCGCCCCGGATCGCCGGCCTTCGGCATGACAGGGAGCTCAGAAACCACCCGAGCGGTCATCGCAGAACTCCAGGTCCGACTACCAGGACAGCGAAAGCGGCTCGCCCCGACGGACTCAGAACGGGTGCTGGAGGGTTGGTCGTTCACCTCCCACTGTGAGAACGACGCGAAGACAGTGCACCCCACGGAGACCCCAGATCAGACGTGGTTTCGCCCGCAACCGCGGGGGCACGCGAGCATTGCTCCTCTCAGCGCGGATTCTCGCCCGGGTGGTCCGCGAACTTGGGACGCGCAGCGTCTCAGGCGTCGCGACCGGTCAGCGTCGCGGCAGGCTCACGGTCGCGACCAACCCTCCGCCCGCGCGCGGGTCGAGCGAGAGCGTCCCGTCGTGCGCCGCGGCGATCCGCTCGACGATCGCGAGGCCGAGGCCGACGCCACCGTGGTCGTCGTGCAGCCGTCCGGTGCCGCGTTGGAACGGCTCGGCCAGCGCCGCGACGAAGAGCCGATCGAGGTGGTCGCCGGTGTTCTCGACGACGAGGGCGACCCCGGACGAGGTGGTCCGGGTCGTGACCCAAGCGCCGCCGTCGGACGGCACGTTGTGCACGATCGCGTTGTGCAGCAGGTTCGTGGTCAGCTGGAGCAGGAGCGCACGTGAGGCCGACGTCGCGGCCGCCTCGCCCGCGGTCGTGATCGTGACGCCGCGCTGCTCGGCGAGCGGGAGCAGCACCTCGGCCGCCTCCTCCGCGAGGAGCGACAGGTCGACGGGCTCACGCTCGAAGCTGCGCTTGTCCGCCCTGCTCAACACCAGCAGCGCTTCGGTGAGGTCGATGGCCCGCGTGTTGACGGTGCGCAACCGCTCGACGAGCAGGTCGACGTCCGGGTCGGGGTCCTTCGCGGCCACGTCGAGCAAGGTCTGGGTGATCGCGAGCGGCGTCCGCAGCTCGTGCGAGGCGTTGGCCGCGAAACGCTGCTGCTCGGCGACGTGGCGCTCGAGCCGCTCGAGCATGGCGTCGAAGGCGTCGGCCAGCTCGCGGAACTCGTCGTCGCGGCCGGGCAGCCGGATGCGGTGGTCGAGCGCGCCGCTGCCGGCGGCGCGCGTCGCCGCGGTGATGCGGTCGAGCGGCGCGAGCATCCTGCCAGCGAGGACCCAGCCGCCGGCCAGCCCGACGAGGAGCAGCAGGAGCATCATCAGTGCGGCCTTGGGTGCGAAGGCGTCCCAGAGGTCGGAGCGACCCGGCATGAACGTGCTGCCGAACGCGCCGTCCGGTGCGCCGAGTCCACTCGTGGACCCGGCCTCGTCGGGCACGTAGCGCAGCAGGAAGACCCACACCACGGCCAGCAGACCAGCGCCTGCGACGAGCACGAAGCCCGCGTAGCTGAGGGTCAGCTGCAGCCGGACGCTGGGGCCCGGTGGCCTAGCCACGACGGTCGGCGTCCGAGACGTCGATGCGGTAACCCGCCCCGGGCACGGTGGCGATCACCCAGGGCTCGCCGAGGCGTTTGCGCAGCGCCGACACTGTGATGCGTACGGCGTTGGTGAACGGGTCGGCGTGCTCGTCCCAGGCCCGCTCGAGCAGTTCCTCGGCGCTCACCACCCCGCCCTCCGCTGCGACCAGGACCTCGAGCACGGCGAACTGCTTGCGGGTGAGGGCGACGTAGCGCCCGTTGCGGTGCACCTCGCGCCGGAACGGATCGACGCGCAGCCCGGCGAGCTCACGCACCGGTGGCCGGTGGTGCCCGCGCCTGCGGTCCAGGGCGCGCAGTCGGAGGACCAGCTCCTGCAGCTCGAACGGCTTGGTGAGGTAGTCGTCGGCGCCGAGCTCGAAGCCGGACGCCTTGTCGTCGAGCCGGTCGGCGGCCGTCAGCATGAGGATCGGCAGGCCCGAGCCGGACGCGACGATCTTCGCGGCGACCTCGTCGCCGGAGGGCCCCGGGATGTCGCGGTCGAGGACGGCGATGTCGTAGGAGTTCACCGTGAGCAGCTCGAGTGCGGAATCGCCGTCACCGGCGACATCGGCCGCGATCGCCTCGAGCCGCAGGCCGTCGCGAATGGCGCCCGCCATCAGGGGCTCGTCCTCGACGATCAGCACGCGCATGCCCCGATGGTAGAGAGCGTCGTGTGTCGTCGGCGTATCGAAAATTGCATACGCTCCGGCAACGTCGCGGTCCCTTCACTGATCGCATGTCACGACATCTTCTCTCCGTGCTCGTCCTGGTCGCGATGCTCGCGCTCGGTTGCGCCACGACCCACGCCCCTTCGTCGCCCGTCGCGCTGGCGGCACCCGTCCCCGAAGGTCCGCCGCAGCCGCCGCCCGGTGCCTCGCGCGGTCTCGCGGACGGCATGCTGCCGGCCGGTACGACGGTGTACGACGACCACCCCGGGGTGATCCGTGTCGACCGTCGGCTCCTCGAGCAGCTCCGCGCCGCCACCGCGGACGCGTCCGCCCAAGGCGTCGCGATCGTCGTCAACAGTGGGTGGCGCTCGAAGACGTACCAGGCGTTGCTGTTCGAGGAGGCAGTCGCCGAGCGCGGCTCGGAGGCCGCGGCCGCGGCGTGGGTCGCGCGACCCGGCACGTCCGTGCACGAGGCGGGCGCGGCCGTCGACCTCGGGCCGAGCAGTGCCGTCGACTGGCTCGCGCAGCACGGCCCGGACTACGGCCTGTGCCAGGTGTACGACAACGAACCGTGGCACTTCGAGCTGGATCCCGACGCCGTCGAGTACGGCTGTCCGCCACCGTACGACGACCCGAGCGACGACCCCCGGCTGCAGATGTGATGCCGCGTCCGCCTCTCGTCCCGCAGCCCTGGTCGTCGCTCCGCTCACGGCATGATCGCGTCGACGTGTCCACCGTCGACCTGTCTCAGGCGGGAATGAGAGCCGGATGGAGGACGACCACCCCGACGCTCAGGATCCACGTCCAGGGGATGGCCGTACGGCGGCCAGCCTTGCGGGTGCGGTAGACCAAGTAGGCGATCGCCCCGATCGGATAGAAGAGCAGCACGGCTGGGGTGAACAGCCCGACCATGCGGATCCCTGCCAGTCGCAGGCGCCGTACATCCCGCATGGTCGCCAGTGTCGAGCCCGCCACGACCCCGAGAGCGACGACGAGCGTCAACGGCACGAGCGGCCGCGCATCAGTGACGAAGAACGCAACGAGCGCCGGGACCAGTAGCAGCGGTGCCAACGCGATGCCCCAAGCCCAGCCGTCAGGATCTCCGTCGCTCGGACATGCGTGCTCCCCCATGCCGGGATTATCGGCAGATCGCGGACCAGTTCGCTGCAGTTTGCTGACCCACGCCTGATAGCCGTCACACGGAACTGACACAGGTCACCCACTTCGGGCGAGGTGTGCCTGGAGGAAACGCCTGCGAAATGCTGACCGTGACTACGCCTGCTCGGCGCCCCAGCGTCCGAGCGCTTCGATCGCCTCGTGCAGGGCAAGTCCGCGATCAGTCAACGCGTACGCCCGGGTGTTGTGCCGCAGGGGCAGACGGGTGAGTACGCCGGCCGCTTCGAGCTCACGCAGTCGGGTGGCGAGCATGTTCGTCGGAGCTCCGAGGTCGCGCTGCAGATCGCCGTAGCGCTGCGGTCCGTCGAGCAGCCGCTCCACGATGAGCAGTGCCCATCGCGCTCCGAGGACGTCAAGAGCCGCGGCGAGGTCGCTCACGTGGCCGGATCGGCGTCCGGCTTCATCCAGAACGGCGAGTAGTGGTAGCCGTCGGGGTCGTCGAACTGGCGTTGGTACATGAAGGGGTAGTCGTCGGTGTCACCGATCCGCCCGCCGGCGACCTCGGCCCGCTCGGCGATCGCGTCGACTGCCTCACGACTGTCGAGGTCGAAGGAGACCGTGACCTTCGAAGGCGTGTCGGGGCCGCCGACCAGCTCGTCGACGCCGCCCACGCCTGCGTACATCTCGCGGCTGCCGAGCATGACGTACTGCTCGGGAGCGATCGCGAAGCACGACACGTTGTGGTCGGACATCTCAGGGTTGAGGGTCCAACCCAGCGCGGTGTAGAAGGCGGTCGCGCGTTCGACGCTCTCGACCGGGCAGGTGATGAAGAGGCTCATGCCGTTCATACTTGTAAAATGCAAGTGCGTTGTCAAGGTCCGGATAGCACCACGAAGGCTGGCGTTGCGTGCGCTCGAGCAAGGTCCGGCGGAACGCGGCTCCGCTGCGGTCACTCCCCCGCCTATCTGCGTCGGTGGAAGCGGTGGTCGCCGTTGGGGAGTCGGTCGGTGCGGTAGCCGGTGTCGTGGATCCGGTGGTGGTGGTGGCTGCAGAGCAGGATCGCGTTGGCGAGGTCGGTGCGGCCGCCGGTGTGCCAGGGGTCGAGGTGGTGGGCCTCGCACCAGGTGGCTGGGATGTCGCAGCCCTCGGCACGACAGGTCCGGTCACGGACGAGAAGGGCCTTGCGTTGGGTCGGGGTGAAGAGGCGTCTGGTCCGGCCGAGGTCGAGGGGGAGACTGTCTCCGCCGAGGACGACGGGCAGGATCTTCGCGGTGCAGGCCAGGCGTCGGGCCTGGGCGGCGGTGATGCGGTCACCGGTGAGGTCGTCGCCGGGGACGAGGCCGGCGCCCAGGAGGTCGGCGGTGGCAAGGTCCGCCTTCAGCGCGTCATGGGAGACGGTCACCACGAGCGTGGTGGCGTCCCCGCCGTGGATCGGGAGGCGGGTCGGGTTGAGGGACTCGAGGAGCTGGACGAACGCGTGGCCCATCCGCTTCGGGTAGGCCAGCCGCGCCACCGGGTCACCCGGCGTGGGCCCGGGGTGGGGAGTCGACGGGGCGTGCTGCTCGCGCTCGACGCGGGGGTTGGTGAACGCTTCGAGGTAGGTCGCGAACCGGGTCGCGGCGGCGTCCGGGACCCGGGAGGAGATCCGGGTGGTGCCGTCACCGAGGCGACGCATCGTCAGGCGGGTCTGCTGCTCGGCGTGGGCTTCGAGGTCGGCCAGGCGGGCGGCTTCGGCGGCCTCGGCGACCTCGGGGGCGACGACGTCGAGGA